>NTXX01000032.1 GCA_002559145.1 Bacillus sp. AFS006103
TGGAGGGGTAGCGAAGTGGCTAAACGCGGCGGACTGTAAATCCGCTCCCTCCGGGTTCGGCGGTTCGAATCCGTCCCCCTCCACCATTATATTAAAAAAAAAGTTGGACATACTATATTTTATCATCTCATTATTGGGCTATAGCCAAGCGGTAAGGCATCGCACTTTGACTGCGACATGCGTTGGTTCAAATCCAGCTAGCCCAGCCAGAGAGCCATTAGCTCAGTTGGTAGAGCATCTGACTTTTAATCAGAGGGTCGAAGGTTCGAGTCCTTCATGGCTCATATAATTACAGTAAAGGACTTTGGAGATTGAATCCAAGGTCCTTTATTCTTTCTATTTATACCTTAAGCCAATCTGTGGTTTAAGGTTTTTTGTTTATATACGAGATAATAAATTAATTTATCGTGATAACATTGAAATGGTTCTCTGAATCCAGCTCTAGCGCCCAGCGGCTAGTGGACTTCGCACTCCGCCCTACGATAAGTCAACATCGAATCGCTACGCTCTCCGTGTTTCCTTNNTTTATCTCAGTTGGAGCGCTCCAGTCCTGTCGTGCGCTAAACGGGCGCTTCCGCTTTTTTTCCGTATATATATACATAATTTTGTCGAGTTGAGTCATTGGTATGAAAGCGGTTAAAATAGAATACATAAAGGGGTAGGAGGAATGAATATGAACAAGTTATCAATTATTGGAATGCCGATGGATTTAGGTCAAATGAGACGTGGGGTAGATATGGGACCTAGTGCCATCCGTTATGCTGGGATTGTGGAACGACTAAAGCCACTATTTGATGAAGTACATGATCTTGGTGATATTCCAATTGGCAGACCTGAAGTAGTGGTGGATAAAGAATCCAATTTGCGGAATCTAGATTTAGTTGCCGAAAAAAGTGCGCTGCTTGCTGATAAAGTAGATAATGCAGTCCAATCTGGTGCGTTTCCGTTGGTACTTGGTGGGGATCATAGTATTGCAATTGGTACGTTAGCAGGGGTATCTAAACATTATAAAAACCTTGGTGTCATTTGGTATGATGCACATGGTGATTTAAATACGGCAGAGACAAGCCCATCTGGTAATATCCATGGGATGCCTTTGGCAGTAAGTATTGGGTTAGGCCACAACTTATTAACTAATATCGGTGGATATGGTCCAAAAGTTAAACCTGAAAATGTAGTCATTATTGGTGCAAGAGCACTGGATGATGGAGAAAAAGATTTAATAAAAGAAATAGGAATCAAAGTTTATACCATGCATGAAATTGATCGGATGGGGATGGCGAAAGTAATGGAAGAAACCATCGCTTACCTGAAAGATAAGACAGATGGTGTCCACTTATCTCTTGATTTAGATGGCTTAGACCCTAATGATGCTCCTGGCGTTGGAACACCAGTTATAGGTGGGATCAGCTACAGAGAAAGTCATCTGGCGATGGAGATGTTAGAAGAATCTAAGATTATTACCTCAGCGGAATTTGTTGAAGTAAATCCAATTTTAGACGAAAAAAATAAAACAGCAAAAGTGGCTGTTGAATTGATGGGTTCCTTATTCGGGGAAAAGTTATTGTAAAATTCTTAATGCTGCAATTCGAAAGAAAACGGGTGAACCTGTTGTTCTTACGAGTTGCAGCTTTTTTATATTCATTTTTAAATTAAAGACTAAAAAACGTTACTTTTCCTCCCTTCTTAAAATCTTTAAACTAATTATTGGGCCCTTTTAGTAAATTTTTGTTAATATTAAAGGTACTGAGAAGTTTTTTCGTGAAAACGAAACTTTTTTGCTATCGATACGTATTATCGATTAGCAGCAATGGAGCTGAGGTAACTTAATGGACGCAATAGTCAAAAAGAGAATCAAACAAGTAATCAAGGGTGATCAAGATGCCTTTGGTGAAATCGTTGAAATATATAAGAACAGTATTTATCAACTATGTTTCCGAATGCTTGGAAACCGTCATGAAGCGGAGGATATGGCACAGGAGGCTTTTATCCGTGCTTATGTTAATATCAAATCGTTTAATCAAGACTTGAAATTTTCTACTTGGCTTTTTCGAATTGCTACCAATCTGTGTATTGACCGAATGCGTAAAAAGAAACCGGATTATTATTTAGATGCAGAAGTAGCAGGGGCGGAAGGGTTAACGATGTATTCACAGATTCCTTCGAATACACCGCTGCCAGAGTCAGAATTAGAAAGCTTACAGCTGCAAGAAGCTGTCCAGAAAGAAATCTTAAAACTGCCCGACAAATATCGGACAGCCATCGTATTGAAATATATGGAAGAGTTGTCCTTAAACGAAATAAGTGAAATTCTAGATTTACCCCTGGGAACGGTAAAAACAAGAATTCACCGTGGCCGGGAAGCATTAAGACAACAATTACGCTATGTGTGATAAGAGGTGAAACTGTTAATGTGTCCAGAACAAATCATCGAACTAATGCATGAATATTTAGATGACGAAATTACACCTGAGCAAGAAGTAGTATTAAGAGAACACCTCCAAAGCTGTAAAGAATGTGAAAGTTTATTTAACGAACTTAAAAAGACGGTCGCTTTTGTCAAAAGTATATCTACGATGCAGGCCCCAGACAATTTTACAGCCAACGTATTATCCAGGTTACCAAAAGAGAAACGAAGGATTTGGATGCAGCGTTGGATGAAAAACCATCCCTTGCTTGCTGCCGCTTCCTTATTTTTCATATTAATGATGGGAAGCTTATTCTCTACTTGGAATCAAGATAAAGACTTTTCTGTTTCGAAGCAAAAGAACTTAGTGGTAAGAAATAATACGGTCATTGTTCCTAAGGGTGAAACGGTAATAGGTGATGTTATTGTCCGAAATGGGAATTTGGATATAGAGGGTGAAGTCCAAGGTGATGTGACCGTCATAAATGGTGAGAAGTATTTGGCCTCGGCGGGGCATGTAACAGGGCAAATTGATGAAGTAAATGAGGTATTTGATTGGATTTGGTACCATATTAAAAAGACTACGCAGGATGTTTTGCAAATATTTGGAGACCAACCGGAAACTAAGTAAAAACAAATCACTCTGGCGGAGTGATTTGTTTTTTTAAGCTTATACATATAATAGGTACAACAGGTATTTATGATATAATAAATAGATTGTAATTTATATGTGTTAAAGAAAATTACGGAGGAAGAACAATGCCGTTTGCTGATTTCGAATTATGGAAGTATTTAGCTAGTATTGTTGATATTGCCCTCGTATGGTATGTCATTTACAAGTTGATTAATGTGATTAGAGGAACGAAAGCCGTTCAATTGCTAAAAGGCATTCTGGTTATCCTGCTAGTTAGAGTTGTCAGCGAGTTTCTAGGCTTCCAAACGTTAAGCTGGATGATGGAACAGGCGATAACATACGGGTTTCTTGCGATTATTATCATTTTTCAGCCGGAACTTAGGAGAGCTCTTGAGCAATTGGGCAGAGGGAAGTTCTTTTCGAGAAGTAGTAATCCGGATGAAGAAAATCCGGAAAAGACAGTTGAAGCGATTATTAAGGCAACGGACTATATGGCAAAGCGCCGTATTGGGGCATTAATCTCGATTGAGAGAGAAACAGGAATGGGCGATTACATAGAAACAGGTATTCAGTTAAATTCCAATATTTCTTCTGAATTGCTGATTAATATTTTTATCCCAAATACACCGCTCCATGATGGTGCAGTCATCATCCAGAGAAATAATGTCGCAGCTGCCGCATGCTATCTGCCATTATCGGAAAGTCCGTTTATTTCTAAGGAGCTGGGAACCAGGCATCGGGCCGCTTTAGGAATAAGTGAAGTAACGGACAGTGTTACAATCATTGTGTCAGAAGAGACAGGTCATATCTCGCTTACCAAGAACGGGGAGCTTCATCGCGCGATTAATACAGAGCAACTGAAAGAATTACTTACGAGTGAATTGTTCACTCATTTGAAGACAAAACAAGCTTCTTCAGCCCGTTGGAACTGGAGGGGAAAAAATAATGGATAAATTGATGGATAATCCCTGGTTTATTAAAATTCTTGCATTGCTTTTAGCTGTACTTTTATATTCCTCTGTACCACATACAGGGAAAAAAATAACGGATGTAAATGTCCCCGGCGAGCAATCAATAGAAACCATAAAAAATATTCCTGTTAAGGTTTATTATGATACGAAGAATTTAGTGGTGTCTGGAATTCCAGCTACGGTTGATATCACCTTAAAAGGCCCATTAACGCATATTAAGTCTGCCAAAGCGTTAAAGAACTTTGAAGTTTATGTAGATTTATCAAAAGCTAATATTGGAAAACAGAAGGTGAAGTTAAAAGTCAAAGATCTGTCTGATAAATTGACTGCGACTATGAAA
Source organism: Bacillus sp. AFS006103 (assembly GCA_002559145.1). Taxonomy (GTDB): domain Bacteria; phylum Bacillota; class Bacilli; order Bacillales; family Cytobacillaceae; genus Neobacillus. Next base: position 4,353 of record NTXX01000032.1, read on the forward strand.
CCATCAACAGTGAATGTTTCCGTTCAGGAAAAGATCACGAAGGAATTTAAAGTAGAGGCAGAATTTAATTCGAGCCAAATAGAGGAGGGCTATTCTGCTGGACAACCAGTGGTCGAGCCCAATAGAGTGAAGATTACCGGTGCCAAAAGTGTCATCGACAGGATTAGCTATGTAAAAGCGACCCTTGAAGAAAAGAATAAACTGACAGAAACCATTTCAGAGGAAGCCAGCATCCAGGTTCTTGACAAGGAATTAAATAAGTTAAATGTTGAGGTTAATCCGGAAAAGGTAGAAATCACCATTCCAGTAAAAAGTAATAGTAAGACTGTTCCGATAAAAATTGTGAGGAATGGTACCGCACCAAAGGGTGTGACGATTAAATCGATTGAAATCGATGAAAAGGAAGCAACGATTTCCGGGGATGTTAATGTTTTAAACAAAACGGAAAACGTTCGGGTTGAGGTCGATATCAGTAAAATCACCGACAACACCACACTAACTTTACCCGTTATTATCTCTAATGGTATTACGAAGGTTACCCCGCAAACAGTGAAAGCAACCGTTGTGGTTGAAAAAGAAGAAGAGAAAACAGTTTCAGATGTACCTTTAAAAATTCAAGGATTATCCGCTGAATATAAGGCAACCATAAATGACCCTGATAATCAGTTGGTAAATATATTAATAAATGGCCCCATTTCAGATGTTAACCGTGTGAGATCTAAGGACTTTAATGTCTTTATTGATTTGTCCAGCCTTCAAGAAGAAGGGGTATATGAAGTGGACATTCAAGTGGAGGGCCCGACGACAGTTAAGTGGAAACCTAATAAGTCATCAGCGAAAATTACGATTGAAAAAAATAATGCATAATATCCAGCAATACATGTTGAAGGAGAGATTTTTATAATGGGAAAATATTTCGGGACCGATGGGGTACGCGGAGTAGCAAATAGCGAGTTAACACCTGAGTTGGCCTTTAAATTAGGTCGCTATGGCGGATATGTTTTAACAAAGGATACCGACCGTCCCAAAGTACTCATCGGGCGTGATACACGAATATCCGGTCATATGTTGGAAGGAGCCCTAGTGGCAGGGTTACTTTCCATTGGCGCCGAAGTTATGCGTTTAGGAGTCATTTCTACTCCGGGTGTTTCATTTTTAACAAAAGCCTTAGGTGCTCAAGCAGGAGTGATGATTTCTGCTTCTCATAATCCGGTGGCTGATAACGGCATTAAATTTTTTGGTCCTGATGGCTTTAAGCTATCCGATGAGCAGGAATTAGAAATTGAGGCACTTATCGATTTACATGAAGATCAACTGCCTCGTCCAGTGGGCTCGGATCTTGGTCAAGTCATGGATTATTTCGAAGGTGGTCAAAAGTACCTCCAATATTTGAAAAATAGTGTGGATGAAGAATTTACAGGTATCCATATAGCTTTAGATTGTGCACACGGGGCAACATCTTCTCTAGCAGCACACTTATTTGCTGATTTAGATGCGGACTTATCAACGATGGGAGCTTCACCGAATGGCCTAAATATCAATGCAGGTGTCGGATCAACACACCCCGAAGCATTAGCTGCCTTGGTAAAAGAAAAAGGCGCCGATGTCGGTCTTTCCTTTGACGGGGATGGTGACCGTTTGATTGCAATCGATGAAAATGGAACGATTGTAGATGGTGACCAAATCATGTATATTTGCGGCAAGTATATGAAAGAACAAGGTCGCTTAAAGCATGGAACGATTGTATCCACGGTCATGAGTAATCTTGGCTTCTATAAAGCACTTGAGGCACATGGAATCCATAGTGTACCGACTGCTGTAGGTGACCGTTATGTGGTCGAAGAAATGAAGAAAAATGGTTTTAATCTGGGCGGCGAACAATCCGGCCATATTATCTTCCTAGACTATAACACCACGGGTGACGGTTTATTATCAGGTCTACAATTGGTTAATATTATGAAGGCAACCGGCAAGCCTTTATCAGAGTTGGCAGGAGAAATGAAAAAGTTCCCGCAAAAGCTTGTCAATGTAAGAGTAACTGATAAACATCATGTAACCGACAATGCTAAGGTGAAAGAGGTTATTGAGCAAGTGGAAGCAGAAATGGCCGGGAACGGTCGAATTCTCGTGCGACCATCAGGAACCGAACCATTGGTCCGTGTTATGGCAGAGGCATCAACAGAGGAGCTTTGTGAATCCTATGTCAACCGGATCGTTGCAGTTGTAAAAGAAGAAATGGAATTAAAGGAATAAGAATATGTTAGGGGGACCCACACTAGTGAGTCCCTTTATGCATAGTTTATTATGTATTGTTTGATATTGGAAAAAAATATATATATTAGGTACTAGTTGACGCAGCGTATCTAATCGTGTACGATGAAGTTGCTTTGTTTATTAAAGCGATTTTACCAATTTTACCTGGAAAGGTGGGCTGTGAGGAAGAGTTAACTTTTTTAAAATAAAGCGCCTGGACTTACCCAAAGTGGTTGGGTTAGTTGACGAGGAGGAGGGTTATCGAATGTTCGGCGGATACCTCCCGGTTGAACGTGCACAACCGAAAATTTCTTCTTTAAAACACAGAGGCAACTCTGTGCACAAAGAGAAGAAAATGCACATACTAATCGTAATGTTTCAACAGGTATAGACAGATACCTACTAAAACAGAGATAAGGGGGCAAGCATAAGCCTCCAAAGCATTCTTGCCCCCTATATCAGGGAGGAATAGAAAATGTGTGGAATTGTTGGATATATTGGGAATCATGATACAAAGGAAATTTTATTAAAAGGCTTAGAAAAGCTTGAATATAGAGGCTATGATTCAGCGGGGATTGCTGTTAAGAACGAAAATGGGGTTCATGTTTTTAAAGAAAAAGGTCGTATTGCTGATTTACGTAATATCGTTGATGAAACTGTTTCTGCAAACATCGGAATTGGCCATACACGTTGGGCAACACACGGGGTACCTAGCAAGACAAATTCCCACCCTCATCAAAGTACATCCGGTCGGTTTACGCTTGTTCATAATGGAGTAATCGAGAACTATGACCTTTTAAAGCGTGAATATCTAGCAGATGCCAACTTCACGAGCGAAACAGATACAGAAGTCATTGTTCAGATGATTGAGTTATTCGTTAAAGAAGGATTAGAAGTATTAGAGGCATTCCGTAAAACATTAACGTTATTGCATGGCTCCTATGCGCTTGCCTTATTAGATGCACAAGATAATGAAACCATTTATGTTGCCAAAAACAAAAGCCCTCTATTAGTTGGATTAGGGGACGACTTTAATGTGGTTGCCAGTGATGCGATGGCGATGCTGCAAGTAACGAATCAGTATCTAGAATTAGTGGACAAAGAAATCGTTCTTGTTTCAAAGGATGAAGTGATCATTCAAAATCTTAACGGAGAGATCATCAGCCGTAAGCCATATACAGCAGAACTTGATGCAAGTGATATCGAAAAGGGAACCTATCCCTACTATATGTTAAAAGAAATTGATGAACAGCCGCTTGTGTTGCGTAAGATTATTCAAACCTATCAAAATGAGCAAGGGGAATTAACAATTGACCCCGAAATCATCCATGCGATGAATGCTTCTGATCGTGTCTACATTATTGCAGCTGGAACTTCTTATCATGCTGGTCTTGTTGGCAAGCAGTTCATTGAAAGTATCGCAAAGGTTCCTGTGGAAGTTCATATTGCTAGTGAATTTGTTTACAATATGCCGCTTCTAACAAAGAATCCGTTGTTCATCTTCATTTCGCAAAGTGGGGAAACGGCAGATAGTCGTGCGGTTCTTGTAAAAGTAAAAGAAATGGGTTATCCAACGTTAACCATCACCAATGTTCCAGGTTCAACCCTTTCTCGTGAAGCGGATTATACACTTTTGCTGCATGCGGGTCCTGAAATTGCCGTTGCTTCTTCGAAAGCCTATACTGCACAATTAGCTGTGCTGGCTATTTTGGCTGAAGTGACAGCAAAAAGTCAAAATATCACTGTGGATTTTGATCTAATTCATGAACTTGGAATTATTGCAAACGCTATGGAAGTTCTTTGTGACTCCAAAGAGTTGATTGAGCAAATTTCAAGAGAATATTTAGCAGTCACACGTAATGCTTTCTTCATTGGCCGCGGTGTCGACTATTATGTAGTTTTAGAAGGTTCTTTGAAATTGAAAGAAATTTCTTATATACAAGCTGAAGGTTTTGCCGGCGGAGAATTAAAGCATGGTACCATTGCTTTAATTGAAGAGGGGACTCCCGTATTCGCACTTGCTACCCAAGAAGGCGTGAACCTAAGCATCCGTGGAAATGTGAAAGAGGTTGCTGCCCGTGGCGCAAATACTTGTATCATTTCAATGAAGGGGTTAGAAATGGACGAAGATAGCCTCGTCATCCCAGAAGTACATGAATTATTAACACCACTTATCTCTGTCATACCTATGCAATTAATAGCTTATTACGCAGCCTTGCATCGTGATTGCGACGTTGATAAACCGCGTAACCTAGCTAAATCAGTAACAGTTGAGTAAACGTAAATAAGTATTTAAAAATCGAAGAGAGACCAGGCATCTAGCCCTGTTTCTTCTCTTCGATTTTTTTGTATTTTAAAGAATTATTAATGTTGTCAACAATCATAATGACAAATTGCATTTTTGTAAAAATAGATATGTCTTTGGAAACGCTTTATTATAAAGATAGAAATTATAGCAGATTATATTTTATAAAGAGGGGGACAAAATAATGAATGAAAAAGTTAATGATAAATCAGATGTAAAAGTCAGAATTCAAAAAATGGGTAGTTATTTAAGTGGAATGGTCATGCCAAACATTGGAGCAATTATTGCTTGGGGACTTATTACCGCCTTATTTATTCCAACTGGCTGGTTACCAAATGAAGATATGGCTAAATTAGTTGGGCCGATGATCACGTTCTTACTGCCACTATTAATTGGTTTTACTGGTGGTAGAATGGTTTATGATATTCGTGGTGGTATGGTCGGTGCAACAGCAACGATGGGTGTTATCGTTGGGACTGACATTCCGATGTTTTTAGGAGCCATGATTATGGGACCTCTTGGTGGTTACGTTATCAAGAAGTTTGACCAGGCAATCCATGGGAAAATCAAATCAGGCTTTGAAATGCTTATTAATAACTTTTCTGCAGGTATTCTTGGCGGTGCGTTAACTTTAGTAGCATATAAAGGTGTTGGACCAGTTGTTGAAGCATTGAGTAAGGTATTAGCTTCTGGTGTACAATTTATTGTCGACCATCATATGTTACCATTAGCGAACATCTTTATTGAACCAGCAAAAGTACTTTTCCTTAATAACGCCATTAACCATGGTATCTTAAGTCCTTTAGGGATTGAGCAAGCAACAAAAGCAGGAAAATCAATTCTTTTCTTACTAGAAACTAACCCTGGTCCTGGTTTAGGGATCTTACTAGCGTTTATGCTTTTTGGTAAAGGTACAGCAAAACAAACAGCTCCTGGTGCAGTAATTATCCACTTCTTGGGTGGTATTCACGAAATTTACTTCCCGTATATCTTAATGAAACCTATGTTAATCTTTGCAGCTATGGCTGGTGGTGTGAGTGGAGTCTTTACATTTAACCTTTTTGGTGCAGGTCTTGTCGCAGCACCATCACCAGGTAGTATCTTCGCTCTTATGGCGATGACACCAAAAGGAAATTACCTTGGAGTATTGGCGGGTGTCCTAGTAGCAACTGTTGTTTCCTTCGCCGTTGCATCATTAATCTTGAAGACTAGTAAGTCGACAGATGAAGATTTAACTTCTGCTACAGAAAAAATGGAAGAAATGAAAGGCAAAAAGAGCTCTGTTTCTTCAATGTTAACTAGTGAAAAAGCTATTAATGCAGAAACGGTTAATAAAGTTGTCTTTGCTTGTGACGCTGGTATGGGTTCAAGTGCGATGGGTGCTTCTATTTTAAGAAACAAAATGAAGAAAGCTGGTATCGATGTCACTGTCATTAATACAGCGATTAATAATTTACCAAGTGATGCCGATGTAGTCGTAACCCACAAGGATTTAACAGATCGTGCCAAAGCAAAGCTTCCAAGTGCAAATCATATTTCAGTAGAAAATTTCCTAAATAGTCCTCGTTATGATGAATTAGTTGAAGCTTTAAAGAAATAAAAGAACAAATGCCTAGCCGATGTGCTAGGTTTTTGTTTATTTTAATTATGTCAACAATTCCTATGACGAACTTGGATTATCCTCTAGTTGTATAAAGGCTTTTGCTGAATTAATATTAACTTGTGGATATTAATTATAATTTTGGCAACATCTGATGATTGGGGGACGAGGATTAAAATACTTTACACGGAGTGAGATCATGTATATTTCCGCACGAGAAAGACAAATTCTTGAAATCTTGTTAACTGAAAAAGACGAGATAACCGTGAAAGACCTCGCAGATCAAATTGGGGTGAGCGGTAGAACCGTTCATCGAGATTTAAAGAATGTTGAAGACATATTAACAGAATATGACCTTTCCTTACAAAAAAAGTCAGGCGTAGGCGTTCAAATTAGCGGAAGTAAGGAGAAAATTGGCGAACTTGAACTATTTTTGTTTAATCTTTTTCATACCGAATATACTCCTGATGAAAGACAAACAATCATTTTGTGTGCTTTGTTGGAATCGAATGGGCCGGTAAAGCTATTAGGCCTCGCCAATGATCTAAATGTTACCATTGCAACGGTTAGTGCTGATTTAACGAAATTGGAAGAAAGATTGCAAACGTTTGGATTAGCATTGATTAGAAGAAGAGGCTATGGGGTTGAAATTGAAGGCGATGAAGGTGCGAAACGAAGAGCGATGAGTAATTTAATTTCTGAGTACCTCGATGAATCAGAAATTCTTTCACTAGCAAGAGAAAATATTCAAAAGCGGTCCACACAGCAAATTAATACAATTTCTGAAAGACTTCTCGGGCTGGTGGAAAAGAAAAAACTGCTCACCGTTGAAAAAATCGTTGAATCAATCATTCAGGATTTACCATTTAATATAGCGGATAGTGCCTTTATTGGTTTGGTTGTTCATTTGGCCTTGGCGGTTGAACGAATTCAAAAAGGGGAAGGGATCAAGATCAACCATTCTTACTTGGAGAATCATCAATCATCGAAGGAGTATAAATTTGCAGAAAAAATTGTCGCTCAATTGGAGCAAGTTTTTCAAATTGAAATTCCAGAAGCAGAGATTGCCTATATTACGATGCACTTAAAGGGTGCAAAGCTCAGACATGATAATGAATATTTAATTGAGGATTCCAGTTTACAAATAGCCATTAAATCGAGGAATTTAATGGACATGGTTGGGAAACGAGTGGGATTAGACTTAACAACTAATCGTTCCCTATTCGAAGGGCTGGTTGTTCATTTAAAGCCTGCCATCTATCGAATTAAACAAAAGATGGGGATAAGTAATCCCTTATTGGATAAAATTAAGCGAGATTATGCCGAATTATTTGCTACTGTTAAACAAGCAGTTGAACAGGTGTTTCATGAGTTTTATGTTCCTGATGAGGAGATTGGTTATCTGGTCATGCACTTTGGTGCGGCTATCTTAGCTAACAAGGATATCCTTCAATTAAGAACATTAGTTATTTGTTCTAGTGGAATTGGGACGTCTAAGATGCTTGCAACGAGATTACAACAAGAGTTCCCGGAGCTAAAGCAAATCCAGAATGTATCAGTTATGGAATTTAAGAAAATGAAAGCGGATAACTATCAACTGATTATTTCAACGATCCCGATTCCTGATTACCACTTGGATTATATATTAGTTAGTCCAATCTTATATAAAGATGAAATCGAGAAGATTCGCTCATTTATTAATGAACAAATCATCATTAATGGATCGGAAAAGAAATTTCCAGTTTCCTTAATTGATAAAATAAGTAAGAAAAATACAAGGATGCTCATCGAAGAAATGAAAAGCATTCAGGGATATGCCCAGACAATCGCTACGATCTTGGAAGGATTTGAGGTAACAAGAATTAATGACGAAGGGATCGTAACTACTATTATTAAACGAGCATGCGAAGAATTATTAGTTAACAAAAAGATTAATAATACAGAAGCGGTCGTCGATGCAATATTCGAAAGAGAAAAACTCGGGGGTTTAGGTATTCCTGGTACGTCAATGGCTTTATTCCATGCACGGTCAGCTCATGTAATCACACAAACATTCACAATCTATGTCACTCAAAAGCCGATTGAGGTTGTAGGGATGGATCAAAAGGAAATGGAAATAAAGTCAATCGTATTAATGTTATCTCCTGAGGAAACAGCTGAGAGCTCATTAGAAGTCCTGAGTTATCTTAGCTCCTTGCTAATTGAAAGTGAAGAGAGTATTTCTGTATTCCAGTCTGACGATAAGGAAGAAATATTAGCCTATCTCACCGTAAGATTTGATCAATTTTTTAATGAGAAATTAAACATTTTAAGGAGTGTATAAATATGTCAAAGGCAATCTTAGCAAAAGAAAATATTCTATTAAATGCAGTAATAGGTTCAAAAGAAGAAGCAATTAGGTTAACAGGAAGCATTCTTGTGGACAAAGGGTATGTAGATGCAAACTATATTGAAAAAATGCTTGAAAGAGAAGAACTAACTACTACGTATATGGGGAATTTTGTTGCAATCCCACATGGTACGGAGGATTCCAAGCCATTTGTGAAGGAGTCAGGGATTTCCTTCATTCAGGTTCCTCAAGGGGTTGATTTTGGTAATGGAAATATCGTCAAGCTGCTAATTGGCATCGCCGGTAAAGATAATGAACACTTAGACATTCTATCAAGTATTGCCATTGTATGTTCCGAAGAAGAAAATATCGAAAAACTTGTCGCTGCAAAATCAGCCGATGAGATTTTAGCCATTTTTGAAGAGGTGAACTAAATGTTAGCGATTCATTTTGGTGCCGGAAATATTGGCCGCGGCTTTATTGGTAATTTATTATATCATTCAGGCTATGAAACTTGCTTTGTTGATGTCAATCGTGAAATTGTGGACTTGCTCAATGAAAAGAAGGAATATCGCGTGGTTCTTGCAGAACCAACACAAGCGGAAGTCGTTATCAAAAACGTGAGGGCGATTAATAGTGCGCTAAACCCTGAACAAGTAATCGACGCAATTGCTGAGGCTGATCTTGTAACGACAGCCATTGGTCCCAACATTTTACCGTTTATAGCGAATTTGTTGGCAGATGGTTTACGGAAGCGGATGGAACGAACCGATAAGCCGCTTAATATTATCGCGTGTGAAAACATGATTGGCGGTACATCTTTTTTAAAAGAAAAGATTTATGAAAAACTAACTGCAGATGAAATAGCACAATTTGACGGGCGATTTGGTTTTCCAGATTCTGCTGTTGACCGGATTGTTCCAAATCAAGTCAATGAAGACAAGCTAATGGTTAAGGTGGAGCCCTTTTATGAGTGGGTGGTTGAAGAGCCAAAAATTATTGGCGAGAAGCCGCCAGTTAAGGGAATAACTTATGTTAAGGAATTAGTTCCCTTCATTGAACGGAAGTTATTCACAGTGAATACTGGTCATGCCCTAGCAGCCTATTTTGGCTATCATTATGGAATGGAAACCATTAATAGTGCAATGGCAAATAAGCAAATAAGTGAGTTAGTAGAAGGCGCACTGAAAGAAAGCGGCGCATTTTTAGTTAAGAAATACGGATTTAACGGAGAAGAGCATAACAAATATATTCAAAAGATTATTGGACGCTTCTCAAATGAATATATTGTTGATGAAGTAACCAGAGTCGGACGTTCACCAATTCGTAAGCTAGGGCCAAATGATCGACTTGTGAGCCCTGCTAGACAATTTGTAGAAGTGTTCGGTACGGAACCGACATTTCTTCTGAAGGGAATTGCGGCTGCACTTTCTTACGACGTTCAAAGTGATGAGGAAGCAGTACAGGTCCAAACGACAATCCGTGAACAAGGAATTGAAGCGGCGATCATGAAGTATACCGAGCTTGATTCCACATCGATTTTGTTTAAAGGGATTGTTGAGCAATATCAGCAATTGGCATAAACTGAACAAAAAAGATCCTAAACTGACATACAAAGGCCCAAACCAAAATAGGTTTGGGCCATTTTTTTCTTAATACGTATCTTATATTCCCACTCTTAACTTTAGTGACTGTCTAATCGATTAATGATAATGTTCAATAACAGTATTAACCCAACCACGGCACAGGCAGGATAAAGTAACAGCCAAGGGTAATGAACCATATCAAATATACTTTGACCGATCATACCTCCCCACTCACCGGATTGTGATAAGAATCTATCCTCATCGCCAATAATCCCCCCTTTGGCTTTTCCTCCAATAAATTTCTGGAATACACCAAGATGAGTTAATAAGATAATGGTAGCAATGGTTTGCTGAAGGAAGACAATATAAAATCGCTTTTTGAAGACGGGGAAAATCTGTCTTATTGAGATATGAAATTTACTTGCTCCGAGTAATCTTGACGCAATAACATAGTCCTTATTTAAAAGGAGTTCAAATTCCTTTATTAAAAGTTCTATTAAAGGTGGGGTTCCGATTATCACGATAATAAGCACCTGATAAAATGTAAAGAAGTGACTCCCATACTTGTTGATGATAATCTCCTCTTCACTAGCTAATAGGAAAAATAAAATAAAAGCGGGAACATAAAGAAAGGGAGTTAACAATGATTCAATATAAGCCTTTAATGGCCTAAGAAAATATAAAACTGATAGACTACAAAAAATCCCTATTAACATTCTAATAAGTGTAACGACAATGGAAATGATAAACGTGTATTTAAACCCAATGATCAATTTTGTGAATAGGTCGTTTCCATTTTTATCTGTTCCTAATGGGTGTTCCAGAGATGAGGGTAAAGGCGGCCTTAAGACCTTACCGTCTGAAGAATAAATTAATTTCCCAGGCTCAACGCTTTTATTTACTCCAAATTCCAATAAGAAACTTGCGATAAATAAGAGAAATAAAAAAGTAAAAATCGAATATAAGATCCAGTTTGACCGATTATCTTTAGTCATTTAATACGCTCCTCTCATAAAATCTGAAAGAAGCAGCTTTCAATAAGCCAAAAGGGATTAAGATCATGATGATTGCTACTGAAGTTAGGCTGCTATCACTAACTCTGTATAAAAGCGGGGTAAACCCTTGCATTTGAAATAGGAATTCAATAATAAATAACGAAGACAACATATACCAATAAATTAATCCAATATGGCTATATAAGGATTTCATCACATTTCGAATGACATGTCTTAAAATCACGGTAGTTCGGGATAAACCTTTTGCAATGGCAAACTCAACATACTGCTCTTCCATTTCCTCTTCAAAAATCTTGATCATAATTTTGATGACCATGACGATGGGTACGAAACTTAAGCAAATAATCGGAAGTAGATAAACATGGCGCCCAAATCCATACAACCTGAGGAGCTTAAATCCTGTTGCTTGATAAAGATGGATCACTAATAATTGGCTTCCCAATATAATGATAATGTCCGGTATGGAATCTATTAGTAACAATAGACTTTTGAATAATCTTTTAAAATTCTTTGAAAAAAATAGAAATGAATATGAAAAAAGAAAAGACACAAAGATAGTAAGCACTAATGCAGAAAAAAGGACAACCATTGTGTAGATGTACGTATCTATAATATAAGGAAAAACAGCATATTCTTGACCAAAATAAAAAAACGTTGAATCATAAAGTGTAAATAAATGAGTAAAGGTTTTATAAACTGTTTTCAGATAATTTAATGGAAAAAATCCAAAATCTGAAGAAGAAAAGCCCCCATTAGTATTCAAATAAACTAAAGAACGAAGAGAAGTAATACTGCTGACACTGATTAAAAGTAAAGCTATTTTTATAGAGAGATTTAATATATACACGGAGAAACGTTTGATGAACATCACAACCCTACTTCCTGAAAAGATACCTTCCAATTCTGAAAAATGTGATAAATAATTCCATTTTTAGTATAACAATATTTTAGAAGCAATTGTAAAATAATTCTAAATGTTGAACATCTTTAGCAGAATCCATCCTGATGCTGCCTTTTTAATACTTAATTAATACAGAAGAAGGTTTATAATAAAATTGAAGTAGAACAAGTTCCATACATTGGGGGGCGATTGGGGTGAGTAAAAAATTTTTAGGAGCATTACTCTGTTTAGGGTTAATTGCGGTAGGTTACTTTTCGACATCACTTCCTATAACAGCACCAAGTCCTGCACCAAGTCCAGGTTCTACATCCTTAGAGGAAAAGATTTGTGCAAAAGTATCAGCACATTATGGGGATTGCAAAAGAGTTATTTTAATGGATACCCATTCGAATCTAGCTTTTGCCGAGAGTAAACTGGGAATCCTTCCTGTGCTTATCAGCAAAGACCATACCGAAATAGTTAAGATGATTCATCCATTATTGTATTTCCAAGAGTTCAAAGAGGAGAAAGTAGAAAGAGGGCCAATAAGCTGGACTGTGAGAAATAATGTCCAAACGGATTTTTCCGTGATCAGCGGATTTGCCACTAACAAGGCAAAGACCATCATTATTAAAAATAAAGGCGATATTATACAGCCAAATAAGTTTTTCCTTCGGGATAATTTGTGGGTGTGGTATATTACCTCGAAAGATAAAATAACCTTGCCATTGAAAGTAACTGTTTATGACGCAAAGGGTCATATTATTAGTGGAGGAAATGAAGAGGAATAGTGAAGGACAATTCTCACCCAAAAGGAGGGGGAAATGTCTTTCATAAGGCTGATGAAGGACAAATCTCACCAGGAAAGAGGAGGAAATGTCTTTCATAAGGCCGATGAAGGACACTTCTCACCAAAAAGGAGGAGGAAATGTCTTTCATTGATTAAATTCAGTGGGAAAATTCTTCTTAATAGTAAGCTTTGGAGTAAATATAAACAATTAAGGGAAAAGTTCGTGTTTTTACTCGTAAAATGCCCACTGATGAACACCCGAAATTTTAAAGTTATTCTCAAGAATTCTTCCTATTCTCTTTTTAGATTCAACTATCCTACACCATTCGTGAACTATATTTGTTGTTATTTTAATGCCTGGAAAAAGGATCCTTAATTCCTCGACACTCCTCAAAATAGCCGTTTCAACTAACTCTTCATGCCCGCAATTCAGGCACCTACAGACTCTTCCTTCGACAGTCATAGAAAAAGAATGGCAAACGAAACAGGTATTTCCCTTCTTCAGCGAGTGATAATCGTAGCTGGGTACTTGGGTAAAAGGAGACTTTGCACTATGCAATGAAACTAAAAGTTCTGCTAGCTTTCTGTGCCTGCCATTTAATTTTGATGAAATTCGGTCAAAGTTTTTTATAAAACCATTAATTTGTGTCGGGTAAATAATAGGTTGGTTTTTAGGTGCTTGATAAAGGGTAAATTCAGGGTTGATAAATACAACATTTGAGGTAATAGGGAAATTAAAACCATGTTTATGGAGTAATTTTCGGAGCGAGGATTCACCTCGTTGGATTTGGACGAGTGGATTGAGAACTTCAATATCAGACTTATTTGAGTAAAATTCCTTATCTTCATAATAATAATCGCCTTGAAAATTTTTCACTTCGAAAAAGTGAAGTGCATCCTTGATGATCAATGTATCGATTTGAAACGTTGTATGGTTTACCTTAAGCAACAAATCGTTTAGGATCAAACAGTTGCACTGAAGCTTTTCGGTTAACAAGTCAAACATCACTTCCCCCTCGAACCCTTTTTTAAGGTTTGAAAGGTACTGTTTGTCATTTTCAAGTAAATTCATTCGTGTGTTTAAGTAAGACAGAATCTTTAATTCATCTGATTTAGTACGTGATTTAAACGGCATAGGCCACTTCCTTTCTATTTGTACAGCACAAGTACATTTTATAGAAAATTTGGAGATGTTTTACTGGAAAACAATGTATACTTTGTTAACATTTTGAGAAATTAAATTATTTAGGAGACTATTAACATATTCCCATATCAGAAATTGAACCGAAGTTTAATTTATGGTATATTTGAGTAAAATAAAAGTGACCAAAAAACTAAATTGGTCAACGGAGGTTGATATGGCAACCGATCGAAGAAAGATGATTGTAGAGGCGGCAACTAAGTCTTTTTCCTTATTTGGCTATAAAGCAACGACGATGGATCAAGTGGCAAAGCTAGCTAATGTTGGAAAAGGAACAATCTATACTTTTTTTAAAAATAAAGAAGAATTGTTTGAAGAGATCATCTCATCGTTGGTAAAAGAAATGATGGCGGAGGCGGAAGCTGTCATCGAACCGGAATTACCATTTACTGAAAATGTCCATCGTGCGTTATACCGTTTATTAGAATTTCGCTCGCAGCACCAACTGATGATTAAATTGGTCCAAGAGGAAACAGAAATGGGGACTTTAGCGGTATCGGAAATGCTTCAGCATGTTGAGGATGAAATTATTGCCTACTTAAAGAAGAAAATGGATCTGGCCATCGCTAAAGGAGCAATCCCGCCAACCGACACAGAACTGTCGAGCTTTCTTCTTTTAAAAATGTATATTGCCTTGGTTTCAGACTGGGAAAGAAATCATCAGCCGTTAAGTTCCGAACAAATCGCAGAAATCATGAAAGTATTTTTAGTAAAAGGTTTGCCGAAATGAAAAAGGCTTGTGTCCACGCGTGTACACAAGTCTTTTTTGAAAGATAAGAAATTTTGACTTTGAAAATTGTCTAGCTCCAGCGCCCTAGCGGCTAGTGCCCTTCGCTCTCCGCCCTACGATAAGTCAAGCACGAATGCGCATTCGGCTCTTCGTGTTTCCTTTATCTC
>NTXX01000033.1:0-18064 GCA_002559145.1 Bacillus sp. AFS006103
TACGTTGGCTTAGTTTCATAGATGAAACTAATAATTTATTGTTTGTTTGCACGATCTTGTTTGTTTAGTTTTCAAAGAACAATTTCTTTATCGCCTAAAAGCGACTTTATCATCTTACCAAGATATTAACTGAAAGTCAATATCTTTTTTAACTTCTTTTTTTCAATGTCACTGTCTCGCAGCAACAGATATTAATATACCACCATTGGAGACCCAGTGCAAGAGTGTTTTTCGCTTTTTTATGAAATAATTCAAAGTAAAAATATTCTAACTTCTCTTTCCTGTTTGTATTAAAAAAGTGCCAGTAGTCCCGGCACTTTTTTAAACTCTTATTTATGACGCATAAGCGGAAATAATAGAACATCACGGATAGATGGTGAATTTGTAAGCAGCATAACCAGGCGGTCTATTCCGATTCCTAATCCCCCTGTAGGCGGCATTCCATACTCTAGTGCTTCAACGAAGTCATCATCCATCATATGGGCCTCATCGTTTCCTTGTTCACGTTCCTTTAACTGCGATTCAAAACGTTCTCTTTGATCAATCGGATCATTCAGCTCGGTAAACGCGTTTGCATGTTCACGTGCTACTATGAATAATTCAAAACGGTCTGTAAACCTTGAATCGTCATCATTTTTCTTGGCAAGTGGAGAAATCTCTACTGGATGGCCGTAAATAAAGGTTGGCTGGATTAGCTTTTCCTCTACCTTTTGCTCAAAGAATTCATTAACAATGTGACCATAAAGCATATTGTTATTTATTTCAACGCCATGTTCCTTAGCAAGATTGCGTGCCTCTTCTACACTCATCTCTTTCCAGAAATCTGCACCGGTGTATTCTTTAATTGCATCAACCATATGAAGTCTTTTCCATTCAGGTTTAAGATCTATTTCATATTCCCCATATTGAATAGTAGTAGAACCCGCTACTTCTTGTGCAATGTGTGCCACTAAATTCTCGGTAAGACTCATGATATCACGATAATCTGCATAGGCTTCGTAAAGTTCAATCATGGTGAACTCTGGATTATGACGGGTTGAGACACCTTCGTTCCGGAATACTCGGCCAATTTCATAAACCTTTTCCAGTCCGCCAACAATCAAGCGCTTTAAGTGAAGCTCAATAGCAATCCGCATAAATAACGGCATATCGAGCGCATTATGGTGTGTAATAAATGGACGTGCTGACGCTCCCCCGGCAATAGAATGCATCATCGGTGTTTCTACCTCTAAATAACCGTGGTCATCTAAATAACGGCGCATCGATTGAATAATACGGCTTCTTGCAATAAATGTCGCCTTACTTTCCTGACTCATGATTAAATCCAAATAACGCTGACGGTAGCGCTGTTCCACATCCTTAAGTCCATGGAACTTATCGGGAAGCGGTCGCAATGCCTTTGTTAAGAATACAAAGTTTTCTACCTTTACCGATAACTCGCCAACCTTTGTTTTAAATAATGTTCCTGTTACTCCAATAATGTCCCCTAGGTCTGAAGAATCGAATAGTTTATAACTTTCTTCACCGATGGCATCCTGACGAACATATACTTGGATTTGACCTGTTAAATCTTGAATATGCGCAAAACCGGCTTTACCTTTCCCACGCTTTGTCATAATTCGGCCCGCTAAAGAAACGGATACATTTTTTTCCTCAATATCTTCCTTTTCTAATTCTCCATATTGCTCAATTAATTCATTTGTACTGTGTGAACGGTCAAAACGCTTACCAAATGGATCAAGGCCATTTTCGCGCATGGTATTCATCTTTTCACGTCTGACCCTTAATTGGTCATTTAAATCTTCCTGGCTCATAAAATTCACTCCAATAATCTTTTATTATGTAAAATGCTTTAAATAAGGCAATCCCATTTTTCTACATACTTTATTATTTTACACAAACTTATACTTTCAGACATCAAAAAAGATTTAATAAAATAAAAACTGCCAGTTTTTTCACTGGCAGCATCCAAGTAGGATAGAAAAAGATACTTTAAGTGACAAATTTACCCTACAATCATCTGACTTTGCTCTTTTTCTTCAACTTCTAAAACTAAATCATTTAATATTGTCACTAAGTGATCTCTATTCACACAATCATTAATGGCATTACGAACTATCGCATTTCCTGGTACCTTTTTTAAATACCATGCCGCATGCTTACGCATTTCACGCACAGCAATACTCTCATTTTTAAGTGCAATTAAGCGGTCTAAATGAAGAATACATACATCTATTTTTTCTCTTACGGTCGGTTCAGGCATTAATATCCCTGATTCTAAATATTGAACGGTACGATAAATCATCCAAGGATCTCCTAGTGCCGCTCTTCCAATCATTACCCCATCCGCGCCTGTTTCCTCTAGCATCCGTTTCGCATCCTGAGGGGTCTGGACGTCCCCATTCCCAATCAACGGAATCGATAGGTTTTGCTTTACCTCACGGATGATATCCCAGTTCGCTTTTCCTTCATACATTTGAACACGTGTACGTCCATGTAGTGATACAGCTTTTCCACCGGCACGTTCTACAGCTTGGGCATTTTTCACCGCATAAATATGCTGCTCATCCCAGCCTATCCGCATTTTTACAGTTACAGGCTTTTCCACTTCCGCAACCACTGCAGAAACCATCTCGTAGATTTTATTTGGGTCCAGAAGCCATTTTGCTCCCGCATCGCATTTCGTGATTTTTGGAACAGGACAACCCATATTAATATCGATAATATCGGCATTGGTATTCTTATCAACAAACTTGGCTGCTTCGACAAGGGTTTCCCTTTCGCCGCCAAAAATTTGCAAACTAAGCGGTTTTTCACGCTCATCGATGTAGAGCATATTGATCGTTTTTTCATTTTTATAAATGATACCTTTATCACTTACCATTTCCGCACAGACTAACCCTGCACCAAACTCTTTAACAGTTAGTCGGAATGCGGAGTTACAAACACCTGCCATTGGTGCCAATACGACAGGATTCTTCATCTCAATATTTCCAATCTTCAACACGCGCAAACGACCTCCTCTTTGGTCTTTTTATTTCCTTCAAACTATAATTGCAAATCGCAAGCATCAACCACTGCGCTAAACGAGGACCAGCTTATTCTTTAGGCGCTAAATCATCTACACTAATTTTTAATGAATAAGCGATCCTTTCAAGCAAATCACCTGCCGGCAGGCGGTTTCCTCTTTCAATTTCACCTAAAATTGATACAGATACACCTAGTTCCCTCGAAAAGCTTTCTTGTGTATAACCTTTTAGCTTTCGATAGGCTCGAATACGTCTTCCCCATTTTTCTGCTTCCATATTCGGACTCCTTCTTTGTTAGGTAATTCTTCTAAAGATGATTCTAGCAGCAATTGATTTATCTTAAAAAATTGGCTGTCGTGAGTTATTTCTAAAAGTGGAATGATTACAAATGCCCGCTCTAACATCCTAGGATGCGGAACAATTAATTTCTCGCTTTCAATATTTTCTTGGTTAAAGGTGAGAATGTCAAGGTCAATTGTGCGCGGCCCCCACCTAATTCCCCGTTTTCTTCCAAGTTCCAATTCAGTTTTTAAGCATAACTCTAATAACTCCATTGCAGTTAACCCTGTTTTAATCTCAATTACCATATTCAAAAATAAATCCTGGTCTTCATAACCAACAGGATCTGTTTCATAAATGGAGGAGTAATTTACCAAATGAATATCAGAATAACTTACTAATTGGTTGATTGCACTCGCTATATTGTCATAACGGTCTCCAATATTCGAGCCAAGGGCAATAAATGCTGTGTTTTCCACTTTTATCTTCTCCTTGTAATTTCTACTGCAACCGAATTGTAATGACCCGGAATCGGCGGATCAGGCTTTATTACCTTGACGGTAACCTCAGAAATGAGACCAAACCTTTTCAAAACCAGTGCAGCAATATTTTCTGCCACGGCTTCGACTAGCTTATAAGGGGGACCCTCGACTATGTCTTTAGATATTTGATAGAGCTCAGCGTAGTTGACTGAATGCTCCAGTTCATCTGTTTCACCGGCTTTTTTTAAATCAAGTGACACAGCTAAATCGACAGCAAATCGCTGTCCTAACCGGTTCTCTTCTGGGAAAACTCCATGGTATCCGTAAAATTCCATCCGATTGATGTAGATTTTATCCAACCGTTTCACCCTTTCCCATTAGAGCATCCATCATTTTTGCCATTCTGCTCATTTCCTTGACATCATGAACACGAATAATGTGACAGCCCTTTTGAATTCCATAACAAATCGTTGCCCCGGTCCCTTCCATTCTTTCATGAACAGGCAGGTCCAATGCTTGTCCAATCATTGTTTTTCGGGACGTACCTAATAATACTGGATAGCCCAGTTTGACAAACGTATCTAAATTCCGCATGGTTAGTAGATTTTCTTGATAATCTCTTGCAAACCCAATCCCCGGGTCAACGATGATCTTCTCATCCTTTACCCCTGCATTTTTTACAATCGCAATACTTTCATAGAGGTCATTGATGACATCTCTCATGAAAACCTTGTAGTCCCGATTATGACGATTATGCATAAGCACGATGGGAACATCATAGTCAGCCGCCACTCGTCCCATATTTTCATCGGCCTTTGCCCCCCATATATCATTAATAATATGGGCTCCCGCTTCGATTGCCTGCTTGGCCACTTCTGCCTTATACGTATCAATGGATATCGGTACCTCAATATGTTCAGCTATCGCCCGAATAATCGGTATCACACGTTCCAATTCTTCCTCCACTGGGACAGCCGCAAATCCGGGACGTGTCGATTCCCCGCCAATATCAATAATATCAGCTCCATTTCTCACCATTTCCTTTGCACGTATAACGGCATTTTCTATTTCATTGAACTTGCCGCCATCTGAAAAGGAGTCTGGAGTTGCATTTAAAATGCCCATTATCATTGTCTTTTTACCGAAATCTAAGGTATATGGTCCACATTGAATTTGTTCTCGAGTTGTGCTCATACCTATTCCTCCTATGCAGCCTTTTTTCACTCTTTTTATCATACCTGAAAATATAAATAGTTTACAAAAAAACATGTAAGAGTCTTAACTTGTTTATGTCGCGCTCTGCCCCTTTTCCACAAAAAAGAAGCATCGGCAATCGCCAACGCCTCTCTTCAGTTCAACGTCACTAAACGGACGTTTCCACTTTTCTAATTATTCAGCATCATACTGGTAAAGTGCTGTACTTAAATAGCGTTCACCATTATCAGGAATAATAGCTAGAACCTTTTTACCTTTTCCAAGTTTCTTAGCTACTTCTACCGCTGCGTGGATCGCTGCTCCTGAAGAAATACCGCCTAAGATTCCTTCTTCTCTTGCTGCACGTCTTGAGGCTGAAAAAGCTTCCTCCGTGCCAACTTGAATGACTTCATCATAAATATCCGTATCTAAAGTTTCTGGAATAAAGCCTGCTCCAAGACCTTGAAGTTTATGCGGGCCAGGTGATCCACCGGAAAGGATTGGAGAATCTGTTGGTTCGATTGCATAGATTTTGATTTCAGGGAATTTCTCACGAAGAACACTTCCCGCACCAGTGATGGTACCGCCCGTTCCAATACCTGACACAAATGCATCTAGTTGGTCCATTTGTTCAACAATCTCTTTACCTGTTGTTCTTCTGTGAACTTCAGGATTCGCTTGGTTTTTGAATTGCTGCGGTAAGAAATAACCATGTTCTTGTACTAGCTCTTCCGCTTTAGCAATAGCACCCTTCATCCCTGCTGGACCCGGTGTTAACACAAGTTCTGCACCGTAAGCACGGAGCAGGTTCCGTCTTTCTAAACTCATCGTTTCAGGCATAACAAACACAGCCTTGTAACCTTTTGCTGCAGCAATCATCGCAAGTCCAATTCCTGTATTTCCGCTTGTAGGCTCAATAATAGTATCGACACCCGGTTTGATTAAACCTTGCTCTTCTGCCGCTTCAATCATAGCTAAAGCGATACGATCCTTAACACTACTGCCGGGATTAAAATACTCAAGCTTTAAATAAACCTCTGCACTATTTTCATCTACTAATCTGTTTAATTTAACAATTGGTGTTTGACCAACTAATTCGGCCACTGAATTTGCAACACGTACCATTAAGAGCACCCCTATTCCGAGTAAGTTGATTGGATTTATTATAATATTAAATTTACCAGTATTAGACTGTGTTTGTCAATCGTTTTATTTTGGTATTTTTCCAATATTTCAAATGTTGGAAAGGAAAAACACAGAAGTATCTCCTGTGTTTTAATATCCCTATTTTCCGTAAACCCAATCCACCTTAGCATCATCCCAAAAAGGAGCAGCAGATACAGGAATATTCATTTTTTCAAGCGCCATTTGACGGCGAATTGCCTCTTTCACATCTTTAAAGGCATAGTTCCGTCCAGTTATTTTCCCTTCCAACTTAAGGATGGCAAAACCTTGTTCAACGTTAATTGGCTGACTGTATGCCCCCGTCTTTAATTCCTTAGCTATTTGAATATATTCAAGAGGGTATCTCTCATCTTGTTCACTAATGTATCCGATATCTCCACCTTCATTTGCGGAAAATTCATCGATCGAACGTTCCATCGCTAACGTTGAAAAATTCGAACCCTCTCCCAACTCTTGTCGCGTCTGATCTGCTTCTTCCTTGGTTCCTACAACGATGTGTGATAAGTGGTAAGCAGCAGGGACATTAAAAAGGTCTTTATTTTTTTGATAATAACTCTCTAATTCATCGTTTGAAACTTTCGCATCTTTTGTTAAAAGTTCCTCTAACAGGAGATTGGTCCGGATTTGTTCCTTCAACCTTTTCTCATTCTTGAGATTTTGCTTCCCGAACGAATTGTATGTTGCCTTCAGCATTCTAAATTCTCGCTCAACATCCAGATTGGATATCTTGATTCTATATTTTGCGGCCATTTCTTCGATAACCTTTTGATCGACCATATCTTTTAGAACATCTTTCCCATATCGTGCTTCTAGTTCATTAAGCCATTCTTTTCTTTCGATTGTTTTTCCTCTGACCGTCGCTACTGTCTCTTGATCTTCTGCTCCGCCTGCCAGATTTGCCTTTGATAGAAAAAAGGCGAGTGTTAGGCAGTTTATCAATATTAGGGCCGCAATAACCGTCCATAGCTGCTTCCTCCCCAATCTCTCTCCCCCCATCAGAAAAGCGCAAGCACCCGTTTAGCGGCGTATGGACTGGAGCACTTTGACTGAGATAAAGGAAACACGGAGAGCGGAGCGATCCGATGTTGACTTATCGTAGGGAAAAGGGCGAAGTCCACTAGCCGTTGGGTGCTGAAGCTAGACAGTTATCTAAGTAAAAAATATTACCTTTTATCTTTTCAGAAAAGCGCAAGCACCCGTTTATCTGGCATCCTTTTTGAGTTCTTCTAATTCAACACGCGAAAAGAGGTACTTTTCATTGCAAAAGTGACAATGAGCCTCGGCCTGTCCATCTTCTTCAATCATGGCATTGATCTCTGCAGCACCTAAACCAACAATCGCATTCGCGAAACGGTCTTTCGAGCAATTACATTCAAATCCCACCGGCATGGTTTCTAAGATCTTTACTTGCTCGCTTCCAAAAAGTTCTCCTAGGATTTGTTCTGGCGTTAGACCTCGTTCAATTAATTTGGAAATAGGCTCAATCGTTTGCAAACGCTCTTCAAGTTTTGAAATGATTGAGTCAGGTGTACCTGGCATCAATTGAAAAATAAATCCGCCTGCGGCTAATATTGTATCATCGGGATTCACTAACACACCGACACCTACTGACGACGGAACCTGCTCAGAGGTGGCAAAATAATAAGTAAAATCCTCACCTAATTCACCTGAAACCAAGGGAACCTGTCCGGAAAAAAAGTCACGCATCCCGACATCTTTAACGACAGCCAAAGTTCCTTCCGTGCCGACCGCGCGGCGGACATCAAGCTTGCCATGTTCCGTTGATTCAAAATCAACCTCCGGATTGGTTACATAGCCACGAACCTTACCTTTAGCGTTACTATCAACGACCATAGGGCCCAGTGGTCCGCCGCCATTGATCTTAATCGTTAATTTATCATCACCCTTTAACATAGCCCCCATCATTACCCCTGCGGTCAACGTGCGGCCAAGGGCAGCTGATGCGGTCCGCCAGGTTTGGTGTCGTCTTTGTGCCTCACTTACTGTTTCGGTTGTACGAACGGCATAGGCTCGAATATTGCCATCATAGGCAAGTGCTTTAACAAGATAATCCTTCATTTGTAAACCCCTTTCTAGCTGTTATTCCTTAGGATATCCACGTTTCTTTTATAGATAAGCTGTAAACCCTTTAAAGTTAAAAACGGGTCGACAACATCAATAATTGTTGATTCTTGAGCAATTAAGTTAGCTAGTCCGCCTGTCGCAATTACGGTTGGCTTCTTCTCGCTTTGCTCCATCATCCGCTTGACAATCCCCTCGACTTGACCAACGTATCCATAAACAATTCCGGCCTGCATGGCTGCCACCGTATTTTTGCCGATGACCGCTTCCGGACGGGTAATTTCAATTCTTGGCAGTTTGGATGCCCTTGAATAAAGGGCCTCTGTCGAAATGCCGACTCCCGGGGCAATTGCTCCACCCATATATTGACGTTCCTCATTCACATAACAATAAGTCGTCGCTGTTCCAAAATCGACGATAATCAGCGGACTTCCATATTCGTGAATAGCCGCAACGGCATTGACAATACGATCCGCCCCAACCTCTCTCGGATTTTCATATTTAATATTTAGACCCGTTTTTATTCCTGGCCCCACCACAAACGGCTTCACATGAAAATACTTTTGGCACATTCTTTCGAGCGCAAACATAATCGGTGGGACAACCGAGGAAATAATAATCCCGTCAATATCTGAAAAAGAGAGGCCCGCATGATCAAACAATGCTTTGATGTTCATTCCAAACTCATCCTCCGTACGGTTTCGATTCGTTTCAACACGCCAATGATATTTAAGCTCCTCCCCATCATAAACACCCAGAACAATATTGGTATTCCCTACATCAAATACGAAAATCACATCTATCACTCACTTTTCAGATTATTCTCTTCTCTACTGAAAACATAATAACATAAATATGAATATTGATAAAAAAGAAAAGCGCAAGCGCGCTGGAGCTAGCCTAAAAAAAAGAGTGCTTCAGAGAAGCACCCTTTATCTTGCTATTATAATTTAGTTTCGTCATCAGAAGGGTTAAGCGGCTCAACCTCAACCTCATCCTTTTTCGTATTAATATTAACCTTCACGTCGTCTACTTTTTTCGGACCGATTTTAACGGCTTCTAAAGCGACGTTTGGCGCTGGCATATGACCATGGTCAACCAGATATTTAATCTGTTCTGCAACGAGCGTTTCTACTTCAAGTAGTGTCTTAGCAATCAGATCCAGCTTATCACGATTTTCAGTGAGAATTACTTTAGCTCTTGCATAACATTCCTTGATAATTCTTTGGACTTCTAAATCAATCTCATATGCAATCGCATCGGAATAATTCTGTTCATTATGGATGTCACGACCCAAGAATACCTGACCGCCTGAACCTTGACCAAACTGAAGTGGTCCAAGTTTATCACTCATTCCATATTCAGTTACCATCTTACGGGCAATTCCTGTCGCACGTTGGAAATCGTTATGGGCTCCTGTACTAACTTCGCCAAAGACAATCTCTTCCGCCACACGTCCACCGAGTAATCCAACAATTTTATCGAGCAACTCAGGCTTCGTCATAAAGTAACGGTCTTCTCGAGGAAGCATTACGGCATATCCACCTGCCTGGCCACGAGGTACGATTGTAACCTTGTGGACCATATCTGCTTCATCTAGTACTAAACCGATAACCGTGTGTCCGCCTTCATGGAAGGCCACAATATTACGTTCCTTTTCAGAAATAACCCTGCTCTTCTTAGCCGGACCGGCAATAACACGATCTGTTGCTTCATCAATATCTTCCATATCGATTTTCTTCTTACTGCTTCTAGCAGCCACTAACGCCGCCTCATTCAATAAGTTTTCTAAGTCTGCACCAGAGAATCCAGGTGTACGCATCGCAATATTCTTTAGGTTTACCGACTCATCTAACGGCTTATTACGTGCATGAACTTTAAGAACAGCTTCACGTCCGATAACATCGGGACGGTCAACGGTAATTTGTCGGTCAAAACGACCTGGACGTAAAAGGGCCGGATCCAGAATATCGGCACGGTTTGTAGCAGCAATAATGATAATTCCTTCATTAGCGCCAAATCCATCCATCTCAACAAGCAATTGGTTCAAGGTTTGCTCACGTTCATCGTGTCCGCCGCCTAAACCAGCACCACGTTGACGTCCAACGGCATCAATTTCATCAATAAAAATAATACAAGGTGCGTTTTTCTTAGCATTTTCAAATAAATCACGTACACGGGAAGCACCGACCCCGACAAACATTTCAACGAAGTCCGAACCGCTTATCGAGAAAAACGGAACGCCCGCTTCACCTGCAGTTGCTCTAGCAAGCAAGGTTTTACCAGTACCCGGAGGACCGACTAAAAGCACTCCTTTTGGAATACGGGCACCCAGTTCGGCATATTTCCGAGGGTCCTTTAAGAATTCAACTACTTCCACTAGTTCTGCCTTTTCTTCATCAGCACCTGCTACATCTCTAAAACGAACCTTTTTCTTATCATCGTTATAAAGCTTCGCTTTAGATTTACCAAAGTTCATCACACGGCTGCCGCCGCCTTGAGCTTGGTTTAATAAGAAGAAGAATAAAATAAAGATAATCACAAACGGAATAATTGAGGTAAAGAAAGTCACCCAACCGCTTGTTTCCTTTGCAGGCATTACTTCAACTTTTGAATCAGCTTTATTAATTTTGTTAATTATTTCTTCACTATTTGGAACATAAGTTATGAATTGTTTACTTTTCGTTTCAAGCACACCACGAACCTCATAAACACCTCGTTCAGGTTGCATTGTGAACGACTTTACTTCGCCTTTGTCTAATTGGGTAACAAACCTATCATATGAAATATGATCGGTCGTCTCATTACTTCCATTAAAGAAACTTACCACGCCAATAATGACTAAAAATATCAATAAATAAAAGATGGTATTACGGAAAATCCGATTCATCTCTTACCTCCTCCCACGATAGGCAAACTATACTAAATAGTATCATAAAAAATCTTACAAATTCAAGGAATTACACTCATTCGTAAGGTTATATATTGTTGCTTAAGGAATGAGCTGATAAATAAATCTAGAGATTATTGCTGTATACTTCAGGTTTTAAGACACCGATATATGGAAGGTTACGATATTTTTCAATATAATCCAAGCCATAACCGACAACAAACTCATCCGGTACAATAAAGCCAACATAATCAGCCTTAATAGCACTTTTTCTACCTGTCGGTTTATCCAGCAATGTCACAATCTTGATTGATTTTGCCTTCCGATATTTAAATAGGTCGACCAAATAACTAAGGGTTAGACCGCTATCGATAATATCTTCAATTATGAGAATGTCTCTTCCTTCGACAGATGTATCTAAGTCTTTGAGAATTTTTACTTCACCAGAAGAAACAAGTCCAGTTCCATAGCTTGAAACATCCATAAAATCCATTTCAAGATAGCAATCCATTCGTTTTAATAAATCCCCCATAAATGGCATCGCACCTTTTAGAACACCAATAGCAAGCGGAAATTTATCCTGATACTCTTCCGTTAACTGTGCTGACAACTCCCGGATTTTCGTTTGAATCTCTTCTTCTGTAACTAATACTTTTTCAATATCCTGTTTCATTCTAATTGTGCCCCCTAGAAGATCCTACTTTTGATATGTGAGTTGTATATATTTTTCAGCTGCAAAATCTATGCCTTCAAAGGAAGATTTTTTTAAACCTGGAAGCCAGATAATACAACCTTCTTTGTCGGTTAGTACAGGCCACATATTTCGTTCCTGAACTGGTACTTTCTGGTCAATGAATATTGATTTTAACTTCTTTGACCCTTGCATTCCCTTTATTGACATCCGATCGCCTATTTTTCTAGAACGAATAATAATGGGCCACTTCACGCTGCTTACTTTAAACAATGCCGTATTTGAATCTGTTGTTGGAATTTCCCCTTCAATATACTCAGCTCTAATTTCCCCTCCATTCGGCAATACAATCATTCCTGGCCCTGTCATTTCAAAATGATAGGATTCGCCTTCATTCGGTTGAAATTGGAATGAAAGGGAATGATAGGAACGAAAAACGTGTAATCCATTAGGAAAATCAAGTTGACCTGATGGTTGAGAATGATGAACTATGGAAAATACTTGATCGATATGTACGGCAGATAAAGATGCTGGTTTTTCTTTGTAAAGATAGTTTAATATTAGATGAATCCCTCTTCTTTGTAAAGGTAAAGGCATTTCAAGAAAGCTAATAATGTCAATGGTAATTTTGTCTTCTTCTCTTTTAGTGATTACCTTAATCAGCCGTTGTCCTGTTAATTCTAGAAGGAAATTTTCATCACTTGTGATTTCCTCACTAAATCGTTGAAATTGTTCATGGACATGTGGATTTTCCTTTTTTAAAAAAGGGACAACTTCTTTGCGAAATCGATTCCTGCTATAGATCCCTTTCTCATTACTTGGGTCCATTCGCGGTCTAAGGCTATGCTTTTGGCAATATTCCTGGATATCAGCCCTTTCCAGTCCCAAAAACGGACGAATGATCATTCCGCTTTCAAATGGCCGTGAAAATGGTATACCTGCACGAGCCAGGCCTGAACTGCCCCTCGTTAATCTCATTAGCATCGTTTCCATTTGATCATCACCATGATGTGCAAGTGCTAACCATGGATATTGATACTTTTCCATAATCTTTGAAAAAAACTCATACCTTATATCTCTTGCGGCGATTTGTGAACTTTTCCCCGTACTTCTGATAATTTCCGGCACATTCACCCGAGTCATTTCGAACGGAATGCTATTCTGTTCACAAAAATCTTTAACGAACATTGCATCCTCATAGGACTCTTGACCACGAAACATATGGTCTACATGGGCAACAACGAAGTGCAAATTTTGTTTCTCTCTTTCCGCAAGCAAAAAGTGAAGCAGTGCCAGCGAATCCGGCCCTCCCGAAACACCAATGACCATCCTTTTAGATGCTAAACTGAATGCCTGGTGAGTAAGAAAGGCCTTGACCTTAGTTTCCAACATATGATTGCATCTTCCTTAAAACAAAGTGTAGAACTTTACATCGTTAAGAATAACATTAGTCTACCACTATTAAGAATAAACTATCAAAGCATAGGCATTACAAATTGCTTAGAAAATTTTCCTAATTCTCCGCTTAAATAACTACTTATAAAATTACCTTTCTTCTTATACGGATGACCTAAGAAATAGTTTCACCTTTATTAGATAAGAAAATATATTTTTCAACTTTGAAAATTGTCCAGCTCCAGCGCCCTAGCGGCTAGTGTCCTTCGCACTCCGCCCTACGATAAGTCAACATCGAATCGCCTTCGGCTCTTCGTGTTTCCTTTATCTCAGTTGGAGCGCTCCAGGCCATACGCCGCTGAACAGGGCGCTTACGCTTTTCTTATAATAATTTATTAAAGGTGTACCAGGCATATAAAAGGCCTAACACGAGAGCTATTAACCAAAATTCCATCCAGCCGCTTTTTTTCTTCTTTTTCCGATAGTGCTGCCGCGTTACAGGTTGGTTCGCATTTGATCCCTTACGGGGCAGCTGTTTCTGAGCAGGCTGGCTTGCACTATTAGGCTTTATGAGCGGGTCTGCTGTTTTTTTATCGACCATTAGATCTAATAATTCAGCCCTCATTTGTTTCGCGCTTCCATATTGGCCTTGAAGAGCTTTTAGGATGACCTTTTCCCACACCTTTAGCTCTGGTCTTTGCCGGATAGCCTCTCTTAATTGAGAGATTCCTCCACTCGTTTTCGTCAGCCTTTTAGGATAGGCGGTATTAATCATAATCATCGCCACTGCAAACAGGTCATAGGTCCGCTCAGCCTTCCTAGAGCCTAGTCCCCAATACCCACGGTCATAGAACTCAGTGAATTCCTTAATCGCTCTTCCTTGAATGGTCGTGCCGCCGACGTCAATACATCTTATTTTTGGCGGGGGTCCTGTGACTATTAGGTTTTCTGGCTTTAAGTCACCAAATACCCACCCATTTTCATGAAGTTTGTCTAAATCATTTAAAAGCTGCAAGAATAAAACACTAGTCCATGATTTTCCCTTTTGTTGTAAAAAGGAGAGAAAGTCAGGACCCTGAATATATTCCATCACATAAAATGAAATGCGTCCGCGATTACTCTGCCAATCGTCGACGTCAAGCAAAGAAGGCCCAAGGGTTGGGGGTCCCTGGACCTTTGCTAAGGATTTTAAAACATTTACCTCAGAAGTGATCGACATACCATTGTCACTCATTTTTAAAGCGACTTGTGTGTTCTTATGCTTAGCAAGGTAAACCACCCCGTTTGCTCCAAATCCAAGTTCCTTTATAATCGTATACTCCTTTGAATGCCACTTTCCTGTAATGACTGTCCCCGGGCTTACCTTACATTGACTCTTCAAAGTATGATTCATCATCACGTGAAAGCAGGCTCCTTAAGGATTGTTTTTCTTCAAATGAGGATAACGCTGTCCGTAACGCTGGTCCTGTCGGCGTTATTCCTCCAGTTGACAGCTGAGAGAATACACTGGTCAATGTTTGCAGTTTAGGTGTCCAATCCAGCAATTTTTCGACATCTTTCTTTTTCCCGGGAAATACATAGACCGAAAATTGATTATCACCTGTTCGAGCGTTCAAGCTTAGAGAGAGGTCAAGCAGTGCTTCCTTCACGGTCGGAAGTTTGTGTTTCATACTTGCACTTGTATCGACAAGAATCAACACCTCTAATTCGACAGTTTCTCCTAATTCATCGACAACCTCCATCACTTCCCCGCGTTTCTCGGGCGGGAGGTCTTCCATGGTTTGTGATCGTCCTAATATTTGCTGCAATTCACGGTTGACCACTCCCTGAATGGTTTGGTTCATCGCTTTACGAGTGACCATTTGCACGGTTTGCGAGAGTTGCTGCGCATAGACAATCTGACTGACGCCACCACCTGACATCGCAATCCCGTCAATTTCAGCCATTCCTTTTTCGTCAATCGTATCCTGTTCCATCACACCAATTACATTAACGGTGATTCCTTGCTCTTTTGCAAGTGCAGCCATAGCAATTGGATCGTCCCCTTGATTAGAACATCCATCAGTAATCAGTAAAATTTGACGTATTTTCCCTGTATACATAACCTTCTCCCTCCACAACATGTATTGGTACCATTTTCGACGGGATGTAAATGATTTATACATATTTTAAAGGGGGATGGCATAAAATAACTTGTTTAGGCCTGACGCTTTAATTTTTGAACAGGAATGGATGCCCACTTTGGGGTATTATGTTTAATTTTCGCTACGGTCACGGTCATGTCATCATGAATGATTTCCGATCTCGACCGGATCACTTCTTCTAAAATTAAATCAGCTACCTCCTGC
The DNA here is from genome assembly GCA_002559145.1 of Bacillus sp. AFS006103. Classification (GTDB taxonomy): domain Bacteria; phylum Bacillota; class Bacilli; order Bacillales; family Cytobacillaceae; genus Neobacillus. The sequence continues at coordinate 15,576 of NTXX01000033.1, forward strand.
GGATTATCTGTTTCTAGTCCTTGTAATTTTCTTTTCATCCATAAATCATAATTCTCAACATGCAACGGCCCCTCAAATACCCCATCGCTCATCATAATCAAGAGATCCCCAGCTTTTAGCTGTTCACTGACCACGTCCACTTCAAATTCCTGAATCATACCTATTGGCAGATTACTTGCCTGGATTTTAATAATCTTATTCCCTCTTTTAATAAAGCTCGGTGTTGACCCAATTTTAAGAAATTTGGTTGATGCATTTTGCAGGTCAATCATCGCTAAATCTAAGGTAGAAAATATTTCATCCGTCGTCCGGAGTGAGAGAATGGAGTTAACTGATTTAATCGCCACTTTTTCTTCAATTCCTGATTGGAGAATTTTTTGTAAAAGAAGCAGTGTTTCTTTACTCTCGTAATGAGCTCTTTCTCCATTTCCCATTCCATCACTAATGGCAATGGCATACTTCCCTAATCCGAGTTCAATCGTCGAATAACTGTCTCCTGACACCAGCCCGCCGTCCTTAGCAGCATGGGCAATGCCTGTCTCTACCGTATACGCCTTGGAGGACCGGAATGTCACATGACAAAAGTCATTCGAATAAGTTGCACATTCTTCCTTATTTACAACAATCGTTTCCCCCAGAATATCAGATAGCATCGGAGCAATTAATTTGTCACATTCACCATGACCATCGCAAAACGGTAAAGACATCTCAATATCGACATTTCCTTGCTCAAGGCTATAGATTTCCACTTGTTCAATATGGATTCCGAACGATTGCATTGCCTCCATAATTTGTTCTTCCTGCTTGTGGTGGTTTTCTCGTTCCCGTTGAATTTCCTTTGCGAAATTATCCATTACTTCGGACACACCTAACAATTGTTCAGCAACCAGCCTGCGGCTTTCCTGAACCTGCTTTTTTAACTTTTGATTGGCTTGAAAAAACGTTAATTCTTGTCCAATCGATTCATACACTCGTTTTGAACGGGTGCATATCTTTTCCCATTCACGGGATAGCTTAGAAGAAACATTTCCATCATTTTGATCCATTTCATGAATAATTTCTTCCATATAAGAATAGGTTGTATTAAAATTGTTTGCCCAGCATTGATCCTTCTTAAAGCAGGTTTGGCAGGTTTTTTCGGTAACGTTGCTCATAAAGTAATCCATTTCCCGATCACTTTCATCTTCCTTCGGTTGAATTTCCATTTGTGAAAAGCTTTTGGACAGAGCATGGAAGACGTTAGAGAACTGTGACACCCGCTGTGCCGTAACATCACGCATTTTACGCATATATTTTTGCTGCTCAGCTGTGTATTCCGGTGTACCAGGGATATACTTTGCTAATCGAGAAGTTAATACCTGAGGTGTTAAGAGGAATAGAAAGATGGCTGCCGCTGTCTCCAATACCGTAAGCTGGATGGAGCCACCGCCTTCCCCATACATACCAATTAGGAGTGTTGCGATAAATAAACCAATGGAAACACCTATTTTTTTCCCTTCCTTCATCAATCCTCCCAGGACACCAGAAAAAGCAAGTAGACTCATATGATAAAAACTAGAGACACTCGCCAGACTAAAAATCAACCCCGTGACAACCCCCACAGTGGAGCCAACTGTTGCTCCGGCGATAAACGAAAATACCAATACTAAGTATCTCGACATGATATGCTCAATCGACAGGTCATAAACCTTCCAGCCAATTGTCCCTGTCATAATTGAAGCAAGCATGATAATTAGACAAACGATTTCTTCTGTTTTTAATAATTGTCTCCGTTTGTTAAAGGTTAACAATGGAATACTTTGGAGAAAGATAAGCGTCAAAATAAACGCAAGACTGGTTTGGACCCCGACCATCATTAAATCATAGAGTGTCAATTGTCTTGAAAGAATAAAGGCTTCCGCCAATTTCCCGAGCCCAAGGACAATAGCGACAATTAAAGGTGTCCATTTCATATCATTGGTGACCCATTTCTTACATATTCTGAAGACTAGCATAAATAAAATGGTAATTATAAAGGTAAAGGCCGCGTTTGTGAGTGAAATAGTTACTGCTCCAATAATTAGTCCGATCAGGGCAAGCGGTGCCCGATCTCGCTTAATTAAATAAACGGAGGCAAAAAAGGGAAGGCAAAAAGGAGTTAGTTTTGCCAAAATCAAGGCCCGACCAAGTAAAAAGCCAACCAATAATAGCAGATATCCCTTTTTTATGAAAAAGGACTCGAGCATTAGTTGGATTTTTTTCAATCCATTCTGCAAAGCCCATTTGGATGAATGCAGATTAACTTCTCTGACTGGTTCTATGAAACTAGCATTTGTCTTTTCCATAAATCACACTCCCTATTCTTTCATCGTTCAGACTATTATAAAATTAATAGTCAGAAAAGTTTGTCAAATTAGTGAACAGGCTAAAAAAATCGTTCGACCGTTTTCACTATAATCATTCAATTAATATTAATTAGTGTCGTAGGGTGTCAGGCACCATGTGAATTT
>NTXX01000033.1:18081-51777 GCA_002559145.1 Bacillus sp. AFS006103
TGGTGCCTGACACCCTTTTAAGTTGAACAGCAAAAAAGACAGGCCATTTAGGCCTGTCTTCTATTTATGATATTGAGTGAAGCATCCTTATAAGTTAGTAGCAAGTTACCCCCGTTTAGCTCCTCTTCCTCCACGCTTGGACTCTGTGCTCCGTTTTAAGGAAGATAAACGATCCTCGCTATCTTTTAAAAATTTTGCCATTTTGGTTTCAAAATTTTCTGGCTTAAAATTATTGCGATCGTTGTTTCTACCCTGGCGTGGACGTTGTGAGTTTGAATTTGAATAAGATCGTTGCTGCGACTCCGGTCGATCCTTCGTCTTTTTAATCGACAGCCCAATTTTCCCATCTTTCTCAACATTGAGGACTTTTACTTCTACTTGGTCGCCAACCTTTAAATGGTCATTAATATCTTTGACGTAATTGTCAGCAACCTCACTGATGTGTACGAGTCCTGTCGAGCCTTCCGGCAGCTCCACAAACGCACCAAACTTAGTAATTCCTGTTACTTTCCCCTGTAACTTGCTGCCTACTTCAATTGACATAAAAAGAATGTTCCTCCTTAAAAGTATAGAAAATCAATCTTACTCTATATTATACAAAAAGAAAAAAAACAGTGTCAATATGGCTACAAATTGGTTCATTTCCCCGTTTTTTCATCAGGAATATTAAAAATAATTTCATTTTTTTCTGAGAAGAAATATTCTTTCCTAGCTAACTTCGCAATATAATCATCGTCATTTAATTTAATAATATTTTCATTCAGAATACCTTGCTCATTCTTTAACTCCGTTAGCTGGTGAGTAAGTTCCTTCTTTTGGGTCATTTTAGCACTGAGCTTAGCAGATTGGGAAATGTTACTGGAGATCATTAAATAGGAGATAATACTGGCCAGTGCCATAAACATCGCCAATCGCCTTACTAATAGCTTCTTTTTCCTAGCTGAGGCAATTTCTGCATACTCCTGCTGTTTAACATACGTCGTCTGTATCTTAGAAACACTTTTCTTTGGTTCTGCTCCCATTTCCCTCACCGCCTTACTCTTTTGGTTTTTTCCATCTATTAAACAACTTACTTATATAATTCCTGATTTTGTGGAAATTTCCTGCCGTTTTATTATATAACTTCTCGACGGAATTTTTAAGACTTTTCGGCAAAAGTTTCCAAAAAATCAACACAATCTTTTGTAACGGTACAAATATTATTTTTAGAATTAATAGTAAAACCTTGCCAATAAATTTGACAAGGGTTAAAAGGCCCCTGCCAATCGCAATGATAATGACAATAACCAATTGAATAAGACCCACGATTGGTTTATAAATCAAGAGTTGAAATACCTTTTTAATAAAACGGCTGACAGCAAGGATTGTTTTTATTGTCAGCTCAAGCAAGCGAAGGTAAGTCCCTTTAAATAAACTCTGATAGGCGGCAAATCCACAAAGAAGTGCGAGAAAGATATAAAATCTTAGTTCCCCATTATTCACTAAAAATAACGTGTAAAAAATAACCACTGCTTGGATGATCCAAAATAATAAATCATTGAAGAAGACAATCCATTGCTTTCTTTTCGGCCGATTTAAAAATCGCTGATAAGTGTCGAACATCGCGCCGAATAACGACCCCATCCCAATCATCGCAAGCAATGTTATAAATTGAGTCGAGAGGGTCATCGGAATAACTTACTAAAGAACCCTTTAGCTTTCTCCCCATGCTGTTCATCAAGGTAGACTAAATCAAAAATTTTCCCCTTAATTGAAACAATCCCCTTTTCCACATCGAGGTTTTTCATTTGCAGATTTTGTCCTTTGATTGCTAAAAATCCCATCGATGTTTCTAATAAAAATTCTTCATTATCAAAACTTTCCACTTGTTTGACACCGGTAATCTCAAGAAGCTTTCTGCCTCTCATGATGACATCATGGTCTGGAACGCTGCTTTTTGTTGGATTATTATCATAATACTGGTTCATTAACATCCCCCACAATCATTTGTACAACCTTTTTGATACATATTTATGTGAGGGATTTGAAAATTAGAACCCAGTTACTAGAATGGGAATTCTGATGAACCAATTCTTTCTTCATTAATAATCGTATACATCTCTGCCGCTTCCTCTTTACGGGTGGTATCCTGAATTCGGTCTATCCGAGCTGTAACTTTTCTTTGCCCAAGGCGAATCGTTAATTCATCGCCGACTTTCACCGTTGAGCTCGCCTTTGCCTCTTTCCCATTAATTTCGATTCTTCCTTGGTCGGATACTTCTTTTGCCAACGTCCTTCTTTTGATTAAGCGCGATACTTTTAAAAATTTATCTAGACGCATACCTGATCTCCCCTTATTCTTATAGTCCCTTAAGTTTTGCTTCGTCCCAATACTGGTCTAGTTGCTCCAGTGTATGCTCCTCAAACGTCCTGCCGCTGCCCATTACCTTTTCCTCAACAAACTGAAACCGGCGGGTAAACTTTTCGTTTGTTTCAAACAAGGCTTCTTCCGGGTGAATCTTTAAGAATCTCGCTACATTTACAAAAGCAAAGAGTAAATCGCCAAATTCACCCTTTGCCCGGGCCATGCCCTCGACTGTTCCATCTAATTCATTCATAAATTCTTCAAGCTCTTCTTTCACTTTCTCTAAAGCCGGGGTGATTTCCTGCCAATCAAAGCCAACCTTTGCTGCTTTCTTTTGGAGTTCGAATGCTCTTAACAAATTCGGTAAAGCCATCGATACACCTTCAAGTAAAGAAGCAGGCACATTCACCTCACCTTTCTCCTGCTTTTTAATTTCCTGCCAGCTTATTAATGCTTCCTCAGCATTATCAGCCTCGGCATTTCCAAATACATGTGGATGACGGCGAATCATTTTCGCTGATAATCCCTCAATGATGTCATCAATCGAAAAATAGCCATCATCCTCACCAATCTGGGCGTGCAGCATGACCTGGAGCAGGACATCCCCCAGTTCTTCGACTAAATGATCAATATCTTCACTGTTAATGGCATCAATCACTTCGTATGTTTCTTCTATTAAATATTTTTTTAAGGTTTCATGCGTTTGCTCCCTATCCCAGGGGCAACCAGTCGGACTCCTGAGTTCGGCAATAATCTCTCTAAGTTTTGAAAAATTCTTCAGGAGAATTTGTTCCTCTTTAACGGGAGGAATATATACGGAGGTCAGATTGTTAATCGATACATTTCGATCCAGTTCATATAAAGGTACTTCTTCAATGATTTCCTGACTACTTCCAGCAGCCGTAACGATATACACCGGATAATCATCCGGTAACTTTTCCATTAACGTTAGTTTAACGTTAGAAGCAATAAATTGATCATAAACTTGGCTGACAATCATATGCTGGTCAATTTGCAGTTGTGCTTTGTTGAGGGATGTCCCATCAAGTAACTGAAACCCTTCGATCGGGTCTATTTTTAAGGCCGTAAATAGAGCATCAATAAAACTTTGTCCACCGCCAATGATTATTTCTATATTCCTTGCTGGACCATAAGCTAACAGAAGCTGCACGGCCCGTTCTGCAACGAGTGGATGTCCTGGGACCACATAGACAATTGAGTCACTTTCTGCCTTTTGCAATAACGTCTGGACAATTTCTTCATATACTTCCTCAAATTGATCATGCTTTTCATAGACGGAATCAAATGAAGTATAACTCAATCCTTCTTTCTCCAAGTCAGCGATAACGGGATGCTCTTTCGTCCGTAGAAATACCGAACTTGCATTAAGTAATTTTCTATAAACACCAACAGGCAGCTGTTCCAAATCTCCTGCACCTAAGCCTAGAATTTCAATTCTTCTTACCATCTTTATTTCCTATCCTTTCGGGCGATTAATTTAATTAATTTACTGCCAAATGGAAAAAGTGCCAATTCTTCCTCACGAAAAACTTTACCTCTAATAATAATTAATAAAAAGACGAAACCACCTATAATAACTCCGCTTAACGATTGGAAGGCAGCTTCGGTCCGACCATAACCATCTGTGCCGAACATAAATAAATAAACCTTTAAAAAAAGGACCATTGCTGCAGTGGCGATGATAACAGTTTTCCAAAAATGAACCGAAAATAGCGAGATGCCTACTGTCTTTTTAAATCGCAACCAGAGAAGTGCTGTGACCAATCCCAGCGAAATAAGCGATGCTATGGCAGCCCCCATTGTTCCATATAAAGGAACGAATAGACCATTTAGGATATATTTTAACGGAAATATGATTAAAGCGGCAATTGCGGGAAATAACAGTACACCCAAGCCTTGCATAATGGCAATAATTGTTGATGCAAGTGATGTAAACAGAATCACAAAACTTAGTACCCCTAACACTGCCGAACCAGCCTCATTTTCAAAAAGCATCGTATTTGTTGGTCTAATGATTGCCCATAGACCAGATGATGCGCCTAGACCGAAGATCATACTCACTTTAAGCGCAACTTGAATTTTGTGGTGTAAGAATTCAGGTTTTGCAGACAGCCGCTCTCTTGTGATTAAGGGAACAAGGGTTAACGACATGGAGGTGGCAGCGATGGTTCCTAACTGGATTAACGGCTGACCGCGGTCAAATATCCCCTTGAGGCTTTTGGCCAGGTCCTTTTCAATCCCACTTTCAACTAGCAGGGAGTAGAGATTCAACGCATCAGCTAATTGAATAAAAATCATAAACATCCCGCTTATACAAATCATCAGACCCTGATAGACAAGTGCCTTTAGAATCTGTTTGGTATCACCGGCATATCGTTGAAACATCCCACTCCTTGGCGCTATTACCTTCCATTCTTTACGAATCCATATAAACATAAACAGAATAATACCTGAAATCATACTGCCGGTAATTGAGCCAAACATAGCCCCTCCGCCGACAAGATAAAGAGAATATCCTTTTTCCATAAAAAGATAGGCCAAAAAGAGGATCGTCATTACTCGTGTTGTTTGTTCCCCCACCTGCGATAATGCTGTAGGGACCATATGCCCAATCCCCTGGTAATACCCTCTAAGGACAGACATAATCGGAAATAGCAAAAACACAATCGAGACAACCCTTAGCAGGATGGAGAGGTGGGGGTCATTCATCCACAAGGCAATACGGTTTGCACCAAAGTAAAGGATACTGAAACAAATAAACCCAAAGAACTGCAAATAAAGAAAGGATACAAATAGAAGCAAGCGAGATCTATCGTCATCCCCTTTTTGTTTTTGCTCCGCATAGAGCTTAGAAATGACAACAGGAAAGCCAGTCGTCGAAAGAACAATGGCAATCCCATAAAACGGGTAGATTTGTTGGTATATGTAAAAGCCAATATCGCCGACAATGTTTTGAAAAGGAATACGGTAAAAGGCACTTAATATTTTCGTCATAAGAGCCGCAAGCATTAAGATAAAGGCTCCTCTAAACAGAGCCTTAGATGGATTCACAGACTTCTTCATTCACTCACCCTATCAAAAAATACAAACTCGAAGGTAATTATAGCATAGGGAAACCGCTTTTAAACTAAATAAAAAAGACAGCAATGGCTGTCTTTTTATACTTTGCAAAATAGAATTAGTTCTGTAGTTCTGTTAGGACTCCATCTGGCGAGCTAAGAAACTAGCTGCTGTTTCAACTGCCTTATGTTCCACTTCGCCAAGAGTTCCTTCTTTGGAGAAAATGATCACTGCCCCGATTGGATCACCATTTGCAATAATAGGGCCGATAGTATATGAAGTTACTGCCTCTTCATTTCCATCCACTAAGGCGATATCGCCCTTTTGAGTGGACAGCACCGAATTCCGTTCTTCCATGGTCTTTTCAACGATATCACTAATGTTCTTATTTAAGTATTCTTTCTTAGAACCCCCTGCCATTGCAATAACGGTATCTCTATCACAAATTAACACAGGGTTTCCGAGGCTATCGAAAAGTGCTTCAGCATATTCTTTGGCAAAATCACCCAATTCACTAATAGGTGAATATTTTTTCAAGATGACTTCTCCGTCTCGATCAACAAAAATCTCTAACGGATCCCCTTCGCGGATACGCAAAGTTCTGCGTATTTCTTTAGGAATGACAACACGACCCAAATCATCGATTCGACGAACTATTCCAGTTGCTTTCATCCAATGTTGCCTCACTTTCATCTGATGATTATTCAACTTGGTGAGTGACAATATTACCTTTTATATGTAATCATCACCAACTTTGAACTTAGTATCTTTCATCTGGAAAGTTCTATACATAATCGTAATAATTTTTCAAATATATTACAATTATTCCAAATTGGATTAATTCACAGGGTTTTCATGACCCTTTTTTGCCTGGGACAGTCCCTTAACCATTTCAAAGGCAATATTCAGCCATTCTGAGGTTTTATAGTCCTTGACCTTGATCACAATTTTCAGCCTTGGTCCATCCATCCCAGGAGAAATATTTCGGCCAAACTGACTGCCAATATGGAAAATCTTACTTCCATCAATCGTATTGGTAACCGGTTCAGACACAAGGATGGTTACCTCCTGTTTGGCTTGCTTAATTTGCTCTACCCCATTTAAAAGGGCATAAACCTTCATTTCTGCGATTTGGAAAAGGCAGGCAACCTCCTCCGGATATTCACCAAACCGGTCCTGCATTTCCTCTTCAAGCTCTTCAATATCCGCAAGCGACTCCGCGCCTCTAAATCGTTTATACATCTCTATTTTTTGATGCCCATCCTTAATATATGTATCCGGAATATAGGCATCAATTTCAAGGTCAATTTCAACCGATTTTTTTTCAGCAGCTCCCGTCACCCCAATGGTCACTTTTCGCTCTTCAATCGCTTCTTTTAGCATTTGCGAATAAAGATCAAAACCAACTGAGTCAATAAAACCATGCTGTTGGGCTCCCAATAAATTACCCGCACCACGAATCGATAAATCCCGCATGGCAATTTTAAAACCGGAACCTAACTCAGTAAACTCCTTAATCGCTTGGAGACGCTTTTCTGCTACCTCCGTTAATACTTTATCTTTTCGATAAGTGAAGTAGGCGTAGGCAACACGATTAGAACGACCGACCCGTCCGCGGAGCTGATAAAGCTGTGAAAGACCCATGCGATCCGCATCAAAGACAATGAGGGTATTCACATTTGGTATATCCACACCTGTTTCAATAATCGTCGTACTCACAAGGACATCAAATTCACCTGCTAAGAAGCCGATCATCACCGTTTCTAATTCATTTTCTGTCATTTGACCATGGGCACAAACCACACGTGCATCAGGGACAAGCATCGAGATTTCCTCTGCTTTCCGTTCAATATCTTCTACTCTGTTATATAAAAAGTAGACTTGTCCGTCGCGGGCTAGTTCCCTCTCAATCGATTCTCTTACTAAAGAACCATTATATTCCATCACATAAGTTTGGACAGGAAAACGATTTTCCGGCGGAGTTTCGATTACAGATAAATCACGGACTCCGAGCATCGACATATGCAGGGTCCTAGGAATCGGCGTTGCCGTTAATGTTAACACATCAACATTTGTTTTTAGCTTCTTAATTTTTTCCTTATGGGTAACCCCAAACCGCTGCTCTTCATCAATAATCAACAACCCTAAATCACGATAAACAATATCCTTGGAGAGCAGGCGATGCGTCCCTACGACAATATCAATTGTCCCAGCCTTTAACCCTTTAAGCGTCTCCGTTTGTTGCTTTTTCGAGCGGAAGCGGTTTAACAGACCGATATTAATCGGATAATCCTGAAATCTTTCCCGCATTGTTTCATGATGCTGCTGCGCCAAAATCGTTGTTGGCACAAGAAAGGCCACTTGCTTTCCGTCTGCGATTGCCTTAAAGGCCGCCCGAATTGCAACTTCTGTTTTTCCATATCCCACATCGCCGCAGAGAAGACGGTCCATCGGACGCGGTCTTTCCATGTCCTTCTTAATCTCATGAATCGAGCGGAGCTGGTCGTCTGTTTCTTGGTAAGCGAAGGATGTTTCAAATTCCCTTTGCATATCGCCATCAGGCGAATAGGCATAACCGACGGCTGCTTCCCGCTCTGCATATAATTTGATTAAATCGTCGGCAATATCTTCAACAGAGGACTGAACCTTTTTCTTTACCTTTTTCCAATCTGTTCCGCCTAATTTATAAATCTTCGGCTCTTTTCCTTCTGAACCGACATACTTCATTACCAGATCAATTTGTTCAACCGGAACATAAAGCTTATCTGTGCCCTGATAGCGGATGTGGAGATAATCCTTATGAATTCCGTTAATGACAAGCGTTTCAATGCCTAAATATTTACCAATCCCATGATTAACATGGACAACATAATCACCTATCTTCAGCTCGGAGTAGCTCTTAATTCTTTCAGCGTTTGATAGTTTTTGACGATTAGTAGATTTTTTGACCCGTTTATTAAATAGTTCTTCTTCAGTGATTACGGCGATTTTCTGAATTGACAGCTCAAAGCCTGCTTGCAGGTTTCCCTGCATGATTTGAACCCGGCCAGGTAACAGCTGCTGATCTCCGGTCGTAATGCTGGCATGAACCTCATAGTCCTCAAGGACACGCTCTAACTTTTTTACCCGCTCTTCATCCGGTCCTAAGAATAAAATAGAATAATTGCTTTTCTTCCACCTGTCGATCTCCGCTTTTAATAAATGCATTTGCCCATGGAAGTTTTGCATTTGCTTACAGGAGATATTAATGATGTTTTGTGGACTTGTATTCGCTACATGCCGTAAAAATAAGGACATATACACAATCGGCCTTTCCTTCTTTTGCAAAAGAACAGCTAAGTCGTGTGATATATGTAAATCATGGATAATTTGGCCTGTGCCGAGTAAACTTGTATACCATTCTGCTTCTTCTTTTATTAGGGAATCATTCATTTCTTGAACTCGGCTGACTTCATCAATAAATACAAGGCCATTGCTTGGCAGATAGTCTAGTAAACTAGTAGCCCCATCGTAGGCTAGTGATAGGTATTTAAAGACTTGATCAGGTTTTTGACCGTTTTTTAGTTGCTCCAGTTCAAAGCTGATATTTTGCGATAACTGCATTTTTGCCTTATCATCTTTTAGTTTCCGAAGGCTTTTGCCCAATCCGGCTTCAAGCTGATCAATTATGCGGCTATAATTCTCTGCTTCTAACAATACCTCAGTTGCAGGTCCAATCAGAATTTCAGAAACCTTCTCTTTCGAGCGTTGATCATCAAGAGAGAAATATCGAATGGAATCAATGTCCGTGTCGAATAATTCTATTCGAAGCGGATTTGCTTCCGTGAGCGGATAAATATCAATAATCCCGCCTCTTACGCTAAATTCCCCTGGAGTTGTCACCATTTCTGCTCGAATATAACCCATTTTGACAAAGGTATTTAAGGTTTTTTCGATATTGATATCTTCCCCTAATTTTAACGAGAGCTGGTATTCCTTCCATACATTCTTTGGTGGAACAATTTTCTTTAACCCTGCAATTGGGACAATTAAAATCCCCTTATTATGCTTACTCCAGTAGTTTAAGGCTTCAATTCTTTGTGCTTTTAATTCCGGACTGGCAATGCTCATCTCGGCAGCAATTAACTCATTAGCGGGAAAAAGGAAAACTTCCTTCTCACTTAATAGATTGACAATATCATCATAGAGTTTTTGTGCTTGTAATAGATTATGGGTGACGAGCATGATCGGCCTTTGCATTTGTTCGTAGATTGAAGCCGTTAAAACGGTTCTAGACGAACCCGATAACCCCGCAATCAGCTGCTCCCTTAATCCCTCTTCCACTCCCGCGATCACGGAATGGACATCTTCCTGCTTTAAAAACAACGATTTTAGCGCTTTCAAGGTTTCTCCCCCCTCCTCATCAAAGTTCATATTAATAATGTTTTTATATTAGTAAATTATAAATAGAAAAATGCTTTGGAGTTCAGTCCAAAGCTGGTTAGTGAATAAGGAAATCGTATTGATGGTACTCTGGATTCCGCTCTAAAGCTTCCTGACAGTCTTCACAAATGGCTGTGATGTGAATATCGCCGGACGAGTCATACGCAACCATTTCCAGTCTTTCTTGATCGGTTAGTTTATGAAGACCGAGGCTTTCGCTGTGTATCGATGCTTTATCAATTGAACCAAGTTTGGTACCACAATGATGACAATGGTAATGGATGGCCACGCCTGTCCCTCCCTAATCTAGGATTCCATATTAGTATTAACCCACTAGGAGGAACTTATTCAATTAGATTTACCATTGTTATTTATGATCCTTCCCTAACGTTTTATTGCTCTATTGTATGAAAGAACAGCTTGTGTCATGTGTAATTTACTGATTATATTCATTCATTACCTGAAGGAAGGGCTTCTCCAGCCATGCCGAGCAGGCTTCTGCACTTTTCTTCACAGCATCCTCAGTTGGAGTCTTTTCATCGGGGTGAAAACGCCCCAGAACATAATCAGGAACACTCATCCCTGCTTGCGGGCGGTCAATCCCAATCCTTATTCTGTTAAACTGCTGTGTGCCGAGATGGGCCACTGTGGACTTTATCCCATTATGGCCGCCCGGGCTCCCTTTTTGGCGAAGTCTTATTTTTCCAACAGGCAAATCAAGATCATCATAAATGACGAGCAAATCTTCGATGTCAATATCATAATAATCCATGACAGCTCGTATCGATTCTCCGGATAAATTCATATAGGTAAACGGTTTTAATAATATTACTTTCTCTCCGCTATGAAAACCAATCCCATACAATCCTTTAAATTTAGACTGGTTAAGCGGGATTGTAAAATTACTGGACAGCGCATCAATTACTTCAAAACCAATATTGTGTCTTGTATGTTCATATTGTTTCCCTGGGTTACCTAAACCAACGATTAACTTCATTTTGGGTCCCACCTCTTCCGGTTTAGCCAACCTTTTAAATAGTTTACGAAACATCATTTTTTCTCCCATGACTAATTAATGCGATAAAAGACGTAATCTGAAGAAGATTACGCCTTACACTCTTAATTTACAGTGAACTTTGAATGTTGTCTAGCCCGAACTCTGTTACTTTTTTATTCAGGTGTGGTCTCTCTTCCTTCTTCGTTATCCGGATGACCCCCTGCTTGTTGCTCACCCGCATTAATTTCCTCTTCCTGCTTTGGTGGAAGAATCGAAGCGACAACCTCATCATTTTCATGGTTGATTGTAAAAGTTCCTTGATAAAGAATATCTGCAATTGTCAGCGTTTCGCCTACCTGCAGATTTGTTACATCGACTTCAATTTGCTGCGGAATTTGATCTGGTGTGGAAGTAACCGCTAATTGATGAAGAGGCTGCTGCATGACGCCGCCGTCTTTTACACCTGCTGCCTCACCAACGAGAACGAGTCTAACATCTACATTAATCTTTGAAGATTTATCTATAGCTAAGAAATCAACGTGAATAATCTCTTTTTTAATAGAGTCCTCTTGGTAGTCGGTTAAGACAACGTCCTGTTTACTGCCATCGACATCAAGTGAAATGACGCCATTCCTGCCCACTTGACGAATCGTCTTTGTTAAGTCTGCTGAACTAATCGACACGGGCTTATTATCGACCTTCGCACCATAAATAACCGCAGGGATGTTACCGGTATCTCGAATTGCCTTTAGTGCGGAATGGCGGAATTCCTTCCGTTCTTTTGCCTGTAATACTGAACTCATGTTTAGTTACCCTCCTATTTTATCAAAAACTGTCTATATAAAAATGCCCCAAAAGAAGGAGGTCTAAACATTTTTTTAAACAGATCGTTTCAAAAAAAGGCAACTGTAAACAAGCAAAAGGAGGATCTGACCGATAAGGCCAGATCCTTCATTCTTATAATCAATCAAATAAAGTACTTACGGATTGCTCTTCGTGAACACGAATAATAGCTTCACCTAAAAGTGGTGCAACGGATAAGTTAATAATTTTATCAATCTTTTTCTCTTCCGGAAGGGCAATCGAATTGGTAATCACTAATTCTTTGATTTTTGAATTTTGAATTCGTTCGATGGCAGGACCCGATAGGACTGGATGGGTACAGCAAGCGTACACTTCAGATGCGCCGTTTTCAATTAATGCATTAGCAGCCAGTGTAATTGTACCAGCTGTATCGATGATATCATCAATTAAAATGGCAATTTTCCCTTCAATGTTACCGACGATATTCATAACTTCTGCTACATTTGGTCTTGGACGACGTTTATCAATAATCGCAATTGGAGCCTTTAATCGTTCAGCCATCTTTCGAGCTCTTGTCACTCCACCGTGGTCTGGAGAAACAATGACAATATCCCCTTGAAATTCTCTGGATTTAAAATAATCCGATAAGATAGGTACACCCATTAAGTGATCCGTCGGAATATCAAAGAAACCTTGAATTTGCGGAGCGTGCAGGTCGAGACAGATGACACGGGTTGCGCCGGCTGTTTCAAGCAAGGTTGCCACTAACTTCGCTGTAATCGGCTCACGGGCACGTGCCTTGCGATCCTGACGTGCATAACCGTAATATGGCATCACAATGTTAATTGTTTTAGCAGAGGCTCTTTTTAAGGCATCAATCATGATTAATAATTCCATGATATTTTCATTTACTGGTTGGCTAGTCGACTGGATGACATAAACATCACCACCACGGATACTTTCTTCGATATTAATTTGTATTTCGCCGTCACTAAATCTTGTGACTGAACATTTACCTAATTCCACACCGATGAATTTCGCGATTTCTCTTGCAAGAGGAAGATTTGAATTTAAACTAAATACCTTCAGATTTGGGTCTAAATATTGATTCGACATGATAGCCTCCTAAATTGATTCGCTTATTTCTTTAGATTCAGCTTTTGGACATAATTTTCCTTATTCACTTGCTGTGCCCGGGCAATCGATAAGGCTTCACCCGGTACGTTTTTAGTGATGGTCGAACCGGCGGCCACATAAGCACCTTTCCCAATCGTGACAGGGGCAACTAGATTGGAATTGCAGCCAATAAAGACTCCATCTTCAATTTTCGTTAAATATTTATTTTTACCGTCGTAATTCACTGTAATCGAACCACAGCCAATATTTACATCGGAGCCCACCTCTGCATCACCAATATAACTAAGATGTGAGGCTTTGCTTCCTTTTCCAAAGACAGCTTTTTTTATTTCAACGAAATTACCAATTTTCACTTCGTTATGAATCATTGATTCCGGACGAATATGGGCAAAGGGCCCAATGTTGACCTGAGCGCCAATCGAGCTGTTATGAGCAACGGATTGACGGATTACTGTTTGGTCACCGATATGACATGAATCAATTTCAGAATTTGGACCAATCTGGCATTCTGAACCAATAACTGTTCTTCCTTTAATCATCGTGCCCGGATAGATAACCGTATCTTGCCCTATTTCCACATCGGTTTCTATATAGGTATTTGCCGGGTCAATGATGGTTACCCCATTCCGCATATGCGCTGTATTTGTACGGACACGCATAATTCGTTCGGCTTCCGCTAATGCCACACGGTCATTCACACCTAAAGTTTCTTCTAATTCAGCGGTTTGAAAGGCAGTGACCACTTCCCCTTGCGTCTTGAGTATTTCGATCACATCCGGCAGATAATATTCCCCTTGAACATTGTCATTAGAAACATTCTTTAAAGCTTCAAATAAAGCAAGATTATCGAAGCAATAAGTACCCGTATTGATTTCACTAATCTTTCTTTCGTCTTCAGACGCATCCTTATGCTCGACAATCTTTTCTACTAAGCCGGCTGAGTTACGAACGATTCGGCCGTATCCCGTTGGGTCTGAAATTCTGGCTGTAAGAATGGTAGCCTTTGCATTCAACTCTTCATGATGTTTAAAAAGAGCTTCCATTGTTTCAGCTTTAATTAAAGGAGTATCCCCACAAACGACAATCGTCACTCCTGCTTTCCCATCTAGCATGCTTTGTGCCTGGTTAACAGCATGTGCAGTACCTAACTGCTGATCCTGAAGAGCATATTTACTGCTGTCACCTAATTGTGCTTGCACCATTTCTGCACCATGTCCAATAATTGTGACAATTTCCTGTATATTAAGCTTCATTACTTGGTTGACCACATGTTGAACCATCGGTTTTCCGCATACTGGGTGTAATACTTTATATAGCTTAGATTTCATCCGCGTTCCTTGCCCAGCGGCTAATATCACAGCATAACGATTATGCATGTTTAAGTCCTCCAATTAACCTTTTTATCCACTAAAAATATTAACGTAAATGGGCGCTCTTTTCAAGGTATGTTAGGGAAGTGTCTAATTTTGTAATAATGAGTTAATTTTCAGGGGATTGGAGTTCAAAAGGGACTCGAGGAATGGTAACGTTTTCAAACAATAAAAAAGAGCCTTCTAGAAGAAAGGCCCTAGTTGTAAAAATCCTTAGGAAGCTCCGGCTTCTTCAAATTCTACTTCCAATTCACCTAAACGGTGGTACTCAGCCAGAACAGCCTCCTGAATTTTACCGCGTGTTCCAGAATTGATTGGATGCGCAATGTCACGAAACTCTCCATCCGGAGTACGCTTGCTTGGCATAGCTACAAATAAACCGTTGTTTCCGTCGATCACACGAATGTCATGAACAACAAATTCATTGTCCAATGTGATAGATGCGATTGCTCTCATCCGTCCATCCGTATTAACTCGGCGTAATCTTACGTCTGTTACTTCCATGTGCTCACACCCTTTTTTGATTGTTAAAAAGCTAAGTAATTAAATTCAACAACTTTTTCTGAAATCCTTCTTTATATTCAAAATATTTTAGAAAAATTAGGGCAAAATAGTGAACAGTAATAAATCTGGAAGTGAATTAAAATTTATTTAATTATTTAACGAGTGCAACCACTTCAATTTCAACTAAAACATCTTTTGGCAAGCGGGCAACCTCGACACATGAACGAGCAGGTTTATGAATAGAGAAGTATTCACCATAAACTTCGTTTAATGCAGCGAAGTCATCCATACTTTTAATAAATACGGTTGTCTTTACGACCGTTTCAAAAGATGCACCTGCAGCCGTTAAGACAGCCTGTAAGTTTTGAAAAACTTGATGAGCTTGTTCTTTAATATCGCCGATTACCAAGGACCCATCCGCAGTTAATGGAATTTGTCCTGAGCTATAGAACATATTATTTACAATAATTCCTTGTGAATAGGGGCCAATTGCAGCCGGTGCTTGACTTGTTTGAACTGTTTTCATCGTAATTCCCTCCATCTATTTATTAAAATAATTCCCAGCTTGAACATTAATCATTTTTCCTTTTACGTCCACATCAGATAACTGGACGAGTGAGATATATTCATCGACGAGCCGCTCTTGAATTTTTTCCGCCTCTACTAATACAGCAATTCCAGCCAAATGTCCATTAAATTCTTCAAGCATACTAATCATTCCCATGACCGTTCCGCCAGCCTTCATAAAATCATCGACAATCAAGACGCGTGAATCTTGTTTCATGCTGCGTTTTGAAAGGACCATCGTTTGGATTCGCTTAGCAGAACCGGACACATAATTAATACTAACTGTCGGCCCCTCCGTTACTTTACTATCCCTTCGGACGATAACAACGGGGACATTCAACTGACTTGCTACAGCGTAGGCAAGCGGAATTCCTTTAGTCGCAACTGTCATCACCACATCTATTTTCGCATCAGTATAGGCAGAGGCAATAATCCGCCCAGCCTGTTGCACGATGTTAGGATCACCTAAAATATCAGTTAAATATAAATATCCTCCCGGTAAAAGTCGATCAGGATTGGCAATCAGCTCACACAATTCATTGATAAAGGGTTCTGCTGCTTCTTGGCTTACCTTTACAAAGAATTTCACTCCGCCTGATGCCCCTGGCACTGTTTGGATGGTGCCAATTCCTCTTTTTTCAAATGTTTCTTTAATAATCGCCAAATCTTCGCTGATTGATGATTTCGCCGAGGAATAACGCTCAGCAAAAAAGGTAAGCGGTACGAGCTGTCGCGGGTGATCTAGTAAATAATTTGTCATATCAATCAAGCGTTCACTGCGCCGAAATTTCATAATACGCCCCCAAAAACACGAATATTCTAGTTATAGAATACCATTTTCGTACGTTTTTAATCAAGTGAGTGTCGTTCCCCTAACATCCGGACCGCAAATACTTGATCACAGAATCCTCTTAATCCATTATAAATTCGGTGCATTCTTGAATCATGCTGAACAATACCAAAAACAGTTGGACCACTGCCACTCATTAATACTGCATCTGCACCAAAACGTTTCATTTGTTCTTTTATTAGTGCAACTTCAGGGTGAAGGTTTAAGGTAACATCCTCTAAAACGTTCCCCACATTATTGCACACCTTTTTGTAATCATGTTCATTAATCGCTTCAATCATGCCGGGAATGTTCGCATGTGTCATTTCATTGATATCCAGTCTTCGATATACTTCCGCAGTTGATACCCCTATAAATGGCTTTGCAAGGATGACCCAGCATGTCGGCGGAGCAGGCAATTCGGTAATCATTTCGCCTCGGCCCCTTGCCAAGGCCGTCCCGCCATAGACACAGAATGAAACATCCGATCCAATTTCACTCCCCAGCACAGCCAATTGATCCAATGTTAACCCAAGATTCCAGAGCTTATTTAAGCCTCTTAAAGTGGCGGCTGCATCACTGCTTCCCCCCGCAAGCCCCGCGGCAACAGGAATGGTTTTTTCAATTGAAATCAACACACCTTTTTTGACATGGAAGCGATCTTTCAAAAGCTGGGCAGCTTGAAAGGCTAAATTCCGCTGGTCATCAGGAACATAGCGATTGTGAGAATGAATATGTATTTTATCTTCGTTTAATAATGATAGTTCAACCCGGTCAGCCAAATCAATCGTTGTCATAATCATTTCCACTTCATGAAAGCCATCAGGGCGTTTGTGTAAAACATCTAATGCTAAATTTATTTTGGCCGGTGCTTTTACTAAAAGCCTCACTACGTCCACCTACTTCTATATTGTCCGGTTCCGAAAATCCACATTTTGTCCTATTTTACCACAAAACGATAAAAGTAAGACGTGTGATATGAGAAATCCTATCAAATTTCATAATTTTTTATAAGTTTTATAAGAAATAAGTCATATTTTGAAAAAAATGAAAGCCAGAGGAGCTTGTCCTCTGGCCTTGCTGTGGTATGTGATTGATTAATCTCATAAGCGGAAGTGCTTTATTCAGAAGTTAACCCATTGGACCCCGGCTAGCTAACTGCTCTTGTGCTAGTTCAACGGCACGCTTGACCATATTCCCTGCATCCTTTGCCTTTATGCCGCCCCATCCTTCTCTTTGGACGACATCATAAAAGCCAAGCTCTTTCGCAAGCTCTTCTTTAAAGTGACGGGACATAATCCCTCTTCTTCTTCTGCCCACCTAAACAACCCCTTTCATACCACGGCATTTTTAGTATGGGAGAAAAGTTAGGATTTCATGAAACTATTTATATACAGCAAAAAGCAGTAAACAATTGTTTACTGCTGCGTATTGCTTATATACTAATTTAAGGCTAAGTGTCCTGATGCATCTTCGTAGAAAGTAATTTGAACAGTTTCTGTTAAAACATCGGCATAACTGTAAGAAACACGTTCAAATGAGTTTTCATCCTGATCTAATTCAATAACAAAAACAGATGGATAAGTTTCAGCTAAAACACCGGAACGTTCGATTGTTTTTCGACGACCTCCGTTGGCTTTAAGCAGTAATCTTTTCCCTAAATTTGTGTCTAGAGCCTTTTTGATATCGGCTAAGGTTTTTGGCATTCGGTCCACCTCACTGTGTAAAGTATAACACACTGACATAGTTATGTCAAACAAAAACATAAATTATATCAGTCAAACAAAAAGATTGTCAATATTTTTTATTCTTCTTTTTCTACTAAATTTCAACATTATTAGAGTTACCTTATATAAGTGGGAATATGTATCGGCTAAGAAAATAAAAAAATAAGCCTTATCGGACAGCAAAGGCTTATTCATCCTCTTCTTGGATCGGCCGAAAAGGCATTCCCGTTCGTAACACTCCCCTTGTATCAATACCTCCAAGTCCCTTTTCACCTGTTAATGTATTCCTTAATACGTCCCAGACATTAATTCTTTCCATAAAAGGTGTAAAGCTAATTTTGGCAACGATATAAACGGGGTCGAGGGCATGAATGTTAATCCGTTCAGGTGAGCTGGCAAAGTTTGCCCCCGCATGGATTAAAGATTCAAAGTGCGATTGGCAAGCACCTGCAAAGATCACCAACTGATCTAAGTGAGGGATCTTTTTGCGTGCTTCCTTAACCGTTTGGACAAAATGTTTAGAATGGCGATATGCATTAATATCCGTCATTTTTCCTTTTGCCTTTGAATACGCATCATGTCCGGTTATAACGAGAATATCGGGACGATACAGATCAATCAATCCCCCGATTCTTTCTGGCATTTCTTTTTCATTACAGTGTATACCTAAAACAGGGATTCCCACTTTTTCATACAGTGTCATACATTTCTTCAAGTAGGATGGATCCCCATCCATATGAAGAACCTTCCCCGGCATTTGAAAATAATTACTTGGTTTTACATATCCGCCAGTCGCTTCATATTCCTGACGATTCTTAATTAAGTCAACATCCTGTTTAAACAGCCTAAAAGACTGTTCCTCAAGCGTTCGGTACTCTTTCTCCAGCTTTACTCTTTGTAGATGGTCGACGACGACCAAATCCTCGTATGGTGCGTCAGCTACAAGGCGAAAATCTTCTCCGTAAAGAACTGCAAATTTTTGGCCATTTACTTTTCGAATATCAATTATGCGAAATAGAATATCACAGTTATACGAACGCCTGCCGACAATATCCATTAATTTTATATCCACTGCCGTCACTCCAATAAGACCAGCACAAGGGCCTTTAAATAAAGTTTCTCTCATAGGCTATGCAAACCCAGGCATCTATGTGAAAAAAATAGACCCTATAATAATAGGGTCTATTGGAAAAACGGATATAATGCTTCGCTTAAGCGGCCAAACTCCTCTAAGGAAAGTGTCTCCCCTCTTCTAGTTGGGTCAATTCCGCTCGCACTTAAGGCTTGCAGGATTTCTTCCTTCTTTTGCTTCCCTTCCGGCAGTTGGCTGGTAAGGTTATTCAGCAGGGTTTTCCTTCGTTGAGCAAAGCTCGCCCTCGTAACTTGGAAAAAGAACGATTCATCAGTAACTGTAACTGCGGGCTGCTCCCTCCGCGTTAACCTAATGACCGCGGAGTCCACATTCGGCTGTGGTACAAACACAGTTTTCGGGACAATCATGACGGTTTCTGCCTCCGTGTAGTATTGGACAGCGATAGAAAGTGAGCCATAGTCCTTCGTTCCTGGTTTAGCTGAAATTCGGTCTGCCACTTCCTTTTGAAGCATGCAAACAATCCCGCGAATCGGCAAATGCTCTTCAAGAAGCTTCATGATGATTGGCGTTGTCACATAATAGGGTAAATTCGCAACCACCATGACATTGGCCATATCATTAAATTCTTCTTTCATAACTTCAGCCACATCTGCCTCTAACACATCGTTATGAATAATCTTAACATTGGGATAGGGTGATAAGGTATCATTTAAGATAGGCAGTAACCGTTGATCAATCTCAAAAGCAACGACTTTTTTGCTTGTCCGGGCCAACTGCTCTGTAAGTGCACCAATACCCGGTCCAATTTCAATCGCTCCTGATTCTTGTGTTAAATCTGCAAAGCTGACAATCTTTTTTAAGATATTAGTATCAATTAAAAAGTTTTGACCTAGACTCTTTTTAAATGAAAAACCATATTTTTTTAAAATGTCTTTTGTCCTTACCGGGGTAGCAATATCTTTATTCATGTAGTTCCTCCTGACGCACAACCCTTAGTGCTTCTGAAAATTCTTTTCTTCCAATTTGGAACATCATTAAGCGCTTATGCAGTTGTTTTCCATTGGTATATCCAATTTTTAATATCTTACCAAGCATAATTCTTCTCTCTTTAGCCCCTTCACCGCCGATCAGACCGGCTGTGATCAGGTCTTCTTGGGTTATTTCCTCTGCAAACGTTTCATGCATGATTTGGGCATCCTTAAGCGCTTCTTGGATGGCTTCAGGACTGGCATGTTCCACACCAAGGCTTTCCCCTACCTTGCCCATCGCCGCTTCCTTCGTCAAAAATGCGTGTTTACAACCTGGAACGGCCTCAGCGATCGTCTTGCGGATCTTTTCACCGGGAAAATCCGGATCCGTAAAAATAATAACGCCTCGGGACTGTTGAGCGCGTCTTACCTTTTCAATCGTTGCCTCATTCACAGCTGAACCATTTGTTTCAATTGTATCTGCATCAAGTGCCCGTTTAATCGCTGTCGTATCGTCTTTTCCTTCTACAACAATAATTTCTTTAATCTTCATTTACTAATATTAGCCTCCGTAATAAAAAAAAAATAAATTGCAAAAAAATTGAAACATTTTTGTAATGTCCATCGTCTATATTATTGAACACATTCATACAATAAAATAAGAAAAAGATGAAGTATATTACCGATATGTATTCGATGTTAGTATAAAGAAATTTATGAAAAAAGCAAAATGCAGAGGATAGGACCCTCTGCAAAATGGTAATTAATTTAAAATCTTAATTTTAACTTTTTTACGTCCCCAGCGATAGCAATCTTGATTAGACGGCATAAATAAATCAATGATATATCCTTTAATTGCCCCACCTGTGTCAGCGGCTACAGCATAGCCGTAACCTTCAACATACACCTTCGTCCCCAGCGGGATAACCCTTGGGTCAACAGCAATTACCTTCATGTTCGGATTGGCACGGAGATTAAGTCCCGTTGCTGTTCTACCTGAACAGCCGTTACAATACGCTGTATAAGCAGTTGCAGTAACGTAAAACTCTTTTCCCGACTCGTCTGCACCGCGGGAAACTTGTAACGCTAAATCCTTCGTTCCGACAGCCACAACTTTATCTTGCTTTTCTGCAATCTTCTGCTCACTTATTAATTTTCTAGAAACTTCTTTGCCATTTTCAAGCAGGACTTCATATTGTTTAGAAACACGACCCTTTTTTCCATTGGTAAGCGTCTTTTCTTTCCCTTTTTCTAAACGATCATCCTTTTTGGTTACTACAGCAAATTGAATAGGTTCTTCCACTACATCGGTGACTTTTTCTACTCGAATGACGTTAACAGCACCATCCTTTGGGATGGCTTCTGTTAATGATGGTTCAACTCGGTCTAATGTATTTAACTTAATCCCCTGTTGTGATAAAAAGTCAGCGACCGTAGCCGAAGTGGACCAAACTTGTTGCTTTTTACCGCCATCAACATATGTAAGATGAAATGCTTTTTTTAATCCTATTTCCATCTTATCTTTTATAGCTGCTTGCGGCCTAGGTGAGATTTGATCATGTTTGCTCAAAACAATGTTCTGCTCTTTTAGGAGTTCAGCAACTGTTCCTGCTGTCGTCCAGATCGTTTTTTTCTCGTCGTCCTTGACAATGTGAACCATGTTCGCTTGCTTCCAAATGACTTTCAGGTGGTCCTTCACCTTTGTACTCGCTTTCGGTTGCAAATAATCTTGTGAGCGGGTAGATACATCGATTTCATCTAATAATTCCTGGATGGTATCTGCATGTGTTTTTACGACCTCTTGCTGATCGTTAAGAGTAATGGCAACAGTTTTCTTTGACCCTTCATAATAAAGAATTCCAAGAGTTGTCAGCAAAACTACGAAACTAGCAAAAGCAATGGTCAATGTCTTCCGGCTCAAAGACTTGGAAAACAGGTTTTTCATGTGTTTGAATACGATGAAAAACGCCTCCTTTTCTTAGAGAGATTAATGAACCATGCTGTCGGCTGTTAATCTTTGCGTACTGTTCGAAGGTATTTCTAATTATGCACAAAGTTCAAAAAATTGCAAAGAGAAACTTATCGACACGGTTATCCTATGTAGAAAAGGAGACATGTAGAACTTTTTGTTTTCATTAAATTAAAAGACAAGCTTCCGCTAGCTTCGACAAATTACCCTATCATTTTATGGCGAATAATTTTTTAGCATTTCGTGTCGTTGCCTCTGCCACTTCCTCCATTGTCAACCCTTTTATTTCGGCAATTTGTTCAGCTACTAATTTTACATAACTCGGTTCATTTCTTTTCCCACGGTAAGGATGAGGTGCTAAATAGGGACAATCAGTTTCAATTAAAAGTTTGTCTAGTGGGACTTCCGCCGCTACTTCTTTTGGCTTTTTAGCATTTTTAAAGGTTACTGGCCCCCCTAGCGAAATATAAAAGTTCATCTTTACACATTCCTTCGCTACTTCAGGGCTGCCGCTAAAGCAGTGCATAATTCCACCCACTTCCTCTGCCCCTTCTTCCTTTAATATCTCCACTATATCAGCAGTCGCTTCACGGTTATGGATCACAATTGGCAAGTTAACCTTTTTAGCCAGCCTGATTTGCTTCCGAAAAACTTCCTTCTGAATATCCTTTGGGGATTTGTCCCAGTGATAATCCAAACCCATTTCACCGATCGCTACCACTTTTGGATGGGCAGCTAATTCCTCTATCCAGCGTAAATCCTCTTCGGTCATATCGATGGCATCAACCGGATGCCAGCCCACACAGGCAAAGATAAACTCATAGTTTTCAGCCAACTCCATTGCCCTTTGAATCGTCTTCCGATCGAATCCAACAACAACCATATTCGTGACTCCTTCACTTTGAGCCCTGGTAATCACTTCTTCTAAATCATCGTCATATTGGTCATCATTTAAATGTGCATGGGTATCAAATAGCATCGTTTTGCTCCTTCACCATTTTTTTCAAAAAGAATTTTATATTTCGCTAACATTTTTTAATTTGCTGTAAAAATGCCAAGATTCTACAATATCCAAGTCATAACTAGAAATATCACGAAAAATGTTCCACGTGTAACATTGAAAAGCGCCTTATGCAGGCGCTTTTCTTGTAAAGTTATGAACCTTTATTTTACCTTGGAACCATTCGGTAACGATTGATCGACCGTCGCCAGTGATAATTGACCATCTTTTGAACCTGCCAGGATCATTCCCTGTGAAAGTTCACCGCGAAGTTTAACGGGCTTCAGATTGGTTATACAAATCACCTTTCGACCCACTAATTCTTCCGGCTTATAATATTGAGCAATTCCTGAAACTACTTGACGCTTTTCATAGCCTAGATCCAGTTGAAGCTTAAGTAATTTATCTGCCTTTTTAATTGGCTCTGCTTGAACCACTTCAGCTACACGTAAATCAATTTTCATAAAGTCATCGATAGCTATCTCGTCGATTTCCTCCGGCTTTTCTTCTATCTTTGTTTCTTCCTTTACTTCAACAACTGGAGCAGAACCCTGCATTTTCGTCTTAATAAACTCTACTTCCTCAGCAATATCGAGCCGAGGGAATATCGGAGCCGCTTTTTCAACCTTCGTTCCGCTTGGAATACATCCAAAATCAGCCAGGCTTTCCCATACTGTAAGAGTCTCCTCGTGAATGCCTAACTGTGAAAAGATGGCATTTGGAGTACGTGTTAAGAAGGGTTGCAGTAATATGCCAATTCTTCGTAATGATTCAGCGAGATGAACCATTACGCTTGCAAGTTCCCCTTTATTCTCTTCAACCTTGGCCAATGCCCAAGGTTTGGTTTCATCAATATATTTATTAGTGCGGCTGACTAATTGCCAAATAGACGTTAAAGCAACAGAGAACTCCATTTTTTCCATGGCTTCCTCATATTTATTTACTGTATCCAGATTCACCTGTAACAGCGATGCATCAAATTCACCAACAGACCCGGAATAATCAGGGATCACACCGTTAAAATACTTTTCGATCATGGCAACGGTACGATTTAAAAGATTTCCTAAGTCATTGGCTAAGTCAAAGTTGATTCTTTCAACAAATCCTTCAGGCGTAAAGACGCCATCTGCCCCAAACGGTACTTCTCTTAACAAATAATAACGTAGTGAATCGAGTCCGTACCGATCGATTAAAGTGACTGGGTCAACGACATTCCCTTTCGATTTGGACATTTTTCCATCCTTCATCAACAACCAGCCATGGGCAAATACCTTTTTAGGCAGCGGCAGGTCTAAGGCCATTAGCATGATTGGCCAATAAATCGTATGGAAACGGACAATCTCCTTTCCAACAAGATGAACATCTGCTGGCCAATAATTTAAGTATTTAGCATCATTTTCAGTTCCATACCCGAGTGCTGTGATATAGTTAGACAGTGCATCAATCCATACATAGATAACGTGTTTTGGATCTCCAGGCACTTTTACGCCCCAATCAAATGTTGTCCTTGATACAGCTAAATCCTCTAAGCCGGGTTTGATGAAGTTATTAATCATTTCATTTTTACGAGATTCAGGCTGGATGAAATCGGGATTTTCCTCGTAGTATTGCAATAAGCGGTCAACATATTTACTCATCTTAAAAAAGTACGATTCCTCTTTCACTTTTTCAACTGGACGACCACAATCAGGACAATTCCCATCCACTAGCTGACGGTCAGTAAAGAAGGATTCACACGGTGTGCAATACCAACCTTCATACTGATCGAGATAAATATCTCCTTGCTTAAGAAGTCTTGCAAAGATTTTTTCGACAACTTGTTTATGCCGTTCCTGAGTTGTACGAATAAAATCATCATAGGAAATATCAAGTTTATTCCATAACTCTTGAATCCCATCAACAATTCCATCGACATACTGCTGCGGAGTAATCCCCGCCTCTTCCGCCTTCCGCTGGATCTTCTGCCCATGTTCATCCGTACCTGTTAAGTACATAACATCATAGCCGCGCATCCGCTTATAACGTGCCATTGCATCGCCGGCAACTGTTGTATAAGCATGTCCAATATGTAAATTACCGCTAGGATAGTAAATCGGCGTCGTTAGGTAAAAAGTCTTCAATTTTTTCTCCATCTAAATCCCTCCGCTAGTTTGCGAGTCCAAAGCTCTATTTATCCATTATTGCCTTTTTTTTCTCGCTTCTATCCTCAAAATATACCGAAAAACCAACTTTTGTGCAAGAAGGCGCACTTTTACGTATTTCCTTTATTTTTAAATTTTTTCCTATTACACCCATAATACCTCCTCCCCCTTCGAAAGATATATGGTTCATTGGAACCGGATTATGTTGAAATATGTCGAAAAAAGACCGAGTTGATCAAACGTACTATTAAAAATACAATAATATTTATGAATGATAAATAATGATGATTTTTTAGAAAAACGTTGATAAATCAACAATCATCATAATAGAAAAAATTGACAAATATTTTTCAAAATAAAGTAATTGACGAATATGGGAATTTCTTGTATTATTAAGTTATGAAAATTTTGTCGAATAATGACGAATAAATAGATAGAAAAAAAATAAGTGCAAATGTGAGAGGAGAAAATAAAAATGAAATCTACTGGTATTGTTCGTAAAGTTGATGAGTTAGGCCGTGTAGTTATTCCAATCGAATTAAGACGTACTCTTGGTATCGCTGAAAAGGATGCTCTAGAAATTTACGTTGATGATGAGCGTATTATCTTAAAGAAATACAAGCCAAATATGACTTGCCAAGTAACTGGAGAAGTATCTGATGATAATTTAACTCTTGCTGGCGGTAAATTAATTCTTAGCCGTGAAGGTGCAGAACAGTTATTACAAGAAATCCAAAACAACTTTGAATTAGTAAAATAATAAAATGCTCCAGCACTTAAAAAAAGTGCTGGAGCATTTTTTATTAGAAAAGCGGAAGCGCCCATTTAGCGGCGTATGGACTGGAGCTCTTTGACTAAGATAAAGGAAACACGGAGAGCGTTAGCGATCAGATGTTGACTTATCGTAGGGAAAAGAGCGAAGTACACTAGCCGCTGGGCGCTGGAGCTAGACAGTTTTCTAAGTTAAATTATTATTCTATTACTCAGCCCTTTTCAACATGGTAGGCCTGATACACGTCTCGTTTATTCATGTCACGGTCTTTTGCTGTAAGTTTGATTGCTTCCTTCGATGGGATGTTCTTTTCCGAAATGTAGTGATTGACATGTTCCTCAAGTGTTAAAGTGTGCCACCAGCTTGGAGTTTCCTCTTGCTCTTGGTCTGTCCCCTCAACAATCAAGCAAAACTCACCGCGGATTTCATCTTGATTGGTCCAAGCAATGACTTCTTCAATCGTTCCACGAATAAATTCCTCATATTTTTTTGTTAACTCCCGGCAAATAGCAATTTTCCGGTTACCGAGGACATCCAACATAATCGCTAATGTTTCCTTTAGACGATGCGGTGATTCATAAAAGATTAACGTTGCCGACTGCCACTTGATTTCTTCCAGCTCCATCCGCTTCTCTTTCTTATTCCGATTTAAGAATCCAAAAAAGTAAAAAGGCTGACATGGCAACCCTGAAGCGATTAATGAGGTCAGCGCAGCGTTTGCACCTGGCAAGGGAACAACTGTTACCTTTTCCCGCGTCGCGGCTAACACTAACTCATATCCAGGATCAGAAATGGCTGGCATTCCCGCATCACTTACAAGGGCAATTTTTAACCCTTCCTTTACTTTTTGAATCAATTTATCACCGCTTGTTTCTTTATTGTGTTCATGATAACTGACCACTGGCGTTCCAATTTCAAAGTAATTGCATAGTTTCTTTGTATTTCTTGTATCTTCCGCAGCAATTAGGTCTGCTTCCTTTAATAATCGAATGGCTCGGAAACTCATATCTTCCAAATTTCCTATGGGGGTAGGGATTAGATATAAAATCCCTTTTGTTGCTTCATTCTCAAAGCTCTTTTGCTGCCACATGGCTATCACCTGTTTCTCTTATTAAAAATTCATCTTTTTTCTTTCTAGTTAATTGTTTGAAATTGTATTCTGCCCTTAGTGCATCCCCTTTATTTTCATAACAACGATAGAATGTTAGCTCGACCGGGCCTCGGCCCCGTGTATACTTTGCCCCTTTTCCGTCATTATGCGTCTTGATCCGCTTTTCTAGATTATTCGTGTATCCACCATACAAACTCCCGTCCTTACATGTAAGCACATAAAAGAAGTGTTCATTTTTCTCCATATAGAATCTCTTTTATTTCTGAAGTATATTCATTCGTTTCATTATAAACAAATAACGGCGGAAGAATTTTTAAATCTGGACTGCCATCCTTAATCGCCTCAATCAAAAGAGTATTTGCCTCTTTTCCCTTCTTCGGATAAACAAATTGAATTCGTTTCGGTTCCAACCTGTATTGCCTCATCAGCGTAATAATATCTAACAGTCGTCCAGGTCGGTGCACAAATGCTACTTTACCACCTTGTTTAGCCAATTGACTTGACGATTTAACCGTATCCTCTAGGGTGCAAAGGATTTCATGACGGGCAATCGCTAGATGTTCATTCGGATTTATTTCTTCCTTTGATACGGTCGTAAAATATGGTGGGTTGCATGTGACGACATCAAATTTTCCATGTCCCAGCTGTTTTGGCATATCTTTGATATCGCCGTGAATCATTTGCAGTTGTTGTTCCAGTCGATTATATTCAATGCTTCTTACCGCCATATCGTAAAGCCGTGTTTGTATTTCAACACCGGTTATTTGTCCCTTCGTTCGCGCACTTAAAAATAAAGGAATTACACCATTCCCGCTGCAAAGGTCAATCAAGTTTCCCTTTTGAATCGGAACATAGACAAATCTTGCGAGTAATACGGCATCAAGCGAAAAGGCAAAAACAGATGGACTTTGAATGATCCGTAAGTTTTCTGCTAACAAATAATCCAATCGTTCATCTTCCTTTAAGTGGATCAAAGTATCACCTCCAGCTATATGTATGAAAATAGAGGCTGATCTTTGTCAGCCTCTTAAGGTTATTTCTTATTAAGAAATGAAAGACAGAATAAACAATCGCCTTCCTTACGTAAACTTCCAAAGTGCAGGTTACAGATATGAAACCCTTCCTGATAGAGACGGGCGAGATTATCATAGCCTTCCCCTACATCAAATGGTTTTACACCGGGAGACTCAGACTGAATGGTCCCTTTTTTATTCTCTGATATCTTTTTTTCCGCTTCAGTTGTTACATCTAAACGGCGTCTAAGATGTTCATTTTCAAGCTTTAAATAATGATTCTCTTCTAGTATTTCGGCTAAATGCTGCTTTAATTCCCCCAGCTGTTGGTAAAGATGGCCAATTTGTGTTTCCATATTACTTACTGATTCAAATATTTCTTTTTTATCCACGGCTTCCACCTCGTTAATCTGTGGATTGTATAGAAAAGGCACCTTCTTTATTGATTTCCTCCAAGGTATACTCCAGAACTCGATCCTGTTCCTTCAGTTCAACCTGCAGTACCCGCTCTAATATATTTAATCCTACTACTTTTCCTCTGCCTTGTGGTGTTTCAATAACTTCACCTAAATCAGGCAGCAATG
Source organism: Bacillus sp. AFS006103 (assembly GCA_002559145.1). Lineage (GTDB taxonomy): Bacteria > Bacillota > Bacilli > Bacillales > Cytobacillaceae > Neobacillus. Next base: position 46,515 of record NTXX01000033.1, read on the forward strand.
CTTTAGCAGCTTCATATTCATCATTTTCATATTTTAAACAACACATCAGCCTGCCGCATAAACCGGATATTTTTGTAGGATTCAATGAGAGATTTTGATCCTTTGCCATTTTTATTGAAACTGGATCGAAATCCCCTAAAAAGGTAGAACAGCATAACATTCGTCCACAGGGGCCAATCCCGCCAAGCATCTTCGCTTCATCACGGACACCGATCTGGCGTAATTCAATTCTCGTCCGAAAAATAGCTGCTAAGTCCTTCACAAGCTCACGAAAATCAACTCTTCCATCCGCTGTAAAGTAGAAGATAACTTTATTGCGATCAAATGTATATTCAACATCGACTAGTTTCATATCTAACTGATGCTCATTCACTTTTTCATTACAAACTTCATAAGCTTCTTTTGCAGCCTGCTTATTTTCTTCCACAATCATTTTATCCTTCGGGTCAGCGATTCTAACCACTTTTTTTAACGGAAGGACAACATCGTGTTCCTCAACCTGTTTACGAGCGATGACTGCTTTCCCATACTCCACTCCACGAACTGTTTCGACAATCACAAACTCATCTTTTTCTATGGAGAGGTCCCCTGGATCAAAATAATAGATTTTCCCCGCTTTTTTAAAGCGTACTCCTACAACATCATACAAATGAAGATCCCTCCTGCAATTTTAACACAAGCTGTTCCATCATCAGCTGAGGGTTCATATTCCTCTCAAGCCTTCTTTTCGCATCAAGAATAGCTGACATTTGATCCGATATGCGCCGTCCAGATGTTTGCAATGCAAATTGCTGCAGCCGTCCGTTTTCCTCTCGAAAAACAATTTGCTCCTGCTTATCTAATTGTATATATAGTAAATCCTTAAAAATAAGAAGTAAAAGTTCTAAGCCACGGTGAATCTGTTCTTTTTCTTTAAAGTGTGGAAACCATTCAGTCTGAAGCGTTACCATAGCTTCTAATGGATTTTTTTTCAACACCTCATATAATTTTACCACTATTTTTTGGGCTTGTGCAAACCATTCATCGACATTTAATTTAAGAGCTTCATCCAAACTATTGGTCAATTGAGCAAGTAATGGAGCCTTATGCGGTTCTACGCCGTTTTCCACCAATTGTTTAATCATAACTCGAGGCGATAATGGATGAAATGTTAGGATTTGGCACCTTGATAGAATGGTTGGGAGAATTTTCTGCGGTTGTTCCGTTAATAGAAAGGCAACGGTCCCGGGATTTGGCTCCTCTAAAAATTTCAGCAAACTATTAGATGCACTGACACTCATCTTATCAGCATGAACAAGTAAATATACTTTTTTTGAAGATTCTAATCCCTTTTTGGCAAACTCAACCTGCAGGCTTCTGATTTGCTCAACCTTAATCGATAACCCGTCAGGCTCAATCATATGAACATCAGGATGGTTGCCGTGATTGATTCGACGGCAATTATTACACTCTTCACAGGGTTTATATTGATCAATGAGGGAATCGCAAAATAGGGACTTTGTCAGCAGCAGTGCAATTTCCCTCTTACCTGTCCCTCTAATTCCCTCCAGAAGGTACGCATGGGCCACTCGATTTTTCACTAAACTGTTTTTTAGCATGTTTAACACAGTTGGCTGAAGCTCTTCTAGCTGTTCCCATGATTTGACCAAGCTCATCACTCACTTACTTTATAAAATTTACCCTTAGACACGATACTTAAAAATGCATGTATTGCTCAATTGGAAGGACAAATACTGTAGCCCCGCCAACTTCGACTTCCACGGGATATGGGACATACGAATCGGCATTCCCGCCCATTGGTGAAACAGGGGCAACTAACTGTTCCCTGGACCTGCAGTTTTCCTTAATAATCTGGAGGGCTCGGTCAATTCGAATATCCTCAGTACCGATCATAAAGGTTGTATTGCCTGACTTCAGAAATCCACCTGTACTGGCTAGTTTGGTTGCTCTAAAATTGTTATCTACGAGTGCTTTTGATAAGCGATTGCTATCCTGGTCCTGTACAACAGCTATGATAAGTTTCATCCGAACCACCCTCTCTTTTTTCCCAATTCTAGTTTTGTTATTTTCTATATTATAACAGGTAACCGGATTCCTTACATTCGTAATGGGTTGGGCAGGCTGATATTTCTTTTTTATAAGAAAAGCGCAAGCGNNGGCGGAGAGCGAAGGACACTAGCCGCTAGGGCGCTGAAGCTGGACAATTTTCAAAGTCAAAATTTATACTTTCTTATCTTTGAAAAAAAAAGCCTTACAGTGAAGGCTTCTTTTGAGATAATTTTTCCTCTATTATCTTTAGTGTTTCCTGAAAAACCTCTTCCACTGTACCAGAGGCATTAATACAACGAATTCTATCCGGAAAGCGCTCGATTAATAATTGGTATCCTTCACTAACCTTTTGATGGAATTCAAGATTTTCTAAATCTAATCGATTGATCTCTCTGCCTTTATTTTTGTTAATCCGCTCTAAGCCCAACTCCGGCTCGATCTCAAAATAGATGGTTAATTCCGGCATCAAGTTCTCAATCGCAAATTGATTGATTGCAAACACTTCTTCAATCCCTAACCCGCGGGCATAACCTTGATACGCTAATGAACTATCAACAAACCGGTCACATAGGACTATTTTTCCTTCATCCAAGGCTGGTCTCACCTTTTCAATCAAATGCTGTCTTCTTGCCGCAGCATAGAGCAGTGCTTCTGTTCGGGGGTCCATGGCGGTATTTTCTTTATTTAATATAACAGCTCGAATTTGCTCCGCGATATCAATCCCACCGGGTTCACGCGTTAACAGTACATTTTCAAACTGCTTAGCGACCATATCAATGATCGTTGATTTTCCAGCACCATCCGGGCCCTCAAATGTTATAAATATTCCTCTAGTCATCTACAAAAACCTCCAAAACTGTATCTCTCACTCATCTTGTGTAAAAAGTCTTTATCCTGCCATCCTTTAATAAGGAGCCGCCTTGAAATCTTGCCCCTGACTTTAGGAGCCTGCTAAGTTGACTGAGCTTATCTTTTGTTATCCTCTCGCCCTTTATTAACAATGGGATACCCGGGGGATAGGGAATAATAGTTTCAGCGCATACCTCACCAAGTGCAGCTGTTATTTCTATTTCTTTTACCGTTAAATTGACCATGTCTTTAAATGGGATCGTTAACGTTGATATGCTTTGACTAGCAAGCTCCGGTATTTCTTGAGAATCCTTTAATGATAAACCAGCCAGTGCCTGTTTAATTTTCAGAACGGCCTCCTCTACGGGAAAGCTTTGTCCTTCTTTTAATAAAGGAAAAATAAACAGGACATTATTTGGGTCTGCTAATTCTGTATAAATAGAGACCTCTTCTAATCTCCTTTGGAGTTCAAAACCATTTAATCCAGAGCGAGATTGAATGGTAATTTTCAGCGGATCCCCGTTCGTGTTTGGATACTCTAACACCTTGATTGCTGGGATGTCCGCAAGCTCCTGTTTAAAGCGTTGGATTTCATTTAATAGAAAGCTCAAGTCGATTGGAGTATATGTAGCTAAATAATTTCGTGCCAGGTCCAGTGATGCCATGATCGGATAGGAGGGGCTGCTTGATTGGAACATGGCTAAGTATTCCGTTACCTTATTATGATTAATTCGTGAGCTATTTACATGTAAATACGATCCCATCGTCATCGCGGGGAGCGTCTTATGCGCGGATTGGACCGCCATATCAGCACCTAATTGCAGGGCTGAGGGCGGGAACGGAGCTCCCAGGATCAAATGCGGTCCGTGGGCTTCATCTACTAATACAAGGATATCATGCCGATGTGCTTCTTTGATTATCTCTTGTAATTGACATCCCATTCCATAGTAATTCGGATACGTCAGTATGAGCGCCTTAGCATCCGGGTATAAGCTTATAGCTTCTTTGACCGTATCTACTTTAAGACCCGACGAAACTTTCCACTCCCGGTTATATTCAGGTTCGAGAAACACTGGATCGACTTTTGCTATGCTTAATCCATTTAAAACAGATTTATGGCAATTTCGTTGGACAAGAACTTTTGAACCTTCAACACAGGCAGCCATAATCATGGCCAGATTCCCTACAGTCGAACCATTGACAAGAAAATAACTCCTTTTGGTTTGATAAAGACTGGCTAATAATGATTCAGCCTCTAATATCGCCCCTTCTGGCGAATGCAGATCGTCTAAACCCGATAACTCCGTCGCATCTATTTGAAAAATTTGTTTAAAATAACGAGTTGCTTGAAGCTGATTTATTTGACCATATTTATGCCCGGGGACATGAAAAGAAATAGGATTCTTATTTACATGGTCGACTAAAACATCATACAAGGGTGTTTTTAATTGGTTGCTCATTTGTTTACTTCCTTATAAAGAGTTTCATCGATTTTCCCATCCTAATTTCCTGCGGGTAATCCCGCAACTTTGGAAGGATTACTTCATTCTAACAAAAAATAACTATTCATTCTCGTTTGATTGCAAAAAAAATAAGCCCTTTAGGACTTTTATGAAAAAATTTCCGGTGTAGTTATCTTTTTCAGTTGTTTGAGAAAATATTTATATTTCGGATCATTTGTATCTGTTTGTATTAAATCATTTTCGCATTCTGTACAAATAAAAGAAGTGTATAGATGTATGCCTTTTGGTTTTTGATTTTCACAAATAACGCACGTTTCCTCATGATAATTTTGTGCTAAAAATGAACTCAATCCCTCCACCTCCATACATCCATTCTGCCCTTATGTGTTTATTTGTATACAATTTTTTGAATAATCTTTTCGTTGTTATCTTAATTAATATATTATGTAACAGTTTGCGATTGGGTGTATGTCTATTCGTAAATTCTTTACAAACACTTCGTACTTTTTTACTGTTGTTATTGTTTTTTGAGTTGGACAACAAAAAGAAACCATTTTAGACTAACGGGTTTCGTTATCTATCGCAAACATTAAAAATGTAATACAAAATGGCCTTCAAATTGTATGATAATTTGGAGGTCTATATTTTGTTTATATGAAAGGATTTCGATAATTATTTTTGGGATAATTTGTAGTGAATTTGTATATTAAAGTGTTCGGGTACAATAGCCAGTGTCCCTTAGCAAATAAACTACATTTTTACTTGCAAATTGATATACAGAAAATATTGGTTAGTCTCTGTTATAATTGAATGTTGATTTCACTGTGTTTGAAAAATAAACGGAGAAATTCCGGCTAAATTGGGAAATACCCATATTTCCTTAAGTCAAGCCCATTATTATG
>NTXX01000034.1 GCA_002559145.1 Bacillus sp. AFS006103
CTTTTAAGACTAACCTCAAAGTCATGCTATGATTCCGCCAAACCCCAATATATGACTCTCAATTCCAAATAAAAAAGAGCCGAATTCAGCAGGCGCTCGCCCACGAATTTCGGCTCTTCTTTCCAATCTATGCTTTGATTGCACTCTTATCTTCGATTTCTTGCTTCATCCGTTGACGTTCACGCTCAAGGATGGGCTTTAAGTATTTTCCGGTATAAGATTCAGGGACTTCGGCCACTTTTTCTGGGGTTCCAGTGGCGACAATCGTTCCGCCCTTGTCGCCGCCTTCTGGTCCAAGATCGACAATATAATCGGCCGCTTTAATCACATCGAGGTTATGCTCAATTACCAGGACGGTATCTCCATTTTCAACCAAGCGCTGCAGCACAACGAGTAAGCGGGAAATGTCATCGACATGAAGGCCCGTTGTTGGTTCATCAAGAATGTAAAATGATTTCCCTTGCGATCGGCGATGCAACTCTGAAGCGAGCTTAACACGCTGTGCTTCCCCTCCAGATAATGTAGTCGCCGGCTGACCAAGTTTAATATAGCCAAGTCCGACATCCAAAATTGTTTTCAGCTTGCGGCTGATTTTTGGATGATTTTCAAAAAATTCAACCCCCGCTTCCACGGTCATATCAAGAATATCAGAAATATTTTTCCCTTTATACTTCACTTCCAGGGTTTCACGGTTGTAGCGCTTGCCGTGGCAGATTTCACAAGGAACATATACATCCGGTAAAAAGTGCATTTCGATTTTGATAATTCCATCACCGCGGCATGCCTCACAGCGTCCGCCCTTCACATTAAAGCTGAAGCGGCCTTTTTTATACCCACGGACCTTTGCTTCGTTTGTGTTCGAAAACACATCACGGACATCATCAAAGACACCGGTATAGGTGGCCGGATTCGAGCGTGGTGTTCGGCCGATGGGAGACTGATCAATATCGATGACTTTCTCTAAATGCTCAATGCCTTTGATGCTTTTATGTTCCCCGGGCTTTGTTTTTGCACGGTGTAGCTTTTGGGCAAGCGACTTATGGAGAATTTCGTTGATAAGTGTACTTTTTCCCGATCCAGACACGCCTGTAATGGCAATAAATATACCCAGCGGAAGCTTCACACTGACATTTTTTAAATTATTTTCAGAAGCACCTTTGATTTCAATAAAACGGCCATCCGGCTTACGCCGCTCGAGTGGTAGCGGAATAAACTTCTTCCCCGATAAATACTGACCTGTCAGTGATTTCGGGTCAGCCATTACCTCAGCTGGTGTACCGGCTGAAACTATTTCTCCTCCGTGCACCCCAGCACCTGGGCCGATATCAATTAAGTAATCTGCTGCAAGCATGGTATCCTCATCATGTTCGACAACAATAAGAGTGTTGCCGATATCCCGCATACTTTGCAATGTCCCGATCAAGCGGTCATTATCACGCTGGTGGAGGCCGATTGAAGGTTCATCCAAGATATATAAAACACCGGTTAAACGCGACCCGATTTGTGTAGCCAAGCGAATCCGCTGGGCTTCACCGCCCGAAAGCGTTCCAGCGGTGCGGCTGAGTGTTAAATAATCAAGACCGACATTAATTAAGAATCCGAGGCGCTCACTTATTTCTTGAAAAATCAGCTTGGAAATTTGCATTTCTTTTTCTGACAGCTTTAATCCCGCAAAAAATTGATTTGCCTCTTCAATCGAAAGATCGGTTATATGGGCAATATGGCGTCCATTAATGAGTACGGCCAAGGTCTCTTTTTTCAAACGATAGCCTTTACAGGTTGGACAGGGCTGCTGGGCCATGTATTTTTCCATTTGCTCACGGATGTATTCGGAGCTTGTCTCCTTAAAGCGGCGCTCGACATTACGAAGGACGCCTTCAAATTCAATATTCCCTTCACGAATTTGGCCAAAATCATTTTCATAGCGGAAATAAATCTTTTCATGTCCGCCGCCATAGAGCACTTTTTCCAAAAGGTGTTCAGGAATATCCTTCACCGGGGTATCCATATCCACCCCAAAATGATTGCATACGGCTTCAAGCAGCTGCGGGTAATATTGAGAACTGGTTGGTTCCCACGGGGCAATCGCATGCTCTTTTAAAGTCAAATCACGATTGGGAATGACAAGGTCGACATCGACTTCCATTTTAGAACCAAGCCCATCACATTCTGGGCAAGCGCCAAAAGGACTGTTGAAGGAAAACATCCGCGGCTCTAGTTCTCCGATTGAAAAACCGCAATGCGGACACGCATGATTTTCACTAAACAACAGTTCTTCTTGGCCGATGACGTCAACAATGACCTTCCCATCGCCCATTTTCAGCGCAGTCTCGAGTGAATCGGCAATCCGCGCCGACACGCCTTCCTTGATGACAATCCTGTCGATAATAACCTCAATCGAATGCTTTTTATTTTTTTCAAGTTCGATATCATCGCCAAGGTCGAGTATTTCTCCATCGACACGGACACGGACAAACCCTTGTTTTTTGATATCCTCGAACACCTTTATATGTGCTCCTTTACGGCCTGATACAACTGGCGCGAGGATTTGCATTTTAGTCCTCTCAGGATATTCTAAAATCCTATCGACCATCTGCTCAATTGTTTGGGAGGAGATTTCAATCCCATGAATCGGGCAGGTTGGATGTCCAACTCTAGCAAATAATAAACGTAAATAATCATAGATTTCTGTCACTGTACCAACCGTCGAACGGGGGTTACGGCTGGTTGTTTTTTGATCAATCGAAATAGCCGGAGATAGCCCCTCAATCGCATCTACATCTGGTTTATCCATTTGACCAAGGAATTGCCGAGCATAGGCAGATAGGGATTCGACATAACGTCTTTGCCCTTCTGCATAAATGGTATCAAAGGCAAGCGAGGACTTTCCTGAACCGGAAAGTCCCGTCAAGACAACAAGCTTATCTCTCGGAATAGTGACATCTATATTTTTCAAATTGTGGGCTCTGGCGCCTTTCACAATCAATTTCTCCATCGCCATCGTTAGGTCATCCTTCCGCTTTCAACTCTAAAATTAAATCACGAAGCTCTGCGGCACGTTCAAAATTAAGCGCCTTGGCTTCGAACTTCATTTCTTTTTCCATCGTCATAATTAGTTTCTCTTTTTCCTTCTTCGACATTTTACTAAAGGATGCCGATGTTTTGTAATCTTCCTGCTCTTCCGCGGCATGGGTAGCACGGATGACATCACGAATATCCTTCTGAATCGTCATCGGCGTGATTCCATGCTTGCGATTATACTCTTCCTGAATTGAACGGCGGCGCTTCGTTTCACTGATCGCTAATGCCATCGAGTTTGTAATTTTATCGGCATACATGATGACATGGCCATGAGCATTCCGGGCGGCACGTCCAATTGTTTGGATTAGCGACCGTTCGGAACGAAGGAAGCCTTCCTTGTCGGCATCGAGAATCGCAATCAGCGAAACCTCTGGAATATCTAGCCCTTCCCGGAGCAGGTTAATTCCGATCAGAACGTCATATTTGCCAAGGCGCAATTCACGGATAATTTCAATCCGCTCGAGCGTCTTAACCTCCGAATGTAAATATTGAACCTTAATCCCGATTTCCTTCAAGTAATCGGTTAGATCCTCAGACATCTTTTTCGTCAAAGTGGTTACAAGGACCCGTTCATTTTTACTAACTCGATCATGAATTTCACCAATCAAGTCATCAATCTGCCCTTCAATTGGACGGACTTCAAGGGTTGGATCCAAAAGTCCCGTCGGACGGATAATCTGCGAAACCATTTCTGGTGTATGCTCGAGCTCATAGGGTCCTGGTGTAGCCGAAACAAAAATGATATTCTCGATATGCTTTTCGAATTCGTCAAACATTAACGGTCGGTTATCAAGGGCTGATGGCAGACGGAAGCCATGATCAACAAGCACCTGTTTCCGTGCTTTATCCCCATTGAACATCCCTCTGACTTGCGGCAAGGTTACATGTGACTCGTCAATCACCATTAAAAAGTCCTTTGGAAAATAATCAAGCAGAGTATAGGGAGTTGACCCTGCATCCCTTAAGGTTAAATGGCGCGAGTAATTCTCAATTCCTGAGCAAAAACCCATTTCGCGCATCATTTCCAGGTCATAGCGTGTACGCTGCTCAAGTCTTTGGGCTTCGAGCAGTTTATTGTCCTCGCGCAGTTCCTCCAGCCGTACTTCTAGTTCTTTTTCAATATTTTCAATCGCCTTAAGCAGTTTTTCTTCCCTTGTAACGAAGTGGGATGCCGGGAAAATGGCGACATGTTCACGTTCGCCGATAATTTCCCCTGTCAGGGCATCTACCTCACGAATCCGTTCGATTTCATCACCGAAAAACTCGACACGAAGGCAATGCTCATCACGAGAAACGGGGAAAATTTCAACGACATCACCACGTACACGAAAAGTTCCGCGCTTGAAATCGATATCGTTTCGGTCATATTGGATATCAACTAACCGGCGCAGCAGTTGATTGCGCTCCACTTCCATTCCTGTTCTAAGTGACAACACCATTTCACTATATTCTTCAGGCGAACCCAAACCGTAAATACAGGATACAGAGGCGATAACAATCACGTCTTTGCGTTCGAACAGGGAGGATGTCGCCGAGTGACGCAATTTATCAATTTCATCGTTGATGCTTGCATCTTTTTCAATGAAAGTATCTGTCGATGGTACATAGGCTTCTGGCTGAAAGTAATCATAATAGCTGACAAAATACTCGACGGCATTATTTGGGAAAAACTCTTTAAACTCACTGTAGAGTTGTCCAGCAAGTGTTTTATTGTGAGCAATGACAAGGGTTGGTTTATTTACCTCTTTAATCACGTTTGAAATTGTAAAAGTTTTACCCGTACCTGTCGCACCAAGCAGCGTCTGTTGTTTTTTATTGTTTCTGATTCCTTCAACTAATTGTTTAATCGCCTCGGGCTGATCCCCTTGGGGCGAGTACTTTGAAACTAATTCAAATTGATCCTTCACAATTCCTTTACCTCCCGTTATATCAATCACTTTTCAGCATATGTACCTTGTTAATGGACCGGGATGGTTGCTTTCAAGTGTATCCTCTAAATTCATATTACCATTTTACCACAATCCCCTAGAAACAAACCAATAATATGCGAACGAATATTCGTTTTTTGGAATTTCAACAGAAAAAGCCTGTCATTTTTCTGACAGACCTACAAAACCATTAAATGGATTAACTCTTTTTAATGACCCTCTGCTTCATTTTTTCAGCCATCCAAAAGCCTGCTGTTAGCGAAAAGGCATCGACGACGATGAGCAAAAATGTGTTGGTATAACCTTTATATACAGACGTAGCAATCAGGGCAACGGTTAATATTAACCCGATGACCCGGTTGTAAGTAACACGTGTGAAAAGCAAGACGAGCAGCCCCGGAAAAATAAGCGCTGATAAATGTCGAATAACGGTTTCCAATGAGTTCACCTCATTTTTTAATTGCTGTTAATTCATTCTAAAAATTAATTCACAAAATTGCAACAAAAATGGTAACGGAACATCGTTTCGAAGAACTTAGCTTATTTTTCCATTCCAACATGCATCCTACCTTCATTTTGCTGAGTGAGCAAACTAGTTACCACGAATGCAGCAAGTGAAAGGAGGATGGGGAGGACCACTGTGTGAAAACCAAAGGCATTCGGATAAAATTGATCGATGATAATATACGAACCCATCCCAATAACCATCGAAGTAATCGCCCCGTATTTATTGCCCTTACTCCAATACAATCCTAAAATAACCGGCCAGATAAAGACCGACTCGAGCCCCCCAAATGAAAACAGGTTCAGCCAAACGATTAGATCTGGTGGACTCAATGAGAACAGAATAACGACAATTCCAATTACGGCGGTCACACTAAAGCTCACCTTTTTCACTTGGTCGTTCCCTGCATCAGGCTTGATATAATTTAAATAGACATCTTTGACTAGGGCTGAACTAACCAAAATTAATAGAGCATCGACCGTTGACATAATTGCGGCCATTGGTGCCGCGAGAACGATGCCCGCGGCGTAAGGCGGCAGTACTTTCATCGATAACAAAGGCATGACGGTATCGCCAATTTTCACACCTGGCAGAACTGGTCTTGCGAATACGCCAATGAGATGCATGCCCAGCATAATAAAACCGACCACGATCGTTCCAATAATTATTGCATTGTGCATGGCCTTCGAATTTTTATAAGACATCGCTCGGACAGCTATTTGCGGCAGACCGACAACACCCACCCCAACTAAAATCCAAAAAGAGGAGACAAAGGACGGCGTTAAACTTCGGTCTGCACCAAACGGACTGATTAGATTTGGATTTTCAGCCGCTAAGTCTGAGATAATCTTCGGGATTCCTCCACCTGCTTTAATTGTGGCGATGAGCAGGATTAACGTTCCCCCGAACATGACCACACCTTGAATTGTGTCTGTGATTGCCACCGCACGAAAACCGCCGACAATCACAAAGATAAGGACAGAAAAGGCAAAGATTAATAGCGCAGTCGTATAGGGCAGACCTGTTAAACTTTCGACCAACCGTGCCCCGCCAATCCATTGCGCGGTCATTGATGAAAACAGAAAGATGATAATACTTGCTGCCGAGAATAAAACGACTGCTTTGCTTTTATAGCGCTCTTTAAGAAAGTCAATTAGGGTGATGGCCTTGTACTGGCGGGAGATAATTGCAAATTTCTTCCCCAAGACCATTAACGTAAAATAACCGGTTGCTAATTGGGCCATCGCAAGCAGGACCCATCCTAGTCCTTTCGTATAAGCAATTCCGGGACCCCCAATAAAGCTGCTGGCACTGCCATACGTCGCCACCATTGTCATTGCGAGAATGAATCCGCCCATTTGACGTTCCCCTAAAAAGTACTCCTCTAAGAAAGAATGAGATTTAATAACAAACTTGTTTGACCACATGCCAACAGCAAAGATAATCAATAAGAAAATTAGCAGTGGGGTAATGACGGCCCAGTTCATTTGACCTCCCCCTCTTCCTCTTCAAAGGTAACATCCTTGAATAAAAATTTGACTGTAAAAATAACGAGGATGACCATAACAATAAAGCCTAGAATACAACTGTAAAAAAACCAGGCGGGCAGCCCGAATATGTACGAATATTGTTCTACTTTTGTCGAACCGAGCCCGTAGGCAAATCCATACCACCAAATAAAATTAATTAAAACTAGAATAATTCCAATCAGGGCTTCCCTGTGCGCAATTTTGAAACGCTTGTCTTGCTGACCTTCCCTATTTTTCATGTGAATCCTCCTGGGTGAAAACTATCTTAAACATCATCATGTTATTTTAACCAATAATGAAAAAATATCCAATTTAAAACTATTGAAGAACGAAAAAACACACAAAGAAAAACCTATCCTCTTCATGGACAGGTTTAATGGATGTGATATGGTGTGATGTGATGTGAAGTGATGTGGTGTCAGGCACCAAAGAAAGACACTTCTGCTTATTTGTCCGCCACTGGTGGACAATTCCCTTCAATCACTAACGTCCACACCATACGCACAGTTGTCCGCTAATGGTGTCAGGCACCAATATAGAGGCCCTAATATAGTCACGCCAATATTGTTAGTTACATGTTCCATGCGGGCTTGGACAGCCGTTGGTTTCTTTTTCGATTTGGATGGTGCTGTGTTCAATGTGGAATTCGTCATGAAGGATCCGCTGCGATTGGGAGAGGATTTCATCATGAACACCGTTATCCAAAATGGTAATATGGCAACTTAATACTGGATACCCAGAGGTAATTGTCCATATGTGCAAATCATGGACTTCCTTCACCAAGGGGATCTTTCTTAGTTCCACCTTCACATGATTGATATCAATCTGTGCAGGTGCACCCTCCATCAAAATATGGAAGGAGTCTTTCGCTACTCTGTATCCACTGATTAATATTAATACCGAAACAATGACGCTCGCAATTGGATCGGCAATCCCCCAGCCAAAAAACATAATGAGCAAGGCCGCGACAATTGCGCCTACAGAACCCAGCATATCACCAAGGACATGTAAAAAAGCACTTCTGACATTTAGGTTGTCATCCTTGTCACCCTTCATTAATATCCATGCCGCAACGATGTTTACCAATAACCCTATGACAGAAATCATCAGCATTCCGGTACTTTGCACCTCTGGCGGATTGAAAAAGCGTTGGAAAGCCTCAAAAAAGATAAAGATAGAAATCACGACAAGTGTTATTCCATTCAGGGCTGCCGCGATAATTTCAAATCGTTTGTAACCATACGTTTTTTCCTGTGAGCCTTGTTTCTCCCCAAGCTTGATGGCAAAAAAGCTTAAACCCAGTGCAGCGGCGTCACTCAGCATATGCCCGGCGTCGGACAAAAGTGCCAAGCTATTTGTTAACAGGCCACCGATTACTTCGACGACCATAAAGGCAGCAATTAATAGGAAGGAACTCAATAAAGCTTTCTTATTACTTGTATGTGAATGACCATGTGAATGGCCGTGTGAGTGTCCATGTGAATGTCCGTGATGGTGATGACCCATGTTTATCCCCCCAAAAGCCAACAAAAAGCGGCTCTTTTATTTATCTCTTTCTAAACCGAAAATATTACGATTAAGGCTAGTTTTTTCTAATCTTTATTTTTGATACATGATTGGAACCACTATTTATAACCTTTCTAGTCTTTTACTCTTAAAAGCCGTAAGCCATTAAATGTAACAAGTAAGGTCACTCCCATATCAGCGAAAATGGCAATCCATAAGGTCAACCAGCCTGGAACCACTAGTAAAAGGGCTATAAGCTTCACAACTAAGGATAAGGTTATATTTTGCTTAATGATTTGCAGCGTTTTCCGACTTAGCTTGATCGTAAACGGCAGCTTTTTCAAATCATCGTTCATTAAGGCAATATCAGCGGTTTCTAGGGCTGTATCCGTTCCGGCACCGCCCATCGCGATTCCTACCGTTGCGGAAGCGAGCGCGGGTGCATCATTCACTCCGTCACCAACCATTCCGACTCGGCCGAATTCCTTTTTTAGCTTTTTAATAAAAGCTAATTTATCCTCTGGCATCAGCTCTGCTTCAATGCTAGTCACACCCACATGTCGGCCAATCGTTTCGGCCGTAGCCTTGTTGTCGCCGGTCAACAAAATCGTGTGCTTGATTCCAAGTTGATGGAGCCGTTCGATGACGGTTCGGCTGCTTTCACGGACTTCATCAGCCACCGCAATCAGGGCCAAGATTTCCTTTGAGGTGCCCATGATCATAACTGTTTTCCCTTGATTTTGCAGAGAAGTAATTTGGTGCGCGATTTCAGCTGGAATATCTGTGAACAGCTTTGTATTCCCAACACGATACCCTGCACCATTCACTTTCCCGGTAATACCTTTCCCGGTAATCGAGGTAAATTCGTCAACCTGATAGTCCGTGCGGGCCGCTTTTTTTATGATCGCAGCGGCAAGGGGATGCTGTGATTTACTTTCCAATGATGCAACAAGATCGAGTAAATTCTCGTCGCTGCTAAAATTAATATAGTCCGTTACGACGGGAATTCCTTTTGTCAGGGTCCCCGTTTTATCAAAGGCAATCGCGTGGAGCATCCCGGCTTCTTCTAAAAAGTTCCCGCCTTTAATCAGCACACCGTTTCGGGCGGCATTTCCAATCGCAGTAACAATCGAAACAGGGGTGGAAATGACAAGTGCACAGGGGCAGCCGACCACTAACACCGCAAGACCTTGGTAAATCCACTCTTGCCAGTTTGCCGAGAAAACAAGCGGCGGGATAATCGCCACCATAGCAGCCACCGCCATGATTACTGGCGTATAGTACCTCGCAAACCGATCCACAAACCGCTGCGATGGAGCCCTTTCTGCCTGTGCTTCTTCCACTAAATGAATAATTTTTGCAATCGTTGTTTCATCAACAAGCTTAGTGACCTTTACTTTTAAAAATCCATCGGCATTTAAGGTGCCTGCGAAAACTTCGTCAGCGAGGACTTTAGCAACAGGAACAGACTCACCGGTAATCGCGGCTTGATTGACGCTTGATGCCCCGTCAACAATGACACCATCCATGGCAATCATTTGCCCTGGCTTGACGATCATAATGTCGCCAACCTCAATATCTTCCGCCTTCAAAGTGATTTCTTTTCCGTTCCTAAGAACCAGTGCCTCAGTTGGGGCGTGTTCCATCAGCGAACGAATCGATGCTCGTGCCTTATCCATTGAATAGGTTTCAAGGACCTCACTAATCGCGAATAAGAGAACAACCACCGCTCCCTCACTCCACTCACCAATGATGGCCGCACCAATAATCGCAACGGTCATCAGTGTTTTCATATCAAATTCGAATCGGAGCAAGTTTTTCAAGCCTGTTTTAAAAAGAGGAAAGCCTCCAAGTAAAATCGCAGCGGCGAATAGTATGGTTTCTGAAAAAATATAGCCGGCGATAAGGAACAATAATGACAGCCCAAGCAGACCATATCGTTTCCAGAACGGTACTTCCGCTGTGACTGGCGGTTTTTCTTTTTCTGGAAATATCGTTAATTTATCGAAGGCACCCGCTTCATTTATATTTACTAAAGTTGTAGTTCCATAGACTGTGAGCTTTGCAGCCCCAAAATTTATATTTGCATCAACCACACCATCCAGGTGTTGGACGTTCTTTTCGAACTTTGCAGCACAGCTTGTTCAGGAAAGGCCTTGGACACGGTAAACTTGTTTTTCAACTGTCTCACTCACGACCTGCCACCTCCTCCTGGTGGGCAACCGCAATGTGGATTAACTGTTTCACATGGTCGTCGTCAAGGGAATAATAAACGAGCTTGCCCTCCTTGCGATACTTCGCGAGACCAAGGTTTTTGAGATGACGCAAATGATGAGAGGCAGTTGCTGTTGTCGCCCCAACAATATTGGCGACATCACAGACGCAAAGCTCATCTTCCAACGTTAGGGAATAAGCAATTTTTAAGCGAGTTTCATCGGACAACGCTTTAAATAGTTTGGTTACTTCTGGGATATTGTTATCTTTTTGAAGCTGCTGTTGAACACGAGTGGTTTTCTCATTATCCACACAGGGAGTCTCGCAAACATCACGTTCTTTCATCCATGCACCCTCTTCATTCAAATGTTCGTTTGATTATATAATATTCAAATGGTGGTTTGAGTGTCAATCATTTTTGGCTTTTTTGGAAGGGAAAATGATTATTGTCATACCTTTCCAACTGCTAAAAATTTTATAATCGAGATGTTTGATAAGATTGCAATTTAGAGAGGGACTACTCGTGATGAAATCATTAATAGATTTGTATAAAAACGACCCAGAATCCGTATATCACACTTGGTTTTTACATAGTAATGATCGATTAAAAGCCTTCAGGACTATTCGTAAAGGTTTGCTAAAAGTAATTAAGGAAATAGAAGAGGAAACATTTGGAAATGATTTCAAAGGGTCAAGTCTCGAAATGGTAGTTACGGCCATTTCGGAGCAAAAGCAAGTATTTGAAGGTGCAGCTCATGCTTTTTACTGGAAACCTAAATTACGAATCCCAGATATCTATGAAAATACTCTTAATCAGAAAGCGTTTGGAAGATTCCTAAAAGCATGCCTGGAAACATCAAGTGCTGAGAAAGTTATAGAAGAGATTCAAAAATTAGACAAACTAAAAATTAAGGGAGTTGGGCCTGCGGTTGCGAATATCATCTATTTTTTACATCCAACCCTGTTTCCTCCATTTAATACAGCAATAGTTAACGGATATAATCTATTATTTAATGAAAAAATGAAACTAGGCTCATGGGAAGCGTATCTTGATATGCGAGCAAAGCTCATACAAGAAAATGACACATATAAGGACCAGTTATCAAAAGATTTGGGTGCTCTCGCCGGTCTATTATTTGAAATCGGCAGCTATCAAATAATTATTGAAGAAAATGCTATGGATTTCTTAAAAATTGAAAAAGAAAAAGTAGAAAAGGCTAAAAACAGACGTAATAAGGATGTAAAGGAAGATGAAATGGAAGAAAATACTCATTCCGAAATGCAGTACCACCTTGCCCGCCTCGGGAAATCATTGGGATATAAAGTTTGGATAGCACGGAATGATCATAAACGTGAATGGAATGGACAAAAATTAGGAGAGTATTCATTGAAGAATTTAAACATATTCAACTTTCCACCCTCTGTAGCCGATACCATTGCTTTGATTGATGTACTATGGTTGGATCAAGAGGAAAAGGTGATTGCTGGGTTTGAAGTTGAAAAAAGCACCTCGATTTATTCGGGAATTCTTCGCTTATCTGACTTGTCAATATCTGTTCAAGCAGATACCTGTCAATTTTATTTAGTGGCACCTGAAAAGCGGGAAAAGGAAATCAAAGCTCAATTGCTACGACCTTCCATTCGTTCACTTGATTCCCAATCTATTTCCTATCTGTTATTTCATGATTTGCGTTGTGACTGCGATGCCATGTGTAAATTCGGTAATGACGTCTCTATCTTAAATAAATTATCAAAGACTGTATAATAAATGATGCTTTTTTGTCACCGTTTCTGCTAACTTTGTGCAAATATGTTTATTAACATAGAGGCATGGAATTTTAAGAGATGATTAATGGCAATTTAAATCATTCTTACACAATTTATTTGTGAAATATCTCTGTAATTAACTTTCCAAAAAGAATATCCCTTTCTTAAAATGAAAAAGGCTCTAACGATTCCCCCATGGTTAGAGCTTTTTTTCATGTTATTATATATTTTGAAACTAAAGCCTTAACCCTTTCAGGTTACGGCTCAAGAATTAGGACCCCTTTTTTATTACTTTTGCAAGTTCCTCCATTTCATTTTTAAGTTTGTTATTTTCCTCCTCAAGAAGTTTTAACTTTAAATCCGTGCTTGGGGATATATGTTGACCGTGTTGATGATTATGTCCTCCACCATGACCTCTCATACAGAAAATCATCATTAGTGGACAAAGTAATAGCAGCAAATACTGTAACCATTCCATAAAAACCACTCCTTCTTTTCTTCTATCATACAAATTGAAAAAGGATTTTCTATGAAGAAATAGTGTGTTGAGAGCGTTTTTTTAAAGAAAAATTTGGACTGAATATAACGGATTTAAATCCATTATAGCAATTCCTATTCTGCAAAGATTCTTCATATTTTTCATTTATTATTAATATAAAGACTTAGTAAATGAGGGGAGAAAATGGATACAATCTTACTTGTAGATGATGAAATTAGGATGCTTGACCTTTTGGCTCTTTATTTAGAACCATATGGCTTTAGATGCATTAAGGCAGAATCAGGCAAAGAAGCCTTAACTTTTTTAGAAAGTGAAAAAGTAGGAATAGTTATCCTTGATGTTATGATGCCAGAAATGGATGGTTTAATAACCTGCCAAAAAATAAGAGAGTTTTCAGATGTCCCAATTATTATGCTAACTGCAAGGAGTGAAACGGTTGATGTGATTAAAGGATTAAAATACGGGGCAGATGATTATGTGACTAAGCCTTTCCATGAAGCCGAATTATTAGCAAGAATTGAAGCCTTATTGAGAAGAACGAACAAATCAAAGGAAAATAATATTATTTTTAAGGGACTAACTTGGAATGAGGCATCCATGGAAATAAAATATCGAAACCATAACATTTCAGTAACACCGAAAGAGTTTATATTAATTGGGTTGTTTTTAAAAAATCCCCACAAAGTATTTTCACGTGATCATTTACTTTCTGTAATATGGGGAATAAACTCACATATTGATGATCGAACGATCGATTCACATATTAGAAATTTGCGAGAAAAATTGCGACGTGTTGGATTTCCTGTCAAAAATCACCTTTTTACGGTATGGGGAGTTGGGTATAAGTGGGTAACTGAGGATGCCGAAACAAACCCATAGAGAACAAGAGTGATCCACAATTTGTGTTACTTTCTAAAGGAAAACAAAAAAGACAAGAAAAAAACCAGTGATCACTGGTTTTTTTCATTTACTTTAATTTACCTGTCGTAATAATCTGATCCCACTTCTGTCCGCCATCTTTCGTTTCAAAAAGTGAAGTACTAAAAGTAGAAACAGCTATTTGTTTTCCATCCTTTTGATTTACGGAAATGGAGGAAGCAGCATCTTCACCTAAGTCCAAACCAATACTTGTCCACGATTCACCTTTATCCTGGCTGATCATAACCCCTGAAACCATATTATTGATCGAATATCCAATGATATCTTTACCATTCGGCATAAGTGTCATTGCAGTTATAAGACGGGTCTCGTCAAATACATTCCAATTTTCTCCGCCATCTTTCGAAATCATCACACCATTTTCAGTCCCAGCTAATAAGGTATCTTTATTTTCCGGAAGAACAAGTAACGAATAAACCTTCATTAGGTCACCTGGTAAACCTTTTGGTTCTACCTTAGCCCACTTTTCTCCTCCATCTAAGCTTTTATAAATACCAGCACCGTATTGCCCAGTACCCATTTGATTAAGTCCATAGATGATTTTGGGATCATGGTGGTAGGTAGTTAGTAAATGGAAATCAATCTTTCCAACATATTCAACCTCTTTCCAGCTCAACCCTTTATCCTTACTGACTAATATGCCCATTGGATTAGGGTATTCTGAATCTTGCCCCGGGTGTCCGCTGGTCATCATTGTTCCATCCGATCTTAAATGAAAACCCATGAAATCATCACTCGATTGCCCAACTTTACTCCAGGTTTTACCCACATTTTTTGTTGAGAAAAGTCCTTCATGAGTTGCAACATATGTTGTCCCGTCATTTGAAACGCCTACCCCGTGAATATCTTCAATTGTCTTCCCGCTTTTTACTGGTGCAATTTTTGAATCCTCTGTTGAACCACATGCGGAAAGAATTAAACTTAAGGATAGTACTGATAATACCGCAATTTTCTTCATAACTTTCACCTCTAATTATGTATTTTTACCATTACAAACAAAATTACCTTTTTTATAGGTCTAACTATAACAAATAAGTATCCAGAAATTATGCAGTTTTATTATTGTAATGGATTCGTCAATTTTCTCACTTCTATAATGTTAATTAACTTTGCGACTACCAAATAGATGCACAAACTCTTTTTACATAAAAAAATCGTTCCTTTGTGGAAGCGATTTTTTACTTGTAGTTTAAACTAGTGACACTGACAATTTTCTCCACTGCATGAGCAATCAGTAGAGCATGATGGACATTTCCCTTGCTTTGATTTTTGTATATTTTTATATAGCATCCAACCCGCAAATGAAAAAATAACTATTCCTATGAACCAATTAATCATTGTCTTTCACATCATTTCCTGTAATTTTCAATTTATTAAGCTTCATTATTACTTTAAAATATTGAGGAATCTTTTTAAAAAGAGTTCTTTTAGCTTTTAATTTTGATTTCCTATCCATCTCTATTTGACGCAGAGTAAACTTCATCAAGTGTTCATGATTCATATGACTCCTCCTCAAAATGCACTAAATACGTTAAATGATCGTTAATATCTGTATTGAGTGTATAAAAGAATTATGCAGAAAGTAACCAGATTTTGTAACAGTTTTTAGAATTATGACGAGATAGGTAGAATGGTTCGCTATATAAAAAGCTTACAATACAACAAACAAGAGCATCGAATTCGATGCTCTTAACTTATTATTTCTTTAACGTTTTAAAGGAGTAACCTACTCCTTTTTAGATGGAAATTGTAGCCACCTTCTAGCAAGTAGCACTTGAACTACCTATTAGGAATTATGATATATACCACAGCCTTTTTCCTAATTATCTCTTAACCTTGAGAAATGAACATGTTTATGATTAAAATTCACTTACTTTACGGTTATCGTTCCTTTGTACATACCCATCCCACAAGCGTATTCATAGGTTCCTGGTTTTAGATCTTTTATATTAATATAATTATCCGATCCTTCTTTTAGTTTGGCACTAATTCCTAACCCTTCTGAGCGAATCGTCTGTAAACAACTAGACCCTTTTTCAGGTTTAAAATTGATCGTTGCAGTTTTTCCTGCTTCAACCACTATATTGTTACTTGCGGGTGTGAATGCTAATAAAACGACTAACATGATCGGGTTGGCTATTAATGGCTTTCTAAATTGAGATGTCTCTGTATTCTTTTCCTTTGATTCTTCATCGATTAAACGAAGTAAAAACATGATAACTAAAACAAATATAATATCAATAAAGTAAATCATAAAATCCACCGACGCTGGTTGTAACATAACTCCTAGCATCGAACCCATCATTCCTCCCATGATTCCTGCTGTCAGTCCATCTAAAGCAGCCATGAGAGAAACTGATCTGCCTGTTAAATAACCTACAATCATTCCTAATATTACTGAAGCTATTGTTGGAATCGTTATATCCTTATTTTCGATGAAAGTTCCCAAAATAGCTCCTAATGAAATACTCAACATCATGGAGTTTGTCATAGCAATCATCATACCCGTCATACAGGTGAGCTTGTGTCTTCTTTGATACGTGAAATAAGCCACATAACTTGTTAAGAGAACAATTAAGGCAAGGCTTGTATAAATTATCATCTTTTTCCCCTCACTTGTTTATTACAAATTTTATCTAGTGTTTCCTGAAAGTCTAAAACTTCTCCACCAAAAGCTTGCACAAATTTATCAGCATACTCTTTGTTTCCAAAAGTAAGGATCTGAGGCATGCAACATCCTACCTTGATGCTTGAGTCAAACACAAACCATGCAAGATAAGAACTGACTGTTGTTCCTATTAAAAAGTCATAACTTAATGACTGGACTACTTTTTCTCCTAGTTGAAAATGACGGATGATTCCACAATGGGCACAACAAGTATCTTCTATCTTGTCTTCTTTAAGTATTAATTTAAAAGCAAAACGAGGGTTGATTTGACAATGACACATATTACATTCGTTTATGTTTTGAGCTTTCCCGGGTTCTTCTCGTACAAGGGTAATACCACCGAATGTCTTCATGATAAATCCTTCATCCAATAAAGGTTTTATATCTCTATGTACAGTCATATCAGATACATTAAGGATTTGACTAATTTCTGTAATTTTCAAATTACGCTTTTCCTTGATCAATTCAACAATTTTATCTTGCCTCTCCTCTCGTAAAATAATGCCCACCACCTTATGTTAAATTGCAACAAAATATCTCAATCTGTAACAATTGTAAACTTACTTTTGCTCTCAGACAATATGGATTATGTGACTTTTTCGTGTAAAAGATATTATGTTGTAATATCGCACAAAAAAGAAGAACCTTGTAAAAAAACAGGCTCTTCTCTCTTAAACTAACACTGCTATTTTTAATTAAACTCTATGCATCATCGGAAGTGAAAATAAATAAATATTAGTGATGGCTAGTACCGTCATAAGTACGTAATATGGAAGCATTGCTTTTAAGGATGTCATTTTGCTTCTGCCCATCCT
Source organism: Bacillus sp. AFS006103 (assembly GCA_002559145.1). Classification (GTDB taxonomy): domain Bacteria; phylum Bacillota; class Bacilli; order Bacillales; family Cytobacillaceae; genus Neobacillus. The sequence goes on from NTXX01000034.1 coordinate 17,452, forward strand.
GTACACGACGTAACAAGTACCGACCAATCCGATTACAATTACGATATACTGAATCATTTGTACGGTTGGTGTGGAAGCTAGACTTAAACTTGCTGGGTTTGAATCGACACCAAATAATCGGATCGAGTTAAACCAAACGGCCTTCCCTTCTGTGAAGATATGGAATAGGTTATGAGCTAAGTGCCCAGCTAAATCTAATGGAATAATTGCATAGCCAAAACGAGTAAAGTTCTTTTTGATTGATCCTTCCATTCCAAGGATTGATGCTAGTTTTGCTGTTCCTAATAATAAAAGAATCGGTAAGGCCATTGCAATAATAAAGGCGATCGAAAAGTTTACTACATAGTTTGAAGTACCAGTAACAGAGCCAATCGCGCTTAAAATATTTTGCCAAGGTTCAAGCATGGTAATATTTTGTACGAATACGATTCCCATAATAACAGCTGCAAGGGAAGCATGTTCAAGCTTCGGATTCTTTAAGCCCCATAATTCTTTCGTCGGAACTCTTGTGGTGATTTTCACGGAATTATTCGGACAGTTCTTCACACAGTTTCCGCAAATATTACATTCTGCACTAGATTCCATTGTCCGTGGGAATTGGAACATTGGACAACCTTCCACACCCTCAGATCCTTTGTAGCAGGATTGCACTTTACAGGTTTTACAAATATCAGGCGTTGCCTGCACTTTTAACGCTCCAGAACGAGAATAGTTTCCAGCGAGACCGCCAAGGAAACAAAGCGTCTTACAAAAGGTTCTTCTTTCATAAAAAACAGATGTTCCTACAACCATTGTCACTAGTAAAAGCAATAAGTAACCTGATCCTCGAGGAGATTCTACAATGCCCCAAACGTGGTCACTGTAAGTAATCATAATAAAGAAGATATCAATAAGCCAAATTCCATATTTTCGTAGAAACTTAGGCATTGGGCGCTTGCTTCCAACAAATTTCCGGACAATATCACTTAATTTACCGAACGGGCAGATCGCACACCAAAAGCGGCCAGTTACTAAAAATAGAACAGGTATGATCGGCCACCATAACACCCATGTCATCGTGGTACCAAAGTTCTTACTTGGATCAACAGTCCCCATAACTAATTCATAAACAATAATCGAAAATACGAAAATAACAATCCATTGAAAGATTCCTGGATACCACTTGCTTTTCACAAACTTTTTTACAACTGGTATCGATAGTAGATCAAAAGGTTCCTTTTCTGGTAAGTTTTTCTCAGGCATGGCCATTGTTTAAATCCCCCTTCCGTTTAAACCATTTATTCCAAACACCTATAAGGATAAATAATAGGTTCACAGCTCCATAGGTACCTAACACTTTATAGTTTGGCGGTACCTCCACCACTGCGGCATGATGATCATGAGCTGCACCACCGCTTCCTTCCTCCATGTCCATTCCTTCCATATCCGTACCACTGTCATGGTCCATTCCTTCCATTTCTGTACTACTGTCATGGTTCATACCTTCCATGTCCGTGCCACTGTCGTGGTCCATTCCTTCCATTTCTGTACTACTGTCATGGTTCATACCTTCCATTTCGGTTTGATCATTACTGCTACCATTTTTAAAATTTTCTGTTGCCTGTTTAATATTTTTACTATGGTCACCATCAGCTAGGGCTCTTACATCAAATGAGAAAATAAATGCTAATGATAATAAAAATAGAAAAGCCTTTTTCAATTTTGCCACCTCCGAAAAGTTATTTATGCCTTTAATGTTCTTACGTATAATGTAAGGGGTAAATTTGCAGTTTATATGCATTTTTATTGGATTAACTATGTCATTTTGCGTATTCATCAATTTGTTCATACTTTTGTAAAAAGTGACCCCGTTTTTACATATTTGTACATTATTTATCCTATTTTCCACAAAGAAAAGAACCTATAGGCTCTTCAAAAAAATAATAGAAAGTTTGCAGAAACTATGGCAATAAATAAAAGGCATAACATTTTCAATATAGAAGCACAGCCTGAATTGTGAATATTTTCAATTTTACTTTATTTCCAAAGCTATTGAACTCCACAACATTATAGAGTTATAATATGGTATCGTGATAGCATGGTAACGTACTAAAGTAAATTAAAATATAGATAAGGTGGTTATTTTAAAATGAAACGTTTAGCAACTATTATTCTAGTAATCGCAGCAATGTTTTCAATTGTTACAGGATGCTCATCTAAATCAGCGGAAAAAGAGGATAAAACGCTGATAATTGGTATAGACGATAAATTTGCCCCGATGGGTTTCCGGGATGACAAAAATGAAATCGTTGGTTTTGATATAGACTTAGCTAAAGCAGCAGCCGAAAAAATGGGGGAAAAAGTTAAGTTCCAACCAATCGATTGGAGTACGAAAGAAGCGGAACTAAGCAGCGGAAGAATTGACCTCATTTGGAACGGATACACTATTACGGATGAACGTAAAAAGAAAGTCCTTTTCACCAAGCCCTATTTGAAAAATGCCCAGGTGGTCGTCACTATGGCTGATTCAAAGCTAACTAAATTAGATGATTTAACTGGTAAAGTTGTAGGTTTACAAACACTTTCTTCTGCGGCGGATGCCTTGGAGGCAGCTCCTATCAAAGCCAAAATAAAGACAGTAACTGAGTTTGCTGACAATGTTCAAGCTTTGTCCGATCTTAAGAGTGGCCGGTTGGATGCGGTTGTTATTGATGAGGTTGTTATCAACTATTATATGGCAAAAGAGAAAGAGTCCTTTAAAGTACTTGATGAATCTCTAGCACCTGAAGAATACGGAATTGGTGTTAAAAAAGGAAATGAGGAATTACTTAAAAAGCTTCAAAAAGCAATGGATGAAATGAATGAGGATGGCACTGCTACTCAAATTTCGAAAAAATGGTTTAACGAAGATAAAGTCTTAAAGTAATAACGAATATAGGGCAAAACAGGATTTCCTCAGGGAACCCTGTTTTGTTTTTGGAGGAAACCTGTTATGTCTTCTAATTATATAATCTCTATCCTAAAACCAATGCTTGAAGGGGCACAGATGACGGTCCTCTTGTTTTTGATTGCCATTATCGTATCAATTCCACTGGGCTTTATGTTAACGCTAGCCGTAAAGAGTAATTTTAAGCCTTTATCCATATTAGCAGAGGGCTATATTTACGTAATGCGCGGTACTCCACTTTTGCTGCAGCTACTGTTTATATGCTTCGGATTGCCGATGATTCCCGTAATAGGAGAATACTTAGTTCTGGATCGTTTTGTCGCAGCTTGTTTAGGTTTTATCTTGAACTATGCCGCCTATTTTGCCGAGATCTTTCGTGGCGGGCTTCTTGCGATTGATAAAGGGCAATATGAGGCATCACAAGTTCTCGGTTTGAATAAATGGCAGACGTTGACACGGGTTATTCTGCCACAAATGTTCCGCATTGCCCTTCCAGCTGTCGCAAATGAATCAGTAACACTAGTCAAGGATACTGCACTTCTTTATGCCGTTGCCGTACCGGAACTGTTGCATTTTGCTCAAACTGCAGTTAACCGCGACTTTACGATTGTACCTTTCTTCGTGGCGGGTCTTATTTATCTAATTATGACACTCATTTTAACTATGGTCTTTAAAGGACTCGAAAGACGATTCAGATTTGAATAAAAAAGGAGTGGAAAGAATGGCTATCATTGAAATATCTAACCTCAAAAAATCGTACGGCAAGTTGGATGTACTAAAACAGATTACCTTTGATGTAAATAAAAATGATGTGGTGGCGGTGATTGGTCCCTCCGGATCTGGAAAAAGCACAATGCTCCGTAGCTTGGTTCATCTCGAAAAAATAGACGATGGTACGATTAGCGTATCAGGCAGTCATTTAGTAAGGGACGGCGTCTATGCCAAACCGCAGGAAATTAAAGAGATCAACGCAAAAATGGGCATGGTCTTCCAGCATTTTAACCTCTTCCCGCATCTCACGGTAAAAGAAAATTTGGAACTTGCTCCAAAAATGGCAAAGAAGGAATCACCCACAGCAATACACGAGCGGAGTAAGGGGCTCTTAAATAAAATTGGTCTCACTGACCGGGCAGACGCCTATCCTGCAAATCTCTCAGGTGGACAAAAACAAAGAGTAGCTATCGCTCGTGCACTCATGATGAACCCAGAAATTCTGTTGTTTGATGAACCTACCTCTGCATTGGACCCGGAGTTAACTGGCGAGGTATTGAAAGTAATGAAGGATCTTGCTGAAGAACACATGACAATGATTGTGGTGACTCATGAAATGGGATTCGCCAAGGAAGTGGCGAACCATGTCATTTTTATGGACAACGGAGAGATTGTTGAGTCTGGACCTCCATCTGAGTTATTTACTAACCCAAAATTTGAACGAACCAAAGCCTTTTTGAACCGTAGTTTATAAATCTAGGATCTAATTTTCCATTCAATAAAAAGACCCTCATGTACATTTTCAAGAGAAAATGTTGACATGTTGGTCTTTTTTAGTGATATATTATGAAATTCTTAGTGATTTCTTTTGAAAAAATTCTTCAAGTTCGGAAGGAGGGAGTGGTTTGCTGAATAGAAACCCTTGTCCCACATAACAGTTATTCTCATAGTTGCCTTCTTTCATTGGAGGCAGTTCAACAGTAATCTTTTTTCCTACTGGAAGCAGGTTGCTCATTTGAAGAGCTATTTAACCGTAAAAAAGCCTGGAAGGATTGACTACTACAACGCTCCAGGCTTTTGAGTTGATACAATTTCAAATTTTTTTAACTCTTTGTTTAAAATAATTTCTTTCGAGTGTTTTATTTTTTGTTCATTTTACCTTAGAGGGATTTAGCATTATCAGCTCTTCAGTGGCGTGTCATGCTATTATGATGTTCTTTCAATTTTTTATCTGAAAGCTCCGGATGCATTTCTTTCATTTGCTTTTTCATCTCTTTGGAACTCATACTTTGATTCCCCATCATCTTTTGCATATCCACTTCATTGCATGATTCCATCATCTTTTGCATATCCTCCTTATTGCCTGATTTCATCATCTTTTGCATATCTCCCATATTGCTTGATTCCATCATCTTGTTCATTCCCTGCTCTTGATTCACTTTGGCCGAATTATCAGGATTTTCTTTGGCTGCAGCGACCATGATCCCTGTTCCCCCACCAACAATTAACGCAGCTGCTAGGATTCCTGTCACCAATGTCTTTTTCATTTTAGTTCTCTCCTTTTTTAATAAATAATTTTCTCTACATCTTAAATATAGAAGATAAACATGAAGAAAATATGGAGAATTTTAATAAAATAAAAGCTTACAGAAGCCAATATTATGGTCTTTTGTAAGCTTTTTAGATACTAATCGTTATTTTTCTTCCTACTAACTAGCATCCAAATGAAAATAAGAATCCCCGAAACTATCATACAAAGCCAGAATGTTTGGCCAAACCAAAAATACATATGATGAAGCATCATTTTTTTCCCCATCATCATTCCCATTGAGTCAGGAGGAAACCAAACCATTCTTAATACAAAAATTAAAAAGGAAAGCCCAAGGATCACTGAAAATACTAGGATCGTTATCGGTAATATTTTTTTCATTTTCTCACCTTATTCTACTTTATATCCAATCCCCCAAACAGTTTTAACAATGGGCTTTTTCACCCCTGCCGCTTTTAACTTTTCTCTGAGATTTTTAATATGTGTATCTACCGTCCGATCTTCCCCCATAAACTCAATTCCCCAGATAAGCTCAACAAGCTGCTCCCTTGATAGGGCTTTCCCACGATGCTTTATCAGCTCCTTAAGTAAATCAAACTCTGTATGTGTAAGAATTAATTTCTTATTCATATATGAGCCATCACGTGATGACAGATTTAATATAATTCCTTCATACTTTAATACTTCATCATTTGCTTCACTCGAATGGGACCTGCGAAGCAAGGCTTGAACTCTTGCCATTAATTCTTCTTCTTCAAACGGCTTAACAAGATAATCATCAGCCCCTCTTGTTAATCCAGTAACCTTATCTTTCACAGTTCCTTTTGCTGTTAGCATAATAATTGGTATCTCTGAAACTTTCCGTACTTCCTCAATGGTCTGCCAACCATCCATTATCGGCATCATGACATCCAAGATCATTAAATCAAAATCATTTTTGATAATCTTCTCATAAGCCTCCTTTCCATTTTCGGCTTCTTCCACACGATAGCTCTCTTGCTGTAAATATAAACGCAAAAGCTGCCTCATTTCAAATTCGTCATCGACTACCAATATTTTCATTAGGTTCTCTCCCCATTCTTAATAAATATCGTAAAAATTGACCCTTGATTTTCTTTACTTTCAACGGTAATTTCTCCATTATGGGATTCAATGATTTTCTTTACGACATATAATCCAAGACCAGTGCCGCCCGTTTTTCTTGCTCGCGATTGATCCACCCGGTAAAACCGATCCCAAACTTTTGGCAAGTCAGCCGCGGGAATTCCAATCCCAGTATCTGAAATCTTTATTAAGGTAAATTCTGTCTCTAAATAAGAACTGATCGTAATCTCACCATGATTGGTATATTTCACCGCATTTTCAATCAGATTATAAATGACCTGTTCCATTCTTTGAATATCGATAAAAACCTTCGGGACATCCTCCAACTTCGCTGTAAGCTGTAACCCTTTTTTCGTAACTTCCGGTTTAAGATTAGACATGACTTTTCTAATAATGGTATGAATATCGGTCCATTCTTTTTCAAGTTCGAATTTTCCAACTTGGAGTTTACTTAGCTCAAATAAATCATTAACAAGAATAGAAATGCGCTTTGCCTCTTTATTGATGATTTTTATATATTCCTTTTGTTCATCATCGTTTTTATACATTCCTTTTGACAGAATATCACTATATCCCTTTATATAAGTTAAGGGTGTTCGTAACTCATGTGAAACTGCTGCCAGGAAATCATTTCTACTGTTTTCATAATATTGCAGTTGTTCACCAAGTGACTGAATTGATTGTCCCAGTTGGGCAATTTCATCATTACCCCTTACAGGTATTCTTTGCTGGTATTTTCCCAAGGCAATTTTATTGGTTGCTTCCTTCATTATAAGGAGTGGAAGTGTAAGTTTTTTCGACATGATCCCAATCAAGGCAAATGCCAATAGAACTATTCCAAGACTAGCAATAATCATCAAAACATTTAATACAATGACAGTGTCCCTTAAAATTCGAGAAGGGTAATACATATATACATAGCCTTCACTTCCTCCAATTGGCGAGACGGTAATGATGTATTCATGCTGCTTCCAATCACTTTCTAACACGAAACCACCAATTAGTTTTGTCCCTTTGTCCAATAAATGCTTTTCTATATCCTGATTTGGCTGAACAGAAGAAGAAAGGATCTTTTGGTTTAAATCAGTAATTAATACTTTCGTTGTTACACCTGTTTCCATTCTTATTACATGCTCGATTGTTTCTTGATTAAAATGTTCCTGAAGAACCTTCGCATGATTATTTCCTCTAACTAGCAAATCCTGTTTAATATAATCAACAAATAAGTTCGTAAATACACCATACAAAATCGTACCTAATATAAGAAGCAAGGTGATAAATATTCCACTGAAAAGTAATGCCAGCTTAATCGAAATGCTATTGGTTTTCTTAAGTCCTATCATCCAAAGGGCTCCTTAACATGGGTTTGGGATAATTTTACTCTTATCATAGCCTAAAATAATCGAGAAATTATGGAGAAACAGGCATAATTAGTTACTAAAGCAAAAAAGGCACAGTGCGTGGTACACTATGCCTCCTAATCATAATTTATTTAATTATTCGTGATTCACTCCATTATTATGTTGAGGAATAGAATCAGGTTGTATGGTTGAACTATAAATACCATAACCAGCCATTACAATAAGCAAATAGGCAAATCCAGCAATCATCCATTTCTTTATCATAGTCATTCTCCTCTACAATTTAACTTTTTGTAGTCTGAGCGCATTGAGGACAACAGAAACTGAGCTAAATGCCATGGCGGCTCCCGCAAGCCATGGGGCAAGGAAACCTAGAGCCGCAATGGGAATTCCAAGCGTGTTGTAACCGAATGCCCAGAAGAGGTTTTGTTTAATATTATTGATCGTCTTTTTACTCATATAAATCGCATCGGCAATACTATTCAAATCACCACGGATTAGGGTAATGTCAGCGGCCTCCATCGCCACATCTGTACCCGTTCCAATCGCCATACCAATGTCCGCAACCGCTAGTGCTGGCGCATCATTAATTCCGTCTCCAACCATGGCCACCTTTTTACCCTGGGCCTGAAGCTTCTTAACCTCATCCGCTTTTCCTTCTGGCAGAACCTCGGCGATGACCTGGTCAATTCCTACTTCGGCAGCGATAGAGCTTGCTGTTTGCTGGTTGTCTCCAGTAATCATGATGACTTCCAGACCCATTTCCTTCAGGCGCTTGATGGCAGACTTAGAAGTATCTTTGATGGTATCGGCTACTGCGACGATTCCTGCGTAGCTTTGATTGACTGCTACAAGCATTGCAGTTTTTCCTTCTCGTTCTAGTCTATCCATTTTATCCAAGGCAGGATCAATGGTGACTTGGTACTTGTTCATAAGCTTTCTTGTTCCAATCAATAGCTCGTTTCCATCTACAGTTGCCGTAATTCCAAAACCTGGAACGGACTCAAACGTGGTTACCTCTTTGAAGTCGATTCCTTTTTCTTTAATTCCCTCTACAATGGCCTGCGCAAGCGGGTGTTCCGATTGCTTTTCGGCCGATCCAACCAACGACAATAATTCTTCTTCGTTTAGGGAAGACGATTCAAGAATGACATCTGTTAAAACAGGTGCTCCATTTGTCACGGTTCCCGTTTTATCTAAAATGATGGTAGAGATGCGATGAGTCATTTCCAGATGCTCCCCGCCTTTAAACAGGATTCCAAATTCAGCTGCACGGCCTGAGCCGGCCATAATCGATGTAGGCGTTGCAAGACCAAGAGCACAAGGACAAGCAATGACCAAAACAGCAATCATTTTCTCTAACGCTTCGGCAAAATCCCCAGGTGCTGCCCATAAATACCACACGATAAAAGTAACAATTGCAATTCCAACCACAATCGGGACAAACACACCTGAAATTTGGTCGGCAAGGCGCTGGATTGGTGCTTTCGAGCCTTGTGCTTCTTCAACAACCTTAATGATTTGGGCTAGCGCTGTATCTTTGCCAACCTTTGTTGCTTCAATTTTTAAGAATCCATTTTTATTAATGGTTGCTCCAATCACTTCGTCTCCAATGCTTTTATCGACTGGAACACTTTCCCCTGTTAGCATTGATTCATCAATCGCCGAACGTCCATCGACAATTCGTCCGTCCACCGGAATTTTTTCACCTGGTTTTACATGGATAATATCTCCGACGATTACTTCTTCAAGTGGAACTTCTTGTTCAATCCCGTTCCTTTCTATTAAAGCCGTCTTTGCCTGCAGCCCCATTAGTTTCTTGATTGCTTCTGACGAGCGTCCTTTTGCCTTTGCTTCAAACAGCTTTCCAAGAATAATCAAGGTAATTAAAATTGAACTTGTTTCATAATAGAGTTCCACCGTATGGGCGGTTCCCCCAAGCGCAGAAAAAGATAAATAAACACTATAAAAGTAAGCCGCTGATGTTCCGAGAGCTACAAGGACATCCATATTGGCACTTTTATTTTTTAGTGCTTTAAAGGCACCCACATAAAACTGTTTCCCAATGATAAATTGGACAGGAGTAGCCAAAGCAAGCTGCACCCAAGGATTCATAAACATCTCAGGTACATAAATAAAAGAGGTAAACGAAAAGTGCCCGACCATTGCCCACAATAATGGCAGAGATAGAATCGTGGAAAAAATGAATTTCCCCGTTTGTTTTTCGATTTCTTTTTGGCGATAATCAGCGGTTTCCTGTTGCTGCGCTTCATCTTTAACCCGGGCTCCATACCCAAGTGCTTCGACTTTTTGAATAATCTCATTTTTGGAAAGTGCAGATGGATTATACTCTACTGTTGCCTTTTCCAAAGCTAGATTAACATTTGCTTTCGAAACACCGTTTAATTTATTTAACCCTTTTTCGATCCTCGTTGCACAAGCCGCACAAGTCATTCCTGTAATATCAAACTCTGCTTTTTCTGTAACGATATCGTATCCTAAATCTTTAACCTTTTTTTCGAGTGCTCCGAGATTGGTTACAGCGGGATCGTACTTTATGGAGGACCGCTCCAGGGCAAGGTTGACAGTAGCTGCTTCGACACCTTCGACTTTATTTAAACCCTTTTCTATTCTTACGGCACAGGCCGCACAGGTCATTCCAGTTATTTGTAATGTGGTTTCTTGTATGTTCTGACTCATAAAAACCAACTCCTAATACCTATATGGGGTATATTTTATTTCTAAAAAACGTGCTATAAAATAGCACGTTCCTTTGTTTTAAAATTAAACAACATCATATCCCTGATCATCAATGGTTTCTTTAATGGTTGCAAGAGCAACGGTCTCATTATTAAACTCTATATCAACAGTGCCTCCCTTGAGATTAACCATTACGGTCTTCACGCCGTCAAGAGCACCCACACTTCCTTCAACTGACTTAACACAATGACCACAAGACATGCCTTTTACCTTTAATGTTACTTTCTCCATTATTCAAACCCCTCTCATGTTTTGTTACTTCCTATAATCAATATATTACCATACCCCCCTACAGTATACAACATCTTTTATTTATAATTCATAATTTGTTCATTGAAATTAAAAATACCTTTCTCTTTTAGCTATTATTTTAAGTTTGTTTCTTTTAACTCCTCCCTATTCCAGATAAATACCCTTGACGGAATATCGTCAATGCCTTTTAAGTTAAGCGATATATTCACGTAACCGGTATTAACTTCCCCATTCCAAGTCAAATAGCCCATCATATGGTGAGAATCCTTACTGGAAGGCTCCCACTTAAAATTTTGAGTATTTGGATCTGACCCAAATGAAACTTCTGCTAACTGGGAGATCTTGTATTGTTGAAGATCAACAGAGTGTGTATTCATAACAATTTCAAAAACAAGTTTTGAATTGGTGCTTTTTTCCGGTAGCAAAGTAGCTTTTACGACTACTGCACCCTGTGATTGTGTTTTTGTTAATCCATCTTCCACGCCTTCAGCATCAGGCCTCATTTGTTTTGATGCTTCGGTAACTTTGGCTACGTTAGTAGCCTCACTTGTTGAATTTTTGCTTATCACTATACTTGTAATAAAATAACCTCCAAAACCACCTACAGCAAGAAATACTAGCGTCAGTATAATCCATTTTGGCTTTAGCATGGTTTGCACCTCCCTATGGTTTTAATCATCTCATTTAAATATGCAGATTATATTGAGTTTTATTGAAAGTTTTTTGAAAAACAAAAGACCGCGGCAATTGATGCGGTCTCATAAATTGGTTAAACTTATTTCATTATACTGATGCCATTAGGAACTTTTCCGACATCCAAAGTCTTTACTACCTTCTTTGCTGCAAGATCGATGACACTGACTGTGTTTTCAAACATATTTGTAACATAGGCGTATTTATTATCACTGCTGGTTACCACACCGTGAGACCCTTTACCCGTTTCAATTGTTGCTGTAACTGTTTTAGTTGTAATATCGACAATTGACATGGAATTAGATGGAGATTCCTCGGTCCCTTGATTTGCTACATAAGCAAATTTGTTGCTAGAATCAATATATACTTGAGCAGGTTCTTTTCCGACTTCCACTTTGTTGACTTCATTTGTTTCTAAATTCACGATAGCCAAGGCGTTTTCGGCGTTCAAAGTTACAACTAGCGTTTTTCCATCTGCCGTAATTCCTGTTGTTACGGGAGTTGCCCCCACTTTAATCTTCTTTTCTTCTTTCATTGTTTCAATATTGACCACACTAACTGTATCTTCAGCCATGTTAGCAATATAGGCATATTTGCTGTCGTGGGATATTCTGAAACCATGAGGTCCTTTTCCAGTTGAGATTGTTTTAATAACTGAATAAGTTTTCATATCAATGATAGATACGGTGTTGTCTTCATTATTTGTAACCAGTGCATACTTTCCGTCCTCTGTAAAAACAATGTGTGCCGGATGGTTGCCAACTTCGACAGTTTTGAGAAGCTCATTAGTGGTAGTATCGAAGAAAAGAGCATTTCCATTCATCTCCATGTCATGCCCACCGTCATGACTTCCTTCCATCATTGGAACCAATGTTGCTCCGACTATTTTACCATCGGGAGACACCTGAATATTATGTACAGTCCCTTCTCCTTCAATTGTTGCTGCAACAGTGTTGTCAGCAGCATTTACCTTTGTAATACTTCCACTCTCATTTGCAGTAAAATAGTACTTTGCCTCTTTATCCACAGTTTTTTCAACATTTGATGGATTGTCTTTTTTTTCCAAATTCCCTTCTTCTTTATTCGAACTACATCCCGCGAGTAAAATACCAAACATTAACAGCAGCCCAATTAATAGTAAGTTAATTTTTTTCATTTTTCCTTCCTCCTCTTAATATCTACCATTATCATAAACAAGGTGGTGATGAGTAAAACGTGATTTCCATCATTATAGAAATTTTCAAGTAGCATCTCTTACAATATTGTGAAAATCCATAAATACTGCAAACTTTTATTTTATAATATGCGGACCTTAAATGGCTTTGTTAGATTTTCACAGACAATCATCTTTACCATAGCCCTAAAATAATAAAGCCCTCTTAATCAAGAGGGCAAAAAAATAGTTTATTTTTCCACAAAATCATCTTTCAGTGCAATCCAAAACGCCACGGCAATTGACGCAAGCATGACAAGAAACGGTGCATAGAAAAGTAAGAAATCATCCAAAGCATTCGTCCCCCTTAAGCATGTTCATCATTCCGATTCCCTTGCACATATTCCTTGTTAAACAGGAACAATTTTAACAAAAGATATATTGACGGGAGAAGCAAGCCCAGCCCTGCTATGAAGGCAACAATCAGAGCAATTGCCATCGATTTATTGGTAAAGCTATCGTATAGGGTGAGGTAGGGATACAGTAAATAGGGATAATGAGAAGCACCATAAGCCAAAAAAGCTAGCGCAAATTGCCCTGCCAACAGTCCAAATGCCAGCCCATAGGCACGTCGCTTCCAGATTAAATAGACGGTTCCACAAAAAAACAAAACAGACAATCCGAACAACCACCAGAGGTCGAGTAAGCGCTGATAATGTTCTGGGTTGTGCGTCCTCATTTCAAATATAATCCCCGCAGCGGTAATTATGGCAGGTCCTGCCCAGCTAAGCGCATATTTTCGCAATAGGTTCGTGGCGGCCGCGTCCCCGGCAAGATCGGCATACCATGTCAAAAATACTGCTGAAATATATAATACGGCTGTTAGACTTAGGACCACAATACTCCATGATAATGGGCTGGTAAACAATGCCCAATAATCGAGTACAGGGGCGGAATTTTCCATTGCCACAAAGCCGCCCTCTGAAATCGTCAAGACACTCGACAGGGACGCTGGAATAAACAGTCCCGTAAGCCCATACAGGATGGTGTAGCGTTTATGTTTGAGTCCTCCATAAGTGGTAAATGCATAATAGGCCCCTCGAATCGCCAGCAAAATAATCGCAATACTTGCCGGCACAAGTAGGGTCGTCCCATAGTAATAGGCCGTTTTTGGAAAAAAACCAACCATACCGACAAAGAAAAACACTAAAAAAACATTGGTGACTTCCCAAACCGGCGATAGATAGCGGTGAATAATCTTTGTTAAAATATGCTGTTTGCCTGATATTGTACTGTATGCATTAAAGAATCCTGCCCCAAAATCAATGGATGCAATGATAATATATCCAAACAGAAACAGCCCCAGAGCTGAAATACCGACGATTTCCAGTGTCATAACGCATCACCCGCTTTCTCGGGGGCTCTGTCGGCCAGTTCCTGTTCCACCGTGTTCTTCCGGAACATTCGCCAGAGGACAACCACACTGCCAATCCCAAGGACAAGATAAAGCCCGGCAAATAAAACCAACATAAGATCGACTTGACCACTTGTCGTCGCCGCATCCTTTGTTCTCAAAATCCCACGTAGGACCCAGGGCTGACGGCCGACCTCGTCCAGCCACCACCCAGCCTCGATCGCAAGGATAGAGAGAGGACCGCCGAGCACTAGCAGCCAGCGGAACCATGTAGACAAAACGAAACGCCATTGGCGCCAGATACCGATTACGCACACCAAAGACAAAGCGGTCATCCACATCCCAATCGTCACCATCGTATCAAACAAATAGTGGATATATAGCGGCGGCACTTCATCCTTTGGAAATTGATCAAGTCCAATCACTTCTGCATTAGGGACCTCATGGGCAAGAATACTGAGTGCAAAAGGAATTTTCAGTGCGTATTTGACTTCTCCATTGTCAAGGACACCATAAAGTATAAGTGGCACACCTTTCCCTGTTTCAAAGTGCCACTCAGCTGCTGCTAATTTTTCCGGCTGATATTCAGCCAAGTACTTGCCGGAGAAATCGCCTAAAAGCGCGGTTGCGACGGAAAAGACCAATCCAAGTTTCATTGTTAAAAACAACGCCTTTTTATGATAGATATGGTTTGAACCTTTAAGTAACCGGAAGGCACCAATCGCAGCGAGGACAAACGCCGATGTCATATAAGCGGTGACAACGACATGGGCCACTTTAGTCGGCATGGCCGGATTAAACATCGCCAAGATTGGACTGACATCTACGAGTTGACCATTGACCACATCAAAGCCCTTTGGTGCATTCATAAATGCATTCACAATCGTAATAAAGACGGCTGAAAATGAGGCGCCTAAGGCCACTGGTATCAGCAGGAGCAAATGTTTTTTCTGATTTTCAAATCGATCCCAAGTATATATGTATATCCCTAAAAAAATCGCTTCAAAGAAAAAGGCAAAGGTCTCCATAAATAATGGAAGGGCAATCACATTTCCCGCCAACTGCATGAAGTTGGGCCAGAGGAGAGAAAGCTGTAACCCGATCGCAGTCCCAGTCACAACACCGACAGCCACGGTAATCACATATCCCCTTGTCCATCTTCGCGCGAGTAAAATATAGTGTTCATCCTGTTTCTTGATTCCGACCCATTGGGCAATCATAATCATCAGTGGAATCCCGACCCCAATGGTTGCATAAATAATATGAAAGGACAAAGTCAGTTCGGTTAGGACACGACTAAAAAATACGGCTTCTTCATTACCCATTAAACTCCCCCCTTTCTTATCCAGAAAAAAACCGTCCAATAATCGACAGTCCTATGATTGATGCTACAATGAAGGTCAGCCAAACGAGTTTCCGTTCTTGTTTTTTGTAAATAAAAAATCCCCCTTAGAGAAAATAACTCAGGTACTCTTTAGATACCATTCCCAAAATTATCACGGAATATATTTAACCGCATAGGAAAGTAACTGTACCTCTCCACAGAAAAATAGTGGGAACGGTGATTAATCAACCATTCCCACCACAGTCCTACTGTTAACTTCTTTCCCAAGACGCACCGTTAGGATTAATCCAAATTTATGCATAACGAGCATTAGGATTCCCGCAAACATTTGATCAAGTCTAGTATTAAATGGTGTAGGCAGGAGATTAAGGGAATCTAATTGGGAGGGTGAAATACAAAGGTTTGCGGTTAATTCGGAAAGAAGAGGATTATTCATTCCACCAATTAATGCCGTGAGGATAAAAAGCAAACAGGCTGGCATTAAGACAAGTCCGCTCAAAAATAGATACCGTTTATTCTGCTTTTTTGACCCATCACTGTTCAAATCAGGTGATGCGATAGGCCCCCACATTCGAACAGACAGAAGTAAAAGCACAACTAAGTAGCCATTATGGACCAACGTGTTTTGTGAAATGTTTGTTATAACAACTGGAAAATGGTACATCAAGAACAGCACCCCAAACGCATAAAGTGCAGCAATCGGCGGTAAGAAAAACTTGCTCACTCGAACAAATGGGGCGAGATTCTGAATGTGCCGGAGAAACGAATCTGGAATACCTAATAAAAAGAGAGGGGGGATAATAAAGTAAAAAATGCTCAATTGCAGCATATGCAAACTAAACGACAGGTGACTGATTGTTTCAAATGGACTGCCCAAGGCTAAATACATGATGCCTAAACTGAGGAAAAATAACAGGGGCTGTTTTTGGTTAAGCTTTATTTTTGTAAAAGAAAGTACTAAGACTATATATAAGAACGCTATACAAATGAGGAAAGCTAATAATGGCACATTCCACAACGATTGTCCTTCAAGCAACATAGCATATAACATGAAATCCTCCTTCCACTCAGGACACTTAGACTTCAAAAAATTATCCTTACAACACATAAAACTAACTTTAAATTTTATGACAGTTTAGCCGATTTATGACAAAAAGGAAGAACCAATGTGGCCCCTCCTTATCCTTTTCTGTACAGATTGGTCTTTTTAAGCAGATTACTTTCAACTTTCTCATAGTATTCAATAAGCCAAATGATTACTTTATTTACTTGCTCGAATCGAAGCACTAAGAAATGGATAGCAAATGCCACACCTACCCCAATAAGCATCCCTGAGATTATATCTAATGGATAATGTACCCCTGTCCAAACACGGGATAGAGCAATGCCTGCAGCCAAGACCAACCACATCCAGCCGTCACGTTTTTTCCAAATCCAAATGGCTGTTGCAATTACGAACGCCGCAGTCGCGTGATCACTTGGAAACGAGGCATTTTTCACATGAGGGATTAGCCAGTTCACATGATGGGTGACAAACGGACGATTCCGGTAAAAAAAGTGACCTATTTCTCCATTTATACTTAACGCCACACAAGCGGCTAGAATGGCCTCTACGACCATTTTTCGGTGTTGTGATTTATGGAAAAACCAATAAAAAATAATTCCTGCAAAAAATAGATACTCTGCTTTTTCTGCTAATACTATCATTAAAGGGTTTAAAAATCGCTCACTTACGGCAAGGTGATTGATGATTTGAAAAATACTATAGTCGATGTGAGACATTTTCACAACCTCCAGATTCATGTCGTTCAACAATCTTAAATTCGCAAAGGAGATGAATATCTAACCAATCTTGACTGCTTGCTGCTCGTTTTTTGGACAAGAATTGATTCGATCAAATCCACGATTTTTTCTGGCTTCTCCAGCTCCATTCCCTGCTGATATGAATCGATCGCATACTCCCAGCCATTCATTTTTTTCTGATCCGTTAATACACTGAGCAACTGACTTTCCAAAGGAGTTGTCAGATTAAGTTCAAATACTAGATTTTGACTCTTTAAGTAGCGAAGATTTATTTTTTCCTGTCCTGGAAGGGCGGAATGAACAAAGATTGGCAACTTTTTCTGTATCGCTTCACTAATTGTGACCCCGCCTGGTTTTGAGATAATGGCATCCACTTCTTCATAAAGCTGATTCATTTCTAATCTAGAAGAAAGATAACGTAATGGTTTGATATGTTCTAAATCCCACGAATGGATTTCATTATATAGTTTCTTATTGTTGCCACACAATATTAGGAAGTCTAAGTTGGTAGACTGCTTTAACTCTTCCGCTAGTTTTAAAATCCCGCCCAATCCGCTGTTTCCTCCAGATAATAAGATTTTGAGCCGATTGGTATGTTTTTTTCGGGTGAAGGTTTTCGTCATTTCTTGATGAACGGGAATTCCCGTCACAATCAACTGTTGATTCGGTACTTTTCGGCTGAGCTTTGCTTTGACCTCTTGACTAGGTAGTAAATGGTAATCAATTCCCTCTCTTCCCCAAACACTATTAATAAAGAAATCCGTGTATACGTTAATAATCGGCAGGTCGCATTTCCCCTTCATTTTTAACTTGCTAAGAAGGTAAGAAGGGAATCCATGGGTACAAACAAGTAAATCTGGTTTTTCCTCCGCTATTAATTGCTCCATTTTCTTCAAAAAGAGTGGTTCATACCATTTAAAAGAATTCTTTTTAGTTGGCGGTACGTAGAAAAAGCTCTTATAGGCAAGATTATAGGTTTCTGGCGCATAGCGAATCCAATTAAGATAACCATTTGTAATCACTTTTTCTAACGATTTATTTGTATAGCTTAACAAATCTATTTTTTTAAAAGTAAAATCGTCTGTATGATTTTTTAAAAGATCCATTAATGCCTCAGCGACTTGATGATGTCCCGACTGCATTTGTAAGAGTGGTAAAAACAAAATTTTCTTCACTTATTCCATCTCCTATTCGAATAGAAATCGACTCCTGAAAAATGATTTCTAAATTACTCTTTCAATGTATCACTCATTTCTTGTAAAACTCGGTTTTTAATCGATTTTTAATCTTACCTTCAGCCTTTTTTTAGCTGGATATAAAAAAACAAACCCGAAAAGATGCCTTTTCAGGTTTTGTTTTTATCCAGTTCTGCTGATTCCTTTTTTCTCTTTTTTATAGACATAACGAGGACATAGAGTAAAAAAAGAATGAAAAATACCAGTCCGGCATATGGAATATAGTCTGGATTGATATGAAATACCTTACCTGCATAATAACCGCCTACAATAATAGGGATGGTCCATAGTACAGTGCCTAGCAAGGAAAACAAGAAAAACATCCGATAGGGAATTTTATTAATCCCAGCAAAGTAGGGACTGACCTGCCGAATGCCTGGAAGATAAAAACCGAAAACAATTGTTTTACGTACATTTTTCGCATAGATACGACTTACCTTTTCTAAGCGGTCATCCGTAATCCCGATATACTTACCATATTTTTTTATAAATGGGTACCCTACATATTTCCCGATTGAATAGGCGGTTTGCATCCCAATAAATGCTCCGAGACTGGAACAAAGCATAGTTAGCCCCGAGGAAAGCTGGTGGTGAAAACTCAGCACGCCAATTAAAAAGAGCAGCGATTCTTCAGGAGCTGGAATGCCAATAATACCTAAGAATAAAAAGAGAAAAATAACGAAGTACCCGTATATATTAATATAATTTATGATCGTTTCTACATTCATAGTTCCCTCAAAAAGTCACTTCATTTAATGTGATAAATTTTGTACCCTTACTGATGTTTTCCTGTAAATAAATTTCTAGGCTCTTCAGCATATAACTTGGCGCTAGCGGATCGGCACCCCAGGTTTCCCCACAATCATGAAGCAGCAGCACGGAGCCCGCCTCTGTCGTTTGGAGCAATTGTTCCAGCAGGCCGTTTTTTCCTTTCGCTACCTTCCAATCACCAAAAATGTCCGACCACATAATCACTTTAAATCGTTTACTCAAAAATCGGCTGGCGATATTAAAATTCCCCCATGGCGGCCGGTAAAAGGTCACTTTTTCTTGAGTGATCTCGCTGATAGCCTGTTCGGTCATTTTCAGCTGCTTCTTTAACCGAAAGGGTGAGAGAATCCAGCTCGAAATATGGTCATAATGATGAATGCCAATCGTATGCCCCTCCTGACACATCCGTTTAATAATAGCAGGATGGGCTTTCACTTTACTGCCTACCACAAAAAAAGACGCCTTTACACCGTACTTTTGCAAAAGATCAAGCAATAGCGGTGTGTATTCAGGATTGGGACCATCATCAAACGTTAATGCAATCACCGGAGCATTGATTCTTTTGATAATGCCTCGACCGCTCATCCGTACGATTAGTGTTGGTAATATGGCATAGATCAGAAAAAAAATCAATAAAAGTAGTACGCTCTCGCTCAAGATTTTAATCACTCATAAACTTTCCTTTCTGTTTGGGTAAGAACAACTCCACTTCTGTTCCCACTCCCTCCGAACTTTTTACGATAATTTCCCCTTGATGTTGCTTCATGATATTTTTTGCAATCGACAAGCCTAGCCCTGTCCCGCCTGTCTCCCTGCTCCTCGCCTTGTCCACTCGGTAAAAACGCTCAAAGACATTTTCAATTTCACGTGCCGGAATGCCGATCCCGTAATCTTTTACCGTAATGCTAGTCAATTGTTCCTTATCCTTTAAATACACATCGATCGTATCTGTACTGTATTTGATGGCGTTATCGATTAAGATAATAATCGCTTGTTTCAGCTTTCCTTCATCTGCGAATACCGAAATGGCAGGATCTTCGTAATGGAGGTTAATTTCTCGCTTATAAGCACTTTTTAATTGCTTGAATAAATTCTCACACAAGGATACCAAATGGATAAATTTCGTTTCCAAATGATTCCCAGATTCTGTATCAGCTAAATCTAGAAATCGTTCGGTCATTTTTTGAATTCTCGTTGCCTCTGAGTGGATGGATTCAATCGCATCATGGGCAACTACTTCATTTTTGAGCCCCCGTCTTAGCAGAAGGTCTGCATAGCTCTTAATCACCGTAAGCGGGGTCTTTAATTCATGCGACGCATCAGAAATAAATTGCCTCTGTTTTTCAAGATTTGCCTCTAATTTGTCAATCATCCGATTAAATGTCACAGCCAATTTTTGTAGCTCATCTTTTGTCTCATGTTGGATGATGATCTTTTTAGGGATACCACTTTGTTCAATATCCTCCATGGTGTTAATCATATTTGAGATTGGTTTCATAATCAGATTGGATAACCATCTGCCCCCGAGCAGTGATAATACCGCACCTAGGATGGTACAAAAGGCAAGAATGGAAAGTAATAATTCCTTTCCTGTTTCTAATCCGACTAATTTCTCCCCGAACTCTAATGTTCCGACTACCTGCCCTTTTGATTGAATTGGCACCCTGACAATAGCCATTTGCTCTTCTCCATGCTTTTGTCTAATCGTTTGCCTTTGGGTGCCCTTCTCAACAGCGAATTGTGGTTTTATTTTAGCTGCCAATTTCGGTGCATTCGTGACTTGATTAACAATTTTCGAATTAGGTTGAACAATTCTTATAAAAGATTGGTTCGTTAGGTAAGGTGTTAATTTCTCTTTAATAACAGCAGGAGAATCTTCCTTGTTGATTTCATTTATCAAATAATTAGCCTTCTGAAATAGTTCACCATCTTCCATATTGACAGTAATCTTCATAAATGAAAAATACACTACAGCATTCACAGCAAGTAACATAAATAGGATCCAGGCTGTAGTAATCAAATTTATTTTTGTGGTAATCTTCATTGGTTTAATTCTCCCTTACGGTATAACCGATTCCCCTCACCGTCTGAATAATCGTTGGCTCAGAAAAACCTTCTTCTATTTTCTTTCGTAAATGTCTGATAAACACATCGATGACATTCGTTTCCCCTTCATATTCATAGCCCCACACATGCAGGAGGATACTTTCCCTCGTAACAATTTTATTTTTATTGGATAATAAATAAACGAGTAAATCAAATTCCTTAGGAGTTAACGTGATGGATGTCGCCCCCCTTGTGACTTCTCTCGTATCAAGATTTACGGTTAAATCCCTTATTTCTAATAGGGTGTCATCTTCTTGTGAAGTCTTAACTGCATTGGAAATTTGCCGCAGACAAGAACGAATTCTTGCTAATAGTTCCTCAATTTCAAATGGCTTGGTGATGTAATCATTCGCTCCCTGATCGAGTCCTGCCACCTTGTCAATTGTCATATTTCGGGCTGTTAGTAAAATAACAGGAAGAAGGTCATTCTCTTTTCGTATTCTCCTTAAAACCTCTATGCCATTCATCTCAGGTAGCATGACATCCAATAAAATTAAATCCACCTTTTCATCTAAGGCTGCCTGTAATCCTGATTTCCCATCATAAGCAACCATTACTTCGTATCCCTCATACTCTAGTTCGAGCTTTAATATCTTGGCAATTTGTTTTTCATCCTCTACCACCAAAATCCGCTGTGTCATCGTTATCCCTCCTTTTATTGCAGGAACCTATGTTGTAAATCTACCTTATATTTGACTAAACTTATTTATCTAGATATTTATCTACTTCAATTTAGCATGATTTCTGCTCAGTTTTCTTTTTTTCATTGAATTTTAATCTAATCTTTCCTATTCACCCTTAGCTCAGGATAAGTGCAAAAAAAAGAACCACACGGGTTCTTCGTCATTTTTATATCGTGTCATTCTTTCGGTGTCAGGCACCTATTGGATTGGATTCGTTGATTCATCGGTAATAAGATCCTGTAAGGAATGTTTCCGGATGGCTAAGACGAGGTCGGCAAGGAGGTATAGTCCTACCGCTGACCAAATCCATGCCCAATAAGGTTCAATGTCTCCGTACATCAAGACAATTGCAGGGTGAATCCATTTTATGCAAAGTAGCGAGAGAATACTCCAGCAGACAGAAAAAGGCAAACAAATATGTCCATGGAGCTGCAGAGGTGAATTGGAATAGTCCCACCATTGCCGGTTAAATAGCTTCTGTAATAATGACCCTGTCAGATATTCCACCATGGTTGGGATCAAGGTGCATAGGAGAATCACCACTGCCCAATTCGTCTTTGGTGAAATTAGATAGACCAGGAGGACAGGAGTAAAGCCGTACATCGGTTTAAATGGTCCGAATAAAAAATTCGGCTTAAAAAACTCCCGCTTTGTGACGAAGTTATAACTGTTTTCCAGCAGCCAGCCTATCAACGAATATGTGGTGAAATAGAAAATAATCGCTGCTGCTCCTTCAAGATTGAAAATATCCGGATTTTGAAAATCAAAACCATTCAGCAAGTTAATGATCATGGCTAAACCACCTTTCATGGATAAGAATTTCCCACTTTAGGTTTAACAGCCGGGCTGCCAAATATACAAAAAAATTCCTATTTGTGATTCGGTTGAATTGGGCGGCGGCCGGGATGGATTCCGCTAAATTTGGCCGGTATTCCGCCAACTATCGGGGTTATTCCGCCAAACTGGGCCGGGATTCGGCTAAACTTCAGAAGGATACCGCCGAATTCGCTTATGATTCCGCCAACCCCCTTTTAGTTACCTTTTTTAATAGAGGCACGAGCCCGTTCACTGTTTGTTTAGCAGCTGGCGCTCGGATTATGGATTCCGCCAACTATCGGGGTTATTCCGCCAAACCTCGGAAGGATTCCGCCAAACTGGGCCGGGATTCCGCCAAACTTCAGAAAGATTCCGCCGAATCCTCTTATGATTCCGCCAACCCCCTTTTAGTTATCTTTTTTAATAGAGGCATGAGCCCGTTCACTGTTTGTTTAGCAGCTGGCGCTCGGATTACGGATTCCGCCAACTATCGGGGTTATTCCGCCAAACCTCGGAAGGATTCCGCCAAACTGGGCCGGTATTCCGCCAAAACGTCAGAAGGATTCCGCCGAATCCTCTAATGATTCCGCCAACCCCCTTTTGAGCACTAATTAGTCGCACCTTTCCTCTGGCTTTTGACCCAAGCACCTAGGCATATGAACGAGGCGAAAAAGCAATTAGACTAACTTTTTTTCAAAAATAAATAAACGCTTTTCGAACTAGTCGACGATAATCAACACATTGTTGCTTTTTGTTTATTGCTAATCTCACGCTGAGTTGTAAAATAAAATTATAACCGCGTCAACAATCCTAGGGGGAATGATTGATGGACTCAACCATTAAAGTGGAACAAGTAAGCAAAAGCTTTGGAAAAAAGATTGTTTTAAATAATGTCAATTTAACGATTGAGAAAGGGCAATTATTTGGACTAATTGGTCCTTCAGGGGCCGGGAAAACCACCCTTGTCAAAATGATTGTCGGGATGGAAAAGGCGGATACAGGTTCCATTCATGTCTTAAAGGAGAAAATGCCGAACCTTGCCTTACTTCAAGAAATTGGCTATATGGCCCAAGCCGATGCCTTGTATGTCGAATTAACAGGCGAAGAGAATCTGAAATTTTTCGCTTCTCTCTTCGGGTTAACTAAAGAAGCACAGAAACAGCGGCTTACTTATGTGGCCAACTTAGTAAATCTGACAGATGACTTAAAGAAACGGGTCGCAGCTTATTCCGGCGGAATGAAACGACGCTTATCCTTGGCGATTGCACTCATTCAAGATCCGAAAATACTAATCTTAGATGAACCAACCGTCGGCATCGATCCCGAATTAAAGTTATCGATTTGGAAAGAATTTTTACGCTTGAAAAATGAAGAGCAAAAAACCATCATCGTCACGACCCATGTCATGGATGAAGCGGTGAAATGTGATTATGTAGCCATGGTCCGTGATGGCTGCATTTTAACGAGTGGGACGCCAACCGAATTAAAGGCGCTCTACAAAACAGATGATTTTGATGAGGTATTTTTGAAGGCAGGGGTGAAACAATCATGAGAGTGATTGCGCTAATTAAAAGAATTTGTCAACAGATGTTTCGGGACAAACGCACCTTAGCCTTGTTATTTGTTGCTCCACTACTGATTCTTACCCTGATGTACTTTTTATTCAACGGCAATACCGTTGATCCAAAATTAGGGGTTACAGGTGTAGATAGTGATTTAACTGCGGCTTTCAAAAAGGCAGACATTCAGGTAAAAGAATACAAGTCAGTAACAAATCATACCATCCTAGATGATGATCTTGACGGGCTGCTGCAACAGGAGAATGGCAAAATAAAGCTTACACTTCGGAATGACGATCCTACAAAAGCAAAAGCACTGCAAATGAAGGTCAACCAGGTAACCGCGGCACAGTTCCAAGCACAGATGATGATGCAAAGCGCGGGAAAAGCACCAGCTATGGCGCCGAAAAGTATCGATATTCACTACGTTTATGGTGATTCAGACACCATCTATTTTGATGTATTAAGTCCGATATTAGTTGGTTTCTTTGTATTCTTTTTCGTGTTTATTATTTCAGGAATTGGCTTATTACGTGAGCGGACTACAGGCACCTTGGAGCGGTTGATGTCAACTCCGATTCGGAGATGGGAAATCGTTACCGCCTACTTGGTGGGGTATGGACTATTCGCGGTGATTCAAACGATAATTGTTGTTTTCTATGCTATTAATGTATTAGATATCGTCCTTGTCGGGTCGATAGGAAATGTGCTCCTGACAAATTTATTATTAGCCTTGGTGGCACTCTCACTTGGAATTCTGTTATCGACCTTTGCAGCTTCCGAGTTCCAAATGATTCAATTTATCCCAATTGCCGTTATACCACAAATCTTTTTTGCAGGAATTTTCCCTTTAGAAGGGATGGCCGATTGGTTACAGGCAGTCGCGAAGGTGATGCCAATGTATTATGCAGGAGATGCCTTAAAAGGTGTGATGTACAAAGGGTCTAGTTTGAGTGATATCAGTGGAGACCTTCTCGCCTTAGTAATCTTCGCGGCACTATTCATTGTTTTGAATATCCTTTCATTGAAAAAGTACCGCAAATTATAAATAAAAAATGGGAGCGATGATTGATTAATCATCGCTCCCTATTTTCATTTTTAGCGAATTGTTTTTAATGCGCCGCTCCAAGCATTCACTTCATCAAGCATTGCATTTACATTTGTAAGGTGTAATTCAGCTGGCTTGAACTCACTACCGTTTACAAAGTCAGTGAATAATGACAAGGTTGGATGTGTACGAACGTCCGCAATTTTTAATTCACCCATAATGCCGCGTAAATGTTCAGCTGCACGAGCACCGCCTGTTGAACCATAGCTTACGATACCTGCTGCTTTGTCATTCCAAGCTTCACGTGCAAAATCAAGAGCATTTTTTAATGCTCCAGTGATACTGTGGTTGTATTCTTGAACAATGAATACGAAACCATCGAGCTCAGCAAGTTTGCCATTCCAAGCTCCGATTCCTGGTTCTGAACCATCAGTTGTACCTAAGAATGGTAAATTGAAGTCTGCAATATCAACGATTTCATAATTTGCATCACCGCGTTTGTCGGCAATCCCTTTCACCCATTCCCCTACTTGTGGGCTTACACGTCCTTGACGTGTGCTTCCTAAAATAATACCAATGTTTAATTTTGTCATCGTTTTTTCCTCCTTTGTGTTTGAATCACCAAATAGTCTACCTAAAAAACCCAACTTCAACACCACCTATAAGAAATGTTTTTATCTAAAAAGTTACGTAGTGTTCATGAATTAACAAAACACATTTTGGCAGGATATTCTCCTACACACTATTACGAACTATCCTTGAAATAAAATATTATTAATTTAAATATTGTCAATTAATATATCTTTAATTCAAAGTAATTCTATAATATTAAAATCATTTTGTCAACGAAATAATCTTTTATTTTTTACATAATTAGATTGCCCCAGATAGATAATAAAAAACCACTAGGCAAAATTTTTGCCTAGTGGTTTTTACGATTGGTGTCAGGCACCAAGTTTATCCTATTTTCTTATCATATTTGCGGTCATCCTGAACAAAGAGGATGCCCAGTTCGTGGTGGTCTCCTTCGTAAAGTGCACGTTGGACGAAGCGAATTTCTCCATTGGTGTCGAGAACCTCGAGTTTACAGTGGGCACGGTTTTTTTGTAGTGCTTCGTAAAACACCTTTTCGTCACGAACCAAAACTCCATTCACCTTTGAAACAATCTCACCGACCTGCAAACCCATTTTACTAGCCGGTGATTCGGGAATCACTCCAATAATCATCAGACCTTGATTCTTTTTTGAAAAATAAAATGGAAGATTATCATCTTTTATCGTGGCCATTAATGTAATCATTTCACGGCCGAGAATCGCCAGTGCAGCTACCACAACCGAACTAAGCGGGAACCAATAGCCTGCAACAGCAAGAAGTGAAACGAATACACCAAGGGTGATAACCTTGCGTCCATGAAGCTGAATGGCGACTTTAGGCAGCATTCCTTTGATTTGCTGATGAAATCCAATCGCAAATGGCACGAGAATCAATGTGTATTCTTCTGAGCCTAAATGAAAGACCGGCCACCAGTCAAAGGGAAGCTGCAGCGCATTTCCTGGAATAAGGAGGAACAAAGGAACCATCCAAAGGCGCCTTCCTTCATGCAAACCAATGTTTTGACCACGTTTGCTTTTAGCAAGTTTAGGTGAGGTTCCTATGCTGCCATTTTTAAAAATTAGTGTTCCTTCTGCTATTAACATAAATCCTAGCACAACCACCACAGAAGGATAAATCTTATCACCTAAGAACTGAAACGTTTTTGAAAAAAGTGGGATCGACCAATTATTTTCAGCAATCAAGATCATCGTGAAAAAAGCAGCCCCAAACGTATAGGCAGGTGAGATCCATCGTACATTTGTGGTCAATGACCATACAACCGTAAATAGAGCAATAAGTAGAATGGCAGCAAACGGAACTGCGATTCCTGCAGCAACAATAATAATAGAAAAGACCAGTCCGATTAGTATTCCTTGCGGAAATAACTGGCGAAGTTCATAGTAAGCATCATGTGCCCGAATATGAAAGTTCTTTCGCTCGCGTTTCACCCTTGTAACGCCCAAAATCGCTGTTAGGAAAACAAGATAGTATAAAACAGGATGAAGAAATAACTTGCCTGTCCCTTTTAGAAGTTCTACAAGCCATATTTGCACCAATTCCTGCCACCTGCCTCTATCAAAATTTCTAGTAATCTATTATGGAAAAGTCTCCTAAAGAGTATTTTACCAAATTGGAACCATAAAACATATTGCTAGTTTTTAGAAAGTGGATAAAATGTTGAAACATTTCAAGAAGCAAAAGAAAAACAGAGGCGAAAAGCCCCTGCTTTATTGTGTGACTATGTTACCTTGCCTGTTGATTTCCACTCCAGGCGCTTCGCTTTCCGCGGGCGTGCCGGGGAGCCTCCTCGGCGCTTCGCTTCTGCGGGGTCTCCCCTGCCCCGTACTCCCGCAGGAGTCTCGCGCCTTCCGCTCCAATCAACATGGCTAAAAAAATCAATAATGCCTCTTTATACAACTTATCATTTCGTAATTAATCTCAATGCTGTTTGCAGCTGAAGGTCATTTTTTTCTTTTTTCATTTCGGTAATCGCTGCTTCTTCAAGTTTAGCCGCTGTTTTGGGACCAATTTTTCCTGATGGTTCCATGTTCACATGGAGTTGGAAGCCCTTTACGGCCATCGTTGTTTCCTTGCTAAAGTAACCGTCCGTCCGCCCTGGGGCAAATCCTAAACCTGCTAGTACTTCTTGCGCATTCTTAACCTGCTCATTATTCATATCCTCTTCCAGAGGCTTATCGATTTGAATAGGATGGGTAGCAAAGATGGCTGGTTGTTTGACGGCCACATCTGGCTGGATTCCTTTTTTGTGGATCCAATTTCCATCTGGAGTAAGCCATTTAAATAAAGTTAGCTTGATATTGCTGCCATCCCCCATTGGTACAGCTTGCTGAACCGTGCCCTTTCCAAACGTGGTTTCTCCAATCAGCTTGTAACCAACCGCTTCTTGCAGTGAGCCGGCAAGAATTTCAGATGCGGAGGCACTGCCTTTGTTGACAAGGACAAGCACGGGATAATCCTTTTTCGCTGACAACGACGAGAAGTAACGTTTTTTCTTACCATCCCGCTGCTCAATTTGGACGTATGGTTTATCCTTTGGAACAAATTCTTTTAGTATTTCACCAACACTATCTAAAAGGCCACCAGGGTTCCCACGGACATCAATAATTAATCCTTTAATATCGTCGTTTTCTAACGCAGTTAATTCCTTTTCAAAATCAGCTGCCGTATCTTCTGAGAACGAGGTTAGTTCAATGTAACCAATATTTTTGCCATCCTGCTTCTTCACCTGAGCATGGACTGTCTCCAGTGGAATTTCATCCCGTGTAACATCAATCGCTAATGGGTCTCTTAACCCTTTTCGTGCAATTAATAACTCCACCTTTGTCCCTTTTTTGCCGCGAATTTTTAGCGTTGCTTTATTCAAGTCTAGCCCCTCTATACTTTTTCCATTTACCTTTAAAATTTGATCATTCGGCTTGATACCTGCTTTTTCAGCTGGGGAATTTTTGAATGGTGAAACAATAACAATTTTCCCATCAACCATTCCTACTTCGGCACCAATCCCTTCAAACGATGATTGCAAGGTCTGGGTAAATTGTTGAGCGGTTTCCTTATCCATATAGACCGAATAGGGGTCTTTTAAGACGGAAAGCATTCCCTGTATTGCGCCTTCTACCAACTTCTTATCATCTACTTTTTCTACATACCTGCTTAAAATAAGATCATAGGCCTCCTCTACTTTTTCAAGATCAGCTGTTTTTTCTTCAGCATTTATTTGATGATCTTTCGGAGATTGCATGAGTTCAAGCTTCTTGTTTCCATCCTTTTTATCCATTAACTGCATTCCTGCATAGGTGCCCCCCGCTCCTGTCAAAAGCGAACCCGTCATCAACAGGGCAATCCATCTACGATTCATCCAAATCCTCCTCGTGTTAAAAATGCCTGTCCTATCTATTTACATTTAAAGGCCCCAAATACCTGCCCGATTATTAACTTATATGTTTGGAATGGACGAGTTATGATAAGAAAAGCGGAAGCGCCCGTTTAGCGGCGTATGGACTGGAGCACTTTGACTGAGATATAGGATACACGGAGAGCGTAGCGAGCCGATGTTGACTTATCGTAGGGAAAAGGGCGAAGTACACTAGCCGTTGGGCGCTGGAGCTAGACAGTTATCTAAGTTCAAAGTTTTATATTTTTTATTTTGCAAAAAAATGGAAGAAGCAAAAAGCTTCTCCCATTTTTATGGTAGTGGTACAATCCCGACTGGATTAATGGCATAACGCTTATCCGGTGTCCACGGACCCTTATGAAGTTCAAAATGCAGGTGCTGTCCTCTTGAGGCTCCCGTATTCCCCATAAGACCAATCTTTTGACCTTTTTTCACAGTAGCTCCACTGCCGACATAACGTGCCGTCATATGGGCATAGATGGTTGTGTACACTTTCCCATTAATCGAGTGAGAAACAAAAATACAGTTTCCATAACTGCTAGAATAATAGGATCTAATGACAACCCCATCCGCCGCAGCAACAATTGGCATCTTGGTCCCGTTGGCAATGTCGACTCCGTAATGATTTCCATCCCCACGGCCCCCAAAACCAGAACTAAGATATCCAGTTGTAGGCTGGGTCCAATATCCACTTGAAACGTTTGGTGTTGCATCTGAACGGGGAGCAGAATCATTGTTAGAACCGTTATTACTACTGCTTGATGACGAATTTCTTTTCGCCTCTTCAGCCGTTCTAGCTTGTGCCTCTTTCTCCATTTGAATGGCCTTTTGAATCGCCGCTTCTTGACCAGCAAGAATCTGCTCCTCCTCTTGCATGTCCATCATACCCTCATGGACTTCTTCTTCTTTATCTTTTAAGCTTGCTAAAAGTTTATCTTTTTCCTTCTTTTGGGCATTTAATTGCTGATTCATATTTTTTAAGTCTACTAGCATATTCTCGAGACTAGAAAGATTTTTTTCTACTTTTGCTTGTTTCTCCGCAAGTTCCGCTTTATCGGCCTCATGCTGCTTAATAATATCTTGGTCCGCCTGCACGATGGTGGCAACCGCATTCGCTCTGTCAATGAAATCACTAAAGCTAGTTGAACCCATTAGCACATCTAAATAATTGACCATGCCGCCATTTTCTTGATAACTGCGGGCCCGGTCCATTAAAAGTACATTACGTTTTTTAATACGCTCTTGGATGACCTTGGTTTCTGCTTGGAGTTTTGTAACCTCTGCTTTTGTATCATTTACCTTTTCCGTTTTATCATCTATTTTCGTAGTTGTATCTTCAATCGCAAAGTCAAGGCGTTTCATTTCGCTCTGTACGCCTGCCTGCTGATTTTTTAATGAATTTATCTGACCGTTTGCTTGATTAATATCCTCTTTTAAATTGGAACGTTTGTCGTGAATTTTACTTTGTTCACCTTTCAAACTGGAAATCGACTCAGCCTCTGTTTTAATTGTGATTCCGCCAAAAGTTGTTCCCAGTCCGACCGTCAGTGCAACCGCAACTGTTATTACTGTTTTCTTCATTTCCGATTTCTCCTCCCATTCTCTCTATGTACAGGTAAAATCGTTCGTTAGCTTTGTGTGAACGAATGTTGTTGTGTACGAAACTTTTGATTTATTCTAGTAACCTGATCGTTCATAATAAAACAGGAAGGACATGACACTAGCCCTTCCTGACTGTAAACGGGTACTTCCGCTTTTGGATTACACCTTTAAGAATTTTCTTACGGACATCAAGCTGCCCCAAACGCCGATTAATGCGCCCATTAAAATCAAAATGCCAGAAACCTGATAGATAAAGGGATCAATCGGCAGGATTTTGATAAATGTACCTTCTAGGTATGGGGTAACATAATCATAGGCACGGTAGTAGGCAATCGAAATCAGAATAATAGGCAGAATGGACCCTAAGACACCAAGCCATAATCCTTCCAAAAAGAATGGCCAGCGAATAAATGTATTCGTTGCACCTACTAATCTCATAATCTTAATTTCTCTTCGACGTGCAATAATCGTAATCTTTATTGTATTTGAAATTAGGAAAATGGCTGTAAAGAATAAGCCAATGATTAAAACAACTCCAACGTTGCGGCTTGCTTTTATAAACTTAAATAATTTTTCAACCTTACCCTGGCCATATTTTACTTTGGCAACAAAAGTAGATTTTTCAATTTGTTTCGCGACTTTCATCGTATCAGTCGGCTTTTTTGTTTTTACGATGAATACATCGTTTAAAGGATTATCTTGTTCAAAAAGTTTAAAAGATTTGCCTTCCTCACCAAGACTGCTTACTAAATTATCTAGCTCGGCCTTTTTAGAGGAGAAGGTCACCGTTTTCACTTCAGGTATGCTTTCAATCTCGCTTTTTAAGGTTTGCTGGTCTTGCGGTGTCGCTGCTACATCGATGTGAACGCGAATTTGGACATCATCTTCAATCGTTTCTGCGACTCTATTAAGATTCATCATAATAACGAAAAAGACACCAACTAATATCAAGGTAACAGTTACAGCACTAACGGATGCAAATGTCATCCAGCCATTTCTGCTGATATTCTTAAAACTATCTCGAGCGTGACGGCCAATGGTTCTAATTTTCATAACCGTATTCACCTCTTTCATCATCACGGACGATTTTTCCGCCTTCAATGGCAATCACTCGGTGTTGCAATGTATTAACAATCTCCCTGTTGTGGGTTGCCATAACAATGGTAGTTCCTCGTGCATTAATTTCTTCAAAAATTTTCATGATTTCCCATGATGTTTCCGGGTCAAGGTTTCCAGTAGGCTCATCCGCAATCACCACTTTCGGAGAATTGACGATCGAGCGGGCAATTGAAACACGCTGTTGTTCCCCGCCAGAAAGCTCGGTTGGTAGCATTTTGATCTTATGCTTTAAATTAACGAGATCAAGAACTTCCATAACTCGTTTTTTAATGACCTTCGGCTGCGCTTCGATCACTTCTAAGGCAAAAGCGACATTTTCGTAGACTGTTAATCTCGGAAGGAGCTTAAAGTCTTGAAAAACAACGCCAAGATTTCGTCGGAAAATAGGCACCTTCTTCATTTTTAGTTTTGCGAGGTTTACACCATTCATAGTAATGGTCCCAGAAGTTGGAACTTCCTCTCGATACATCATTTTAATGAATGTCGATTTTCCGGCACCACTTGGTCCGACGACATAAACAAATTCGCCCTGGTTAATCCGGACGTTAATCCCATTAATAGCGGAAACCCCATTTGGGTACTTTTTATATACATCTTGTAGTTCGATCATTTTTATCACCTTTTATTTAAAGACATAACGAACTGTGAATTCGACAATAATCTTTATTTATTTGCAAAATGGACTAGGATAACCAAAAATATGTGAATAATTTCGCATAACCCTATTATAACATCATAAAAGGCTAAAAAAAGCGGTAAAAATATTACAGTTTCTTTTCAAAAAATTACATTTTATGACACAATTCGACGTTATTACTCAAATTTTCGGCTTTTTGGGGATGGTTTGAGGGTTGGGTTGGGT
>NTXX01000035.1 GCA_002559145.1 Bacillus sp. AFS006103
GGCGATTCGATGTTGACTTATCGTAGGGCGGATTGCGAAGGACACTAGCCGCTAGGGCGCTGGAGCTGGACAATTTTCAAAGTGAAAATTTAAACTTTCTTATTTTGTAACAGAGAGGCCGATTCCCCTTAGGGACGGCCTTTTTTTAAAAAAGGGAGGTGAAAAAAAGTGGAACAATTGATTCCAATCATCAGCGAGGTTGGTTTTCCTATCGTAGTGACCCTTTATCTGCTTTACCGGATTGAGTCAAAGCTTGATATGGTTGTCACCTCGATTCAGAATCTCCCCGAGCGGATGAAGGAACGGATATAATTGCGGAACAACCCCTGACCAAATTGGCGAGGGGGGTTCTTTGTTACCCGAAGCTCGCTTGCGATGGGGGTTTGGTCACTTAAGGGCTCTCTTTCTTACCTAAAGCTCGCTACGAATGGGGGTTCGGTCATTTAAAAGCTCTCTTTCTTACCCAAAGCTCGCTGCGAATGAGAGTTCGGTCATTTAAAGGCTCCCTTACTTACCCAAACCGCCATTCATCTGCCCCCTCGGTAACAAAGAAAATGTATCGTTGGTGTAATCGAACCACCAAAATACCGTGACAAGCACCTGCACATGTTTGTCCATAGTCACATAACATGTATATATAATCAATTTTTTAGAAATGGAGAGGATGAAATGAAGCTTTATTTAGATCCAGGCCATGGCGGACAAGACCCTGGGGCTCAAGGTCATGGATTGGATGAAAAAGATGTAACATTAGCTATCGCGCTTAAAATACGGTCCATTTTACAAAATGATTATGAGAACATTAATGTGAAAATGAGTCGGAGCAGTGATACGACAAAGAGCTTAAGTCAGCGATCGAGTGAGGCGAATGCATGGGGGGCAGATTTTTTCTTGGCTATTCACATCAATTCCGGCCCAAGCTCAGCCCTCGGATACGAGGACTATATTTATAGTGGCTTATCTAACACTTCTAAAGCAGCCCAATACCAAGATATTATCCATGCCGAAGTTATGAAAGTAAATCAACTGCAAGATCGCGGTCAGAAAAAGGCGAACTTTCACGTATTACGTGAAACAAATATGCCGGCACTCTTATCGGAAAATGGCTTTATCAGTAATGACCATGACGCCGCACTAATGAAACAATCTTCCTGGATACAAAAAGTAGCACAAGGTCACGTCAACGGAATTGCCAAAGCCTTTGGCCTGAAACGAAAGCCCACTGAGCCTCCGAAACCTGATAATCCAGATTCCGGTACGCTATTCAAAGTCATTGCCGGTTCCTTCAAATCGAAAGAAAATGCCGACGAGCGAGTAGACCAACTGAAGTCAAAAGGCATCGAATCATTCGTTGATACCACAAAAATTTCTGGTGAAACATGGTACCGAGTCCAAGCAGGTGCCTTCTCCAGCCGAGAAAATGCCGAAGACCGCCTAGATGAAGTAAAAAAGGCCGGCATCAAAGACGCCTTCCTTGTTGCGGAATGAGCAAGTATTTAAAGTGAATATTATGGTGTCAGGCACCACTCATGTACACATGACCGCTCCAAAAGGACACCCCCTTCCAAAAGACCTCCTACCTATCAATAAAAAGAGGGGGTCTTTTGTATGGTTTTTCATGTTTAGCGAGTCAGATAGAGTCCACGAGATTGGGTTTACCATATGATATAGTTGAACGTATTTTAAAAGAAATGGAGGGGTAAGTATGAAGCTGTATTTAGACCCAGGTCATGGCGGAGAAGATCCCGGCGCCCAAGATAATGGGCTGAATGAAAAAGATATTACCTTAGCAATTGCGCTTAAAATACGAACGATCATCCTAAAGGATTATGAAAATGTTCAAGTAAAGATGAGTCGTACAAGCGATACCACCAAAAGCTTAGCCCTGCGCTCAAGTGACGCTAACGACTGGGACGCAGACTTTTTCCTGGCTATTCACATCAACTCTGCTGACAATTCCGCCCAAGGATATGAGGATTATATTTACGACGGGTTATCTGATTCAAGTAAAGCTGCAAAATACCAAGATATCATCCATAGTGAAGTTATTAAGGTAAATCAACTGAAGGACCGCGGACAAAAAAAGGCCAATTTTCATGTAATCAGGGAAACCAAAATGCCGTCACTCCTAACGGAAAACGGCTTTATCAGCAATAAACACGATGCCGAACTGTTGAAGGATTCTTCCTGGCAGCTAAAAGTCGCCCAGGGTCATGTCAACGGAATAGCCAAGGCCTTTAATCTAAAACGTAAAGTGACGAAGGAAACTCCGAAAACAACGACAACACCCAAAACAACTCAAACCACGACAAAAACAGTCTATACGGTCTATGTAGGCTCCTATAAATCGAAAGAAAATGCAAAAGACAGGGTCGCAGAATTAAAGAAAAAGAGCATTAAATCAGCGATCGTTTCTACAAAAATATCGGGGGCCACCTGGTACCGAGTAAAAGTTGCATCCTATACAACCAACGTCAAGGCAGAAAAGCGCCTCAAGGCAATTGAAAAATTAGGATACGATGATGCATTTATTATTACTGAAAAAACAAGTACAACGACAACTAAATCAGTCACCCAAAAACCTGCAGCCAACACCACTAAAACGACAACAGCAAAACCTGCGGCTAGCACCAGTAAACCAGCGACGGCAAATCCCACCACTAGCACGAATTCAAACACAAGTCCTATCCCAAGCAATAGTCCAAAAGAAGCACCAATCATAGCGGATCCGGGCCTGTTTACCATTTTAGGACCGACTTTCCTATCACCGGAACAGATGGATCAATTTGTGAAAAAGGTCAACCCTAACGCACCGGAATTAGGTCAACTTTATCAAACTTACGGGAATTACTACGGGATTAGAGGGGATGTCGCCTTTGCACAAGCCATCCACGAAACAGACTATTTTCGGTTTACCGGAGTCGTTAATCCCGGACAGAAAAACTATGCAGGAATTGGAGCAACTGGAGGAGATACGCGCGGGGCAAGCTTTAAAAATGAGGAAGAAGGTATCCTTGCCCAGCTTCAGCACCTGTATGCATATGCCACAACGAAGCCACTGCCCAATCAATTTCCATTAGTTGACCCCCGCTTTCAACTTGTCGACAGAGGTTCTGCTCCCACATGGACTGCTTTAAACGGAAAATGGGCTGTTCCAGGTACCACCTACGGACAAATGATTTTAAACCTCTATGAACAAATGATCCATGCTGGATAATGAATCGCAGGAGTCTACACGTAGTTCCTCTCTCCTTCCCAATGATTTTTGGAAATTGAAACCGATACTCTTTAACTAAGATATGAACTAAATAATAAGGGCCCTCACAAAAGATGTGAGGGCTGCACTCAATCCATTGATACTATCAAAAGGGTACCTTTTTGTAATATCTTCTTGTCGTCAGCGGATGCTTTCTTTGCTCTTCCAAGTGGCAGCTGACTCTCTCAAGCAAGGCCGCAAAAACAATCGGAGAAATAAGACTTCTCAACCCATTAGAAATACCCTCTAATCGATAATCTTTCGTATCAAAAACAGTTAATTCCTTCGAGTAATGTTCAGCAAAACGCTCGACTCTTTCCGTAAGTGGACGGGTCAAATCCTCACCTTTTAAGAGGATAATGCTCGTATCCTCTTCTACTAATTCCAATGTACCATGGAAAAAATCGGATGCATGAACCGGACGTGTTTTAATCCATTGCATTTCCTCTAAAATACACATGCCATAATAATAGGTTTGACCCCAATCGATACCTGCTCCTGAGAGGATATGGTAGGGCGTCTCCTTATGTTTGCAGGCAAACTCAGCTGCCCGCAGTTCGATTGCTTCTTTCACGGAAAGGAGCGCAGTTGGCAGATGTCTCAATTCATCAACAAATTGTTGATAGTCGGGAAATTCATTTTGCTTATACAATAAACGGAACACTAGCAAATAGGACTGGATGTAGAACGATTCACAGGAGGTATCATCAGCCGCATAATTCACAAAAGTATAATCGGTTCCATTCGCTAACGGTGTCGAGGCATGCCCCACCAAGCTGATCGTTACCGCCCCTTTTTCCTTACAAAATGCAGCCGCCTCCACTGTTTCTTTCGTTGTACCAGACAAAGATGGCAAAATAACCAGTGAATGCTCACCCAAGTGCTGATGGCCCATCAACATCAATTC
Organism: Bacillus sp. AFS006103; assembly: GCA_002559145.1. GTDB lineage: Bacteria > Bacillota > Bacilli > Bacillales > Cytobacillaceae > Neobacillus. Next base: position 4,164 of record NTXX01000035.1, read on the forward strand.
CGAAGAGATTTCTGTAAAAACGGGTAAGGTGGAATATGTTTTTAAAATATATTCAGCCGGTTGCATTAGGATGGCCGCACCGCCAGTTCCGACAAAGAATACATTTTCCAATCCGTTCTCTATCAATGAATCAATCACCTGATCAAATTCATCCTTAAGAGATAAGGCACCATTTTGGATCGATAAATATCTTTCCACATCAAAGTTATACACTCACGCCGCCTCCTAATAAGCCATTTTACGGTAATATCTGCGGATTTCTAACGGATGATTTCTTTCACGCTCAAGGTAGACACTGATTCGGCCAGTCAGTGCCCAGTTCAGGCAGACAGCAAAGTGCTTTCTGAATTCCTCACTGATTCCATCCAAACGGTAATCCTTTGTATCCAATATGAACAATTCCTTAGTAATATTTTCTGCGAATCGTTCCACACGTTCCACCAATGGACGAGTTTCATCTTCGCCTTTGAATAAAATTACACTTGTATCCTCCTCCACCAGTTCAAGCGTGCCGTGGAAGAACTCAGCGGCGTGAATGGATTTCGACCTAATCCATTGCATTTCCTCTAGGATACACATGGCGTAGGAATAGGTATTGCCCCAAAGGTTCCCGGCCCCAACCAGCATGTGGTAGTCGGTATTCTTGTGCTTTATTGCAAATTGCTCCGCTTGGGAGTCAAACTGCTCTAACGCATCGACCATCCCTTGTGGTAAAAGGGCAATTTCTTTCGCAAACTGATCATATTGCGGGAATTCATCATTGTTATAAATAAAGCGAAACGTAAGCAGCTGTAAGTGAATAAAGAAGGTATCAAACGAATGCTTCTCATGACCAGTAGAGATGCAATACTCCACCGTCTCAGCCAATGGGGTGCCTTGTTCAGCTACTAGTCCTATGGTTGTGGCTCCTTTGCTCTTGCAGAACTCAGCAGCGGCTACTGTTTCTTTTGTGGTTCCCGTAACAGAAGCAAAGATACAAACAGAATCTTTGGTCAAGTGGCGATTATTCATTACTAGCAGCTCAGCCGCAATCTCTGCATGAACCTCCAGCGAGGAATTGGACTTAAAAATATACTCATATGGATACATCATCGCAATCGTTCCACCGGAACCAATTAAGAATATGTTTTTAAATCCTTTAGCCGAAATTTCATCCACAATCTTCTCTATTTCCTCTCTCTTCGCTATTGCCTCTTTCCCAACCAATTGCAAAAATAAATCCGCATCAAATTTTAACATCAAAAATTACCTCCAAATTCATAATTTAATTATTGAGACTATCATTGATAAAAACACAGTTGGTGCCTGACACCTTTTTTAGTAAGGTACTTTCCACATATATCTTCTTGTGCTTAGTGGATGGTTGCGGGCTGTCGCTAATTCTTCTGCGTATTGGCGCAGAATGGTTTGCAGAACGAGTGGGGCAATGTAGCCTTTGACACTTTCGGCTACACCTGTTAGGTCAAATTCCTTTGCATCAAGGACAACTACCCTTTCTCCATATTTTTGAGTGAATTCTAATGAGCGTTCTTCTAATGGACGCGTCTCGTCTAAACCTAATAATTGAATCACTGGCACGTCTTTATTCAAGACTTCAAATGGCCCGTGGAAATATTCGCCGGCATGGAGGGCATGGGAATGAATCCACTGCATTTCCATCAGCAAGCAAATCGCGAACCAATATGCAATTCCATAATTGGCGCCGCTTGCCATCGTGTAAATCACTTTTTCATCTTTATAGGATTGGGCAAATCCCTTTGCCTGATTTAAATACTTTGCCTTCTCCTGGACTAATATTGGGTCTAAATTTTCTAAAGACGAAATGATATCGGAAAACTTCTCATTCCCTTCCTTAGTTGCAAGAAGACCAAAAACAAGTTCTAGCATCACAGCCGGAGACTCATTCACATACTTCGCTTCTTGCCCATCCTCATAAACAATGACATATTCAGAAGCTTGGGCAAGCGGCGATTGGGAATCAAAGGTTAACGAGACAGTAATTGCGCCTTTTCCCCTTGCAAACCGGGCAGCCTCAACCGTCTCCGGTGTTTTTCCATAGTGGGAGCACAAAATCACCAGCGACTTTTCATTAAGTTTCCGTGGGTTACGATGGATAAACTCATTTGAACTATACAGGTCCGAATCAATGGTTTCACTTTCCCGGTCTAATACATATTTGCTTGCATACATGAGAGAAGATGAGCCTCCGCATCCTACGAAATAGACACGATCAATGTCCCTTTCTTTAAACACATCCAAAGCCTTTTGTACGTCTGTTAACATTTTTATCCTCCTCTATTTATTGACTTTTAACGTTGAAACTTCTTTTTGGCTATATTGGAGCCTTTGAAATGTTCCAAAACAAATCAAGGCAAATCCACAAATAAAAATACATGCATACAGCAGTACCAACGTCCCAAATTCATCGTAGAGCAGTCCGCCCAGTAAGGGCCCAATGGTTCTCCCCACATTGGCTGCACCGCTCACTATACCTTGGTACATCCCTCTTCTATCAAGGGGTGCCAGTCGATCCGCAATCGCTGGCACGGCCGGAAAAATGAGGATTTCTCCGATCGTCATAATCACCATTCCCATTACAAAACCGCCATACGAATGGCTGAATGACAGGAGAGCAAAGGTGGCCATAAAAAAGAATACACCTGATAGAAGCTGCCACTTCACCGGACTTTTCATCCGGGACATTAACCATTGGATCAAGGGCTGCCCCAATAAGATGAGCAGACCATTGATGGTCCATAAAGCACTGTACGCTGACAACGAAAATCCTAACTGGTGCATATAGTTAGAAATACTCGTTTGCCATTGGATATAGGTAATCCAGCAAAACATAAATCCTAAACAAAGAATCATTAAGGAATGAAAGCTTTGCAGCGGGGGCCGCGCTTCTTTTATCGGCCTCATGAATGAATCCTTCCTTTCCCTGACCTGACCAAAATCGCGGTCAGGCTCCTCCAGTGCGAACCAAACGATGAAGATAAAGAGGAGATAGGTGAACCCATTGACCCAAAAGACGTATTGAAAGGAAAATTGAGCTACCACGCCGCCTAAAGCGGTACCTACGGCCACACCGAAATTAAGAACAAGATAAATGAGATTAAAGCTTTTTCTGCCGCCTTCCTTCCAAACAACCCCGGCCAGTGCATAAATAGGAGGAAAAATGGTGCCAATTCCTAATCCAAGCAGGATCATCATGAAGATATAGATTGGCCAAGACATACCCATTGAAATAATGAAAATAAAACAAGCAGATGACAGGACCGCAAGAAGAAGGGTTCGCTTCCCGCGAATGCGATCATACAAGTAACCGCCAAGGAAGCTTCCAACAATTTCAGCTGCGGAGTGAAGCATTAATACAAATCCTGCTTCCGACAGTGTCTTTCCCATCGCTTGGGTCATGTAAATGGTATGCAAGGGCCAAAGAAACGCCATACCTATCGAATTGACCAACATTGCGATTAACAACACTTTTAAATCCTTGGGATAACTCCTCCAAATCGACATAGGATAAAACTCCTTTATATCACTGAATTTGTCACCCTTATCCAAACACCCCCCCATCCTTTACACTAAATACGGTGCCAGGCATTGCAGCGATTTTTCAATCGCCTCGTTTGGGTCTCTCAAGTATTGTGAAGAAGTAAACTCCAATGTAAGGGCGCGATTGTAGTTGTAGTCTCCTAAGGTGTCTAGATAACCTTCCAAGGGAAGACTGCCGTCTCCCCAAGCTAAATGTCCTCCTGGGTTTCCATCAATAAAGTGGATATGGACCAAATCATCCTGTAATTGATCAAAATAGCTGGCCAGCTCCTCACCTTCTACCGCTAGTGGAATGGTATCGACCATTCCTTTTATGTGCGGAGAAGAAATCGACCGAAGCATTTCCTTTAATTCAGGCAAAGTGGTAATCAGATTGGACTCTATTTTTTGTAATGGCTCGAGGGTTAAAACAATCCCTTGTTTCTCTGCATATGCGGTAAGCTGCTCTAAAGAATCGTGCGTCCGGTTCCACGCTTCCTGTCTGCTTTCATTTCGGTATCCCCAGCCAGCAGTCACTAACACCATAGGCGCCTCTAACTCATGCGCAACATCGATTGACTTTTTAAAATAAGCGACACTTCTCTTGCGAATCACTGATTCCTTTGCGGCCAGATTAATCGGGTACATACACTGTTCTGGAGTAAAACAAACGACCTCTAATTTCCGCCGGTCAATCCCTCTCTTAATGGCGTGTATTTCTGCTAAGGATAAATCCTCCACATACAGATGCGGCGCCGCACCCCACAGTTCAATTTTTTCAAACTCATACTTCACCATCTCATCTAAAAAATAATTCAGGGGATAGTGCAGGTAATGAAAATTCATTCCTGTAATTTGCGACCGTCTCAATTTGCCCATCCAATCCCTCATCCTTGGCTAGTTTTCGTAAAACGCCATTTGGTATATACCATTTAAACCAATCATATGAAACTGGAGTGAATGAGCATGAACTAGGAACTCGAACCATTCCTTTCTTTTTTCATGCTCATTCCACTCTTTCACAAGCTGACTTATCCTTTTACACTTCCGGCCGATAGACCACGGACAAATTGCTTTTGGAATACAATATACGCGATAATCATTGGCAGCGCCGAAATGGCCAACCCAGCTAATTGGATACCGAAATTGGTATTCAACTGACTGCGCAAATTCATCAGACCCACTGGAATTGTCCTTAGGGCAGAGTCTTCTACAAAAACTAACGCAAACATAAATTCATTCCACACATTCATCCCCGTTAGTAATGCACACGAGGCAATAATCGGTTTGCCCATCGGAACAATTATATGCCGATATACCTTCCAACTATTACATCCATCAATAATCGCCGACTCCTCAAGTTCTTTCGGAATCGATAGAAAATAGGATCGCATTAAAAAAATTGAAAACGGCAGTTGAAAAGCCACATATGGTAAAATCAATGCCCAATAGGTATTATAAAGTCCAATCGCCTGCAGTAATTTGTATAAAGGAATTAAACTGACCTGCGGTGCCAACATTAACCCGCTTAGAATAATCATCAATAAAATATTCTGGCCTTTAAACTGGAAGCGGCTCAATCCATATGCTGCCATTGACCCGAGCAGCAGCACCGTTACAACTGAGATCACCGTGATGAACACACTATTTAGGAAAAAGTGGCCAATCCCTGCATCCCACGCAGCTTTGTAATTCTCCCATAGCCATTCCTTCGGCAGCGACCAAGTATTTAAGAAAAAGTCAGCATTGGATTTAAGTCCACTCAAGCCGAGCCATATAATCGGATAAATGATCACCAATGCAAAGAGACTAAACCATATAAGGACACTCGTTTGAAAGATTCTATTTTTCACCTTCAAGGATAGCCTTGGGCTCCCTGTCTTGATTTCTTTTATTTCATTCGTCTTTACAACTGGGTTATTAGTCGTCATTGCCTTACGCCTCCTGTCCCGATTTACCTATTTTCAACTGTATTAAGGATAGGGTAAGGGTTACGACAAAAATAATCGTCCCAATCGTGGAGGCATAGCCCATTTCATCATTTCGGAAGGCGGCCCGATACAGCATCGTTCCTAATACCTCTGTTGAACGACCTGGTCCCCCATTGGTCATCACATACACTTCATCAAATACTTTGAATGCACCAATCACGGTAATCACCGTTCCGACAAGAATCATTTCCTTCATCTGCGGTAAGGTAATATATAAGAACGTTTTTATCTTAGAAGCTCCATCAATCATTGCCGCTTCATAATATTCAAAAGGAATTTTTTGCATCGCAAGCAAGAATAACATCACCATATAACCGGTGTACTGCCATTGTGAAACAGCAACAACCGCATAAATGGCCGTTTTACTATCTCCCAGCCATGAGAGGGCCCATTCTGATTGTCCTAATGTCTTTAAGACGCCGTTCACCAAACCCACTTCCGGGTTATAGAGAAGCTGCCATAACAAACCAACTACTGCAATTGAAATAACAGACGGGATAAAAAAGACAGTTCGGAAAAAGGGCTGAAACCTTCTAATTAATTTATCTTCTAAAATGGCGGCAATGATTAAGCCCATACCAACCTGGAACACTAATGAAATGACGGCATACAGGGAATTATTTTTCAAAGCGGTAAAAAAGATTGGATCCTTAAAAAGTCTGCCATAGTACTCTAAGCCAACAAAAACTCTTCCCGCTTCAAAGGAATTCCACCGAAACAAACTGTTATACAGGTTTAACACGATCGGCAAAAATACAAAAAACAGGATGAATAGGAGCGCTGGCAAAATAAAAAGTATGGCGGTTCGGCTGTTTCGAAATGTTCTTGTCATCCCCAACTTCCTCCTAGGAGGGGGTAAGCAAGTGTGCTCTGCCTACCCTTTCTCGTTTATAAAAGTGAAACACGTAATAACTTTGTATATTGTCTAGTTCCGTCGCCCAGCGGCTCCGCTTTTCTTTATTCCACTTCGCTCTGTACCTGTTTGGCAACCTTTTGCACTTCTTTGATAATTTCCTCTGGTGATTTGGATCCATCAAGCAACAGCTGAATGTTGGATAAATACACATCTGCTACCTTTGCATGAACGTCTGTATCAAGCCATTCAGCCATACCTTCGGCTTTCTTCATATAATCGACACCTTCCGCTACTTCCTTCAAAGCTGTATCTGGGTTGGTTGCCCCGTCAATCGGACTTGGCCAGCCGATTTGTTTTACAAGCTTTAAAGCATTATCTTTGCTAGTTAAAAACTTTAAGAATTTGATGGCTTCTTTCGGATGCTTTGTTTTTGAAGAAACGATAAATCCATCCGGTGCGCCAGTGATGAAACTTTGGCTGCCCTTACCATCTGCAATGGACGGCATAGGGAAGAAGCCCCAGTTTCCTTTCATATTATTCTCGATGGTTTGGAACTCTTCTAATTCAACATAGAAGATTGCTCCCTTACCAGCCGCAAAGAGCTGCTGTGCCATATCATGAGAACTAGAGTTAACATTCTTCATAAAATAACCCTTTTTATTCAAATCAGCCAACATTTCCATTGCTTTAACATAGCCAGGATCTGTGAACTCTCCTGATTTAGGATTATAATCTTTCATTCTCACATCCTGTGCGACCATCTTTTGGTTTAATCCTGTTAAATAATGAATCGCTGCCCATGGGCTTTGGTTTCCAAGAATAATCGGTGTTTCCCCGCCCTTTTTCAGGGTGTCTAGCACTTGGATAAATTCATCCCATGTAGTCGGTGCCTGCAGTTGGTATTTATCAAAAATCTTCTTGTTGTAAACAAAGAATTTACCATTAAAACGAAGTGGAATCCCATAATTTTTCCCGTTGGATGTGAAAGGCTGAAGCGACGCTGGAATAAAACTATCCTTCCAAGCCGTATCTTCATTTAAATAAGGAGTTAAATCTAAGGCTGCATCGGCACGAACAAATTTCCGGGCAAATTCACCCGACCAGGAAAACATTATGTCAGGAACTTCATTACCGCCTAGGATTACACGGAGTTTATCTTTAATCGGTTCATCTGCAATCGCTTCCATTTTTATCTTGATATCTGGATTTTCTTTTTCAAAAGCCTTCACTACCTCTTCAAAATAGGGAGCATATTCTGGCTGCGGCCACTTATGCAAAAACTTTAAAACGACCTTCCCCGACTCTTCACCGCTGGAAGAGGAACTAGAACATCCTGTCAAGACGAGCACGAACGCCAATAGTACTGCTAATAAAACGTTTATCTTCCTTCTCATTTCATTAACCCTCCTTATTTTTTTACATCAACCAAAACAAAGTGGACTCCCTTCACCTCCTAAACCTATACCGAAAGTAATATTCCAATGTCATAAGATATTAAAAAGGAATCCCATGACCAAAGGCACCATCAACTAGACAGGTTTTTGCCGCAAACTTTGCCCCTTCTTCCATGCTGCTTTTTAAAAGGACGGCATTCTGATGAATATCAGGGTTTTTCTTTTTTTCAGTGAGATAATGTAAAATAAATGCGGTAAAAAAGGAATCCCCCGCACCTAGCGTATCGAGGGGCTGAACAAAGTGAGGCTCCTGGCGGTAAAAGGATTGGCCGTCATAGATAATTGAGCCTCGTGAACCCATTGTACCCAGAACTAATTTACTCCCATAGGAATAGACACGTTTTAGTAGACTCTCTACTTCCTCATCGGCCAATTTCCCACACGACAGCAAGCTGATATCAATATACTGGCAATTCTTCTCAAGCAATACATCGTTATAATCACTTGAAAAGTCATAGGATACTAGGATTCCGGATTCTTTTAACTTATGTAACTCTGAATTCATTTCACTGTAAATGCTGGTATGAGCGATATCAAACCTTTTAATATATTCCACATCTTCTAGGCCGAGGACGATTGGATGTTCAACTTGAACACCGCCCCCATTCCCACCGATGAACACGCGGTCACCTTCCACTAAATCAACCGCGGCAAAGCCATTCTCCCCTTCATGCTGCCGGCAATGGGAAATATCTACCTCCAAGCTTTTTAAGGTGGCAATAATATGCTGGGCAGCCCGATCATTGCCGAACACACCAAGGTATGCTGCTTCAACCCCTAACTGCTTGGCATAAACACTAAAATTTAGTGCATTTCCACCTGGGTACATCGTTTTCTTATAAACATATTTATCCACCACATTATCACCCACACCGATTACCTTCATGAAAAAACCCTCCTAAATTGACTAATGGTATATACCACTTAATTAAAGTTGAAATGATTTTAATCATCATTTCAACTTTAATTCAGAATAAAACTTAACGATGTCACTTCTCGTTAACGAAGTCGAAAATTCAATTTCCTTTTCATTACTATCAAAAGCAACTGCTTCTTGAAATATACACGGACTCTCGGAACGTACTTTTAACAGCTTGCTCTCACTTTCATCAGATACCGCCACTTGCATAAACTCCTTTGCCATGACAAGGACGATCCCGTATTCTCTTTCTAGAATCTCATACAAGGAATCATTATCCGTAATCATTTCATCGAGCCCGGGACAAAGTTTCTCTGCCAGGAATGATTCTTCAATTGAGATTGGAGTCTCATTAACAAGCCGAAGCCGTTGAATGGCAATCAGTATCTCTCCTGAGGCGAGTTTTAGCTTTTGAGCCAAATTAGGTGTTGCTTCAATTTTACGAATCGAAAGAATCTGTGTGCTCGGTATTAATCCTTTGCTCAGCATGTTTTTGGTAAAACTATTAAACGTAACAAAGTCCATTTGGATTTTCTTATTGTTAATAAAGGTTCCCGAACCTACACGTCGTTCCACAACGCCTTCCCTTTCAAGGATTGACAAGGTATGTCTTGCTGTCATCCGGCTGATTTGAAACTGCTCAGCCAATTCCCTTTCCGACGGAAGCTTATCACCGTGCTTAAGCTTACCGCTCTCGATCCCATCAAGGATCTTATTCTTTAATTGTTTGTAAAAAGGAATATCCTCTTCATCACGGATCATTCTACTCATCTCTATTTCTCCTGTATATTCATCTATTTAATACAAAGGATATAGTATTTTTGCTTCATTTGTAAACTCTTATTCCCCCTTATGGTATATACCATTTACAGCAAACTAATGTGAATATTTCTGGAAGTAATGAATAGGGTGTTATTCATTAAAAGCGCTTACAAAACAAACGATTCTAAGATGATTTTAGCGAAGGAAATTTAAAGAGTAAAGATATTTTGTCAGAAAACTTAATTAACTTCAGAATAAGTCAATTCCTACTTCTTGTCAATATATGATCGACTAAACAAATTTCTACAAATTTTTTAAAAGTAAACGTTCAATAATTCTATTTTAGAATAAGTGCTGCCATGTTTAACTAGTATATTAAATTGATTGGAATAGTAGAAACTCAGCCTTTATAACAAATATTTCCTTCCAGCCTGTCCTTTTTGCCGACTTTCTTCTATATAGAAGGTGAAAGGGGGTGAGGGACAATGGCACAATCACTTTTGGAAGGGACAAAGCTTCGTTTAGTGTATGAGGCAGGAATGGATGATAATGGCGAGCTCATTCTACGGGCCAAAACGTTTAGCAATGTAAAAAAGGAAGCGACAACCGATCAGTTATTTCAGGCGGCAAAAGCAATTTCTGTTTTGTGTATTGATACGCTGAAAAAGGTCGAACGAAATGACAGCGTGGAAATTTTAGCATAATAGGGTACTGACTAAGGCTAGGGAAGGAGGTGAACTAAATTGGCAAAAACATTAGAATTACAATTCGGCACTGAACTTGGCAAGACTGCTCGTATCACTGTTGACAATCCGAAGGATCCCATCGACGAAGAAGTGGTCAAACTATCGATGGCACAAATTATTGCATCCGATATTTTCACATCGGGCAGCGGCAAGTTTATTTCGGCAAAAGGTGCAAGAGTCGTCGACCGCAGCGTAACTGATTATGAATTAGTTTAATATGAAAGAGAGGCCGGATTCCCATGGATCCGGCCTTTTCTTTTATGGAGATAAATTTGGTACCTGCGTCTTCAGTGTTGATTTTCGTGTAGGCTATAAGAATTCATAGGCGGAGAATTTCCTGCTAATGTAGATAGAGGAAGCTAAAGAAGCAAAGTAAGCGGAGATATTCCGATTAACTGCTCTAAATAGAACAAAATCCAACAATTTTGAACATATAAACGGAAATACTCCTCTTATTTTTATGGAAATATGGGTATTTCCCAATTTAAACGGAATATCTCCGTTTGTTTTCCAAACTCTGTAAATTCACTATTTAGTGATAACAGCGTCAAAATAAAAAATAAGCAATCAGAAAAAGCAGTGCTAAACTGACTACCCCACCAAGAATGATCAGGCGATTTCTTGATTTCCCCGTATCGCCTTGTTGATTACTTAGCTTCTTTTGGCGTTTGTTGTCAGCTTCCTGTTTTTGGCCGATACTTTTTCTTTCAAAAAATGAAGCCAATTTATTATCGTCACTGATGGCTATTTTCCGATCAACACTAGCAAGAAGTCCTTCGAGTTCTTCCACCGTTGTTGGGTCCTCTATTGCAAGCATTTCTCCAGCTGACTCTCTAATGTCGGAATGCATGCGGATGATTTTGATCAACTGCCGAATATCAGAAACGGCCCCTAACCGTGGTTTTCCTTCCAGGATCTTGGCCTCCCCGGCTCCATATAAAATCACTTTTCCATTAGAAGTAATCCAGATGTTCTCAGCAGAAATCGACCCATGAATGATTCCTTTTTCGTGAAGATGCTTGACTGCTGTAACCAGCTGTTTTACTTCATCTGATGCTAGCGTCCCTTTTTCTAGTAATGTCAGCCCTTCCTCGCATTCCAATAGGATAAACAAGTGATCTTCGTCGACCTTCGCCAGCTGCAGGATGCGCGGTAAATGGCTATAGTCGGATATTACTGTCTGGTACTCCTCCTGTAACTGATTCCATTGGGCCTTTTTAAAGTCCATGGATTTATTAGAGAAATCAGCTAACCTGAGGATATACGTCCTTTTCGTTTCCTGTTCCACTACTTCAAAAACACTTAGGCCAAATTCATTGGAATACAGCTTCCTTTTTATATCAAAACCACCAATATCCACTGATAACACCATGCTTTCTTTTATTGTTGCGTTCTATCCTCTTTGCTGGAAAGAATCGAACCCGAACTGCCCTCCATTCTATCATGAAGTGCGCAATTTATTCATTGGGCTCCCACTATAACAATTATACTCACGAGAAAATTGGCAATGATAGTAGTGGAGGTGAAATAAAGATGACAATCGATCCGAATCTTCGAGGGAGTATGCTGGATGACGAATGGAATAGTGAAGAGGTTCAAAATGAAATCATGTTCACTGGTATCACCCGCGACCAATGGCTCGAAGACAAACTAACAGATGATGACCGTCAAGAAGAAGAAGAAAATGACGATTATGTCTGGTAACTCAAATACAACAAGCCACGGAGAAATCTGTGGCTTGTTATCATTACTGGCGGATGGGCGCCCTTTCTCGCGGATACGCTGATGTTAATGGCGAAAGCGCCTACGGAGATCCCGCACCACATAAAAAAAAGGCCGGAAACCCGGCCAAATATTTTAACGGTTATCCACTTTTTCCGGATAAAGATCATGATTCATCAAGCGGAAATGAGCCATCTCCTCGTACTTGGTTCCCGGCTTCCCATAATTGCACCAAGGGTCGATCGAAATCCCGCCCCGCGGAGTGAACTTGCCCCAAACCTCAATATACCGTGGGTCAAGGAGCTTAATTAAATCATTCATAATGATATTGACACAATCCTCATGGAAATCGCCATGATTTCTGAAACTAAACAAATACAACTTCAATGACTTACTCTCGACAATCTTTTGGTCTGGAATATACGAAATATACATTGTTGCAAAATCCGGCTGGCGCGTTAGCGGGCATAAACTAGTAAATTCCGGGCAATTAAATTTCACGAAATAATCACGATCCGGATGCAGATTATCAACTGCCTCCAGAACTTCCGGTGCATATTCAAATGAATAGGTAGTCCCTTGATTACCTAATAAAGTTAAATCTTTTAAACCTTCTTCATGGCTTCTGCCAGACATAAAAGAACCCCCTAGTATTGTATCCCGAGACTTCTTCAAGAGAGTGTTTTTTCTGCAGCAGCTCTATTTTTCAAACTAAAAGGATCCAACAAAAAAGCCACATCCAATATGGACATGGCCTTATAGTCATGAATCCATAGTTTTTTATAGAGGGTATCAGCTATGAACCTCTTTCGCAAGTACGGGTAATCTCTTCCCCATATATTATAGAACACTGAACAAAACGTCAATTGAAAATTTATGGGAGGCACACTAACTTTCGTTTCGGGTAAAATGCTTTTCCGAATAATCATTTAGCAATTCCGTAAATTGGGCACGTGTGTTTTCCTCTAAATGAAAATGTACACCATACATATAGAGTCCTTCAGACATCTCATCCTTCCAAATAATGATCCCTTGAATATGGATTTCGTTTATCTCCTCTGTCTCAAAAGAAAAGATAATCTTCTGGTCGACCATTAATTTTAAATTGGATAAAAACCTCAATCCGCCTGGACCGATATTTTCAATAAAGACAACGGTATTCTCTTCTTCTATCTCTATCTCGATTTCTTTTCGATTAATTAAAGTCAGGACGGATTCTAACGGATAATTTATTTTTATCCGGTAAGAATTTTCATTTATTAAATTGGAAATTTCTATGTTTGAAGAATGTAAAGTTAACCATTTTAGTGCCATAGATAATATACCCCTTTATTAAAAATCTATATAAATCATAAAAACGATATCCATTTTCATGATCAGTAAAATTCACTTGCCTGTTTATTACTATTAACGGCTTTTTTTCATTATCGTTGAGCCCTTTTCCTTATTTTCCCGTTCCTAAACAGACAAAATGACCCCCAATTGCTTGGTAGGTCATTCGCTCCATTCCTTTTCAAGTACCTTTTTCAGTTTCTTTAGGATTTGTGAATGCAGCTGTGAAATTCTTGATTTATGTAGACCTAATATTCTCCCGACTTCACTCATACTCAAATTCTCATAATAGATCAATGATAGAATGATCCTTTCTTTCTCAGGTAAATCATCGATTAATGAAGCTAGAATTTTGCTGCGCTCTTTCTCTTCTATTATCTTAGATTGCTCCACTACGGATTGGTCTGCAAGTAAATCAATCTTTAATTGAGCCTCTTCTCCCTGTTCAATTGGTTCAAATAAGGATTCTTGTTTTTCAAAAGAAACTTGTGTCATAATCTTTTTACAGTCGTGCTCACTGATCTGTAAATGATTACTTACTTCCGAAATGGTTGGCTTCCTAAATAGGTTTTGCTCTAAAATTTCGTAGGCATGCTTCACTTCTTTTTCTTTTTTCCTTAACGTTCTCGACAACGGATCGTTCCTGCGTAAACCGTCATAAATTTCGCCACGGATTCTTTGCGAGGCATAGGTTTCAAACTTTACATTTTCACGTTGGTCATATTTTCGGAGGGCATCTAATAAACCCATCATACCGAAAGAAAGGAGTTCGTCCTCTTCCACATTGTGGGGAAGACTTCTTCTTGTATTCTTAACTATTTTATGGACCAATGGCAGATATTGATCAAATAACTTTTCTTCCAGCTGTTGACTCAAAAGTACCCCTCCTCCAGTTTGATACGATATCTTAAGCTATTTTTTAACAAATTGAGAAAGCTTGTTGATAAAACCCTTTATCCCGGTATTATTCGAACGATTGTTATCCACATTCAGATAAATATTCACCATATCCTTCATCCATTTGGCTGGTTGGGATTTCGGATATTTCAGGTAAAAAGGCGACTGTTCGAGGACCGATTGAAACACGATTGAATCATTCGGCAGAAATCCCAGAACATCGATCTCTTTTGCTAAAAACTGTTTCGTCACCATGCGTACTCGATTAGCAATCGCAATTCCTTCTTTTGAGTTTTGGACGCGGTTAACCACTAATCGGACTTGAAGGTTCGAATCTTGATGATTTAAAATTTTCACAACCGAATAGGCATCTGTGATTGCTGTGGGTTCAGGAGTTGTGACAAGAATTATTTCATCTGCCGCTAAATGGCAACGCTGCGATTCTTTCGAAAGGCCTGCCCCTGTGTCAAATAAAATGATATCCGCATACCCGTCCAGTCTTCCAAGTTCAGTAAATAAATAATTAGTATCGTGTTCACTTAAATCCAAAATTTCCTCAAAGCCGCTCCCGCCGGAAATCAGTTCTAAGCCATTGGGCCCTTTTTCAAGGACGTCCCAAATATTTTTTTTATGCCTTACCATATCTATCAGATGGTCCTTAACATTCATTCCTAAAAGGATTTCAAGGTTGGCCATCCCAATATCTAAGTCGATTAGGACCACTTTTTGTCCTGCTTCAACCAATGCTAAGGCGAAGTTTATCGCAAAATTGGACTTGCCGACTCCACCTTTACCACTTGTGATTGATACAACTTTGGTTTCCCTTCCTTGTTTCATGTTATTTATACGCTGATGCAATTCTCTCAGCCTGTATGCTTGATCCTGCTTCATCTTCATCGACTCCCACAATCTTTTTAGCCATATATTCTGGGTCTGCTAGCATAATGTCTTCTGGAACACCTTGTCCCAAACTAAGAAAGGATAATGGGTACGGGTAATGATAAACTAAATTTAACGCAGCTCCATAACAAGTGCTTTCATCCCACTTTGTGAGGATGACTCGATCAATTTGCACCGACTTCATTTTTTCTACAATCTGTTTCATATCCTTCCACCTGGTAGTCATACTTAGGACCAAGTGATTCTCTTGCTTTAATTGCTGTGAG
Source organism: Bacillus sp. AFS006103 (assembly GCA_002559145.1). GTDB lineage: Bacteria > Bacillota > Bacilli > Bacillales > Cytobacillaceae > Neobacillus. The sequence goes on from NTXX01000035.1 coordinate 19,546, forward strand.
AGTAAATCATTTATTTCTTCGATATATTGCTCTTCTAGGTAATTTCTTCCTGCACTGTCCATGAAAATCATTTGGCAATTCTTTAAGTTAACCAGTGATTGTTTTAGCTGATCTGAGCTCTCGACAACTTCAATCGGGATATTTAAAATGGTGGCATAGGTCTTTAGCTGCTCAATCGCAGCGATTCGAAAGGTATCTGCTGTTAAAAAGCCGACCTTTTTCCGCTGATTTAACACTTGTCTTGAAGCAAGTTTAGCAATCGTTGTCGTTTTACCCACACCCGTCGGTCCAATTAAAGTAATCATGTTAACATTTGAATCCAAACCTTCTGGTGCAATGCACTCCTGAAATAACTTTGTTAAGGTGCTGATGACAATATACCCAATTTCCCTTTCGGTTTTCTGCTCCACTAAAGGGTGGAGAGACGTAATTCTTTTGGCAATAAACTGTATGACTTCATCATCAACTTCCTGATCCTCTAACCGTTTCATCCATTTTGCTAATCCTCGTGAAGTTTGATCCTGTGATTGATTTTGATTGGTGACAAATTGTCCAAGAAGCTTTTCCATCTGATTTAACCTGTTAAGAACTTCTGTATCAACTTGTTCCTTATGGGTCTGTATAGGACCCGATGGCTCACGCTTTTGATCAGACTCCTCCGAGGCAGCGATTACTTCTAGCTGTTTCCTTTGAAACAGGCCAAGAAAACCTCCTGTTTTCATTTCCTTCGTATTAAGAATGACGGCATTTTCTCCTAACTCTAACCGTATCTGCTGCACGGCCTGTGGTAGTGACTTTACGATATATCTTTTAATCTTCATGCGGTAACCACTCCAACATCTTGAAAATGAACGACGCCAATATTTTGAACTTCCACATCTGATTCCAATTCGTTAAATGAAATCACAGGGATATCCTCATTAATACGTTCCACAATTTGCTTGATATACATCCGAATCGTTGGCGATGTCATGATAATCGGCTGAATTCCCACCTTCACCACCTGTTGGATTGTCTCATTTAAAGACAGGACCAATTGCTGAATCGATTGTGGATCTAGCGTTAGATAAATCCCTTGCTCTGTTTCTTGAAGATTTTCGCTAATCATCTTTTCAACTTGGGCATTTACTGTAATCACTTGAATCATTTTACCCACGGTCAACTTTTGGGTAATTTGCCTTGATAGACTCTGCCTCACATACTCGGTCAAATAATCTGGATTTTTCGTAAAAACAGCCCAATCAGCAAGGGTTTCAAGGATGACAGGCAGGTTGCGAATCGAAACTTTTTCTTTCAACAGCTTTTGTAATACTTTTTGAATCTGACCTATCGATAACAAGGATGGAACAAGCTCTTCTACAATCGAAGGGAACGTTTCTTTCACCTTGTCAATCAGTTGCTTCGTTTCTTCTCTACCTAAAATCTCGTGCGCATACCGTTTGATCGTCTCAGCTAGATGGGTGGTGATGACGGACGTAGCATCCACCACGGTATAGCCATAGATCTCTGCTTTCCGTTTCATCTCATCATTGATCCATAAAGCCGGCAGGCCAAAGGTTGGCTCGACCGTTTCAATCCCGATGATGCCGTGATCTTCATCATCTGGTACCAACATCAGAAAGTGATTAAGGAAGATTTCCCCCTGGGCGATCTCGTTGCCTTTTAACTTAATCACGTACTCATTTGAGTCCAAATTGACATTATCGCGAATCCTGATGATTGGAATCACTAATCCTAACTCTAAAGCGATTTGTTTTCGAATCGCGATGACCCGGTCTAAAATATCGCCGCCTTGTGTGGCATCTGCTAATGGAATCAAACCTAACCCAAATTCAAATTCCAATGAATCCACCTGAAGCAAGTTCAGTACATTCTCCGGACTATTTTCTTCTTCGATTGGTAGTTCTGGCATTTCTTCCAATTCTTCGGCTTCTTTATCTTTTGCTTTTTGCATTTTATAGGCGGCAAAAATTAACAGACCAGCAATACTCCATGTTAACAGAATTCCAATCGGCGTAACCAAACCAAATAAAGCAATACAGCCAGCAACCACATAAATCAACTTCGGATAGGCAAATAATTGCCGGGTTAAGTCATCGCCTAGGCTGCCATCAGAGGCTGCTCGTGTAACGATGATCCCCGTTGCTGTTGAAATTAACAGTGCTGGGATTTGACTGACAAGACCATCTCCAACTGATAATAACGTAAAGGTACTCGCGGCCTCAGCAAAATCCATCCCCATCATTGTCATCCCAATGACGAAACCACCGATGACATTAATGAATAAAATGATGATTCCAGCAATCGCGTCCCCTTTAACGAACTTGCTTGCCCCGTCCATCGCCCCGTAGAAATCAGCTTCATGCCCTACTTTTTCCCGGCGTGCACGAGCGTCTTTTTCACTAATCATCCCTGCATTTAAATCGGCGTCGATACTCATTTGTTTACCTGGCATTGCATCTAAGGTGAACCTTGCAGCCACTTCGGCTACCCGCTCTGAACCCTTCGTAATCACAAGGAATTGAATAATAACGAGGATTAAAAAGATGATAAATCCAATGACGGGATTTCCACCAATCACGAACTCTCCAAAAGTTGCTACCACATGGCCGGCATCCCCATGCGAAAGGATGGAACGAGTGGTTGAGACATTTAATGCTAACCGAAAAAGTGTCGTTAACAGTAACAAAGACGGAAAAATCGAGAAATCTAAAGGTTCCTTTGTATTCATTCCAACTAGTAAAATCGTGATAGATAGAGAGATATTAATGATCAGCAAGATATCTAATAGTATCGTAGGCAATGGGATGACCATCATGACAACGATAAGTAACACAGCAAGTAATACGGAAATTTCTTTAAACTTCATTTTTCCACCTTATTCTCTGAACGACTTAGAACTTTCCTTTTAAACGATAAACATAGGCAAGGATTTCAGCGACTGCTTTAAACAATTCCTCGGGAATCTCCTGACCAATCTCCACATTTGCATACAAGGCCCGGGCTAATGGCCTATTTTCAGATAAAATAATCCCATTTTCTTTTCCAATTTCTTTTATTTTTTGCGCCATAAAGTCAACACCCTTTGCGATCACCACCGGTGCCCTTGTATCATTGGCATCATACATAATCGCAATCGCATAGTGGGTGGGGTTCGTGATGATAACATCTGCCTTTGGCACATCCGACATCATTCGGTTTAACGACATCGCTCGTTGCAATTCCTTGATTTTCCCCTTGACCAAGGGATCACCCTCACTTTTTTTATGTTCATCTTTTATTTCCTTTAACGACATCTTCATTTTCTTCTCATGGTCATATTTTTGATAAAGAAAATCAGCTGCTCCTAAAACCACATATACGCCTGAGGTAAACACTCCGACTTTAATGATAATCGTAAAAAGGTAATCAATAATTTGCCTAATCCCCATTTGAGAGAGGTGCAAAAAGGTTCCTATTTCCTTTTTAAGTAAAAAATAGGCCACCCCGCCAATGAGGACAATCTTCAAAATATTTTTAAGTAAGTCCACAAGCGACCGGACGGATAAAATCCGTTTCGCCCCTTCAAGCGGATTGATTTTTTTAAAATCAAATTTAAAATTTTCCGTGGTCAATAAAAAACCAAACTGCAGGTAATTTGACAATAAGCCAACAACAAACAACATGGCTAAAATCGGCAAGACAATTTTTATAGTAAGCAGCGATAAATCGACGAACAGCTTATGTGTACTCGCTGCAGATAAATCTAGTAATAAATAAGAGGAAAAAATATTTTGAAACAAAACTAGAATGTTCGTCGCAAAGTATTTGCCATAATAGAGCAAGAATAGAAAAAAAGATACTAGCATCAAGGATGAGGATACCTCAGCACTCTTGGCTACTTGGCCTTTTCTTCTCGTTTCCCGTCTCTTCTGCGGCGTCGCTTTTTCTGTTTTTTCCTCCGCGAAAAATTGTAAATCTAATGTTAGTAAAAGGTGGCTGTCACTGTTTCCCCTCATATAGATGCTCCCATAATTTGAATCATATGACCGACAGCTTCAAACATCTGTGCAAACAAACGATGAAGCAACAGGAAAAAGCCTGGTAGCGCTAATAATAAAACAAGAAAATAGACACCAATTTTCACTGAAAAGCCGACGACCATCAGATTGATTTGCGGTGATGTTTTTCCAATGATGCCAAGCACTAAATCAACCAAAAATAACGTAAACACAATCGGTGACGCCAGTAAAAATGCTATTTCAAACGAGCTCTTAAAGGTTTCCAGTAAGAGCGTTGAGATGCTGCCATCGATTAAGGCAGGCACCATCGCGTCCACCGGAATCCATTGATAACTTTCAAGCACACCCTGGATAATTAAATGGTGACCATCGAGCGATAAAAGAAACAGTGTCGCTAAGGCATTTTTAAACCTTCCCGATAAATTGGCGTTTGTTCCAGCCTGAGGGTCGAACACTGCTCCCATCGCAAAACCACTTTGAAGATCAATCAAGGTTCCTGCTAATTGAATCGCATAAAAAAGAATAGAGGCGATGAAGCCCAGTGCTAATCCGATCATTGCTTCCTTTATAATGAGGAGGATGAATCCGGCTGAAAAGGCGTGAATCTCAGCTTGCTCGGTTGAAATGGTGACAATAACCGCCAAGAAAAAAGAGAGTCCAATTTTAAAAGCTGCTGGAATGGATCTCGACATAAAAATCGGAACCGTCATAAAAAAACAAGTCAGCCGAACCATGATAAGTAGAAAAACAGGTAATTCATTTAACCAGTCCATCACTGTAAGCTACCCTACAAACTGTGACAGATTGCCAAAGATTTGTTCCGTAAAGTTTAATAACTGCCTTAACATCCACGGTCCAAAAACTAATAAACCAATAAAAACGGCAATCATTTTTGGAACAAACACGAGTGTTTGCTCTTGGATTTGGGTAACCGCTTGAAAAATACTAATAATTAAGCCCACTGCTAAAGCAAGTATTAAAATAGGCGCAGCGACAAGACCTGTGACATAAACACTTTGCTTCGAAATTTCAATAACCATTTCCGGTGTCATGATCGTACCTCTCTTATTTAAAAGCTGGTGAGTAAGGATTTAACAATTAAATGCCAGCCATCGACTAAAATAAATAACAATATTTTAAATGGCAAACTGATCAGAACGGGTGGCAGCATCATCATCCCCATGGCCATTAAAATGCTGGACACAATCATATCAATGATTAAAAAAGGGAGAAAAATCATAAATCCCATTTGAAAAGCCGTTTTTAGCTCACTGATTGAATAGGCTGGAACTAACACATGTAAGGGAATATCATCGATTGTTTCTGGCTTTTTCTGCTTCGAATAATCAAGAAATAAATTTAAGTCTTTTTCCCTTGTGTGCTTGGCCATAAATTCTTTGATTGGCTTTGCAGCCGTATCAAGTGCTTGTTCCTGAGTCAATTTCCCATCCATAAACGGCTGGTAGGCCTCTTTGTTAATATCAGAAAAGACGGGGCCCATAATAAACAGCGTGAGGAACAGCGACAGACCAATGATGACCTGGTTAGGCGGCATTTGCTGTGTGCCCAATGATGTCCGCACAAACGATAAGACAATCACAATTCTCGTAAACGAAGTCATCAGCAGCAAAATGGAAGGGGCCACAGAAAGAATCGTTAAGAGAAGCATGATTTTGATGGATGTGGACACGCCTCCCGGCTCCGAACTACTCAAATTCACACCGGGTATGGTCGCATCAAAGGCGGCAAAACTAACATCATGAAAGCTCAACATAAGAAAAGGTAATAGGATACATATTTTTTTTAGCAACTGAATCTCCGCCATCTTTGTTAGTCTTTTAACTTGTTGATTGGAAAACTGGTTGAATGAACCTGGTTCATTTGCGACAGAAAGGTTTGTTCCCAATCCTCTGTCTGTTTCTTTTTAAAAGGAAAAAGTTTAGGTATTTGCTTTTTTTCTGCTTCTACTACAAGTGATTGTAAAATCAAATCTTGTTCTTCTCCGGGTTCGATGGTCCGAAGCAGTTGAACATCATTGCCGACCCCTAAGATATACAGTGTTGTGCCAATCATCATTAATTGCAGGGAGCGATTCCCACCTAATGAATGGCCGCCCATCGTATAAATGGGACCCTGCGAAGTCATTTGCTTCGACTTGGCTTTCAAAAATTTTAAACACAAGAGTAATAGAATGATAATCGCGGCAAACGAAAAAATAAATTTCAGAACTTCGGGTACAAGCGAACTATTTTCCCCGGCTGAAGGTGTTCCCTGGGTAGAAATCGTATTTTTTTGGCCTTTATCCGTTTGATAGGTATCATAAACGGTATTGCCCTCCTTAGCATAGGCCGCTTGATGATGTGAAAACGAAGAAAACAGTAAAAGGAAACCGAAAACTAAGGTGATTTTTAGATGGATATTCTTCAATCTGCACACCTCTAGTCGTTCATTCTTTCTTCGCGTTCTTGCTTTGAAACGATATCCGTGATGCGAATCGCAAATTTTTCATCCACGACGACCACTTCCGCTTCGGCCACAGCTGATTCATTGATGACCACATCCACATGCTCCCCAGCTAATTTATCGACGGATATAATCACACCTGGTTTAATTTTCAGAATGTCCCTGACCTTCATATTCGTTTTACCTAGTTCGACAATTAATTGGAGATTCACATCTTCAATGGAGTTTAATTCTTTACTAGAATTTGATGATTTAACTCCCTCTGATAACGGGGCAAATTGGACCGTTTGGATTCTTTTTGACTGCTTATCATTCATGTTTAGTTCGCACTCTCTTTTTTGCCAGATTGTTAAATAGTTTTGTGAAAATAGCGGAGCACCGCCATTTCATCTAAGTGATTTTGTTCTTCTCTGTTTATTTTTTCGGTATATTCCTCTAAGGACTTTTCCCGCCAAGAACTCCAAATCTTTTCTTCCTGGTTTTTAGCCAATAACAGATTATTTTTCAAGTGAAACTCTTGGGTAAGTTCGTTCACTTTTTTTCTAGCTCGATCAATTTGCTTATCTAAAAAATGGATATATTGCTCTCTTTCCTGGATGTCTGTCACTCTCAGAGAATTTCGCATCATCGTTTGGTAGTCTCGTACATAGCTGTCTTTTTTTTCAACTAATTCTAGTAATTGATGTTCCGCTGTTTCTTTTATTGTTTTAATGACATTCATTTCATGAAATGCCGATTCCGTTTCTTTTTCTTTCATCGTCAAGATTTTTTCAAACCGAAATTGAAAACTCATTTAACCATCTCCCCAAATTGTTCAATCATTGTTAGAATGGAATGCTCTAGTTGGGATGGTTCATTGACTCCTTGTTTTAAAAAGGTGTCGATCCAGCCCTTATATTTAATGGATAAATCAATTTCTGGGTTTGCCCCTTGTTTATAAGCACCAATTTTGATTAAGTCCTCTGCTTCTTGATAGACAGCCATGAACTGTTTGATCTTCTCCGCCGCCTGAATATGTTCCGATGCCGTAATATCTTTCATCACGCGGCTTACGCTATTTAAAATATTTATCGATGGGAAATGGCCTTGATGGGCTAATTTCCGATCTAATACAATATGTCCATCCAAGATTCCTCTTACCGTATCAGCGATCGGTTCATTCATATCATCACCGTCAACTAAGACCGTATAAAAAGCGGTAATTTCACCCTTAGGCCCTGTCCCAGCTCTTTCTAACAGCTTTGGCAGCATGGCGAAAACAGAAGGAGTATACCCCTTTGTTGTTGGCGGTTCCCCGATTGCAAGGCCAATTTCTCTTTGCGCCATCGCGTAACGGGTAACGGAATCAATCATTAAATTGACACTCAAGCCTTGGTCTCTGAAAAATTCCGCAATCGTTGTGGCGATAATCGCCCCTTTAATCCTAACTAAGGCCGGCTGGTCACTAGTAGCCACGACAACGACAGACTTTTCCAACCCTTCTTTTCCTAAATCTCTTTCGATAAAATCAAGTACTTCTCTGCCACGTTCTCCAATGAGGCCAATGACGTTAACATCCGCACTGGTGTTTCTTGCAATCATCCCTAGCAGCGTGCTTTTTCCAACACCACTCCCTGCGAATATTCCGACCCTTTGGCCTCTGCCAACTGTTAACAGCCCATCAATCGAGCGGACCCCCACATTCAAGGGCTGGTGAATTCTTGGCCGTTTTAAGGGATTAGGCGGATTGTTATTCGTAACTACTTCAACTAATCCAGAGGGGAGCGGGCTTTCATCCATTGGTTTGCCTAAACCATCTAAAACCTTCCCAAGTAGATCCATTCCTACCTTAACGGTTAACGGTTTGCCCGTGGCAACCACCTCACAGCCTGGACCAATCGAAACAATTTCTCCTAATGGCATTAACAGCACTCGATTCCCTTTAAAGCCGACCACCTCTGCTTCTAATGGGGGCTCATTCGTAGCAGGATAGATTTGACAAACCTCGCCCATCTTGACGTCAGGACCTTGTGATTCAATGGTAAGACCGATGACCTGGGTGACCTTTCCATTAATTTTGATCGGGTTAATCGTCTGTAGGGTATGTAAATATTTATCAATCTCCAGCATTTTCTTCATACGAATCATCCTGTAATGTTTTCAGTAATGCCTGCTTTATTTCTTTCAGCTGTACATCCAATCGAGCGTCAATACTTCCATACGAAGTGCGAATGACACAGCCGCCTTTTTCAATTGAATGCTCCGGTAAAATTTTCACTTCGACCTGTCCCTCCAGCGATTCAAGTAATTGATTGCGCTGATTTTGGACGAATGTAAAATCTTCCGGACTTACACAGATTGAAATCATCGAGCGTTCATTGGAATAGACGAGGTTTTGTTTAATCATCTCAATCAATACTTCCGGTTTAGAATCAAGTTCCTTTTGAATAATTTTAGACGCAATTTGGATCGCTAAGTCGATGACAAATGGCTCAGATTCATGAATAATTTCTTTTTTCTCTTGATAAGCCTTAGTTAATAGTTCTTGAGACAACTGTATTTTAGAGGTGTATTCACTCTCTGCTTCCTGCTTCCCCTGTTCGAACCCCGCGCGAAAGCCCTGCTGTTTGATATCTTCAAGGTCTTGCATCACTTTCTCTTGCTGAATCCGTTTCCAGTTCTCAAGCTCGGATACTGCTTGTTCTTTTTCTAGTAGACTTTGCTCTTTTGCACTCTTCAGAATGGCAGCTGCTTGTTGTTCGGCACTTAATAGAAGTTCTTCAGCGGATTGACTTGACTGGATGCAATCAGTCGTATCATCATTTCCTCTTTTCTTTGACAATAACAACATAGCTTCGATGACAGGAGAGATCGTGGTAGACTTGAAAATCTTAGACGACAACGGCCTCTCCACCTCTTCTCTCAATCAGAATCGAGCCTTCTTCTTCCAGCTTACGAACGATTCTTACAATCCGGCCTTGAGCTTCTTCTGCTTCTTTGAGTCGGACAGGCTTATCATATTTCCCTTGTTCTTCAAGTAATTCCGCCCGTCTTTTTGAGATATTTTTATAGATTACTTCTTTTAAATCTTCACTGGCAATTTTTAAAGCTAAATACAAGTCTTCACTGTCAACATCGCGGAGAATACGTTGAATGGAATAATGATCTAAGAAAGCAATATCTTCAAAGATAAACATCTTTCCTTTGATTTCCTCTGCCAAGTTTGGGCTTTGCTCCGATAAGGCTTCTAAGATATGTTTTTCTGTCCCGCGGTCAACGCTTGTTAAAATATTGACGATGTTATCAATTCCATTGTTTACTGTATAATCATGTGACGAGGTGGTTGCCAGTTTTTCTTGCAGAACTTCTTCCACCTGTCGAATTACTTCTGGAGAAACGGTGTCCATGAGCGCAATCTTTGTGGCTATATCCGTTTGCTTTTCTGCTGGAAAAGAAGAAAGAATAGCCGATGATTTTTGCGAATCCAAATAAGATAAAACAAGCGCAATCGTTTGGGTATTTTCATATTGTAAAAGGTTTAAAATTTGAACGGGTTCGGCCCGATGAGCAAAGTAAAACGGCTTCTTTTGATTTTTCTCTGAAGAGCGATGGAGCATTTCCTTTGCCTTCTCTTCTCCAAATGATAAGGCAAGTAAATCCTTGGCAAAATGTTCGCCGCCTTTGGAAACGACGTTTTTATCCGTTGCCATCGTATAAAATTCATCTAAAACTTCTTCTTTTACACTTGAATCAATCCATTGAAGATTAGCAATCTCTTTTGTTAATAACTCCACTTCATCTTCTTTCAAATGTTTATAGACCGTAGATGAACCTTCTTTTCCTAAAGAAACCAAAAGGATCGCCACTTTTTGAAGTCCCGTTAACTTGCGCATATTACCCCTCCTTATCTTCCTTTAACCAGTAGCGCAGCAGATCAACAAATTCTTCGGTATTTTTACCAGCTAATTGATTAATTTCATTTTGGACGGATTTCTTTTTATTAGCATCCTCTTCAAATTCGTTAATCTTTTTGGCTTCCAAGTATTCGGAAAAGGGATCAAGATCTTCATCCTTTTTCCGTTTCATCCATTTCATGAAAAGGAATCCAATTATCAGTAAAGCCAATGCTGCTGCACCAATTAAGAGATAATTCCACAAGGATTGTTTTTCTATCCCCGTTTCTTTTGGGGTAACTACATCCGTTTTTCCTGTAAATTCTCTTGGGAAGATTGTAATTCGATTATTTAAATCTGATGCTGTTTTTGTATTGTTAGTATCAATTGCCGTACGCACCACATTCGAGATGATGCTTCGAATATTATCCTGAGTTGCCTGTGTTAACGAATAAGGATTTTTCGGATTGGGAGGTTCGACACCGACATTGATGGTTAAATCTTCAATTGTATAAGGACTCTGGATGATTTCTTTTGTAATCCGATTGAACTCGTAGTTTACTTTTTTCTGGGTTTCCTGATACTTATTATTTCCGGCATCGCCGCTGCCGGCGTAAGCCGGAACATCACCCGTACCTGTCCCATTTACCCCGCCAGCAGCGGATGCTCCCGTACCATTATAAGTTTTGGATATCTCTTCCACACTAACTGCGATTCCTTGCTCAGTTCCGTCTTTAGGGTCCTTTGTAATTGGTTCCACAAGACTTTGCTGGGTTTTTACCTTATCAAAATTCAACTTAGCAAACGTCTGAACGTATACTTTATCCTGTCCTAACATCGTACCGAGCATCTGTTGTATACTGCGCTGAATATCGGCCTCTACTTTTTGTTTAATTTTTCTTTGATTTTCATAGTCGCCTACCCCCACAAAAGAGGAATCACTACCCGAATCATCTAGTGTTAAAAGTTGACCGTATTGGTTGGAAATTACAATATTCTCTTGTGGTAAATTTGGAATACTCTTTGAGGCTAAGAAGTAGAGTGATTTAATTTGCCCTTGTTCTAATTCTGTGCCTGGTTCTAGGTCAACAATGATGGAGGCGCTGGCTTTATCTTCATTCTCCGAACGAATAAAGACACTATCCTTTGGCATTGTAATCATTACTTCGGCGCTCTTAACACCGCTAATTTTTGTCATCAAATTAGCTAATTGCTTTTGAATCGTTTCTCGTTCGATTACGTCTAATTCCTGTTCCGTTACACCGAACTTCAAATTTTGAGTTTGTTCGGAGAAACTAATCGGGCCGCTTTTCGGCAGTCCTTCTGAAGCTAAATTAACGATAAGGTCTGGAACATTCTCTTTCGGGACAAGGATTTGTGTGCCATTATTGGCAATCTTATAATCAGTGAATCCTTGTTTTTCTAGAACAGCCTTAATCTCACCGATTTCCTTTTGAGTTAAGTTATTTGAGTATAGAGGTACATAACTGGTCTTTAACAAAAAGAAAAAAATAAAGCAAAATATGGCTATTAACGTAATAAAGGTACCAATATAGAAGGATTTATTTTTCTTGCTAGTATTTTTCCAAAACTGTCCTAATTTTTCTTTTACATCAACTAATTTCACTTTCATTGGTCACCCGCCGTTCTTGTCAAAACTAAGCAGCTCATTATACTTGCATTCTCATAATTTCTTGATACGATTCCACCACTTTATCTCTTACTTGAGTGGTTAACTGCAAAGCAATTTGAGCCTTTTGTGCAGCAATGGTTACATCATGAATATTCTTGATTTCGCCCGTCGCAATTTTTTCTGACATATTCTCGGATTGGATAATGGTTTCGTTTGCACTCTTTAGTGCCTCACCTAAAGCTTGTGAAAAGGATGTTTTAGAAGGTGAAGCAGCATTCACAGGTTGATTCTTTTCGATAAAAAGTGATGGGTTTATCATCAATTGATCTATTTTCATTATTTAAACTCCTTATCTACCAATATCTAAAGCTTTTAACGAAATCGTTTTTCCAACATTAAATGCAGTAACATTGGCTTCATATGCTCTTGAGGCACTCATTAGGTCAACCATCTCTTTGGTGATATCCACGTTAGGCATCATGACATAGCCATCCTTGTTTGCATCTGGATGGGCAGGGTCATAAACAGGTTGGAAAGGAGTCTGGTCTTCGGTAATTCTTGTCACCTTGACACCATTCGCCCCCACTTCATTTTTTAAAAATTGACTAAACGGTGCGGTCCCACTCGGTTCGACCTCTACCATTTTCCTTCGATACGGAATCCATTCCCCATTCACCAATTTCCCTCTAGTGGTTGTAGCATTGGCAATATTGGAAGAAATAATATCCATTTTCATACGCCCCGCTGTTAATGCGGAAGAACTAATGTTTAAAGGTTGAAACATTGACATATTTTATCCCTACCTTGACCTTATGGCTGTTTTTAATAAATTAAATTCTTCGCCTAGCTGATAGCTTAATGTCTGATACCAAATCGAATTTTTCGTTAAATTAGTCATTTCTTGATCTACATCTACGCCGTTCCCATTATTTTGCATCACCACAGGCTGCTCGGTGATATAGGGTCTGGCTGCTGAATTGCCGATGGGAATATGCTTGGAGTTCGTCAACTTTCCCACAAAAGAAGAGTTTGCTAGTTCATCCTTCAATAGTTCCTCAAAAACTACTTTTTGCGGTTTATAATTTGGGGTATCCACATTAGCCAGATTATTAGAAATGGCATTGTGCCTTAACACAGAAGCATCTAAAGCCTGATTTAGAACCGATATATTCTGTAGCATTTTTAATCTCCTCTCTCTAATTATTGGCAAATAAACCCAATTTTTTTGCGAAAAAAAAGTACTACTCCGAAGAATAGTACATAGTAAATAAACTATATCTCTTCGGTAACTGGCTGGCGTGATCAAAAATGATGGTAGCCCCTATAGCTTTGCGTCCCTAGATTTCCCTAGGTTTGCCATTATCGGATTATAAATGTCGTTTTCTGATGATATTGGTCGAATTTTACCAATACTATTATATTACAATGCACTTTCATATATTACAATGGGGAAAAAATGAAAAAAGACCTACTTAACAAAAAATTCACAGTTAAGTAGGTCTAACGACTTTGATTGCTTCCGTCCAAGTTTCTAGCAATTCAACTAGCATTCCTTGAACTTCATTTAATATTTTTACGTCTTTATTAAGATTCGCATCAATTAATCTTTGCTTTACATAGTCATAAAGCAGGAGTAAAGACTTGGAAATTTCAATATCCATATTAAGAGTCACCATTAACTCGCTGATGATGTTCTGGGCTTTAATCATGCGATCACTAGCTCGCTGAAGATCATTTTTCCCCAGTGCCAGCTTTGCCTGTTCAATAAATTTAATCGCCCCTTGATATAAAAGAAGGGTTAGCTCTCCCCCCTTTGCGAACAGCACTTGATTGTTCTCATATGCCTGGTATGGATTGCGAAGAGACATGTTTGACCACCTTTGCTCTATTTTCTTTTGTCATAAAATAACCCACTTGAACCATAGGTCGATTCCCCGTATTGTTTAATCGTTTTTTCCTTTTTGAGCGCATGCAAATTGGAAAGCACCTTTTGCTGTACTCTCTCTAGCATCCTTTTAAGCTCTACCTCCAAAGGATGAATTCGTAACAGTTGTTTTTCGATTGCCGGGTTTAGCAGGATTTGACCTGCACCTTGATCCATTTGGTTTATTTCCAGAATGCACGCTTGACGTTCATTTAATGCAGCTTGAATAATTTCTACACCGTTCTCCGTCATTTCGTTGATTAGTTTGCTTGTAAGCTGGTAATACCTTTGGAGTAATGCCTCCTTTTGTTTATACAAGCTTACATCCCTCCACCCATTTGTTGTGTTAACCATCCGCTTTGGCTATTAGATTTTTGAATGGCCTGCTCCATGGCTGTGAATTGTTTCCAATAATAATTCTCTTTCGCTTCCAATCTCTTCTGCCATGAATCGATTTGCGTATCCAACTGACTTAATGATTTAGAAAGGACCGCATCATTGGACGTACCGGCTGTTTTGGATATTTCTTTCATTGTCTCATTAAGCTGGTCATACAGTCTCCAACCAATCCCACTATTAGCGAATTCCGCTTTATTATTAGCTGTGTTGTTTGTCGATTTCGTTGTGTCATATTTTTTTGAAAATAATAATGAAACCTCTTCGCTATTGTTTTCTAGTGCTTCTCGTAGCTTCGTTTCATTGATTTCTAGCTTGCCATTTTCTTTGTAATTGGAACTCGCCGTAATTCCGATTTCCGAAAGCGAATCAAATTGGGTATTCATTTTTGTCGCATCGATATCATTAACCTTCGAGTATATGGTCGTTCGTAATTTATCGAGGGCCGAGGAGATGATGCGATCACTTTGCAATAAACCACTCTTGGCCTTACCTTCCCATAATTCAATTTCTTTTTCCTTCATGTCTGTTTTCTGATCATCTAATAGCGGCGTAAAGTCTTTATACCGTTTTTCACCCAACTTATCATGCAATGTCTGAATGGTCTCGTTATACTTGTCGACAAATCCTTTAATGTTATCGAAGATCGCATCCACATCTGTTTTTTTCGTAATCGTGACTTGGCTTCCCGCTGGTATCTCAGATTTGATGGTAAAGGTAATTCCATCATAGTTCAGTTGATTATTCTTTAGCGTCAGGTTCGTCCCGTTAATGGTTACCTCTCCATCGATTGCCTTAACAGCCGAGTTTCCACTGGCACCACTTGGGTTTCCTGCTGGAAAGTCATTTTGTATCTCACTGACAGTTCCTTCTGCCAGCCTTAATACATTCGTGCTGTTTGATAGATTGGCAATGTTAATATTCCCCGCTGCATCTTTAGAGGTAAACACAATCGCCTGATCACCGCTTGAGTAACTTGCTGTTACGCCTGTTTTGTCAGCTAAGGCGTTGATTTTAGTGATCGAGCTGCGAATCGAATCCTGAGCGTTTAGGTCGATTGTTTCACCGTTCAAAGTAAATTGAAATCCGTTCCCCGCTCCCAATTCACTTGTCTCACTTGCTAGACTTGTGGCAGCGAATTTTACAGAGGAAGGCGTCCCAGGTTGATAGGGCTTAACATCAGTAATGATATACTCGCTTCTGCTCGGCAGCCCCGATACAGTGACATCTACCTTACTGCTGTCTGATGAAGTCAGCTTACTTTTTGTAAAAGTAGATTCAAGTCTTAGTGTTTCCATCGAGGTGCGTAAATCTAGGAATTTCGTATTGGCTTCTCGATAAGCATCGACTTTCCATTCCGTTTTCGTCTTATTTTGTATCACTTTATTTAATTGTACTTTTTCCGCATCCATTAATTTTTTTACTAATGATTCGGTATCAATTCCTGATGCCAAACCAGAAAAACGAAGATTGTTTGTAATCATCCCTTTTGCCCCCGAACCGTGGTTTAAAGTATCTATTATTAGATAACGGCATGATTAGTTCAGTGGTTGAGGCTGCTAACATAAAAAAGGGCAGATTCTTAGGAAAACGGGTTCCGTTTCCCATCACAAATTCAAATTAGAAATTATGAATTTTGTTTGCAAACCATTCCTTCCTTATCCGTATCGATTTCGTGCAGGTATGAGAATTCATAGGCGGAGAATTTCCGGCTAATGTATATAGGGAAAGCTTAGGAAGCAGATATAAGCGGAGATCTTCCGATTAATTGCTCTACAAAAGACAAAATCTAAAGATTTGGAGAATATAAACGGAAAAACTCCCCTTATTTTTAAGGAAATATGGGTATTTCCCAATATAGACGGAATTTCTCCGTTTATTTTTCTATTGTATTAGGACCTAAGAAAACAATATCCATTTGCAAGTAAAAATGGATTATATTATCCTGCAGTACACTGGCTATTTTACCCCCACATTTTAATATACAAATTGCACTACAATTCTCCTAAATAATTATTCAAATCCCTTTAAATCAACAAAAATAGACCTCCAAATCACTAGACAATTTGAAGGTCATTTTGCATTACATTTTTAATGTTTGCGATAGTTTATGGAACCCGTAATTCTTAGGAACAGCCCTTTAATTAATTGACTTATTAATAATCTCTGTTATCCGGACACCAAAATATTCATCGATAACGACGACTTCCCCTTTGGCGACGACTTTCCCGTTGATTAATAAATCGACTGGTTCACCTGACACACGGTCCAATTCAATAATCGAACCTTGGGACAGCTCTAAAATTTCGTTTATTTTCTTTTTTGTTCTCCCCAATTCAACGACTACTTCTAGATTAATATCCATGAGAAGGTTTAAATTGACGGATTCCTCTCCTCCGTCTTTGAGAGGTTGTTCTTCCAAATCCTTAAATAAAAACGGCTTTGTTTCCTCTTGTTTTTCGCCTAATAAGGCAGCTAATTCTTCTTTTGAAATTTTCCCATCATAACTCATCTTTTTTACCCTCTTTTTCAAAAACAGTTTCAATTTCTGCGGCTAGGCGCGTCTTTTTCATACCAGGTTTGACTAAAAATTTCACGTCTTTACCTACCATTGCTTTTAATGGTTCCTCATAAAGCTGCTCGAGCTGAACGATATCACCCACATTTAACGATAGAAATTCTTCAATCGAGATGGTTGAACGCCCCAATTCTACACTGACAGGAATTTCAAGCTCTTGTAGTTTTGATTTTAACAAATTTGATTCCTGTGGACTATTGGTTTTAGTACGAGTCGAGAATAATTGATAGGATGATAATTTGGGCAGGAATGGTTCTAATATAATATAAGGAATGCAAATATGCATCAATTCCGTGATTTCACCGATTTTGATTTGGAATGCGATCACAATGACGGTTTCATTGGGAATGGCTACTTGTAAAAATTGTGGATTGGTTTCAATCTCAACAACCTTCAAATTTACATTCATTAAATCTTTCCACGATTTTTGGAGATTTTCAACAAACCCCGCAAAAAGATTATGAAGAATTTTATTCTCGATTTGTGTTAAGGTTGTTTTTTCTTCCAAAATAACAGGCAAATCCCGGCCGCCTAATAAGCGGTCAATAATACCAAACGCCATCTGCGACTTTAATTCCATAATCATTCGGCCTTTTTCCGGGGTTTCAAAAATATTTAATATAGTGAAGGGTGGCAGTTGTTTAATAAACTCTTCATAGATCATTTGATTAACAGACAACACGTCCACTTGGACGATCGTCCTTAATTGTGTTGAAATAGCGGAAGCCAGTTGATAAGCAAAATTATCATGAATTCGTGTTAGCACGCGCACTTGTTCCATTGATAACCGGAGTGCTTTTTTAAAATCATAAACGTTCACGTCTTTGGTATTTTCATATAGTGTCATCGTGTTTTCCTCACCGCCGTAAAATCATTTAAAGGGAAAGTAGTTTACTTTCCCTTTAAATACTAACACTTAAAATTGAATATGGTCTAGCACTATTGTTACTCATTTAATTTTACTAGTCTATTACCGTTTTAAATTCACTAACTCTTCTAAAATAGAATCTGATACAGTAATAACTTTGGCATTTGCCTGAAATGCACGCTGAGCGATAATCATTTCGGTAATCTCTTCTGAGAGGTCGACATTGGACATTTCCAACTGACCGGAGACAATTTGACCGGCTTTGGTGATATCTCGTGTATTCATTAGGCCATCAATCGTCGGCACTGTAATTGTATTTGTCACTGGATCAACCTTTGTTTCCGCATTCCCTGAAAGTTCATACATAGAGCCGCCCACTTTTTTCAAACCGGCTGGATTGGAAACCACAACCGTACCAAGCGTAGCAATGTCTTTTGTTGTCCCATCAGCTTCTACACCTTTAATAACCCCATTAAAATCAATTGTGTAGGAAACATACTGAGTAGAATCGATGTTAATCGGTCCAAAAGTGTTAGTAGTTGCATCTTTACCAATCACTTTATACCCTTGTGGCGTAACGAGATTACCGAGACCATCGCGGTCAAAGTTACCTGCTCTTGTCAGATATTTGGACCCACTGTCATTTTGAACAACGAAGAAACCATTTCCATCGATATATAAATCAGAAGACAGATTCGTCGTAGTCGGGCTCCCCGGTGTATGGATGGTATCAACTGATGCTGTTTTTACCCCTAAGCCAATTTGAACAGGATTGGTTCCTCCTAAATTAGCATTAGTGGTGGACCCCCCCCGCACTGTTTGACTTAGTACATCCTGAAAGACAATCCGGCTTTTTTTATATCCGATTGTATTAACGTTAGCAATATTATTACCGATGACATCTAATTTATTTTGGAAACCCTTCATCCCAGATACACTTGAATTGAGTGAACGCAGCATGTTTGTTACCTCCTGAGTTTATAAGCTTTGTGATGCTATTTCTTTAGCGGAAATTATATTTCCAACTGGAATCTCTTCATCATTCACTTGATAATAGAATTGATCGTCTTTTTTGATAATTCCTTTAACTACGCCACTTTCTTCCTTGCCAGTGACATCATCGGTCCAAGTTACTTCTTTATTTATCATAGTAGAATAACGGCTAATATCTACTTGTTGACTATCGATAAATTGATTAAATGCTTGATTCAGGTTAGAAATTTGTTCAAGTGTACTAAATTGTGCCATTTGCGCAATCATTTCACGGTCTTCCATTGGCTGGGTTGGATCTTGGTTTCGTAATTGGGTGGTTAGAATCTGCAGGAAAAGATCTTTATCTACTTGGCCCTGTTGTTTGGTTGATTTCGTACTTGTATTTGTATTCATATTTAAAGAGTTAATTGTGTTCATCGTTCTTTCCTCCTCATTAGGCCAGAATGTTAATCGTGTTTTCAATTCCACTTTGCTTATATTCTTCGATCGTTGAATGGCTTTGATAAAACTCCTCGATATTGATTTTCTTTTTCGAAAATCGTTGCTGGGATTGGTCCTGCCGTGATTTTTCTTCCTGTTGTGAAAAGGAATGCTGTAATCCCTGTCCGCCTAAGGTAATCTCTATTTTATCCACTTGCAACCCTTGTTGCTGAAGTGATGTGCGTAATAAAGAGATTTGCGATTCCAGTGTTTCTTTGCCAATGAGTGTTTCAGCGGTAAAGTGTGCAGCTACTTGTCCTTTATGAATGGACAATTTCACATCAATCTCCCCAAGCTTTTCAGGAGTCAGCGAGAATTTCGCTTCCATGAATTCTGATGCCTTTTTAAGGCTCGCGTGATTCTTGACTAACTCGATGACTTCCGAGAAAAACTGCTGGACAGAAACCTTTGGGAGCGGCGCCTGTTCACTCTTACCAGCAACAGAGCCTGCGCCGTTAGGGTGAACGGATTGAAAAATAACTTCTTTTCCCTCAAACTTTGGCTGAAATTCAAAATCAGGTGCCGGCATATTTCCGGTTTGCTTAGGTTTGAGCGAATCCTCCACCGCCTTTTGTCCGAGTGGAGGTGTTGAAATACCTTCTTTAACTGGAATAGCCGCTTCCGCGAGTAGCTTTGCCATTTTTTCAAGGGGGATGGTTTCTAGTTGTTGACTGGTTTTATGTAATTCTTTTTCTAAACGAGCAAGTGTTGACTTGCTGGGATTGATGTTTTGTAATTCTTTTTCAAATTGTGAAAGTGTAGGATTGTTTGAACCACTATCTGTTTTGAACAATAAACTTATAAAAGAAATCAAATCTTCTCTCGTCGGTTGCTCGGTTTCAGTCTGTTCTTCCTGATGATCCCCCTGTTCTCCTAGTTTAATAGATTCGTTGCTATCCTCATTCATTGGACTGAACAACGGGTCCACCATGGCAAGGAGATTTTTACTTGATTCCTGCTCTGGCTTTTTTTTCAACTCATTCAATAACTCCAAAAATGAGCCGTCTGTTTGATCATCCGGTTTAGTACCGCTAGTTTTATTAGATATTTTGTGTTGACTAGGAATCAATGAAGCCGATGAAATCACAATATTTTCTCCTTTCAAGTGGAGATTGATTATTGAAAAAGCGTATGGGTCTATTTTTTATTTTTTATTTTTTAACAAAGTATTCCGATGGGATTTACCTCATATTAGAAAAGGTGTAAAATAGTAGAAAAGAAGTCATACGACAGGAGCAGTAAACTATGAGTATAAGTCCAGTTTCTTCAGATTGGTTTAAAAATATAGCTCTACTATCTATATCGACCAATCTCCCAACAATGAATAGTGCAAATCAGCAAATTCCTAGCGGTGATTTTTTTCAATCCATTTTACAAGCGATGTTACTTGAAGGGGAATCCTCCACTCCTTCTCAACCTCAACAATCAAATGGGAGTTTTTGGGCTGGCACCTCACCAATTCTTGATAACATCAAGGACCTTTCCCATATAGTAAACTCGACCACAAGCTTGGATTTTTCAGAAGTATCTTTAGAGAAATTGAATTCAACGCTAAAAGGAAAATTAAGCAATCTCGGGGAACAGTTCGTAGAAGCCGGCAAAGCATTTAATATTAATCCAAATTTATTAGCCTCAGTCGCCATGCATGAAACAGGTAATGGCAAGTCTCAGGCCGCTTATGAAAAAAATAATATTGCCGGTATGATGGGTAAAAATGGTCTAAGACATTATGATTCCGTCTCAGAAAGTATTCATGATATGGCAAGAAATTTACGGAAAAATTATTTAGATAAAGGACTGGATTCCATTGCAAAAATAGGTGGCAAATATGCACCGGTTGGCGCCAATAATGACCCTACTGGATTAAATAATCATTGGGTAAAAGGCGTGAACAATTTCTTCGGTACCCTTGTATAAGAAAAGCGCAAGCGCCCTGGTCAGCGGCGTATGGCCTGGAGCGCTCCAACTGAGNNCGTAGGGCGGAGAGCGAAGGTCATTAGCCGCTAGGGCGCTGGAGCTAGACAGTAAACTAAGTTCAAAAACTTATACTTTCTTATCTATTAAGAAAAGCGCAAGCGCCCATCGACAGCTGGGCGTTTTCTTAATAAAATACAGTAAGAGGATGCCCCAATGGGACATCCTCTCTTTGTTGATTCATCATTTATGGTTATTAATAACATCGACAGTTGTGCTTCCTACGACAAGAACTCCATCAACCATTGCATGGAAAACTAATAGTTCTTGTTTCTCATCCCAAATAAAATCTTCACGATCAAATTTAAATTGGCCTTTTTTCGCTTGATTTTCTAAGCCCTTGCTGTCTTTAAGAGCGGCAACATTATTAATAGTTGCTGTTGCTAAGTCCACTTTTTCAAAGCTGTAGCCTTTAGGTAATGTCACTCTAACCGTAAAGTCTCCTTTGTTGCCATTGATAACTTTCGGTGTTACTTCAATGGTCGCTTGAATATAGGTGGAAACCTTTTTTTCTACAACAGTCTTTAACCCTGCATTGTCTATAGCTGTGATCTTAATTGTATTCACGCCAGGTTTGTCAAAAGTGATTTTTCCTGTTGTGTTCTTCACTCCATTGACTTCGACAAAGCTTTCTTTGATGCCTGAAAGATTATCGGCGGCATCATAATTAAGGTTGAAACTTGATCCAAGCGTATATTCCGTAGGGAAGTCAGCTTTGATTGTTGGAGCGGTTTTATCTACTTTTACTTCGACTGTGTTTTTGTCCTCCATATTGCCAGCGTTATCAACACTGTTAAAGTCCAAGGAGTGGATACCCTCGGATGCGATTGTGAAATTTGTACCTTCGGTGAGAACAGCTCCATCGATAGAATAGTAGGTTGCTTTCACACCGCTTAGCTCATCACTTGCAGTAAGCTCAACGTTTACATCTTCTGTATACCATTGATCCTCGATATTACTTACTGTTACTGGACCGGTTTTATCTGTTTTTATTTCAACAGAATGCTTGTCCTCAATATTACCGGCATTGTCTATACTGTAAAAAGTAACGGTATGGATGCCTTCTGTTTCAATCGTGAAGCTTGTACCTTCGCTGAACTCAGCACCATCAATAGAATAGTAGGTTGCTTTCACTCCGCTTAGTTCGTCGGTTGCTGTCAGTTCAACGTTCGCTGCTTCTGTGTACCATTGATCCTCAATATTACTAACAGTAGTAGGAGCAGTTTTATCTACTTTCACTTCGACTATGTTTTTTACTTCTATGTTGCCTGCATTATCAACACTATAAAATGTAACTGTGTGTGTGCCTTCTTTTTCGATTGTAAAACTTGTGCCTTCGGTAAAGTCAGCACCATCGATAGAATAGTAGGTTGCTTTCACACCGCTTTGCTCATCACTTGCAGTAAGCTCAACGTTTACATCTTCTGTGTACCATTGATCCTCGATATTACTTACTGTTGTAGGAGTAGTTTTATCAACTTTTACTTCTACAGTATTTTTCACTTCTGTGTTACCAGCATTGTCAACACTATAAAATGTAACTGTGTGTGTGCCTTCTTTTTCGATTGTAAAGCTTGAGCCTTCGCTGAAGTCAGCACCATCGATAGAATAATAGGTTGTTTTTACTCCGCTTAGGTCATCAGTTGCTTTCAGTTCAACGTTCGCTGTTTCGGTGTACCATTGATCCTCAATATTACTTACAGTGACCGGAGCCGTTTTATCTACTACAACTTCAATGGTTTGCTGTTCTTCATAGTTTCCAGCTTTGTCTATGCTGTAGAAGGTAACTTTATTGACTCCTGCTTGGGTAACCTCAAGGCTTGTACCTTCTTTAAAATCAGAACCGTTTACGGAGTAATAGGTTGCTTGAACTCCGGAAAGGTCATCAGTCGCTGTTAATTCCACCAAACTATTATTTTTTACCTCGGCAGTAGTTTTTGGCGCTTGGTTGTCAATTTTCACTTCAACTGTTCTTGCTTCCTCAACATTGCCAACATTGTCAACGCTGTAGAAGGAAACTGTGTGAATGCCTGATTCTTCGATGCTAAATTGCGTTCCTTCTGCAAAAGCTCCGTTATCAACTGAGTAATAGCTAGCTTTTACTCCAGAAAGATCATCGATTGCTGTTAGTTCTAAATCAACCTTATTGTTATACCAATAGGCACTCGCATTGATCACCGTTTCCGGCGCTTGTTTGTCGATTTTCACTTCTACTGTCTTAACTTCCTCAACATTTCCAGCATTATCAACGCTATAAAATGAAACGGTGTTCATGCCTTCTAGATTGAGTGTTAATTGTGTACCTTCGACGAACTCTGAATGGTTAATAGAATAGAAGGTGCTCTTCACACCACTTAAATCGTCTGTTGCCGTTAGCTTGACGGAAACATCCTCTTTTGACCATTTATCAGTTGTTTCGGCAACTGTAACTGGCGCTGTTACATCAGAAGGTTGATCGATCACAACTTCAACCGTTGCATAGTCAATTGATTCTACTCCATCTTTTGTGACAGGAACGATTAAGTACTCGTGAGTGCCTTGTTCTTCTGGAGTATCTACCATAATAGTAGGTTCAGTTGTAGTTCCAACTAATACACGTTCTCCGTCTACTTCTTTGTAGACATTGTATTTATCTGCTTCTACAACTGGTTCCCAAGTAAGTTGGACAGAATCACCTTTTACTTCTGGTGCACTAGCTACTGGAGCAGGTAATGCCGGTTTTACTTCTGCAACGACTATATTTGAATAAGCTGATTTTCCAAAACGGTCAGATTTTGCTAGAACCATATATTCGTGTTTGCCTTGTGGTAAATCACTTACATAGTAAGATGTTTTTGTTGAAGTTGTTGTTCCAATTAATGTAGGTACTCCATCTACTAATTTATAGACTTCGTATTCTGTTGCATACGGTACAGAAGACCAGCCAATTACCGCACTAGTTGGAGTATCCATATCGATTGATGCTTTAGGTGCCTGCATTTCTGGGAATTGAACCGTTACACAATAAGTTTTTGCAGTGGATTCACCAAAACGGCTACTGACAGAAACGATTTCAAAGGTATAATCACCTTCTGGAAGGTTACTGAAGTAGTGTGAACGATTGGTAGTAGTCGTAATTAATTCTTTTTGACCATCGACCAATTGATAGAGTTTATACTGTTCTGCATATCCTGCTGCAGACCACATGAGAAAAAGATCGTTTCCATTATAAAAATAAGGATAAACCTCTTGCGGCGGAAGTATTTCCGGATAAGAGACCGTAAACTTGCTTTTGCTACCTGCCAACGATTCTCCATATTTAGAATTATAAGAAGTCACTTCATAAATATTTTCGCCCTCAGGCAAGTTTGATAGATACTGTTTTGTATCTGTTGTCGTGGCAATAAACTTCCTTGCCCCATCTACAATTTGATATACATTATAGGATTCAGCATAAGGAACCACATTCCATCTAAACAAAACATTATTAATATCATTAATATAAGTAGTTAAGCCAGTAGGTGCTGCCATATCAGGAAAGACAACATTTACAGCAAAAGAACTTGGTGTTGATTCTCCGTATTGGGAGTTGTATGAAGTGATTTCATAAACATGTTCACCTTCAGAAACATTAGCAAAATATTGATTTGGTTTTGTCGGTGAAGCAAGTAATTCCCTCTGGCCATTTTTCACTTCGAAAACATTGTAAGTTGTTGCGAATTCTACTGCATTCCATTTTAACGAGACATCATTACCGTTGACGATACTTGAAGTCAATCCGCTAGGTGATTGCATATCAGGGTATTTAATCTCAACGTTTAAAGATGTTGAGAACGGAGACTCTCCCGTACTATTATAAGCTATAACGGTATATGTATGAGTTCCTTCTGGTACACTTGCAAGGTAGAAATAGAGATTTGTTGTTTGTTTTTTCAAGACATTTTCTTCGCCCACTTTTTCATAAAGACGGTAGCCACTAGCACCGGTCACCCCATCCCATCTTAAGAGAAAGTTATCAATCCCATCAGGATAATAACGTAAATTTGCAGGAGCAGTGGTTAAATTACTTGCAGCAAAAGCTGAAGTAATCGGTGATAATAACTGTAAAAATAGTACCGCTAACACAAGAAAAGAAATCTTCCTTCTTACAATTTGCATACGTATTCCTCCTAAAAAATGTAGAAGCATATGCGAAAAAGGCACGTAATGTGGCAACCCGGCTGACATACTTATTTATTTAAGGTTAGTCCCGCAGCTTTGCGTCTTACAGTTTCCTGAAATTTGCCCTTTTTCACGATAATCAACCAAAACTTTCATTACCATTCAGTAGATAGCTTAAAAAAAGAAGTCCCTTCTGATAAGAGACTTCTTTTTAATTGTAATGACTAGTTATTAACCACGAAGAAGCTGTAATACACCTTGAGGCTGTTGATTTGCTTGCGCAAGCATGGATTGAGCTGCTTGAGAAAGGATATTATTTTTCGTAAATTGCATCATCTCATTAGCCATATCAACATCTCGTAAACGGGATTCAGCAGCCGTTAAGTTTTCAGAAGATGTTCCAAGGCTGTTGATGGTATGCTCTAAACGGTTTTGAATTGCCCCTAATTTCGAACGTTCAGACGAAACACGACCGATTGCACCATCTAGAACTTTTAATGCATCTTCAGCACTAATTTCACTCATAAGAGAGATATTAACACCGTTAGTTTTTAGCCCTAATGCTACTGAATCCATCGCATTAATGCCAATTTCCAATGTTTGTCCAGCGTTTGCACCTACATGGATTGAAACCGTATTATTCGTAGAACCTACTGTAATCGTAGATGTAGCAGCAGGAGTAATGGTGTCTGTAAATGATAATTCCAAGTTGGAAACTTTTACTACGGAATTGTTACGGACAGCGATTCTTCCATCTCCAGTACCAGCAGTACCGTTTCCATCAATGTCTACTTGAGCGATGAAGTCACCAGCGTTTCCAGCCACTTGTAGTTGTTCTAGTCCTCCATTGAGACCGCCGTTCATTTCAGTATTAAAGGAAGAACGTGCAATACCCTCAGAGGAAGAAGCCGTGATTTTTAATGTACTAATATCATTGGCTGCACCAGATTGACCAGAAATGACCAATGAGTTTGCAGCAGAAGACGTTCCATCAAGACCCATTGCTCCTGTTCCAAGTGATGTAAAATCCCCTGGGTTAAAACTCATCGATACATCTGCTGCACCTAATGTATTTTTTACAGATGCCATAAAGTCATCTAATGTGCTGGTAGATGTAACAACATAAACGGAAGATTTCACTTCGCCGCCAACAACTGCAGAAAGAGTGATTTCATCGCCAACTTGAAGACCATAGTTGCTAGCCCCATCACCAAGGTCGGTCATTTTAGTCGTTCCACTTACAGGAGCAGCTGCGCCATTGTGGTCCATTAATGTTCCTGTTTGCCAAATTGATTCCTCTGCTGCAGCTAAAGGACCAGATGTAGTAACAGTAGTTGTTCCAGCAGCTGCCGTTGAGGAAGCTACCACATTCGCAACTGCTCCACCTGTAGACTGAGCAAATTTAGCTGTTTTAGAGATATCGCCGTTTAGAATCTTAAAGCTATTAAATTCTGTATCACCAGCTACGCGATCAATTTCGTCGATTAATTGGTTTACTTCTGTTTGGATATTTTGTTTATCTTGAGTAGTTGAAGTTCCGTTAGCTGCTTGGTTTGATAATTCACGAACACGTTGTAGGATGCTGTGTGTTTCGTTCATGGCACCTTCAGCTGTTTGGATTAAAGAGATTCCGTCTTGGGCATTACGTGAAGCTTGGTCCAAACCACGAATTTGTGCTCTCATTTTTTCAGAGATTGCTAGACCCGTTGCATCATCAGCCGCACGGTTGATACGTAAACCTGAAGATAATTTTTCTAGGTTTTTTGATGCGGAAGCTGAGTTTGCACTTAATTGATTGTAAGCATTTAACGCGGAAATGTTGTGATTGATTCTCATTTTAATATTCCTCCTAATAGTGTTTATGTATTACTTGTTTTCTTGTCTTTCTACTATTAATTAACGACCTTTTTCTAGCTATGGAGAGGGTTTCTTCAATATTTTTTATATTAATAGCTATTCTTGTGAACTTATCGGAGAAAGTATTCATTTTATCAGCGATTATAAGTAATTTATCAGCGAAGATCACAATATATCAGCGATTATAAGTAATTTATCAGCGAAAAAACCTAATTTATCAGCGAATCCATATTTAAGTACTTTTAAAAACTAGGCTCAGTTATAATTCATTGTTATTTTCGTGTAGGTATGAGAATTCATAGGCGGAGAATTTCCGTCTAATGTATATAGAAGAAGCTTATGAAAGTCAAGCCCATTATTAT
>NTXX01000036.1 GCA_002559145.1 Bacillus sp. AFS006103
GCTAGCCCAGCCATTTCTTTTTTTACCATGCGGGTGTAGTTTAGTGGTAAAACCTCAGCCTTCCAAGCTGATGATGAGAGTTCGATTCTCTTCACCCGCTCCAATTTGGGCCTATAGCTCAGCTGGTTAGAGCGCACGCCTGATAAGCGTGAGGTCGATGGTTCGAGTCCATTTAGGCCCATTCATCTTAAATAAATACCAAAAAGACTTGAAAGCATTAAACAGCTTTCAAGTTTTTTTTATGATATAAAAATGGCTTTAGGGAAACAGTGGAAGCGACTAATGCCCATTGAGTGGAAAAAATCAGTCCAGCGGTAACTAGTGGAAGCTACTAATGCCAATTGATCGGAAAAAGTCGGTCCAGCGGTAACTAGTGGAAGCGACTAATGCCCATTGAGTGGAAAAAATCAGTCCAGCGGTAACTAGTGGAGGCGACTAACGCCCATTGGGTGGAAAAAATCAGTCCAGCGGTAACTAGTGAAGGCGACTAATGCCCATTGGGTGGAAAAAATCAGTCAAGCGGTAACTAGTGGAAGCGACTAATGCCCATTGAGTGGGAAAAACCGGTCCAGCCGGTAAATGAAAAGGCGCTCCATTGACCCCCAAGAGATAAATGGCTCTGTTACGGTTAATGAAGAAAGAACTTTGAGATGTTAAATCTGGACAAAAAGGACGATTAGTATTAGCCTAATCGTCCTTCCTTACAACTTTTCTTACTTAAGTGCCTTACTAACCTTCAGTTTCTTACCTTTAATCGTGGCATTCTCCATTGCTTGTAGGACAAGTGCCCCCTTGCCATTAAGAATATCGACATACGTCATTTGGTCCTGAATCGTGATGATTCCAATATCATCGGCTGTCACTCCGGGGATCTTAGCGATGGTCCCAACAAAATCAACCGCGCGCATCTTTTTCTTTTTTCCACCACTAAAATGAAGCTTCGTGATGCCTTGATTAATTCGAGCAGTTTTATTATTACGAACTACGCGTCGTCCGCTGATTTTTTCCTCGAAAGCGTCTTTACCCTTAGCCACTTCCTCGGCCTTAGGAGCGTCCATTTTAGGGATTTCAAAGCCAATATAACGTTCAATCGCTCGAACGAACTTTCCTTCATAAGGGGTAGCAAACGTAATTGCTTTTCCTTCATTCCCGGCACGGCCGGTCCTGCCTGTTCGGTGGACATACCCTTCTTTTTCCATAGGAACGTCATAATTGATAACCAGGGTTACATTATCAATATCAATTCCTCGTGCAGCAACATCTGTTGCGATCAGGTAACGGAAATTCCCCATTTTGAAGCCATCCATTACCGCAAAGCGATCTTGCTGCTCTAATCCCCCGTGGAGTCGTTCACAGGAATAATTGGAGGCCTCCAATTCGGAATAAACGGTATCGACATGTTCTTTGGTTCGGCAAAAAATTAGACAGCTGTCGGGGTTCTCTACGACGGTCACATTTTTTAGCAGGGAAAGCTTGTCTTCTTCTTTCACTTCAATTAATAAATGCTCAATCGTATCGGTCGTAATCCCGGTCGAGGCAATTTCGATATTCACGGGATTTTTCATATACTTGTGGCAAAGCTTTTCAACATCTTCAGGGAGGGTAGCTGAAAAGACCATCGTGACTCTGTCCAAAGGAAGCTCTTTGATGATGGATTCGACGTCGTCGATAAACCCCATATTAAGCATCTCATCTGCTTCATCAATAATAAGATATTTTATCTCGTCAAGTACTAGGGTTTCTCTGTCGATATGATCCATGACACGTCCAGGTGTCCCAACGACGACATGTGTTTTTTGCTGCAATTCTTCCTTTTGCTTTGAAAATGGTTCCTTGCCATAAACGGCCATTGCCTTAATTCGTTTAAAACGGCCGATATTGGTGACATCTTCGCGAACTTGAACAGCAAGCTCTCTAGTTGGGGTAAGAATTAAGGCTTGGGGCTTTCGTTCTTCCCATTCGATCATGTCGCAAATAGGGATGGCAAAGGAAGCCGTTTTGCCACTGCCAGTTTGTGATTTTACAACCAGGTCCTGATTTTCCAAAGCTAATGGAATAACTTCCGTTTGAACCTCGGTCGGTGTATCGTATTTTAAAATAGCTAGTGCTCTTGTGATTTCATCACTTAAATTATAATCGTTAAAACTTTTTTCGCTCATGTATTAACCTCGTTTATTTGTATTATCCGGCTTATCTATAGGATTTCTCGCAAAGAAATATCGTATGCATAATCTGAATATGCTTCATTATACTTGATATACGGAAAAAAACGAACAGTGACTAGCACTGTTCGCAATTTTAATTGACGTTAATCGTGTTTTTAACGACACTTACACCTTTGCTTTTCAGTTTTAATCCGAAAAGTGCATAAACAAGAAAGGCAAGGTTTAACAGGACAAATATGGAGAGCCATCCAAGTGAATAATGGATACTGTGCACGCCGTATTCTCCGGTTGCTGCATATTCTACTGCATCGAGTATAAAATGAAATCCAATCGCCGGGAGCAGGCTCTTACTTTGTAAACGCATCGCTGTAATGGCCATGCCGCTGATAAACGCCCATGCAAACTGGAAAAGAGCAAAGGTCACATCCCCGCCTACAAAAATATTGCCTAGATGCGCTGCCCCAAACAGCAACGAAGGGATGATAATGGCAACTGCTTTCCCGAAGGGTAACATCGCACGTAGGAGAATCCCTCTAAATAATATTTCCTCATTAATAGCAACACCTAAAGCAGCAATCAGTAATAACGGGACATGTCCCCATGAGGTGTCAAAACCTAAATGAAATTCTAAGGTTAATGGAATAATCAATACGGGTAACCAAACGAACCAATCCTTTGACGAAGTAGGTTTGATTAAACCAATCTCCTTATCAATCCTCACCCATTTCACCGCCAAGCAGGCACAGACCGCATATAAAAGCATCACTAACCAGCCTAAATCCTTTTGTACGGAGAGTTCGGGATTAACCAGCTGAATACCTTTCACAGTCAGCATCCCAAGAATTCCTCTTCCGAACATAACCACTAGAAATAATACTAAAGCATGCCGATATAAAAATAATCTCATTACTATCTCTCCTTCATAACTAATTTGTAGCTTCATTATGAAACAGAACCGGTCATACCAAATAGTGAGTTCGGTCATCAATTGTTCATATGTAGTCATATGACTTTTTAAAAAGGAAAAAAGGATCGGTTTGTTGAATTAAGTAAACAAATCAGATTTCCTTAGTTTATAAAGGAGAGCAGTATGCTATCATTTCAAAATGAGATCCATTGGGTATATAAAGCTTCGCACATCACAAGAATAGGCTGGTTTATTTTTCATTTATTCATTATGGCAGTATTCCTAATTCCATTTTCTTTATCCTGGCTGCTAATGACCTTACTTTTTGCAGCCTTCCTTATACCTCAATGGGCAGGTGAAAACGTGAATCCCGCTAAGCGCATCAACTACCCGTTGCTGGAATTGTTTTTTAGCGGGTTATTCTTAATTGCCGGATGTTACCTATTGGGGAAATATTCTTCCTTCTTAGCGATCCCATCCCTCTGTGCGGGTATCTATTGCCGACCAGGGAAAGAGAGATGGTTACTTTGGGCTGGTTTTTCAATTGTTCCTATTCTAGCCTATCTAGCTGTAGGGATAGATCAGATCGGGTTGGGCGTAATTGATGGTTTCTTTTTTTTCGCAATTGGTATTACCATTGCGAAGGTCCTTGAGGCGGAGAAAAGGACCAAAATGTTATTGGCTGAAAATCAACGTCAAAATCAACTTTTAGAGGAATACGCCAAGCAGATTGAAAAGGTCACATTATTGGAGGAACGAAACCGACTGGCCAAGGATCTGCATGATACGGTGGGACATACGTTTACCTCCGTCATTATGGGACTTGATGCTGTATCCTTCCTTATCGATACTTCTCCACAACAAGCAAAGGAACAAGCTGGCAAGCTAAGAGAGGTAATGCGAAGGTCACTAGATGAAACAAGATCCTATATTCATCAAATCTCCCCGAATGACGGCAGGGAGGATTTGTGCGCCCAACTAAGGAAAGTTGCAAGTGAATTTGCTACCCACACGAAAACAGAAATTTATTTTAAGAGTATGGGGATACCAGCAAATATTTCTTTTCAAGGCACAACTGCATTAACACGGTGTTTACAGGAAGCCTTAACAAATGCAGTCCGCCACGGCAATGCAAAAGAAATAACCGTTATTCTTAAGCAAGAGGCTTCACAGATTGTTTTAACGATTAAGGATGATGGAGTCGGGATGGAAAAAGAAACATTTGGGTTTGGTCTAAACGGAATGAAGGATCGTCTGGAAGCCCTTCAAGGTGGATTAACGATTAAATCGGAAGTAGAAAAAGGAACGGTTGTTACTTGCTTTTTACCAGTAAGATTTGATCGGATAAGGGGAGAGAACCTGAATAATGATAAAAGTGTTGATTGTGGATGACCAAGAACTCATTCGTGAAAGCCTGTCGATTGTATTGGGTGGCGAGTCAGATTTTGAAATTGTCGGTTTGGCTGAGCAGGGAAAGATGGCGGTGGAACTTGCCAAACAACTTTCTCCTGATCTTGTCCTCATGGATATTCATATGCCGCTAATGGACGGGGTTGAGGCAACAAGGCAAATCAAAAGTCAGTTTCCAGGAGTGAAAGTAATTATTTTAACTACCTTTCAGGAGTTGGAATATGTAAGGGAAGCATTGGCAACAGGCGCTGAAGGCTATTTACTTAAAGCCATCCATCCTAAAGATTTAGCAGCAGGCATCAGATTGGTTCATCATGGTGGGACGCTGATTACTCAGGAGATCGCCAAACAGCTGATTGCCGATTGGATCCACCCTCTGGAACAATCAAAAGTGGCAAAAAATAAAAAAATTAGCTATGGACTGACTGAAAGAGAAATTGAGGTGCTAGAGCAACTCGCAAAAGGATCAAGCAATCGTGAAATCGCCAGAAAACTATTCTTAACAGAAGGAACGGTTAAAAATTATATATCCAATATTTATTCAAAATTAGAAGTCACTGGACGACACAAGGCTGTCTTTAAAGCGACAGAAGAAGGATTAATTCGCCCAAATTCATTAGAAAAATATGATTAGAAAAAAAGGTGCCTGACACCAGNNNCTGGTGTCAGGCACCTTTTTGTTGAAAATATTATTGTAATGTGACATTTGTCATACCCTGTACATGACACCTGCTACTAACACGGACAAATTCCTTCGCTTATACTTTTGATATAAGATATAACGAATCAAAGAAGGAAGGGAAATCAATAAAATGACTATACAAAATACGAAAACTCTAAAAAAACACATAGCTCCCTTTGAACAATCAACGACTAAAGAAAGTGTAGGGCAGATTATTAACACTGTCGTACCGTTTTTTGTCTTGTGGTACCTTGCCTATTTAAGCCTATCTGTTTCCTATTGGTTAGCCTTAGTTCCTATTGTGGTAGCAGCAGGATTTTTAACGAGGATTTTCATTATATTTCATGATTGTACCCATCACTCCTTTTTTAAAAACCGCCAGGCTAACCGCATTGTTGGGACGGCCATGGGTGTATTAACCATCTTTCCGTTCGATCAATGGGGTCACGAACATTCGGTTCATCATGCGACAAGCGGGAACTTGGATAAACGCGGAACAGGCGACATTTGGACGCTAACCGTTGATGAATATTTGGCAGCACCACTTAAACTACGTTTCGCCTATCGCTTTTATCGCAATCCATTGGTCATGCTTGGTTTAGGACCAATTTATGTGTTCCTGTTAAAAAATAGATTTAACCGTAAAGGTGCTAAAAGAAAAGAACGTAACAACACGTATTTGACGAATGTTCTGATTGTTGCTTTGATTAGCTTGCTTTGTTGGGCAATTGGATGGCAGGCATTTCTATTAGTACAAGGCTCAATTTTCATGATTTCAGGTGCAGCAGGTATCTGGTTGTTCTATGTACAACACACGTTTGAAGATTCTTATTTTGAAGAAGATAAAGAGTGGGAATATGTGAAAGCGGCAGTAGAAGGCAGTTCTTTCTATAAGCTTCCGAAAATTTTACAATGGCTTACAGGGAATATCGGCTTCCACCATGTTCACCATTTAAGCCCAAGGGTGCCTAATTACAAATTAGAAGAGGCTCACAAAAATACACCGCCATTACAAAAAGTACCGACGATTACGCTTGCGACAAGCTTACGTTCACTTCGTTTCCGTTTATGGGATGAGGAAAGAAAAAATTTTGTCAGCTTTAAAGAAGTCAAAGCTTTAGCTAAAAAAAGGTTTTCTGTTCAAGTTAAACCTGAAATTTAATGAGATCATGACAGGCACACTCCCCTTCATAATAAGGGGAGTTGTTATTTACATAACAGCTGCCAGATAAGGAGAGGACATAGATGATTCGAATTGTGATTGCTGAGGATCAGGAAATGCTGCTAGGAGCAATGGGTTCTCTCCTCAATTTGGAGGAGGATATGGAAGTGGTCGGCCAGGCAAGTAATGGGGAAGAGGCGCTTGCACTCGTGCACCAATTGCTGCCGGATGTTTGCATCATGGATATCGAGATGCCTGAAATGAGTGGACTTGAGGCAGCAGAAGCGTTAATGTCCTTTGGCTGCAAGGTTATTATCTTAACAACCTTTCCCAGAAGCGGGTATTTTGAACGGGTCTTACAAGCGAATGTAAGCGGGTATTTATTGAAGGATAACCCGAGTGAAGAATTGGCAGGCTCGATTCGGAGAATCATCGAGGGACAGCACATATACAGTTCTGAACTAATCGAAGAGGACTCAATTGATTACGAAGCGGATTTAGAAGTATTCCAAGCGCAAGGTCAAAGACCGACAAAAGTTAACACAGTCAGAAATTACCTGACAACCATCCTAGATAAAATGAAATTACCAACCGGATAAAAAAATGGGTGTCAGGCACCATGTGAAATAAATTCACATGGTGCCTGACACCTTTAATTTTTCATCTTTTAAATTTCTATGATAATCGGGAGGATCATGGGTTTTCGCTTGGTTTGGGTGAATACATATTGTCCGACGGTTTTTTTGATGTTTTGTTTGATGACGTTCCATTGCCGGATATTCTCACTTTGTAGGTCATTAATGGTTTTCTTGGCCAGGCGATTGATCTCTTTTAGGAGTTCATCCGAGTTTCTGGCGTAGACGAAACCACGGGTAATGGTGTCAGGTCCGGAAATAATCCGCCGGTCTCCTTTATTAATGGTAATCACAATCACGAGCATACCATCTTCAGATAGTTGCTTTCGGTCGCGTAACACAATTTCTCCAACATCGCCAACACCCATCCCGTCCACATATGTATCCCCGGCTGGTACGGACCGAGTCTGACGAGCCACTTGGTTTTCCACATCGACGACATCCCCATTTTTAATAATGAAGGTATTTCCCTTCTCGACTCCCACGGACTCAGCTAACAAACGGTGGTGGTGCAGCATCCGATACTCGCCGTGAATCGGTATAAAATAGGTGGGTTTCATTAAGGTAAGCATCAGTTTTAAGTCTTCCTGGTAGCCATGTCCGGAAACATGCATCCCTGTAGTACTTCCGGAACCATAGATTACTTTGGCACCCAATTGAAATAGGTTGTCGATAATCCGAGAAACATCCTTTTCATTTCCAGGGATTGGAGAGGCAGCTAAAATAACCGTATCGCCAGGATAAACGGAGACATCACGAAAATTTCCGCTCGCTAGGCGGGAAAGAGCTGCCATTTGCTCCCCTTGACTTCCTGTACAAAGGATGACCACCTTTTCAGGTGGAAGTCGATCGACCTCGCGTGGCTCGATGAGCATCCCATCGGGCATGTTTAAATAACCACGATCAATCGCAACAGAGACCACATTTACCATACTCCGGCCAAGAAGGGCTATCTTTCGATTGGCCTTGATTGCCGCCGCAACCACCTGTTGAACTCGGTTCACATTCGATGCAAAGGTGGAGATAAATATTTTCCCGTCAGCCTTCATGAACGCCTCATCCAAATGATCACCAATGATTTGTTCGGTAGGTGTTAGTCCTTTACGCTCTGCGTTGGTACTTTCAGATAGTAAAACTAGGACACCTTGCTGACCGATATTGGCCATTTTATGAATATCTGAATGTTGATTATTCACAGGTGTTAAGTCGAACTTGAAATCTCCCGTATGAACAACATTACCCTCAGGTGTATGAAAGACAATGCCAAGACAATCAGGGATACTATGGCTTACTCTGAAAAAGGAAACAGCTACATCTCCAAACTCAAGTTTCGAATTAGTATCAATCGTCATGAGCTTGGTGTTTCCATGGAGTCGATGCTCATCTATTTTTAATTCGATGAGACCGAGAGTAAAATGGGTAGCATAGATAGGGATATTCAATTTTCTAAGGATATATGGAATACCTCCAATATGATCCTCGTGCCCGTGGGTCACAATTAAAGCGCGGATTTTCTCCTGATTTTCTTCTAAGTAGGTAATATCGGGAATAATCAAATCAATTCCTAACAAACTTTCATCTGGAAACTTACCACCGCAGTCGACGATAAAGATATCATCAGCATATTGAACCACATACATGTTTTTTCCAATTTCACTGATTCCTCCTAAAGCGAAAATAGATAATGACCTATCATTGGTTCGCAAAGTTTATATCCTCCTTATCCCAAGTAAATAGGGTTAGTATGCCCCTTTAGATGGACAATATCGGGAGGACGGAGCTAAAATTTTTTTTTATAAAAAAAAAAGCTGTCAAACCACCGCAGTAAGGGGAGTTCAACAGCCTATTTTTTCTAAAATATTGCTTTGATTTTTCTAGCAGGAAGAACCGCTTGTAATCCACTCTTTTCTTCATCGCTTAATGGCAGCAACGGAAGGCGAAGCCCTCCAACATTAACACCATTGATATTTAATGCAGCCTTCACAGGTGCCGGATTTGGTGCAGTAAATAAAGCTTTCATAATCGGGAGGAGACGTCGATGGGCACTAGCAGCCTCTTGGACTTGCCCATTTTTAAATAGTTGAATCATATCTTTCATTTCATTCCCAATGACATGGGATGCAACGGATACCACTCCGGTTCCGCCAATCGCTAAGACCGGCAAGGTTAAGCCATCGTCCCCACTATAAAGAGAAAAATCACTTGGTGTTCGGCTAATAATTTCAGCCATAGCATCAAGGTTGCCGCTTGCTTCTTTTACAGCAACAATATTAGGAAGCTGTGAAAGTCGAACGAGGGTCTCTACGGATATATTGACTGCACATCGGCCCGGGATATTATATATCATGATCGGTAATGATGTGGATTCAGCAATTGCCTTGAAGTGTTGATACATACCTTCCTGAGATGGCTTATTGTAATAAGGGGCAACAAGCATAATCCCATCGACACCTGCTTCTTCAGCTTGCTTTGTTAAGCTGATGGAAGCTCTGGTGTTATTTGAGCCGGTGCCGGCGATAACCGGAACTCTTCCATTGACAACAGCGACAACAAATTGAAATAAAGCAACTTTTTCTTCAGACGATAAGGTAGGTGATTCCCCGGTTGTACCAGCAACAACGATTCCATCCGTACCATTTTCGATTAAATAGTCTACTAAATTTCTCGTGGCGTTAAAATCTACTTCACCATTTTGATCAAATGGCGTAACCATTGCGGTTAATAATTGGCCAAAATTCATCTTTTCTCACCCTTTATATAAATTTTTTATAAAATTTAGAGGTGGGTAAGGCCATTTATCATTTAACGCAAAAAAGCAACAACGAGGGTCCGCTGTTGCAGTAGAAACATAAAAATAAGTTCCCGTGCGTAAGATAGCCCTCCATATAGTTTCCTATATGACAGTTCTGTATTTTTTCAATAGCAGAACCAGCTTCAAGACCATGAGATTCATTGAAGCTTCGGCAAATTCCCCTTTTCACAATCATCATTAGATCTCATTATCCTCATATTGTGTACTTATGGTCTTTGCGCCTCTATCCTCACTTCAAAAAATTGAAGTAAGAAAATATTTAATTGACTGTAAATATATCAGAATATTCCTTTTTGTTCAAGAGGAATTGGAACTTTTTTTGAAATTGTTGTCAAACTTCAGCCATTTCTAAACGCTGTTTTTCCTTTTCAACTTCTAAGGCAGATACGATGTAGGCAAACCCGTTTAAACACAAGTAAATAACATTCGATTGCACCTGTTCCTTTTCTCCTAAGTAAGTATTTATGATTATGCTGAAGGAAAAGAAGACAACAAAGGATAAGGCAATTTTATTAAAAATTATCATATCTACCGACCCCTTTAATTAGGATTCATATGATAATCATATTTGCTGTAAACTAGTTTTATGTCTGCCTTGAGAGAAGCTGGTTTTGGAAATCAATTCGTTTCAGGTGTTGGTCGGTGCATAATCAACCTTCGCGACTTTTCATTCTTCCCGTGCAGGAAGTAGTAAAGAACAATGGTTGCAAGGACAACAACCCCCAAGATAACATATAGTGTCCTGTAGCCTGTTAATGGAATGATGAATCCTAGGATATAGGGACCGAATCCAAGCCCTGCATCAAGAAAGATAAAGAAGGTAGACGTTGCTAACCCCATCCGATGGGGAGGAGTCACTTTAACAGCTACCGCCTGGGTGCTTGATTGCATGTTTCCGAAACCAAGGCCAATTAGAATACCAGCTAATAATAAGGTGACGCTCATACTTGCCGAACTTAACAGGAACAAGCCAATCGCAAAGATGACAAGACCTGGATACATAATCGAATTTGCACCCTTCAAGTCCATTAAACGTCCAGTGATGGGACGTGATAACAATACAGCAATGGAATAAACTAAGAAAAAGAAACTTGCAGCACTCACTAGGTTAATTTCTATTGCATAGAAGTTAATAAAAGAAAGCACGCTGGAATAACAAAAGGCGACTACTAATGTAATAACCGCGATGGGAAGTGCTTTTGGCTCAATATAATTAGATAACTTAAATCCTTTTGTTTCAGTTGGTTGGACCAATCCTTCCAATTGCGGCACATCCACGAAGAAGGCAGTGAATAAACTAATTACCCCTAAGACAAGAGAGAAAATAAAAATCATTTGATAATCGGTATGCTGGGTCATATACAATCCGATGAAGGGTCCAATAGCGGTAGCTAGTGTCGCACTCATACTGTAGTAGCCGATTCCTTCTGCTTTTCGAGTTGAAGGAATAATCTGGGCCACAATCGTACCTGTCGCTGTGCCGACCATTCCCCCTGCAATCCCATGAAGTAAACGGGTGATAAGCAAGAAGGTGATACCCATATTCACAAAATATAAAAGAAGCGTCAAAATAAAAAAGATGATCCCAATGAATAACGTTTTCCTACGGCCAATTGACTCGATAAATCGGCCAATGACCAATCGTCCAATCAGCGACCCGACAATAAAAATCCCGGTGACAAGTCCTGCTTGACTTGTAGAAGCATTAAATTCATCAACAGCATAAACACCGATAATGACGATTAATAAATAAAAAACTAAAGTTACTAAAAAATTGACGCCGGAAACAATCGTAAAATCCTTTGTCCACAGTTTAGCTCTCGTTTGATTCACTTTTAAAGACCCCTTACTTAATAATATTATTGCGAATTTCACTCATAATACGGATGGCCTCGAGCTGTTCCCGCTCTGAGACTCCTTTTAAAATGTCAGTTTCAAATTGATCAATTGTTACACGGACCTCCGCATATACCTTTCTGCCAAGCTCTGTCAGCTGTGTTCTCTTTTCTCGTTTATCATTGCTTGGAACATGCTCTACGTAGCCTAGTTCTTCCAAGCGATTCATGGTACGGGTGACAGTGGGCTTCTCAACATAAAGATAATGAGAAAGTTCCACAAGAGTTGCCGAGCCATTATTGAATAAATAGTAAAAAATCGACCATTGCGCTCGGTGCAACTGATGCTCGGCTAGATGAAAATTAAGTTTATTTTCAAAGGGCCGGTATAACATCAGTAATTGGTGGAAGAATTTTTGAGAAGTCTTTATTTGAAACACACCCCTTGCAAAATAGTTAGCTAGAGTAATAATTAGCTTGGGTAACTATAATAGTGTAACAAAGTCTGATAAGAATGTCTAAGGCTGAATCTGGAAGGAAACTAATCAAACGTTTGATTAAAAAGGGCCTAAGCCTTGGTAGGTATGGTTTCCTGAGGGAATGAGTTTTTTCGGATAAACTAATCAAACGATTGATTAAAGTGGGTTAAGGCCTTGGTATATATGGTTTTATAAGGAGAGGGGATTTTTTTTTGGAAAAAACTAATCAAACGTTTGATTAAAAATGGAAGTGAAAATACCTTAAAAAACTAATCAAACGTTTGATTAAATAGGCTTAAAGCCTTGGTATGACTTGCATGCATATGTCTGGTTTTACTTGAAAGAGTGTTATTTGTTATTCCGGTACAAATACAACCCGAATCCCAACGTATCCCTGCCCCATTTCAAATAAGTCCGTCGCCATGTTCGAATCCGATCCAACATTGCATCATGGTCGGGGTCATCGGGATTTTCAAGACAATAATTCTCAACTGACATCGAATAGAGCCATTCGTAATCATCCCAGTCATCTTCGTTGGCAACATAAGACCATAGCGGGATTAATCCTAATTCCTCGCCAGTCTTAACGGTATCCGCATGACTTTTACATTCTGACTCGTCTGCGCCCCCAAGAGCCTCTAAATAATCGGGACTTGGAGTTTGTTTCCAATAGCCTTCACCTATCAAAATATAGCCATTTTTCTTTACTAGGCTCTTTAGTGTCTCTAGGGTTGGTTCAAGTCCGCCTAATGCGTGCGTAGAACCGATACAAATACCCAAATCATAGCCATCAGGATCACATCTCTCGGTCGCTGCCGACGCGTCATCCAGAATAAATTCAATACTGCCCTCGGGAATTCGGCTGCTAGCCTTGCGTTTTGCTTCCTCGATGGCCCCGTCAAATAATTCTATTGCGGTAGCTGATACTTGATAATTTTCCACCAAGCGAATCAACAGTTCACACTTTCCTGCCCCGATATCTATAACTTTATCAGTAGCTTGCGGAGATACAATGTCGAGCATTTTCATGAGCTTTGTTTCGCTGATTGGATTACTGAATGCATGGTTGCGATGGGCAATCGCTGAAAATTTGTTTCGATCCATATGTTTAGGGCTCCTTTTCTACTCCAAGTGTTTGTGGGTTATTCCTAACACTATCCTCATCTCATTTATTATCATTATTAAGAGAATGTCAACTTTATTTAATAAGATTCATCGTGCCCTTGAGCCCGGAAAAATGGTTGCTGCGGTAACGATTAGTTGCTTTACCAATCACTATCTTATTAAATATAAAGGTGTCCAAAAAAATAACTTAAATGAGGTAATTCATTTGAAAGCACTTATGTTTAAAGCATTTGGAGGGCCAGAAGTCCTTGAATTTGGTGATGTAGAGGAACCTGTGATAGGTCCGGATGAAATATTGGTAAGCATGAAAGCAATTGGTTTAAATTTTGCTGATATATATAGAAGAAAAGGAAACTACCATCTTGCAGGTGATCCGCCCTATATCTTAGGGTATGAAGGGGCGGGGATCGTCCAAGAAACGGGAGCAAATGTCCATGGAATCAGTGTTGGTGACCGAATTGCTTTTGCTGATGTACCTTATGCGAATGCAGAGTTAGTAGCTGTTCCAGTAGAAAAAGCAATCCCACTTCCTGACACCATCTCATTTGAGCAAGGAGCATCTGTGCTGCTACAAGGTTTAACAGCACATTATTTAACAAAAGATAGTTATCCCGTGAAAAAGAACGAGATTGTGCTCGTACATGCGGCTGCAGGCGGTGTCGGGCAGCTTCTTATTCAAATGGTGAAATTATTTGGAGGCACGGCAATTGGCTTAACTTCTTCGATTGAAAAGGAAGCTGCAGCAGTTGAAGCAGGTGCGGATAAGGTCTTTTTATACAAGGATGATTGGAAGAGACAAGTGCTCGAGGCGACGAATGGCAAAGGAGTCGATGTGGTCTATGAATCAGTAGGCTCTACCCTTCAAGACAGTTTTTATGTAACGCGTATCGGCGGAACGGTTGTATTTTACGGTATGGCAGGGGGGGATCCGGCGTTGGTGGATCCAAGAATGTTAATGGATACATCCAAAACCCTGACAGGCGGAGATCTATGGAATGTCCTTACCTCCCGAGAAGAACGAGTAGTCCGTTCAAATGAGCTGTTCCAGTGGATGGAGGAAGGGAAAGTTAAGGTTTCTGAACCAACCGTCTTCGCACTGCGTGATGGTCAAGCAGCACACCGTTTACTGGAAAGCCGTAAGAGCATGGGAAAAATCTTACTAATTCCCTAAAGTGAAGGTCTTGTCCTTATTTTTGCCCAACTGAATTATCCATTTTCCAATGAACAGTAAAGTATGACAGGTGTGTGTCACATGTGGTACTCCACTCATATAATAAGTTTGAAAATGGGCTAGATGTATGACATATGTGCACTGTCACTATATTGTTAAAAAGGGGTAGGATAAATGGATTACAAATGGATTTTAGCGATCGATGCTGGGGCCTATGAGGTAAAGGGAAGAACAAGGGATCAAGTATTTAAGTTTAGGTCAACAATTGGACCATACCGCCATCTCCATTTGACGAATGCGGATGGCAACTACATGGAAGCCGGCGATTTCATTGTTGAGTACGAAGACGAAAAGCTGTTCGTGGGGAATATTGCCTGGAGGGAATGTCATGCAATAAGAGAGCCAAGAGATATTTCGAAAGCGCATGAAGAAACAAAGATCAGGGTACTGGTGGCTGTACATCAGTATGGAAAAGTGAAAGGAAACTGTGTAGTGATTGGGCAGCCGATTCGAGGAATGGTGGATAAGGACAGGGAAAAAATCGAGAACATGCTGAAAGGGTCACACACAATCACGGTGAACAATGTAAAGAAAACGTTCCACATCGAGGATGTAAAAGTCGCACCTGAAGGGTCGGGAGCATACTTCAGCATGGAAGATAGGCCGGAGGAAATTGCGAACATCATTGACGCTGGAAGTGGTACCTTCAACTATTTAAGAGTGGAAGATGGCTACTTTATTGACAGGAAAAGCGGAACCCTTGCTTTCGGGGCTGAAACACATATGGATATGACAGAAAAACAAATGGCAGTGGCCATCCTGGCAGAAATTCGGGGCAAGTGGAACTTGTCCGAGCCGACGTTTCTTTGCGGGGGAATTGCTGAATATCTTCTCCCATATATTAAAGAGCATTTTAAAAATATCCAGCTAATCAAACCCGTCCTCTACAGGATGAACGGACCCAAAGCATACAGTCCGCAATATGCCAACGCGTTCGGGTATTATTCTATGGGCAAAGCGGTCTTTGCTGATGAATGAACTCAATCGAAAGGTCAAGTCGGTCCCTTTTAACCTTGATGACCCCTATGAAAGAGAGCTTCTAGAACATTGTAACCAGTTCATTCAATTTGCCACATATATCAAACGCCTGATCCAACGAGATATGGAACAGGGTGTCGGAGTAATTCGTAAAGAAAATGAAATGAAACAGGAAAAAAAAATCGACCGGTCGAAATTGAAGAGCTTCGGTCTATAACCCCCCATACGGGGCCTTTTTTTTTTGGAATCTATACTTCGGAGTTCTATAACTATAACCTTTTCCCCATTTTCCCCCAAGATTAATTAGACCAATTTTAAGGTGTCAGGCACCACAAAGGACCACAATGTATTTTAAAAAAAGAAAAAAGTTTTTCTTGCAAGAGCGCTTACATTGGGTTTATAATGTGTATAAATCGATTTACTAAACCGATTTACTAAACCGATTTATAGTAATTATTTTTCAAAAGGGGTCTTCGTTATGAAAAATGTAATTGTCCCGATAAATGCTTTTGATAGATTCGAAGTATTGAAGAAAGGGCAATCTTCATTTATTCGGCTTATTGCCGAGTCTGGCGCATTTGGAATTGAGATTCGCCGTGAATTATTGTCGGAACAAGATCCGCCGCTAGATAGCATGAGAAAAGAAATTGAAGCATATCAACTTTTTACCGTGTACTCGGCTCCTATTGAGTTATGGAAAGAGGACCACGGGCTAAATGTAAAAGAATTAAACGCGATTTTTCAAGAAGGAAGAGCACTTGGAGCGAAATGGATAAAAGTTTCATTAGGGTATTTTCAGAAAGGTCAATCCAATCTTATGGAACTGAATATCTTTTTGAATCAGCACCCAAGGATTCAATTGCTCGTTGAAAATGACCAGACGCTTCATGGCGGCAATATCAATCAATTAACGTCCTTTTTTGAAAGCGCCTCCGAGCAGGCAACACCCGTTGAAATGACATTTGACGCAGGGAACTGGTATTATTCCGGGCAGGATGTGGACGAAGCACTAACTAAGCTATCACCATATGTCCAATATCTACATCTGAAACAAGTGGAAGATGACAATGGGGAATTCATCACTGTGCCTCTTCAAAAAGATGGAGGACACAGTTGGGAGAAAGTCATGAATAGTTTTTCAGCTGAAATCATTAAGGCCCTTGAGTTTCCTATTGAACCAAAGGAGAAAACAAAAGAATTTGTTCAGATGATAACGGAAAGTGAGGTATTAACATGCAACAGTTAGATGTAATTACTTTTGGAGAAGCAATGGCCATGTTTATGGCCAATTATCCTGGTTCTCTACATGAAGTTGGCCAATTTACACGCGAACTTGCCGGTGCGGAAACGAATGTAGCGATCGGACTTGCAAGACTTGGCCTGCACTCTGGTTGGGCAAGTAAAGTCGGAAA
This sequence comes from Bacillus sp. AFS006103, assembly GCA_002559145.1. Taxonomy (GTDB): domain Bacteria; phylum Bacillota; class Bacilli; order Bacillales; family Cytobacillaceae; genus Neobacillus. Next base: position 16,834 of record NTXX01000036.1, read on the forward strand.
TGATGCGTTTGGAAAATTTGTCATCGAAAGGCTCAAAAATGAAAACGTTGACATCGACCATGTTTTAATCGACAAAAATTATCCGACGGGTTTTCAATTGAAATCGATGGTGCTAGAAGGCGACCCGGAGGTTCAATATTTCCGCAAAGGATCGGCAGCAAGCCATCTAACAAGCGATGATTTAAATGAAGATTATTTTCAAAGTGCCAGGCACCTGCATATGACAGGGATTCCTTTAGCACTCTCAGACAGTGCAAGAGCGTTTGCAAGGCACGCTTTATCTTTCATGAAAATGAATGGTAAAAAGGTTTCCTTTGACCCGAATTTAAGGCCAACTCTTTGGGCATCACAAGAGGAAATGGTAAGGGAAATCAACGCAGCGGCATTTCTGGCAGATTATGTGTTTCCGGGAATCACTGAGGGTGAAATCTTAACAGGTTCTAAGGAACCGAGTGAAATTGCTTCCTTTTACCTTGAAAAAGGTGTTGAGCTTGTCGTTATTAAGCTCGGAGCTGAGGGTGCATTTTATAAAACAGCAACAGAAGAAGGAACCGTACGCGGTTTCCATGTGGAAAAGGTTGTTGATACCGTTGGTGCGGGCGATGGCTTTGCGGTTGGAGTCATCAGTGGACTACTCGAAGGCCTCACCGTTCAAGAAGCGGTATCCAGGGGAAATGCAATTGGTTCGTTAGCGGTTCAATCACCAGGTGACAATGATGGCTATCCAACCAAAGCAGAGTTAGAAAAATATTTAAAAAATAACCTACAGGGAGTGATTTAACATGAAACAAACGATTGCCAAACAACGGTGGCTCAGGCTGATTCCAATTGCATTTATCACTTACAGTCTTGCATACCTTGACCGTGCAAACTATGGATTCGGTGCTGCTTCAGGATTAGCAGAAGACCTTCACATTACAGCAGGTACTTCATCTTTACTTGGTTCGCTATTCTTCTTAGGTTATTTCTTTTTCCAAGTGCCGGGTGCGGCTTTTGCTGAGAAAAAGAGTGCAAAGGTACTTATTTTCTGGTCATTGATTGCATGGGGGTTATTAGCTTCTTTCACAGGGATGATTACCAATATTAAATTACTATTTGTGATACGGTTTGCGCTTGGGGTAGTGGAAAGTGCCGTTATGCCATCGATGCTCGTCCTTTTAAGCAACTGGTTTACGAAAGCGGAGCGTTCTCGTGCGAATACGTTCTTAATTTTAGGAAATCCTGCAACCGTTTTATGGATGTCGATTGTTTCTGGTTATTTAGTGAACTCTGTTGGCTGGAGATGGATGTTTATTGCCGAAGGTATTCCTGCCGTAATTTGGGCATTTATTTGGTGGAAGGTTGTCAATGACAAACCAAGAGATGCCAAATGGTTAACGGAACAAGAAAAGAATGATTTTGAACAACAATTAGCAAAAGAACAAGAAGGAATTAAGGCTGTTAAAAACTACAGCGAAGCCTTTAAATCGAAACCAGTTATTTTGTTAAGCGCGCAATATTTCCTTTGGAGCATTGGTGTATATGGATTTGTCATGTGGCTTCCATCAATTATTAAAGCAGCTCCAAATATGGATATTGTAAAAACTGGCTGGTTATCTTCGGTTCCTTATATTTTAGCCATTATTCTAATGTTAGTTGCTTCCTATTTCTCTGATAAAACATTGAATCGTAACGCATTTGTTTGGCCGTTCCTTTTAATTGGTGCCGTTGCATTTTATGCCTCCTATGCGATTGGAACCGAACATTTCTGGATTTCATTTGCCTTACTCGTCATTGCTGGTGGTGCTATGTACGCGCCGTATGGTCCATTCTTTGCAATCATTCCCGAAATCCTTCCGCGTAATGTGGCTGGGGGCGCAATGGCTCTTATTAACAGTATGGGTGCATTAGGATCGTTTGTGGGTGCCTATATCGTAGGTTATTTAAATGATTCAACTGGTGGATTCGGTACTTCTTATATCTTTATGGCTGGATCACTATTCCTTTCTGCGATCTTAACCATTTGGGCAGTAAAAGCGGCAAAAAAGGATAGCAGTAAGCCTGCTAATGTAAAAGTGAGTGCTTAAAAAAGGATGGCAGCTTTGGAAATTTTCCAAGGCTGTTCCTTATTGTTTTTCGAAAATATGAAATGAAGGGAGTTTTTATAATGGGAGTAGAGGAAATTAAAAAACGGGCGGTTGTTGCAGTCATTCGCGGTGCTTCCGTGGAAACTATCATTCCAATGGCTCATGCCCTAAAAGAAGGTGGGGTCACTGCACTTGAAATTACGATGGAAACCCCAAAAGCATTAGCCATTATTGAAAAAGCAGCCAATGTGTTTGGTGATGAAATTTTTGTAGGAGCCGGTACGGTCTTGGATGCGGAAACTGCCCGAGCTGCGATACTGTCAGGAGCGAAGTTTGTTTTTTCACCGACTGTCCGAAAGGAAACGATTGAGATGACAAAACGGTATGGGGTCATTAGTGTTCCCGGTGCGTTTACCGCTACCGAAATTCTAACTGCCTATGAGTACGGTGCCGATGTGATTAAGGTATTCCCGGCTGGCAGTGTCGGACCTGGTTACTTTAAAAATCTAGCAGGCCCGCTGCCACATATTCCGTTAATGCCAACAGGCGGTATTGACATGGAAAATGCGAAGGACTATATCCGCGCCGGAGCGGTTGCTGTTGGTGTTGGAAGCTCACTCGTTAACCCGAAAAAAGCTTTAACAGATGATTATTTAAGACTAATCACTGAAAATGCGAGAAAGTTGATGGAAGAAGTACAGTCAGCACGGCAAGCATAAGGGGGAGGATGACCGTAAGTGACGGGGCTCGGTTTTTACCGGGTACTTTTCACTTTAGAGGTCATCTTTTTTTGTTATGTGGGTTTCCTGTTCGGACCATTACTGGAAAAATACTAGATTTGCCGCTAAAATAAAGTCAGTGAACCAACAGGAAAGAGGAAGATAGGCATGAATAAAGTAACAATGGCTGATGTTGCGAAAGTGGCAGGCGTATCAAAAAGTACCGTTTCACAATACTTAAATAAACGATATGAATATATGGGCGAAAAAACGAAGCTTAAAATTGAAGAGGCTATTGAAGAGCTTGGATACCAGCCAAATTTTATCGCAAGAAGTCTAAAGCAAAAACGTACCTCGATGGTTGGCATTATTGTGGCAAATATTACCCATTTCTTTTCAACGGAAATCAGTCGTGCTATTGAGGATTTTTGTCATACGCATGATTTGCATGCGATCTTCTGTAACGCAGATGATGATCCTGAGAAAGAGAAAAATTATATTGAAATGTTAAGAGCAAAGCAAGTGGATGGTCTTATCATTTTTCCAACTGGACAAAATAGTGATTTATATAAAAAAATGGTGAGTCAAGGCTACCCCGTTGTATTTGTCGATAGAAAAGTCGAGAATCTAGAGGTGTTTTCAGTCATAACAGATAATGCCCATGCGGCTTCGATGGCCGTGCAGCATGTCATTGAAAAGGGTCACCGGAATATCGCCTTTGCCGTGCAGACACTATCGGTTAGTACCCGAATCGATCGATTAGCAGGATATAAACAGGCATTAAACGATGCAGGAATAGAAATAAATCCGGATTACATTATCGAAGCAAGTATACCCGACATGAAAAACAAACTAGAACAGCTCTTTTCATTAGAGGTTAAGCCAACCGCACTCTTTGCGGCCAATGATCGGGTATTTATGGCGGTGGGGGAATTTTTAAAAGAAAAGGGAATCAAGCTTGGCAAAGAGCTGGAATTAATTGTATTTGATAATATCCCGTTCTCCCAATTGTTAGAAGCGCCTATCTCTTTCATCATACAGCCGGCCGCAGAAATGGGGAAAAAGGCGGCCGAACTGCTATTTCAACAGATCAATAAAGAAGACACCCCTCCTGAAGTGTTTGTTTTTCCAAGCAGGATCGTGTAAAAGAATTGTTCGTATGTGTTAGTGCCTGACACCATAATGGGTCAGGCACATTTTGTTCATTGAAAGACGCTTACAAATGAAGTATAATTTATTCATAAACCGATTTAGTAAAACGGTTTATTCAAACCTAAATCTAAACCTAAATCCTAAATAAGGAGTTCGGATGATGAATATACAACTTGCTTTGGATCGGATGGAAATAGATAAAGCGATTGAGTTGACCAGACAAGTAGAGACTTCAATCGATTGGATCGAGATTGGTACGTCACTAATCAAAGAATTTGGTGTGGCGAGCATCAAGGAGATGAAACAAGCATTTCCAAATAAACAAATTGTTGCTGATATAAAAACCATTGATAATGCTCGTTATGAATTTGAACTGTGTTTTGATGCGGGGGCAGATGTGGCTACTGTCATGGGTGTCTCACCCCTTGTGACGATTGATACCTGTATGGAAGTAGCCAGTCGTTATCAAAAAAAGGTCATGATTGATCTATTGAATACATCTGCTGAACAAAAAAGAGACTTAATGAAATACACGGAAGCCATTTTTTGTGAGCACGTGAGTAAGGATCAGCAAGAGGAGTTAGGCAGTCAAAATCATGGAACAATGCAAAGTGTCTTTTCAGGATTCCAGGTGGCGGCAGCAGGTGGGATTAAGCTGGAATCGATAGGCGACCTTGCAAGGTCATTAAACCCGGCAGTGGTCATTATTGGTTCTGCGATTACGAAAGCAGAAAATCCAGCAGAGGCTGCGGCACAATTTAAACAACTTATTTTACAATCGGAGGGAAAATAGAAGATGTTAGTCATTCCTACTATATTAAAAGAAGTAGAAACAGTCCTAAGCCAAGTGGAACAAGACCAGCTTCAAGAGTTAGCGATTCAATTGCAAAAAGCGAAGCGGATTTTTGTCATCGGGGAAGGGCGTTCCGGCTTGATGGCAAAATCCTTCGCGATGCGTTTAATGCATTTAGGAGCAACCGTCTTTGTAGTTGGAGAAACCATCACTCCGTCCATTGAAGAAAGAGACCTTTTAGTAGCAATCTCGGGTTCAGGCACAACGAAAAACGTGGTTTGGACGGCTGAAAAAACGAAGTCACTTGGCTGTTTGGTTATGGCTGTGACTACAAGCCCTGAGTCTCCATTAGCAGCGGCGGCCACGCAGATTCTTCATGTACCGGCAGCGACAAAATATCGCCGTGAGAATGAGTTGCAAACGATCCAGCCACTTGGTTCTTTATTCGATCAATGCGCTCATATTCTATTTGATACCCTCTGCCTGCTCTACAGCAAGCTGAATGAAGTTGACCATACACTAGCTTTCAGCCGACATAGCAATTTAGAATAGGGAAGTGAATGGTGTCAGGCACTCTTTTTTCTTTAACACATCCTAGACTACAAACCCTTGTATGTATTAGAATAACAGGGATGAATGGAGGAATTAAATAGATGTCTAATTTACCAAATTGCCCGAAATGTAATTCAGAGTACACTTACGAGGATGGCAGCCTTTTTGTCTGCCCGGAATGTGCTCATGAATGGAATTTAGAATCAGAGACTGAAAAGGAAGACCAGAATATTGTTAAAGATTTCAATGGAAATGTTTTAACCGATGGGGATTCTATCACCGTAATAAAGGACCTGAAAGTAAAAGGAAGTTCATCGGTTTTGAAAGCAGGTACAAAGGTTAAAAACATTCGTATAGTAGATGGAGACCATAATATTGATTGCAAAATTGATGGATTCGGTGCTATGAGTTTAAAATCTGAATTTGTTAAAAAGTTATAGAGTCTCAGAAGTATTCGGGTATAAAAATGTTAAAGAGCTTGGATTCCAAGCTCTTTTTCCATAGTCACAATGACTCTAAAAATTCCCCATTTCCACATGATAGTTTTTCTCGGTAAGAACTTTATGCAACTGCTCAATATGATCGTGATTTTTGGTCTCGACTGAAATTTCAATTTGGGCATAGCCAGGATAAATATCCTTGCCAATCCGATGGAGATTCACCGATTGAACGTTGGCGTCTACATCGGTTATCGAGCTTAACACGCGTTGCAGTTCACCAGGTTTGTCCTTTAAGGTAATCGTAAAATTAGCATACCTTCCGGATTCAACCAAACCGCGTTCGATAATTCTTGAAATAAAATTCATATCGACGTTACCGCCGCTTAACACAGCAACAACCTTTTTCCCCTTTATATTCGCCTTCTCATAAAGTAACGAAGCAAGTGAAACGGCGCCTGACCCCTCAACTAGCAGTTTATTCCTCTCCAACAGCATAAGCATAGTCCTGGCAATTTCCATTTCATCGACGCAAAAAATATCATCCACGTATTTTTGGACAATTTCAAAGGGCTTTAACCCGGGTTTTTTAACGGCAATTCCATCCGCCATTGTGGGTGTGGAAGCAACCATTACAGGTTTATTTTCAAACAAGGACTGCTTCATACTTGGGCAAGCAAGGGCTTGAACACCGTAAACTGAGATATGAGGATTTTGTTCCTTAATTGCCATCGCCACTCCGGCAATCAGCCCGCCACCGCCAATTGGGCAAATTACTGCCTCCACATCCGGCAGTTGATCGAGAATTTCTAAACCGACTGTTCCCTGCCCAGCAATGATCGCCTCATCGTCAAAAGCATGAATAAATGTGGCCCCTAACTTTTCTTTGAGCTCTAATGCATAGGCGAGTGCATCATCGAATGTCGCTCCTTCTAAAATAACCTCCGCACCATATTGTTTTGTGGCAAGAATCTTACTAAGTGGTGCTCCTTTCGGCATGACAATTTTACAAGGGACACCAAGCATTTGACTGGAATAGGCCACCCCTTGTGCATGGTTTCCAGCTGATGCAGCGACAACCCCTCTGGCCAGCTCTTCCTTTGAGAGGGAATGGAGCTTATTATAAGAACCTCTAACTTTAAACGAGCCTGTCTTTTGGAGGTTTTCAAGCTTTAAATAGACTTCATTATGAGCAAGCTGACTAAATGTTTTGGAATAATCAAGGGTAGTGGTATGGACAATTCCCTTCATCTTCTCGCGTGCAATGATGATATCATCGATATTCACGTTTTTTCCTCCTCCGAACACCAAGTTCTACTATTTAGGATGTACTGGAGAAAATAAACTATGTCTAATTTCACAAAGTTATAACATAACGGGGGAACGTAGCCTGGAAACAAAATAAGAGCCGCTATTCCTTTTAAAAAGGAGAAGGCGGCTCTACTTTATTTATTGACTCTGAAAAATTTGCCTGCTGATGTCTGGTATAAAGCTCGCTTTAAACTGCTTTTTCCATACCGGAATTTTTACCAGTATCACCTTTGACAAATAGGTTGCCAATGGCATAGAAGATTGCTGCAGATACAAGACCAACAACAGCCACTGATAAATGCGGTGCAAAGTAATTACAGTATAACGCGATAGCTGCTGACAAGATCCATACGATAAATGACATTGGTCTCCAGCTTACTAAATTAGCAGGTTGGTTTTTACGTAAAACTAAACGATCCATGATTATAATTGCTCCGATTGGCGGAATAATCACTCCAAGAAGAACAAGCCAGTTGAAAAAGTGATTATAAATTCCGGAAACTGCAACGATTAAGCCAACTACTCCAATAATAACAGTGATAGGTCGCATTTTTTTACCTGTCATATGGGACCAGCCTACTGCCCCGTTATACAAACAGTGTGTACCTACAGAACCTAAATTGATAAAAACAAACAGAATGGATAAAACTGTAAGCAATGGACCATGCCCAGCCAATACTGACATGAAGTCTCCACCGGTGGAAGCTGGATTTGGGATGACACCAGTTGCAACAACAATTCCTCCTACCAGTTCAGCGATAAAATTCCCGATTGGGAATGCAAATATAGTAGATAAAGCCCCTTCACGACCATTTTTTGCCCAGCGGGTAAAGTCTGCTGTCATCGTACCGGAGTCGGCAAATCCAGCAAATACTAAAGTAACAGCCGCTCCAAATGACATTGCATTTGAAACATGAGGGTGGTAATTAAGAATATCAGAGTTTCCGGATTGAAATGCCATTGTAATTGCGATTATTGCAATGAGAATGTAAAACGGTGCAGCAATCCAGCCTAAGAATGATAGGGCTTTAATTCCGACATAAGTTACAGCTACATAAAGGACTCCGCCAATCACTGTCATTAGTAATAGGCTTGCCCCAAATGACCCATGCATTGTAGCACCAGTTAGTCCTACCTGAAGGGCAAACCAGCCAATGACAACAGTACTAAGCAATCCGGAAATGAGGTAATATCCTTTACGTCCAAATGTCCTCTGTGCAGTAAGGGAAAAGTTCAATCCGCTCCGGCCAGCATCATAGCTCAGTAACCCTACCATAACAAACAATAGTAGATTTCCAACCAGCATCGCTAACGCACCGGCTTTAAATCCAAGTTGAGCCGTAATAAGTCCGCCGATTACGGCACTGGTTAATACCATTGGGAAACCAAACCAAACAGCTGCTACAGATGATAATTTTTTTCGATATTCTTTTGGAACGGGAGTGTGTTCAAACTCCGGGTCTAATAACTTTTTATCAACATTATTAGTTGACATATGAATCCTCCTAATGGAATCTATTTTTTATTTTTAAATTGAGTTCCAACCCGCTGACAATACCAAGAGCGATATCTGTTCCGGATGAAGAACCTATTTTTAAAACTTTATGAAGGGCAGAAATTAAATGCTCCTCTTCCCCGGTTAACGCTAAATGGAGTAATGTAACAATTGATTCTCTTACTCTACCTGCCGATGCCATTTTTAAGGTCATATAGCTGATATCATTTGTTAAAGATTGCGCACTAGTAACTACATTTTTATTAAAACTTCGAAACGATAAACATGGGCAATTAGGTAAATGAAAAGTGGCCATTAATCCTGTTAAGAAGTCATCCCCCGATGGTGTTAATCCAGGTCCTAAACCTATGAGCCTAGTTGCATGGCGTAAGGCATCAGCCACATTATTGTTTACTAATGAGCATATAAGTGAATGAGCTCTTTCTTGAAGCATTAGTTCCATTTCAATTTGAAATGGATTTTTAGTGTGTAGATTTCGCTTCATTCCTCCACATTTGCCAAACTCTTCGATCTGATTCTTTATAATGATTAAGTTTTTTCTCAGCTGCGTATCATTTACTGGATAGCTAGGTAATAAACATTCCCACTTTTTGATATCGTTCAATGAAATAGCGATTTTATCCTTAATATATAGAGAGTTTTTGTTCGTAAAAACGTTAGTAGTTAATTCAAAGTGGCTGTCTGCAAAACTGTTAATATCAATCACGATTGAATTTGGTCCATTATCCAAACTATTGCTTGCCAGGGTGTATAAATCGCCAGTTTTCCGGCACTTAATATTTACTGTTTTATTAAAAATACTATGAATGAATCCGTTAAACCCAGAATGGACAATCGCCTGGACAAACTCAACATCACCAGATAAAGCTTGTATCATATAAATCACCTCTTATCTGGAAAGTTTACTCAATCTAAAAGGGCTTTTGGGAAAGGATCCCTCCTTTTATATATCTCATTTTGATAAATAAATCGCTTTCAAATGAACTTACAAGAATATTGTAAGTGGGATTGTTGTTGGAGTCATTGTATAAGAAAACTAAAAATAGAGGAATTCCATTATGCATTATATACGAGTGATTTGTATGAAAAAGGGTAATTAGTAAAAATATAGGTGTTTTTAAGGGGCAATAAGACCTACTATTTAATTTTTAGTTGGAGAGGATTATAGCCATTTGTAAATGTATAATAATTATATTAATGAAAAGATGAGGAAGTTAAAAGATGAGTAAAAAACATAGAGTTGATGCAAAGGATGAAAACCTTCATGCCTCGTTTAGTAAAAACTATCAACCCATACTTATGATTGAATCTGGTGATTCTGTACAGTTTAAAACCCCAGATATTGATTGGGGATACATACCGAAAGATGGACAACCAACTAGGTTTGAATCAAGGGAAAAAGAAGATTTTTGGGGGCATCCTATGATTGGGCCGATTGCAATTCGCGGTGCAAAGCCAGGAATGACTCTGGAGGTTAGAATAAATGATATTGTACCGGGTTGGTATGGTGTCAATTGGGCAGGCGGCCATACTAACTGGCTGAATCAACATCTAAAGCTAGTTGAACAAGAGGAACGGAAGTTGGAGTGGCTTATCGATCAAACAAATAACAGGGCCATCACACAAGTTGGCAATCGTTCTATTTCTGTCCCGTTAAACCCATTTATGGGTGTGATGGCGGTCGCGCCAGCTGAGCCAGGGGTTCATTCCACAATGCCGCCGAGATATTGTGGGGGGAATATCGATTGTAAGGAATTAACAAAGGGAAGTATTTTGTATCTGCCAATTGCAGTAGAAGGTGGATTATTTTCCGTAGGCGATGGTCATGCTGCACAAGGGGATGGGGAATCATCGGGGACTGCGATTGAATGTCCGATGGAACTTGTTGACCTTACCTTTATCGTAAGAGAAGACATGCATCTTAAAATGCCTAGAGCCAATACACCTTCGGGCTTAATAACGTTTGGTTTTCATGAGGATTTAAATGAGGCAACCATTATGGCTCTCCAAGATATGTTGGAATTAATTCAGGAACTCTACCAAGTCGATAAGCTTGAAGCTACTGCCCTGGCAAGTGTTGCAGTAGACCTAAGAATTACCCAAATTGTAAATGGGATCAAGGGGGTACATGCAGTATTACCACATGAGACATTAAGGAAGATTTGAATAGGGTAGGATGAAACTGGACACAAGGAGTGTTCAGTTTTTTTGATTGGCAGTAATTGTGAAATATTATCATTGTATATTATGCCTAACTGTTAAGAAGATTTTTTGGATTGGTTATACAATGACGTTTTTAAGCCATCCTTCTAAAATAATCGTGTAAGCCTTTTTCAAGATTAACAATATGGAGTATTTTCTCTTCTGCATTCACAGGAAAGGGGTCTTAAACGCTACTATCGGTAAAATCTATCATATAGCTTTAAAAATAAATATTGGAGGGTAAAAAATGTCTATTAAAGTGGTATTTAAGAAAAACACATATATTGATTCAGTATCATTAATGACACTATCAAATCGGGCAAGTGAAATCGAAGGCGTTGACCAAGCGATGATCGCAATGGGTACGGATATGAATAAGGAGGTTTTAAAAAATATCGGTTTAAGTACCCCTGAGATTGAAGGAGCAAACAGCAGTGATTTGATGATCATTGTAAAGGCAGCTACTGAGGAACTCTGTGAGAGCGCATTCATCCAAGTGGAAGAATTATTTATTAAAAAGGCAAAACCCAAAGAAGCAGGCGACGTAAAGTATTCCACTATTCCATCTGCTGCAAAGAACATTCCAGAAGCAAACTTGGCGGTTATCTCAGTAAGTGGTGCATATGCTGCCAGAGAAGCTAGAAAAGCACTCGAAAACGACCTGCATGTGATGTTGTTCAGTGATAATATCAGCCTTGAAGATGAAATTCAGCTTAAGAAATTAGCACATGAAAAAGGGTTATTAGTGATGGGTCCAGACTGTGGAACAGCAATCATTAGTAATGTCGCACTTTGCTTTGCGAATGCAGTAAGAAAAGGCAATATTGGAATCGTTGGTGCATCTGGAACAGGAAGCCAAGAAGTTACCGTTCTTATTCATAATTTAGGCGGTGGAATTACACAATTAGTTGGAACCGGGGGAAGAGATTTAAGTGAAGAAGTCGGCGGTATTATGATGCTCGATGGAATAAGAGCACTTGAGGCAGATCCTTCTACTGAGGTCATTGTGTTGATTTCTAAACCACCACATCCAACGGTTGAGAAAAAAGTTCTAGCAGAAATAAAAAATTGTACAAAACCAGTGGTAGTTTGCTTCATGGGCGGTAAGGAAGACGCTGCAGTTGAAGCAGGCGGACATTTTGCCAAAACAACAGAAGAAGCTGCATGGAAAGCTGTTGAACTTGCTGGAATTAAAGGAAATAGCCTTCGTTCTAGTGAGTTAAATCAAGAACTTATCAGTGAGGTTCGTGCAAAGCTTTCTCCTGAACAAAAGTATATTCGCGGCCTCTTTAGTGGCGGCACACTCTGTGATGAAGCCATGCATGCAGCAATGGAGAAATTCGATGATGTCTACAGCAATATTCAAAGGGATCCGAAATTTCTTCTTATAGATACAAATGTCAGTGCGGGACATACTTTTATCGATTTTGGGGATGACCAATTTACTCAAGGTAAACCGCACCCAATGATAGATCCATCTACCAGACTAGCAAGATTTGCTCAAGAAGCAAAAGATTCATCTGTCGGTGTTATCGTCATGGATTTTGTTTTGGGATTTGGAGCACATGAGGATCCAGCTGGGGCCTTCCTTCCTGCAATTATTGAAGCAAAACAATTGGCAGAAGAAGAAGGCAGACATATTGAAATTGTTGGATATGTGCTTGGAACAGAATTAGATAGTCAAAATATAGAAGAACAAAAAGATAAATTAGTAGCTGCCGGTGTAATGCTTGCAAACAGTAACACTCAAGCAGGATTATTAGCAAGCGAATTTGTTGTGAAAGGAGCTTAACGATGAACAAAGTTAATGAGCTTTTTAATCAAAAATTAAATGTAATTAATGTTGGTGTCGACCTATTTAAAGAAGATATGGAAAAACAAAATGCAACGGTTACTCAATTAGAATGGACTCCGCCAGGTGGAGGAAATCCAGAGCTAATTACTGCACTTGATAAACTTGAAAGTCCTGAAATGATCGAAAAAATTGAAGCTGCTAACGATTTAGCCGTTGAGAGGATTATCAATTCTCATCCGGTTCTGATTGGATATGATCAAGCAATTAACGTAGTTCCTGGCATGACTAAAACAACGATTCTCCATGCTGGCCCTCCCATTACATGGGACAGAATGAATGGACCAATGAGGGGAGCTGTAACCGGTGCAATTGTATTTGAAGGCTTAGCTGAGACAGTTGAAGAAGCTGCACAGCTTGCTGCATCTGGAAAAATCACCTTCTCGCCTTGCCACGAGCATAACTGTGTTGGCTCAATGGCCGGGGTTACCTCTGCATCCATGTTTATGCACGTGGTTGAAAATAAAACTTATGGAAATATTGCCTACACGAACCTATCTGAACAGTTGGCAAAAATCTTACGGATGGGCGCCAATGATCACACCGTTATTGAACGTCTAAACTGGATGCGTGATGTATTTGGTCCGATGTTACGGGATGCGATGAAACTTGCAGGTGAAATTGATTTGCGTTTCTTGCTTGTACAAGCTCTTCATATGGGCGACGAGTGTCACAACCGTAATGGTGCAGGGACACTATTATTAATGCAAGCTTTGGCTCCATACCTTTTACAAACCGATTTTACAACAGAACAAAAGAAGACAGTATTTGATTTCATTTCCAGCTCTGATTATTTTTCAGGCCCAACCTGGATGGCAGTTTCTAAATGTGCCCTTGATGCCGCACATGGAATTGAAAATAGCACCATTGTTACTACAATGTGCCGCAATGGTACTGATTTCGGGATTCGCGTTAGCGGTATGCATGGCTTTACATGGTTTACTGGTCCAGCGCAAAAGGTGATTGGACCTTTATTTGCTGGATATAAGCCGGAAGATGCAGGGTTAGATATCGGTGACAGTGCCATCACAGAAACATACGGTATCGGTGGATTTGCAATGGCAGCTGCTCCGGCAATTGTCCCACTAGTAGGTGGTACTGTCGATGAAGCAATAGGCTACTCAAAGAAAATGACTGAAATCACCACTGCGGAAAATCCAAACATTACCATTCCGTTGCTTGATTTCCGCGGGATTGCTACTGGTATTGATGTCCGCAAGGTTGTTCAAACAGGTATTCTGCCAGTTATTAATACAGCCATTGCTCATAAAGAAGCTGGGATTGGAATGATTGGTGCTGGTATTACCTACCCGCCCGCAGTTGCTTTTGAAAAGGCTCTGCTTGCCTTTACAGAAAGAATCACAAATAAAGAATTACAGATGGCATAATAAATAAATTTAAACGGACCCCATTTATGGGGTCTTGTTAATCAGGAGGAGAGCAGCTTGGAGAAACTAGTAATTGTCGCCATCGGAGGTAACTCGTTAGTAAGGGAAAATGGCCGTGATTCCGTTAATGATCAGTATGAAGCAGTTTGTGAAACAGCAGTACACATTGCCGATATGGTAGAAGAAGGCTATTCTGTTGTCGTAACACATGGAAACGGACCACAGGTTGGATTTGGATTAAGAAGATCGGAAATTGCCAATGAAATAATAGGTATGCCGGCTATGCCGCTAGTGAACTGCGTGGCAGATACCCAAGGAGGGATTGGCTACCAAATTCAGCAAGCATTAACAAATGAATTTGTTAAAAGAGGAATCAATAAAAAAGTGGCTACCGTGATAACACAGGTTGAAGTAAGTAAGGATGACCCGAACTTCCTAAATCCAACAAAGCCCGTTGGATCGTTTTTTACGCTTAATCAAGCGGAAGAAATGAAAAAAGAACATCCTGATTGGATTTTCATTGAGGATTCCGGGCGAGGTTACAGAAGAGTAGTTCCATCGCCAAAACCAATCGATATCGTTGAAAAGGACGTCATCAAATCATTAATTGAATCAGGTTTTGTGGTAATTGCAGTTGGTGGCGGTGGTGTTCCGGTAGTAAAAACCGCTGATGATTCCTACATGGGTGTTGATGCTGTAATCGACAAGGATTTTGCAACAGGCCTATTGGCTGAACAAATTAGTGCGGAGACATTGATTATCACAACCGGTGTTTCCAGAGTGTGTATTAATTTTGGTAAACCCAATCAAAAGGCACTTTATAAAATTTCGGTCAATGAAACGAAACAATATGTCCTTGAAGACCACTTTGCTAAAGGCAGTATGTTACCTAAAATTGAAGCCAGTCTTAACTTTCTAGAAAACAACGGGAAACGGGTTATTATTACCGACCCAAAAAGCCTTAAGGATGCTTTGAATGAACAAGCAGGTACTCATATTCTTGCTCAGTCAGAATGTTTAAAAATAGCTCAATAAACATAAAAGTGGCCCTATACTTTAATATAGGGCTATTTTTATTGGTGCAAACTTGGAAGTAGATAGGAAATTTTTATAGCTAGTTGAAACTGCAATAATTCCTCTGCGTTTTTCAAATCTGTTCCAAGAAGTTCCTTTATTTTTTCAATCCGATAGATAAGTGTATTCCGATGAATAAAAAGCGCTTTTGCCGTTTCACTTAAATTAAGATTATTTTGAAAGTAACTTTCTAAAGTATTTAGGTAAGAGGTATCGTGAAGTTTGTCATGTTCGTGTATTTTTCCAAGGCTTTTCATAAAAAAGTCCGCTAATTCCTGACTATTAATATTAGAGCCTAGTAAATGGTAGACAGAATAATCTTCAAAATGAGAGACACCCGTATGATTCTCCAATTGTTTCATCATCCGAATGGCTTCATGTGCCTCTGTAAAACTTTTGTGAAGCGCAGTAATCGATTTATACTGGCTCCCAATTCCAATAAAAAAGGAAGTATCCCTGATTTCATTAGTTAGGATTTTATAAATATCAGCACCAAAAATCTTTGCTTCTTCTTTCGTCTTAGAATGAATAAAGTCATTTTTACCGACAAGAATAATCACGCGATTATTACGGTAAAAAGAGGTGAGTTCCCCTTGTATTTTTCGTGAATCATCATAAATTAAATTGACACACTTTTTTGCAATATTTTCCAGTTTTATCCTTCTGGCGATTATGTCATCGTCTTTTTTTATATTCACTTGGTTAATATCAATCACCATACAATAATACATATATTCCGATTTTAAACCATGGAGATCACAAAGAGTTTGAATATTATCATTGGAGGAGAGCTTTCCGGTTAATAGATCATCGAAAAAGTCCTGTCTTATTTTTAATTTTACTTCCTCTATTTCCTGTGCTTTGATCCGTTCGAGTGCCATCATTCTCGAGGCATCCTGCAGGATAACATATTCGAATTCCGACAGTTCGCTAACTGATTGCCATACCACAATATAACCATAAATATATTCGGAAACAGCTACAGGGAGGATTCGGCATTTTACCTCTAACTCATTTGCTCGATAGATCCGTGTGATTGCCTTTTTAAACGTTTTGATATTTGCTGGAATAGATTCCGTGAATTCTTCAGAGAAGAAAGATCTATTTTTTTTAAGGGGAAGATAAGTAGTAAGTGGTAATTTATTATCTTCAAGTTCAACAAAATGCAGTAAATTCCAGTCCCGGTCCACGAACAGAATAGGATTATGAATCAGTCTTGCCAGTTCTGATGAAATTTTATCGATGCCCCCACCTTCAAGCGAGATCCGAAACAAATTATTATGCATGTCCAGAGCTTTTCTGTTTAATAAGTCATAGGCCCCAGCTGATTTTTCATTAATAATAGAAATCACTTGTGATAAGGTATATTCAAATGGCAACTCTAAAAGTGGAAAATTATATTGATTAGCAAGGTCAATCATGTTTTGCGGAATTTTATCAAAATACCGTTTCATTTTTATACAAAGCCCGGAACAATTGATTTCGGCAAGTTCCTTAATAATGCGATTCTGTAACTCAACGCTATCTTTAAAGATATAACCCGTAGAGAGGAGCAGTTCATTTGGTGTAAGCCAATCAAATGTATCTGGGTTCTCCATAATGTTGACAATCGCAATCTTATTATTGATTCCTTTTTCTCCGGCAACAATTCGAATACCTTCAATTGATTTAATCTTTAGTAAGTCTTTAACAGTTAACATTTTTTCACCTTCTTTGTGGAAACGGACCATTATTCGCAGTTTATGATAGATAATATATCACTAATATTCTTTCATACAATTAGTCAATTTAAACAATTTGATGAATTATATAGGGAAGTTAAACCTTAAACTATCAAATGTTTTTGTAAAAACGCAAAAACCTGCTTTAAGGCATTTTGCACAACAGGGTTTTGAAAGTCTTTGTCAAAAACATGCTCACCATTTGGAATGGTAATTAGTTTGGCTTCCACCCCTTGTTTCACTAACGCTCCGCGCATAAAAACAGACTGCTCGTAAGGAACATCCACATCCTTAGTTCCATGCAGCAGTAATGTAGGCGGGTAATCATTGGTAACATTGTGCAGAGGGCAAAACTTCATGAGTTCTTGTTTATGGAGATTTGGATTGATTCCAGAAATTTCTTGGATCCATTCACCGGTCTGCCTTGCATACAAATAGAGTAAGAAACGCTCGTCAACGGAACCCTCGGTAATAATTTGGTTTGTTACAAGCTTTTTGGCTGTTTCTTTTGATACAGTGACCTTTTGACTGTAAAATTGGCTAGGGGTGGTTGCCCATTTAGCTGTTATATCTCCATATCCATAGAAAGAGACAATGGCACGTGGTTTATGCTGGAACATACCGGTACATAGAGCAAGAAAGCCGCCGGCAGAGCTGCCTACAACCGCAATTCTGCTGGAGTCAATCGAATATCGCCTTGATCCTTCGGTTTCAATCCAGTTTAGAGCATCATGGATGTCTTCAAGTATGTCGGGCAATTTTGTTTCCGGTGCAAGTCGATAATCAATGGAAAAGAGCGAAAATCCATTATTTAAATAGAATTCGACCATTTCCTCCTGAATTTCTTCTCTAGTCCCCCAAAGAAGCCCGCCACCATGGATGTATACCACAGCTGGTGATTGCTCCTTCATTGTCCCATAAAAATCAACGTGAAGCGCAAAACGCTCATCTTCTTTATAAACAACTGTATTCTTCTTCATAGATATCATTTCCCATCCAATAAGGTAGTTCTAGAGGATATTGTACCATTTTTTATGTTCTGTTTAATTAGTGAGAATGCAAACTGCTCTCTTCCATCCAATAGGCTTCCCGGATATTGATCTGCTTACGAATTTTCCGGGTGACATCGATTGTGATTTCGCCTTCTTCGTACAAGTTCTGAATTGCATCTCGTTCTGCTTGAAATGCTTTAACTTGTAATTCTCTTTGTAATTGTGTGTAATGAGTAGAATCTGCGCCTTTTTTAGCTAGTTTTAATTTCATGATCAATTCGCTATATTCTCCGATAATCGCTAAATAAATATTTGCATTTTCAGAAGACACTTGCTTCTTCAAATACTGAATAGCAGCTTTCGCCATGTTTACTTTAAGTCGAATGACCTTTTTTATTTGCGCTTGGCGTTGTTTAAGTTGTTCTTTGTTATTTGGCAGAAAAAGATGAACGACCTGGTACATACTTCTTTTAACCAAGGTCCAAATAAACAATCTTCGATAGCGGATTCGGTTCGTTACCGCGAGCCTCATCCGTTGAATGTGTTCCTCAGACATATAAGCCATTTCACGATCAATTTGTCCTTCTTTTTTTAATTTTTCAATATAGTTGGTCTCGGCATCGAGGGCCTTCATCCGAATTTCCGTTTCTACTAACTTCAGTTGATTGTTGTTCTCCTCACTAATAGTGGTAAGCCGATTTCGGAGTTGATTGTACGATGAAATAACAGAGACTGCTGCTCCACGATTCTCATCATTCATCAATTCACGAATCGAACGAATGGCGGAGTCAATCGTTCGGATCAGGGCGACCCGCTCCATTTCCTTACCAAGTTCATCTGCGTTTCCTTTTTCGGGCCGTGCCAGACTCGGTAAGAGGATGCTTGCTGCGACTAGTGTAACCAGAATTACCCCGGCAGCAATAAAGATGAATAACGAGCGCTGCGGAAAGGGACTCCCATCCGCCAATACATAAGGAATCGTAAATGCCCCAGCCAGTGTAACGGCTCCTCTTACACCAGAAATCGTAAGGATGCCAACCGCTCTCATGGATGGCATTTGAATTTGCCTTTTCAGCCATCCCCACTGCCATGCACCCATAATCCACAAGAAACGAAGAATAAATAGGGCAGCAGAAATAATGAAAATATACTTGCTCACCTGCCAATTATTAAACAGCGGGTCTTGAAAGATTTCAATGATTACATTCGGTATTTGCAGGCCTAACAGCACAAATACTAATCCGTTTAAAATATAGATTAGAACGGTCCATGTACTTTGGGAAACCACTTGCAATTGCATGGCAGGCGATTGATCCCGATCTCGAAAAATGGTATGAACGATACCTGCTGCAACGACAGATAAGATTCCTGAAAGATGAAAATGCTCAACGATGTAAAAAATCACGAATGGGGTAAGGAGTTGGATCAGCATGTGAATGGTTACATCTTCCATCCCCAACCGTCGAATAAAAATTTTCAGTTGAATAATAAGAAAAGAAAGAAAGGCGCCGCCAGCGATGCCTCCAATCGAAATCACTAAAAAGCTCCAACTTGCATCAACCAATGAAAAAACGCCCGTTACCGTTGCTGCAACGGCAAATTTAAAAGCAACTAAACCTGACGCATCATTCATTAGCCCTTCCCCTTCAAGAACATGCATAATGGTTTGCGGTATCTTTACTCTGCTTGAAATAGCACTCACGGCAACGACATCAGTAGGAGATAGGATGGCTGCTAACGCGAAAGCGGCTGGTAAGGGAATGGACGGGATAAGCCAATAAATTAAGTACCCAATCGTGTATACGGTAACGAACACAAGCCCGAGAGCCATCAACAGAATCGGTTTCCGCAATTTCCATAATGCTTGTCTGGATACATTTTTGCCATCATGAAATAGAAGGGGAGCGATAAATAGTACGAAGAACAATTCTGGCTCCATAGGGATTTCGATTCCTAACGGAAGTGCCGCAAGCAAAACCCCTAATGCAATTTGGACAAGTGGCACTGGTATGTATGGCATAAAATGATGGATGAAACTGGACAAGCCGATAATAGCGAGTAGTAAAAGGGTAAGTAGAAAAAATACCATATCGTGTCTCCTCTCCTAAGTATTTTGTGTAACAAGGGGACTTTTCAACACGTTAAAAAACATTTCCTATTTTTTTTAAAATAAGCGACTTGCACTGTCCGAAACATTCGGTGTAGCGGTGATTATAGAAAGCGCCTAATGCCCGTGGAGGTCGAAAAAGTAGTGTTCCAACGGTAACTAGTGGAAGCGACTAGTGCCCGTGGAGGTGGAAAAAGTGGGTCAACGGTAACTAGTGGAAGCGCCTAATGCCCGTGGAGGTGGAAAAAGTGGTCCAACGGTAACTAGTGGAAGCAACTAATGCCCGTGGAGGTGGAAAAAGTGGTTCACCGGTAACTAGTGGAAGCGACTAATGCCCGTGGAGGTTGGAAAATCAGCTCAACGGTCATTAGTGGAGTCAACCAGTGCCTTTAAGAAGGAGGTAAAATTCAGTAGACAAAAAAACCGGGCGATTTGCCCGGTTTGCTTTTACACTTCTACCTGTTCAACTTTCACTGTCCAGTTAAAAGGATCTTCTTTTTTCCCAAGTTGGATGCCGGTCATTTCGTCATAAACGCGTTGAGAGAGTTCACCAATTTTATAATCATTGATGGCAATTGCATGTTCATTCCAAGTTAATTCGCCTACAGGGGAAATAACGGCAGCCGTTCCTGCACCAAAGACCTCTTCCAGTTCTCCGCGCGCATGTGCAGCAAATACCTCTTCAATTGAAATTCTCTCTTCTCGTACAGGGATATTCCAATACTTTAGTAATTCAATAACCGAATCACGTGTAACACCCGGCAAAATACTGCCATTTAATCGTGGTGTTACCACTTCGCCATTGATCTTGAAGAAGATATTCATACTGCCAACTTCTTCGACATATTTATTCTCTTTCGCATCAAGCCAGAGAATTTGGGCAAATCCATTTTCATCTGCTTTTTCCTGCGCTTTCAAACTTGCTGCATAATTTCCGGCCGTCTTCACATGACCTACTCCGCCAATAACAGCCCGAACATACTGTTCTTCTACATAAATTCTAACAGGGCTTAATTGGTCTCCATAATAAGCTCCCGATGGAGAAAGAATAACGAGCAATTTATATTGTTTCGCAGGTCGAACACCAAGATAGGGCTCGGTTGAGAATATAAACGGACGAATGTAAAGAGAAGTCCCCTCACCATCAGGAACCCAATCTTTCTCTGTTAAAATCAATTGTTTAATCGATTCTAATAAAAAGTCCTCATCAATCTGTGGAATGCACAGTCTTTCGCATGAATCATTCAAACGCTTCATGTTTTTTTCAGGGCGGAAGAGTTGAATGGTTCCATCTGCTGCTTTATAAGCTTTCATTCCCTCGAAGATTGCTTGCCCATAGTGAAAAACCATCGCAGACGGTTCGAGTGTTAATGGCTCGTAAGGAGTAATTCGCGCGTCAAACCAGCCGATTTCATGTTGATAATCCATCACAAACATATAATCAGTAAAATATTTACCGAAACCTAGGGATGAAAAATCAGGCTTTTCCTTTAAAACTTCTCTCTGAACAAATCCAATTTCTTGTTTCATGGACACACCTCTTGTCAATTCTCTACTTTCCAACGTGAAAGCAGGATACGTTCCCTTGAATAATCATTTGTAACATAAAGGATTCAAATAAGGTTGAAAATTTGTAATTAACTATATTATCTAACTATACCATTTTATTAGTACGAACTTCCATACTATAGATTTAGGAAAAACAAATTATTGAGTAATATTGGACCGTATAGATACTACCATGAAAGTGATACTATTCAAAAGTGGTGAGTGACTCAAGAGATGGTATTGAATTTTTTCTAGAAGTAACGAGATAAGGGAATTATGTGGAAAAAAATAAATCTGCATAGGATCAAAAAAGGGAGGTGTAACATGTGGTAGACGTTTTTACTGAGATCATCATCCAGCGTCCTGTGGATCAAGTTTCAATGTACGCAGCCGACCCTGACAACGCTCCGAATTGGTATGTAAATATTCAATCAGCACAATGGCAAACCGAAAAACCATTGAAAGTGGGCTCAAGGGTTGCCTTTAAAGCGCAATTTCTTGGAAGGGAACTTGCTTATATTTATGAAATAACAGAATTTATTCCTGAAAAAAAGCTAGTGATGAGAACGGCACAGGGACCTTTTCCGATGGAAACAACCTATAATTGGGAGGCTATAGAGGACAATCGAACGCGAATGACATTAAGAAACAAAGGAAATCCAACCGGTTTTTCTAAAGTCTTCGCGCCAATTATGGCTCCGATGATGAAAAAAGCAAACAGGAAAGATTTAAAGAAAATTAAGGATATCCTTGAATCTGAAAAATAGAAATTCAAAAAGAAAAACGCCACAATTGGGCGTCTAATCAGTTGATCATTGCTGTTCACTGTTTTCTGTGGAATTTGTAAATGCATTGGGGTCAACCGTGTTTGCTCCGTAATCCGGGACATTACTTGCATGCTCTTTATGATACTGGGTTCCTGAACCTTGTTCAGTAGGATCCGTTTTCCTTTTTTGTTGGTTGTTTTGCTGATTTGGCATAATCTTCACCTCCTAAACACAAAGAGTAGTATTTGTAGTAAGAATGGATTTATTCAATGGGGAAGCAATAATTTGAAACTTTCTCCTGACCTTCTACGTATACTTAGAATAAAGCTTAAAAAGGAGATGTGGGAATGTTCCTAGCAGAACTTCAAGCAGAGGAAAGAAAGGCGTTTCTTGAACTTGCTGCGCTGATTGCCAAAATTGATGGAAAAGTATCTATTTTTGAGAATTCCATACTTATTAAGTACCAAAAGGAAATGGGATTTGAGGATTATAAAATAAAGGGTCTCGAAATTGGGGAAATCCTTAAAGTATTTAAGACTGAACGATCAAAAAATATTGTCTTAACTGAACTCCTTCAACTCATCTATAGCGATGGAGTTTTTCATGATCAAGAAAGCGAAACTATTCAATTCATCAAGTCGTACTTCGGCTTTGATTCCAATGAGTATGGAAGTTTCAAGGATTGGATTGTTAAAATAAAGGAATTAACGGTGTCTCAAGGGAAACATTAGCTTCTTTTCGTGTGGTTATGAATTCGAAAAGAATATAAACAAACTCCGAATTAATAGTGTTTGGAAAACACACAGGCATAAAAGCTTGTGTGTTTTTTTATTGCGAAAAAATCTAGAGATCAATGATTTTTATATAAAAATTTTAGAATTTTTCGATTTTCATAAATTTATATTGACGGACATTCCTTGCATGTTATATATTTTAACATATTGATGTTAGAAAATATAACACGAGAGGCTGATTCTTTGAAAAAGATTGAGGCAATCATTCGACCAGAGAGGCTCACGGAGACGATAAAAGGATTAAAAAAAATAGGAATTACAGGTTTTACGGTTTTACAGGTTGTTGGCAGAGGGAAACAAAAAGATACTCAAGGAGTGTATCGTGGGAAAAATTATCAGGTTACACTCCACCCAAAAGTGAAAATGGAAATTGTGTTATCGGACTATTTGGTAGAGTCTACAATTCAGACAATTGTTAAGTCTGCTCAGACCGGTGAAGATGGTGACGGTAAAATTTATGTCTATCCAATTTTAGAAGCATATAACATTCGGACCGGGACAATTGACTATGATATCGAAGATTTGGCGAAGGGTGAGGGGTGATCTTTTGGAACTAATGTACATAAATACGGTCTGGGTTGTCCTTGCTGCAGCTATGGTGTTGTTTATGGAAGGTGGATTTAGTTTACTCGAAGCCGGGTTTGTCCGAACAAAAAATGCTGTAAATGTGACGATGAAAATCTTTGTAGATTTGACGATAGGAGCTTTGGCGTTTTGGCTTATCGGATTTGGGATTATGTTTGGAAAAGATGCATTTGGATTCATTGGGACTAGTCTTCTTGGAAGTCCCGAGAAAATTGCACTTACTATTGAATTGCCAAGTGTTGCTTTTGTCCTTTTTCAAATGGGATTTGCTGTGGCCTGTGTCTCGATTATTTCGGGAGCAGTAGCTGAACGGATGAATTTTAAAGCCTACGTAGTCACAGCCGCGCTTATTTGTATGATAATCTATCCTCTCTCCGGTCATTGGATCTGGAACAGCGATGGATGGCTAGAGAAGCTTGGAATGAAAGATTTTGCGGGTTCATCCGCTATTCATGCTCTTGGAGGGTTTACGGCTTTCACAATGGCAAAGCTTTTGGGACCGAGAAAAGGAAGGTTTAATTCGGATGGCAGCGTGAATGTTTTTGCCCCCAGTAACATTCCTTTAGCTTCAGCAGGTGCCTTTATTTTGTGGTTTGGATGGTTTGCATTTAATGCAGGAAGTACTTTAGATGCTTCTAGTTCAGCTTTGGCACCTATTGCCATTAATACGATGTTAGCCGGAGCAAGTGGCGGGTCAGCAGCTCTCTTTTTGACGATGAGGAAGTTCGGAAAAGCTGATCCGAGTATGACGATAAATGGAGTATTAGCCGGGCTGGTTGCGATAACTGCCGGATGCGCATATGTTTCTGAATGGAGCGCGATCTTGATTGGAGCTTTAAGTGGTTTAATCGTGATTTATGCCACTCTGTTTGTCGACTATCTAAAGGTGGATGATCCAGTCGGGGCTGTGGCAGTTCATGGTTTCGGTGGTGTGTTTGGAACGATTGCTGTTGGATTCCTTGATCAGTCACAAGGCCTCCTAACAACTGGTGATTTCTCGCTTTTGAAGGTTCAGTTGCTAGGTGCGGTAGTGGTTATTGTCTGGGGGGTAATTGGGGGAACTTTTATTTCAAAGGTATGCGAGAAGACTGTGGGTTTCCGGGCGACGGAACGGGAAGAAGACGAGGGGTTGGATATGTCTTATCACGGGATCCCTGCTTACAATGAATTAGAACGTTTTACCGATATCCCAACCAGCCTCTTTAATTTTGAGGAAACAACAGGTATTACAGTTTCCTCGCCTGCTATTAGGAAAGAAAAGGAAGTTGTTTAAATTTGCTGGATTCCCTTCGGGTACTCATAAAATAAATAATTAATCCATAAAAATGGCCCCCTAGATAATAGGGGGCCACATCAATTTTCTATGTGTGTGAATAGATATTTATGGGCTAACTTGATTGGGGATTAGCGCTTGTAAGGTGCGCATCAAACATATCAATGATTTCTAGGAATCTATCAGCTTCACGGAAAACATGGTCTGCTAATAATGGATGAATGATACTTTGTATTTTACATTGCTCAATTAAATCCCGTGCGGTTTTCTTGAAGTCCCGAAGCGATGAGACCGACACACGATTTTGATCTAGGAATTGATCTAAAAGAGGAACGGTTTGCGATTGTGGCCTCATAGATTCTAAGTCCCGTGCTTGGTACAGTAATTGATCAAAATCATTGCTGAAATTTTGAGCTGTATCAACTAGTTTTCTTTCGGACGGATCCAATAGATGACCAATAAATTTAGCATGATCTGCCATAATCCTTAAGAAGAAAACATTTTCTTTAATAATGGCATCGGCAAGAGGCTTCAACTTACCTTCATTTAATTCAACTAAACGTTTTCTAAAATAATTAGCTTCCCTGCTTGTATGATCAACTAATAGAGGGAAGTTATTCGCCCCTGGCAATTTACATGTGAGGATTAATCCTAGTACTTTTCGCTTAAATGCAAAAATATTAGTTGCTGCTTGTTGTACTTCTGAATTAAACCTTCTTATTTGCTCAGGATCTGTATGATTTGTATAGGAATGTGCGGTTTGTTCGATGCGTTCAAACAATCGGTAAAATTGATTCGCCTCTTGGATTAGTTGAGTATCCTCTGCTCTAAAACCCAATCGAAGAAATAAAGAATGCTCTTTCATGATTCGAGCCCAAAAACGAATTTCATTTAAAGAGCGCTCTACGAACATTCCGGATGTAACACCGGTATCAGGATGTAATGCGCGTTCATCACTACTCATTTCCAACCCCCCCTGAATATACTACGTCCTTATTATTCTTATTAACTTATCCAAATAAAAAGACCATAAAAAATTAAACGGGTTTACTTGAGAGGTGCAAAACGGTAAATCACAAACCTAATCACATAGGAAATCACATATATTTTGCAAAGCAATTCACAGTATATTTCACAGTTAGAAGGGCCCAGAGATGAAGTATCTCTAAGCCTTTCTTGTATTTCATATTTCACTAAAGCTTCCCCGTTAATTGAATAAGGAAGACACATAACCTCCTCTAATACATAGTTTATCTCCCATTGGAAATACTAAAACTATTATAAATTATAAGGACAATATTATTATGACTGATAAGTTAGAAGCTATTCTATGGAGTATAGCTCTCCCAGGCTTTGCTCAGTTATTAAACAAAAAAATTTTGAAAGAAATAGCTTTCATTTTTTTAGAGTTCCTTGTTAATGTTAATAGTCATTTTAACATGGTGATTTTATATAGCTTTCAAGGAAACATTAGGGAAGCAATCGAAGCAACAAATTACCAATGGTTAATGTTCTATCCCTGTCTATATATGTTTGCTATGTGGGATGCTTATAAAGATGCCGAAGGAGAAACTCCAATCTACTCATATCTTCCATTTATATTTGGAGCTTATTTTGTAACAATTGGACTTATGTATTCTTCTTCACTAAAATTTGGACAAATATTACTGGGACCTGTGTGGCTTCCAATTTTGTTTTTAATTCCAGGCTTAATTGTAGGGAATTTTGTAAAGAGTATCGTAAAGCGTATTAAGGTTCGATGATAGTGATGATGGTTTGTAGTAATTACAATAAACGGAGGTTTACATAATGACTCAAAAACAGGCTTTAAGTTCAAGTGAATTAGGAACATTGTGGATGACCTATCAAGAAAAAACAATGATACAAAGAATGCTTGAATATTTTATAGAGCAAGCAGATGACAATCAAGCTAAAGAAATTATGCAAAATACCCATATGAAAATTATTAACTATATTGAAGATATAAAAGCTATTTTTAAAAATGAAGGTGCTGTTATTCCTGTCGGATTCACAGAGCAAGATGTTAATACTGGCGTACCCAAGCTGTATGACAACATGTTTGATATTATGTTTCTTCGTCTTCTTCAAGAAATAAGCATGGGATTACATACACTTCATCTAAATATGTCATATCGCAAAGATATCGTTCTTCTTTATAAAGAATTAACTGAGTTTACCCAAAGTGGTTACGATGAATGTGTGGACTATTTGCAAGAGAAAGATGTTTTACCACGTCCTCCTGCTGTAACTATGCCAAAGTCTGTGGAGTTTGTAGAGGGAACGAATTATATGAGTGGTTTTAACTTGTTTTCTGAAAAACGTGCATTAAATACAATTGAAGTAGCACATTTATATCACTCAATTGAATCAAATATAATTGGCATGCAATTGATAACGGGGTTCGCACAAGTGGCAAATGAACCCGAAGTAAAAAAATACTTCGTAAAAGGAAAAGAATTAGCTAAAAAAATAGTGACTGATAATACGCAAGTATTTCTTCAAAGTGATATTCAACCACCTTCAACATGGGGGGCAAATGCAACAGACTCAAAGGTAGCTCCTTTTTCAGATAAACTGATGATGTACTGTACCAGCATGTTTTGTAGCTTTGGTTTAGGTAGCAATGCATTAGGAACTGCATTTAGTTTACGAAGTGACCTCCCATTAAAAATGATTAATGAAGCAAAAGACATATTAGCTTATGGGCGGGAGGGTGGAAAACTTATGGCGAAAAATGGTTGGCTTGAAGAACCACCTCAAATGCAGGATCGGAACAATTTAACCAAATAATCAAGATGCGATTACTGAAATAATACAAGCTCTCCTTACTATTAAGGAGAGCTTTATTATTTTACTTATAAAAAATATTGATTAGGGGTTCGTTTATCTTAAACACTTTATTTCTCCTCCTTCTTACACTAAACTGCCCCCGTTACGTGAGTACATTTTTTCACAACCTCTTCTATAACCCTAAAATCATTTTAACATAAATATCCAACAACCTTTGTAATCGCAACATAATCTACGTGCTAAATCACAAGAAATTCACAACCCTCCAATAATTATTTCATACCCTGTGATTTACTACGTGAATTAAGACAAAATAAGCAATTAAAATGTCCAAAATGTTGATAATCAATAAAAAACGCACTTTGAATTATATCGTGAATTCAAGTTCGTTTTCATATGTGTTTTACAATGTTTGCACCTCTATAGTAAACCCGTTAAAAAAATTCGGGGGATATCCTTATGATTAGAAATGAGTTAATACACCTCTAAATGTATTGGTGAAAGCTCGCTAATTTGGTTTGCCGCTTCATTGGAATGAATCTATCAGCGATGCATGGTCCACATTCCTATTTCCTCAAAACCAAGGCGCTTATATATACGGCCGGCTTCGGGGTTATCGTAAAAAAGACAAAGTGTTTTCCCTTCGTTTAGAACATCCTGAACGACATGCTGCATAATCGATGTGGCGAGACCCTTCTTTCGATATTCCTTCCGGGTGCAGACACCCACAATCATTGCCGACATGGAATTTTCCGCTGCGGTTGAAACACAAGAAGTGACAATACCATTCTCTTCTGTGAAATAGGTCCGAGATACATTAGATTCCATCGATTGTTTTAATATATCGCGTGCATCACTTCTTACATCAAATTCATCAATAGATTCGCGAAGTTTTACTATTTGGTCCACATCCTCGATAGTAGCCTTTTTATACTCCACGTTATCTAAAGACAGCAATTCATTCGTGCGGCATTCAGCAAAGTAAGTAACTTGCTTTTTACCGAGATACAGGTCAGCAAGGCCTTCGAATTTCTCTACTATATCGGACTTTCCTGATAGAAGTATCGGTTGGCTGTACTTTTTCATAATGGATGCAAAACCGTCTGTATCAAATTCTCCTTTAGCATAGGGAATAAAGGATTGATGAAATCTAAGAAGAACTGCTTTAATGGTGTCGTGTTCATCAAACTCTGCCCAAATCTCTTGAGTCTCAGATGAGTATCCGAACGCCTCAATATCCCCTATGATAAATAGATTAATAGACGGTTCCTCACTTAAAAAAGCGAGAACCTGTTCATGATCATGGTATGTAAGCTTTCTAATCATCTCCAATCCCTCCTTGATTTTAAAGGTAAACAAATATTTGGAAAATTACAAGTGATTTTCTAAACTAATCCCTACGTTTTGTTATGTAAAAAAGTTGATAAAATAACAATGACCCCGTCCTCATGTTGTCTAGAGGACCGGGGCCATTTTTATTCCATTATAATAGGTTTTTCGTCTTATAAAATAATTATTCCTCTTCTGTATAGGCTTCGGTGGTCGTATCCATGCACTCCCAGCATTCACTTCTATTCCTTTCATACTTAGACAATTCAATCCCGCAAGAAATGCAAACATCCATAGGTATAGATTCCCCTTTCGTATAAATGTATTAAATAATCAAAAAACACTTTATATATTTGTATTCCGCCATAGCTTGTTAGAGAACCATGATCAAGCATAGCAAAAACAAATAAAGCGTTTACCATACTTTTTTCATCCAAAAGGGTCTTAGCAAATGAGTCTAAACCGATGCGGTATTTTTTCATATTAATATAGTAATAAACTTCTAGGAGGTGGAAACTTAGTGAAACGTAGAAAAAAGAGCTTCCTCTCATTTTGCCTTTTTCCAGGTTATCGTTGGTGCGGGCCAGGGTGCAGCGGGCCGGGAAGACCGATTAATGATGTGGATGGCTGCTGCTACCAGCATGACCGCTGTCTGAGCCGAGGGAATTCACCATGTTACTGTGATAAACAATTTATGAAATGCCTTAAATCAAAAATTACTCCGCATACGCAAAAAGGTAGAAATGCACGCTTAATGTACGGGTTTATGAAAATGAAAACCACGTTCACCTGTCCAAAATAGATGATGTATCATTAAAACAAGTATATTTTTACAAAAATAAAATAAAGATAGTCCGAAATCAATTTGTCCAACCACTCTAAATTAGTTAAACTATAAAAGATGAACATTTGTCGGTAAATTATTTTGAATAAAGAGTGGGAGAGAGCATTGAATGAATAAAAGAGTAGTGATTACAGGTATTGGGGCCGTCACTCCTTTGGGGAATGATGCTCATACAACATGGGAACAGATTAAAAGTGGTGTTTCAGGGATTGGCCCGGCAACCCTTTTTGATGTTGACCAAGTGGACGTTAAGATTGCAGCAGAAGTAAAAGGCTTTGCACCAGAAGAATTTATGGATAAAAAAGAATCTAGAAGAATGGGGCGTTATAGCCAGTTTGCCATTGCCGCAAGCCAAATGGCTGTACAGGATGCAGGCATCCAAATCGGTGGGAATATTCAGCCTGAACGAGTCGGTGTTTGGATTGGATCGGGGATTGGCGGGTTAGCTGAATTTGAAGAACAACATCGGAAATTTATTGAAAAAGGTCAAAGAAGGGTTAACCCGTTTACGATTCCGATGTTTATCCCTGACATGGCAGCTGGACAAGTCTCGATTGCACTTGGAGCGAAAGGAATCAACAATTGTTCCGTAACCGCATGTGCCTCAGGTGCCAATTCCATTGGTGATGCATTCCGTGTGATTCAAAAGGGGGATGTGGATGCAATGATTGCCGGTGGAACCGAAGCAACGATTACCGCGATGACCGTTGCTGGATTTTCTAATATGACCGCTCTTTCCAAAAATCCAGACCCTAAAACAGCAAGCCGTCCGTTTGATAAGAATCGTGATGGATTTGTCATCGGGGAAGGCGCAGGGATTGTCGTCCTGGAAGAATTAGAGCACGCAATCGCCCGTGGTGCTGCCATATATGGCGAACTAATTGGATATGGAGCTACCGGTGATGCCCATCACATTACCACACCCGCACCTGAAGGAGAAGGTGCAGGTAGGGCAATGAAGCTTGCTATAAATGATGCGGGCATTTCCCCGGAACAAGTCGACTATATCAATGCTCATGGAACGTCCACTCCTTATAATGATCTGTATGAAACATTAGCCATTAAAGAAGTTTTCAAAGATCATGCCTATACTTTATCTGTAAGCTCGACGAAATCAATGACGGGTCACATGTTGGGAGCAACAGGGGCTATTGAAGCCATTTTTTCTCTTTTAGCCATCAAGGAAGGAATCATCCCTCCGACCATCAACTATGAAACACCAGATGAACAACTTGATTTAGATTATGTCCCTAACGTGGCAAAGAAAAAGGATGTCCAAGTAGTATTATCGAACTCCTTAGGATTTGGCGGACACAATGCCACATTAATTTTTAAAAAATTTACTGAATAACGAGAGTAAGTAGTAAAAAAGGTGTCTAAATCCTATTTAGATACCTTTTTTACGCTTTTTTAATCGACAAAAAGAGGGAAATTCAGTCCCCTAATGTGTACTGGATTTCCCCTTTTTTTATAAAATTACCACACTTACGCTTTTCTAATTTGTTTACTTCGTAACTGGCCGCAGGCGGCATCTATGTCAGTTCCGTGTTCTTGGCGGATTTTGCAATTTACCCCGCCTTTTTTTAACGTATCATAAAAGGATAGCACCGATTCCTGTTCACTTCGTTGATATTGACTATGTTCATCCACCGGATTATAGGGGATTAAATTGACATAGACTTGCTGTCCCAGTGGACGAAGAAGCTCGGCAAGCTGTTCGGCTTCTTGTTTATGATCGTTTACATCCCGCAACAGAATATATTCAATTGTAATTCGGCGGTTTGTTTTTTCGATATAATACTCCATTGCCTTCATTAGTTTTTCAATCGGAATGGCACGGTTTATTTTCATAATGCGGGTCCGGAGCTCATTATTCGGCGCATGCAAGGAGACGGCTAGGTTTACTTGCAGCTTCGTATCCGTGAATTCATAGAGCTTATCAGCGAGACCACTGGTGGATACGGTGATCCGTCTAGCCGCAATCGCGAGACCTTTATCATCTTTGATGACCTTGATGAAGTCTAATAGATTTTCAAAATTATCAAAGGGTTCACCGATGCCCATCACAACCACATGACTGACCGTTTCTCCTTGGCCTTTTTTATCCAGATGCAGTTGAACGTTCATAATCTGCTCAACAATTTCCCCACTTGATAAATCCCTGCTTTTCGCTAATAAACCACTCGCGCAAAAGCTACAGCCGATGTTACAGCCTACTTGCGTTGTCACACAGACAGAAAGGCCGTATTTCTGGCGCATTAACACGGTTTCAATCAAGTTTTCATCCTGTAATTTAAACAAGAATTTAATCGTACCGTCCGCTGATTCCTGCTTAATGTGCACCTGTAGGGTCTGGATGACGAAATGGTCTGATAGTAATTGAAGACACGCTGGATTGACATCCGTCATCTCCGTGAATGCTGTAACACGTTGTCGATAAAGATATTCCCAAACTTTCTGTGCCCGCGATTTCTTCTCACCGTGCTGGGTAAGCCAGGCTTCTAATTGATCTATAGTTAATCCATATATAGACTGTTTATTCATACGTTCCCCTCTTTTCGTAACGATAAAACTTCATAAAGATTTTTTTATTATGTTTGATTAGGCAAATGATAAAGCCCTATCAATTACATACTATCACTTCTCGAATAAATAACCCTTTTTTTGCAACAGCTCGATCAATAATCGAAAAACCAGCTTTTAAAAGAATTTCATCGATTGGTTCAACGGTGACCACGACCACTTTGTTGGCAAACCAACGTGCACTTTGGAGCATTTCCAGCTGCTCTTCCGGGGTTATCACCGAACACAAATTATAAGGCAAATCAATAATCGCTACATCATAATGACTGGTGATATCGCGAATATCAGCTAAGTTTATTTCGCAGCTAAGACCAAAGTGCATCATGTTTTCTCGTGCACCAGGAAGGATCAGCTGATTGCGGTCACTTCCGACCATATCAATGCCCATCGACCTTGCTTCAACTAGGACGGTTCCAATTCCACAGCAAGGATCAATGGCCTTAATACCGTTTGGATTTGGGACGGCGATATTTACTACCGCTCTTGCAACACGCGTGCTGAGCGCAGTGGAGTAACCATTTGGCTTCTGTTGATGTCGAAACCAAACCGCCTCGCTTTTCACATACTCACCGAATACCCATATTTCGTTTACATTTATGACCCCTAACTGTCGATCTGGTTGACGAAGATCTGCTATTCCGTTGATGTGTAAGCCGAGCTCTCGTTCAATGGCACGTCGTTTCTCGAATCCTGCGTGTTCACTTTTCGCCTGACCACTATTTTTCACATAGTTGACTTTAAACGTTGCTCCGCTTAGTTGTAAAGTTTCTACCTGTATAAAAAGATCCTCAAGGCTGTCGGCCTTATAAATCACCGCAATTCTTTCCTTGATAAACGGGCTTCGACTTGGATCAATTTTTACGAGACTTTCCAAGACGTTAGTTTGAGACGCCACACCGAATAATGAGCGCATTTCCAAAGCACACAAAGAGCGTTCATCCTCAGAACAGGCATAAGTATATATATAGATGGTTCCTTTTTGGAAAGTCATATCCACTTTGCTTTGATACGTTAATTTATTTATTTCATCTTCACCTCAAGTGTTATCTGAAAAACATAATCTATTATACCAAGAAAAGAAGCCATTTAGAAAATTACCTATAATTGGGTGTCAGGCACCAGCTCGCTAGATCTTAATTATAATGAGGAAATTGTACGAATCGTGACTGTGTACTGTATCTAAAGAGATTGTTCCGTAGGGCGTGACAGGGGCGCCCTCTAGCTTTATAATAAAATGAACTTTAAAAACTTTTGAAACTACAAAGACTTGTTTTCATTTTTTTGCATAACTGGAGGATTACAAAGCATGGCAACAGAAGGGACATTTAATGGTGTCGCTGGAGCAGAGCTGTTTTTTCGTGTGATCGAACCATTGTCTGCTCCAAAAGCTGCGGTTATTTTAGTACACGGACATGGCGACCATAGTGGAGGGCTGCGGAATCTTAGCGCAAGCTTGGTTAATAATGAATATATTGTTTATGCCCTTGATTTACGCGGTCATGGAAAAAGCACCGGTAAAAGGGGATTTATTCGGAATTGGGATGAATTTAGAGGAGATTTACATGCGTTTCGGAAACTTGTTTCTCTCGATCAACCCGAACTGCCTTTATATATTGTCGGGCACAGTATGGGTGGCCTAATTGCACTTGAGTATGCATTAGATTATAGTGCAGGTATCTCAGGAATGATCGCAATTTCTCCGGCTATTTCTTACGAAGTGACACCATTTGAACAGTTTGGGATAACCTTAATGGGTAAGTTTAAACCAGACTACACAATCAATAAATTGGCAAATACTCGAATGCTTTTGAAAAAAAATTCAGAGCTGCATGCGAAATATTATAGCGATCGTCTACGTCATAATACCGTGACACCTGGATTGGGAAGTGAATTAATTCAGGCGGTTTCACGAACAGTAAATCAGGCGCAGTCAATTAAACTGCCGTTATTATTGCAATACGGACTGGATGATAAAATTACCCCGCCAACAAAGCTGAGACAATTTTTCCACCAAGTGGCATCCACTGACAAACAGCTATATGAGTACGCCTTAGTCAAGCATCGTCCCTTTGATGGAGTGGGAAGAGAGAAGTTTTTAGGAGATTTGATCGGCTGGTTAGACCGGCAACTGGATAAAAAACAAAAGGTGCTATACAGGGAGATCGGTTAGAGTATAGTAAGGAAACTATTTTTGGGGAAGCAGGGCTTTTTATAAAAAGAAAATTTTTATCTACCACAGCATAGGCTGTGGTATTTTTTATAATAACAATCCAAGCATTCCCATCTGCGAAAGTATAGTAATTTTGTTCAAAGGATTCTTTGAAATAGATATAAATATCATTTTCATTATCATTAAGTATGGTCATTATTAATCTAATATAATCTTTAAGTTCCCAGTCTTCTGGTATGTGACGGCGACACTTTCTTTTACTTAAATGATATTTGTCCTTTTCAGGTTTCCAAGGTTGACAGAATAATTTAATGATTCTAATATTTAATTGTTAACCTTGTTATGATTTTAGTTTACAATTAAGAGGCATATGGTTGGAGCTTCGGAACTTTGGAATATTGGGAATTTATCTGATTGGCATGGTAAATGAAATAAAATGGAGGGATAAAGATGAATAAATGGATGGAACTTGCAAATCGTGTGTTAGATGGGGAGGAAATAACAAATCAGGAGGCCATTTCAATTTTAGATTGTCCTGATGATGACGTACTTTTACTAATGCATGCTACCTTTCAAATTAGAAAGCGATATTATGGAACAAAAGTAAAGCTTAATATGATCATGAATGCAAAATCCGGACTATGTCCCGAAAATTGTGGCTATTGCTCTCAATCTTCGATTTCGACAGCACCGATTAATTCTTACAGAATGGTAGATAAGGATACTATAATTGAAGGAGCAAAACGTGCACATGATTTAAATATAGGGACGTACTGTATTGTTGCTAGTGGTAGAGGGCCATCTAATAAAGATGTAGATCACGTGGTGGACGCAGTTAAAGAAATAAAGACAACATATGGATTGAAAGTTTGTGCCTGCCTAGGGCTGTTAAAGCCTGACCAAGCAAAGCGACTGAAGGAAGCTGGTGTAGATCGTTACAATCATAATATCAATACATCTGCAAGCAATCATGCAAACATCACAACTTCACATACATACGATGATCGAATCACTACGGTGGAAACGGTAAAAGAATACGGAATGTCCCCATGTTCAGGTGTTATTGTAGGGATGAAGGAGATAAAGCAGGATGTAGTCGATATGGCTAACAGCTTAAAAGCTCTTAATGCGGATTCAATTCCGATTAATTTTTTACATGCGATTGATGGTACTCCGTTAGAAGGAGTAAAAGAATTGAGCCCACTTTATTGTTTAAAGGTTTTGGCGTTATTTCGTTTTATCAATCCAACAAAGGAAATTCGAATATCAGGTGGACGAGAAGTCAACCTTCGTTCACTCCAAGCATTGGGTTTATATGCAGCCAATTCCATCTTTGTCGGTGATTACTTAACAACTGCCGGACAAGCTGAAACGGAAGATCACAAAATGTTACATGATTTAGGATTTGAAGTAGAATCCGTAGAAGAAATGAAAGCTAGCCTTAGCTAGAGGGTTTATTGTAATACAAAATCACAGCAAGAGACACCACGGCCGAAGTCCCATGGTGTCTCTATTTAAAACGCAAATCCTTTTATAGCCAGCCACCAATTTGTAATACTGTCAGGGCAATCTCCACGACAATTAGAGTTACGATGATCCATTCCACGAATAAACCACGGATCGAATGGCTAATGGTGGAAAATCCATCCATGATATTATATAAAATATCCGTTTTGCTTTTTAAAATTTTATATCGATCATTCAACTCAAAAAACTCAACCATCCGGTCATAGAAATCGCCTGCTGTGCTACTCGTCCAGGTTATATCAGGCTTATCCAAAATCATGATATAAGCTAGAGTATTATACTCGTGGCGGACGATTTTTGCAGTGGTCCTGGCTAATTCCTTGTTACCAATACGGAGCTTGCCTTTCTCCAGCCGGTCGATCATGGTTTCGAGCTTATCGTGGATTTTTCCGAGTTGTTCCTCTGTTTTCTCAAGCGCCACTGATTTAGCGATCACTGTAGAAATCAATTCAGGGTAAAAATCCTCATATTCAGGCACCACCACATATTCGTCGGTTAATTCAATACTCTCTGATTCACTGATATGAAGGCAGTAATCATCGGTATATCTATCGGCTTGTTCAATGTCAAAGTCCGGTTCAAAGGAATGGATGTAGTGCAATAAGCTCTTTATTTCATCAGCGTGTGTGTGATTAGTAAAGACAATGCTGCCAAACGAAAAAACTAGCACCATTTGCGATTCGTCCACTTCCTGACCAAGGATCGATTCTAGAATCTCGCCTTTTAAGATCAAAGGCTGTTCCCAGGTGAATTTCTTAGGAATACCGCAATGGATGGCAATCTTGTTCAAATCAATTTCATGCGTAATGGCAAATGCTTTAAAGGTAATTTCTTTCACTTTGATCACCTTTCCAATGAATTGTACTTGTCCTTCTTTTGATTCTATTCTATCCTACTTAAAAACATGCTGCACAGTTCTAGCGTTATAAAAGAGGATTTAAATTAGTGAAAGTTTTCTAGATATCATTTAACAATATTCCATCTTAGGTTCGGCCAATGCGCATATTAATCCCTTTAATTGGAAAAATACACATAGTTAATTAAAGGGGGCCTTGATGATGGTTCGGTTCCGCAAACGAATGAAGTTTCACGAAATGAAAAAGATGACTTCACTGCCTTCTGAAGAAGAAAATAACGAACCGTTTTGTTCGGATCTTTCAAAAAATGAGCAAATTTTACGAGCTTTGTTTCAAAAATGCTCTGATTTTGTTATTCGTCCTATTTATATAACTGGAAAACCTAAAATACTTCTAATTTATTTAGATGGGTTAACGGACACAAAAACACTGGAAAATATTCTGTTGAAGCCTATATTGTCGGATGGTTTTCCCAACGAATTAGGTGAAATTCGTCCGATTGTACAAATAATGGAGGAGCAACTTTTTTCTGCCACTCCAGTTAAAACTGTTTTACATATTAACGACCTGGTCAACGGAATCTTGAAGGCGAATGTCGGAATGTTAATAGATGGAGAGTCAGAGGCTTTACTTGCCAGTTTAACAGGATTTGAAAAGCGAGATATAGAAGAACCAGCGACAGAAATTGTTATTAGAGGTCCGAGAGAAGGGTTTACTGAATCAATACGGACAAATACCCCCCTTCTACGCAGAAGAATTCGCAGTACAAGACTGAAATTCGAGCCCCTCTCGATTGGCGAGCTTTCTCAAACGGATGTTGTAATTGCTTATATTGAGGGAATTGCTCGTGAAGCCCTGTTGGAAGAGGTCCGCAAACGACTAAGCCGCATTAAAATTGACGCCATACTAGAATCAGAATATATCGAGGAATTTATTGAAGACATGCCTCATTCACCGTTCCCACAAATCCAAAATACCGAAAGGCCCGATATTGTCATTGCCAACCTGCTGGAAGGAAAGGTAGCGATTCTCGTCGATAACACTCCCTTTGCCCTCATTGTGCCAATGACATTTTGGGATGGAATGCAGGCAGTTGAAGATTACTATGAACGGCCTATCTATACCAGCTTCATTCGGCTGGTTCGTTATGTTATGTTTAATGTTACTCTCTTTTTACCATCTATCTATGTCGCCCTTACAACCTATCATCCTAAACTTATACCGACTAAACTTCTTATTAGTGTAGCAGCAGCCCGGGAAGGTGTCCCTTTTCCAACGATTATCGAAGCACTGCTCATGGAATTTGTGTTTGAAGGACTAAGGGAAGCAGGGATTCGACTGCCAAAAGCGGTCGGACAAGCCGTCAGTATTGTCGGAGCACTTGTCGTCGGCCAGGCTGCTGTCCAAGCTGGAATCGTTTCTGCCCCAACGGTCATTATTGTAGCAACAACTGGAATTGCCTCGTTTTCGATTCCCCGATACAATCTTGGAACTGCACTTCGGCTCATAAGGTTTGCTATGTTGATATTAGCGGGAATCTTTGGTTTTTACGGGATTACACTGGGTTTTATTACGTTGACCATCCATCTGGTTAATCTGCGTTCTTTTGGGGTTCCGTATTTTACTCCGGTAGCCCCGCAGATTCCCCGGGATTTAAAGGATGTATTAATCAGGTCACCCCGATGGGCTTTACAGACTGGTCCAATCTTTACATTTGGCAGGAATAAACAGCGGGTCCCTCCCGGTCAAAAGCCAGATCCTCAAAAAGGAGGAAGAGACGATTGAAGAAGATCATTCTTCGTTTAGGATTATGTTTGTCTGTCCTTTTTATCTCTGGTTGCTGGGATCGCAAGGAATTAAATGAACAGGCCATTTGGATTGGTTCAGGTTTGGATGTTGCCAATGATGACGGCGTAGAATTCAGCGGACAAATTGTTATTCCCTCCAACATTCAGACCCAAGGCGGCGGTGGAGGAACAATGCAAAAGGGCTTTTTTACAATATCCGCGAAGGGGAATAATCTAAGCGACTCCTTGCAAAATATACAGTCAAAACTACCAAGGGAGGCGTTTTCTGGACAGCGGCGCGTGATAATATTTGGGGAACAATTTGCTAGACGGGGACTAAAGAGAGAACTCGACAACTCACAACGGCGTGCCGAGGTTAGTTTGCGGACGGATGTCTTTGTAATCAAAGGGGCGACAGCAAAGAAAGCCCTTTCTGTATCCAATCCATTAGAAAAACCACCTATTACTGCTACATTAGGTGAACATGAACAAAGTGGCGGCAGAGGGAACACGGCTTATTTAGATCTCCTCATGGCCGCTACCAGTGACGGTTTACGCCCTTCGATTCCTGTTCTTGAATTTAGCAGTTCTCAAGATGGGGGAAAAAAAGGAAAAGCAGATTCAGCTAATCCCCCGCTACTTCGGATGGCTGGTATTGCTATATTTGATAAAAACCTTAAAATGCAAGGAATTTTGAATATGGAAGAAAACAGGCATATGCTTTGGGTGATGGGAATCCAAAAAACTTTAACCATTGGAGTTAAAAAAAAGGATGTCAACGCCAGCCTCACTTTAGACAAACTCAGCAGTAAAATTGAGCCACATATAAGTAAAAATCAGCAGATTACATTCACTATCACCCTAAAAGGTGACGGTTCCCTGAAGGAAAATAATTCAGGGTTGGACGTTAGGTATCCAAATAATCTTAAACGGCTTGAAAAGGAATTTGAAAAAATTTCGCAAAAACAAGTTCAACAAACGGTTACAAAAGTACAAAAAGAATACGGCCTTGATATCTTTGGATTGGGAGAAGTGATCCACCGAAAGAATCCAAACCAGTGGAAATTATTGAAGCATGATTGGGACAAGAACTTTTCAGAGGCGACCATTATAGTGAAAACTGACTTAAGGATCAAAGAGATTGGAATGGATGGACCCTCATTATTGTTTAAAGAAAGTGAGATAAAAAGATGAAACTTTCAGGGCTGCAAGTTTTTTGGTTGATGTTCACTTTCGAAACGGGAAATATGATTCTGCTCACCCTTTCCCCAACTTTTCAGGACGCTAAACAGGATGCTTGGATTTCCTATTTGCTCGCTGCCATATTGGGAATCCTGATTGTGTTTGTTTCCTCTAAAGCAGCCCTGCTATATCCCGGTAAGACACTTATTGAATACAGTAAGCTTATATTTGGCAAGTGGCTGGGAATTCTCATTGTGATTGTCTACCTAATTCAATGGTATTCCGTAATTGCCGATATTTTAAGAGAATTTGCGGAATTCACGATAACGATCCTTCTTCCCACCACACCTCTGTGGGTATTGGTATTAACGATGCTGTTGTTACTAATTTATATCACTTACAGCGGTGGAATTGAAGGAATTGGACGGTGCAGCGAAGTGTTTGGTCCCATCATCCTCCTATCTGTGTTTATTTTGTTGATTTTATCCGTGTCAATTTTCAATTACAAGAATTTTCTTCCTGTTTTTTCAGATACCGGCTTCGTACCGATTCTTAAAGGGACCCTACATCCACTGGCGTTCTTGGGGGAGTCAGTCATGATGTTGATGCTGCTCTCATTTATGGATCAGCCAAACAAAGGTCCAAAAAGAGCCGTTTGGGGAATTGCTGCAGCCTCCTGTTTAGTGAGTACCGTCGCGATTTGGGTATTGCTGATTTTGGGCCCCGAGATTGCATCGGGACTGCGTCACCCTGCTTTTGATGCAGTCAGCTACGTTACCGTCATGGATTTTATTCAAAATTTAGAAATTATTGCGGTTCTAGTCTGGATACTTAGTGTTTTTATTAAGCTATCGCTTTACTTCTTTTTAGCCAATTATGGCACAGCACAATTGTTCCATATAAAAAACTGGCGGAAATTAATCTGGGTTACTTCGGCATTCTTTTTTATTTTAGCCATCATTTTTCCAAACCCTACGTATACCTACATCTTTGATAATACCTATTGGATCTATTTTGCCCTACCTGTCAATATGGTGGGTATTCCACTTTTACTATGGTTTGTTGGAAGTCTACGCAAAAAAATTCAAGCAAATCATTAACCCAAAAGGGAAAGTTATTGCAGGTCTTTTGCTTATGAATTTTAGATATGGCTCTATTGTTTTAAGTCTTCGTTTCACAGAAATGAAGTCAGTAATCGTCGGTATATCTGTATTCTAGTTCCAATGGAAATCATATATATTTTATAATAGATAGAAAAAAGGGGGAGGCAACATCATATGAAACGATTAGCTGTCTTTTGTGGTTCAAGTTTCGGTGCTTCAGAGGCATATAGAACAGGAGCAATCCAACTAGGAAAAGAGTTTGCTAAACGGGACATTACGTTAGTATACGGCGGTTCGAGTAACGGCTTGATGGGTGTGGTCGCGGATACGGTATTGGCTGAGGGCGGTCATGCGATTGGTGTGATACCAAGAGTGTTGGAGGAACGTGAAATATCTCATAAAGGATTAACGGAATTGATTACCGTTGAAACTATGCACGAGAGGAAGGCAAAAATGGCTGATTTAGCTGATGGATTTGTTGTCTTGCCCGGAGGCACCGGAACACTTGAAGAGTTTTTTGAAATGTTCACTTGGAGTCAGATTGGGTTGCATCAAAAGCCATGCGGGCTTCTTAATATTAATCATTATTACGACCCATTGATCAGCCTGTTTGACCATATGATTGAGCAAAAATTCCTCCAGGAAAAATTCCGCTCGATGGCTATTATCGAAGAAAAGCCAGAAGCATTACTCGATAAATTTGTAAACTATGTTCCTCCGACGATCAAAACATATGAGTAGGAAAAACCCATAGGTAACAGCGAAAAAGATTCGAAATTATGTCATCAAGATAGTAAGAGAATAGATGGTATAATTAATTAATATGAAATAACAAATCCTACCTTAAAATTTCTTAGGAAAATAGGGTGGATTTTTTTCTATTGTCAGAGACAAAAGCGAGGAATTACCTTTGAATAAATATCTTGTGCCACTACAAAAAAATATCAATCTAGTAATAAAGGGCTGGATTTGGCCATTTTTTCGCAAAGTCTTAATACTAATAGGAATTTTGGCTGTGTTGATTTATGCTGCCGGGAAAATCAACTGGGAGCCTATTGAAAACTGGGTAATTGACCAATTGGCCCATCAGGAACCCATAGGTAATCAACCTTCCCTGCCATTTCGAGATAAGGTGGATATCATCGACACTAAAGCTTATAAAAAGGAAAAGTATATGATTTTTAAGACCAACATCAAAATTACTGTCCAGTTGTTAGCCTCAAAAGTCGGGATTCAAAGTAACGACCCAAATAACAACTTAACAAATTTGAGGAAAGAGATCTCTAAGGATAGTAAATTCAAGGATCTAATCGTAAATGAAATAGAATTAGAGGATGAGCAGGCAGAGGATACAAAAGTTGCCATATCTGATTGGGATATTATTAAAAACAACCTAAACGACGGTTTTAATGCCCTTAAGGATATGTTAACTGTTAGGATTATGACTGAAGATGGTAAACC
The DNA here is from genome assembly GCA_002559145.1 of Bacillus sp. AFS006103. Taxonomy (GTDB): domain Bacteria; phylum Bacillota; class Bacilli; order Bacillales; family Cytobacillaceae; genus Neobacillus. The sequence goes on from NTXX01000036.1 coordinate 59,337, forward strand.
AATAATTGTGAAGGTTGTTGAGAACAAACCTGTCGCTGTCGATTTTGATTCATCTGATAAAGTAATGAGATGGGGTAATGAAATTCAAGCCGCCTCTAATAAATACGGAATCGACCCAGCTGTAATAGCCGCGGTTATCGAACAAGAATCCGGGGGTAATCCAGATGTCCAAAGTCCGGCTGGAGCTATCGGATTGATGCAATTAATGCCTGGAACAGCCCAAGGTTTAGGTGTTGATCCTTACGACCCTGCGCAGAACATTGAAGGTGGTACAAAATATTTAGCCATTCAACTTAATCGTTTTGGAAGTCTTGAACTGGCGTTGGCTGCTTATAATGCCGGTCCTGGAAGAGTTCTCAACTTAAGGTATTTGTATATCTCTGAGACCCAAAACTATATTCGAAATGTACCTGCTTTGGCTAGTAAATATCAGCGCCAATTTGCTGCCTCAGGAATGCCGACAAATTAGGATTGAGCCATCAGGAAGATTCCGATGGCTTTTTATTGATCAGAGCAACCATGATTGAGCCATGAGAACCGTGACCTTGGCATAACCTTGGTACTAATGCGTCCCAGTTACATCTAATGTTGTGTTCGTAACCAACTTTTTCGTAAATGTGGAGGTGCTGATTTTTTCTTGTAATTTTTCATAATAAAGGTCTGAGTCGACTGGCAATTCTACCGTTTGATTAAGCCAAGAGGATAAGTACATGGCATTTGAGATGTCTAACGCCTTTATCCCATCTATACCTGGTGCCAATAACGGTGAACCTGTGACAATCGAATCAATCCAATTTTGAACAATCATGGAATGATTTGCATTTTTGGACTCTACAGGAATCTCGACTTTCTGCCATTCAGGCAACCCGAAACCGTCTGTATACGTAGCATTAAAGTTACGTTCCGATTGTGTTAATCGGTAAAAAGTAAGTTCATCATTTTCAACCACAAGTTTCCCACGGTCCCCAACAACTTCATATCGATCCGTTCCTGGAGCTTCTCCAGTTGAAGTAATAAATACACCTGTTGCTCTATTTTCATATTCCACAAATGCAGTCACATCATCTTCGACTTCAATATCATGATACTTTCCGATACTGCACGTAGCACGAATGCTCTTTGGCATAAACCCTGTGGTCCACTGCCAAATATCTAAATGGTGAAGCGCCTGATTTAATAGAACACCGCCACCTTCCCCTTTCCATGTGGCTCTCCATTTACTAGAATCGTAATAACTTTGTGAACGGTAAACATCGGTAACAATCCAATTGGTCCGTTTGATCTCGCCAAGTTCACCCGACTGAATAAGGTCTCGTACTTTTTGAAAAAGCGGGTTTGCCCTTTGGTTATACATAATACCAAATACTTTTCCACTCAACTTCGCGGCATCATTCATTTCTAGCACATCTTTTGTAAAGACACCTGCTGGTTTTTCAATCAGGACATGTATCCCTTTCGCAAAGGCCTTTTTGGCGAGTTCGGGGTGACTATAATGTGGTGTGGCGATAAGAACGGCCTCAATTCCTGATTCATTAAAAAAGGTGTCTTCATCCTTAAAAATTTTCACATCACCCTTTGAATGATTTTTTATCCATTCAATCCGGCTTTCATTACTACTGCAAACCGCCGTTAAAGCTGCCCCCTTGATTTGTCCGTTGTTCAACAATTGAACATGCGAACTGCCTATATTTCCTATTCCAATCACGCCAACCTTAACTAAGCCCATGTCTATCCCTCATCTTTTGTAGGATTCTTTTTTTTATATAAAAACCCGAGGATTTATTTAAAAATGTTCAATATTAATGATAAATTGATTAACCACAATGTGATACAGTTGTATCGTTTCTGTTAACTATAGTATATTAGTTAGGAAAATCATCTGTCAATCACAACTTTTCCCATGATTTTCTTAATGATTCTTTTAAACCTTTGCATTACATGATGCAATATACAAAAGCCATTCAAATTTCAGGTATAATAGATGGATATATTTGTGGAAGGAGTTCATACTTTTGAACAACGATAAACAGGAGCAAACGAAACTATCTACGGTTCAAGTGATCTCTCGTGCGGCTAATATTCTAAGGGCACTTAAAGATCATCCCAAAGGATTAAGTCTGTCAAAAATTGCTAAAGAGGTAGGCCTGGCTAGATCTACGGTTCAAAGAATTGTTGCTACACTAGAACAGGAAAAGTTTGTGGCAGCCGTTTCCTCTGACGAAGGATTCCGTCTGGGGTCTGAGCTTGCGATACTTGGGGCTGCTGTCCAGAGTGATTTAAGGGAAGAAGTTCGGCCATTTTTAATTCAATTATCAAGCCAAGTCAATGAAACGGTGGACCTGTCCGTATTAGATAACGGGAAGGTGCTTTTCGTGGATCAAATTATTGCTCCGCACCCATTACAAGCGACTTCACAACCCGGTGCTTCTTTTCCATTACACTGCACGGCAAACGGAAAGGCCATACTAGCCGCTTTGCCGATAGCTGAGATCGAGAGATTGTTACCCGAAGAACTGCCACGGTACAATGACCATACGATTACAAGCCGGTATGAATTGTTAAAGGAACTAGAAGTGGTTCGTAAAGAGGGAATTGCTTTTGCCAAGGAAGAACATATCCAAGGAATATGTGCGGTGGGCGCAGTTATTTCTGATCAAATGGGGAATTTAAGGGCGATATCGATTCCGCTCCCATCTACTCGTTTTTATGGCAATGAAGAGAAGCTTGCGGCTGCCCTCCGTAATACTTGTCAAACAATTAACCAGCACTTTAGTAACAAATGAAAATAATGATGACCATTTGCAAAACAAAAAAATAAGCTAGAAGAGATATAATGACATATCTTTTCTAGCTTACTTTTTTTGTCCAGAATGCTAACGCATCCTGTTAGTCACCATAGGATGTTGTTCAGTTTTAATTTTTTGCTTTACAATCCTTTGTTTTTATAATAAATGATTAGTCGCTTGAATAAAGAATTGGGATTGCTGATAGTTATAGGTTACTTTGGAAAAGTCGAAGGGCTGACCATTGGTTAAATGAAAGATCGTTTCGACGTAAAGTTTGGGCGCACCAGTCTCTAACCCTAAATACTCGGCTTCCTCCGCATTTAGTTTATCGACATGAAGGAATATATCTGAAAAACCAACCTTTAATCCTAACCCCTCCCTAATGTAATGAAAGATCGATTCTGAAACAATTTCCTCATTCAAATACGTAACGATCGATTTATTATAGTAAGATTCTTCATAACATAAGGTTTGTCCATTAATATACCGGACTCGTTTTACATAATAGACATCATCATTGAGCGTAAGATTTAAATTATCAGCTGCTTCTTGGGTTGGTTTTCTTAACTCCAATTCAATTACTTTCGAAGTTACATGGAAATCCTCAAGGTCCGATTTAAATCCTTGATTCGAAAGCAAACTAATATATCCTTTTCTTTTATGCCTTCTCACAAAAATTCCGCTGCCTCTGACTTGAAAAACGACCCCTTTTTTCTCCAATAGTTCTAAAGATTTCGTAATGGTGCTTTTGCTCACTTCAAATTGAGTCATTAAGGTTTCTAAAACGGGAAGCTTATCTCCCTGTTGAAGGGAATTATCTTCAATATATTTTTCGATTTCAAATGCGATTTGCTGGTACTTTAGCATATTCATTCCTCATTAATTAAATTTACTTGCTTCATTATTAGAATTATAGCATAAACCGAACAAAAATATTATGTGTTTATAACTTTATTATTCGGGTATTGATAAATTATACCGGTACAATTATAATAAATTATACTGGTACAATATCAAAGAAGTTAAGTAAGGGAGAAATGGACATGGCAAAATTATCAAAGGATTTTCTATGGGGCGGCGCTTTAGCCGCTCACCAATTTGAAGGTGGATGGAATCAAGGAGGTAAAGGACCAAGTGTGGTTGATGTTCTTACTGCAGGAGCACATGGCGTACCAAGAAGAATAACAGAAACGGTCGAAGAGAATGAATTCTACCCGAATCATGAAGCCATTGATTTCTATCATAAGTATAAAGAGGATATCGCTTTATTTGCAGAGATGGGCTTAAAATGTTTAAGAACTTCCATTGGCTGGAGCCGGATTTTTCCAAAAGGTGATGAAGTGGAACCGAATGAGGCAGGATTACAATTCTATGATGATGTATTTGATGAGTTGCTCAAGTATGGAATTGAACCTGTTATTACGCTTTCTCACTTTGAAATGCCGTTACATTTGGCAAGAGAATATGGCGGATTTAAAAATAGAAAAGTAGTAGACTTTTTTGCGAAATTCGCTGAGGTTTGCTTCCATCGTTATAAAGACAAAGTTAAATACTGGATGACTTTTAATGAAATTAATAACCAAATGGACGTGAATAATCCCCTGTTTTTATGGACAAATTCAGGTGTTACTGTAGAAGAAAGCGAAAATGCGAAAGAAGTCATGTACCAAGCAGGTCATCATGAATTAGTTGCCAGTGCATTGGCTGTAGCAAAAGGAAAGGAAATTAACCCAGAGTTCCAAATTGGGGCAATGGTTTCGCATGTACCGATTTATCCTTATTCATCCAACCCAGAAGATGTGATGCTGGCAGAGGAAGAAATGAGACAACGCTATTTCTTCGCTGATGTACATGTCCGCGGCTCTTATCCAAGCTACGCTTTAAAAGAATTTGAAAGAGAAGGGTATGATATCAAGTTCGAAGATGGTGATGCAGAAATCTTAAAAAATGGGACGGTTGATTATTTAGGTTTTAGTTATTATATGTCTACTACCGTTAAAAGCGATGTGGTAAAGGATAACCTTGGAGATATCGTGAATGGCGGATTACCTAATGGTGTAGAAAATCCATATATTAAATCGAGCGACTGGGGCTGGGCGATTGATCCTACTGGACTCCGCTATACATTAAACCGTTTCTATGATCGCTACCAAATTCCATTATTTATCGTGGAAAATGGTTTTGGTGCTGTAGATACAGTCGAAGAAGATGGCAGCATCCATGACCCCGAAAGAATTCAATATTTAAAATCACATATTGAAGCATTAGAAAAAGCAGTAAATTACGATGGTGTGGATTTAATGGGCTATACACCGTGGGGAATCATCGATATCGTTTCATTCACAACAGGTGAAATGAAAAAACGTTACGGTATGATTTATGTTGATCGTGATAATGAAGGAAATGGATCAATGAAACGGATGAAGAAAGATTCATTTGAATGGTATAAAAACGTCATTCAAACAGATGGCCAAGAATTATAATCACTCCCTGCAGCAGTCGGGATGAATGTAAACCCGGATAATGGGCACTTCTAAACAAGTGCCTCATCCGGGTTTTTTAAAGGGGATTTTGTCCATCGGAGTCGGAACTTCTATTCTCCTTAACAATCAAAATACTAATTTTCATAAAAGATTCAGATTACTTTCATCAGTAAAAAAACCCAGATTCATATTTCAGAATCTGGTTTTTTTATAGATATTTATGTAGAAGAAGCGGCATCCTCGAATGCACTTCTTTTATAAATAATCGTCTGTTAAGCAAGTCTCATTTTAAAATCTTGATAGCCAAATTCGCGAACGATACGGCAATCTCCATCTTTATCTTGAACAGCGATGGCTGGTAATGGCATGCCGTTAAAGGTGGTGTTTTTGACCATTGTATAAATGGCCATATCACCAAATACTAACCGATCGCCGCTCTTTAATGGCTGATCAAAAGAATAATCGCCAATGACATCGCCTGTCAGGCAGGTTTGCCCGCCAAGTCGATAGGTAAATGGCTTTTCTCCGGCTTCGCCTGATCCAAAAAGAGGGGGGCGATACGGCATTTCCAATACATCAGGCATGTGGCAGCTGGCAGAAGTGTCAAGAATCGCAATCTCCAATCCGTTTTGATGGAGATCAAGAACAGACGTAATCAAGTAACCTGCGTTGAGAGCAATCGCTTCTCCTGGCTCAAGATAGACTTCTAAACCATAGTTATCTTGCATTCTCTTAATACATGCTTCTAAGCGCGGAATATCATAATCTTCTCTTGTAATATGATGCCCGCCGCCAAAGTTGACCCATTTCATTTGCGGAAGCCACTCCCCAAACTTTTCTTCAAAAGCATTTAGAGTGGTTTCTAAGTCGTCTGAGTTTTGTTGACAAAGGGTATGAAAATGCAGCCCTGAAACGCCATCGAGCAAATCAGGACGAAAATGCTCACGAGTTACACCGAATCTTGAACCCGGTGAACAAGGATCATAAATGGCATGCCCAATCTGTGTGGAGCATTCAGGATTGATGCGCAAACCAACTTTCTTTCCAGCTTGAAGCGCTTTATCTTTAAATTTTTCCAACTGTGAAAATGAATTAAAGATAATATGATCGCAAATGGAGATAATCTCATCCATTTCATCCTCACGATAGGCAGGGGCAAAGACATGATTTTCTTTGCCCATTTCCTCGTAACCTAGACGTGCCTCATACAAACCGCTTGCTGTAGTACCGCTTAAATACTTGCCAATGAGTGGATACATAGTAGTCATCGAAAATGCCTTTTGCGCCAAAACAATCTTTGCTCCTGTACGTTCCATTACCCCGTTCAGGATTTTTAGATTTTTTTCGACAAGCCCTTCGTCGACTACATAACATGGTGTTGGTAATTCTTCGAACCTCATCTTAACGAACTAGCTCCGCATCTTTTGTATCTTCAGGCAAAGTATCAACCAACACTGGATTAAAGTCTTCTACCCATGGAAGTCCCCATTTGTTTAACTCTTCCATGAATGGGTCTGGATTAAATTCTTCGATATTGTAAACGCCTGGTTTGTTCCATTTGCCAGTCATGATCATCGCTGCACCGATCATTGCAGGAACACCTGTTGTATAAGAGATAGCTTGAGAACCTACTTCTTTATAGCACTCTTGGTGATCGCAAATATTATAAACGTAATAAGTTTTATCTTTGCCGTCCTTTTTCCCTTTGAAGATACAGCCGATATTTGTTTTTCCAACTGTACGAGGTCCAAGGGAAGCTGGATCTGGTAATACAGCCTTTAAGAATTGAAGTGGAATGATTTGTTTTCCTTCGAATTCAATTGGCTCAATGCTAGTCATACCAACATTTTCAAGGGCCTTTAGGTGAGTAATATAGCTTTGGCCAAATGTCATGAAGAAACGAATACGCTTAATTCCTGGGATGTTTTGAGCTAAAGACTCTAGTTCTTCATGGTAAAGCAAATACATATCTTTCTGGCCAACTTCAGCGAAGTTATACTCGCGTTTGATTTCCATTGGCTCTGTCTCAATCCAGTTGCCGTTTTCCCAGTATCTTCCGTTAGCAGAAACTTCACGGATATTGATCTCAGGGTTAAAGTTAGTCGCGAACGGATAACCATGATCGCCGCCGTTGCAGTCAAGGATGTCGATATATTCAATTTCATCGAAATAATGTTTAAGTGCATAAGCAGAGAATACGCCAGTTACACCCGGGTCAAAGCCGCTGCCTAAAAGAGCTGTAATTCCAGCCTTTTCAAAGCGCTCTTTGTATTCCCACTGCCATTTGTATTCAAATTTTGCTGTATCTTCTGGCTCATAGTTTGCAGTATCCATATAGTGTGTTTTTGTTGCTAGACATGCATCCATGATCGTTAAATCTTGGTATGGAAGAGCTAAATTCATAACGATATCTGGTTTTACTTCATTAATTAACGCGATTAACTCTTCTACATTGTCAGCATCCACTTGTGCAGTGGTGATTTTTGTTTTACCGCCATCTAGTTTTGCTTTTAAGTCATCACATTTTGATTTGGTACGGCTTGCGATACAAATCTCTTCAAATACCTCACTGTTTTGAACACATTTATGAATGGCAACAGATGCCACGCCGCCTGCCCCGATTATAAGTGCTTTTCCCATTTTCTTATCTCCTAACTAATAGAATTTTTGATAAAGCAAAGAGGATTCCATAACAATATAACGATGATCGAACGATGAAGACGAAAGTCATAACCTCTTTAAAGCAGCTGCAACACAACAAAAAAAGCAAGTGTAAAAACGCAAACCTGCGCACCACACTTGCTTTAGATATAATCATCAATATTAAAAAGCATAAGAATACCGTAATAGAAATCATACACTAATACGATAAATGTCCTTAAAGGATTAGTAAGGAAGCTTAATAATATTCAAAATATATCATAATAGGATCAGAGTCTATATAGCAAATAATCACTTTTACTACTCTTATTGACCGTTTCACAAGTTGTGTGCAATATGCACTGGTTGTAAAGTAACCAACTTATAAAATTTGAGCTTCTAACTCAATCAATAAGGCAACTAAAGTTGCCATTCGGCATTTGACCCGGCTGTCCGTATGGCCTTAACTTCGTAAACGAAGTGGTCAAAAATTATCTGCTTGGAAAGATCCAGATATATTGAATATTAGCTTTCCAATTTACGCACTTTCTATAGTATCAGTAACAAACATAAATGGCAATATGCAAAATAAAAAAAATGTCGGAAAATATTAGGGAATCAAAAAAAGCCCTTGGGAAGGTTGAACAGTTCTATCGGCGCGTTTTTGAAACAACCGTATAAAAGTTCTGAGTGGGACAAACATAAGGAAGATGGATGGCTGAAAGGAAGAAGATCAACATGAAGAAGAAAAACTTAGAAAGTAAAACAGCCTTGGTCTGGAAAATGGCTATTGCTTCAGCAATTTCTTGGGAATTAGCAAAATTAGTGGGCTCTGATCACCCATATTTAGCACCCATTTCTGTTGTTCTTTGTTTGCAAACTACGATAGATCAGTCGATTCGGTATTCTTTTCACCGTATGGTAGGAACGGCTATTGGTATCATTTTATCGGCTAGTCTTGTTAGTCACTTAGATATGAATGGTTGGATATTGGGTCTTTTAATATTAGGAGGAGCCTTTATTGCTAAGTGGTTAAAATTAGATGAAACGGTTATACATCAGGTAGCTCTCACTATTGTTTTGATATTTACTTTTGAAAGAAAATCTAAGGATTATGCATTTGATCGGATAGTGGATACGATGATTGGGATAGTGGTGGCTATATTGATTCACATGTTTTTATTCCCGCCAGACTTTACAAAGAAGGCAGCAAAATCTTTAGAAAAATTATCAGGTCAACTCTCAGAAATCCTTAGTGAACTTTCCAATTGGATCCAAGTCGAATGGGGACAAGAAAAAGGGAACATCATAGAGAACAAAATAAATCAATTTTTGCAGGAGTTACATTCTACAAAGGATATATTAAGTACAGCAACCAATAGTTTGAAATTTAATCCTTTTGGCAAAAAGCATCATTCCCTGCTTAATAATTATGATATGGAGCTCAAAAAGATGAGCAAATGCTATGATTATATTTCGACCATAGTAACGACCTTAAAGGAATGGGAAAAGGAAGGACACTTATCTTCAACAGATCAAAAGGAGGCCGGCACTTACTTACAAACTATTAGTAAGTTTTTTGGAAACTTGAACGTTCTCCAGAAAGGTGAATTAAAAAAGGGAAATGATCCAGATATGCAGGGTTTACTCGACTTACTTCAGACCCAAATACGGACGAACTCGCAACCTGGTTATCCAGTGTATAGGGATTCCTTCCAGTTAGAAACACAGAAATTATTAAAAAATTTATTATAAATTTGTATAGACCAAGACGCAACATTTTTTCTTTGACGTTTGGTCTTTTTCCTATTGTCCCTCCTCTGAAAACTCCAGTTTATTTCTAAGCACATGCACATACTGCCTTGATATCACAACACATCTCATAACACCTAATGAGGATTTCCTCTTCCAGTTCTTTTTGTATCTCTACAATTGAAACTTTCATATCCTCCCTTGTTTAAAAAGTGCAATTGCAATAGTGTATCTTATGTAAGTTTTGTTTACATTTTTTCAAATTAAATATTACAAAATTTCACTCTTATTCAAAAACTTTTATAAAAAATCTCATGAAATATATGGAAATGGACATTTTTAAGGGGATTGGAAAAAAATAATTTACATTTTTTCATAAGTGTTTTAACATTTGTTCAAAAGATGTGTTATATTATTTACGTGTTTTAGAAATTAGAGATGGAAGCGTTCACTTAGTCCTGTTTGTGAAGGAGGGAAAGTTGTGAAAAAATCTTTTCACAACAATTAATATGGGGTTTGTTGGTTTATTTCTTTCAGGTGCAGTATTATTTCTTAACAGTCTCATGCTGTTAGGAAAAGCAGAGGCAAAAAGTGTGGGGATATTTAATCTTTTCATAGGAACGATTCAAATAATCATCCCATTTAACTTAATCATTGTTTCGGGTCAAGATCATTGGGAGCTTTATAATGATGCATCTATATTCTTATTTGGGTTAACTTATTTATATGTTGGCTTCAATATATGGAAGGGGTTTGAAGGCAGCGGGCTTGGTTGGTTCAGTCTTTGGGTTGCTATTATTGGAATTATATATACTTTTACATCTATTATTCACTTTCATGATGTTGTCAATGCACTAACATGGGGCATGTGGTCATTTTTATGGTTTCTGTTCTTTTTATCAAATGCACTAGGTAAGAAAATCGACCATTATATTGGGAAAGTTGCATTTGTTCAGTCGTGGGTAACGTTGACCATTCCGTCGCTCCTTTACTTTTTAGGTATCTGGAATACTCATATTGTTCATCAAATTTGGACTAGCGTATTAATCCTAGCCATTGTCTATTTTGTTGTTAGTTTTTACAGATTGAAGTTTTCGGATCAAAACGATAATATCGGTCAAGAAATTCAAGAAATCCATCCTCTGGAGGTAAAATAATATGTCAATCTTAATCGCAATCATTGGTATCCTAGTTCTAGTAGGTATTGCTTGGTTGATGTCCAACGATAAGAAAAACATCAACTATCGTGCAGTTGGTATCATGGCAGCCGTTCAGTTGTTTATCGCTTGGTTTATGCTCAATACTTCAATCGGTCAAAAAGTTCTGCACCAGATCGTAAATGGCTTTAATAAAGTTCTTTCTTTCGGTAATGACGGGATCTCATTCGTATTCGGTGATCTTGCAGGAAAGAATTTATTCTTTGTAAATGTTCTTATGATGATTGTATTCGTAACAGCTCTTCTAGGTATCTTAACTTATTCAAGAATATTACCATTAGCTATTAAATACATTGGTGGTGCCGTAAGTAAAATAACAGGTCTACCGAAAGTGGAATCATTTGTTGCGGTGAATTCTATGGTATTTGGTGATACTTCTGCTATCCTTTCTGTTAAATCATTCATTCCTAGCCTTTCTGGTAATCGCTTGTTTGTTGTTGTTACATCTTCACTTGTTGCGGTAAGTTGTTCCATCTTAGGTGCTTACATGCAAATGATTCCTGCGGAGTTCGTATTGGTGGCGTTACCAATTAACGTATTCTCAGGACTTATCCTATCAACGATCGTATGTCCCGTTCGTAAAGAAGAAGATGAAGAAATCGACATTAAAGGAATGATTCCTGAGAAATCTCTTTTTGAAGCAATCGGCAACTGGACATTGCTCGGTGGAAAGACGGCTTTAATCGTAGGCGCTATGCTTATCACTTATGTAGGATTGATCGCAGCAGTTAACTGGATTTTTACTTCAATCTTCGGAATCTCTTTCACTGGTGTACTTGGATATGTATTCGCACCAATTGCTTGGATTATGGGTATTCCTTCAAATGAGATTGTTAAAGCTGGCTCAGTCATGGGTACCAAGGTAGCCGCTAACGAGTTCGTCGCTATGTTAGACTTCATGAAAATGATCCCTCACTTGGCTCCGAAGACTGTTGGGATCGTCTCAGGATTCTTAGTATCATTTGCTAACTTCTCTTCCATTGGAATCATTTTAGGAACTGTACAAGCTATTAATAATGAAAAAGCGAGTGAGTTAGCTAAAGTTGGTTTAAAGGTATTGTTAGTTGCAACAATGGGATCAGTCTTAACGGGAACTATCATTGGTTTGTTCCTATAATTATTTAAAAATGAAGATTTAAATCCTCTTTCTCACTTTATTTACCTAATGTAAACAAAAGTGAGGAAGGGGATTTTTTTATGTTTTGGTGCCTTTTTGGTGCCTGACATCAGTTGGTAAAAAGAAGCGCCCCTGTGCTTACAGAGTTTGACAAAAGCTTAATTTAGCAATAGTATCACATTAATTCGAACTTCGTTACAGGAGAGATAAAGATGAAAATTTATGTAGATGCGGATGCTTGTCCGGTAAAAGATATTATTATTTTGGAAGGAAGGAATGCAGGGTTACCTGTTATCCTTGTGACGAGCTTTTCTCACTATTCTAATGCGGAGCAGCCTCAAGGAGTGGAAATCATATATGTTGACTCTGGAGCGGATGCGGCCGATTATCGGATTATGAAGCTGGCCCAAGCAAGGGATATTATAGTGACGCAAGATTATGGTCTTGCATCGCTGGGCTTAGCCAAAGGATGCATCGTTCTTCACCATAAAGGGTTTCGCTATACAAATGAAAATATTGATCAATTATTACAAACACGCTATTTAAGTGCCATGGCTCGAAAAAGTGGAAAACGAACTAAGGGACCGAAGCCTTTTACTGCAGAAGACCGGGAGCAATTTAGGCAACTATTTAAACAAGCAATTTTAAATCAATGAAAAACCAAGATCCATCATAGAGGAGCGTACTTTTTTAATGAATCAGGAATTTCTTTATATTATTATCATCATTGCCCTTGGGTACCTATTGAAGTGTTTAAATATTTTAAAAGAAAAAGATGGAGAAGTCATTTCAAAAATTATTTTTAAAATTTCCCTTCCGGCCTTAGTTCTTGTCACATTCGATTCTGTAAAAATAGAAACGTCATTAATTTTATTGCCAGTTATCGTCCTTATTTATGGCCTTATCACCGCCTGTCTAGGCTTATTGGTTTTTAAAAATGAGGAAAGGGAACTGAAAGGTTCTTTCCTGATGCTTTCCGGATTTAATGTAGGCTTATTTGCCTTTCCTTTAGTTTTTGCTATATGGGGGATGGAGGGATTAACCTATTTTAGTATGTTTGATGTCGGAACATCATTTGTAGTTTTTGGTATTGCCTATATTTTAGGAAGCTATTTTTCGGCAGAAGGTCTTAAACTTAAACCGATAGAAATTCTAAAAAAACTTGGCAAGTCGATTCCGTTAATGACCTACCTAATTGCCAGTATTTTAAATTTTAGTCACATCCAATTACCGGATACGATTATTAATGTGGCAGGTACAATCTCTAAAGCCAATATGCCCTTATCCTTATTATTATTAGGACTTTATTTAAATTTTAAATTGGACAAACAATTTATTAAACCTATGTTGAAATTTTTAACCTTCCGATATGGTTTAGGTTTACTCTTTGGATTTGGTTTGTACCTATTCCTTCCTTACAATCAGATGTATCGATTCACGGTCTTAATCGGGCTGTTACTACCTGTTGCAGCATCCGCCTTAACCTTTGCCGTTGAATTTAAATACAGCGCCAGCAGCACCCGCTTAATCGCCACCATATCAAATATAACCATTTTAATTAGCATTGCCATATTATATACTTTTGCAAATTTTATTTTATAGGGAAACTATGGGAACAGTTCTTATTAAAAGAGTACTCAAACCTAACAGGCACCTTAGCAGAAATAGTTAGGTGTTTTTTCTTACAACTTTTTTAAAAAAAATGTTGCTTCTGAAATTCGCTCATAGAACTACGAAATTCGCTCATTGAACCCCAATATTCGCTCATAGAACTATAAAATTCGCTCATTTAAGAGATCAATCGACTAATAGATGATGAATGTTCCACGATTGAAGTGTAATTTTACATAAAATCTCTATATTAATGATGGCCTTGTACAAAAGTGGGTACGTTGTCTATAGAATAAAAGCAGCCACACGGAAATCAGTTCATAAATGGATGACGTTTCCACTTTTATTAAGTATAATTCAACTATAGAAAGGCTTTTAGGACGGTGAATATAAGTTGAAAAAAATTACAGTCGAAGACTTGGTTCGGAAGTTTTCATTGAAAGTTGTAACTGGGGAAAATCAACTGCAGAAAATGATTACACAATCACGGGTGCATCGCCCTGGCCTGGAATTTGTTGGCCATTTTGATTTTTTTCCAATGGAACGAGTTCAAATTCTAGGAAAAAAGGAAATTACCTACTTACATAAGTTAACGAAAGAGGAACGGAAAATCCGAATTGGAAATATCGTTCACTATCACCCGCCATGTTTTATTGTGACGGCTGGTGAAGAGGGACTTACCTATTTAACGCACCATTGTGTTGAACAAGGGATCCCGTTGTTACTAACAAACAAGGTGGAGACAACTTCAGAGTTTATCCCTAAATTGGATGCGTATTTGGTGAAGGAATTAGCACCAGAAATGACGGTTCATGGCGTTTGTATGAATGTGTCCGGCATCGGGATTTTACTCCGCGGTAATTCAGGGGTAGGGAAAAGCGAAACAGCACATACGCTAATTCTTCGAGGACACCGGCTCGTTTCTGATGATATTGTTGTCCTGAAGAAGCTTGGCCCGCAAACCATTCTCGGTACACATGATGAAAAAGCTAAAGAATTTTTGGCGCTTCGCAGTATTGGGCTGCTAAACGTGGTTCGCTTATACGGGCGCAAGGCTTTTCAAGATGAATCACGAATTGTGCTTGATATCCATTTAACGAAATGGCAAAAAGATGACTTGAATAATGAATTGGACCAGGACCCTCAATATATAGAATATATGGGTGTTAAGATTCCATCGATCGAAATCCAACTCCAGCCTGGACGTGATGTGGCGGGTTTAATTGAGGCAGCAGCAAATAATTGGTATCTAAGGCAACAAGGCTACAGCGCAGCAGAAGAGTTCATGAGCAGGATTGAAGCGGATATTTCGAATTCTGATTTGAAATAACTATTAAAGTAGTAATTTGCAAAAAAACGGTCATGGAGAACCAAAAAATGTCCCTAACTTGATGCATTAAAGTGAAGTCATTAAAGATTATCCCCCGCTGCTTCAGCATGATATCATAGCGGGGGACTGACCCTAATGTCGAGCATCTTGTCGAATGAATTGACATTTCTCGGGGGTGTGACAGGCATTGACTGTATTATTTATTACTAGGGAATGCAAATGATAAACTATTGTTTTCGCTTGCTGATACCCAGCGTTCTGAAACTGTTTTGGTCTTCGTATAGAACCGTGCTTGGTCTGGGCCAAACATTTGCCCGTCGCCAAACCTTGAGCCCTTAAAACCAGCAAAGTTATGAAAGCCTACTGGGATCGGAATGGGTACATTTACACCAACCATTCCTACATCAATTTCAGTTGTGAATTTTCTAGCTGCCAGCCCATTATTGGTAAAGATCGTTACACCATTTGCTAATTCTTGCTGATTAATTAATTTGATGGCTTCCTCTAAACTATCTACACGGACAATATTACGAACAGGGCCGAATACTTCTTCATCATAAATTTTCATTCCTGGTTTCACATGGTCAAGCAATGTTGGTGCCAGGAAGAATCCGCCGTCATTTTTGGTAATGTCTTTATTACGGCCATCACAAACGAAGGTTGCCCCTTCTTCTTCGCTGAGGTCAATGGCTTTTAAGATACTTTCTTTTGCTTGCAAGGAAATAACTGGTCCGTAATCTGCACCGTCATTAAAAGCACCTACTTTTAAGCGATCAACCTTTTCTTTTAAAATTGCTACCAAGCGATCAGCCGTTTCTTGTCCGACTGGCATTAAGGTAGAAATGGCCATACACCGTTGTGAGGCCGCCCCATACCCTGCACTGATGAAAGCATTCGCTACTTGTTCTAAATCAGCATCTGGCATAACGACCATATTATTTTTTCCGCCACCTAAGGCAACCACTCGTTTGCCATATTTAGCGCCGGTTTCATAAATGTAATGTGCTACTGGTGTGGACCCAACGAAAGAAATGGCCTGTACAGCGGGATTTTCAAGTAGTTCATTTACCGCCTCTTTATCACCATTGACTACTGTCCAAATACCATCTGGCAGGCCGGCTTCTTTCCATAATTCACTAATATATAAAGCGGTCATAGGTACTCGTTCAGAAGCTTTTAAAATTACCGCATTTCCAACGGCTACTGCCATGCTTGTTTGTGCTAATGGCACCATGATTGGAAAATTAAATGGAGAGATGGCTGCCACTACACCAAGTGGATATTTAGCTGAATAGGCATTAATTTGTCCGCCTACATTAACTGAGTATTCACCCTTCATGAAATGAGGCGCATTAATCGCTAAATCTACTGATTCTAATCCACGAGTAATTTCACCCATTGCGTCTTCTTCTGTTTTCCCGCTTTCGGTACAAATTAATTCGATTACTTTATCTTTATTATTCTTTAGTAAGTTACGAAAATTCAGGACAATTTCTGCACGCTTTGCAACGGAGAGATCACGCCATGCCGGAAAGGCAGCTTCTGCTTTTTTTATGGCACTTTTCACTTCATTGGAGGAAGCCAATGGTACTTTCGCAATGATTTCGCCTGTTGCCGGATTGAACACGTCTGAAAAACGGCCGCTTTCACCTTTGATCATTTTTCCATCAATAAAATGTGTAAGTTCTTTCACGTCAGTAATGTTAGTCATCTACCCGTTCTCCTTTCGATTTTAAAAGCTTTATAATGATTCAATGGCTTGAACTAAGTTTGTTAAAATAAAATCTTTTTCCTCCAGTGTAATATTTAATGGTGGAGATAATGTTAATACGTTGTTATATCCCGCGACGGTTACACCGTTTTTTCCTATTATTAATCCTTGCTCTTTGCACTTAGCAATCACTTGATTGACATTTTCTACTGGTAAAGGATTTTTTGTATTGCGGTCTTCGACAAGCTCAATTCCAATCAGCAATCCTTTTCCGCGAATATCCCCAACGTTAGGATGATGTGAAATTCTAGCTTTTAATTCTTCTATTAAAATCGTACCCATTTCGGTCGATTGTTCAAATAAATTTTCTCGTTCCATAATTTCTAGATTTTTTAATGCCACTGCACATGCCGCTGGAGAGCCTCCGAATGTATTGATATGGCGGAAAAAGTCATAATTACCGCTTTTCGTAAATTCCTCATAAACTTCTCTCTTGACTGCCGTTGCTGAAAGTGGCATATAAGCGCTGGTAAGTCCCTTTGCCATTGTAATAATGTCTGGCTGAACCCCATAATGTTGATGGCCGAAAGCTTTTCCTGTCCGTCCAAAGCCGCAAATAACTTCATCGACAATTAATAAGGCACCATGCTTCTCGCAAACTTCTTTTACACCTTTTAAGTAATCATCCTGTGGCATAATGACCCCGCCACCTGTAATAATCGGCTCCAATATCATCGCCGCAATCGTCTCTGAATGTTCCCATGTCATGATTTCGTCTACTGCTTTAACGGAAGGTAAATCACTTGCCTTCTTAAATCCATCCTCATTATTACGATATTGATCAGGCGCTTTCACATGAATAAAACCGGGTGCTAGTGGCTCGTATTTGTATTTCCGTTCTGCTTGCCCTGTTGCTGCGAGCGCTCCCATGGAGTTCCCGTGATAGGCGCGATAACGAGAGACGATTTTATAACGGTTGCCTTGCCCTTTTTGCTGGTGATACTGCCTGACGATTTTAAAGGCTGTTTCATTTGCCTCCGAGCCGCTATTGGAGAAAAATACTACATAATCCCCACCTAATAACTCGCTAATTTTTTCAGCAAGTAAAATCGCTGTAGGATGCCCATTGGTTAATGGTGTATAGTTGTTCTCTAGAAGCTGATCATATGCCGCTTTGGCTATTTCTTCTCTTCCATAACCAACATTTACACACCATAGTCCCGACATAGCATCTAAATAACGATTACCCTCAATATCTGTCAGCCAAGCACCTTCCGCTTTTTGAATGATGGAAGTAGCTTGCGGGTTATACGGCTTCATTCCATGCCATAAGTATTTCTCATCTTTCGTGACTAAATTTTCACCTGTTTGAACATTTTCCATCCTTAAGTCACTCCTTTACAATTTGTTTCATCTATCTTTATTGTGAAGGGTTATGACCCTATTATCATCAGACATAATGTAAAACGTTTTCGAAAGATGTTTCACATATTGACAACTTTTTGTACGAAAAAAAAATCCCTCTTTCTTAAGAGAGATTTTCTCCATCTGCAGACTGGAAATTAAATTGAGTCGCAAGCAGCATTAATTCAACCACAAGACGCTTAGGCGGAAGCATATAATCACTGCCAATTAAACTTTCAATCTTAGACAAACGATGATATAACGTTTGACGAACAATAAATAGCTTTTCAGCTGTTTCATTTTTCTGACAATTATATTGTAGATAAACCTGTAATGTTGCAATCAAATTCCCATTATTTTTAGCATCATATTCATAGAGAGGTTCTAAATATTTTTTTGCTAAATCCATAATAGCTTTATTTTTTTGCAGCTGAAGAACTAATTGATGCAAGTACAGATCTTCATAAAAATAAGAAAGATGGGCAGCATTACTTCGGATTACCAGTGTGTCCTGTGCCGTTTCGTAACTTTGATGGACTAATTTATATTGTTTTACAATCTGCCCGACAGCTGTAGTGACTGCTAAATCAATATATTTATGATTCTTTCTAAAGTTCTTGATTTTCTCAATGCATTCGATCATCCGGTGTTTTAGATCATGTCCATAGATATCCGCAATCACATAAATGAGCCGTTGTTTTTCTTCTAATAGAAACAAAACGAATCCTTTTTTTTCAAAAACATTCCGGGAGTATAATTTGTAATAATTTAAATCATTTTCTTTTTTTGACTTCGTTATCTGATCGATTAATACAAAGTAAGAGCAATTTAATAAATGGTGAAAACTCTGTTCCTTTAAGAAGGAAGTGATCACAGAATCTTCCACTGTTCCAGCTAACCAAGTTTCTAATAACATGCGGGAGTGCATATTTTGTTTTTCTTCTATATATAAGCTGCGTAATAAATATTGTGATAGGGCAATAACCGTTCGATCCAACACTAACAATTCAAACTCATTTATCGTCCGATCCTCTGTGAAAATACATACTTCCCCATAACGTTCTTCTAATATATTTACTTCACATTTGGCAAACTGCTTTGAACTCCCCTTTGTTTCATAATTGTCTCTTAAGTTTTTATAAAAATGATGTTTTTCATTAGGTATAAACGATGGTTGCTGACCATTTATGATAAAGGCAACGTTCATGTTTAAAAATTTATTAAGTCTCACTAAAATATGTTCATAATGAGTGATCTTTAATGTTAATTTGTTGATTTCTTGAGAATAATTTTCCAACCGTTTGATCATCTCATACTGTTGATTAATTAATTCACTATGTATCTCTTGTGTTATTTCAATAAAGGGAATGATTTTGCTAAAAACAAGAATGGGGAAACAATGTAAATTAGCTAGCTCGATTACCTGATGAGGTACAGATTGAATATGTTCACCAAATTCAATACATAATCCGGCTGCACCTTTTGCTATTAGTTGTTCAACAAAATTGAATAGAGTCTTTTCCTCATTGAGTTGAATTCCAGTTGTTAAAATTAATTCGTTGCCTTTTATTAAACTAGTGATCTCTTTCGATTCTAATATATGAACCCACTTGATTGTATTGGAAACCCCGCCATGACCTGCTATCATTTCAACGTTTTGAAAATGTTTTTTATCAAATAAATCCTGAACCGTTAGCGAATAAGACATTTTGACCCTCCCTAAAAAGAAGCGTTTACATAGAGTAATATAACATAATGTAAAATAGCAAAGAAACAGAAGGAGCACGATTTGAACCATCCCTTATTACCAACTGCAATGATTTTTGTACCAAGTATAAATGGTTACAGTCATCGTGAAGATGAATTAACTTCATATGAAGACTGCGCTAAAGGTGCTAACGTTTTGCTTAATGCTGTATTAACTATTTGCCGTGAAAAAGTCAGATAGGTAGTGTGTAACACGATAAAAAGGAGACGTGTTTTTATGTCCAGCTAACTGGGGTCTTCCTTTTAAAAGTAAAGCTCTGTGGAGGAAAGCCTCTGCAGAGCTTTTTCTTTTATAAGGACGATCTGCAACTGTTACATTACCAAAGCCTTTCTAATTAAAAATTAGTGGAAAAGTAAATGTAACGAAAGCTGCCCAAAGTCCGTAGACCGGCAAATACTTAGTAACCGCATCTTGGATGGTTGAAGGTCCGGTTTTGTTTTGCAGAAAACGCATATAGGAGACCATGATCCAAATTAGATTTCCCCAGATAAGTATGTTTACGCCTAAAACTGCAAGTCTGTTTGGTGTAATCCCATAAGAAGAAAGTCTGAATATGATGGCTGACAAAGCCACACTGTCAATAATAAGAGCAAGAACAATAAGGGCAAAATTTATATAATCAAAAATGCTCTTTTTCTCGTCTGTGCCGCTTTCGGTTATTGAAAATATGGTAACGGCTAAAACACCAAGGAGTATTCCATTAAAGGCTATCAAGAAATTTCTGTCCATGAATGGATTTTTTCCTATCCAAAGAACCGTGATAAGATAGACCAACAATGTGGCCAGGACAAGAGGACTAAAAATTTTAGCGATATATGGTGTAATATTCTTAGCAAGTTTAAGATTCATTGATACCAGGTAGGCAGCTACAATAGCGAGAGCAGCAGCACCAAATAAAACGACATTTCTAAAATAAAAGTCTTCTATATCCAAGTCTACAAAGCTAAATAACCGCAGGGTTAATAGGGTTAGCAGCATTCCACTAATCGCCATGCTGGCGTAAAGTATGAAAAATTCCAAATTAAATTTAAGATAGGCTAATCTTGTATGGCCTTTTGAATATTCATTTCCCGAAAATGCAAGCCCGATCAATCCCCATAAGAATATGGGAAGGTGCAAGTAAACAAGAATCATACTGTCTTTCTCATTTAATGGCAGCATATTTAGATAAATCCCCGAGGTTAGGAACAACAATGCAAGGATATAAAGAATATTTTTTTTAGGGGGATTATTATATACAAAATAGGCTGCAATAAAGGGTAGAATCCCGAAAGCAAGGTTAATTGGAGCAATTGCTTGCTGTTCGACAAAATGGAAAATGATCCTGGTGCTTATCCCGGCTAGAATGGCTAAAATGCCCATGAATAAGAAACCTTTCTGAAGCAAAGCTGCATCCTCTGTATGTGCTGTTTCCTTGAAATTCAATCTTTCATTCCAAACGGCGAGTACGTGTGAATCAGGATTTTGTCCCCATGCGTGTGAGAATGACTTTTTGAAGGCTTTGGGGTCTTTTCTAAACAGTCTCTCCAGTTCATGGGGGTTAGCAATATTTTCAATAATCAAATGGTTCATGTCCATGTCCTTGTTAATACCTCCCCTAATCATTGTCAAATTAAGTCCAACTTTCCTCACAATGTTATATATTGTTTATTTGATATTAACATCAAATTTATTGTTTTTCAATAAATTTTTATTATTTTTTGTTATTTTTTTGTTGTTAAGACAGACAAAAAACATTTCTCCTTACAAAGAAATGCTCTATTCCTTTAATCATTATTTTTAGGGAGGGGTAGCTATCACGCTGGGTGGGGGATAGATTTGTTAATGGAGAGGTGCTATTATCTATTTTTTCAAGACCCGTTCATGATTGTATTGCATCATTATCGGATGAATTTGGAATTTATCTTAAAACTACTTCCAATATCCAGAGAATGGAGCTTTTTTCAAAAAATGAGAAAGCAGTCATCGAAGGTCACCTTGGGTTTACAAATATACGAGGCAGGGAACAGGATTCGTTTGAATCGCAGTTAGAAAAGCAAATAAAAGCAGCCATTCATTTTAATTCTGAGAAAACTTATGAACAATTATTATCAAGTTATTCCCATGTCATTTTGGCAACGGGCGACGGAGAATATTCGAAGCGGACTAGGAACTATAGGGAGGATTTAACGGTTTCCATAAAAGGAGCATCAGTTGAAGGGATTTTTAATCGTTATTCTGTCACAGCATGGCTTGATTACGATCTTGCACCTTTTGGCTATTGTTTCCTTGTTCCCTATTCAGAAAAAGAAGCGAATATCTCTTTAGCCATTCCAGACTTACCCCAAAATAAGGATCTTAAAATAAATAATCTTTGGGATAAATTTTACGATATGGTGCGATCTCAGCTTAACCAAGAATTACCGATAACCGACCAGTTTCAAATAACTAAGTATACTATGGGAATTTGTCAGTCAGCACGGATTGGTAATACGTTTTATGTTGGGAATTGTTTCGGAACGATGATGCCATTTATGGGCTTTGGGCAATATGCTTTTATTATAAGCGGGGTGTATGCGGCCTATGATTTATGTGGTTTAGGGAATTATGAAGAGTTAATGAAGCCTCATCGTCAAAATTATGCTAATTCACTCGTTTTACGAAGGGCGATGGAACAGTTAAATCGAATTATCCACGCACTTCAAGGGGACATGGGAGAAAGATTGTTTCAAACCAAATGGATAAATCCACTGAGAGTAGCAAGTTATTTATTAAGACCATATATAAAATTGAAGAAAGGAGACGCATCCTTATGACTAAAACCAGGGAGTGACAGATAAGCAATTTTATACGATAATATAAAAATAGGTAATAAAAACCATATTATTTTTTCTTTATAGTAAGAGTGAATCATATAAAAGGAGTAAGTATGAAGGAATTTTATACTCATGTAAATAAAAAGTTATATTATTTTACAGTAATAATCGTAATAGCGATTATGATAATTGGTTTGTTAATGGACAATCCGCGTTTTGGGAAGTTTGATGCTGGTTATATTCTTCATAGTGGTCTTGTTGTCATTCTATCTGCATGTTTATTACTTTATCCTAAGTATATTACTCATGTTTTTAGACTGATTATCATTACAGCAGCGTCCGTTTACTTTTATGCGCTGTTCTTTCTATATCCAGAAACTTGGTCTACCTTTATTTTTCTATGTTTTATTCCAGCCATTGCAATACTGTTTTTTGATTCAAAGCTGTTTTATTTTTCTTTACTATTAAACAGTTTAGCCATCGTGTTTACATTTATTTATATTATGCTTTTTGATCATGGGTATCCCTATATAAAGCAGGATTTAATTGGAAATGTTATCAACTTTATCGGGAGTCAAGTGATTATCTCGTTTATTTTTTATTTAACGCAAGGAAGAATTAAAAAACAGCAATTATATTATGAACAAATTCAGCAAGCAGAGCGTTTAAAGACAACTGGACAACTAGCAGCTGCTGTTGCACATGAAATTAGAAATCCCTTGACCGTTGTGAAAGGTTTTTTGCAATTATACCAACAAGATGCTAGATTTAGTGAGGATATAAAAGGAAATTTTACATTGTTAGTTGATGAATTAAATACTGCTGAACAAGTAATTACTCAATTTTTATCTATAGCCAAGCCAAGCAAAGAAACAGAAATAGAAACCGTAAATATAAAGATTATTCTTCAGAGTGTAACCGACCTACTTCATTCCTATGGGCTTTTATATGATAATATGATTGAATTAATTTTAGTAGAAGATTGCTATATTGCTGCTAACAACATAGAGTTTAAACAATTATTAATAAATATTATAAAAAACGCCATTGAGGCCTCTAAAATTGGCGATTCAGTAATTGTATCGGCAGGTAGGAATAAAGATTTTATCGAGATTAAAGTAGTTGATTTTGGACAGGGGATGTCAGAAGCAGAAATTAAGTCGCTTGGTACTCCTTTTTATTCTTTAAAAAGTAAAGGGACCGGATTAGGGATGATGATTTGCTATAATATCGCAGCAAAATATAAAGGAACTATTGACTTCGAAAGCACGAAAGGTGAAGGAACTACTGTCACCATAAGATTTCCATCAAAAAATTCCTGAATCCAGTGGGATGGTTATGGTTATTAATGAGGTTAATGCCAATCACAAGCCCCCCTGCTTCGGTGAAAAAATTCATAGAGCCCAAGTAAAACATGATTAATAGTTTTTATTAAAACTAAAAATGGAATTTGTCCTTCATCGAGTAGATGAAGGGCATTTTTTTGATTCAAATGAGAATCTTGTTCCACATAGAGTAGAGTGAAAGAATCCTCTTGTGTTGATTAGCTGATGTAAAATTGCAATATTTAAGATAGAGGACCGTGGGAAAAATTTTTTTTATTAAAAAACAAGTCTTATCGTAAAAGGAAATACTGATTTTTATGATATAAAAGTCTCCATATATATCTAAATGAGGCGAGCAAGGTTTGTGTTATTGTTGTTTTCTTGCAACAGGTCAACAATATCAGCCCTGAGTACAAAGGAACTTTTGAACTGTAGTTTTTTGGTGTAGAAAATACGGCTGAAATCGCATGATTTTTAAAATGATCGTCATGAACGCTAGTTTTGATTTAGGCAAAAAAGCCACAATAAAAGGCAGCTATTTTAAGGTTTTAAGCTTGGTTGACGTGGATTAGTTTCTATCATAGGATGTTAGTGAAATGATTCACAAACATTAACGACAAGCTGACAAAAAAGAAAAAGCCATTTTTTTTATTAAATATTGTGAAATGATTCACAAAACGAAACTTACAGTAAAACGAAACCTAAATTAGGAGTGGATGACATGTCAAAAGTAATTTCAGCTGCAAAAGCTGCCGAGTTGATTAAGGATGGCGATACCTTAGCCGCAACTGGTTTTGGATTATCTTGCTGGGCAGAAGAAATGGGAATTTCCATTGAAGAACGTTTTTTACAAACAGGATACCCCAAGAACTTAACGGTTATGCATTCAAGTGCAGTTGGTAACCGCCGGGATAAAGGAATGAGCCACCTAGGTTATGAAGGATTAGTAAAACGCTGGATTGGCGGGATTGCGATTGCCTCTCCAGGCATGGCGAAATTAATCGAAGAAGACAAATGCGAAGCATATAACTTGCCGCAAGGTGTCATCACCCAGTTGTACCGGGAAATCGCAGCAAAACGGCCTGGTGTAATTACAAAAGTAGGAATGGGAACTTTTGTCGACCCCCGCCTTGAAGGTGGAAAGATGTCGCCTTCTACTAAAGAAGATATCGTCAAGGTAATCGAGATTGAGGGAGATGAGTGGTTATTCTATAAATCTTTTCCGATCCAGGTGGGCCTTATCCGCGGAACGGTAGCGGATGAGAACGGCAACTTAACACTTGAAAAAGAAGGATTGCACATGGAGGTACTGCCTGTTGCTCAAGCCGTACACAACTCCGGCGGAATCGTCATTGCTCAAGTCGAGACAGTTGCCAAAAATGGCACATTAAATCCAAAGGATATTAAAGTACCGGGGATTTTAGTTGATTATATTGTCGTAGCAAAACCGGAAAATCACTTCCAAACAGAAAATACCTATTATAACCCAGCCTTTTCCGGCCAGGTAAAAGTACCAGTGGATGGGATTGAAGCACTTCCGCTTGATGAACGGAAAGTCATTGCCCGCCGTTCCGCAGCTGAACTTCAGCCCAATACGATCTTAAATCTTGGTGTGGGAATCCCAGTCTGCGTTGGAACAATAGCAGCAGAAGAAGGTGTGAACGATCAACTTATGCTGACAACCGAAGCCGGTTCCGTTGGTGGTGTTCCAGCAGGTTTGAAGGACTTTGGCCATGCGTTTAACTCTGAAGCAATAGTTGACCACGATTCTCAGTTTGATTTTTATGATGGCGGCGGTATTGACCTATCCGTTCTTGGATTAGCGCAGACAGACGAATTTGGCAACGTAAACGTAAGTAAATTTGGTACCCGTGTCGCTGGCTGTGGCGGATTTATTAATATCTCTCAATCTGCCAAAAAACTAGTCTTTGCCGGAACCTTTACAGCAGGGGGTCTGCAGGTGAAGGTGGAGGATGGCAGATTGCAAATTTTACAAGAAGGTAAAGCAAAGAAATTTATTAAAAAGGTTCAGCAAGTCACTTTCAGTGGTTCTTATGCTTCACAAATCAATCAGCCAGTCGTCTACGTGACGGAGCGTGCGGTATTTGAACTGATTGACGGTAGAGTGACCTTAACAGAAATGGCACCAGGTGTAGATTTACAGAAAGATATTCTGGCGCAAATGGAATTTACTCCGGTCATTTCAGCAGAACTAAAAGAAATGGATCCGGCGATGTTCCAAGAAAACTGGGGTAAATTGAAAGCAATCATTGAAGAGAAGAAGGAAACCCGTAACGAACCTGAGCTTGTTTCAGCAGGGTAGAAATGAATAAATCAGTTGGCAGGGCAGGTAGCAGGTTGCCTTGCCGACTAATCCAAAATAGGAAGGAAACAAAAGCGATGAACATTCAGATTAACCGTTGGAAGATTCTTATTGCATCTACGATTATTAACATATGTGTTGGTGCCATTTATGCATTCAGTATTTTCGCCATGCCTTTAACGAACGTATTCCATGTGACTATGCCGGAAATTATGATGGCCTTTACTATTAATGCTGCGATCTCACCTATCCCGATGATCTTGGGAGGGAAATTAGTTGATAAAGGCGGGGCCAAGACTGCGATTATCCTTGGCGGTTCCATGTTTGGTTTAGGATTTATCCTATCAGGCTTAGCTACGGCTCCTTGGATGTTGTACATTACCTACGGTGTTATTACCGGGTTGGGTCAAGGGATTGTTTATTCAGCAACGATTGGTAACTCTGTTAAACTGTTTCCCGACAAAAGAGGTCTTGCAGCTGGGATTGTAACAGCAGGGTATGGTGGTGGAACCATTGTCATTGCGCCAATTGCCAACGCCCTAATTACAAGTAACGGTGTTCAGTTTGCACTTATTACGCTTGGAATAGCTTTCTTAGTTGTCATTTTAAGCTGCAGCTTTCTAGTAAAAGCTTGTCCGGCCGGGTTTATTCCAGCAGGATGGACTCCACCTGCAGCTGCTGGTCCGAATAAAGGCGGCATCAATATTCCTTGGAATGAAATGATTAAAAAACCAATCTTTTACGTGATTGCAAGTTTGTTCTTAATCGGTGCTCTTTCCGGAATGATGGTTACCTCAAATGCTTCCGTTATTGGACAGACCATGTTTGGCTTAACACCTGCAACTGCGGCATTATTTGTAAGCTTATATTCATTAAGTAACTGTACAGGACGTGTCTTCTGGGGAGCAATCTCTGATAAGATCGGCCGTACAAAATGTCTAATGATGATCTATATTGTTATTGCCGCGATGATGTTAACGATCGCATTATCCACTTCTATTGCCGGCTTTGCGGTTGCGATTGTAGGAATTGGCTTATGCTTTGGCGGTACAATGGGAATTTTCCCTTCGATTGTTGGTGAGAAATTCGGAATGAAATATTACGGTGTCAACTATGGTGTGACCTTTATTGGCTACTCAGGTGCTGCATTCTTCGGCCCTAGAATTGCCAATACAGTGGCTGCAGCAAATGGTGGTCAATTCACCAATGCTTTTTATATCGCGTTAGTGATCTCACTTGTAGGCTTCGCCTTAACTTTTGTGTTCCAAACAATGGACAAGAAGAAACAAACAAACACAACTTCACCAAAAGTGGCTTAACTAAAATACTATTAACTTATTGGAGGAAAACGACATGAATATCACAAAATTATTAGGAATCAAATATCCCATTTTTCAAGGAGGTATGGCACAAATTGCGCTTGCCCCATTAGCTGGAGCGGTATCCAATGCCGGTGGTTTAGGAATAATCGGCTCTGGCGGACTTAGTGCCGATCGCCTACGTGAAGAAATCAGAAAAACCAAAGAAATTACCAATAAACCATTTGCAGTTAATTTAATGCTAATGATGAAAAATATCCCGGAACTAATTGAAGTAGTCATTGAAGAAGGCGTAAAAATTGTTACAACAGGTGCAGGTACACCAGCGCCTTATATGCCCATTTTCAAAGAACATGGCATTACAGTCATTCCAGTTGTTCCTTCTGTAAAAATCGCCAAGAAAATGGAAGCATTAGGCGTCGATGCCATTGTCGCTGAAGGTACGGAGGCAGGCGGTCACGTAGGTGAAACAACAACTATGGCGCTCTTACCTCAAGTAACCAGTGCGGTTTCCATCCCTGTTATTGGTGCGGGTGGTATTGCAGATGGACGTGGTATTGCGGCCGCATTTGCTTTAGGTGCACAAGGTGTTCAAGTGGGAACACGTTTCTTAGCAACAGTAGAATGTCCAACACATGAAAACTTCAAACTTGCAGTAATCAATGCTGATGATACAAGTACTACTGTTACAGGACGAAGCCTTGGCGGACCCGTACGAAGCATAAAAAACAGCATGATTGCAGAATTCCAAGAGCTTGAGAGACAAAATGCTTCACGTGATGAACTAGAAAAAATTTCATTAGGGTCATTACGTAAAGCCGTGTTTGAAGGTGACACAGATCGTGGATCGGTAATGGCCGGACAAATTTGTGGTTTAGTCCAGGAAATTACAACGGTTGAAGAAATGATTACTAGTATGTTTGCAGAAGCACAAGAAGTATTAAATAACCTTGGTAAAATCACTGTTATGGAAGAAGAAAAAGAGTTAGTACTAGTTTAAAAGTTTTGTTTTAAATCAAACAGTGCCTTAAGCCTAAGGTACTGTTTTTTTTTAGCATTTAATGAATTTGTCATAATATATCTACCGTCATGATAGTGCTATATCTTTATAATTAAGGAATGAATAATAGCAGAAGGGTGTTGATAAGAATGAAGAAAAAGGTGATTGAAAAATCTAAAAGTAACTTTAAGGTTCAGGATATCAACGATTTGCCTTCTACCTTATTCGTAACGGATGCAAAGGGAAATATTCTAATATCCAATGATTTTACCGCACTGACAATTGGTATCTCACTAGATGAATTATTAAAAATGAACGTTCAAGATTTAGTGAAGGCCGGTTATTATAAACGTTCTATTACAATGGAAGCAATTGAAACCAAGCAAAGGGTATCACGGACTGTTGATACCAACCGAGGGTTCCATATTAAATCGACGGCAACTCCTATCTTTCAAAAGGATGGAGAGCTCCGGCTTGTGGTCACCACCTCCAATGAATATAACGGAAAATTCCCTATAGCCACTGAACCCACTAACATACAAAATATAAATGGTAAAAGTAAAACAGATAAACCGGACACTAGAGCAGAAATTGGTTTTGTCGCCGAGAGCCTGGCGATGAAGCAAATTGTAAAGGTCTGCAATCAAATCGCCTCCTATGACAGCAAGGTTTTAATTTATGGCGAGTCAGGTACCGGGAAGGAAGTAGTTGCCCGCTATATCCATCAGAAAAGTGATCGATCTCAAGGTCCTTTTGTTACCATCAATTGTGCGGCAATCCCGCCAACTATATTTGAACAAGAGTTGTTTGGCTATGAGAAAGCTGCTTTCCTCGGGGCAGATGTGAAGAAGAAAGGCATCATTGAGTTGGCGAATGATGGCGTTTTGTTCCTAGATGAAATTGCTGAAATGCCGCTCGAAATGCAAGCGAAATTGCTGAGGGTAATCGATAATAATGAAGTGAGACGAGTGGGCGGCGTGCAAAATGTGCCCATCAATTGCCGGATTATTGCTGCGACCAACCGTGATTTATGGAAGATGGTGAAAAAAGGAATGTTCCGGGAGGATTTATATTATCGGATTAACGTCATTCCTATTCATATTCCACCACTTCGTAATCGGAAATTGGACATTGTTGGATTAATATCCTACTTCTTAGCGGAATTTAATGAGAAATATCAAGATAAGGTCGTCCTTAGTGCAGATGAGTTTCAAAGAATACTTAAGTCTGATTGGCCTGGAAATGCCAGAGAACTAAGAAATTATGTCGAGCGTCTGGTTGTCATTGAGCAGCAAAGTATCCAACAGTCTGCGGAGGATGCTGTGACCGATTGGTTTGCAATTGACCATTTTATTAAAAGGAATCTGGATAAACAATGTACATTAAAAAATTTTACATCGATTGTTGAGGGAAGATACATTAAACATGTGCTCGACGCGTACAGCGGAAATGCGACAGAAGCCGCAAAAAGATTAGGCGTTGATCGATCGGTTATTTATCGAAAGTTAAAGAAGATGGATAATGCCCTTGGTAATTAGCCTTATTTCGAGAAATTAGAAGAAACAAAAAAGACTCTGTCTAAAGCCGCAGTCAGGAAAATCAGCTCCTGACTGCGGCCTTTTTTTATACCAGGGTACCAGTACTTTAACATTAATAGGTAAATTCTCCTGGTATTAAAGAAGTTGGAAATAGGTTGTGGGAAAACACACATCTAAAATCCCATAATCCATGTTAATATGTATATTATATTAAATTTTTTGGGAGGTTAAGAAACATGCAAATTACTTTGAAAAACCCGAATACGGCCCAAAAGGACACATTGGTTCAAACAACCTTTTCAAGAACAAATCCGTTTCAAGCAAAAGTTCTTCGAAATATTGATTTAAATGGATCAGGTTCTAATAAAGAAACAAGGCATATTGAGTTATCACTAGAAGGGTCAGGCCTTTCTTATGTACCGGGTGATGCTCTTGGTATTATTCCTTCCAATGATCCAGACCTGGTTGCCTCACTACTTGAGGAAATGCACTGGGATGAAGAAGCACTTGTTACGATCAATAAGCAAGGTGAAAATTTACCATTAGCGGAAGCGCTTACCAATTACTTTGAAATTACCTTACTTTCAAAAAAGATTTTACAGCAGGCTGCTGCATTTACAGAAAATGAAGAGTTACAAACGCTTCTCTTGGTTGAAAATACAACTCAATTGAAAGAATATTGCTATGGCCGAGATTTGCTTGATATGTTACGTGAATTCGGTCCATGGAAAGCTACTGCCCAAGAAATGGTCGCTATCTTAAGAAAAATGACACCGCGCCTCTATTCAATTGCAAGCAGCATTGCAGCGAATCCCGAGGAAGTTCATTTGACTATCGGTGCTGTTCGCTACACAGCTCATGGACGGGATCGTAAAGGGGTTTGTTCTATTTCATTTGCTGAACGGTTGAAAGAGGGAGATACAATTCCAGTCTTTGTTCAAGCAAATAAACATTTCCATTTGCCAGAGTCTTCTGACCAAGATATTATTATGGTTGGACCTGGGACAGGTATTGCACCATTCCGTTCTTTTTTACAAGAACGTGCCGTGAATAAAGGAACAGGCCAGTCATGGCTGTTTTTTGGAGACCAGCATGCGGCTTCAGATTTCCTTTATCAAGATGAATTGGAAAAATATCAGCAAGATGGGATACTGACTAAACTCGATGCGGCATTTTCCCGCGACACAACTCAAAAAGTCTATGTTCAAACTAAAATGCTTGAACATAGTAAAGAACTATTTGAATGGCTTGAAAAAGGCGCTTATTTCTACGTTTGCGGGGATAAGGAATATATGGCGAAAGACGTCAATGAAACACTTATTAACGTAATTGAAAATGAAGGATCCATGAGCCGCGAAGAAGCAGAGGCCTATCTAAAAGATATGCAGAAGCAAGGTCGTTACCAACGTGATGTCTATTAAGAGATTTGTATAAAAATAACAGCAAAAACCCTTCGTTCCGATTAGGACGAAGGGTTTTTAACACATAGGCCATTTTCATAAAATCTGTTGTTTTAATGGAAATACAATACCATTATGGTGTATTTCTCATGGAATACATATTATGAAGGACAAATCTCATGTTCCTGAGTCGACTTATGTCCTTCATAGCCCTTATGAAGAACAAATCCCTTGTTCCTGAGTCGACTTATGTTCTTCATGGCCCTTATGAAGGACAACTCTCTTGCTGCAGAGGCAATTTTTGTCCTTCAATTCAATTCAAGTTGAGCAAAACAAACAGATTCTCTTGCTTTAGCAAAATAAAAATAGAAGTAAAAGCAGAGCAGATCTTATTTTTGCATTCTATAAAGTGTATTTAGGTAGGGATAGATTCGTTTAAAGCGAATATATAATTAATAGAATGTTATAAATGAGGGGGAGGAAGTATGTTGTCACCTAAATCCAGATTTGAAACCATTAAAGGAATGGAAATTCATTTTACCGAATGGGGTGATCCACAGAAACCAACGGTGGTTTGTTGGCATGGTTTAACCCGGAACGGGCGGGACTTTGATATTTTAGCCCGGCAATTGGCACAAGATTATCATATCCTTTGTCCAGATACGATTGGGCGAGGATGGAGTGAGTGGAGCTCTTCCCCAGATAAGGATTATTGTTTTGAAAATTACAGTAACGTGGCTATTGGATTATTAGACCATTTAGGGATTGAGCAGGTCCGTTGGATTGGGACCTCGATGGGAGGAGCGATTGGGTTACGAATTGCCGGAACACCTCTTCATCAAAATCGTATAACCAGCTTAATTTTAAATGACATTGGTGCAGGTGCATCTGACAATGCTGTTCAAGATATTGAAGGTATCAAACGAATTATTAGTTATGTTGGAACTCCTCCGCAATTCAAAACCTTTTCCGAATTAAAGAATTATTATCAAACTATTTATGCGGCATTCGGTCTTGCCAATGAGCAGGAATGGATTGATTTTACTCGAAATTCTTGCAGACGAACGAATGAGGGAGGAATTAGTCCGAATTACGACCCAAATATTGCGTTACAATTTCAGCACACGAAGGATTTAAACCTCTGGAGCCAGTGGGAAGCTATTCAATGTAAAACTTTACTCATCCGAGGGGAGAAATCAGATGTATTGCCCTTAGATGTAGCGCTAAAGATGCAGCAAAAACCAAACTGTCAATTGGTATCCATTCCAAAACTAGGACACGCACCAGCATTAAATACGGAAGAACAAATCTCCATCATAGAGGATTTCCTGAGATGATATTCAAGAATCTTTATGGATTACAAAAAAGTAAAAGGGAAACTACCACTTAGCGTAGTTTCCCTTTTCAGATTTGATGAAGGTATTTTTTAACCACGATTTTTTTGATACTAAACAGTTGCTCCTGTTAATCTACAAATTTAATCGCAATTGGTAGAAAAAGTATAATGTGGGATATAGCCTTATTTAGTGAATTATTTAAGAATGTTTTCATTTTTAAAACCTTAATAGAATAATATTTGATACAATAAAAAGTATTTTATTTTAAAGTGAGGTGAAAGAGTTGAATACTTTAACAAAAAAGGAAATTATGTTTATTGGATTTATGCTATTTTCAATGTTATTCGGTGCAGGAAATTTAATTTTCCCAGCATATTTGGGACAAGCTGCTGGAGAAAATATCTGGCAAGCGGTGATTGGATTTATCATTTCAGATGCGGGTTTCGCTGTACTAGCTTTTATTGCTATTGCAAAGGCAGGGACATTCGATTCGTTAATAAATAGAGTGCATCCTATATTTGCTTTACTATTTCCAATGGCCATTTATTTGTCGATCGGACCTGGACTGGCCATTCCACGTGCAGGCAGTCTTGCATTTGAAATGGGAGTAAAACCATTTTTACCAGATACCATCCAGTCTTCACCATTCGGACTTTTAGTTTATACAATTGTATTTTTTAGTATCGTCTTTTGGTTCGCTAAATCGCCTTCTAAATTGGTAGACAGATTTGGAAAGATTTTAACTCCTTCATTATTAGTTTTAATTATCATCGTGTTTATCAAATCGTTATTTACAGATTTATCTAGCTTTAAAGGAGCTACATTAGCTTATAAAGAAAATCCATTCTCACAAGGGTTTTTAGATGGATATCAAACAATGGATGCCATAGGCGCATTAATTTATGGAATCATATTTATCAATATTTTTAAGAGTAAAAAAATTAGCAATCAAAAATTACAAGTTAAATATTTAGCCTGTTTTGGACTTATTTGTGGTCTACTTTTAACAATATGTTATCTTATTATTGCGTACTTAGGAGCATCCACTTCCATTATCGGAAACGTTGACAATGGAGCAGTAATATTGAGTACTGTGTTACTACAACTTTTTGGTCAAAGTGGAACGGTTGTTTTAGGATTAATTTTCACATTGGCCTGTTTAAGTGTTTGTATAGGATTAATAACATCATGTGCTCAATATTTTTCAAGCATTTTCCCAAAATTATCGTATATTAAATGGGCCATTCTTTTATGTTTGGTCAGTGGGTTTGTCGCAAACCTTGGTCTTTCTCAAATATTAAAAGTATCTGTCCCAGTGCTGGGTTTAGTGTATCCAATGGCCATTACCTTAATTATTTTAGGCCTTTTACATGATAGATTACCCTTTAATAATCAGCCGGTTTATGTAGTAACCATCGGTCTAGTTGGATTATTTAGCTTGATTGATGTCGCCAATTCAACATTTTTTAATGGTACATTTTCAGAAGTATTATCCTATGTTCCAATGCAGGATAAAGGCTTCGGTTGGATGATTCCTGGTTTGATTGGTTTCACAATTGGAAGTATTTTCGAAAAATTAACACATAGTAAAGTTACGTCTGTTAAGAAAGCAGCCTAAATACGTAAAAAATCCTAATTAACAAAATTAATGTTAATTAGGATTTTTCTATTATTAGCACTTGAATTTACTAATTCCAAGGTGCGTTAAAGTGGGGGCCGATGCGTACCATATTAATAAATGCTGATTCCCGCATCTGGTATCATGAGAGTCCGCTCTTATCGGTTGGGAGATCAGGTTTAGCACCCGATCAGATAAATAGACGGAAAAATTCCGCTTAATTAGTAAGCTTAACAGACTTTCGGAGTGGGTTGGAATTACTATGGCGAATCTTTCTAATCTGAAAAATGGGAAAGCAAAAGCGGTTCGTTTTTCAACATTAGAAGCGATATGTAAGACTTTGGATTGTCAGCCGGGTGATATTTTGGAGTATAAAAGTGACGAAGACCCTAAATAAAAACAGATAACAACATTCTTCAACCAACGGGATTAGATAGTGAAAATAAGATGAAGTGATAGCGATTAAGCTATCCCTTCTTTGCGTTTATTATAATTATTTAATTAGAGAATTCCATCGAGAGATGCATTGATATTAGTGACAAAAAATGTGATGTGATTTGCAATGTTTGCTAGCTCTGAAAAGTCTTTTCTTATTGATGATTGTTGATTAGATGAACATTTGTTGCATTGCATGAAAGTTTGTCTTTGTCGTATTTGTATTTAAATCAACTGATGGGTAAAAATACTGTAACTTCGGTCCCTTTTTTTACTTCACTTTTAATCTTTATCGTACCATTATGTTTTTCAATAATACGGTTGGAAGTTAATAATCCCAGTCCTGTTCCCTTTTCCTTGGTTGAGTAAAATGGTTCACCTATCTTCTTTAAGCGTTCTTTCTTAATCCCACATCCGTTGTCAATAAAGATAATTTTTACTCCACTTTCTGGAACATTCCTTAAATATATATAGATGTCCCCATTACTTCCAATCGCTTCAATCGCATTTTGAAAGATATTAATAAACACTTGTTTAATTTCATTTGGATTACACATTATTTGGTAAGAACAATCTAATTCTGAGTGAATATTAATATTCTTTAGGTTGGTTTGACTTTCAAAGAGAGTAATCACATTTCTAACAAGAGTATCAATATTTTGAAGAGATTTTAATGAGTTTTGGTTTGGTTTCGCTAATGATAAGTATTCGGAAACAATAGACTCAATTCTCGATATTTCACTTAACATGATTTGTACGTGGTTGGGATTAAACTCTCGTTCTTGATTAGCTAACTGCATGAACCCTTTTATTGAAGTTAGCGGGTTCCGTATTTCATGTGCAACACCAGCAGCAAGCTCACCTACCACAGCAAGCTTTTCAGATCTTAACAATAGTTCATACGCCTTCTTTTGTTCTGTAACATCACGGCCTATAACCAATAAATTTTTCCTGCTGCCGTCTGCAAAAAAAGTAGGAACCTTGATAATATCAAATGTGGCGGAGAATTGATTTTCGATAGCAAGATCCAATTCGAATCGATAGGCTATACCCTTCTCCCATGAAATTTCATCGTCCGAAAAGCAATTTTGAAAGTTTCTAAACCATTCATTTTTGGAAAAAAGTTCGTCTAGATGTTTATTCCTATAATCAATGTTTTCCAATTTAAATAAGGCTTTAGCATATTGATTCATTTCGATAAATCTTCCTGTGCCATCCTGAATATAAATTAGATCGGGCATTGAATTGATAAGGGCTAAAATTTGTTGTTCATTGTCCTTTCTTACTTCTTCCTTTTTCGCATTATCGTCTCTTTCTACTGATCTGCTATAGCGAATTTGCAGGAAAGCTACTAGAAAGGTTACAGAAAGTGTAAATAAAAAGTAAAAAAAGTCACCATTGTGATAAGTATAATTAAGACGAACACCGTATTTATAAAAATGAGCACCTATAAAAATACTAAGTATACTCATTAAAATGACTGGGCGGTAATCATGATATAAAGATAAAATAAAAATGACTAAAAAAATGAGGTAGAAATTAGAGATGACAGGCTCATTATCTATAAGTACAAATGTTACAAATGACATCCCCAGTACACATAAATACATTGTTTGCTCAATAAAGAGTTTCTTGTAAATAAAAATCGAGATGGTTCCACATACTAAAATTCCACTACCAAAAAGGATACTGATAAAAGTAGGATCTTTATGTTTTAAAATTTGGACTAACATACATAGGATAAAACAGCCCCATAAAATACGGATTAACAAAACATTTTTACTATGAATTCTTTGATCATTCACCTTTTATTCCACCTCTGAGAAATGCATGAGCTTTCTACTACTGAACATGATATTTTGCTCCAATAATAAACATTTTACCTATAGATGCCATTAAAGACTATGAGAAATATCCAAATAAAATAAAACTGCAAAAAAAAATATGATTATTACGAACAATTTTGTTGAGATGTGACCAACATAACATAAAGATCAGATAAAAAATTGAAAGGTATTCAATCGAACCACATTTGACATTTTTAAGCTAATTAAAAAGCTTTTCAAATAAAGCGAATGGTGATGGATTTTAAGGGAGGCTAAAAGCAATGGCAGAAATCAAATTCGAAATAAAAGAAACTGTGGGGACTTTGTCTCAGTCCCCTAAAGGCTGGAACAAAGAACTCAATCTTATCAGTTGGAACGGAAAAGAACCAAAGTTTGATTTACGTGATTGGGCACCTGAACATGAGAAGATGGGGAAAGGTATCACGTTGACGGCCGAGGAGTTAAAAGCTTTGAGAGATTTGTTGAATGAGATGGGATTGTAGGTTATAAGGAAAGGCGCCTGACCACCATTGCATTAAAGCTTTAACATACTGGGGGTCAGGCGCCTTTTTA
This sequence comes from Bacillus sp. AFS006103, assembly GCA_002559145.1. Classification (GTDB taxonomy): domain Bacteria; phylum Bacillota; class Bacilli; order Bacillales; family Cytobacillaceae; genus Neobacillus. Next base: position 96,645 of record NTXX01000036.1, read on the forward strand.
GGTCCAGTAAATTTATGATTGGATATTATTTTAGGTAATATTTATCTCGAAAAGAAGTGTCAGCAATCCTGTCTACATAAAATTCACCGTTCCAATATTTGATTACAGTAACACTGCAATTTTCATGGTGAGTATAACCGCTCATTTTTGCTAATTGCATTAAGTAGTTGCCGATGGTTACCCCATGTGAAAATACTAGAACATTTCCACCTTCGTTTTTATGCTTTTGAATAATTTCATCGATAGCAGAGCTTGTTCGTGTGAAAAGCTGTAGGTAGGATTCTCCTTCAGGTGCTGACATATTTAGATCCTTAAGACTAAATAATGTCTTTAGAATATCTCCAAATTGAGCTTGAATTTCCGTTTGTAATAGGGTTTCCAACACACCAAAGTTCATTTCCTTTAGACGTGGATCTGTAATGATGGGGATGTTTCGATGGCCAATGGCATACCTAGCCGTATCTACTACTCTCTGGCTTTCACTTGCGTAAACTGCTTTAAATTCTAAATCAGATAAACCGAAACCTACAGATTTAGCCTGTTTAATTCCTTTATCCGTAAGAGGTGAATCACAAAATCCCTGTAATCGTTTCTCTACATTAAAATGGGTCTCTCCATGCCGAATAAAATACAACTTCACTTCTTTTTCAGAAGACACGCGTAACCACCTGCTTTGTATTGGATTTGAATGATTGATAAAATGAATTTTACCACACCTTTCGAGCAGTTTGTATAAATACACCAGGCATTTCCAATCCAACCAAGGTTGTGAGGTATTATTTTTAGGAAATGTTTGAATGGATTGGAGTTTTCTTTTTGGAAAAAGTATGGGCAAAAGTAAATGCAATATTAATTGCAGATGATCCAAAGACATTTATAACTAGAAGAACATCAGAAGCCAATCTTGAATTTGGGGGGATTCGTGGTGACCGCCATTTTGGAATAACTAGTAAGGCTGATTCAAGACAGCCGATGTATCCAAAAGGAACAGAAATTCTAAACCGTCGCCAAATAACGATTGTGTCTGGGGAAGAATTAGACAGGATTGCAGAAGAATTAGGGGTTGAATCTATTCGGCCTGAGTGGTTAGGGGCTAATGTCTTGGTCAAGGGATTTCCGGAATTAACAAAACTCACCATGGGTTCACGGATCCTTTTTCCAAGTGGAGCAGGATTAATATGTATGGGTGAAAACAAGCCTTGTACCTTACCTGGTGATGAAATCCAAAAGCATTATGGAGAACATGAGAAGTTATCCCTCCGTTTTGTACGTGCAGGTAATAAGCGGCGGGGGATCGTATGTGCAGTAGAAAGGCCAGGAATCATTCACGAGCATGATGATGTTCAGATTTTGGTTAATGATTATGTAAATCCGATGCAATAAATAGGAGGGAATTCGGATTGGTTAGCTGTGAAACTTCATAAAAGACTTCTAATGATAAACCATTTAAAATCCCTACTAAGATAGCGACAATCAAGAAAGCAACGAAACTATTAAGCTTAAATTTCATATTTAAACTAACAACAGGATCACTCCGACTGCTACCCAAAGTATCGGTAACCATTCCATGTTTTAACCTCCGGTTGCCTTTTTTATTATTTGAACTTATTTACTATACAAGGCACGGAATCTAAAACCTCTTCTAAAAGCATTAAAAAACGCCATATAAATGGCGCTTATTACATCAATCATTATGACGCTTTCCCCTGGTATTGTTTGCATTGCCTGTTAAATTGGATACAGCATTTGAAGTTGCATCTACAGCACTCATAGCAACATTCTCAGTGGTTTCTAATGCACTGTGCACGACATGAAACGCAGCACCTGCAGTTTCTTTAATGCCTTCTGAGACACTTTGATTATTAGTTTTTGTTTTGTCTGACATTTTGTTTCACCTCCTAAACAGCAATAGGTTATGTAAAAAAGGATCGATTATTCAAGAAAAGTATACGAACATTGTAATCATTGCGTAACTAAGGCTCGCAAACTATACTAGCAGTAATAAGTGCACCTCAAACCTTTGCTAACATCTCGATATTTATTGGGTTATACTGATTTAGAGCAGAGAAAATGTAGCGGACCCTAGTAGTGAGAGAAGAGGTAACGATGAAAAGTTCGGTACCTCCTCTCTTTTTTAGATGGACAGCTTATTGGGATTCATAGTTATATAAATTTCGTTAATCTTGTCATCGCTTATATAAAAACTAATAATGCTTTGAAGCGTGCCATTCATGTAATTCACAATTGCTGGCTGACCATTGACTGTTTTTACTTCAAAATAATAGTCGTCTGGGGCTTTTTTTAGAATACCAAATAAAAAGGGCAATACGTGGGATAAGGATACAACAGGACGAACGGCAGCTTTAACTTTTCCACCGCCATCCGAGTATAGTGTGACTTTTTCAGAAATGAGGTCTAATAAGGCGTCCGTATTTTGCGTTTGAAAGGCCTGGATAAAGCGATGGATCATCGACTTATTCTTCTCATAGTCTAAGCTTTCGTCATCAACGCGTGAGATTTTTTGTTTTGCTCGGCTGAAAACCTTCCTACAGTTTTCTTCCTTTTTTTCAATGATGTTTGCAATCTCTAAATAAGAGAAACCTATTACCTCTCTTAAAAGTAGGACCGCTCGTTCATCTGGTGTCAAATGTTCCATCATCCGTAAGTAAGCAATACTCAATCCCTCTTTCTGTAGAACCACTTCGGATGGATCCATTTCATGTGCTTTTTCATGCATGAGCGGCGCAGGATTCCATGGACCCACGTACTGTTCTCGTCGGTGCCGCGCTAACTTTAATAAATCTAGACAGCGGTTGGTCATGATTTTACAGAGATAGGCTTTCTTGTTATCTATGTCTTGCTCCGTTAGTTGGAACGCTTTTAAAAAAGTTTCCTGCACAATGTCCTCTGCGTCCACTACCGAACCTAACATCCGGTAACCGATTGAAAACAATAATGGTTTGTATTGTTGATAGTCTTCATTACTGATCTGCATTTATTTCACCTCTGTTCGTTGTGCTGCTCCATGCTTAATGAGTGTTACAAATGAGAAGGATGTCTTTGGCTGCTTGTTTGCCACTGCTGGTTGCTCCTTCTGCCAAAATGGAATCTGGAGAAGCCCAGTCTCCTGCTATATATAATCCTGGAATTTCCGTTTTAGAACGGTGTAACTCTTGCTCATCACCTATTCGAGGTAAGCGCTGGTTAACGGAAATTTGGGGTAGAAAGCGACTGGAAATCACATGTTTTTGCCACCCTGACTGCATCTTTTCTAGGAATTTTTCAAGTTCGGTTTTTACCTTATGGGAGTCTATGGAATCATCTGGGTGATGGTATTTGAATACATGAAGTACGGCACTCTTTTTATCATCAGAAAGGCGGGCATAAGGTGAATGGACGGAATAATAGAAGGGATCGGTGATGCCCATGGCAAACAATCGTCTTGGATTAGGTAGCTGGGTTAAAGCAACATCTAATGTAGCGCCTTTGATAGGTTTTATTTGAGTGAAAAAATTACTCTGGTTATGGGTCGCTTTGTCAGCTAGCAGTCTTTGGAGTTCATGGGGCCCTGTTGTACTGATCACATACTTTGAACGAATTTCCACGTCATTTGATAGAACTATTTTAAAATGATTAGGTTCAACGGGGTCAATCAGTTTTACAGCTGTATGGGATTGCACCTGAACACCTGAAATAACTGCTTTATTGTGGAGTTGGTCAATGATCGTCTGCCAACCTTCATCTAAATAAAGGACCCCACCCATGGCTGTCTTCAAGTGAGATATCATTATTTTTGCAGTAACTTGTTCAGGAGCGTGACAATAGGTTGCTAGTCTTCCTAATAAATAGAGTAATGACTGAACCTTTTTTGATAGGACGGCTTTCTCTACCCATTGCTGGAAGTCTTGCTGTGCTAACTTTTCGGGATCAACACGGATAACTTTCGTCATAGTGTTGATCCATTCTAATCTTTCCTTCCATGTTAAAAGATTTGTTGTGAAAATTCCTAGAGGTGAAAAGGGTGCTGGATATTCAATATTATTTTCAATGACCGTTCCACTTAGTTTGGGTGATGTTCCATTAAGATTTATTCCTAATTCTTCGAGAATTGGTACGGCTTTTCCTTTTTTATAAAGGGCATGGGGACCAAGATTAAAATATTGCTGTTTCATCTTATCGGTCCTGGCCCTCCCTCCAACCTTAGTTCCTTTTTCTAAAAGTAATACAGACAAATTGCTTTTAGCTAGATAATTGGCTGCTACATAACCAGCCAATCCACCACCGACAATCACAACATCCCATTTTTGAGTCATAAATGTACCTCCTTATTTCGTTCATACGTATGACGAAGAAGGGGGAAGGTATGTGACAAAATTTCATTAATGATAAGCTAATTGACTTGCTGTACAATAAGAAAAGGGCGTCTTCCTTTTTTAAGGAACTGAGAGAAGCTGTGGCTGCCCTCCTTAATACTTGTTAAACTATTAACCAGCACTGCAAATAAAAAAAGAAGCAGGGACTCGTTAAGAGCCTGCCAAATTTCTTTTCATAATAGATATGTTAACAAATGTTAAGAAGAATAAATACTAGCTAAAATACATAATTACAAAGCTTGCCGATCTTCTCTACTTCCACTGAAACGATGTCACCAGATTTCATGGGACAACTGCCAGCAGGTGAACCAGTAGCCAAAACATCACCAGGCTCCAGTGTCATAATTTGTGAAACCCAACTGATAAGGAAAGGAATGGATAATGACATCTGGTTCGTATTACCATCTTGTACGACCTTGCCGTTTAAAGTTGTAACTATACGTAAATTGGTTGGATCTATACCTGTCACAAGACACGGACCCAACGGACCAAAAGTGTCAAAGCCTTTGCCTCGTGTAAACTGTGGATCTTTTTTCGTAAGATCTCTTGCTGTTACATCGTTAAATATAGTACAGCCAAATACATAATCCAATGCATCTTCTTCTTTAATATTTTTGCCACGTTTGCCAATAACCAGTGCTACTTCTCCTTCCATTTCCACCTGCTGCGTTAAGTTATTTGACGGAAGAATAATCTCCCCCCGGTCTGGAATCAAGGAAGAGGTAGGTTTTAAAAATAAAAAAGGTTCTTTGAGATTGGCTGTCCCCCCGGTCTCTTTTGCGTGTGCTGCATATGTCCATCCGAAATTAACCACTTTTGAGGGGTTTACCGGCTCTAGTATTTTCACATCATCATATTTAACTCTTACACCGTCAAATTTTAGTTGATTGTCTACAATTTCAGTAAAATTACTAGTCAATTGTAAAATTTCATCATCTTCAAGTATTCCGTAAAATATTCTGCCGTTACCATTTTGATAACGAACGATTGTTTGTGTTCTTTGTAGCAATTGCATTACCATTTTTTTTAACTCCTATCTAATTAATTGTAGTTCTTTTTGATTAAGATTTACATCTAATGGTGAAGTTGGTTCAAGGTAAACCATCTCAGTTAGGATCTTATAGCCATGAATAGTATTATAAGCTTCTCTAGCTTCATTTTCCGTATCGTATTCATATATTTTAGAGCATCTTCCATCTGAAAACACTGTGATAACCCACATATAAAAGCACCTCTCCTTTTTATAATGATAAAAAACAAGGCTGTGAAGGATGTAGATTCCCAGCCTTGTCTGCTATTTTTGTACAGCTTACTTTGCCCACAGTCCAAAGAAAAGGCTTGCAAGTACAAGGATGATAGCTCCACCCAAACGGGTAGCTAACTGAGCATAGGACATTAAAATCATTCGATTAGATGCGCCTAATATTTCAAGATCACCCGATCCTCCGCGGTTAACGTGACATAAACCTCCGGCGATTGCTGCTTCAATTTCATAGAATCCAACCACTTTTGCAAATAACCAACTTCCAATTACAGCTCCAAAAACTGTAAATAAACAGATAACGGCCGTTTGAAGTGATAGTGCATGGACTAATGCGCTAAAATCGGTATAAGTGACCCCAACACCTGCTAAGAAGACGAATAACATTTTACCCATCATAAATTCATTAACTTTTTTAACCCCATCTTTTGCACGTTGTGGAATGATATCAAGTGCATTAGCGATTATTAATAGAACGACCATATAAGCGTAAGGGTGAATAGAGAATGGACCGATTTTTGGAATTAAACCAACTCCAATTACATTTGCTAAACCAAAGAAACCAACTGCAACAAGTAAACCAAAGCCAGCATCTTCCATCGTTGCAGTATTTTTTTCTTTTGCCCCGTTCTTTTTCTCAGTAATTTGCCCTTTAATTAATTCGCCATTTCCTGTCCATTTCGGCACTTTCTTTCCAATGCCATTTAATAGAGCACCTACCATAATCGCGAAAATATTAGCAATCGTTAGGATTGTAATGGCAGAAGAATACCAGATTTTAGGATCCTTGCCAGTAACCTGTCCCCAAATTTGGCTCATTGGAATGGCACCAGCACCATTTCCTCCGCCCATGATTGGTAGTGCATAATTCATGATTACATCTTTATAATTGACACCTACAATCAATCCACCAACAATTGCCATGATAAAGGCAACAGCGGTACCAACAAGAACTAATGGGATAAATCCCCCGATTGCTTTAGCTAGAAACTTTCGATTAATAGAAAGAATAGAACTTGTGATAATGACGGCAATAAAGAAGTCAAGCATCCCCATATCATCGAAAAGAGTCCTAACTCCACCAGCTACATCCTCCGAAATGACTCCTGTAGATACCAAATAGGAAGCGCCCAAGAAAGCAAGCAGGGAACCGCCGCCAAGATAATCCTTCCAGATTGGAAGAGTGTCGCCAACTTTTCCAAAGAAAAAGCCAACAACAATTAAAACGAGAACATCCCCGGCAAAGCTTACAGGGAAAGATTTCGTCATTGTTCCTGAAGCAAAAATAAGTGCACCGGCAAACCATGCCCATAAAGGCAAACCGTACATATTATAGTTTATAAAGCTTGTTTTTGTAGAGGTCGCTGTCGTTACCTCTTCGAATACCGGTACTTCTTTTCTTAATCCCATTGATATTCCTCCTAAGTTTTTTTCAATTAGTTTAAGTAAGAATGATTACAATTGTTGATCCAGATCTACTAGGTTGGATAACGGCAACAACAAATAGATGATAGCTTATTAGGCGATAAAGGTTAGAAACCGTTTACAAAGTAAGCCTGAAAGTATTCCACTGTCCTTCTCCTTTCCAGTTTTTTTAAAATTATTAAGCTAGGTATAAAATAGCAATATTAGTTTGAAAATTGAATCTTATAAAACTAAGAGTTAAAAAGATTATTATGATATATTTTGAACCTTTTGTTCATGATAAAAGCGAAACGGCCCGTAAATAAATAAAAAGGATGGTAAATTTACCATCCTTTTAACTAGTAACCTATTTTTTTCGATAGATTCTCTCGGGTCGTCCAACCTCACCATAAGACAAATCTGCTCCAATTTGGTCTTTTGCCACAAGGTACTCTAAATACCGACGAGCAGTGGGACGACTAATCCCAATTTTCTTGGCAAGCCTTTCTGCATTTAGACCTTCATCTGTATGATCTAATACTTCTGTCACTTTTTGTAATGTGATCTTATCAATTCCTTTTGGAAGATAAGAATTAAGCTGTTCTTTTTGTCTATCCATTAATTCATCAATTTCTTCTTGGTTTACATTATGATTTTCTTTTTGGATCCTTTTTAATTTACTATGAAACTCTTGATATTTTTCAAGAGAATTTTTCAAACGTTCAAAGACTAAAGGTTTGACGATAAAATCAAAAACGCCACTGCGTAGAGCTTCTTTGACAGAGCTAATTTCTCGAGATGCTGTAATCATAATAACATCTGTTTCGTGAAAGTCCTGGCGTATAACTTCTAAAAACTCCAATCCGTTCATATCGGGAAAATAGATATCTAATAACACTAAGTCGGGACGAAGAATGGCTAACTGATCTCTTGCCTCCTGCCCATCTGTGGCTATGCCAATGACTTGGTAGCCAGGAACTTTTTCCATCAGCCGGCGGTTGATTTCTGCAATTCGCACATCGTCTTCTATGATTAATACGGAAATTTCCTCACTTTGATGTTGGTAAGCCATCAGGGATCCTCCTAATATACTATGATTTTGGAATAATAACGGTAAAAACTGATCCACCTTCAGGGTTAGGTGTATATGAAATATATCCATTTAATTTCTTTATGATTTTTTCTACTAAAAAGAGACCAACACCGTGATTTTCCAACTTTTTAGTAGAAAAACCTCTTTCAAAGATTTTATCTTCGATTTCCGGTGCAATACCAATTCCTGAATCTTCAACTTCTAGTATTAAATCGTTTCCAAAATCGGAAAAGTAAATTTTTATATTTTTTGCTTTAGCTCCAGGTTTCATTACTGCTTCCATTGCATTATCAATGAGATTTCCGATTATGGTTGTCAAACTGTCACGTTCAATACCTTCTGGGATTTCTTTGAAACTACTTTCCCGATCAATATCGAAATGAATTTTTAATTCATTTGCCTGATTAAATTTACCGATTAACAACCCACCGATCATGACATCGGAAATTTCTTGCTTAATGAAATTCAATAGGTTCTGATGAATATCAAATTCTCGGGCAATGAAATCAATCGCTTCTTGGTACGACTGAAGCTGTATAAGTCCTGAAATCATATAGAGCTTGTTTGAATACTCATGTGTTTGAGCACGTAAAGCTTCTGAATATTGTCTAACCTGTGCGAGCTCCTGTGTAAGTCGAGATAGTTCGGATTTCCTTCGGAAACTAGAGACCCAGCCAGTTATATTTCCTCTTTCAGACATTATTGGTAGGTAATTAGCAATAAAGAATTCATCATTAAGAGAAAATTCCTTGTCCGTTACTGCTTCCCCTTTTTCAATGATTTCTAACAAAGGGGAGTAAGGTGAAATATCTAAGATGTTCGCCCTAAGGACATCCCTTTCATTTGGCCATTGGAGCATATTTATGGCTTGTTGATTAACCATAGTAATGGTTCCATTCAAATTTACCGCAACTATCCCTTCTTTGACTGATTCCAAAACGGCCTTATTCTCTTGATATAATTGGGTGATTTCTTCCGGCTCTAATCCAAGGATTGCTCGCTTCATACCACGAGCGATTAGCAGTGCACCAATAATACCAACAAGAATAACGCCCAAAGAGATCAGAATGATTTTTTTACGATAATTCATCGCAATGTCATCAACATCTTGAAGTGAGTAACCTACCGCTACAATTCCAATTATTTTCCCATTTTGATTATAGATAGGGACTATTCCCCTTAAGGATGGTCCTAGAGTGCCTTTTTCCTGCGAAATAATATACTTTCCTTTTAATGCCTCGTTATTATCTTTACCGACCATGCTTTCGCCAATCCGGTCAGGAACGGGGTGGGAGTAACGTTTTTTTTCTGTATTACCAACAACGACAAACTCTGCGCCAGTTTGCTTTCGGATTTTTTCAGCTATAGGTTGAATGATTTTTGAGGGGTCCTTTTCCGAAAACGCTTGCTTAATTTCAGGAATAGAAGCCACAGTTTCGGCAATCGATAGGACCCTATCCCCAAGTTGGTTGGTTAAGGAACTTGAAATTAACGAATGGAAATAAAAGCTAAATACAAGAATGATGAATAACAGTAAGGATAAAATTAATAATGATAACTTCGTTTGTAATCGCATTCATAGCTCCTCTTCGATGTGTTTTTCCGTTGAACAAAAGGTACTTAATTCACATAAATAAACTTATTGGCGCTTAATTATATAATCTATATCAATGAAATTAAATGAGTTAGTATAAATTATACACAAAATTAAGAGACATATTTGACAATTTTATGAAGGAGGAATGTATTTAGTCATATCGCAAAATAGAAAAATATTTTTGTAGAATAATACAAACAGTGGGGAATTTAAAGATGTGGTATGACACTTTTAGTAAACAAACTGTAAACCTTCAAGTAGAGGCAGAAAGGATTCAACTTGAAGAATTCTTAAAAAGGCAGAATTTAGCACTGGATCCTGAGGTTGACTATACCATTGCCTTTTTTGAAAACGAGAAGATGGTTGCGACAGGTTCTCTCGGAGGGAAAATCTTAAAATGCATAGCTGTAGATGAAGAATATCAGAACATGGGGTTATCTGCCAAACTTGTCACCGATCTGATCCATGAGGCTTGCTCAAGGGGAAGGACACATCTCTTTATCTATACGAAGCCAGAGAATAAGAATATCTTTACCGACTTGGGCTTTTATCCAATTGTCGAGATTCCTACAAAGGTGATCCTGATGGAGAACAGGCCGAATGGGATTAAAAACTGTCTGAATCAACTCGTTAAGGAGAAAAAAGATAGTATATCTGATATTAGTAATAACACAAGTACAGGGGCGGTGGTTGTGAATTGCAACCCATTTACTTTAGGTCATCGGTACCTAATCGAGTACGCAGCATCCAAATGTCAAATACTCCACGTCTTCGTTCTCGAGGAGGACAAGTCAATATTTCCGTCAGCCATCCGATACAGGCTGGTGAGAGAAGGAGTTCAACATCTCGATAATGTGGTTGTTCATCAGGGAAAGGACTATATCATATCGGAGGCAACTTTCCCATCCTACTTTATCAAAGAATATCAGGATATCGTTGAAACCCATGCAAAGCTAGACTTAGAAATATTTAAAAGTTATATTGCACCTTCACTTGAAATTCAAAAAAGATTTGTTGGTGAGGAACCGTGCTGCAAAGTCACCGCTGCATATAACTCGGTCATGCAAGAGATTCTCCCCGCTCACGGTATAGAGGTTCAAATAATTCCGAGGCTAAGAGATGAGGGAATGCCAATAAGTGCCTCAAGAGTTAGAGAGTTAGTTGGTGAAGGAAAGCTTTCTGAAGTAAAAAAATTAGTACCTAACCATACATATGAATTTCTTTTATCAGCTGAGGCTGAGGTCATCATTCAACAGATTCAGTCAAATCATAAAAAATATTAATAGGAGGTTGCTAAAAATGTTGATGTTACTAGAAAAAGTAAAGATTGAAGAAGTAGGGATTGCAGGAACTCTTGAGTCAAGCGATATCATTATCCAAATTGAAAAGAATGAAGGCAGAGGAATAGAACTTGAACTTAAAAGCACTGTCGAAAATCAATTTGGAAAACAGATTAAAAGGGTCATTATCAATACGCTGCAAGAATTAGGGATAGAGGATGCCCTTGTGGTGGCTAAAGATAAAGGGGCCTTGGATTGTACGATCCGGGCCAGAGTTAAGACTGCTGTAGGCAGGGCCACCCATCAAAATTCTTTTCCATGGGAGGTAAGATAAATGAGCAGACTTAGAAGAAGTATGTTATATGTTCCTGGTAACAATCCGGGTATGATCAGAGATGCAAATATCTATGGAGCAGACTCAATTATGTTTGATCTGGAGGATTCTGTTTCTCTTAATGAAAAGGATTCAGCTAGACAATTAGTCTATGAAGCTCTAAGAACCATGGATTACGGACGGACGGAAATACTTGTGCGCGTGAATGGCTTAGATACACCATTTGGAAGAGACGACTTTGAAGCGATTGTCAGAGCAAAGCCTGATGCCATCCGTCTGCCCAAAACGGAAACACCCCAAGATGTTGAGGAAGCGGATGAATTAATTACTCGAATTGAAAGAGAAGCTGGGATGGAATATGGAACCATTAAGCTAATGGCTGCAATTGAAAGTGCGTTAGGGGTTATTAATGCCTATAAAATTGCAACAGCAAGTAAGCGGTTAATAGGTATCGCTATTGGTGCAGAGGATTTTGTAACAAATTTAAAAACAACAAGATCAAAAGAAGGCATTGAATTACTGACAGCAAGAAGCCAAATCCTCTTTGCTGCAAGGGCTGCCGGTATAGATGCTCTCGATACTGTTTTTTCTGATGTGGATGATGAAGAAGGATTTATCCAAGAAGTCAAACTGATTAAACAATTGGGATTTGACGGAAAATCCCTTATAAACCCAAGACAAATTAATATTGTCCATACTATCTATTCGCCAACTGAAGGTGAAATTAAGAAATCTTTTGCGGTGATTGCTGCAGCGAAAGAAGCTGAGCAGAAAGGATCGGGCGTTATTAGTCTGAACGGCAAAATGATTGATAAGCCAATTGTCGAAAGAGCGTACAGAGTACTTGAACTAGCTAAGGCTGTAAATAGTGTTAGCACAGAGGAGATGTTGCAATATGTTTAATACAATTGAGCGAAATATACCAGAAGAGATTTTCGGACTTGGAACTCTGCCGCTGTTTGATTCGAATGGATTGGTCAAGAATACGCAGCGATCTAAGGACCGCCTTAGAAATTCAGACCGAAATAAAATCCTGGATTCCCTTGAAACAGCAATTAGGGAAACGGGTTTAAGAGACGGAATGACGATTTCCTTCCATCATCATTTCCGAAATGGAGATTATATCATTAATATGGTGCTTAACGCCATTGCAAGAATGGGAATTAAGGATCTTACCATTGCGCCAAGTTCTCTTATAGATATCCATGCACCTTTAATTAATCATATAAAAAATGGAGTGATCCGGAGGATTGAGACGAGTGGACTACGAGGGGAATTGGCTGAGGCAATTTCGAACGGCTTGATGAACATTCCGGTTGTCATCAATTCCCATGGCGGAAGAGCCAGGGCGATTGCCTCGGGAGAATTGCCAATTGATGTTACCTTTTTAGGCGTACCGTCATGTGACCCTGCAGGCAATGCCAATGGATATTCCAGAGATAATTCTGCTGCATCTGAATGCGGTTCGCTTGGATATGCAAAAGTTGATGCCCAATATGCAAAAAAGGTTGTTTTAATTACAGATCATTTGGTTGAATACCCGAATACACCATTTGGTATTCCTGAATCTCATGTGGATTATATTGTGGTTGTGGATGCAATCGGCGATCCAAAAGGGATTATGTCAGGTGCAACCCGCTTTACCAAGAATCCTAAAGACTTGTTAATCGCTCAGAGTGCAGCAGATGTGATCGCCGCATCGGGTTATTTCGAAGACGGATTTTCGCTGCAAACAGGCTCTGGTGGTGCTTCCCTTGCTGTTACAAGATTTCTTAGAGAAAAAATGGTTGAGAGAAACATTATAGCGAGCTTTGCATTGGGTGGGATTACTGGACAAATGGTTGACCTACATGAGGAAGGATTAATTAAGAAGTTATTGGATGTACAAGGTTTTGACATAAAAGCAGTTGCTTCTCTTAAAAATAATCGCTTCCATCAGCAAATTTGTGCGGAGTATTACGCCAGCCCTGATAATCAAGGAAGTGCGGTTAATCAATTAGATGTAACGGTATTAAGTGCATTAGAAATTGATCTTGATTTTAATGTGAATGTTATCACAGGCTCAGACGGAGTGATCCGCGGAGCTTCAGGTGGACACAGTGATTCAGCCGCAGGAGCGGCCTGCTCAATTATTGTGGCACCACTTATCAGGGGCAGAATGCCATCCATTCTTGACAGAGTGCACACGGTCGTAACCCCTGGATGTTCGATTGATGTACTGGTTACAGAACAAGGGATTGCGGTTAATCCTCTAAGGAAGGATTTGTATAATAACCTTAAAAAAGCGAACCTGCCTGTCGTGTCTATTGAAGAGCTCAAGGCAAAGGCCAACCAAATCGTCGGAATTCCAGAGTCTATTAAGGTAGAAGACAATATTGTTGGTGTGGTTAAGTATCGGGATGGTTCAGTCATCGATGTCATTCATCAAGTGAAGAAGGACGCTTGGAAATGATTATAGCCAAAGAACTATTACTGGAGCAATTATTAGAGGCTCGAGAATATAGGGCTGCTCATCAGAAGGAATTAATGAAGAAATATAGGTTCCCTTTAGTATCCTTCACAGTCAATATGCCAGGTCCAGTCAAGAAAACATATGAGAGCAGCATTATTTTTGAAGAGGGTTGCCGTGCAATAGTGAAAAAACTAAAAAAGGCCGGCTTCTGCATGGAGTATTTTGGAACCAATATGCCGATTACGGGATATGAGGCATATTTTGTTGTAAAAATAGATGAACGGTCATTAAAAGCTTATATGCTTGAGATTGAGAGCGAACATCCGCTAGGGCGGCTGTTTGATCTTGATGTAATCGGATCGGATGGAGTACCCATTTCCAGGGAGGACTTTGGTCATTCAAAACGGAAATGCCTGCTCTGTGATGAGGATGCTCATAGCTGCGGCCGGAGCAGAAAGCATCCATTAGAGGCGCTGACGCAAAAGATTCAAAGTATGGTAGATTCTTATATATAAATAATAGGGCCAAACTACGATAAGCTTTCTGTGTATATTACAGGTGGTTTATCCAGTTTGGTCATTCTTTTTTTTGAATTTGGACGAATAGAAGGAGAGACGTGGAACATGGCAGAACAGTGGATTCAAACTATTTCACAAAAAGCGCTGCTTGCTTTACTTTATGAGGTTTCTGCTAGTCCTAAACCAGGGCTTGTAGACAGGTTTAACCAGGGAGCACATCAGGATATGGACTTCTTTACATTTATGGCCAGCAGTGCTGCACTGAGTAATTACTTCAATGATTGTGTCGCGGAGGGAATAAAATACTCAGGAAAAGACCCAAAGCAATTGTTCCAAGCCTTAAGAAGCATTGGCATTGAAGCAGAAAAAGCAATGTTTGCTGCAACCAACAACGTTAATACCCATAAAGGTCTAATTTTTTCATTAGGAATCATCTGCGCTTCTGCTTCTTGCTCCATTATGGAAAGTCAAAATAAAATTGTTGATACCGAAAAAATCTGCACAAAAGTTTCCAAGATGACACAGGGGTTATGTTTAAGGGAACTAACTCTCTTGAAAAAGACGGTAAACCTAACTTATGGGGAAAAACTTTATGTGAATTATGGGCTTAAAGGTATACGTGGTGAAGTCGAGAATGGATTCCCAACGGTGCGAAATTACTCTCTTCCTGTGCTGAAGAAGCTGAAAAGTTTGAGTAATATATCTACTAATGACATTTATGTACAAACACTCTTTCATTTAATGGCAGTAAATGAAGATACAAATATAGTTGCAAGACATAATTTAGAAACCTTGGAACGTGTTCATCTTTATGCCCAACGGGTATTGGATGCTGGAGGTATGCTAACACAAGAAGGTGTTCAGATGATTGATAAATTGGACAAAGAATTCATTCGTAGAAATATAAGTCCTGGAGGATCAGCAGATCTTTTGGCGGTAACCATCATGTTTGATCTACTCTCATAGTAGACTGATGACGTTTTTATAGTAGCATTTAGAAGGCGATTCACCCTATTTGGGGAATTGCCTTCTGTTGATATATGCTCTTATTTTAAGTTACCTGGTACTGATTTCATAATTTTTCCAGTGTTATTATTGTTAACTGGAGATGAAGCTGGACGTAATACGCGCATTTAACTCACCCCCTTTCACTATGGCTAATTAGGCGTAAAACCGATTTGCAATATCTGTTTTCTCTATTACAAACTATTTTTCCATATTAAGTTTAATACCTTTTTAATGTTTCGTTTTTCATAAGGGCAAGGTCTATCTCCGGTACGGATCCGATATAATGGACAATGATTGCCTTGGCATGCAGGACGGTAGAAGCAGGATTGGCAAACTGCATCCGTCTCCTCTCCTGAAGTGACCCAACTGGCGATTTTATCATAATCAAGTTCTAGACTACCATCTTCATGTATCTTTCCAACTTTATTAAATTCCTCATCAAGGGAAAGGGTACACTTGTACAATTGTCCATCGGAACCAACTACTAATGAGTGTGGTTTTGCTGCATAGCAGACTGATGCAGATGGCATTAATGACTCTGTTACCATAGGACTCATACTTAATCCTTGTGTAATAGCTTCATCAGTTAGCTCCCAAATCTTTTTGTTAGACATGGTGCGGCTGCAAACAGGGATGTCATCATCGTTTTTTCCACCCCATTTTCCAACAGGTCGATACAAAACTCCGAAACGCTTATCATCTGCAAAATGTTCTACTAAGAGCTCAGTTAACTTGGAAGCTTCCTGTAAATTACTTTCATCGAAATTTGTTCGAATGGTGATATCAAATGAATCTGGGATATCTTTAATGGCTAGTAGATTATCGATGATTTTACCAAATGTTTTACCACCACCTAATAAAGGTCTTCGATTATCGTGTACTTCCCCAATTCCATCAATCGTAATCATAAATTGATTAATATTCCAAGATAGCAATTTTTGAAAAACATCTTTTGTTAATAAATAACCATTTGTAACAAGGTCACAAGAGTAATGGATATTGTTTTCTTTGGCAATCGATAAAAAGTGAGTGGAAAGTTCCTCGATGACATCTAATGAAACTAAGGGCTCACCACCAAACCAACTAATATGTAGGGTTGATAAATTTGCTTTCTTTTCTTGTACGAATGCTTTAAGACCATTTATTACTTTTCGATCCATTTTCCCTCGTTCAAACGTTTCATAACAATAGGTACAACGAAAATTGCAGGCTTCGGTTGGTAAAAGGATAAGGTGCATGATATCTGTTCGGTGTAAGGACTGATGAAGAAATTGTGCCCTTCTCTGTTCATCAACATCGCTAGGAATTAAAAAACCATTATTATATAAATCCTTATGTATATCATTTTCTAAGCTATCTGTACCAGTTCTTTTTAATGAATTTATGACAGCTTCTTTTTCTTCATCTGAAAAATGGGTAATGGCACCAGTATAACTATTAAAAAGCACAACACCATTGTCATCAGTATGTGATAGAGCATTAAATCTAGATGGAACATAACTATTCTTGTTTTTCATACTTACACTAACTTTCTTTGAATATAGTTTGATAGCCAAAAACTATTATAGGAGTGTAAATAAAAAAATTAAATGAGATAAATCACTAAGTGGTGGGGCATAAATGGTTAAGAGTGATTGATCGAATCAAATGACTCGACTTGTGAGGGAATCGGAAACTCTCTATTTAGTGAACTTCTACAATTTCTCATTAGGTCTTTAATAAAAGAAATACAGATGGAGGAACACAGTAACGGGTATACTTATGTTGCAAAAATATAAAACTAGACGGGGTATAGAAAGTTTTTTATAGATTTACTTTTTATTTGAAGGATGGTACACTTGATTCTATAAAAACAATATATTGTATTCGTTTTATAAAGGTACTACTATATGTAGTTTAATAGGGAAGTTCGGTGTGATACCGACGCTGTCCCCGCAACTGTGAAGCTGACGATGATTCAAAGCCACTATGCATTCGCATGGGAAGGGAATCAGAGAATGAAGCGAAGCCAGGAGACCTGCCTTGATAAAACAGATTAATCATTTCTTCGGGGATTGAGAAATGGAGACGTATCCATTTTTTTATTTCTGAACGTTTCCATTTTAGGCTATCTCTTTTCGAAGAGGTAGCCTTTTTATATTACGAAAAGAGGGATTACATGAAACTTTATACGAAAACAATCTGTCCTAAATGCCTTTGGGTAAAATCCGAATTACAACGTGCCGGGCTTGAAGCAGACATAATTAACATTGATCAAGATGAACATGCAAGGCAAACAATCATTGAAGCAGGCTTTTTAAGTGTTCCTGTTCTTGAATTCAAAGGAAAGTTGATAGGTGATGTAAAGGAAGTTATTTCCCAAATTGAGCTGATTGCACAATGATTGTTTATGCTAGTCGAACGGGCAATGTACGATATATTGCATCCAAATTAAAGGCAGTGCCTATTGAAATTTCTGTAGAATTAATGTTGAAAAAGCCTTATCTACTAATTACCTATACAGATGGGCTAGGTAATATTCCTGAAAAGGTTGCTCGTTTTTTAGAACAAAATTCGAAATATTGTAAAGGCGTAGTTGTTAGTGGTAATAGTAACTTCGGTCATACGGTATTTGGTGGTGCTGGCGATAAAATTGCAGCGACATATCATATACCCCTAGTACGTAAATTAGATTTACGAGGATATCAAGCCGATTATGATGCAATACAACAGTTTTATGAAACGAGGGTGACGGGATGAAAACGTATTTAAAGCTAAATAATGATGTCCTTAATCGTTATAGCACAACAGGACAATTAGAATTGGAAAAAGACCGAGAAGCAACGCGCCGTTACTTTTTAGAATATGTAAATGTGCGTTTACGTTACTTTATTGATATTGAAGAAAAAGTTCGTTATTTAGTAGATGAAGGCTACTATGAAAAAGAATTTATCGACCTGTACGATATGGAATTTATTAAAAGAATGTACAAAAAAGCTTATGATTATAGTTTCCGTTTTCCATCTTTTATGAGTGCTAGCAAGTTTTATGATAGTTATGGCCTAAAAAGCCGTGACGGGGAAGAAATTCTAGAAAAATATGAAGATCGTATGGTGATTATTGCATTGTATTTAGCTCAGGGAAATACCGATCTAGCAGAACGAGCAGTGGAAGCCATGATGGAGGCTTATCAACCTGCTACACCAACAGCTTTAAACAGCGGGAAGAAAGCACGTGGAGAGTTGGTGAGCTGTTTTAAGTTATCGATGGATGATTCTATGAATAGCATTGCTGAAAATATTGGCTATTGTTTAGAATTGTCACGTCTTGGCGGCGGTGTTGGGGTGAATTTAACGGATTTGCGTCCATTAGGGGACCCGATTAAAGGGATTTTAAATCGTGCAAGTGGTGTAATACCAGTCGCAAAGCTTCTAGAAAACTCATTTAGTTATTCGAATCAACTCGGACAACGAAATGGTTCTGGTGTTGCCTATTTAAATATTTTCCATGGTGATATAGAAAACTTTATTTCGTCTAAGAAGCCAAATGCGGATGATAAAATACGTCTAGCCACACTTTCAACAGGGATCATTATTCCAAATATTTTCTTTGAACTAATGAGACGAGATAAAGATATTGTGTTGTTTAGTCCATATGATATTTTTAAAGAATACGGCAAGCGTATGTCTGAAATTTCGTTGACAAAAATGTATTTTGAATTGCTAGATAATCCGAATATCCGTAAAATTAAGCGGGTAAACGCACGAAAACTTTATACAGAAGTGAAAAAAGCACAATTTGAATCAGGCTATCCATTTGAAATCTTTGATGACAATGCCAACGAAGACCATCCACTTAAAAATATTGGTCGTGTAAAAATGTCTAATCTGTGTACCGAAATTCTTCAGGCGCAGCATACTAGTATCATCACTGACCAAGATGAACCAAATCAATACGGCTTAGATGTATCTTGTAATTTAGGTTCAATTGATATCCATGCAGCAAGTAAAGTGAATGATTTTGGAAAGTTAGTAGATACTGCGATGCGCCTATTAACGAATGTTTCACAAATGACAAACATTAAAAATGTTCCATCTGTGGCGAAAGCAAACCAATTAATGCATTCTGTCGGGCTAGGTGTCATGAATTTACACGGACATCTTGTGACACAGGGAATCCTATACGGATCAAAGGAATCTATTGAATTTATCGATTGTTTTATGGAAGCGATAAACTATTATTCACTGATAACATCAATGGAAATTGCCAGAGAACGCGGCGAATCATTCTATCGATTTGAGGATAGTGATTACGCATCAGGTATTTATTTTGATCCTTATTTGGATAATGAAGAACAAGAAAGGTCACCCATTGTATTAAAAGCACTGGGAAATATTCCAATCATCACTCAAAAAATGTGGCAGTCTTTAAAGGAAAACGTCATGCAATACGGCTTATTCCATTCATATCGTATAGCCATTGCACCAACGGGCAGCATTTCATATATTCGTAGCTGCACAGCTTCCATTGCTCCTTGTACAGAGCGCGTGGAGGTACGTGATTATGCGGATAGTCGTACCATTTATCCAATGCCGCACTTAACAAACGAGAATACTCATTTATATGTGGAGGCATACGATGTCCATCCTTATGACTTAATAGATGTATATGCTGCTGCTCAAAAACATGTAGATCAAGGAATTTCGATGACACTTTATGTCACTGACAATTGGACAACCGAGCAACTTGCGAAAATTTATATTTATGCCTGGATGAAGGGCATTAAGTCGGTTTACTATGTGCGTCAGCGATTACAAACATTAGAGGAGTGTGTAGCATGCCAAATTTAACGTATGAGGCGGTCAATTGGAATAAACCAACAAGTGAACTCGCACAAGTATTTTGGGATCAGCAATGGAAGCAAATTTGGTTTCCAGAAGAAATAGCCGTCAGTAAAGACGTCAAACAGTGGCAAAGTTTTGAACATCAGGATACGTATAAAAAAGTTTTTGCAGGATTGACGTTACTTGATACGGTTCAAACCAATATTGGCATGAATCATATTGCTGCCTATGCAACTGATTTACAAGAAAAGGCTGTTTTCACTGTTTTTGCAGCTTTTGAAGCCATTCATGCGAAATCTTACTCCTATATATTTACAACACTTTGTACCAATACAGAAATCGATGAGCTTTTTGAATGGGTGATGAAAAATGAGTATCTTCAATATAAAGCAAACAAAATTGGTGATATATATAACAATATAGAAGAAGGAAATTCAGAAAGCCTATGGAAAGCCATGTTTTCTTCCGTCATGCTTGAATCCTTCCTGTTTTACTCGGGTTTTTTCTACCCCCTATACTTAGGGGGACAAGGCTTCCTTCGTAATAGTGCAGAGGTCATTTCGCTTATTCTGCGTGACGAATCGATCCATGGTGTGGCAGTAGGCTTTTTTGCTCAAAATATATTTAAGCACTTCTCAAAGAAAAAGCAAGATGAGCTGAAAATATGGGGCTATGAGCTATTACTCGATTTGTATCAAAATGAAATAAAGTATACCGAAGATGTATATGCGGAAACAGGCTTATCACCAGAGGTAAAAGCCTATGTACGCTATAACGCTAATAAAGCATTAATGAATGTCGGTTTCGAATCCATGTTTCCAGACGAAGAAGTCAATCCAATTGTGATGAATGGTATTCGAAATGAAGGCTCTACGTATGACTTCTTTTCGCAAAAGGGTTCTACGTATGCAAAAGCGAAAGTGACTCCTATTACAGATGAAACTTTTAAATTTAAGTCAATGAACAGATGATTTTTTAAGAAGATGAACCGAAAACAATCCTTTTAAATGAATTCAACCTCCACTCTTTTCATACAGATACTTTATACGAAAGAACGTGATGATTTTGTTAACAATGAATAAAATACAAGAAGTAATCAAACGAGATAAACGTATTGTTCCATTTTGTCCTGAAAAAATAATACAGGCTGTTGAAAAGGCTGAACAAGCTACAGAACAAGGAGTTACAACGAACCTAGCTCAAAAGATATTGGAAGATTTGAATGAACGTATTCAACACATTCGAATTTCAGTAGAAGATATTCAAGACTTAGTAGAAATTGAACTTATGAAGAGTGAGAGGACGGATGTAGCAAAAGCCTATATCTTATATCGTGAAGAAAGATCGAAAGCTAGAAATGGAAAATCATTTGATACGATTGCGTCGATTATTAGAGCGGAGTCAAATGATATTACAAAGGAAAATGCCAATATGAGTGCGGAGACGCCTTCTGGAATGATGATGAAGTTCGCAAGCGAAACGACAAAAGCTTATACGTCAGCCGAATTACTGAAACCAGAACATCATTTCTTGCATCGAGCTGGAGCAATCCATATCCATGACCTTGATTTTTATCCAACTCGAAGCTTAACCTGCGTACAGCATCCGCTTGATAAAATGCTCGAAAATGGAATGGAGGTTAATCATGCTGCACTGCGTCGTCCCAATGGGATTCATGGGGCTGCAGTAATGGCATGCATTTCTCTTGAGACTGCTCAAAATGAAATGCACGGAGGACAATCGATTCCAGCTTTTGATTTCTATATGGCTCCATTTGTTAAAGTAACGTACGAAAAAGAATTGAAGAAGGCTTGTGAATTTACGGGATGTGATTTTGACAAATTAATAGCTATTCCTATTTCTGTTTATAAAGAAAAAGATTTGGATGGCTTGGCCGGAGATGAAAGAGTCATTCAATATGCTTTAAATCGTACAATAAATACTGTATATCAAGCGATGGAAGGGTTTATACATAACATGAACAGCATTCATTCGCGCGGCGGGAATCAAGTTGTTTTCTCTTCCATTAATTATGGGACAGATACATCTCCAGAGGGACGCTGTGTGATGGAGCAGCTACTCCTTTCAACCGAACGTGGCGTTGGCAATGGGCAAACAGCTATTTTCCCTATTCAAATTTTTAAAGTAAAAGACGGAGTCAACTTAAAAGAGGGCGATTCTAATTATGATTTATTCCAATTAGCCTGTCGCGTAACGGCAAAACGTTTCTTTCCAAACTTTATCAACTTAGATGCACCCTTTAATCAGCATGAAAAATGGACTGTCGAGGATCCAACACGTTATCTGTATGAAGCAGCTACAATGGGTTGTCGTACCCGTGTATTTGAAAATATTCATGGAGAAAAGACATCTGTCGGTCGGGGTAACGCTTCCTTTACTTCTATCAATCTAGTGCGTATCGCATTAGAGACAATGGAAGAAGTCGAAAGAGGAGAGTTTTCCGAAGAAGAGAAATGGGCCCATTTCTATGGGAAACTTGAGAATTTAGTGGGAGAAGTTGGAGAACAATTAAAAATACGCTATGATTTCCAAAAACAAGCTTTAGCGAAACAATTTCCAACGGTCATGAAATATTTATGGCGAGGTGGAAGTGAATTAAAACTAGAAAACCCAATTGAAAAAGTGATAAATCAATCTACTTTAGCGATCGGATTTATTGGACTAGCAGAATGTTTACTCGCATTAATGGGGAAACATCACGGAGAATCCGATGAAGCACAAACAAAAGGGTTGGAAATTATCACCTTTATGCGAGATAAATGTACGGAACTAAAAGAATGTCATCAACTTAACTATAGCTTACTTGCTACACCAGCTGAATCGTTGTGTAAAAAGTTCCCTAAACTTGATCGAGAACGTTTTGGTGAAGTGGAAGGAATCAATACTCGGGAATACTATACCAATTCAAACCATGTCCCCGTTTGGCATCATATATCTGCTGTAAAGAAAATGACCATTGAAGCACCGTATCATGCCCTCACATTAGGTGGACATATTGCTTATATCGAACTAGATGGAAAAGCATCCGAAAACTGGCAGGCGATTGAAAAGATGGTATTGATGGCACATCACCTAGAAATTGGTTATTTCAGTTTAAATCATACGATCTGTCGCTGCTTAGATTGCGGACATGAAACAAGCGATGCTGAAGCGATAACATGTGAAGCATGTCATAGCGATCATTTGGATGTGATCCAACGTATTACAGGATACTTGGTTGGTACAACGGGCAAGTGGAATGAAGGGAAAAAAGCGGAATTACAAGATCGAGTCATTCATTCATAAAAGGCAGGGGGAACGAAATTGAAAATCGGAGGATTCTATTCTGATTCTATCTCGAATGGTGAAGGGTGGAGAGCTGTTCTTTTCGTATCAGGATGTCCACATCACTGCCTGGGATGCCATAATCCAGAATCCTGGGATAGGGAATATGGAGAACTGTATGTCGAAGATGATATTTATACTCAAATTATAGAGAATCCCTTTTTAGATGGGTTAACACTATCTGGTGGAGAACCTTTTCTTTATTGCCAAGAGCTATTTTCGTTAGTGAAACGTGTAAAAGCAACGGGATTAAATATTTGGTCTTATACAGGATTTACATTTGAAGAACTTTTAGGCTGGTCTGAAAAGAATTCTGATGTACAAGCATTTCTACAAGAAGTAGATATATTAGTAGATGGAAAGTTTTTAATAGAGAAAATGGAACCGAAGCAACGTTTTCGTGGTAGTTGCAATCAACGTATCATTGATGTTCAGGCTTCATTGAAGAAACAAGAGGTTGTCTTATATGTGGCTTAAATGGAAAAAGCGTGTTTTGATCCCATCTGCTTTGTATTGGGATTAATTGATTGATAAAATGAATTTTACCACACCTTTCGGGTAGTTCGGAACGGAGGTTGTGAGTTATTATTTTTAGGAAATGTTTGTTAGGATAGTTTCTTTTTTAAAAATCCGATGCAATAAGCTAGATTGGCTACCGTATAGCTTCATTTTTAAGGTTTACTGTCGTCAATAAGGTCTATTGGCTTAGATTTAAAAGGGGTTGGCATTTATTGCTTACCTCTTTTTTACGTCTTTGTGAATATAAAGGGAAAAGTAAGGAATTTGTCGAATTGGTTCAGAATTGGTTCAGAATCATCTAATGTATCTGAGGAAATCTAAATAGTTGTACTATAACCTGAAAAAAGGTGCCAGGATCTTGGTAATTCATTTTTTATAGGCTTTCAACATAAATGAAAATTGTGATATTATTATATTTGAATTGTAATATTTTTGTAGAATGATAAAAAAATTCCATCACGATTTTGTGCAGAAGAGAAGTGTATATTTTCTAATGAAAAAGGAGAATTCGATGTTTAAAAAACTGTTTCTAGTTATTGTTGCTTCTGTCTTTTTAATGACCGCATGTGATTCGGTAAAAGGTGTTAATTTGAATCAAATGATTTTGAATAATGCCAAGATTAAGTCATCCCAAAGTTATGCAGTTGCTTCACTCCATCTTTCTTATAAGAAATCAAATGTAAAGGATAAAGAGTATTTAAAAGTATTAAATCTTTTGAACAATATGGAACTTCAGGTTCAAACCAAAATGCAAAATGCTGATACGATCTCGATGGGTGGATTTGTCAAACTTAAACAAGGTAAAATTCCCTTTCAGTTATATTCTGATAAAAAGCAGATGGTTTTATTATTAGATCAAGCTTCTAAGGCAATCCGCATCCCTGTTCAGCAGGATGGGGGATCTACTGAAAAATTAGTTCAAACTATTCAGTCCAAATTGCTTCCTTCTGTTGTGAAGGATCTGCCTAACCCAAAACATATTAACGTCCAAAATAACGTACATTATAAAGTACATGGCGAGAAAATAACAGGTCACAAGATTCATGCTGTAGTATATGCTAATGAATTGCCTAGTCTATTGTTAAAATTCCTTGATAATCTGTCAAAAGATCAAAAAGCGCTCACACAATTGGCTAGGACTATTAATGAAGTTACTAAAATGTCAGGCGATGATACGGTTGTTTCTGTAGAGGAGCTTAAGCAAGTCATACAAGTAGTTAGGGTTCAGTTTAATCAGTCATTACCTGAGATGAAAAAATCAGGAATGCTGACTAAAAGAAACTTTCTTAAAACCGATATTTTGATAGATAAAAAATTTAACCAAAGAAAATCTTACACTGAAATTGGATTGAAAAAGCTTCCAGAAGAGAGTGGTGGGTTGGATGGAATCACTCTTAAGGTTACCCAAGAAGTTTGGAATATTAACAAAAAGGTAAAAGCACAAAAAATTAACAGAACAAAATTCTTGAGTGAAGATGCTTCAGAAGATAAATTTTTGTCAACATTGGATAAAAAACATAGTGTCCTTTACCATGTAATAAAGTCTTTTGCACCAAGCATTCCAACAGTCAATTCTGTAAATGATCATGCTACTGTTATTAGTGGCAAAGTTGAAACAGATTCAAAAGTTTATGCAATGGTGGGAAGCAAACAAATTGGCAAAGCAACTGCAAAAAATGGTAGATATACCATTAAAATTAAAAAGCAAAAAGCAGGTACAAGCATTGTTGTTTATGCGGTTGATATGGCAGGAAATAAGAGTAAGAGTAATAGAGTTAAGGTAATAGATAAAACTCCACCAGTTGTCCCGACTGTTAATAAAATAACTAGTAAAACTGTAACGGTAAGTGGTAAAGGTGAAAGTGTAGCCACTATTTATATTTACAATGGTAATAAGAAGATTGGGCAAGGAATAGTAGATCGTCGAGGAAACTATAAAGTGAAAATTGAGTTACAAAAGACGGGTTCAACATTAAAGATATACGCTCAAGACAAATCAGGCAATAAGAGTAAGAGTAGAACGGTAAAAGTAAGTTAGTTTTTTTAAAATCCTTGCAAGCATTAGGAATATAGGTGTCTGCCCCCCCGGTGCATTAAAGCTTTAACACACTGAGAGTCAGGCACCTTTTCCGCTAGTTGTGATAGAGCGTAATAAAAATCCTCTTATCAATGATAAGGGGATTTCCAAGTTAGAAGTTCCTAATTTCATCTACTGTCTTTCGATGTAACCGTTTGATGACTCCGGTCATTAACTTCACTGTATTGATATAATCATCAAAATGAATCATCGAAGTAGGGGTATGTGCATAACGGGATGGTACATTGATTAATAATACCGGCATCCCATAATTGGAGCTCTGGAATTTAGAGGCGTCTGTTCCACTGTGTTTCATAATGGAAACCTGATAAGCTATGCCGCACTCATCCGCAACCTTGATCAAAAATTTAAAAGTTTGCGATTAGAGATGGTAGAGGAATCCATTACACATAATTCAGGACCAGGACCTAAGGAAATCCCTTCCTTTGGCATGCCATGAATATCATCGGCAGTTCCTACATCGATAGCAAAACCAATTTCTGCTTGTGATATCTTTCCTAACGTTATCGCACCTCTGCATCCTACTTCTTCCTGAGTGGATCCGCCACCAATAAAGATATTCTCATGTCCTTCTTTTTTGAGATTTTCCATAACTCGTAGGGATACAGCACATCCAATTCGATTGTTCTTTGGCTTAGTGATGAACTTTAGTTTCTTCTTAGCAGGTACTGTTTCTCATCACCCAAGAGACATTTTCCTAGGTTTATTATCCTAACTGCTGGTTACAACGCTCAAAAGCAATAACCGCTAAATCTGCTCGGCCTCCTTTATAATAAAGGTTGCCAAGTCGATTCAAAAGCAAGGAATCTTCTGTGGATTCCAATCTTTTTGAGTAAATATTCCTCCGCGTCAGTGGCATACTTATGGATGCTTCCATCAAAAAGTGCGTTTTTTCCAAAAGTGAACCAATTTTCTGCAAGTGGAGAGTTATAGGTTAATATAGCAGTAAGAGCCATCATTCGATATTCATTTGTTATCTCCCAAACTTCCAGCTGAGTTACAGTGATTACAGCGGAAATATCCAGTAGGCTTCTGTCTTGTTCATGGGATATTCGGTGTCTGACCCCCGATGCGATAAAGCTTTAACATGCTGGGGTTCAGGCACTTAGCTTTTACTTTTTAAATTAAAACAGCTCTTGCTGGAGTGCTTCGCGATTAATTAAATAAAAACTGCCCTCATCTTGGATAATATAATTTTTCTTTTTAAATTGACTGAGCGTACGGCTAATGATTTCTCGTGTTGTGCCAATCATGTTGGCCAACTCACGGTTTGTGAAATGAATCGAAAGTCTATATTATATTTCCCGTTCGCTTTTACCCCATTTGGATTACACAGCCTTACGAGTAACATGATGATTTGTTCATAAGTATTTTGAAGGATCTAGTTCTGCTGTATACCCATGGTTATTTCTGGAACACCTATCACTAAAGCTTGAACCATTAGAAACGTTTACTTAGTTTACCAAGTCGCTTTTTGGAAATAATATGATGGTTAAACAATAGATGAAGGAGGACTTGTATGCCACAGGATCGAAAAGCAGAAGTTCAGAACGATGGAAGCGAAGGAAAAGAGGCAATGCCAGATAAGCCAAAATGGCTTCCGCGTCACTTGCAAATGAAGCTGCCTCACGAATTTTCTGTGAATCCTCTGTTTGCCCGCGAAGGAGAAATAGTCGTTCCGCGCTTTCAAATGCCTGATAAAGGCATGTTACCCGAAACGGCGTATCAAATTGTCCATGATGAAATTGCTCTTGATGGCAATGCACGCCTGAATCTTGCGACATTCGTTAGCACATGGATGGAGCCTGCCGCTGAGCAATTATATGCCAAATCATTCGACAAAAACATGATTGACAAGGATGAGTATCCGCAGACAGCCGCAATCGAGGAGCGGTGTGTCCACATTTTAGCTGACCTCTGGCATTCGCCCGTCCCCCTTACGACGATGGGCGTTTCTACTACAGGATCGTCTGAAGCCTGTATGCTCGGGGGGCTTGCGTTAAAGCGGCGCTGGCAAAACTTGCGCAAAAGCCAGGGGAAGCCGGTGGATCGGCCCAATATCGTGTTTAGTTCCGCTGTTCAAGTCGTTTGGGAAAAATTCGCGAACTATTGGGAGGTCGAACCGCGATATGTGAAAGTTAGCCCAGAGCATCCCCACTTGGATCCAGAGGGGGTCCTCGCTGTCGTGGACGAAAATACGATTGGTGTGGTGCCGATTCTCGGTGAAACGTATACTGGGCTTTACGAACCGGTTGCTGCCATTGCTAAAGCGTTGGATGATTTACAGGAAAAGACGGGTCTCGACATTCCCATGCATGTGGATGCGGCCTCGGGAGGATTTATAGCACCGTTTCTTCAACCAGACTTGGTCTGGGATTTTCAATTACCGAGGGTGAAGTCCATCAATGTTTCCGGACATAAATATGGGTTAGTCTATCCTGGGCTGGGATGGATCATATGGCGGGAAGCTGAAGATCTTCCTGAGGATCTCATCTTCCGCGTATCCTATTTGGGCGGGAACATGCCGACCTTTGCCCTGAATTTCTCTCGTCCCGGCGCACAAGTGCTCTTGCAATATTATAACTACCTGCGTTTAGGCAAAAATGGATACTATGAGGTGCAAAAGGCCTCTCAAACAGTCGCTCATTTTCTTAGCAAGGCCATTCAGGAGATGGAACCGTTCGAACTTTTGTCCGATGGTTCGGATATTCCAGTTTTTGCTTGGCGGCTGAAAGATGGATACACATCAAACTGGAATCTTTATGACTTGTCTCGACAATTGCGTGTGTTTGGCTGGCAGGTGCCCGCCTATCCATTGCCGCCAGATATGGAAGAGGTGACGATCATGCGCGTTGTGGTTCGGAATGGATTTTCCATGGATCTCGCGCATTTGTTTTTGATGAACCTCAAACAGGCCGTTGCCTTTCTGGATTCCCTGGACGGGCCAATGCCGCATGATACGAAATGTGATAATGGGTTTCATCACTAATAGGGGGTCAGACCTGATCAGATTTCCGCTTAGTTTGGATGGAATTACCACAAGCAAGCCCTATCCAATAACCAGTTGGATAGGGCTTTTTATTGGTGATATTTCATATAAGAAACATAAGAGAGCCTTCATACCAATTGAAATTGCCCCCTTTAATAAATCCTATAAAGTAGAAAATGATTATAGCTCTACTATTCCCATGAAGTGATATACTAGAAATAAATAAAATGGAGATGTTAATAGTGAAATGGGAACAAGTTCGTGAACAATTTCCGGAACAATGGGTACTTGTCGAAGCCATCTCTGCATACTCAAGAAATTCAATTCGCTATCTTCAAGAGCTATCCGTCATATCAAATTTCCCCGAATCAACTTTTGCTTGGAAAGAATACAAAAAACTACATTTAGATGACCCTTCTCGTGAATACTATATTTTCCATACGGACCATGAAACAATTGAAGTAAAAGAACAGAAATTTATTGGAGTAAGGAGACGACTCCAGTGAAAATTCACCTGGAAGATGGATTGCCGATAGTTTCTGTTTCACTTGGATATAAAGGGAAAATAATAATTTTGGAAGATGTATTTTTGGATACAGGTTGTTCAAATACAATCTTTGATACAGTTGAAGTTGAAGGCATAGGTTTAATCATAGACCGCAAAAATGGCAGTCCTAGAAGGATGTATGGAGTCGGCGGTGAAAGTGAATTGTGCTATGAACAAAACGTCAAAGAGTTTTATGATTAAGTCGGGTCTAGTCATTGATTTTAATGAAAAAACAGTGTTTAGAAAGTAGAGAACCCCTTAACCGTCCTCATATAGAAAAAACTCATTTAGATACGTTACAGTGAACCGTAAAATAGGTGCCAGACCCCCGATACGCTAAAGTTTTAACACGCTGGGGGTCAGGCACCACTTCTGGAAGATGAAACTAGTAATTTATGTCTATTCATTGTAACTTACTGTAAGTTTCCTTAAACTAAAGGAGTGCCAGAATATATCGAGAGGAAGTCATCCCAATGAGTAACGCAGAAGCAAATACTTCATTAGAAATAATATTGACAAATGCATTAAAAGTGCCAGGGGTAAAAGTTAATCGTACTGAATTCTTATCTAAAGCCCTTCATGGATCTGTAAGTTACAATGATCTTGTTGTGGTATTGGAAAACGGTCCTATTGAAGCAGGAGTAAATATTAATACTTTAGATAAAGTAGCAAAATCTTTAATAGAAAAACGTACTCTTCAGAGTTCCGGAGCATCTTTTGCCGCTGGAATTCCAGGTGGATTAGCTATGGCTGCTACAATTCCTGCTGATACTCTTCAATTCTATGGAGTATCATTACGATTGGCACAGGAGTTAGCCTATCTATTTGGCTACGAAGATTTGTGGGATGATGAAAGGATAGATGGTGAAAGAGTTAGAGGAGAACTAACCTTATTTTTAGGAGTCATGTTTGGTGTCGGAGGTACTGCCTCAGCATTAAAAGTATTGTCATCTAAGGTTGCACAACAAGTATTAAAAAAGCTGCCTCAAAAAGCATTAATGAAAACAATCTATTACCCGATAATAAAGAAAGTCGCAGCTACAATTGGCGTGAAAATAACAAAGAAAACATTTGCTCAAGGTATTTCAAAAGCAATCCCCTTAATAGGCGGTGTAATTTCGGGTGGTTTAACCTATGCGTCAATGAAACCAATGGGAACGCGTTTAAGAAATACATTATTTGAATCCGTAAATAACTACTCTAAAGAAGATTTCAAAAAGGATCTCCAAGAAATGAAAAATGAGATGCCTGATTTCATAGATGCTGAGTTTACTGATGTAGAAGACGATATTTTAAATAAGACCACAGAAGAAAAAAATAATAATAATACATCATTTAGTGCAGCTGATGAATTACTTAAGTACAAACAACTATTAGACATGGGTGTCCTAACTCAGGAAGAGTTTGATAGGAAAAAGGAAGAATTATTATTTAATACTACATTATAAATGGATACTTTAAATAGAAGAAAGAAAGTTACAAGTAATCAAAAGTGTAGCTATTACTTGACCTTTCTAACCAGCATAAAGGTTTAATTTAAGCGGATGTGATGAATTATCCTAATTAAATGCAAACATATAAAAAAATTATCATGGTTAGGTCAAGACTTAAAAGTAACCTAAGAAAGACAAACACCTTTACACAAAAAAAGGGTAAAAAAATACCCAAAATGCAAAAAACGCCTCCAAAAATCACTTTTGGGGGTGTTTTTATGACGTTTTGCGATTCTTGCGGCAAGGCCATCGAAGGGAAAAACCGACGTGATGCTTCATTTTGCCAAAATGTCGGGTTGGGCAGGATTTCTGCCAATCGTTTTTTCCTTAGAGATGCCTGAAAAGCTGATCACTTCGCGATTAATAGCTTTGACAGGTGGCTTAACCTTGCAAAAATGCCTGTTTCCCAAATTACGGGCGAATTTCACCATTTTACGGGCGAATTCTCCGACTTTATGGGCGAATTTCACAAATTTATGAGCGAATTCTTCTATTTTATGGGCGAATCGTTAATGGCTTAGATTAGAGAATCCTCCCCTATACAAGTTCTAAACCACTTAAAAGACCCGCCCTCCTAGAATTCCCTTAGGTAATTCAATTACTGTTCAACATTCCGTCAAATCATTTTTAACAAACTGTGAACTTATCACCATACCCATGTTGTTTAACAAGAAAAGGGAATATAGTGTAATCATAAAGAACAAACAAAATATGAAGGGCGGAATGAGCTTATGTTTAATAAATTTTTAAGAGAAAATAAAATTGCAGCGGCTATTCTTACGATCTTACGTTTATACCTTGGCTACTCTTGGCTTACAGCAGGTTACGGAAAATTATCAAGTGGCGGCTTTGATGCAGCAGGATTTTTAAAAGGAGCGATCGCCAATCCAGTAAAAGGTCCAGATGGCGCGGTTGTATTTGGCTGGTATGTAGACTTCTTAAAACACTTTGCACTACCAAATGTTGATGTGTTCAATGTAATTGTTCCATGGGGCGAGACATTAATCGGCTTAGGCTTAATCTTAGGCTGCTTAACAACAACCGCAATGTTCTTTGGTCTAGTGATGAATTTCAGCTTCTTCTTAGCAGGAACCGTATCTCATAACCCAAGAGACATTTTCCTTGGTTTCATCATCTTAACTGCTGGTTACAATGCAGGAAGAATTGGTTTAGACCGCTGGGTCGTTCCATTCATCGCAAAAATGAGCAAAAAAGGTACTGGCAACGATAAAGCAAAAGTGCAAGCATAAATATAGTTTCAAGTAAAAGACGGTTCGGACATCCGAACCGTCTTTTTATCATTTCACGTAATTCCACGCACACTAGGGGTCAGGCAACTTTTTCGATCTTCCAAGTTTATATTGCTTTAGTCGTCCATGATTCTACGTCCCAAATATCTGTTACCACGTCTTGGTAAAACTCAGGTTCATGAGAGATAAGGAGCATGCTTCCCTTATACGATTTCAAAGCTCGTTTAAGCTCAGCTTTTGCATCTATATCTAAATGGTTGGTTGGCTCATCGAAAACAAGAATATTGCTTTCTTGGTTAAGGAGTTTACATAAGCGGACTTTCGCTTGCTCGCCACCACTTAAAACCGATATTTTACTTTCAATGTGTTTTCTAGTTAATCCACATCTTGCAAGAGCAGCGCGAACCTGTCCTTGGCTTAAATGAGGAAACTCATTCCATATTTCTTCGATGCACGTATTTTGATTTTCTGTTTTCACTTCTTGTTCAAAATAGCCAATATACTGGTGTTCACCGCGTTCAAGTGTACCAGAAAGAGATCTTATTTCTCCAAGCATGCTACGAAGGAGTGTTGTCTTTCCGATTCCATTCGCGCCAACCAAGGCGACTTTTTGTCCACGCTCTATATAAAGGTTTAACGGTTTTGAAAGTGGCTCTTCGTACCCAATGATAAAATCTTTCGTCTCAAAAATTAATTTACCTGAGGTTCTTGCTTCTTTAAAGTTGAAATCAGGTTTTGGTCGTTCCTGTGCAATTTCAATAACATCCATTTTATCGAGTTTTTTCTGTCTGGACATTGCCAGGCTGCTAGTAGATGCCCTTGCCTTATTACGGGCTACAAAATCCTTTAAATTAGAGATCTCTGATTGTTGTCTCTTAAAAGCAGCTTCAACTTGTATTTTTTTAGCTTCATAGACAATAAGGAAATTGTTGTAATCACCGATGTAGCGATTTAATTCTTGATTTTCTAAATGGTAGATGACATTTACCACGCTATTAAGAAATGGCATATCATGCGAAATCAATAAAAAAGCATTCTCGTATTCTTGCAAGTAACGTCTTAACCACTCAATATGTTGTTCGTCTAAATAGTTTGTAGGCTCATCTAAAAGAAGAATATCTGGCTTCTCGAGTAAAAGCTTGGCTAATAAAACCTTTGTTCTTTGCCCGCCGCTCAAATCATGAACATCTTTTTCTAATCCTACATCCTCAAGACCAAGTCCACGTGCCACTTCTTCTACTTTAGAATCAATAATATAAAAATCATTATTTGTTAATATATCTTGTAATGTACCAACTTCATCTAACAACTTTTCCATTTCTTCAGGTGTAACGTCCGATAATTTTTCATAAATCGTATTAATATTCGTTTCGACGTCAAAAAGGTATTGAAATGCCGTATTTAGTACGTCACGGATTGTCATTCCCTGTTGTAAAGCCGTATGTTGATCAAGATAACCGACTCGTTGATGCTTTGCCCACTCTACTTTTCCATCATCAGGCTGAAGTTGCCCTGTAATGATATTCATAAACGTCGATTTACCTTCACCGTTTGCCCCAATTAAAGCGATATGTTCTCCTTTTAATAAGCGGAAGGATACATTATTAAAAATAGTCCGATCACCAAAGCCGTGGTTTAAGTCTTTAACCGTTAATATACTCATCTATTCAAACCTCATTTAAATTTCATTTTATTTTGATTGGAAATTTTTTATATTTTTGTTCGCCTGTTGTTAGAAGTTAATTTTCAACTATAACACAGATAATGAAATAGTTGAATGGTTTAAATTGGAGGTGTGGGAACGGTTCAAAAAAGGTGCCTGACCTCCGATGCGTTAATGTTTTAACTCATTGGGGGTCAGGCACCACTTTTGGGGAGTGACAGGTAAGGAATCTGATAGTACATCGCACATTTGTCGTTCGCATTAAGGCTCGGTGATGGAGTCTGGCTGCCTTAGGTGATTGGATTTCATTTTAGGTAGTATTCATCTCTAAAGGAAGTGTCAGCAATCCTATCTACATGAAATTTACCGTTCAAATATTTGATCACAGAAACACTGCAATTTTCATGGTGAGGATAACCACTCAATTTTGCTATTTGCATTAAGTAGTGGCCGATTGTTACCCCGTGTGAAAATACTAGAACATTTCCACCTTCATTTTTATACTTTTGAATGATTTCATCGATAGCAGAACTTGTTCGTGTAAAAAGCTGTAAGGAGGATTCTCCTTGAGGTGCTGACATATTTAAATCGGTAAGACTGTATAATGTCTCTAGGATATTCCCATATTGAGCTAGAATTTCCGTTTCTGATAGGGATACTAAAACACCAAGATTCATTTCCTTTAGACGTGGATCAGTAATGATGGGGATGTTTTGATGGCCAATGGCATACCTCGCTGTATCTACTACTCTCTGGCTTTCACTAGCGTATACTGCTTTAAATTCTATATCAGATAAACCGATTCCTACAGATTTAGCCTGTTCAATGCCATTATCTGTAAGTGGTGAATCGTAAAATCCCTGTATTCGTTTCTCTACATTATAATGGGTCTCCCCATGCCGAACAAAATAAATATTCACTTCTTTTTCAGCGGACACAAGTAAACACCAGCTTTATATTGGGATTAATAGATTGATAAAATGAATTTTAACACACCTCTCGATTAGTTTGTAATGAAATACACCAAGATTTTCCGGTCCAACATAGGTTGTGGGAATTCGTGGGGATCGTAATTTTGGAATAACCAATAAGGCTGATTCAAGGCAGCCGATGTTCTAAGAGGAACAGAGATTCTTAACCGCCGTCAAATAACGATTGTGTCTGTGGAAGAATTAGACAGGATTGCACAAGAATTAGGGGTTGAATCTGTACTGCCTGAGTGGTTAGGGGCTAATGTATTAGTTAAGGGATTTCCGGAATTAACAAAACTCCCCATGGGTTCACGTATCCTTTTTCCAAGTGGAGCAGGATTAATATGTATGGGGAGGGAAACCAGCCTTGTACCTTACCTGGTGATGAAATCCAAAAGCATTATGAAGATCATGAGAAGTTATCCTTTCGTTTTGTCCGCGTAGGTTATAAAATCGGCGGGGGATTGTATGTGAAGTAGAAAGGCCTGGAATCATTCACGAAAATGATGAAGTTCAGGTTTTGGTTAATAATATTTAAAATCCGATGCAGTAAATGGAAGGGAAATGAATGAAATCGATTGGTTTTCTATATAAACTTGGATATAAAATAACAAATATCAGGCAATCAGTAACAGGTACTGTTCGCCAAATCTTTGCAATTCAAAGGTAACTACTTATGATACGGTGATACTTATCATAAGTAAATGAGATTTTTAAAGTAAAACCTTTAGTTGAAACTGGATCAGCTGCTTAGAGTACTTCTAAGCTTTATTTTTGTTTCTAATCCGATAAAGTCCGTATAAAAAATATCGAGTGAAAAATTAATAATTGCGATACGATCTATTTGAAGAGGAGGGAAATGAAATGTTACAAGAGTTTAATCATTTAATGGATTACATCGAAAAACATTTAACGGAGGAAATCCTTGGAAAAGAAATATCAAAAATTGTTGGGCTATCTGATTATCATTTTAAAAGAATGTTTTCGTATATGGCTGGAATGACATTGAATGAGTATATCAAAAACAGGAGATTATCCAAAGCTAATGTTGAATTAATAAATGGTGCAAAAGTGACAGATATTGCCTATAAATATGGCTATCAATCAATCGAAGGATTTTCAAGAGCCTTTCGTGAATGGTGCGGCTTCTTACCTTCAGAAGTATCGAAAAATAAAATTCAAAAATCATTTCCCAAATTTTCATTCTTTATAGATATTAAGGGAGGAACGTCCATGGAATTCAAAATTGAAAAGAAAGAGAAATTTAATATCATAGGTGTATCAAAAAGGGTGCCAATCCAATTCGAAGGTGTCAATAATGCAATTTTTGAACTAGCCCAATCCATTACCGAACAACAAAGAAATGAAATGCATCAAGTAGCTGATTTATATCCTCATCAAGTCTTGAATGTATCTTATAATTTTGATGATGGATATTTGGAGGAAAAAGGTTACTTAACTCATATGATTGGTTTTGCAACGACAAAAGGAAATCCATTCGATGATTTAGATCAACTTTCGATCGAAGAAAGTTTATGGGCAATCTTCCCTAATCAAGGCCCATTTCCTGCTACCCTTCAAGAAACCACCGCAAGAATTTATTCGGAATGGCTGCCATCTTCAGGTTATGAAATAGCCAACCTACCTAGTATTTCTTTTACAAAGCATGATGGTACTTATGAAAATGTATATAGCGAAATATGGATGCCAATAAAGTAAAAAGTAAAAGTAGCTTAGTTATAAGACTAAAGAACTGTTTTTGAGGGGATGAACTGGTGATCAGATTTCTTCGCGTAGAATAAAGGGCCATAGGAATAAAACTTCATTTATGAAAGTCACGGCGGACAGTACTATAAGTAAATGCGGTATTTGATTAATAAATAATCTTGGTTATTAATGATGAAATTAGCCAAGGTGAACATTGACTTATAGAGTGTGTTTTTTGTCTTAAATTCTTCTGGGCATAAGATTAGCATTACGGTTAAAATGATGAAGAAAAACTGTAGATAGAGTAACGACCATAAATGACACATTAAATAATTAATAGAATAAGCACAGGAAGAACAAGCTTTGCTGAATTTTTGGAAGAACTATCTAAATTTGGGGTTTTTCAAAAGATATCGATGTTGCCACAGGTCAAGCCACTTACAAGGGTGAACACTCCGAGTTGAAAACAGAACCCCAAGTTAACTTTGTGATTTCAGATGATTTTATAGAAATCAGGCGTTCCAAGTTATCGCAAACATAACACTTCCCTTTTTAGACTTTCTGAGTGAGATGGCTAACGCTGGAGTTGCAACGTATAACGTAAACATTACTGAAAAGAATGCTATTTACGTGGCCAAAAATGATGAACAAATAGTAGAACCGCTGCAACTTTAAATTTCAGGGGCGTGTTCAAATCAGGTTACCTTAGTTAGGTCCGTTATGGAAGGCGTAAGTAATTGTATTTCAAGTAATACTAAGATTTCTGAAAAAGTAAAAAGATCGTTAATGAAACCCATGCGGGCGCATGGGTTTTTGTGCGCCTTTATTGCTAGAATTAGATGATAATTATGTTTCGAGACTCTTATTCTCGTTTTCCTTCATGTTGTGTTTTCCACTTGTTAGGTTCCTTGCTTCCGTTCTTTCTTGGAAATAAACCAAAATATTTTTCAAAGGTGCTGGCTAAGTAATAATCGAAGGGGAATTCTTTTGCAAATGACTTGGTTAACCTTTCCGTTTCTTTAGCTGTTTCCCCATTTGATTCACAAAAAGTCCTTTTTCTAGGGGAAATTCATTCTATATCCTCCGCGGCAGATAAAGCGAAGCAAACTTTAACTGGAAAAAGAGATACTTCAACAAATGGTTGGAGGTTTTGGAAATACATTGATGAAAATGGGTAAGAGAAATATATCGATAATTTAAGGAAGTGATAATTATACAAGACAGGACTGCATCTTAATTTAATAGGTAGAAATAGTCAGCAGAGATAGACCCAGACCTGCATTATGCTAAAGTGTAGTAGTTTATAATGGATATGTAAAGAACTACGATGAGAACTTTTTTTCAGTGGTCCATTCAACAAACGGGCCATTTAATTGAATAAGACTTCCAAACAAAACTGGATATTTGTTAATATCGGTGTGAGATTGTTTAAGTACAAGACTTCACAAAGTTATAGAAAAAGGCGATTCATATTTGGAAAATAGGCTTTTATATATATTAATTTTTAATTAATAGGTTGGCGCACCACAATTACTTAAAACCAACTATTGGGTGGGGTACATCAAGGGTTAGTAGGATTAGGGCTGCTGCAATCGCGATTGCTGTATATTAATTTCGGGGTTGTAGGTTTGAAAAAAGTTTGATATAAATTTTTTAAGTATTTGGTATTTTTGGTACCTATCTGTAATGACTTTAATTTGAAGTTATACGAAAACACTGAAGTATTGAATTTAGGTACTTTTATATAAAAGGAATAACGCATCAAATCAAATGACTTGATGCGTTAGTTTTATAATTTATTAAACCATTCATCCTCGACAGGTTCTAACCAATCCGTTTCTCCCGGTGTAATTGCTAAGTGTACAAACCAACTGTCTTTTGTCGCACCATGCAAATGTTTTACATGCGGCGGAATCCAATTTTATGAGAGTGCCAGTTATTGCGAGCTCCTGGTGCAAAGGTTACATTCCCGATTGATGCATTGAGTGGCGTTGGATCGGTAAACACCATTTGTAAGTATGCATCACCGATAAAGTTTGCTTCAACTTTTTTTCCTAATGGAAAGATTGTGCTATTGCTTAATTGTTCATTTGCCATATTTTAATTTCTACTTTCTTTTAATTTTTAAAGTTACGCGATTCTTTCTTTTAATTTTGTCTAGTTAAAAGATGGTTGTTCATGTATTGTTATATACTTCATCCATAATCCACCATCGTCCAGTTTTTCTATGCTCTTTAAAAAGAAATTTACTGGTTGCCGCTTTTTAAGATATGAGCTCGTTTCAAATAGTGTCACAGAGTTTGATGCACCATCTGCAATTGGGACTAAAACCAAACTCAACTCATCAATTAAACCTTCATTCAAAAAGGAGGAATTTAAAACCCCTCCACCTTCTAGTATTAATTGATCGATTGAAAATAACTTTTTTAGCTTTTCTACTACTACCGTAAAATCTAATCTGTCTTTTCCACCGAAAATATAAGATATACCTAGATTTTTTAGATAAGCTAGATAGGCATCAGATACTTGCTCTGTGAGTACTTCTATTATATGATCCCCCGTGCTATTCTCCCTTCCTTCTGAAATGTAGTTTTTTGTCCAACCTAATTTTCCAGAAGGATCTACTGCTACTGCATACGTTCTAGCATCTTTTTTTGCTACGTAATCAGTTCTAGGGATATTCGGAATGTTTTCTTGTTTTAAATCTAGTTTACTTCCTAATGTAAAGTTTTCTTCCATGGTAATCCTGCCACAAATCCATGCTTTACATCCGTATCGCTCATGAATTTTTTCGTACTCATCAATAAAATATGTTGCTCGTTCCTCATCCAAATAATCACCAATGATTTTCCCATCCAATGATGTTAACATGTGGCAAATAATATATGGTCTTTCCAATGTTATTACCCCTTCTGATAAATTTTTTGAAAAGAATAAGGTAATGAACAAGCTGCCCCAAAAATAAAAAGTGGGGCAGCGTCATTAAATAAGTTTTCTTTTTAGAGTTCTTGAACTGTTGGACGAATAATCATCTCATTAATCGCTACATCAGATGGTTGTTCAATTGCAAAAGCAATGGCGCGGGCAATGCTCTCA
Source organism: Bacillus sp. AFS006103 (assembly GCA_002559145.1). Taxonomy (GTDB): domain Bacteria; phylum Bacillota; class Bacilli; order Bacillales; family Cytobacillaceae; genus Neobacillus. Next base: position 136,466 of record NTXX01000036.1, read on the forward strand.
GCCGGAATTGCAATGTTGTAGAAATCTTCAATTGCAGATTTTAGTTCTGTACCTGAAATTGTTTCTGGTAAATCAGTTGCAACTACTCCTGGCGAGATAATGGTTGTACGAATATTGTTACCAAACTCTTCTTTACGGAGACCTTCAGAAATGGCACGTACAGCAAATTTTGTACCACTATAAACCGCACTTGCAGCCATTACTTCGTGCCCTGCTACTGAAGAAACATTAATAATATGCCCTTCTTTTCTTTCTCTCATAGAAGGAAGAACAGCACCAATACCATAAAGTAGACCTTTGATATTCACATCAATCATCGTATTCCATTCATTGATTTTTTTCTCATAAAGAGGCGATAGCGGCATTAACCCTGCATTATTTACCATTACGTCAATTTTTCCAAACTCTTTAAGAGCGTATTCAGCTAGCTCTTCCATTTGTTCATGCGAAGTCACATCGGTCACTTTATAAATAGCTTCTCCGCCATTATTTTGAATCTCTTCTTGTAATTTCTTTAATCGATCTTCACGACGAGCGGCAAGAACCAACTTCGCCCCTTTAGAAGAAAGTTCTTTTGCAGTAGTTTCTCCGATTCCACTAGAAGCACCCGTAATAATGACAACTTTACCTTGAATATTTGACATTTAATAACACCCTTTCTTAATTTTTAGGAATAATTTCATTGACGCAATTTAATGCGTTCAGTGTTCTTGGGAAGCCCATATAGGGAAGACAGTGAGTGATGGCGGTAATTAACATTTCCTTGTCATTGCCTACATTTAGGTTTCCTTGCACATGTGACTTCACTTGGTTTTCAGCGCCACCTAACGCACTGACGATACAGAGCGTCAGGATTTCTCGTGTTTTCAAATCGAGTCCTCCACGGGTGTAGAAGTCACCAAAACAAAAAGAAGAAAGATACTCCGGTATATGCTTTTGGTTTGCCGGTGCTCCCTCCCGCATTTTTGCGATTACATCACCAAAAATCTCTACCTGCACGGCAAGTCCCTTGTCAAAACGATTATCTTCTTCAACCTGCTTTTGGCTTTCAATAGGTAACGCAATATTCTTGGATTTAAAAACCTCATTTATCTCAGCGATGGCATTCAGCGTTTTGGGGAATCCAATGTAGGGAGCACACTGGTAAACTGCTTCTTTGATTTCTACAGGTGTCAGCCCCACGTTCAGCCCAGCTTCAACATGAGCCTTGAGCTGAGGCAACGTCTGTTTGGTAGCAAGCACTACCAAAGTGATAAGTTCACGTAGCTTATCATCCAGATTACCTTGATAAAAAACTTCCCCAAAAATGAAGTGGTTTAAGATGTCCTGAAAATCAGGATCGGTGGAGTATGCGACAGGTACTCCATCACCAAATAGCTGTTTGTATTTTTCATTGCTCTTTTCAACACGATCCATATATAAACCTCCTGTTTGAATTAAATTTACTCTTCTATTGTGCCGAAGGTAGTTAAATTTGATGTTTTTAGAAAAGATACATATTGATGCGATATGGCACATCTGTGTATAATTTAAAATAAAAACAGGATGTCTGCAATAATCAATTGAACACGATTTGTGCCTTATTGCACAAGTTGAATAAAATTGTGTAATTATTTTTAAGAAAGTTTGGTGAATCTCACATGTCGATGGTGGATAGAAGAATACTTAAATCTCAAGAAGCTATAAAAAACGCTTTTATTGAACTGATGTCTGAAAAAAGTTTTGATCAAATTACGATTCAGGATATTGCTGACAGAGCCAATATTGGACGAAGAACCATTTATCATCATTACATGGATAAATTTGATTTATTGGATAAGCTCATTGAAGAACATATTAATGAACTAAGGAAACTCTGCGAATCGGCATCTGAAATGGATTTTGTTGAAGGGAATCTGATTTGGTTTGAATACTTTGAAGGTAATTATTCTTTTTTTTCGACTATGTTAGCAAGTAGTGGAGCCCATTCTTTCCGTAATCGTTTCCTAAAGTTTGTCATCGAAGAATTAAAAGATGAAGTAGATATAACCGAAGGAAAAAATCAAGGATTAAGTAAAGATGTTATCCTTAAATTTTTTGGAACAGCTATCGTTGGTATAGTTGAATCGTATTTCACGAATGGAATACTTGAACCGGCTCAAGTCGTGGCAGAACAAGTGGGGATTTTGTTAGAGAGGAATCTATAGCACTTTAATAAGAATAGTTGTGATTGTGCATATAGTTGTCAGTCAGAATAACTTGACTTTAATCGAACGTTCATTTAATATATAGCATATGAGACATAAAGATGAAAACAAAAACGAAAGCATTTTTAATGCAACAATAGAGTTAATAAATGAACAGGGTCTTGCCGAAGTTTCTATGTCCAAGATCGCTAAAAAAGCCAATGTATCTGCTTCGACAATTTACGTTTATTTTGAAAATAAGGAGGATTTGCTTAATAAATTATTTTTGAATGTCAAAAGGAAGATGAGTCTAGAAATATTCACCAATTTCGATGATTCAACTCCATTACAAATAGCATTTGAAACTTCTTTAAGAAAATTTATTCATTTTATCTTAACCAATAAAGCTTACTTTTTGTTTATTGAGCAGTTTCAAAATTCACCCCTACTTCACAAAATCTCTCTTGAAGAAAGTATAGAATTGTTTGAACCGCTCTATAATAGTTTATTTGAAAAAGGGAAGCAGCAATATGTTTTTAAACAAGTTGATACGAATCTGCTGGTTATCTTTACTTTTAGACCGGTCATTGAATTGGCTAAAGAACATTTTAATGGAAATTCAGAACTGAATGAGGAAAATATAAAGGAAATTATTCGTATGAGTTGGGATGCTGTAAAAGCTTGAAAATCAATTCTATTTAAACTTTTCATTCAGAGGGAGCAAATGGTTAAATCTGTATTAGTTAATTCCATTGTTTAAAAATCATACTCTCTCTAATAATAATTTATATTGACTATAATCGAATGTTCGTTTAATATTTAGCGAGTGGAAGTTAATATTTTTTTGGAGTTAAAATGAACGAACATTCGATTATTATTAAAATTCTAAAGTTCTTTCAGTCTTTCCTTTAAAGGTGTTCAGAATGAACATAATGAAATTATTTATTTGCGATTAAATAAACGAACGTTCGATTATTATTGAAAGGTGGTGATGTTTAAGTATCCAGAATGGTACAAAATCAGATCTTCTGTCCATGAAACAGGTGACGTATCTGTTTATGCTTTTTATAGAAATGCATTACCACAAAGTTAAGATTTATAATTAATGAAAATAGGAGAGGGTATAATGTCTAAACGCAATAATTTGTTTATTTTTATATTAACTTTAGGAGTTTTCGGCATCTTAAATACAGAAATGGGAGTCGTTGGAATATTACCTTTACTTGCTGAACACTTTCATGTCAGTGTTTCGACAGCAGGGTTACTAGTGAGTTTCTTCGCACTTGCTGTTGCTATTTCTGGACCAATTTTGCCTTTATTGTTCTCTGGTATAAATCGAAAGAAGGTATTGTTACTTGTACTTGGCGTTTTCGTTCTGGGTAACATTGTCTCCATATTTGCACCAAACTTTACAATTGCATTAATTGCTCGTGTGATTCCAGCCTTTTTACATCCAGTTTATATCTCAATAGCTTTAACAGCAGCAGCTAGCTCAGTTTCCCAGGAACAAGCTCCAAAAGCTGTTTCTAAAGTGATTTTGGGAGTATCTGCAGGTATGGTAATAGGTGTACCAATCACTACCTTTATTGCTAATGCAACTTCCGTTGAAAATGCGTTGATATTCTTTGCTATCGTTAATGCTATTGCATTCATTGCTACATTACTATTTGTACCATCTATGCCTGTTAAGAAAAGAAATTCTTACGGAGCACAATTAAGCGTACTAAAAAAGCCAATTTTATGGTTATCCATTTTTGCTGTGATCTTTATAAATGCGGCAATATTTGGGGTTTACACTTACCTTGCTGAGTATCTTAAAACCATTACTAAAATATCAGGGGAAACGATCAGTTTAATGTTAGTTATATTTGGAGTGGCTAGTTTAATTGGAAACCTCGTGGGAGGGACGTTACTTACTAAAAATGCCATCAAATCTGTAGTGTCTTATCCATTCGCATTAGGAGCCATTTACATCTTAGTATTCCTAATGGGGAAGTTAACTGCACCTATGTTTATCATTATTTTGCTATGGGGAATCTTATTTGCTGTTGGTAATAATATTAGTCAATATTGGATTGCGTCTGCAGTTCCAGAAGCTCCTGAATTTGCTAATGGATTGTTTCTAGCATTTGGAAGCTTAGGAATAACCATTGGTTCGGCAGTAGGTGGATTGTTTATATCGGGCATGGGTATCCAATACGTATTATTAGTAGGGGCGCTATTCTTGATATTGAGCATAGTATTCATTTTAATGAGAAACACCATGTATAGTTCCAAAAAACAACTTTCACAACATTCTATGAGAGTTGCCAATAATTCTTAATTTATATCCTTGTCCTATTTTCTGGAGAGGATTGGCAGTTAAAAATGTAAATGCCCTAGCCAAGGTTATTAGGAGGAGAGAAATGGAGGATTCTAAATGTCACAGGATAAACAAGTTGCTTTGGTCACCGGCGGAAATCGAGGGATTGGATATGAGCTGGTCAAACAATTGGTTTTGAAAGGTTTTAAGGTTATTTTGGCAAGTCGTGACCCAAAGAGGGGTCATGAATCTGCTCAAAAACTTAAGGAGTCAGATCTGGATGTTTCGTATGTGGTGATGGATGTCGAAGATCAAGAAAGCATCCGTCAAGCTGCGATTACAGTAAATGAAAGGTATGGAAGATTAGACGTTTTGATTAATAATGCTGGCGTGTATTTGGATGAGTATGAAAAGTTATTGACTATGGACCCTTCCATGTTAGAGAAAACGATGAGAACTAATTTCTTCGGCGTTTATCATGTCATCTATTCCTTTATTCCGCTCATGAAAAAGCAAGGCTATGGGAGAATTATTAATGTTTCTTCAGAACTTGGGGCGATGAGAGAAATGTCCGTTCAAGGAACAGGTGCCTATAAGTTGTCTAAGCTTGCCTTGAATGGATTGTCACAATTGGTAGCTGCAGAAATCAAAGGAGACATCAAAATCAACGCAGTCTGTCCGGGATGGGTAAGTTCAGATATGGGTGGACCATCTGCTCCAAGAACTCCAAAGCAAGCAGCAGAGTCTATCCTTTGGTTAGCGACTATTGGACCTGAAGGACCTAATGGGGGATTTTTCAGAGATGGAAAACCCATCGGTTGGTAGGTAGTTTTAAATTTTAATAACAAAAGAAATAGGAGGATTACAATATGCAAAAAGTAATTTTGAACAATGGTGTTGAGATGCCTATTCTAGGCTTTGGTGTGTATCTGATGGAAGATGCAAATGAATGTGAACAAAGCGTTTATGATGCCCTTATGGCAGGCTATCGTCTGATTGATACGGCTGCTGCATATCTAAATGAAGAAGCAGTTGGCAAAGCAATCAAACGAAGTGGTGTGCCAAGAGAGGAAATCTTTATTACGACAAAACTCTGGATTCAGGATGCTGGTTATGAGAATACAAAAAAGGCATTTGCAAAATCACTAGAAAAATTACAAGTGGATTATTTGGATTTATATTTAATTCATCAGCCTTTTGGTGATATATACGGTTCTTGGCGTGCTATGGAAGAATTGTATCGTGAGGGAAAAATCAGAGCTATCGGAGTTAGTAACTTCCATATGGAACGTCTGGTAGATTTGATGGATCATAATGAAGTAATTCCTGCCGTGAACCAGATTGAAACACATCCTTTCACCCAACAAGTAGAAAGTGCTAAATTTATGAAAGAAAATAATGTTCAGATAGAGTCCTGGGGTCCTTTTGCTCAAGGAAAACATAATGTCTTCCAGAATGAAGTTTTAGTATCACTGGCTGAAAAGTATAATAAATCTGTTTCTCAGGTAATTTTACGTTGGTTAACACAAAGAGAAGTCGTTGTGATTCCAAAGTCTGTTCGTAAAGAAAGAATCATTGAAAACTTCAATATCTTTGACTTTGAATTAAGCCAAGAGGATATGGAGACAATTGCTACGTTAGATACGAAAAAGCACCTTATCTTTGATCATAACAATCCTGAAAATGTGAGAATGATCGGTAATCGTAAATATGATATTTAAAGCTCTTATACAATGAAGTACCGAGAACAATATTACGAGTGAGCGTAAATTTTAAAGTAAGCTGACAATTCCATATCTATACATGTTTTTTTATTAAAGGTTTAAGAGCTGTATTATATCTATAAGAAAGAGGGATGAAACAAATGGAATATGCAAAACTTGGAAATACCGGTTTGGATGTATCACGGGTTTGCCTGGGTACGATGGGCTTTGGTGTACCATCAGAGCGCTGGCCCCAAAAATGGGTAATTGATGAGGAGAAGAGCCGTCCGATAATAAAAAAGGCACTAGAATTAGGGATCAATTTCTTTGATACAGCAAATGTGTATTCAGACGGAATGAGTGAGGAATTTGTGGGACGTGCTTTAAGGGATTTTGCAAATCGTGATGAAATCGTCCTTGCAACAAAAGTTCATTTTCCAATGCACGACGGTCCAAATAGTATTGGACTTTCTCGGAAGACGATCATGAGCGAAATTGATAAAAGCCTTAAACGCCTTGATACAGATTATGTGGACCTCTATATTACCCATCGGTGGGATTACAATACTCCAATCGAAGAAACGATGGAAGCATTGCATGATGTTGTGAAGGCCGGCAAGGCAAGATACATTGGTGCTTCTGCAATGTATGCGTGGCAATTTCTAAAGGCAAATCATATTGCTGAGAAAAACGGTTGGACAAAGTTTGTATCCATGCAGAACCACCTAAACCTCATGTACCGTGAGGAAGAAAGGGAGATGCTGCCGCTCTGCAAGGAAGAAAAGATCGCCGTCACACCTTACAGCCCGCTCGCATCGGGAAGATTGACACGTGATTGGTCGGAAACAACGCTTCGTTCAGAAACGGATAAAGTTCAAAAAACGAAGTATGATGCAACAGCAGATGCCGATCGATTCATCGTAGAACGTGTTGTCGAGCTTGCAGAAAAACATGATGTTCCACGCTCGCATATTGCACTTGCCTGGCTACTGCAGAAAGAACCGGTAACAGCTCCTATTGTCGGTGCTACAAAAATCTCTCATCTCGAAGATGCAGTAGCTTCTCTTTCCGTTTCGCTAACGCCGGAAGATGTAGCGTACTTGGAAGAGCCCTATGTACCGCACGCAATCGTTGGCCATAGTTAATTGTGGTGAAACGACATTTAGATGATATTTAATAAATATAATTATGGGAAAGTGGGTATGCCTCAATGGAAGATATGAATATTGAAAAAATGCAATCAAAAACATTGGAAGGACGCGTGGCACTCGTAACTGGGGGCAGCGCTGGGATTGGCTTCGGCGCTGCTAAGCGCTTATCCGAGGCTGGAGCATTCGTATATATTGTCTCGCGGCGACAAGAACATATTGAACAGGCGGCAGCGCGGCTCGGAATATCGGTGCGTGGGATCGCAGTTGATGTTACGAAGAAGGACGATTTGGAGCGTCTCGCCGAGACTATCCAGAAAGAGCACGGAGGCCTCGATATCATTTTCGCAAATGCAGGTGGAGGCAAACCAATCGCATTTGAAGAGCTCACTGGTGAGGATATCGACCACTTGTTGGGTGTCAATATCAAGGGCGTAATCTTTACCGTTCAGACAATGCTTCCGATTCTCCAGGACGGCGCTTCAGTTATTCTGAACGCTTCGATTACCGCCGACATGGGTCTTCCAGGTTTTGCGGTTTATGCGGCGACCAAGGCAGCCGTCCGTTCGCTTGCACGCAGCTGGACCACAGATCTTAAGCATAGGGGAATCAGAGTGAATGCGATTAGCCCGGGCGTTGTGCCGACGGAGGGATACCGCACCGAGCAAAAAATGACCGAAGAACAGGTGTCCGATTACGCGCAGCGAGTCACGAGTGAGATTCCTGTAGGGCGTGTCGGAACGCCGGAAGATATCGGTGACGCAGTAGTCTTTCTAGCCTCTGATGCGAGCAGCTTCATTACGGGAATCGATCTGGTGGTCGATGGCGGGCAGACACGAGTGTATGCGGGGAAAAATTGATCGGTGGTCGATTACATTCTTTTGCTCGTTGGACGTAAAGCCAGATGAGCATTCGAGCTCTACTAACTAAAAAAGGGGGATAACCAGTGCAAACCTTAAAATCAGACGAACAACACATCATTTGCGAATTACGTTGTGAAACGCCGAACCGAGAAAAGGTAAAAGAACTCCTCCAAGAACTTGTTGGACCTGCACGTCTTGAGGAAGGGTGCCTTTACTACGACTTATACCAAAAGATTGAAAATCCCAACACTTTCTATATCCTTGACGGTTGGGTTAATGAAAAAGCTGTTGCTGAACACGCTCAGCATCCTAATGTGGCAAGAGTTATGGAAGTTTTGAGCCCATTACTTCTGTATGCTCCGAAGATCACACTGAGCCACTGCGTAAGCGATCCGTCATAATTGCAATATTGACTATCCACGAGGAGAAATGAAAAATAGGAATTGGTCCATTCTTTCGGTATTATGCTTAGTCTGTACAGTTCCTTCGTGTAGCTCGGCTTTGCCACGGGCGCCGGCATCGGGGGAATCACCGTGGGAGACTTGTCGATAATGGCCATCACTTGCACTTTTGGATCAGTGCGCTATATAGAGTATAAATTATTGATTGTGTACCTGTTTGAAATGGAGACTAAAAGCAAAAAGGTATAATCCCTTGCAATTATGAGGTATTATACCTTTTTTCAATAGGGCATTTTTACAGTGCCTTCAGCTTCTATCGGGCTGTTTTTAAAAATTATTGAGTTCTTATTCAACTATTCTTAGTTAAAGCATCTTTAAGAAAATCAAGCTCTAGTAATCTGTCTTGGTAATTTTCCTTTCTCATCTTCAACCACAAATATCCTTTTAAACTCATCAGTGTATGTAATACCCTTAGAACTAACTGATTTGACATAAGGATTAGTGGATAGAGATTTTACTTCCTTACTAGTGAAGTGTTTTTTTGACATTCGATTATTCCCCGATTTCCCAATTTTTTATCCATTATACATAAATGTACCCTATAGAGCTGACCTTTTTTTAGTGTCTACTCTATAGGGTACATTTTAAAATCTGGCTAACCTTATATTACGAACGGGGTGCGATAGTTAAACAAGCTATGATTGATTTTAGGACTTAACACACATATTGTTACTCCATTAAAGGGCGCGATTGGGGAAAATCATTAGAAAAATACTCTGAATTATTTTCAAAGCTACGTTGGGCTATACAATGAAAAAGTGATATGGCGAGAATCTATAAAAAGTAGCCGCCAGCATACTACAACCGAAAACAAAAGAGGTAACTTATTACTGCCCCCCGCTGTGCTAAAGCTTTAACACGGTCGGGGTACCTTTTTCATGGAGAATAAAGGTTAACATTGTTGATTTACGAACAGTGTAAGTGAACTGTCCGCATTAGACAATATCTATTATACTTCGGGGCGTGACTGGCACTAGAAATTAAAGGATTCATATTTTTTTTGGCAATTCAATAAAATGAAGGTCAACTTTGGCATTGAATAAATAATTCAATGCCTTGCTTTTTTGACTCTTAAATAACTACTGTGAACGTACTATAAGTTATTAAATATATTCTAAGCTATCAAAATCCATATTAAAGAGAAGAGGATCCACAAATTCAAATTGAATAGTGGATCTTTTTATTTACCCAAAAATATAGTACAATTTCCACATATCCAATAAATAACAATACAAGTATTGATAGTTAATATATAGTCAGGAGTAATCCAATGGAAGCGGTTGAAAAGAAACTAATCGTGAATTCCGATAAGGGGAATTTATTAAGAGAGCTAGTAAAATCGATGAACGAGTGTGAGCGGTTTTATTTTAGTGTTGCATTTATAAACTTCAGCGGACTTCAACTTCTCCTAGATCCATTAAAGGAAGCCGAGTCAAAGGGCATAAAAGGAAAAATCATTACTTCCACATATCTCAATTTTACAGATGCAAGGGCTCTAGAAAAAATCAGAGAGTTTAATAATGTTGAGTTAAAGGTCTTTGTTACCGATAAAGAGATTGGATTCCATACGAAAGCATACATATTTGAGTACAAAGATAGCTACAAAGTGATAATCGGCTCCTCAAATATCACTCAAAGCGCTCTGAAAAGCAATATTGAGTGGAATGTTGAAATTATCACGAAAGAGGATGGCAGGTTTATACAAGATGTCCTAAAGGAATATGACTATCTCTGGAACATGAGTGAAGAAGCTGATCAGGATTTTATTAGTAGATATGAGGAGTTTCTAAAAAGCCTCAAAAATACACAAAAGAAACATCAGCTGATATATGAAAACAAGCAATATATCGTCCAAAATAGAATGCAAAAGCGAGCAACCGAGAATTTAGATAGACTAAGAAGCTTTGGCGAAAAGAAGGCTCTTGTCATTGCCGCAACCGGTACAGGAAAAACGTATATGTCGGCTTTCGATGTCAAAAGTTTAAAACCGAAGAAACTTCTATTTATTGTACATAGGGAAGAGATATTGAAGAAAGCAAAAGATACCTTTGAAATGCTCATCACGAATGAGGGGTATACTTTTGGCCTGCTAACAGGTAATCATAAGCAAAAAAATGTGGATTATGTTTTTGCTACGATCCAAACCATTTCTAAATGTTTTCATGAATTTAAAAAAGAAGAATTTGATTATCTAATCATTGATGAAGCACATCATGCGACAAGCCCAACCTACCAAACCGTTTTGGACTATTTTGAACCTAAGTTTACATTAGGAATGACGGCAACCCCAGAACGTAGCGATGGTTATAATGTTTTTGATCTATTTGATAATAATGTGGCATTAGAAGTGCGATTACATGAGGCTTTAGAGGACGAGTTAGTTATTCCTTTTCATTACTTTGGGATTACGGATATTGAAGGCATTGATTTAAGTGATGTTAATATTGACGATATTGCTGAAATAACCAAGAGATTAAAGGTTAATGAGCGTGTCGATTTTATAATTGAAAAAATGGATTTTTACGGTCATGATGGCGAGAAGAGAAAGGGCCTTGGTTTCTGCGCCAGTATTGAACATGCTCAGTATATGGCTAGTGAATTTAATAAAAGAGGCTATAAAAGTGTTTGTTTATACGGTGCCGACTCACCGGACACACGGGAGCGTTTTATTAATCAATTAGAAAATGATCAAGATGATTTAGAATTCATATTTACCGTTGATATTTTTAATGAAGGCGTAGACATTCCTTCTATTAATACAGTACTCATGTTGAGGCCAACAAACTCGCCAATTGTGTTTATTCAGCAGCTAGGAAGGGGATTGCGGAAGCATTCCGATAAAAGCTTTTTAACGGTTCTTGATTTTATCGGAAACCATAATAAAACGTTTCTCATTGCACTGGCACTTAACGGAAGTAGGTACTACGATAAAGAAAGTTTGAAGGTAGCAATTGCGACTGGATTTGCAAATATTCCTGGGTGTACTCATATCCAAATGGATAAGATCTCGCAGGAAAGAATTCTTGCACAGATTGATAATGAAAACTTCAATTCGATGAAGTATCTGAAGGAAGAGTATTTTGAATTTAAAAAGCTCAATCAAGGAAGAATTCCTTATTTGTTATTGGATTATCTCAAGTATGATGGAGCACCCGATCCTACAAAATTTATTGACCGTGAAAAAACGTATCTTCAATTTGTAGCAAAAGTTGAAAAAGATGATTATTTAAAAGGTTTACTACAAAATGAAGCTTTCGAAGGAGCTTTAAAAGAATTATCTAGCAAGCTTCCTCTGAACAGGATTTATGAGTTTATCATTATTAGATATTTGATAGAACATGAAGAGGTTGATTTAGAAATTGCTAAGCATCAAATCCTAAAGATGATTAAGGATGTTGACAATGATAGTGTATTACATGCATTTGAGTGCCTGAATCAGAACTACTATGATAGCGGTCAATTGAAGAGTAAACCTAAACTATGTGATTATATAAATGGAAAACTTGTTAAGAATCCCATTTTTAATGAATTACTAAAAAATAGGGAGTACCGTAAATATATAGAAGATGCCATTACCTACGGGATTTTCCGTTACGAAAAAGAGTTTAAGGCAGAATACTACGGTGTTCCACACTTTAAACTATATGAGCAATATCAAATGATGGATGCCGCATTACTTTCCAACTATCGGAAAATCCATAGTTCCTTTAGGGGCTCAGGGTTGCTTGCTAACGGAAAAGAGTATTTCCTGTTTATTGATTTGCATAAAGAAGAGGATGTAAAGGAAAGCATTAACTATAAAGATAAATTTATAAATGAGCGATACTTTCAATGGCAATCACAAAATAGTACTGCCCAGCATTCTGAAAGAGGGCAGAATATTATTTCTAATAAGCAACGTGGTGTTAATCTACATTTATTTGTGAGGAAGTACAGGGAGATAGATGGAAAAAATGAGCCTTTCATATATATCGGCAAAGGAGATTCAGTCCAATACGAAGGTGAAAAACCGATCACGGTGAAAATCAAATTAGAGCACGAAATCCCCGCCACACTATATACAGAGTTTACAAAAAAAGTGTAGTCTTCTCATTCGAGAAGACTATTTTTCATGGATTAATTGTTCAACCGCTGGAATGTCAGCCGGGGCCCACTTTAGCGAATCTATATTTTCTCTTTTCAGCCAAATTAGCTTGGAATGCTCACTTGGGGTTGGCGTTCCTTCGACAACTGTACATTTAATTGAGATTAAATTAATGATAAACGTGTCGTACTCATGGACATTTTCGTTAAATACCTCTGTTGATGTCTTGATTTTACAGTCAAGTTCTTCTTTAATTTCTCTCTCTATAGCTGGGTAGATGTCCTCATTTGCTTCTACTTTTCCGCCTGGAAACTCCCACATATTTGGAATGGACATTTCTGGGGACCTAAGAGCACAAAGAATCTCATTCTGTTCATTTTCAATAATTGCTGCGACTACTTTTACAAGTTTTTTCAATGTGTTCCTCCTTGATGAATGATTTACTAGTCATAATATATCACTTTTATAGGAAATATTCTTTGATGGAATTTTTCGCTTTATTGCGAAAGTCTTATTGGAAAATCAACCCATATACTCTATCATTAAAATAGTAGAATGATCCGTTAAGAGGAGTGTTATTTTGGAAAAGATTAATGTAATTGAAAGAATTAGAGATAAATTTTTAGAAAATGGTAACCCGATAGAAATACCTTTATTAAAAGGGCAGAAAACATTTCAAGCAGTTTTGAATGAAGATGGTATTAGCGTGAGCAATTTAGCCAGCCAACCTTTTTTACCCTGGTCAGTGTTTGAAGAAACGATTATGCTGTTAAATGAGAAAAGTGGCTGTGCAATTAAGGGGGATGCAATGAGTAATAAATTAGGAGAAACAGGACTGCCAATTGATTCTGTTGAAGGAAGAATAGCTTTTAAGGTCTACGGGAAACAATTAGGGCAGACTGTATTTCGTCGAATTACTCCTATCGCTTGCATATTAGAATGGGCAGGTATATGCATGAATCAAAGAGGAAAAGTAGTCCTCCTAAACTATCGTTGAACAGGATGATTTGCTATGGATAAGAAGCTATTTAAAGCGAAAGTTTTAACTTTACTTGAACAAGATGTAGAAGGAGTAACACCTGAGAAAAAGATCAAGTATATGAAAAAATGGATAAGAGAATATGAGCTTGAACATCAAAGTGAACCTATTGCTGTAAATCCTCAAGATTCCATAAAAGTAGGTATCTTAGTACAAACAACAATGAGAAAAATAGTTAGAGCTAAATTACTTTCGGACGAAATGATTAAACATTTACAGGACCTCAGGTATTGTAAATTGACATTTGATATTAATTTTCCACTTTTGAAAAAGGTCGTCTGGGATATACCAATCTCTGAACAAAGAAAAATAAATGGTTACGGCCGGTATTGGGCAGATGAAGAATCAATTAATGGAGAAAGGTATCTTATTTGCAGTCAATGGTACGATCGAAATAAACCCAAATTTATTAAGTGGAGCAAAGGATTTAGTGAAGTTGCAAAGGGGGATAGGTAAGAAGTGAACGCATTAATTCTATGGGAAAAGTTAAGAGAAGAAGCTAGTTTGTCAGAGTTTGAAATACATACGGTACCACAAAATAAAAGTATCCCGTTATGGTTTTTAGTGGATGTTTCGGATAAACATCTCGTAATTAAAAAAGCTAAAAACCATACACCTAGTATCAAAATTTCGATGGATCGAGTAATAACTTACAAGGATTTTGAATTTGTCTACCGATGTAATGAACGGTGGTTAAAAGGTGATCCTAGTGGTCGTCAGGAGGCTGTCAAAAAGTCACAAAATACTGCCTATATATATGCATTGATAGCTGAGGCATCTAAACAGAAAGTTTTATAATAGTTAAAAAAATTAGATTTCCACTTGGCACCATACATAACGTAATGACTTATAATGAACGTAACAGCAGGTTGAAACGCGGGCCAACGGTCAAAAAATATCGAACAAAATAAATCCGAAATCGGAGGAGAAACGGCCGAACGCTCAAGTCGGGCATTATCGCGGCCCGCTATGAGTTGGAGAAATAGCCGTACAAGGTGTTCAGCTAACGGAGAACGATAGCTTAATAAACCGCCCTTAACGGGGCGGTTATAGTTTTGGCTGAAAAACAATCATTCTTTTCTAATTAAACCTTCGCTATTTCACTTTCACCGGAACCCGTAATTCAACAACCGAGTCCATTGGGTTACCGTTCAATAACGCTTCGATAACATAGGAATCTTTATGCATGGGCTAAAAAAAACTAATCAAACGTTTGATTAGTTGTTGAATTGAGTTTAATAAGTAAATGGGAAATAAAGTTAATTTCAGTGTATTTACATATCACTTCGGTGTAAAAAACATGGGAGCTGAATCAACATTTTTAAGCCATATCTGCTCTTGACCACTTAAACCATCCTTCACCCATACATCGCCTTGATAATCCTTTGATTTTTTTCGAAGCCAAGTAAGATGAGAACCAACAACTTGTGGGTCTTCATCAAGTTCATTTTTCTTTGGAAAAGAGATTTGATTTTGGTCTTCTGTTTTAATATTGATCGCATAAAGTGCTGTAAACATCGTTGGAACAGACCCTTCCTTCCACTCTTTATTCTCTCTTGCACGAGCCACAATCACTTGATCCGGTGAGAACCATTCCAAATCAAGATCCACATATCCTTTCGGTGTATATTCCTTTTGTTGCTTAGCTGTTGGCATGTCCGCAATCATCGTTTTCTTGTTTTCAACAAAAAATCTTCCTTCTCCTGAAATATAGGCTAGTTGATTAGCGGAGGGAGCCCATTTCATCCAGTCTTGGTACCAAAGCATTTTTCCTATGGATTGAAATTGATTTCCCTGTGCGGACAAAACACATAAGGTATTACTATCATTTGACAAAGAGGCCGTTGGCATGGCTAAGAAACTTACCCACTTCCCATCAAAACTCCATTTAAAATAATCAGCAGAGATTGCAAACAAATCAGGCTCCGTTGTTTGAATGGTGTAAAAAAGTTTCATTTTATCTGTAGCTAGATTGGCATCGACTGGAATTCTATAAAGCGGGATGGGTCCCCAACCAGTAGGACGTAAACTGGATGGGGAGGAGGCGATAAATTCTTTCCCATTAGGAAACCATTCAAAATCACCAACCCCAAGTGAGACATTTTCAAATCCTTGCGGGCGACCATTTTTTATTTTCGTAACGTTTAATAAACCATGATCATTGTAGGCCAATTGATTTTTGATTGGGGACCATTTAAAGTTCGATGTTTCCACCCTTACATAAGGCTGGTAGTTTTCCTTTTCCTTGGTATCATAGATGAATAAATTTGATTTTTCTCCTTTTTTATCGCCATCAATATAAGCAATAAACCGGCCATCATAGGACCATTTTGGAGAATTCACATAACGGTTCTTCGTGAGTTGTATTTCTTTATCTCCCTTTTTGATCCATAGCTGATGGTCTCGAATAAATGCAGCTGAGAGTGGCCCTTCCGCATGTACCATCGTTGTTGAAGGAACGCCTATAAGAATGAATAGTAGTAAAACTCGAAATATCATTATTAATCCCTCCTACTAGTAGGATGTACTGAATTCTCAGTAACTAGTAAGAAAAGTATTTTCATCTGAAAGAGTAACTTTTCCAATTCTTGAGACAATCAACTAAAAAAGGTCCCTGACCCCCGATGCTTGAGTAAACTAACCAAGCTTGTTCAATTATCCTGATAGCTTAACGGAAATTAATCGAAAAAATTAAATGTTCAAACAAATATTGAACTACTATATAATAATGTGTAAGAATTCTTACTATGTAAAAATCGGAAAGGAGAAGTAAAATGGTAAACTTTTATGCGTTTGTCATGTTGTGTATTTTTTTAATTATTTTACCTGGTCCCGATACGGCAATTGTTACAAAAAATACTATTTCAGTGGGGAAATCGGGTGGCTTTAAAGCAGCTTTAGGTACTTGTTGTGCCCTTTGTATCCATACTTCTGCTGCTACATTAGGACTTTCAGCAATCATTATGGAATCAGCATTATTGTTTTCTGTCTTGAAATATGTTGGTGCTGTTTACTTACTTTATCTTGGTATTAAAGCATTATGGTCTTTGAAAAAAAATGGTGAAACAGCAGCTAGTGTTGAAGTGAACACAAAAAAGCAACTTAAAAACACATCTTGTTTTAAACAAGGTTTCTTTACCAATTTACTAAATCCAAAAGTTGCTGTCTTCTTCTTAACCTTTTTGCCTCAGTTCGTGGAATCTGGAAGTAATACGTTTTTTCCATTCCTCATAATGGGTATCACTTATATTTTATTGACTGCAGTGTGGTTTTTACTTTATGTCTCCTTAATTAATCGTATCAGTGCTTTTATGAAAAGGCCTAAAACAAAAAAAATTATTGAAGGAATCACAGGTACTATACTGATAGGTTTTGGTATAAAACTAGCACTAGAAAAAGTTCATAACTAGTTGAAGTGAGGTTAATTCTAATTGAATCGAAAAATTATTAATTTAGCTGTTGGAAAACCGAAGGAATTTAATTGGAACAATAATAAAGAGCTTTCCGCAATAGGAAAATCATCTGTACTAGCTGTTGAGTTGAAAAAATCTGGCATTGTTGGTGATGATGTGGCAAACCACATGTTTCACGGGGGACCAGACCGGGCAGTATGTTTGTATCCTTTTGAGCATTACTCTTATTGGGAAGGGATTTTCCAAAAAAAGCTAATTCCGCCTGCTTTTGGAGAAAATATTACAGCAGCGGGGATGGTGGAAGAACAGGTTTGTATAGGCGATATATTTAAAATAGGGGATACTATTCTTCAAGTAACCCAAGGAAGAGTACCTTGTGCAACAATCTCCAAATATAATCAGGAAAATCAATTATTAAAAAAAGTGGTTGAAACGACTCTAACTGGTTACTTTTTTCGGGTATTGGAAGAAGGGACCATTATGTTCGATTCGGAAATAACTCTTATGGAAAAACACGCAAAAGAAATATCCGTTTCTTTTGCTACACAAATTCTTTTTCATCAAAAACAAGATAAAGCATCAATTGAAAAAATATTGACGGTTGATGCTCTTGCAGAGGACTGGAAAAATAGATTTTTAAAATTGTTATGATTTTTTTGGGAATTGCAGATACAAAAATAACCTAGCCTAAAAAGCTAGGATTTTTGTATATCTTTGTTCAATTATCCTGCCCTTTAGTGGAATAGGAATAAGTGTTCATCCTTTGTAAAAAGGGATCTCTACAGTCATCCCAACAGGATTTGGAGGATCATTCCATCACTTTTTAACTTTCATTTTCTCGGGTATAGTCTTCCAGTACATTGGGTCCTCCAAACCGAGCCGCCAAATCGCGATTCCCCGTAAGTTATATTTTTCTACAATGTTTAGCTTAAACTGCAGACTATGGCTATCCTCAAACCAAGCCTGGTGGCTATGATGTTCTTCATCTACGTAACTGAAATGAGGTGTTTGCGAATGGGAGTCCCATAGAACTTTCGTTTTATATTTTGTTTTCTGACCCATTAACTCTTCATAGGAGCTATATTTGGCTTTGCCTGCTGTTATATCCCAGTCCCATCCATAACCAGCGATACCGAGTAAAATTTTTGATGGTGGTACTTTATGTTTCAAAGCATAACGAATCGTTGCTTCTGTCCAATTGACTGATGCAGTTGACCCGGGTTTTGTTCTTGGGTTGTGTTCATCGTATGTCATAATCATTAACCCATCTGAATATAGACCAAGCTTTTCATAATCAAACCACGGAGACCAGGGATTAGCACGGGAATCACCTGTGTTTGCCGGGACTGAAACCGTAACTACTTTTCCATCACGATTTAGTGCATCAGACAATTTTTTTATCAGCTGACTAAAGGAATCTCGGTCAGTCAAATACAAATTTTCCATGTCAATATTAATACCGTCAAAATTAAACTGATTCATTTCATTGCGTAAGTTCTGAATGAAAACATTGCGGTTGTTATTATTTTCGAGTACATTACTCGCTACCTGCTTGCCCTTCTCGACGGTTTCATAAAAGAGATTATGTACAACCATATATACCTTCAGGTGTTTTTTATGAGCACTTTGAATAACCTTTCTTTTCTGATCTGCTTTAACGGAATCTAAAAGACTGCCTGGGCGGTTATCATCAAGCTTATACCAAAACGGTGCAATGATGCTTAAACTGTTGAAATGCGAGTTAACTGTAGGTTGAGATCCTGGATACGTTCCTTCCTTTTCTGTGTAGAAACCTAAAACTTCACGAGGAGTTGTATTCTTATTGTATTCCTCTTTTGCTTGTGACTGACTACAAGATGACATTAGTAATAATGCCATGCTTAAAGCAATGATGGTGAATGACCGGTACCAATTATTCTTCATAATACACCTTCTTCAAATATGTTTTTTCTTAAGTTGATATGAAAAATAGTTGAAGAAATCAAGTCCAATATTATATCTCTGCTGTAACATAAATATTCTATTTAGCTATAAAAGGGGTTTAATTGCCGAACTGTGAGCCAATTTATGAGCAATATAATAAATGACAAAAAAGAATGGAAATGAAAAAATGGAGTTCCACCCAGGATATGTATAGTAACCTAACCATAAGAATAAAGGTTCGGCTAGAAATGCTGTCACCCCTGCAAAGATTAACCCTTTAATGATCGGACTTGCCTGAGGCTTGATTTGTAAATAGAACATAATTGTAACTGGCATAAGTGCAAAATCCCATGCAATATAGTCTGGGATTAACGGAATTAATTTGTTATAGTATCTCCAAAGTCCCAGAGTTACCCCAACATAATCCAACCATGAAGAGATAAGCATTGCCCACAACCCAGCTAACATTAAGCGGGTTGAACTCTCTTTATTCCTGAAAATAAACCAAACTATCCACGGAACCACTGTTAAAAACAATGTCGTCATCCACCCGAAGGAGAATAGAATATCCTTTAGCCAAATTTCGCTCAATCTAGAGTGAGCATCATCAATCGCTTTATACTGCTCATTTATTAATTTTTGTATATGATCGGAAGGACTTATCTTCATTAGGGACTCCTTATTTTTTTCTTATAATTCCCTCTTTCCTCCTTATTATCATTTTTCTTTGTAACGACATAAAGACGATATAACTTAGTGAAAATGAAATTAGAATTTTTTATAGGATAGAAATACCTTTCTTATTAAGTCTGTAGGTTTTTGTTATAATTGAGATAACATTTGGAAAATTTATGCTAATAGAAGTTTCAAGGATTATTGAGTTGGGTTAAGAATAGTTGAATCTAATAATAGTAGAATAGTAGAAAACTGGAGGGGTCTTTTATGATGAATTCTTTTATTCCTTTAATTACCTTTTTGCCACTAATCATCCTAGCATTTGTTGTTAGATGGGTTTATCAAATTAAAAAAAATAGTGAAATTCAAGTGGAGCAAAACAAACAAATAATCTCGCTTTTGCAAAATAAAGATAGTAGTAAGTAACTATTTTAGATCTAAAAAAGACGTCTGACATAAGGTCCCATTCGGTTTTTTGTGAACAAGTACGTTGTTTAAATAACTCCTTCCTTTGGAACCTTTGGAAATATGTTTCGTCTCTTATTAAAAGGGGGCAAAAGATTGAAAATTAAACTTGGGACCATTTTATTGATTCTCTCGCTCTTTCTCACGGCTTGTAACATTGGAGTAGACCCGAAGGAGCATTTAGGTGAAATTTATAGCGTTGCGTTGGACTCCATCATGGAAAAGGACGAGGCATTGAGTAGTGATATGAAATTCATTGCGATTGATATGAGTAATTTCGACGATGGATTAAGTGAAAAGGAAAAAAAAGATATACTTATCTTTTTCAAAGAGAAGTATAAAGTGGAGGTAATGGATGCGACTTTTGAGGAACTGAAAGAAAAAGGATTCTATGATCCCGATAAAATGTCTTTGACTGGTGTCCTTCTAAGGATTGAGAAAATTGATTTTAAATGGAATCATAATGTTTTCTTTGAAGGTTCTAAATATCGATCAGGATTAGGTGCAATTGGTATGGAAGGTACGGTCCACTACACAGATGGTACTTGGCAATTGAAAGAGTCGAAAGAGACCTGGATAAGTTAATTTAATAATTTACAGTTCGCGAAAAGGGGACGGAGCTTCATGCTGGTTAGAGAACTGACAGAAAAGGATTACATAGAATCACTGAAACTTTCTGAGTATGCGTTTCAATATAAGGTTCCGGAATCAGAGATACCAGCTAGATTAGAACGATTGCGAAACCATAAAGTTTTAGGGATATGGGACGAGGACATACTCGCTGCCAAACTACATATTTATCCGCTTAGTATTTACATGAAGGATGCGGAATGGAAAATGGGCGGCATCGCAGGAGTTGCTACATACCCGGAATATAGACGAAACGGTTATGTAAACACACTCATGATTGATTCCTTAGAACATATGCGAAATAATCATCAGATTGTCTCACTTTTACACCCGTTTGATATTTCCTTTTATCGAAAATATGGATGGGAGATCTTAAATGAAACGAAAAAAGTCACGATTGAAAAAATGAACTTAAGGTTCCTCGAACCCCAGCAAGGTTTCATAAGAAGATTTTCAAGAGAGACTCATAATGAAGATATCGAAAAAGTTTATCAACAATATTCCGCTCAATTTACAGGGATGTTAAAACGTGAGACCTATTGGTGGAAACAACATGTTTATGATAAAGATTCGCAGATGGCAGTCTATTATCAACCCAACAAAGAGGCAATGGGCTATATGCTTTACCATATGAAGGACAGTAAAATGGAGGTGCAGGAGCTGGTTGCTCTTGACCATGAAGCGAGAGTTGGTCTGTGGAATTTCATTTGCCAGCACGATTCCATGGTCGGTACCGTAACGATTCATCTTGCCAGTCAAGATCCTTTCCCTTATTTTCTGCAGCAGCCCAACGTGAAAATAGAGTTGCACCCTTATTTTATGGCAAGGGTCGTCGATGCCGAGGAATGTCTGCGGAGATTTCCGTTTCTACTTGAAAATGAGCCTCTATTCCTGCATTTTGAAGATTCGCATGCACCTTGGAATAATGGGAGCTATTTACTTGGTAAGGGAGACCTAAAGGTGTTTAAAGAAAAAGTCGGAGGTCAATGTGTTCATCCTCCTAAAAAAGGGATTCGCTTAAATATCAATTCCCTTTCCGCAATTCTATTTGGTTACAAAAGGCCGATAGAGCTTTATGAAATGGGCTACCTGAAAGGATCCAAGCCTGAAATTGAAATTTTTGAAAAAAAGGTCCCGGCACTGAAATCATCATTTATTGATTTCTTTTAAGTTATGCGTTAATGCAAAGCAAGGGGGGCTAAGGATAGACAGGGGGTTAAATATGATGATAGCCTCGTGAACAAGAGAAATGTCTTTCATAAAGCGGAATGAAGGACAAAATTCGCCTCGTGAACAAGAGAAATGTTCTTCATAAGCGGAATGAAGGACAAAAAATGCCTCGTGAACAAGAGAAATGTCCTTCATAAGCGGAATGAAGGACAAAATTCGCCTTAGGAACAAGAGAAATGTCCTTCATATTGTTCAATCAGGGAAAGATACTCCATAACGGTATTGTATGTATGTCTATTAAAAAACAAAGTTTACGAAATAGTCTTAACTAAACACCAGCTCTTTTTCGCTTAGACCACACAAGTAGTGCCTGACACCCAATGCATTAAAGTATTAACGCATTGGGTGTTAGGCACTTTTTTCATTAATATTTTCTAAGAAAGCTGGGGGTTGTATCAAACCATTCGTGACTAATCATGTGATGAACATTCTTAAATATTCTTTCAATTTCCTGTGTTGAGTTTGCTAAAACCCGTATGGTAAATCCCTTTACAGCTAATTGGGATAATCCAACTTTATAGGTATTCGTTTTTGATTGGATCACATGATA
The DNA here is from genome assembly GCA_002559145.1 of Bacillus sp. AFS006103. Taxonomy (GTDB): domain Bacteria; phylum Bacillota; class Bacilli; order Bacillales; family Cytobacillaceae; genus Neobacillus. Next base: position 159,117 of record NTXX01000036.1, read on the forward strand.
TAACCGATCCAGTAGCTCAGCGTTAGTTTGTTCCCCGATAACCAGCATAGAGCCCAAGTGAGAAAACCCCTCCATAAGTCCAATTGTTTCCATATTATGGTCCCCTGGACTTAACTTAATATGATCATAAGTCACAAGTTCTTGATCCATGTAGATTTCATTCATTAATTGAAGCCGGTCATAGCTAAATCTTTTCCCATCTGGAGACCAGCCGGGCGTAATGATGTCTGAATAAAGAAACGTAGCACCTTTTTCCATATGGATGACATTTTTTTGTTTATATCGTGCTTGTCGATAGGCAATCAAAGGATCGGGGATATATTCCAACAAGCTGCCTTTCTTTAAAAAGATTTCCGTTTCCTGATATGCATGGGTATTGGGGGTTCGATACACTTTCGTTGCAGACTGTGTCGTTAATGTGAGTTTAGCCTGTTTCTCTAATGAAATTTGCATGCGGTATCGATCACCATCTAAATAGCCTCCCCCTGGGTTTAAAATATAATAGCAGACCTGTCCCGAGTCGTTGTGATAAATAGGGCGCATTACTTTCAATGCGCCCTGGTAATATACACTTTTTGCAACTGTCTTTCCTTTTCGATTTTCGACAGCTAAACGTAATTCTCCTGTCCAGCCGGTCATTCTAAGCCAATCCCTTTAAAAGGGTATCCTGCTTGATCCAGTTGATGACCTCATCCAGCCCCGAATTATTCTTTAAATTTGTAAAGACAAACGGTTTATCCCCACGAAATACCTTTGTATCTGATTCCATTACTTCTAAGCTTGCGCCAACAAAAGGAGCTAAATCTGTTTTATTTATAATAAATAAATCAGATTTAATCATTCCCTGTCCGCCTTTTCTGGGAATTTTTTCACCTTGGGCTACATCAATGATATAGATAGAAAAGTCAACTAACTCCGGGCTAAAGGTGGCCGCGAGATTATCTCCTCCACTTTCAACAAAAATAAGTTCAACATCCGGATGTTTTTCTTTTAGTTCATCGATGGCTGCAAAATTCATTGAGGCATCTTCGCGGATGGCTGTATGAGGGCATCCACCTGTTTCAACACCGATGATACGATCAGAAGGTAACACTCCATTTTGCATAAGGAATTTAGCATCTTCCTTTGTATAAATATCATTTGTCACAACCGCCATGCTAATTTCTCCATCTAAATCACGGGTAATCTTCTCAATTAACAATGTTTTTCCTGCTCCAACAGGACCGCCAACGCCAATCTTTATCGGTTCCATTTACATCCGTCCTTTCCTAAGACATAAAAATACGAATATTCACACGTTCATGCATCATTTGAGCTAATTCTAAACCTGGAGACACAATGCCAAAATCCTCTTCATCCAATGCTTGAATCTTTTCCGTAGCCTTGGCTAAAGGGCCTTGAAACTCTTGGATAGTCTTTTGTCCAGCTGTTTGGCCTAACGGAATGGCTCGTACCGCATTTTGAACGAGACTTGAAAGGGTAGAGTATAAATAATAGAGAGTTGTGTTCTCTTGTGATACGCCAAGATGATGACCAATCATCGTAAAAACAATAGCCGGATGTCCAAAAGACTTTTTTTGTTGGATTCGTTCTCTATATTGGGCGAGTACTGGAATCTGGTATAAAGATTCCACAAGATTTAACATTCGTTCTCCCATTCTCTGTGTCCCATCTCGTGTTTCGCGCGGTAAATTCTGAACCATTAACATCCGATCTATTTTCCACACTTTTTCCATCTCGTCCTTCTCTAATGATTCATAAACGAAACGAGTGGCCAGCCCATCTGAAAAAACGAGAAGTTCATTTAAATAAACATGAAGCCACTTAGCAAACGTGACTTGGTCGTGGACAAGATTTTCTTGAATATAACTTTCCAGACCATATGAATGGCTAAAAGCACCTGTTGGAAAGTTAGAATCACAAAGTTGAAACAAGGATAGAGTTTTATCAATCATGACTATGGCCAATATGCCGAAATGCCTGTTTCACTTTCCTGTCTTCACGTTTAAAAGGGATGTGTAACTCTTGAAGCAATTCTTCAACTAAGTAATCATATTGAACGAGCATGTCACCTTCTTCAAATTGAGCTGGAAGGTGGCGATTTCCCAATTGATGAGCAATGGTCCCCATTTCCTTCAAAGAGCGCGGGCTAATAACGAGTAAATCATCAGATAGAACATCGACAATAATCATATTTTTATCATCCATAAATAAAACATCACCAGCCACAAGATCTCGTGGATTTTTTAGTCGAATTCCGATCTCTTTGCCGTGGTCTGTTGTCACCCGCTGAATTCGTTTCACTAAATCTGAGCTTTCTAGATATACCTTTTCCATATGTCGTTTTATAAGTTCTTCTTTTTCCATTTCTTCAATATTTGTTACGATACTTTCTACGATCATTGTTTTCACCTCAAAATAAGAAATATCGTTGTCCCATTGGAACTACGTCTACAGGATCACAAGTAATGAGTTCCCCGTTTACTTTTACCTCATATGTTTGGGGATCTACTGAAATTTCAGGAGTTTCGGAATTAAGCTTCATATCCTTTTTAGTTAATTTTCGAATTCCGTGAACAGGGAGAATGATTTTTTCCAAGCCTAATTTCTCATGAACTTTATCATCATAGGCTGCTTGAGAAATAAAGGTAATTGAGCTTTTTGACAGGGCTTTTCCTAATGTGGCGTACATCGGTCGATAAATAATCGGCTGAGGTGTTGGTATAGATGCATTGGCATCACCCATTAAGCCTTGTACAGTAAAGCCATTTTTTAGGATAAGTTCAGGTTTCACGCCAAAAAACGCAGGATTCCAAAGGACAAGATCAGCGATTTTTCCTACTTCCACAGAGCCAACATGATCCGAAATACCATGAGTAATTGCTGGATTGATGGTGAATTTGGCAATATAACGCTTTACACGGTTATTATCTGAAAGCTTGCTATCTCCTTGCATGGTTCCTCGTTGTTTTTTCATTTTATCTGCGGTTTGCCATGTACGTAAAATTACTTCCCCAACCCGTCCCATTGCTTGTGCATCCGAGCTGACCATACTAAATACGCCCATATCTTGTAGGATATCTTCTGCTGCAATCGTTTCCTTTCTAATTCGCGAATCAGCAAAGGCAATATCTTCTGGTACAGCGGGGTTCAAATGGTGGCAAACCATCAGCATGTCTAGATGTTCATCAATCGTATTCACGGTATAAGGCAAGGTGGGATTCGTAGAAGACGGAAGCACGTTCATGAATCCAGCCGATTTGATTAAATCAGGAGCATGACCACCGCCTGCACCTTCTGTATGGTACATGTGAATAACCCGATCTTTAATGGCTGCCATCGTATTCTCCACAAATCCACCTTCATTCAAGGTATCGGCATGAAGGGCTACTTGTACATCAAATTTGTCAGCTACTCTAAGTGAATGGTCAATAGCCGAAGCGGTAGCTCCCCAGTCTTCATGAACTTTTAGTCCAATTGCACCTGCCCGTACCTGCTCTGCAAGCGGCTCTTCCGCTGCAGCTTGACCTTTCCCCGTAAAACCTAAGTTAATGGGCAGCCCTTCAGAGGCTTCAAGCATTCGATGAATATTCCATTCACCAGGAGAAACGGTTGTGGCTCTGGACCCTGCAGTTGGACCGGTTCCTCCTCCAATCAGAGTAGTCACACCTGAAGTTAGTGCCGTATCAACTTGAGCAGGATTAATAAAGTGAACATGAGTATCAATACCACCAGCGGTAATAATCATTCCCTCACCAGCAATAATTTCAGTGGAGGCTCCAATAACAATATCTACACCATCCATTACCAATGGATTCCCTGCTTTTCCAATTGCAGCAATAATCCCATCACGAATACCAATATCAGCTTTATAAATTCCGGTATAATCCAAAATAACGACGTTGGTAATCACCACATCCGGGATCCCATCCCCACGGGTTACAAGGGGATGCTGTCCCATACCATCACGAATGACTTTCCCGCCGCCAAAAACGACTTCCTCGCCGTAAGTTGTAAGGTCTTTCTCAATTTGTATGATTAAGTTTGTATCTGCTAAGCGAATGGAATCACCAACTGTTGGTCCGTACATTTGGGCATATTGTTTTCTTGTCATTTTAAAGCTCATTGATTAGACCCTCTTTCAATGGAACCATCTGTTTTATTGTTAAATCCATATACTCGACGTTCTCCACCATAGGGAACTAATTCTACTTCTTTCTCATCACCAGGTTCAAAACGAACGGCAGCTCCTGATGGAATGTTCAAGCGTTTCCCGAATCCTTCCTCTCTATTAAATTGGAGAGATTCATTTACTTCAAAAAAGTGAAAATGAGAACCGATTTGGATGGGACGGTCTCCTGTATTGGTTACAGAAATCCTTGATGTCGTTCTTCCGGCATTACAAATAATATCTTCTTCCTTTAAAAACAGCTGCCCTGGTTCCATTTCGATGTGTTCCATAAAGTTTTAGCCTCCTGTTCATTCTTATCGGATGGGATCATGTACCGTTACTAGTTTAGTTCCATCAGGAAATGTAGCTTCTACTTGAATATCGTCAATGATTTCTGGAATGCCATTCATGACATCTTCGCGAGACAGGATGGTTGCACCAAATTCCATTAATTCGGCAACTGTTTTTCCATCCCTAGCACCTTCTAGTACTTCATAGGTAATTAGTGCAACAGCTTCTGGGTAATTTAATTTTAGGCCCCTTTCTTTTCGTCTTTTTGCAAGATCCGCTGCAACGACAATCATGAGCTTATCTATCTCTCGAGGTAATAATTGCATGGTAAGCCTCCTTTTTTTCATATAATTTCCAAAGGGATTTTTTATAATTAAGATAATACTAAGATGTAGTTATCTTTTTAGAAAAGCAAACATAAATAGCCTTTCCATATAGATTGGATTTAAACTTTTATTTTTTTCATTTGGAAGTTTTTTAAGGAGAAGTGTTTCGATGCTAAAAGACAATAGTATTTATTTGCCAGATGAGGCTTACTTATCAAAGCGGGAAATTCCTTCAATTATTTTGGCGTCGCTGAAAGGGGTCTCTCAAGTCATCTTTATTGAGAATGCTTTTTCTGGTGTCCTTATTCTAATCGCTATTACTCTTACTTCTTATGAATTGGGAGTTATTGCTTTTTTGTCTTCTGTTGTCGGTACATTAATCGGAAAGTTTGGAGGGGCTAATGAAGAAAGTATAAATTCTGGTTTATACGGGTACAATTCCGTGTTAACAGGCATTGCCCTTACATTATTTTTAACGGGGTCTTCTCGGTGGATTATTGCTTTATTAGGGGCAGTTATTGCGGCCATATTTGCAGCCATGATGGTGCATTTTATGAAAAATTCTGCACTTCCTATTCTTACTTTCCCATTTATCATCCTGACTTGGTTTATGGTATTAGTTTCGTACCGATTAAACGTATTCCAATTAAGTAACTCCTTAGTGCCTCAAAGTTTATCGCACTGGAAACTAGATATTGCCGGTGAGGTAAATTGGACGGAGGGAATTTTTAATGGAATTGGACAAATATTTTTTCTGGATAATACCCTATCTGGAGTGTTGCTGTTCCTTGCTGTATTTTGGGCAGGATGGAAACTCGGTCTTTATGCTGTAGTAGGAAACGCGGTTGCTTTACTCACGGCTTATGGACTTGGAGGAGAACACTCATTAATTTTACTAGGTCTATATGGCTATAATGCAATATTGGCATGTATGGCAGTCGCAACTGTATTTAGCACTGAAGATAATCGTTTTAAGAGTATTTCGGGGATTGCAGCTGCTTGTTTAACAGTCCCGCTTACTGCTAGTACCAGTACCTGGCTTTTACCATATGGGCTTCCTGCTTTAACTATGCCTTTTGTCCTCAGTACTTGGCTTTTTCTAGGGGCGAGAAAAGTTTTGCCAACATTGTAACTACATACATTTTTGCCCACGCAAAAACACCTCCGATAAATGTAAAGTGTAACATTTAGGAGGTGTTTTCTATTGTTTTATATTTAACTAAAGACCAGCTCTTTTTCGCTTAGACCAAGCGTCGCTGTAGTTGCAGTATGAACTTCGTGCAGAAGTTCTGGCTTGTCCATTAATGTGACGCCATAAGAAGGAATCATTTCTTTGATTTTCGCTTCCCATTCTTTTACATGTTGCGGGAAGGATCTTTTGATTACCTCTAGCATAACGTGAACAGCAGTAGAGGCACCCGGAGAAGCACCTAGTAATGCCGCAATCGAGCCATCAGCGGCGGTAATTACTTCTGTTCCAAATTGAAGCGTTCCTTTGCCGCCGGCTTCTGTATCCTTAATCACTTGGACACGCTGGCCCGCTACGACTAAATCCCAATCCTCAGCTTTGGCGGTCGGAATAAACTCACGCAATTCTTCCATGCGTTGTTCTTTTGATAACATGACTTGTTGAATCAGGTATTTCGTCAATGACAACTCTTTTGCACCTGCAGCGAGCATCGTTAAGACATTATTTGGTTTGACGGAGGTGACTAAATCAAACATGGAACCCATTTTTAAGAACTTAGGTGTGAAGCCGGCAAATGGTCCAAATAGCAACGATTTTTTATTGTCGATAAATCTGGTGTCAAGATGTGGAACAGACATTGGCGGTGCACCAACCTTAGCTTTTCCGTACACTTTGGCATGATGCTGCGAGACTACTTCTGGATTGTTACATACCATAAATAGTCCACTTACCGGGAATCCTCCGATATGTTTTCCTTCAGGAACCCCAGATTTTTGAAGTAAATGAAGGCTTCCTCCACCGCCCCCAATAAAGACGAATTTGGCCGTATGGCGTTCGGTCCTGCCACTAAATTGATTTTGCACTTTCAATTCCCACAAGCCATCGCTCGTCCGTGAAATATCATTAACACTATGATTGTAGTTTATCTCGACATTTTTACTCTCTAAGTGGTCAAATAGCATACGCGTTAAGGAACCAAAGTTAACATCCGTTCCAGAATCGACTTTTGTAGCCGCTATCGGTTCATTCAAAGTACGACCTTCCATGATAAGCGGAATCCAATCTATCAACCTATCATGGTCATCGGAAAATTCCATCCCTTGGAATAGGGGATTATTTGACAGCGCTTTAAATCGTTTTTTCAAAAATGATACATTTTGTTCCCCTTCTACTAAACTCATATGAGGCAATTGTCTGATAAAGTCCTGCGGATTACTTAGTAGATTGTTGTTTACTAGATAAGACCAAAACTGCATGGAAACCTGAAACTGTTCATTAATATTGATAGCTTTGCTAATATCTATCGATCCGTCCGGTTTTTCGACGGTGTAGTTAAGCTCGCACAGTGCCGCATGCCCCGTTCCCGCATTATTCCATTCGTTAGAGCTTTCCTCTCCAGCGTTTGCGAGCTTTTCAAAAACTGTTATGTCCCATTCCGGTACTAATTCTTTCAAGAGTGTCCCTAAGGTCGCACTCATGATTCCGGCACCAATTAAAATGACGTCCGTTTTAGTTTCACTGTAGCTCATTTTTATCAACCTTTTCTCCTGGAATTTGCAGAAAAGATGTAGGCTTCACACCAAGCATAGGCCGAAAATAACACGCACCTTTTCTGTCTTATTTATTACCATATTCACTGTATTGAAATTATTTATATATTAAAATATCTTTATTATATGACAATTTCAAATTATTTTAAAGTGGAAAGTGTGTCCACAAGGTTTAGGAGCAAATAAACCTTAGATAGCCGCAGCTGAATATGTGGATGAATAAATTTATTTCTGAGATGAACAATAACCATAGTGTTATCTTTTAACACTATACTTCAATGTGGAGGGATAGACGTTGAATATTCTTTTTAGCCTACTTTTAACCATAATTTTAATGGGTACTAGAGCAGCATTCTTAATCAGTCATACGACCTCTAAATTAAAATATTTGTTAAGAATGCCATCGTTAACTTAGGCAATGAGTATTCCATAGATGTCGACTATTTCGCATTGTTGTAAGAAAAAGGTGAGCATGATTATGCTTGCCTTTTTTGTGTTATCTATACTTTATATGGAATTTAATTTCTTAAGCATATCGCCGAAAGGAACTAACCAGAATACAAATTTAAAATATAAATAAATATAAAAAGCATATACGCGACCAGTATGAAGGACAAAACCTTTGATTTTGCAGCGATTATTGTCCTTCATACCGCTTATGAAGGACAAAACCTTTGATTTTGGAGTGACTATTGTCCTTCATACCGCTTATGAAGGACAAATCCTTTGATTCTGCAGCGATTATTGTCCTTCATACTGCTTATGAAGGACAAATTCTTTGATTCTGCGGCCCCATTTGTCCTTCATGCCGTATTTGTGAAAATAAAAAACCAACTCATCCCATACTCATCCAAAAACTATACCCCAAGATTTTCCTGTGTGTATATGGTAAGATTAGTTCTAATACCTTCAAAAAGATAAAGGAGGATAGCCCTCCCTTATTGTACTGAAATACAAATAACGCCAATGTAACCTTTGCGTATTTGATTTCTAGTACGGAAGGTTTATTTTTTTATTAAGGAGGAGTTAATAATGAAAAAATCAATGAAGTTTTGCAGTAGGTTTAATCCAAGCTTGGGGGTTATCTACTATGAACCATAGTTTCCATCAAAGTAAAGAATACTTCGCTCAGCAGTTAGATTATATTGATGAAAACATCAAGGGTTTAACGAATCTTTATATCTCTTCAACCCCTATACAAGAACGATTAAAACACTTTTTTAATATATACGTGTTAGAAGTTGAAGACTTATTAAAAGTAAATCAAAAAAATAATTTTATTCCCCTTTTTCCAAAAGTGGTTATAGGGACAAAGGTTACGGTATTGTACGATGAGGAAAGCGAAACAGAGGATTTTGTCATTTGTTTCCCGGAACAAATTGATCCAGATCGTGGTTTTATTTCCTTTTTATCTCCTGTAGGCAGGCAGCTTCTTTTTAAGAATATCGGTGAAAGGATATCGCTGAAAATTCCAACTGGGGAACTTCAGGTAACGATTAAAGAAATCTCGTTTGTTGGGCACCTTTTAGAGCTAGACAAAAGAGACTTGAGTGACTGTTTTGAAGACAGTTCCGCTAAAGAGATATAGTAGTTAGATCCACCGCCAATAAATGAATTTGCAAGACATCCTAACTAATAAGATGATTCCGAATCACGACAGGAGGGATGAATCGTTAAGTTTTCCAACCAACAAAAGCGCCACACAGCTCTCTCGGGAGTACTGTGTGGCGTTTTCCAAAATAAACTTATTCTTTCATAGCCCCTCTGTAAATATATATATATGGGAATAGAGGGGGGAAAACATGTGAACAGGAATATGATCCCTTTATGGGACGAACATTTATTTTGGTTAGAGGTTTTACAAGATCATGCTTATTTTGTAAGAGACCATCTTTCAGCGAGCGAGGTTGAATATGTTAACACAGCGCAACAGTATATTAAGTTATTCGGTGATATAATTTCGACATTAAGTACCATTCCGCGTTCAGTTACTTATTCTGATGAAGCGATGATTTATTTTTCCCAGCGGGCATGGCCGATCGCCAAAGGATATTTCGAATTTGAAGGGAAGTTGCAATCGCTTAGAATAGATAATCAGGTGAATTTAAACTTATCGCCAACTTATCTGAACGGAACGTTAGCTGAAAATCAGGAATATCTACGGCTATTAAGTCAGTTGATTCATGGAAAAGAGCCTGCACCTCTTCCTTTAGAGGATCTAATGGATTTATGGCTTGAGGACCAACTGGGACATGCCGTTCTCTTTAATAATATTATTGATCCAATTGAAGTTATTGCTAGTAAGCAAGCAGAGGGATATATTAGCAGATTTCAAGTGTTTATCCTTCAAAATCACCATTTGAAAGGTTATCTGCGGTTCAAACAGCCAGGATTTGCCCGCCAAACAGAATTCGCTAACAAGGTCGGAAAAACAACATTGGAAATGAGCCAATTTGTTTACAGCATGGTGATTAAATATAAGGAAAATAAATTGCTTAATAAAACCACGTTGCGATTTTTAGAACATCATTTTCCAGAAACCTGTTATTTTATAAAAAAGCTAAGTTACTATGCTCCAGGATTGCAGGAAGAAGCAAGTAAATGCTCGCTTAAAAGACCGTCCTATCTTGGTTAGTTGTTGAGGTAATGAGCCTAGTGAATTCCTGCTAAAAGTAGTTTTTCGAAACCCCAAAAAAGCCACACAACTCTCTAGCGAGAACTGTGTGGCAAAAATAGTAGGTACTACGCCATATGTCCGGACTTTTTTACCTTTGTCTGTAAGTACTTTTCATTGTACTCGGAAACATCGCCCCATAGTGGGGTCCGCCCGGAGACGGGTGCACCAGCTGTTTTTAAGGCTTTGAGTTTTTTTGGATTGTTTGTGATGAGGGTGACGGGTTTGGTTCTTAACGCTTTAAGAACTTCAATGGCCTCATCGTAATTCCTCGAATCATCCGGGAAACCAAGTCCCTCATTGGCATCAACCGTATCATAGCCATTTTCTTGGAGAATATAAGCCATCGCTTTACTAAATAAGCCGATTCCTCTGCCTTCATGATTGGCCAAATAAAATAATGCCCCGGTTCCATGCTCGGCAATCATTTTCAACGATTGTTTAAGCTGAAAGCCGCAATCACAGCGCTTGCTTCCGAAAATATCCCCCGTATGACAAATCGAATGCATTCGGATTAAGGCATCCGCACCGTATTCGAAATCCCCATAGACAAGCACACTTGACTGTTGAAATTCCGCTAAATTCGCAGAGGATAATTGATCAATGACTTGTTGGAAATCTTCTGTCACATTTTCACTCTTTAACCAGCTGTACCATTTAAATTCAACCGTTTCTCCGTATAAATTGACCGGAAGTTTGATCGGGCCGACTAGGTAAATTGCTTCTTCGCCTTTTTTTATCAATTTAATTTTATCTTCTAAAATAGAAAGAGCGTTTGGTTGAACTTGTATTGGTTCCACTTTGGATTCCCCCAATTTATATTTTTACGGCAACCATTGTTTCTGTTGGTTCACGTTGTTGCGCTTTTTATATACCAATCTCCAAGGTGATATATTGACGAACCACAAATAGTTAAAGTAAACTATTTATAGTTACTAAATATTAATCAGTTAGTTACTTTATGTAAGTAATTATATTTTTAAAACTTATTTGTGTCAATTAAAATAGTTTTACAAGGTGATTATAGTGTAAAACACACTGAGCTGGGAGGGGAAAGAACAATGGAAGAGTCTGTCATGTGTCCTCGGTTTCAAAAAGCGATGGGGATGATGAGCCAGCGTTGGACAGGATTAGTCATTTATCAGCTGCTATCAGGGCCGAAACGCTTCTGCGCGTTAGAATCTTCGATTGGGTTGAGCGGAAGGGTCCTTTCAGAGCGATTAAAGGATTTGGAGAACCATGGGATTGTTAAACGTGTGGTTTTTCCGGAAACGCCCGTCCGAATTGAGTATTCCCTTACAGAAAAGGGACTTGCCTTAGAGCCCATCGTGAAAGAAATTGAAAAATGGTCGCAAACCTGGATTCCAGTTGAATCCGATTCATTATAAATGTTTTTTGGCAGCTTTTGCTCGGTACGTCACCTGAGTAAAGGCTGCTTATTTTTTGTATACATTAAATATTTTGAACTATATAAATTTTTGGATTAAAATAAGAAGTAGTGTGTCTGCGCTTTCTTAATAGGAATGCATTTACTTTTTAGCTTATAGAACAAATATCAAATTGTTGATCGATCATGAAAACAGGATGTGTTAGCATGTGCGTCAAAGTTTCGGAGGAGAGTTATAGCCACGAGGAAGTTGTAGGTGACCGTAAGATTGTTACATCTGCATCCGTTTTCGGGATTCTTAGGCAGCAGCTGGCGAAGAATATTGGCATTAAGAGAATAAAGGGATTTTTATTTCATTATGGCTGGGAAATGGGTGCCAAAATTGCCAGTGAAGTGGTGCAAACCGAATCCTCCCTAGAAAATCTTATTAAACATGGGCCGATTCTCCACATTCAAAACGGGCATATCAGAGGGATTAAACATGAATGCTCTTATGAATTAGATGAACAACACCGGATTCATTCTTTCTTTTCATCCGGAACATGGATCGATTCTTATGAGGCAGAGGAGCATTTAAAGCATCTCGGAGTATCCGATGGTCCGGTTTGTCACACCTTGAGCGGGTTTGCGAGCGGTTTTATGACAACGATCTTTGGAGAACCGCTTTTATCAAGAGAAATCTCATGTGTGGGGAAAGGCGATTCGGAGTGCCGATGGGTGATGAAACCCAAGAAAGAATGGGAAAAGGAACTTCAAGATGAACATGAACTTGATTATTATAATGAAACACCAATTGTAAAAGAACTTAAGTTAACCTATGATCAATTATTGGATCAAAAAAATGTCGTCACTCACTTGGCCAATTTTCAAAACAAATTAACAGAAGAAATTATTAATGGCAGTGATTTGCATACCCTGGCTGCTATGGTATATAAAATGATTCAAATCCCCATTATCGTTGAAGATACGTTACATCGGGCGATTACCTATTCAGGGCTATCGAAGGAACAACTTTTGGATTATCAAGACGATATGGAAGTTTATCTTCAAGAGACTAGATTAAGCACGAAGTCACTTTTACCCTTTAGAAAAAAGGTGATCAAAACTTCGATTCAAGAACGTCTCATCACCCCAATCCTTTTACAAAAGGAAGTAATCGGTTATTGTTCCTTACTTTATGATGAAATGGAAAATCATCATCACGATGAGGATTATTTGTTTTTAGACCGATTTGCCAATGCGGCCTCACTTATTCTCTTAAATGAGAAAACAAAGGTAGAAACGTTTGAGCGAATGAAGGGGAATTTTCTTGAACAAATAGTAGAGGGCAGGCTGTCTACAAACGAGATCATCAATCGCGGGAAATATACGGGTGTAGATCTTAAACAGAAATATTATCTATCGGTAGTGGAATATAAAAAAAACCAACGTTCGATTGAAGATGACTTTCTTCTGCAGGAACAGATTTTTGAAACGACCTTTCAGTATTTCAATGAGAAAAAGCATAATATTTTGGTTGGTCACCGTGATGGAAATATGGTGTTATTGATCACCAATGAAACGATTCAAAAGAAAGCAATCTATGATGTGATCAAAGCATACCTCGATTATCTGTTGAAAAAATTTCCACAAAGCCATTTTACATGCGGTATCAGCCAATTAGAGGATGATATTAGCCAAGCATCCAGATGTTACGAGGAAGCAACCATTGCTTTACGATTAGCAGTTAAGAAGCCTATCGTCCCGTTCCAATCCTTAGGAATCGTCGGGGTACTGATTAACTCGAAAAATATAAGCGGGATTAAACTGATTGCTAAGCAAGAATTAGGACCTCTATATAACATGACCGATCCAAAAATCCTCGAGCTTCTAAAAACTTTGTATAGTTTTTTGTTAAACGGGGGGAAGCTTGAGCAAACGATGAGTGATCTGTCTTTATCGATGAGCGGGCTTCGGCATAGAATTAGCCGAATCGAAAGCTTATTAGAAAAAGACCTACGCGATTCAGATGAAATGCATCAATTACTACTGATTATCAAATCGTTGATTGCGGTAGGGGAACTCACATTAGATTAGAGCCATCCGGATGGAGCCGGGTGGTTTTTTTTTTGCCTTTTTCGACCGCTGATTTTTCAGTGATGAACAAATTTTGTCTAGCAAATGAAGAAACATAGACATTTTTTGCTCTAGTTTGAAAATTCCAAATTATATAAACTGTATTTACAAGGTTCAAATAGTAAAAAAACCTAGTTCAATTGCAAATGTAAGCGATGTCAACCATGACTAACGGACGTTCGTCCATAACCTATTATTTTCACAGCAATTCTATCACTAAAACAGAAGGGGTGTAGAACGATGGCAAGTTTAGTATTAAAAGGGAAAGATGTTACAGTTGAAGATTTACTAGCCGGAGCGGAACGAATCGGAAAATTGGCAGAGCAAGAAGCGCCAGAAGCGGAGAAAAATGCGACGATATCACAAAATGTAGTGAACCTCATCCAAGAAACGCAGATTTCACGGATGATGCTTCCCAAAAAATATGGCGGACCACAGGCAGATTTGAAAACATTTGCTAAGGTCGTTCGTAAGGTGGCCAATTACAATATTTCAGCTGCGTGGCTAACCTATCTTTATCCGCTGCACAATATGCTTCCAGCTTTTCTTCCAGAAAAAGGTGCAGACGAAATTATTCATGAAGGCGGATTAATTTGCGATATCTTTGCTGCCTTAGGAAAAGCAGAACGGGATGGCGATGGTTATCGTATCAGTGGCAAGTGGAGTTTTGTCAGCGGCGTCAATTATAGTGAATGGGTGGGTGTTGGGGTGATGATTCAATTCCCTGATAGCGAAAAACCTGTCTATTGTTTGCCCATGTTAAAAACATCCGAGGTGGAAGTAATCCATAACTGGGATACATTTGGGTTAAGAGGATCGGGCAGTAACCAAATTATTGCCGATCAGGTGTATGTCCCAATGGAGCGGATTTTACGTTTAGACCAAGCAGAGCTGACCAGAAGACCACCGGTAGAAGAATATGACACAGACTATCCTTTTTATCATGTCCCCTTCTTTCCCTCCTTCTATTTGGGATTCGGTTACATGGCTCTGGGCGGGGCAGAACGAATCCTTAAGGAATTTAAAGTGCTTACTGAAAAACGTGTGCGCTTAATGGATGGAGTAAGGGAAAGTGAGTCACCAAGAAGTCAGCGGGTATTAGCCGAAATGACAACAGATTTCCACGTAGCGGAAGCTTTGTTAGACAAATATATTGATCTGCTTGAAAACTATGAAAAAGATGGCTGTATCACTCCTCCATCTGAATTTTTTGCGATTCGTACAAAAGCGATTAAGATGTGCACGGATATTGCCGTAAGAGCACTGTTAACTTTAGGTGGAGGCGCTCTTTATAAAGGAGGAACAATGGAATTATTCTTAAGAGATGTCATCGCGGTTGCCACACATAAAACCTCTTTATACGAAGATGCGGTTGCAGCATACGGTAAGGATTTATTTGGTTTTGACGGTGGAGTAAGGGGATAAATTCCTAAGTATAAAATCATAGATAACAAGTGAAATAGAAATTTTTATTACAGGAGGATTTTTTTAAATGGATGATCGTCAGTTTCGAAGTGCAATGGGTAAGTTTGCTACGGGAGTAACCGTAATTGCAACAGAAGTAGAAGGAGAAATTCACGGAATGACTGCAAATGCGTTCATGTCCGTATCGCTTGATCCAAAGCTTGTGGTTATTTCCATCGGGGAAAAGGCAAAAGTCCTAAACAAAATCAAAGAAAGCATGATTTTCACGGTGAACATCTTAGCTGCTGACCAGGAAGAGCTTTCGATGATTTTCGCTGGACAATTGAAAGAGCACAAGGAAGTAACCTTTGAACGCCTGGATGGAAAGCCTGTTTTATCTGGTGCCGTCGCACAGATTGCATGTGAAGTATCAGCTGAACATGTGGAAGGGGATCACACCTTGTTTATTGGCAAAGTAACGGATATTCACCTTGAAGATGCCGAACCACTCGTTTTTTATAATGGAAAGTATCGTTCGCTAGTAGAACTTAAGCCTGTGACAATCTAAGGAAGATGAAAGGAGACTGTTATGGAAACAATTCGCGTAAACCGGAGTAATTTGGCAGAATGGCAGAAAAAGGCGAGGCCAAATGTGATGGCACTTGGTTGTTTCGACGGTCTCCATCATGGACATTGTGCAGTCATCCACACTGCCTATCAAAAGGCAAGGGAAAAACAGATACCTCTAGCTGTCATGAGTTTCTTCCCTCACCCGAAGACTGTTATCTCTAATGGGAAAATTCACGTCCATTATTTGATGCCGCTTGCTGAAAAGGAGGCAAAACTTCGGAGTATGGGAGTCGAAACATTTTATATAGTGGAATTTGATAAGGAGTTTGCCGGACTAGTGCCAGAACAGTTTGTTGCTCAATACTTGAATGGACTAGGTGTCGTTCATGCAGTGGCCGGATTTGACTTTTCCTATGGCGTTCGTGGTGCCGGAAATATGGATCGGTTAAAGCGCGATTCCAGTGGCCGGATCGATGTAACGAAGGTAGCTAAGGTAGATCTTAGGGGCGAGAAAATCAGTTCCACCTGTATTCGCGAACGGCTGTTAACCGGGAGGGTGGCGGAACTGCCTGATTTACTCGGTCATTTCTACGAAACAAAGTGCGAATGGAATGGAGTGGAATTCACCCTGTATCCGTATTATACGCTTCCAGGTCCAGGCTGCTATCGAGTAACGTTAGAAAATCTGAACGGTTCAATCCCAACAGAAGTCACCGTTATGGACGATGGCACAACACTCAAATGTATGGATGATATTCCCTTATTTTTAAAAGGAAAACTAGCGATTGTCTGGGAGAAACAAATTGATGAATCTAGGAAACTACGGATATCTTAAAAACTAAAAAGGAGATGATCGAAT
Organism: Bacillus sp. AFS006103; assembly: GCA_002559145.1. GTDB lineage: Bacteria > Bacillota > Bacilli > Bacillales > Cytobacillaceae > Neobacillus. The sequence continues at coordinate 175,653 of NTXX01000036.1, forward strand.
GGCTAAAATTATTGCCGGGGTTGCAATGTCGCACAGTCCGATGATCATGACGAATGAAGCGGGAGGAGGAGAAAAGGGACAGCGCTTTCTCCAAACGGCGGCTGAAATGAAGCAGTATCTCGAAGATACAGAAGCCGATGTGATTGTATTGGTATCTGATGATCATTTTAATAGTTATTTTTACGATCATATGCCTTCGTTTACGATTGGTGTTGGCGAGTGTGAAGGCTGGGGAGACTGGCAGCTGCCAAAATACAAAATCCCTGTTCAGCAAGATTTAGCCAAGCATATCCTTCATTCTAGCTTGGAAAACAATATTGATTTTGCTTTTACGTTAAAAATGAAAGTCGATCACGGCCATACCCAAGGAATTTATTTTTTAAATCCTGATTTAAAAATTCCAGTAGTTCCAATTGCTGTAAATACGTCGGCGCCTCCGCTGCCAACGATGGACCGCTGTTTCCAAGTCGGCGAAGTGATCCGTAAAGCGATCGAGTCATGGGATACCGATTTGAAGGTGGCGATTGTCGCTTCGGGTGGTTTATCTCACTGGGTACCGATTCCAAAGATTGAGAGTGAAAGACCAGAGGATCAATCGTTAATCCAGGTATTGAAAAATGGCCGCCAGGAAATAGACCAGCTTGATGAATATTTAAAATTAAGGGAAACAAATGTCACACGAATTAAATCTGGTCCAGTTAACGAGCAAATAGATCGAGAGTTTTTACGCTTGATTACTGAAAAGGATTATCCGGCATTAAGAAACTGGAGTGCTGATTATATCGAGGAACATTTAGGAAACGGCGGACAAGAAATTCGCAACTGGCTGGTCCTGCTTGGTGTTTTGCAAAGCTTTGAGGCAAGTGTTGCTTGCTATGAGCCCATTCCAGAATGGGTAACAGGTATGGCGATTGTTCAATTTAAACAGCCGGTTGAGCAAACCAATCCAAAGAACTCAACACCATACGAGGTCAGCATTTAATCAACTCATTACTTGTAGAAGGCAGGATTGGTACTTCAGTGGAAGAGGCGGTGAATCTCCATTGATGTCAGTTTTATTAAAAAAAGGGAGCGATTTATAGATGACCATTTGGACAGACTTAGCTGATTTGGAATATAAACTCTATTATATTAATGCAAATGATACTAAAACGAGAGTACTAGAAGCTGGAACAGGTGAGCCGTTGATTTTGCTTCATGGTACGGGTGGTCATATTGAGGCATATGCCCGAAATATCAGAGGGTTAAGTGAGCATTTCCGTGTGATTTGTATCGATATGGTAGGACACGGCTACACAGCCAAACCAGATCGCCCATACGGAATTGATTATTATAGTGAACATTTATTGGGCGTTATTCAAGCATTAGCGTTATCAAAGGTATATCTCTCAGGGGAATCATTAGGGGGCTGGGTTGCTGCCTGGTTTGCGGCAGAGTATCCAGAGTATGTGAAAGCCATGGTGTTAAACACGCCTGGAAATGTGAATAACAAACCTGAAGTTATGCAAAAGCTAAAGGATTCCACGTTAAAAGCGGTTCTTGAAGCCAACTATGAAAATGTTAAAACAAGACTTCAATGGTTAATGTATGATAAGAGCCAAGTAACCGATGAGCTAATTGAATCTCGTTACAAAATCTATACACAGCCTTCTTATCAAGAGGCCGTACATCATATCGTCTGCCTGCAGGATATTGAAATTAGAAAGCTGTACAGCTGGGACCCATCTTGGTGCGGTAAAATCAATGTTCCGACATTGTTAGCATGGACAGACCATGATCCAACTTCCACCGTTGAAGAAGCCAAACCGATACAGGATATGATTCCAAATAGTGAGTTGGTTGTCATCAAAGACGCCGGACACTGGCCGCAATGGGAGAAACCAGAAGAGTTTAACACTGTATTAATTGACTTCTTATTAAAAAGTGAAGAAGAAGATGCTAAACAAGATGAAACAGCATTCGTAACCAAATAATCAGACCAACTTTGAGAGCGCTATTCAATGATTCGTAGTTTAACATGATTTTGAATCTATGAAAAAGTGCTCTCTATTTTTGTTAAAGGAGTGTTTTCTATGAGCAATCAAGTCATTCATCGTGTTCAACATGTATATGAGCTTTTGCAGCAGGCAGAAGCTGCTAAACAATCGATTACACCACTTTCTGATTTGTATCCAGAATTATCCGTTGATGAGGCGTATCAAGTCCAACTTCTCGCAATTAATGAGAAGGTTGGGAGCGGCGAGCGTATCGTTGGGAAAAAAATTGGTTTAACCTCTGTTGCCATGCAGCAGTTGCTAGGTGTAGACCAGCCGGATTACGGTCATTTATTGAACTCCATGGAAGTAAGTAATAACGGAATCATCCATTTAGATGACTTGTTCCAGCCAAAGGTTGAAGGCGAGATTGCCTTTGTCCTCCGCAAGGATTTGAAGGGTCCCTCTGTAACTATCGAGGATGTCCTTGAGGCGACAGAGTATATTTCCCCGGCCTTAGAAATCGTTGACAGCCGGATAACTGACTGGAAGATTACCTTAGCAGACACGATTGCTGATAATGCATCCAGTGGATTGTTTGTGATTGGTGATGAGCGATTCTCGTTAACGGATCTCGACTTACCATCGATTGAAATGAATTTGTTTAAAAATGGTGTCCTGATCAATACAGGATATGGTTCAGATGTACTCGGGCATCCTGCTAAATGTGTGGCCTGGCTGGCAAATAAGTTATCCGAATACAATGTCGTTCTGAAAGCTGGAGAAGTAATTTTATCAGGGGCACTATCTGCAGCCGTGGTGGCGGAAAAAGGGGATCGGTTTACTGCAGGGTTTTCACATATTGGTAAGGTGGAAGTTACCTTTAAGTAAATACCTAAAAGGATTTTTCCGTTATTGGGGTGGAAGGGTCTTGAAATTGCGTGAACCGGTAGGATTATGAACGAGGGAAAAGGGTGAAATTTTAAGGAGGTCCTTTATGGAAAAGAAGAAAAATGAAGTATCAAAAAAAACATGGGTGATCATCTTCTTGTTATTTTTATTAACGGTCATTAGTAATGCCGATAAGGCGATTATTGGATTTGCTTCAGTATCCATTATCAAGGAATTAGGCTTATCGCCCGAGCAATGGGGAGTTGTTGGGAGTGTTTTCTTCTTACTATATTCGCTTTCAGCTATTTTAGGCGGCAGTCTTGCGGATAAAATTGGAGCGAAAAAGGTCATTGCCGGTATGGTCGCAATATGGTCCATCGTTCAATTCTCAACAATCTTTGTCAGCAGTTTTACTTATTTATTGGTAACCCGAATCATTTTAGGGGCTGGGGAAGGCCCGTCTTACGCATTAGCGATGACAGCAGCTTCAAAGTATCTTCCTAAAGAAAAGTTGGGAATTGGGTTAACCTTAGTCTCAGTTGGCGGACCGCTTGGTGTTGCCATTTCAGCACCTGCCTTAATGCACCTCATCATAAATTATGGCTGGCGTTCAGCGTTTATTTCAACTGGGGTAGTAGGCTTTCTTTGGATTATCGTGTGGTTATGGATTGCAAAAGAGAAGGCAGTTACAGATACTGAACTTGTTGCCACAAAAGGCAGTGCACAGTTATCAACTATTCAAACTGAAACAAAATTCACCTCTGTCTTGTTTTCGAAAAATTTCATCTTAGTTGCCCTATGTGGTTTTGCTACGTATTGGTCCTTTACAATTGGGCTGAATTGGCTTCCTAATTATTTAGAAAATGTCCGCCATCTAAGCGAAGGTACTTTAAAAATTGTTGTAGCCTTGCCTTGGATTATGATTACCCTATCTCAAATAATCTTTTCAACCATTTCTGACCGACTTTATCATAAGACGAAAAGTATGGTAAAGGGACGAATTTTTGTCCTTGGACCAGTCATGTTAGCGGGAGCAGTCAGTTACTTTGTTGGAGCCATGGTCAGCTCTAATATTCTTGCTATTGTTTTATTATCACTTGGTTTGACGTTTGGATGTATTACCTTGGTTATGGGACCTGCAATTCTAGTAGATTTGGTTTCACCTAAACATCAAGGTAAAATTCAAGGATGGTTTATGGCGCTTACTTCGTTGGGGGGGATTGTCGGACCCTATGTAACAGGTTATTTCATTGAACACTCAGCAAATCCAGCCGTTGGGTTCCAGTACGCGTTCCAGTTATGCGGGCTGATTCTTCTTGCTTTCGGTGGATTAGTTTGGCTGGCCGTCCGTCCCAAGAAAACTGAAAGTTCTGCCATATTAGATGTGAATTCAACCAATGTTATCTAGAAATAAAGTAAAAAGCGAGCAGTGACACTGTTCGCTTTTTAAATATATCGATTGCGACCTGCTAACATACCAAATACCATAACAACTGTAGAAATAAGGATGAGTACGCTAAGTGGAACGGTCCATACATGGGTCTTATCAAATAAAAACCCAATAAAAAAGGGACCCACGGCTGCAAGGATATAGCCGGAAGATTGTGCCATTCCAGATAACTCTGCTGCCTGACGGGCATTCTTCGTGCGAAGTCCGATATAGGTTAGCGATAATGGAAAGATTCCTCCCAAGGCAATTCCAATGAAAATAATACTCAGGATTAAGATTGGATAGGATGAGCCAAACAGTAATCCCCCGAAACCAATAAATGAGCACATGCTTAATATCATGGCTATCCATTTTTGTGATTGAAAACGTCCAGCAATGACAGGGATGAAGAAACTGAATGGTAATCCGACTAATTGGGAGATGGAAAGCATCCACCCGGCGGTCGCCATACTCATTCCATGACTATGAAGGATTTCTGGTAACCAGGAAATCGTTACATAAAATAAAAAAGACTGAAGCCCCATAAAAACGGCGATTTGCCAAGCGAGTGGGGAACGCCACATTTGAGTAGTGCTCGAACCCATCCTTTTTATTTTGGATTGACTTCCATGACTGTTTTTAAAAATAAAGGCCCACACCAAGATAGCTAAGAGGACCGGAATTCCCCAGACAATTAATGCCCCCTGCCACCCCAGGTCCATGTCGACTGCTAATGGAACACTAACACCTGACGCAAAGGATGCGAATAATCCCATTGAGGTGGAATAAACACTTGTCATAAGCCCAAATTTCTGTGGGAATTTTTCCTTCGCAACGGCGGGCAAAAGAACATTTCCGACGGCTATACCCACTCCAACAAAAAGTGTCCCTGTAAATAGGAAAGATGTCATCGGAATGAATCTTAGACCTATTCCGATTAAAAGTAAGAATAAACCTGCAAGCAAAGTCAGCTCATTGGTTAACCGATTGGCGATCTTTGGAACGATGGGTGACATGATGGAAAAGACAAGTAAGGGTAAACTCATTAATAAACCCGCACTCCAATGGGCAAGTCCAACATCCTTCTGAATCATTCCAACTAACGGACCTAATGAAGTGATAGCTGGGCGTAAATTAAATGCTACGAGAATAATGCCAGCAACGAGCCAAAATGTATAGGTTGATTTCGTTTGTGTATATGATTTTGATTTAAGTAACTCCAATAATAAACCCCCACTCTTAAAACAAACTTTCTCCAGTATATCATAGTGGACGGAACGAGAGAAGAATGTGTCGTCCTCCAAAATTTTTACAATTCGAGGACATATGTCCTATCCAAACTACTTGGAATTATCCTTTAATATAAAGAGAAATCTAAATTAGGGGAGAAAATAATGAAGGGAATTATCTTTGCATTTATAGGCGGGGCCTTTATTACCCTGCAAGGGATTGCCAATACACGGATTAGCGAAGACATTGGCACCTGGCAAGCAGCGACCATTACCCAGTTCACTGGTTTTATCATGGCCTTCATCATCTTAATGTTCGTTCGAGATAGTAATTGGAAGGACTTCAAACAAGTGAAGCCATTATATTTAATTGGGGGCGCCTTTGCGGCGATTGTTATTTTTAGTAATGTCACCTCTATTCAGAGGATTGGCGTGACCCTTAGTATATCGGCCATCCTGATTGCTCAGCTAACCTTAACATTTATTATAGACAGTAACGGTTGGTTCGGCCTGGAGAAGCAGAAGATGAAGTTGCCACAATTGATTGGCATCGGGATGATGATCGCTGGTGTGGTCATCCTAAGGTCATAACCGCAGGTGAAAGGCAGAGGTGAATCCAAGTGAAGGAACTTAACGATCAGGAGCAATTGCTCGCTTATATAAAAACCTATCAACTAAATTCGATATTTCATGAACCATTGATCCCGCATTTGTCGCTGGTCAGCTTTGACCAGGGGGAACTCATCTGTTCTCAAGGGGAGACTTCACAGTACTTGTATGTCCTTGTTAAAGGAAAAGTCAAAATCTATACCAACTCGCCTGAGGGAAAAACACTGATTCTTTCTTTTAAAAAACCGCTGGAAGTAATCGGGGATATTGAGTATGTCCGCGGCATTGATATTATTAACACGGTGGAGGCGGTATCTTCGGTCTACATGATTGGTATTCACCATCGCTGGTTGAAGAAATATGGAAGCGACCATGCCCCGCTTCTACAATTTTTATTGGATATTATTACGAAAAAATTCCATCTGAAGAACAATTCGATGAGCTTTAATATTATGTATCCCGTTGAAGTGCGCTTGGCTAGTTATCTCTTGTCTGTATCCTTTGACGAATTAGATACAGATGATAAAGACCAGCTGCGGATCAGTATCAAGGATGCAGCCAATTTAATTGGAACAAGTTATCGTCATTTAAATCGGGTTATCACCCAATTTTGCGAAGATGGTCTAATTGAGCGGAAGCGAGGTTCCATTCTGGTGAAGGATCGGAACGGATTAAGGGATCTCGCAGGAGACAATATTTATGAGTAATCTTGAAAAATAGCACACAGGGGAGAGAAATCAGATGATTCTAGGATTATTGTTTGCGATTATTGCCGGTTCACTGGTAGCTTTGCAAAATATTTTTAACAGTAAGGTCAATGAACGTGCGGGTTCATGGGCGACGACTACCTTGGTATTAGGAATGGGCTTCCTCGCTTCGCTATCATTCGGCCTCCTCTTTGAAGGCAGACAGCTATTTCACTTAGAAAATATGAAGCTATGGTACTGGTTCAGTGGATTGCTTGGAGTCGGTGTGGTGGTTTGTCTCGTCCAAGGGATTAAGCGGCTGGGCCCAACGTATGCCATCGCGATTGCACTGACCTCTCAGCTCCTGTTTGCTCTATTGGGGGATACGTTAGGCTGGCTTGGGTTGACGAAAGTCCCGTTTACTTTCAATCAGTTGCTGGGTGTGCTGGTTATTGTGGGCGGAATTATCGTCTTTAAATTTGGCGGCAGCGGTGAGAAACAGAAAGTGTTTACCTTGCCATTTGTGAAAGGGAATAAAGTTTCCGAAATTCAAAAGTAGTCTTAAGTTTACTAGGGAATTAGGGAATCGTTTCAGGAAATGGGAACGGTTCTTTTTTATGATAAGATACCCCTTAACGATTACATAATCGACATTCCGGATCTCGTCTTGTGATTGTTCCATAACAAAACAAAGCGAACTTGATAGAAATCAATTTTCTTTTTCTTATCGAGGAATATCATTCTGTTGAGGGATTAGGAATGTTAATCCCATTAGAGGTAGCAGTGTGAGGTGTGTTAGAATGGCTGATGCTATGTCACTCGATCATGTAGATTCCATCAACCAAAATGCCGGTAGGCTTATGGAGGAATTTATTGAATCAGGCTTCTATAAGCGTTTGAAAATCCTTTCACACGAAAAGGATCTCCTTAATAGGAATATTTATCAGCATCTCAAGGATCATGAAACCAAAAGGCATGAAATAGGTAATAATTTAGTAGCAAAATTTATACCCGTCAAGAAGTTCAATTATGATTATCTGGGTTTAAATGAGTACTTGTACGATCGAGGTCTCCTACAGAAACTAACGAAGCTGTCGAGCTCCAATTTTCAAAAGAATCCAGATTTGCTTGAGCTGTTTAAACCGTATAGTCAGAAACCGAACTACTATATCAAGCCTTCTTTTAATAAGGCGGGTAGAGAATTTGTGAGAGTGGAAGAACCTCCGGAAATCGAGTTAGACCTAGAAGAGGCATCCATAAGAAAAAGGGTAAATTGGCTGTGGTTAAGAGCCGCCGAAGGGGAGTATGAGGCGTTAAAGAAGCAAATGGAACGATGTCAACAACTGTTTCTCATTGGAAAAATCAAACATAAATTTGGCTCAGTTGCAAGGATCCAAAAACCAATCGTCTATAATTGTCGCAAAATAACCGATGAGCAAGCGATAAATAAACTTATTGAATACGGGAAACCGGACATTGGGCGTCTCATGCATTATATGATGAAAGGATTTATTTCAAAAAGTGAATTGGAGTCATTTAGACAATTAACCGATATTAAACTAAACTTTGTCATCCTTGATTTGGAAGAGGAAGCAAGAATGATGAAAAGTATTTACCATTAACCGTTAAATCTTGTTTCTTATCAATTTTTTATAAAAGGGTATGAAGTAAGATAAAGTCATACCCAATCAAGGAGGAATAAGAAAATGTCTAAAGCAGTTTATCAATTAGAATCATTAACTTGCCCATCATGTATTAAAAAGATTGAAACAACGCTCAACAAAACAAATGGCGTAGAATCTACTAAAGTGCTATTCAATACAAGCAAAGTGAAAATAGAATTTGATGAAGTTCAGGTGAAAGCAAGTAAATTAGAAGAAACTATTAAAAAATTGGGATATCCAGTGCTCTCATCAAAGGTTTCTTAAATTAACAATTCAATCGATACCTCCCTCCCCCGAGGATATAGATAAGACTTATTCCTGTTTTAGGAGCCATCCTAACTAGGAATAAGTCTTTTTTTATTAAATAGAAACGGTACTTGATGGCGGTCAATTACTTTTCTACAGGTTCCATTTAAGATAAGGATAATAAGAGTTGCAGGGGGAATAAATAATGGAGACCATTAACAAGCATAAAAACCATATTACCGCTATCTCATTTGCTTTACTCGTGATTGGTTTTTTAGCGAGTGTCATGGGAAGTGGTAAAATAAGCGATCTTGCGTTAATCACCGCTACTATTCTAGCAAGCATCCCCATATTCATGAAAGCCTATCAAGCATTACGAATGAAAGCTTTTAGTATTGATTTATTAGTGAGTATCGCCGTACTTGGCGCGGTTTACCTCCAAGACTATACCGAATCCTCTGTTGTCACATTTCTCTTCTTGTTTGGAGACTATTTGGAAGCACGTACATTAGAAAAAACACGATCCTCCTTAAAGGAACTAGTTGACATGGCCCCACAAGAAGCCACCGTTATCCGGGGCGGAACCACTACGATTATCCCGGTCGAAGCAGTAGTAGTAGGGGACCAAGTGATTGTTCGTTCAGGGGGGAAGGTCCCAGTTGATGGAAGGATTATTTCCGGACAAGCTGCTTTAAATGAAGCAGCGATAACGGGTGAATCGATTTCAGCAACCAAAAGAGCGGATGACCAAGTTTTTAGTGGTACAATGGTGGATAATGGATATATTGAGATTGTTGCTGAAAAAGTAGGGGATGACACTACTTTTTCAAAGATTATTGAACTGGTTGAAGAGGCACAGGAATCAAAAACAAAGACCGAAAAGTTCCTTGATAAGTTTTCAAGTATATATACCCCAACGATCGTTATCTTGTCTGTTTTGGTCTATGTGATCACAAGGGATTTAAGATTGGCGATCACTTTTCTAGTGATTGCATGTCCAGGTGCTTTAGTTATTGGTGCGCCCGTTTCAAGTGTCGCTGGTATCGGAAATGGCGCGAAGAATGGTGTCCTTGTGAAGGGAGGGGAAATCATCGATACCTTCTCCAAGGTGGATATGATCATTTTTGATAAAACGGGAACGCTAACAAAAGGAAAACCCGAAGTAACAGCTATTAAGACGTTTAACAAAAGGCCAGAGAATGAACTTTTGCAGCTGGTAGCACGAGCCGAGACCATTTCAGAACACCATTTAGGGCAAACGATTGTTAAAGAAGCCCTGGCAAGACAATTACACGTTTCTTGGAATAGCGATTCGGAAATGGGTGAGGTCATTAGGGGGCGTGGAATCCTCGCAACCATTAATGGCCAGACCCTTGCTGCAGGGAACCGAAAATTGATGGATAGCAAACATATACACATTTCTCAAGAGGCTGCTGAGTATGTGGAAAGTCAAGAAAAGGCAGGGAATACAGCTGTTTTTGCAGCAGTTGACGGTGAGTTAGAGGGGATTATCTCGATTGCCGATCAAATCCGAGAGGATGCCCACGCAGCCCTAAAGGCTATGAGAAACAGTGGTGTAAAGAAGATGATCATGTTAACGGGTGATAACCAACATACAGCAGAATTGGTAGCTAAGAAATTAGGATTAGATGACTTTTTTGCCGAGTTGTCCCCAGAAGACAAAGCCAATTATGTAATAAAACAAAAAGAAGCGGGTTATGTGGTTGCCATGGCTGGTGATGGAATAAATGATGCCCCGGCTATTGCGATTGCGGATATCGGACTTGCCATGGGCGAGGGTGGAACGGATGTAGCCATGGAAACAGCGGACATTGTTCTAATGGCAGATAAGTTATTGCAATTGTCACATGCCTACTCCTTATCCAAAGCAACGATGCGGAATATGAAACAAAATACCACTTTTGCTGTATTGACTGTAGTTGTATTACTCATAGGTGTTTTGGTTGGATCCGTTCACTTAGCCGCTGGTATGTTCATCCATGAAGCAAGTGTATTACTAGTAATTTTGAATGCGATGAGATTAATTCGCTTTAATAATAGAAGAACAAAAGAGTCTAGAAAGGTACCTGTTATCCATTCATATGAAATCTAAAAGCTAGGAGTGAAAGAAATGGTAGAAACGAATGCCTACTGCTGTAATCATACCGATTCCAAAGGAACACATAAAGTTTGTGTTTCTTTGGTGCCGATTTTTAATCACTTAGAAGAAAAACAAATGAACGAGATCATGAAGACGACAAACTCCGTTTCTTATAAAAGAGGAGAAATTATTTACCAAGCAGGAGACAAATCAGACGCTCTTTATATTGTAAATAAAGGGAAAATAAGAATTTACCGGTTGGCTGAATCGGGTAAAGAGCAGTTGGTACGTATCCTCAATCCGGGCGATTTTACGGGTGAACTGGCTTTATTTAATGAGGCCCTTCATGAATCATTTGCTGAAGCAATGGAAGAGACCCAAGTTTGTATGATTAATCGTTCAGACTTACAGGAGTTTCTATTAAAATACCCTTCCATTTCATTAAAAATATTAGCAGAGTTTTCAAATCGATTGGAGCAGTCGGAAAAACAAACGACCCGATTTGCAACAGAGAAAGTGGACACACGAATTGCCCTGTTCTTAGTGGAGTGCCTGCCAAATGGAGGCCAACCACAAGAGGTTAAACTACCGATGAGTAGAAAAGATTTAGCCTCCTATTTGGGGACGACGCCCGAAACAATCAGCCGCAGGTTAGCGGACTTAGAGGCGGCTGGGTTAATCAAACAAAAGCCACACAAAATCATCGAAATATTAGATCTAGATGGACTGCTCCTTGTGTAAAGGAGCTTTTATTTTGTCTATCGATCTCCGCTTCTATCTGCTTCTAAAGCTTCTTCTAAATACATTAGCCGGAAATTCTCCCACTCTGAATTCTCATACCTGCACGAAAATCAAGCATGAATAATAACAGAGACCTTTTATATATAAAAAATGAAAACTTGATGAAGGTCAATTAACAATGATAATCATTATCACTATAATGTAGGTACAGTAGAACGATTGATATCTAATGAGGTGAAAGAAAACTATGAATCAAATCACGCAAAGGCCCGCCATTGGCAGTGCGCATAGTAAGTTGATATTACTGGGTGAGCACGCCGTTGTTTATGGAATGCCGGCAATTGCCCTGCCCTTCCCGCTATTAGAAGTGGTTTCTACCGTTGAGGAAATATCTGATCAAATAACGCTTATATGTGACTACTATCGTGGTCCTCTTGGGCAAGTCCCGCAAAAATTAAGAGGCATAGCTTCATGTATTAGTGAGACGCTGCACATTTTAAATCAGCCTCAGAAGGGACTGTTGATTCGACTGCATTCCTCGATTCCGATTGGCCGCGGATTAGGCTCAAGTGCGGCCATAGCGATTGCGATTGTCAAAAGTCTGTTTGCTTTTCATAAGCAAAATCTTGATCCGAAGGTGTTGATGTCCCTTGTCCACAAGGCAGAAACCTTTGCGCATGGAACTCCAAGCGGAATAGACATGGCTGCAGCGCTCAGTGATTTCCCGATTTGGTTTCAAAAAGGGAAACAGATAAGGAATTTGCAATTGGGAGGACCGCTTTATCTAATTGTCGCTGATACGGGTCATTTTGGCGATACACGTGCTGCGGTATTAAGTGTAAGGGATAAGTTTAGAGCTTACCCTGAAAGTACACAAAAATCAGTGAATCAACTTGGAGTTATCACGCTTGAAGCGCGGGCGGCACTTTCAACCGGCAATCTGGCGTGGCTGGGAAGCTTATTTGATCAGGCTCAAGCTGAGTTAGTCGATCTTGGTGTCAGTGATGACAGTATTAATAGACTAGTAGATACGGCCAAAAAGGCAGGCTCACTCGGAGCAAAATTAACAGGTGGCGGCCGGGGCGGCTGTGTCCTGGCACTTGCTAAGAATCTAGCACATGCAAAGAGGATAGCCAATACCTTAATAAAGGCTGGGGCATCAAACACCTGGTATTTTCGCTTAGATGGCAATGGATAATCTGGCATCTGTTTAGTGGAAACAAGGGATTGCTGATTCAAAATTGAGGAAAGAGGGGGTCTACTTGAAGGCGACTGCACGAGCACATACAAATATTGCATTAATTAAATACTGGGGGAAACGTGATGAGTCCCTATTCTTACCAATGAACAACAGCCTCTCGATTACATTGGATAAGTTCCATACCACAACAGCGGTTGAATTTTGTCCCTGTCTTCCAGTTGATCTGTTTATTATGAATAATCAATTAGCAAGTAGCACGGAAATGGCCAAGATTACACATTTTCTAGATCGGGTCAGAGGTATGTCAGGGAAAAGCTGGCATGCAGTCGTGCATTCTACAAATAATTTTCCCACCGCTGCTGGTTTTGCCTCCTCTGCATCTGGTTATGCAGCATTAGCTGCGGCTGCGACAAAAGCTATTGGTCTAGATTTGGGTAATAAAGCCTTATCCCAATTGGCTCGGCTGGGATCTGGATCCGCATGCCGATCCATTTATGGAGGGTATGTTGAATGGCAAAAGGGTGAAAAGAAGGATGGAACGGACTCCTTTGCCAAGCCAGTTCTAGAGGGAGGGGATTGGGATTTAAGTATCGTTTCTGTTCTAGTAACCGATACACCTAAGACGGTCTCTAGTCGAGAGGGGATGAAACGAACAGTTGAAACTTCTCCCTTTTATTCGGGTTGGCTGGACAGTGTTGAAACAGATTTTCTACACGCAAAAGAAGCACTAAACCATCATGATTTTGAATTACTGGGCAGCATCATCGAGTCAAACGCATTAAAGATGCATGCAACAACCCTAGGAGCCAATCCTCCCTTTATGTATTGGAATAGTGCAACACTAGATGTGATTAAAGAGGTTCAATCGCTTCGCTCCGGCGGTATTCAAGCCTATTTTACGATCGATGCAGGGCCTAATGTCAAGGTTCTTTGTCAACCTAAAGATGAGCAGGCCGTAAGGGAATCCCTAGAAAAATTACCTAATGTTCAAAATACCTACCTGTGCCATCCGGGACCTGGTCTTACCTATTTGTAATCGTAACACTGGAATTGGAAGTAGACCTTAATCGAGTACTAACGAAGGGATGAGAAAATATGACTTATTCAAGCTATCGGGTATCTGTACCCGGAAAACTAGTCATTGCTGGTGATTATGCTGTTCTTGAACCTAAACAGCAAGCAATTGTGATGGCCGTCAATCGATATATAACAGCAACGATTGAACCATGCTGGCAGAACCAGCTGTCGCTTCCACTGTTTGGATTGGAGAATGTGACCTGGGATTTCAATCATAGCAAGGTTCACTTTAGTGTTTCTGACCGACGCTTACACTTTATTGAAAGTTCAATCGAAGTGGCCTGTCGATTTTTACAGGAAAATTCAATCCCACTAAGGCCATTTCATTTAACGATTAGAAGTGAGCTAAGTGATCCCGCAACGGGCTGTAAATTTGGGCTTGGATCCAGTGCCGCTCTTGTAGTTGCCGTCATTTCAGCCATTTTACGGTTAAATAGTGAGGGGAATGTTCCTCCTACTCTTGATCAAATCTTTAAGCTTTCCGCTATCGCCCATTTAAAATCGCAAAAAAATGGTTCAGGAATTGATATTGCCGCTTCAACATATGGAGGATGGCTAGTCTATTCAGCCTTCAACGCTAAGTGGGTGTTGAAGCAATTATTGGAAGGGAACACCTTAAGAGCGCTTGTAAAAAAAACTTGGCCTAATCTGTCGATTACCCCGATAAAACCAGCATCACATTTCCATTTAAGTGTTGGTTGGACGAAGGAGTCGTCATCAACAGCCCCAATGATTAAGATGGTCCAAGAATTTCGCAGACGAAATCGAGAACCATACGCCCAATTCTTAGTGAAAAGCTCGATGGCAGTTGACCGCTTAGTGCAGAGCTTTCAGAAGGACGATCGTCTCGAAGCTATTTCAAGCATAAGGCAAAATCGGGAAGCGTTGTTGATGCTTAGTCAACAGGCCAATATCCGATTGGAAACATCAAAATTAAAGGATTTATGCGATGCCGCTGAGAAGTATGGCAGTGGTAAACCATCAGGGGCCGGGGGCGGGGATTGTGGTATTGCCTTCATGGAGGAAGAAAATCAGGCAGAGGAATTAAATAATGTTTGGCGAAATCACGGAATTACCCCGTTAAATTTAAGCGTTTCTTCAAACGGTGCACTTGTTACCGAATATACTTGTGAGATGTCTTTAAAAGAATATTTAGTTAGTGTTTAACATTGTTAAGATGCCCGTAAAATTGTTTGTGATTTATTTAACAAACTTATAGCTTTTAAAGGGTGGAAAAACTACTTCGGAAAAAGGTGCTAGTTATGGAAATGAAAAAAATGGGTATAAACCAAGGGAAACGGCAAGAGGGCCTGAGGAATAGTTTCTTGAAATCTATTTGTGTCGGTACGTTATTATTGGTTTTTACTGTTCTTTTAGTTGGTGGATTCTGGATCTTTAAATCGGAAGCACCAAGACCACTTGTGGTCAATGAAAATGGAGAAGTGCTTTTTACGAAAGACTCTATTAAAGGCGGACAAGCAGTTTTTCAAAAATATGCCCTGATGGATTATGGCAGTGTATTAGGTAATGGTTCGTACATGGGTCCAGATTATACCGCGGAAGCATTAAAAATCTATACAGAAGGTATGCATGAATTCTATGCTCAAAAGAATGAAAAAACTTCATTTAAGAATCTAAAAGCAGCAGAGAAAATAGTCATCCGTGAAACGGTAAAGGAGGAAATGCGCCATAATCGTTATCATAAAAACGAGGATACACTTGTTTTAACAGAGGCGCAGGTTTACGGTTTACAACAAGTCAGAAATTATTATCACGAAGTATTTACGAAAGGTGATGGCTGGGGCCTACAGGGTAAGTTAATTAAAGAAAAGGATTTACCTAGTACTAACCGTGCATGGGTAGCAAAAGGTGATCAACTTACACAAGTTGCCGATTTCTTCTTCTGGACTGCGTGGTTATCAAGTACCAACCGTCCAGGCGATAAAATTTCCTTTACTAATAACTGGCCTTATTATGAAGATGCGGGGAATGTAATGACCTACTCATCCATTCTTTGGAGTGGGGTCAGTATTACCGTCTTTTCACTCTTTATGGCGTTGATTTTGTATGTGTTCTACCGATATCATTTAGGAATGAAAGAGGCGTATACGCCTGGTAATTTTCCAAAAATAAACTTGAATACGATCCCTGTTACTTTATCACAAGTTAAAGCGGTTAAGTATTTCGTAATCGTTTCGTTGCTCTTCTTTATTCAAGTTATGTTCGGGGCGCTTCTAGCTCATTATTATACGGAACCTGAGAGCTTCTTTGGAATAAAGTGGATTGCAGAATTACTGCCGTTTAGCATCGCAAAAGGAATTCACCTCCAACTTGCTATCTTCTGGATTGCGACGTCCTGGTTGGGACTAGGTATTTATGTGGCCCCGCTTGTGGGCGGTCACGAACCAAAGCGCCAGGGGCTGCTTGTCGATATTTTATTCTGGGCATTAGTCGTATTGGTGTTTGGCAGTATGCTTGGGCAATGGTTAGGAGTAAAAGGATACCTAGGTAACAATTGGTTTATGTTTGGCCACCAAGGCTGGGAGTACTTAGAGTTAGGGCGCTTCTGGCAGTATATTTTAGCACTTGGAATGATTATTTGGTTATTCATTGTGTATAGAGGAATAAGGAGCGCACTAAAGCGTGAGTCCGATCGAGGCGGTCTTGTTCATCTGCTCTTTTATGCCTCAATTGCCGTGCCGTTATTCTATGGATTTGCCTTTTTAATTCAACCAGATACTAGCTATACGATGGCAGATTACTGGCGCTGGTGGATTGTTCATTTGTGGGTGGAGGGGATTTTTGAAGTCTTTGCCGTTGTTATTATTGGGTTCTTATTAGTTCAAATGAAGCTGGTAACAAAGAAATCCACGGTTAAGTCCTTATACTTCCAAATTACGATATTACTAGGCAGTGGTGTAATCGGAATTGGTCACCATTATTACTATAATGGTTCAGCAGAAGTTTGGATTGGATTAGGTTCTGTCTTCTCGGCGTTAGAGATTATTCCACTTACCTTACTGATTCTTGAAGCCTATGAACAATATAAAATGCTTCGTGATGGAGGAGTCGATTTCCCATATAAATCAACTTTTTGGTTCTTAATTTCAACCGCACTTTGGAATTTAGTGGGTGCAGGTGTCTTAGGATTCTTGATTAACCTTCCCGCTGTCAATTATTTTGAACATGGTCAGCAGTTAACCCCTGCTCATGGTCATGCAGCGATGATGGGCGTGTATGGAATGTTCGCCATTTCCTTACTTCTGTTTTCTTTACGAAATGTAGTCGATCCGAAGGTCTGGAATGATAAATTGCTCAAAATTGTTTGCTGGTTGTTAAACATTGGATTAGCAGGGATGGTCTTCATTACCTTGCTGCCAATCGGTTTGGTTCAGTTGAAGCTTGCGTATGAACAGGGCTATTGGGCTTCGCGTGATCCGAAAATCTTTTATGGTCAAGATTTGGTGCATAATTTGCTCTTAATACGTGCGGTTCCAGATACGATTTTCTTGCTAGGGGTAATTGGCTTAGTTTACTTCTGTATAAAAGTGTTCTTTAATCTTCGCAAACCGACACATGGTGAAAATGAGCCACTGCCGGTCAAAGATTTAACGTTGGAGGAAGACTAATAGGTTTGTCCTCTGGTTTCCTTTCAGACTTCCATTACGGTGAGGTAGTGGAAGTCTGCCCTTTTTTTGCAACTTTTAATTCTCGTTTTTCGCTTAAGAAAGTGGAGCCAAGGACCAGCATGCCGCCAATTATTTGTATCCATGTCATGCCTTCATGTAAAAAAAGCGCGGCGATGATTACGGCTGATATCGGATCAATATAACTAAGCACCGCAATCGTTTGTCCTTTTAGTTCTCGAATCGAAGTAAAATATAAAAAATATGCGAAACCCGTATGCACAATACCAAGGATGAAGATAAACATAATCGAAGTAGAGTTTAGACCAGTAAAATTAAGATTCCCCTGCCAAAGTATATAGGGAAGAAGGACCAAAGCGGCCGCCATTAATTGCACTAACGTGGTTTCAAAACCGGATAAATTTTTGATAAATTTGTTCATTAATATCACACTTGCATATAATGCGGCCGCTAAAAGACCATAGATAATACCTACGATATGATTCTGCGAACTGTCGGTACTACCAGCTCCAGGATTAACGATTAAAAATAGACCAATCATTGCCGTAATGATGCAAATAACTTTTACACTCGTTAGTTTTTCTTTCAGAACCCAAGGTGCTAAAATCATTACAAAAATTGGTGCAAAGTAATAGCTAATGGTGGCGTTGGATATCGTCGTATACCGATAGGATTCAAATAAAAATATCCAATTAAGGCCGATCGCTGCCCCTGATAATAACAGCAGCAGTGCATTATCTTTTAATGCTTGATAAGATGGCTTTTGTTTGACAAGGAAACTTGCAATCAGCAGAAAGAGACTTCCGATTACCCCTCGTAAGAATGCAATTTCACTTGAAGATAGATCAATATTTTTTACAAATACCCCGATGCTTCCAAAAATAAGCATGGTCATGATAAGTCTCATTTTCCCTTTCAAGTCGATTTCCCCCATTTTTTAATCCATAAGACGACATATTACCATTATACAAACAGAAGTAAGGGAATAAAACTCCTCTCTTTATATAAATGGACAGGTTTAGGGTGTTTGCCTTTACACATAAAGGACTTGCTTCATATTTTAAGAGTAAGTTCATTTATGAAGGAGGATTTACATGCAATTAGATTATCAGCAAGCGCGTCGTTTAGAGGGTCAAATGATAAAGTTTAAAAATAGTCAAGGGGAATGGTCCGTTGGAAGGGTTGTAAAGGTAAAAAATGATGGTCTAGAAATCGAAGAATTAAATTCTTCAAGTGCTAATGATGGATATGGATTTGGCTTTTTTGGTCGGAGACCGTTTTTTAGACCACCATTTTTTAGAAGATTTAGACCACCTGTCTTCTTCCCGTTTGTTGGATTTGGATTTTCACCGTTCTTCTTTTAATAACTAAAAAAACATTGGGAGCTAGATCCCAATGTTTTTACTTTCTAAAGAGATTGACTCCACTTTTGTTTTAGGCATTTTAACATTTCCCGCTGCAATTCCACCTAAAATAAGGACAACTCCAAGCCATTGTGACAAACTTACGTTTTCAGCTAAAACGAGTGATGACAAGATAACAGCAACTGGGAGTTCTGAGGCTGTTAATATCGTTCCAAGTCCTGGGCCGATATGCTTCATTCCAATTGAAAATAAGAGCGGCGGCAAGGCTACTCCAAATAACCCAAGGAACAATCCATACGGTGCTACGCCCATTAAAACGGGTAAATGGATTAAATCCGTTGGCGTGAAAAACAAGAAAACAGTGATCAATCCGCCAGTGGAGAGCAGTGCGCTTTTCTGAACAGGTGGTGTATCTTTTTCCACCGATCCGCTAACAAAGATGAGAGCGGTATACGTTATAGCAGAAAGCAGTCCCCAAACTGTCCCTTGCCATGATATTTCGACGTCGCCTTCAGCAATAATGCCCGCTGCTAGAATGGAGCCGATGATTAGAATACCAATCGAAACTATTTTCCCGTTACTTGGTATTTTTTTATAAACAATCCACTCAAAAAAAGTACCAATCCATACAAATTGAAATAAAAAGATGATTGCAAGCGAAGCATCAAGGGTTTGCAGGGACTGATAATAAAATACTCCTGTTAAACCAAGTGGAACTCCTGATAATAGTAATTTTCCTATTTTAGGGAGCGTAAGTTTTTTCTTTTTCGCAAAGAGAGCGACTACCCAGATGAGCAAGGTCCCAAGTAAGGATTGAGATCCTGTTACCTGTGTCACGGTAAATCCGGCCGAGTAGGCAAGCTTAACAAAGGTCGATAATACTCCGTAACTGCATCCTCCTAAAAAAACAATGAGTGCGTATTGCCAAGTTTTCATTTTTTTCTGCTCCTTTCAGTCCATAAAAAAAGCCACACAGCTCTCATATGAAAGCTGTGTGGCGAAAATAGAGATACCTCTAGAAAAGTCCACGAACAAATAAATTTTGATATTTAATTTAGCTTTTTTAATTTAAACCAAATGATAATGAATGTCAATGAATTTCGCTTCATCAATAACACCTTGGAACTATTGTGAAATTATTGAAGGACGTTACAACTATCTATACATAAAGACCCCTAAATCTGGAAAACTATATTAAAGTTGGGGGTGGTTTAATTGAAGAAAAGAATCGTCAAGACGCTTTTTAAGAAATTCAATACACAACCACAATTTCAAGAACTGTCCAATACAAAGGATATTGAACGTAAAAAGCAAGATATTAGCAGCAATTATGAACAAAATATAGAGACATTTAAGTCTATTTTCAGTTTTCCTAAAAATACGGATATCAAATTTCGTGAATTTACCATCCGTGCTCTAAATCGCCGTGCCTTTATTATTTTCATAAGTACAATGGTTGAAGTACAAAGAATTCAGGAAAGCATCGTGGAACCGCTGCTTGAAAATGAGTTTACTACAGGAGAAATTAGAGATATCGTTTCATACCCAATCGAAAAAACGGTCACCATTATTGGGGAGATTACGGAATTTATTACTGGCGGGATGACAGCACTCTTTATTGATGGAGATATCCAATGCCATTTATTTGAAACCACCAATATTCCCGGGCGTTCCATAGAGAAGTCAGATAATGAAGTGATTGTAAAAGGGGCAAAGGAAGCTTTTAACGAAAGAGTAATTGATAATATTGCCTTACTCCGTAAAAAAATAAAAAACGAGAATCTAATCGTGGAGTCTCAGGTTATTTCCAAACGGTCTAGAAACGATGTATTTCTTGTCTATCAAAAGGACCTTGCCAATGATGAACTCCTTCAAACCATAAAAGAAAAATTAACTTCGCTTGATACTGATAGAATTCTCGATTTAAGTATCCTGGAGCAATATTTAGAAGAACGACCAAGGTCGCTATTTCCAACAATCTTATATACCGAACGTCCTGACCGTGCCGCCTCATTCATTGAAGAGGGTCACATTGTAATACTCATGTCCAATTCACCAAGCAGCTTAATCCTGCCGGCAACCTTTTGGTCCTTAATGCATTCACCGGAGGATCATTACTTGCGTGTACCGTATGGTAATTTCATTCGATTATTGCGACTACTTGCTTTTTTTGTCGCTGTTTTTTCCTCTTCTTTTTATATTGCTATCACCAACTATCATGTCGGAATGATTCCACCGGATTTGTTAATGGCGTTCGCCGGAACAAGGGAACGAGTTCCTTTTCCATCGATCATGGAGATCTTTATGATGGAATTAGCTTTTGAACTGATTCGGGAAGCTGGATTACGTGTGCCATCCCCTATTGGGCCAACCATCGGGATTGTAGGTGCCTTAATTCTAGGTCAAGCTGCCGTGCAAGCGAATATCATTAGCCCAATTGTCATTATTGTTATTGCCTTAAGTGGCTTGAGCTCATTTATTATTAGTGACTTAAGCCTGAATTTTGCGATTCGCATCACCCGCATGCTGTTTATTTGCGCAGCAGGTTTTATGGGTGCTTATGGGCTGACTGCCTTATGTATGGTCTTTCTCTTTTATTTAGTTTCATTAAAATCATTTGGCACACCTTACTTTGCTCCGATGACGCCGCATTTCTTTTCGTCAAAGGACCTTATCGTTCGTCATCTTCCAATAAAAGAAAGGTTTCGCCCTGGTTATTTAAAACCAAAGGATATGGTCAAACAAAGAAAGGAATAAAATCTATGAAGCAGCAAGGAAAACTTGGCATTCGTGAATATGTATCCATTGCTATTTTAATGGTGGGTGCAAAGGCAACGGAGGATACACCCATCCAACTTTATAGTAAAGTCCAGAACGCATCATGGATGATTCCAATCCTATCAGCAGGTCTATTTTTTATTCCGCTCTTCTTATTATTAAAGACCTTGACATTGTACGAAGACAAAGATTTATTTACCGTTATTCAAAAATTACTTGGAAAATACCTTGGTTTTGTTGTGTGTCTTCTTATCTTTTTGATTAGTTCTTATGCTATTTCGTTTGATACGAGGTCCTATGCAAATATTATCCGAACATTCTATTTTACAACCACACCTAACCTCATTATCTATGCATTCATAATGGCCGTTTGTGCATACGGTGCTAAAAAAGGGATTCAGCATATCGGATCGGTTGCTTACCTTATCGTTTACCTTGTTGTGTTCTCTTTGTGGTTTGCTTTAGTTTTAAGTACTCAAGAAAGTACGATGCAAGCCATATTTCCAATCTGGGGTCCCGGGAAGTTAGAAATCTTGAAGCAAAGCTCCCAAAAGGTGACTCTTTTTGCTGACTTTTTTCTGTTTACTATGTTCATTCCGTTCCTTACATCCATTAAAGTATTTAAAAAAGGTACATGGTTAGCCTTTGTTTATGCCAGTATCCAAATTAGTGCGGCAATTCTTATATACATATGTATGTTTGATGTAAGCATGGGTGGAATAGGTTACCCATACCATACAGCCATTCGTTTTATTTCAATCGGATCCTTTCTGCCAAATGTTGAAATCATCTTTTTTATTACCTGGTTATTGTCTGCTTTTATTCGCTTTACTGCATTTCTCTATTTAAATACTCTTATGTTCGGTCATCTTTTTAAAATTAAAGACTTTGATTACTTAATACCATCACTAGCAACTATTTATTTATTGATTGGAAGCATACCTGAAGCAGCCGTTAATGTGAGCACTGAATTGAAAGCGTTATCCCTAACTATAGCTGGACCTACGTTTGCTGCTATTTCGCTCATTTTATGGTTAGCGGCACTGTTCAAAGGAGAATTTAAACGTGAAAAGAACAGGAACAGTATGTAAACTAGTGATGTTTCTATTGATTGTTTGCTTATTAACAGGCTGTTGGGATAAAGAGGAATTGGAAGATAAAGCCTATGTGATTGGGATGGGAATTGATCATTCAAATCATTATGGAAAAATAAAAGTGACGATGTTACTTGCTAATCCTGAAGTTGGGAGTATGCAAGGCGGCGGTGGTTCTACAGAAAAGCCGAGAGAAATCATCACCTTTGCTGCCAATGATTTTATTGCAGCGAAAGGGACGGCTAATGCAATTATTTCACGAAATATTAGTTATGAATTATTAAAAATCTTTGTTGTTTCCGAGGAATACGCAAAAGACCCCAATTTTTTAAGGACTTTTTCTGACGTCTTAAAGGACAAAGAAATTCGACTGGATAGTTATTTAGCGGTATCGAAAGAAAAGGCAAGCGAGTTTTTTCTGAAAAATCATCCGAAAATGGAAACAAGACCACATAAATACTTTCAATACATGATTACTCATGGTATTGAAAATGGATTGATTCCAGATTCGACCTTATTTCGTTTTTTTAACACCACCTATAGAGAGACTGAAAACTTTTTGGCGATGTACGTATCAGCCCAAAAGGATAAGAATCCTAAAGTTCAGAGTGAAGATGAATACATGGCAAGTCAAGTGAATGCCACAGGTGAGCTTGATGATACCCAATTTATAGGCTCAGCGGTTTTCAGGAATGGCAAGATGATCGGGAAACTAAACGGTCAAGAGACACGCACAGTTAATATTCTTGATGATACCACGAATATTAAAGATGTATTGATCGATTTACCAGATCCTTTTTCAAATAATAAGAAACAGTTTGCGATAAGAGTTTTAAAAACGAAAAGTAATAAAGTAAAAATGAACGTTAAGAATGCTAGGTTAAAGATTGATATCACGGTACCCTTGAAGATTGAAATTATGACAAACCCATCCATGGTCAACTTTGCGAAGAAGAAGAACCAACAAATAGTAAAAAAACAAATTACTAATCATCTCAAAAACGTAAATGAAAGGTTTTTTAAAAAAACTCAAACAAAATTAAAAGGTGTACCATATCCCTTATCCATGTATGCACGAAGGTATTTTGGAACCATTCAGGAATATAAAAAATTTAATTGGCGAAAATCGTACCTGAATGCGGACATTCATGTGCATACGAGTATTCAAATTTTTGATTATGGGAAACAAGCTAAAACACCGAATAAGTAGGAGGGGAAGAGGATGAGTCTTTTTACTTATGTTAGCCTTTTGAGTATTACTATATATACTTTCGGATTTGCTGTCTCCTTATGGAAAGGCAAACAGAAGATGAGCGCAGTGGCCGTTTTATTCCTCACCCTTTGTATAATCATCCTGCCATTCTTCACGATATTATAAACAGCGAACGGTGTCAGGCACCGTTCGCTGTTCGCTGATTGTAAGTAATCGATCTATATATTTAAGGGAGCATCTGTTTAACGGGTGCTCTTCCTAAGGTATCGGCTCCGCCTACGCCTAATACCATGATAGCCACGCGTGCTATCCCCTCTAACATGTACTATAACGCTTGATTATTAATAAATTATTAACTAGATATTAAAATTAGTTAACTTTCCCCATTTCGAAGATCAAATAGCTGATGATTGATCGCAACGGTATGCGGATAGACATCTTTGTACACCTGATAGAATTCTTTATAGCGCTGAACGTTTTCTGGTTTTGGTTCGTAGACCTTATCGACTTTTATGAACACCTCTGCACATTCTTGAAGAGAGGAGAACCAATTCAATCCGGCTGCAGCAATCATTGCGGCCCCCATACCCGGCCCTTGTTCATTTTGCAGCTTTACGACTCTTGTATTAAAGACATCGGCTTGTATTTGAAGCCATAATTCACTCTTCGCACCACCGCCAATCGAAATGACGGTGTCGATGGTCTTGCCATAGTTGCGGAAGATTTCGACACTCTCATTAATTGAGAATACAATTCCTTCCATGACCGCCCGAGTAAAGTCACCTTTTTGGTGAGAGCTATCAATTCCAGTAAATGTTCCTCTTATTTTTGCATCCGCATAAGGAGTGCGCTCACCAACTAAGAAGGGAGTGAAAATCAGTCCATTTGCACCGATTGTCGATTGTGTAGCATCATCTAGCAGACTGTCGAATGATTGATCCTTGGCGAAGGTGTCCTTAAACCAAGTTAGGCTATAGCCTGCTGCAAGGGTGACACCCATCGTGTAGTAGGAGTCTTTTTGTCCATGATTGAAAAGATGAACCATCCCGCCGTAGTTTTTGTTTTTATCATTCTCATAGGAAAGGAATACACCGGATGTTCCGATACTGCAAAGGGCTGTTCCTTCAGATAAAATACCTGCTCCAATCGCACCGCAGGCATTGTCCGCTCCACCTGCAAATACTTTAGTTGCTGAAGATAAACCAGTAAGTTCCGCAATCTCTGGTAAAAGCATTCCGACGTAGTCTTCAGTTTCCACTAATGGAGGACAAATGGTGGAAGGAATTTCAAACGTCCGGAGGATATCAGCGCTCCATGACTTGTTTACGATATCTAACATCAGCGTACCCGCAGCATCCGAGTAATCCATGTTTATTTTTCCCGTTAAACGATAGCGGAGATAATCCTTTGGAAGTAAAAATACGCTTGTTTTTTCTAGATTTTCAGGTTCATTCTCTTTTACCCAGAGAATCTTTGGAAAAGTAAAGCCCTCTAGAGCTGGGTTTTTGGTGATTTCAAGCAATTTGCCGCCTAGTTGCTGATCTATTTTTTTACATTGTGGAGTGGTTCGGGTGTCGTTCCATAGAATCGCATTTCTGATTACTTGGTCATTTTCATCGAGGAGAACTAATCCATGCATTTGGCCGGAAAAACTAAGTCCCTCAATAGCATCAGGGGTTATATTTGATTCAGTTACTAACTGTTGTAAGGCAGCGATAGTTTTTTCAACCCAATCTTCGGGATCTTGTTCGCTATACCCGGGGTGCTGCTGGATTAATGGATAGTCCTTTGAAACTGAATAATTGACGATGCCTTCTTGGTCAACGAGTAGCACTTTAACGGAGCTAGTCCCTAAATCTACTCCAATTACATATTTCATAATGAATTCCCCCACTTAAGTTTTTCAACAGGTTATAAATGAACGCCATCCCTCCTGTATGACCAAAGGATAGCGTCCTATTCTTATTAAGCTGATTTTTTCCAAGTTCCTTCCATTTCTTCGAGAGTTTTTCCTTTTGTTTCAGGCACGAACTTCCAAACAAATATGGCAGAAAGAACACTCATTATTCCGTAAAAACCATAGGTTACAGTGCCGCTATATTCCATCATCATTGGATACGTTGAGGAAATAAGATAGTTAGCGGCCCACTGCGCTGCTACTGCAATCGCAACTGCACGTCCACGGATATTATTGGGGAAGATTTCAGAAATCAGAACCCAGCAGATTGGACCCCATGACATCATAAAGGAAGCAGTGTACACAATAATGAAAATTAAAGTACTTACTCCGATTACATCAAAATAGGCCAGACTAGAAACCCCAAACATTCCAATTGCCATTCCGACAGAGCCAATAATTAATAATGGTTTACGGCCCCATTTATCGACAGTCATAATCGCTACCAGGGTGAAAACCACGTTGATTAATCCCATAACGGTTGTCTGTAACATTGAAGCATCTTTTCCGGCACCCATGCTTTCAAAGATCCTTGGTGCATAATACAAAGCAACATTAATTCCAACAAACTGTTGAAATACAGAAAGCAAGATTCCAATCACGATCACTGTTTTTCCGTAAGTAAATAGTTTCTCAGAAGAAGCATCTACTGTTTGCTTGATTTGTTGTAAAATTGATTTTGCTGCCGCAGAGCCATTAATTTTTGTAAGAATAGCAAGGGCCTTATCATCTTGATTTTTCAAAGATAAATAGCGGGGTGTTTCAGGTACCATTAGTAAAAATAACCCAAACAAGAGAGCCGGAACACCACAGGATGCAAACATATATCTCCAGCCAATATCATTGACCCATGCTTGACTTTCACCGCTCGAAATTGAAAAGTTAACGAAATAGGCAACAAGCATTCCTAGAATAATCATAAACTGGTTAAAGGATACTAATCTACCGCGGATGTTTGCTGGAGCTACTTCTCCAATATACATTGGGCAAACAGCTGAAGCCAAACCAACGCCAATCCCACCTAAGATTCGATAAAGGTTGAATGCGATTAACAAACCAATCGTTGGTTCACCTTTTTCGAAAAATAGAAACTCCGGATAAGCGGCACCCAGGGAGGATACTAAGAAAAAGATTGATGCAATAATGAGTGAGTTCTTCCGGCCGAATTTTGAAGCAAAAACACCGGAAATGAAACCACCAATGATACAACCAATTAGTGCACTAGAGATGGTTGCACCATGAATGAATGCACCTAAATGGAGACTATCAATTAGATAGATTTGTAATGACTCCTCCGCACCAGATATAACAGCAGTATCATATCCAAAAAGCAGGCCGCCAATGGCAGCCACCAGTGTAATTCCAAATAGATAAAGTGAGTTCTTTTTTTGCTCCATCGTATTGTTTAAAGACAGGTCACATTTTAGGAAACTATACTTCAACTATAGTATGTATAAAAGCGTTGTCATTTTGTCGGAAAAATGAAGTATGGTACTAGTCGATATCCTAAAGGCTGTCTTTATCCTCCTTTTATATGGATGAAATTAAAATTCAAAAAATGGACCCGCAACAAAATTTGGCTATCTTCAGTTGGCGGGCCCATTGAGTAGGGCAAGGCTTATTGACTTATATTAGACTTCTAAAAGGTATTGGTTTAATAAAGCTTTCAAACGTTCCGTTTTACCTGAGACATTTTTAATAGTGTCATTGTTAAGTGCATAGGTTTCAAGGGTGTGGAAGTTGGCTCTGCCTTGAACGATATCGAGGCCAATTCCTTTCGTATAGCTGCTGTAACGTTCGGCTATCACATTTTCAAAAGCACGGTCTTCGATTAATTTATGAGCCACTTTCAAGCCTCTGGCAAAGGCATCCATTCCAGCTACATGTGCATGGACAAGATCTTCCGCTTCAAAAGAAGTCCTTCTTACCTTGGCATCAAAGTTTAGCCCTCCGCGGCCAAGACCACCGTTTTGGAGAATTTCATACATTGCTAAGGTAGTAGAATATAAATCCGTTGGGAATTCATCGGTATCCCAGCCGAGTAAAGGATTTCCTTGGTTGGCATCAACGGAACCAAGCAGACCGCTCGTTCTTGCCACACGTAATTCATGCTCAAATGTATGTCCGGCAAGTGTTGCATGATTTGCTTCAAGATTTAATTTAAAGTAATCCTCTAAACCGTATTGTCTTAAGAAGGCAATTGTTGTTGCTGCATCTGTATCATATTGGTGAGTGGTTGGCTCTTTTGGTTTTGGCTCAATTAAGAATTGACCCGTAAAGCCGATTTCCTTCGCATAATCAACCGCCATATGCATAAATCTTGCTAAGTTATCAAGCTCTAGTTTTAGGTCGGTATTTAATAAGGTTTCGTATCCTTCACGACCGCCCCAGAAAACATAGTTTTCTGCGCCAAGCAGTTTAGCTGTTTCTAAACCTTTTTTTACTTGTGCAGCAGCATAGGCAAATACGTCCGCATTGCAAGATGTAGCTGCACCATGAACAAAGCGAGGGTTAGTGAACATGTTCGCTGTATTCCATAATAGTTTTGTATTACTTGTTTTCATGTAATCTTTAATCATCTCGATAATGATATCTAAATTTTTATTGGTTTCACTTAAAGTTCTTCCTTCAGGAGCAACGTCACGATCATGGAAAGCAAAGAATGGAACACCAAGTTTTTCAAAAAGTTCAAAGGAAGCTTCAACTCTAGCTTTTGCCAAATCCATACCAGTGAATTGGTTCCACGGTCTTTCCATAGTCGCAGCACCAAATGGGTCGCTTCCATCTGCGGTAAAGGTATGCCAATAGGCAACGGAGAAACGTAGAATGTCTTTCATGGTTTTGCCGCCAATTACTTCCTCGGGGTTATAATACTTGAATGCTAATGGGTTTTTAGAGTCCTTTCCTTCATAAACCACCTTGTTTACGCTTCCAAAATAAGTATTCGTCATTGTCTGAACCATGTCTTTTCCCTCCTGAAATAAATTAAATGGTATTTACAACTATGTAGCATCAGTAGATGTTTATTCTTGTTAGTTTGTTGTTTGGATAAACTAACGTTAACATATTTACATCTTACAAAAATAAAACGCTTTAATCAATAGTTTTATTTGAATATTTTATGTATATTTTCGCTGAATATTGATTTATAATGGGAATATACTACTATAAAGTTAATGGAACTTAGTTTACTCAATATACAAACGGGGTGCGAATTTGTGATTATTGCGGATCAAATGTTAGTCAAAAAAATGAATCAAAAGGTACTACTGAATGAAATCGTTTCGAATTCACCTATCTCACGGGCAAAGTTATCTGAAATAACAGGTTTAAATAAATCGACTGTCTCTTCCCAAGTGAATACCTTAATTGAAAAGAACCTTATTTTTGAAATCGGACAGGGGCAATCTAGCGGTGGAAGGAAGCCTGTCATGCTCGTATTTAATAAGAATGCTGGTTATTCCATTGGGTTGGATATCGGTGTTGATTCTATCAATGGCATTTTAACGGATTTAAAAGGAAACATTGTCCTGGATCAATATCAACAGCTAGAAAAGCCTTCACTTGATAAGAACAAAGATGTTTTATTTTCAATGATTGAGGATCTCATCAAACAAATGCCAGATTCCCCGTACGGATTGATTGGAATTGGTTTATGTGTTCCGGGTCTTGTTAATACAGAACAACAGGTCATATTCACGCCAAACATCGATTGGAATTATAATCTAGACTTAAAATCACTCATCGAACAGGAATTTAAGGTACCTGTTTTTATTGAAAATGAAGCCAATGCCGGTGCATATGGTGAAAGAGTATTTGGGGCTGCTAAAAATTTTGAAAACATCATATACGTTAGCGTTGGTACGGGAATCGGGATTGGAATTGTAATTAATAATGATTTGTATCGAGGTGTTGATGGTTTTGCCGGTGAGATGGGTCATGTAACAATTGATTTTAACGGACTGAAATGCAGTTGTGGAAACCGAGGATGCTGGGAATTATACGCCTCTGAAAAAGCGTTGCTAACTCCTTATCAAATCAACGGTAACATCTCCTCGTATCAGGAAATTATTAATCTGGCCAACCAAAATGATCCTGAAATATTAATGGCCTTACAAAATTTTGGCTTTTACCTTGGGATTGGATTAACAAGTATCTTAAATACCTTTAACCCACAAGCGGTCATTATCCGAAATGACATTGTTGAAGCTGTGCCAATGGTTCTGAACTCGATTAGAAATTCGATCTCATCAAGGAGTAATGAAAAATTCACTAACAGTCATGAGTTATTACTGTCTTCCTTAGGAAAAAATGCTCCCGCCTTAGGCACATCCTCAATTGTTATTGAACAATTCTTAGAGAAGTTTACCGCGTAAAAAGCTGGCTTAAATTTTGATAAAGGGTTCCGCTATGAGGTGCTTTTCTTAAAATACGTGCCGAAATGACAGTCGTATTGGTATATAAAAAAGTAAAACTCGCCATAGTCATTGGCGAGTTTTTTTAGTAGGAATACAAATACCTTATTTATATAAAACCTCACCGTAAAGCATCAAAATGAGGTTCTCTTGGATTTTGAGATAAAGCTCACTCCTTTTTAATAAGCTGTCTTGTCCTTAATCGAGTAAACCAGCATAAGTAAAATAAGCGGAGATTTTCCGGTTAAATGCAGAATGGAGCTCGTTTCGGTGTATATAAGCGGAGGTTTTCCGGTTAAGCAAAGCAAAGTCTCCCATTTTCGAATTCATCGACACAATAGGCGGAATCGCTCCGTCTATTTGAGCCTTTTTTATTGAAAATTACCAATTAAGCGGAATTTTTCAGGCTGTTGAGAAAGTGGTTTTTATGCAACCCAACCTGCCGGTTCCGGGAAGAAAAGATTTAAACAAATTAGTGAAAATAGATAAAAAGACAGAACTCCCCTGTTGAGATTGCTTGGTAAGGTGCCTAGCAATCTTCTTTAGGTTCTGTGCCACTGCCGTCATGAATGCCTGTTCCTGGGTTTTCTCTTTTCCCCGGAACCGGCAATAGCGAAGCCCGTGGAGTGTTTTAGCATCTGCGAAGCTTCGCTCTATGGTTTGGCAACGTAATTGATAGATGTCATTCCCGTCTTTACTTTGGCGGTTATGGACTACCTTCTCCTTGTACGATTCCCATATATGTCGTTGAATAATCCTTTGCTTATTCGCATTTGAGGTACATTTTTCTAGGAAAGGGCATTCCTTGCATACATTTGAATCCGACCGATACTCTTTATACCCCTGACGGTTTGTATTACCATAAGTTAATGTTTTGCCCGCCGGGCAAATATAGACATCCTGTTCCGTTTCGTAAGTGAATTGGGATTTAGAAAACTTGCCTTCTTTGTTAGAAGCTTTACGCTCTGCAATTACAGGGAAAAGATTCATATCTAGTGTCTTTTTACAAATGTGAGCCGTAAAGTAACCCGAGTCCAAAGCTACTGATTCCAGAGTCTTTGAAAAACCAAATCTTTCAATTTGGCTTTTCAATCTTTCCAAATAAACAGTGGCATCGTTGACGTTACCAGGTGTCACGTATACATCTGTAATAATATTAAATTTGTGATCGACAGTACGATGATCCAAAAAGAAAAAACCTTCTGGCTTTCCCTTACGGTTCATAAATCCGCATTCAGGATCCGTGGTACTTTTTTTTAGTTTCTTTTCTGTTGTATTCTCCCCAGCTGGAGGTAAAGGATTTTTTCCGTGTGCTACACGATCCTCGTTCACTGCCTCCTCGAGCTCAGCCAAATACTTGTTCGGTTGGTCTGTCTCCACCTGCATAGTATAAGCATTCTTGTTAGCATTGGCCTGGATATGCGTGGAATCAGAAATGAGGAGACGCCCAGCCACCATATGATGATGAATCGCTAAATGTACTACTTCATCAAAGATTTCCTGAAAGACAGTTGTACCTTTAAACCGGTTATTTCTATTCCAACTAATTGTTGAATGATCAGGCACAGAATCGGAAAAATTCAATCCTAAAAACCATCTATAAGCAGCGTTAGGAATGATTTCTTGTTCTAACTGTCGTTCAGAGCGGATGCCATAAAGATATCCAATTAGCATCATTTTGAACAGTACAACGGGATCTAGTGAAGGTCTACCTTTGGTTTCACTGTAAAAAGGACGCACCTTTTCTCTGATGAAGGAAAAGTCTACGTGGTCATTAATTAACCGAAGGAGGTGGTTCTCAGGAACCAATAATTCTATATCTACTAGTTCAAGTTGGCTTGTATTAGATTGAGTAGAATTCGTACGATTTAGCATGATAGTCACGCCTTCCAGGTATTTTCTATACCCCAATTATACCACATTAACGCGTTAATTCAGTGAAAAAACATGACTTTCTCAACAGCCTGAATTTTTCCGCCTATTTATCAGCTCGTGAGCTTAACCCGATACCCAACCGATAAGTGCGGACCCTCTGATGCTAGATGCAGGAATTAGTAGCTTTTTATCGACCAACGGGACCCTTTAAAATTTTGAGTCTGCTTTTTTTGTAGTTTACATGCAAATTTTCAACTTGTAAAAATAATATCGATACTACCTGACATAGAAAAATGACCAGCTAAATATTATTAGGAAGGGTAAGTAATATTTTGCAAACCTATAAGGGGGTGTGGAAAATAACAGCATCAAGTGGAAGTGAGCGAATCATAAATCGTTATATCAGGTCCACTTTTCAGTCACTAGTTCATGCGATCATTCCACCCCATTTTAGAGAGAAAGATTCGTTAGGAACTGTTCATGTAGCAGGGGCACTGGAATTACATGTGTATGAATATGTCATTTGGATATTGGAGCATTCGATTGCTCTCCCGGTAAAAGCGCAATTAAATTTAATGGATAACAACTCCATGGCGAAAGCTACCGCTGAATTGTTGGACGCAGGTGCTGCTAGGTTAATTCAGACGGGACAGATTCTATATCCTCTTACTGTAAATGCATTTCCTGGCGGAGGTCTCTTCGCAGCACTTTCGCCGCTAGACAGGTTAAGGGCTATCACCCTTATAGAGCTGCTTGAAATTAATCTTGAAACCTTGAGTATTCCTTACAAAAATAATCCGGAACTTGTTCGAAATATGATGGATGTATTAAATGAACTCCCTATGTTTGGCCAGTATTCGGAATGGACAGCATACGGAACCACACGATTATTTCCTCCTGAGTACAGAAGAGTGGAATTTTTTTCGACAGGATGGTTCCAGACCCAATATCCGGGTCCCGCTTTTGGATATCGTGATTTTCGTGGATTCTTAGCAATCATTCAACACAAGAAGGTGAATAACTAATGGCCAATCAGGACGTGATTGTCATTGGGGCAGGCGGCGGAGGAGCAGTTATCGCCAAAGAGTTGGGAGAAATGGGATTAAAGGTATTGGTATTAGAAGCAGGCCCCTGGTACGGCAACCAAAAGTGGCCCAATCCCAATCTGCAGCCCGGAGCCGAATCCAGTTCGACACCTGCTGATTTGGATGTCATGCTTTATAAACAATTGTTGAACAAGCATGAAATGAATATGAATGATTTAGTTTCAGGGAGGTATCGGTGGGGTCCGGCGGATCGCAGTCGTCCCCAATGGTTTCGGAATGCGAATCAAAAGGGGGTCATTTGGCAATGTGCGGGTGTTGGTGGAACCACCCAAACCTATACGGCTAATTGCCCCCGGGCATATCCAGCTGCAATAGATAATGTCTGGCCTCTTTCTTATCGAGACCTTATTCCTTATTATGAAAAGGTTGAAGCGATATTACCGGTGAACTTTGCCGCAACTACGGCAAAGGAGGAATTATTTTATTATGGTGCGAGGAAGTCTGGGTGGAATTTGATTCCTACACTGGATGTGACCGTTCCTGGATATAGGCCGCAGCCAAATGCCATTTTGCCCCCAAATGAGAACATCACAAATCCTAACCTCTCCTTAGAGCAACTATCCTGGATGGAAGGCTGCACTCTTTCGGGCCATTGTATCAACGGTTGTCCGCATGGACCATCTGTAGATAAAATGGCAAAGCGTTCCACAAATGTCAGTTATATTCCGCTTGCTTTAAAAACAGGCAATGTCTGTATTAGACCTAATACCTTTGCGATAAAAGTATTAACAGAAAATAATCCTGCCAAAGGGCTCCATGCCGTGGGAGTAAAAATAAGGGACACCTGGACAGGGGAGCAGGAAGAACTGAGAGCAGAAATCGTGGTGATGGCGTCCGGGAGCATTGAAAGTCCACGCCTCTGGTTAAATTCGCAACTGCCTGACAATCCATGGGTAGGAAGAGGCTTGGTAAATCATTATATGGACTGGTTATCCGGAATATTTGATGAGAAAGATTTGATTCCTATCTTGGGAACGTCAGAAATTAATCCCTTTGTAGGTAATACGTGCGGGGCAAGGATGGACTATCCTGGACTCGGGGCACTGCAGACGGTTGGGATGAGTCCGGGATTAACTGCTTCTTTTTATGGGGTGAGTGAGTCTGGGTACTCTTTCTTAAATAAGCCTAGTAAGGGTGATCCCTGGGATATCAAAGGGCGACTTTTCGGTTATGATTTAAAAGAAACAATGGACTCCTACCGTCGAACCTTAAATATTTTAGTTACTACTGATGATGAAGTTGATCAGCAAAACGGAATTACTCTCGACCCTGTCGTTAGTGATGAAAATGGACCTGTTCCTATTGTGACATATCAGCCGACCAAACTATCCAGGAGGAAGCGCAGTGAGCTGATGCAGATAGGAGCGGATTTGTTACGAAAAGCGGGGGCCAAAAAAATTATTTGGTCAAATTGGCCGGCTGGAATGATGATTCATCTGGAAAGTACGATGCGAATAGGCTTCGTCGTGGATGAGAATTGTGAAGCATTCCAAGTGAAGCGGTTATATATCGCAGACAATAGTGTCCATTATAACAGTTTGGGAGGAGTGAATCCTACTCTTACAACGCAGGCTTTAGCTACCCGTACAGCAGAAAAACTATTCAATAAGTATTTTAATTAGCATGCTTGGAAATCCTACCATCATACAAATTTTGGTGGGGGCATGAAAACATGAAAATATTTGACTTAGTTCAAGATGTATTTGAACCATTTATGGACGGCGAGAAAAGACCATTAAATGTGATGGAGGTATCCAATCTTTGGTTTTTTCTTTTAGGAACGGAAACGACCATGCGTAATGAAGAAATCGGTTACAATCTTGTCCAAGACCCGGAATTAAAACAAATTTTAAAGGATATAAGAGAAACCGTCCATATTCCGATCAGAGATGATTTAAAAGAATTTCTTATGAAAGAGGGTGTCCCCTTTCCTCAATCGACACCGGAAAAACCAGTGGGAGATTTTAAAAATATCCCCGAAGGTGCTAAATTAGATGATGAAGAAATGGCTAATTTAATGTCTTATAACCTAGCTATGGGGGTTAATTATGCTGCCAAAGGCCTTACAGAATCCATCCGGGCAGACGTTGGTTTAATTTTTTCAAAAATCATCTTGAAGAAGACCAGTGCTGGCTTAATCGTTAAGCAATATTTAGATCATCATGAGTGGCTGCGTATTCCGCCTTATTATAAACCGTAATTTTTATGGGTAATAGCAATAAAAGGAGTGCACCTTTTTCTTAAAGAGGTGCACTCCTAGTTAGTTTTTCCTATGTATAAATTAGTAAGTAATAGATCTATATATTTAAGGAAGCATCTATTTAACGGGTGCTCTTCCTAAGGTATCGGCTCCGCCTACGCCTAATACCATGATAGCCACGCGTGCTATCCCCACTAATATGTACTATAACAGTCAAATATTAATAAACTATGAACTGGATATTAATATTAGTTAATTTTTGATTTGATTAAGTAAACATCCTCTTATGTTATAGGTATCCAAATTTCTGAGTAGTAATCAGGACCCCAAGGCTCTCCAGCAAAATAGACTTCTAAATCAGGTGTGCCTGCATGCTTGTAATCGTTCGATGGAAACCATTCAGAGTAGATTTGTTTCCATACATTCTGGATAGAATCGGGCATGGGGCCGTGAACCTCAAATACGCCCCACTTGGAAGCTGGTATCTCGAGATTCAACAAACCTTCCGGAGTATCACCGTTATATTCCGTTGCAATCCAGTAATCCATTAATTCCGACTGTGAGTCTTGTTTAACGACACATACCCCAAGGACGCCATTAATTCTTCCGTTATTCAACTTAAATAACATGTCGTTGGTTCCGTCTGCGTGAACATCCGCCCACATTTTTGGAATCTCAATTAAGTTTGCCCCATTAACACATGATATCTCACGCTTGATTCCAACCACTTGAAAACTTTCTCTTTCGGTAATTTTGTATTTCATCGGTACTGCTCCTCTCCATGCCATTTATCAGACCAACACAAATATTTAAAATGGGTAGACCTGATAAGTTAGAATCCCAACAATGATTCCTGTGATCAACCCAAAAAATACTTCTGCAGGTTGATGCCCTAACAGTTCTTTCAGCTTTTCTCTGGACTCCGTTTTTTTTAACTTCGGGTTTTTTAAAGTATCAATTAAAAGATTGAAATCAGCTAATAATGTATTTAAAACCTCTGCATGATACCCTGCGTGTCTTCGAACTCCAGTCGCATCATGCATGACAATTAGTGAAACAATCACAGAAATCGCAAATTCATTTGAATGGAGTCCTGAAGTTAATCCAATCGCCGTAGTTAATGAAATAATTGTAGCGGTATGAGAACTAGGCATGCCACCAGTGCTAAACATCAAGTTCCATCTTAATTCCCCTGAAGCAATAAAGTGTATCGGGATTTTTACGAATTGGGCAATAAACATTCCTAATAGGGCTGCTAAAATGGGATACGATAAAAACATGTAATCCTCCTAATTTGAGTTTGTCCTTAGAACTTAACTCCTTTTACACAATTTTACCAAATTGAACGGGAGCTCGCTATAATTTCCACATTAGGCTTCAAAAAGGGAAGGAGCCTTTATTTAAAAATAAGATTCACCTTTTTGTCAAATATGAGTGGACATTTCTATAATGAAACCGCTATAATTAAATTATGAAACACCGTACCACGATGTGGAACAAAATTAGAAAAACGGATAGCAGTTAAATATAAGGAGATGTATATTGTGGAAACTAGGTATTCAACACACCCAGATCATGCAAAAACATTTACAACAGAAGAACTTCGTAAGCACTATCTAATCGAAGAGTTATTCGTACCGGGTGAAATTAAGCTCGTTTATACAATGGAAGACCGCGCTATCGTTGGCGGCATCACTCCAATGGGAGAGGTTATTTCATTAAAAGGCTATGACGAGATTAAAGCCGATTACTTTTTAGAGCGAAGAGAAGTGGGGATTTTCAATGTAGGTGGAACCGGGAAAATCACTGTCGATGGTGAGACTTATGATATGGAAAATAAAGATTGCTTGTATGTTGGATTAGGGAGAAGAGAATTGCTTTTCACTAGTGAATCAACCGTAAGTCCAGCAAAGTTCTATCTATTCTCCGCACCGGCACATAAAGAGTATCCGGTCCAACACGTTGCGTTTAAGGATATTGAGGGTGACCGATTAGGTTCTCTTGAAAATGCAAATGATCGAGTGATTCGCCGCATGATTCATAATGAAGGTATCCAAAGCTGTCAAGTGGTCATGGGTCTGACTCAATTAAATACGGGAAGCGTTTGGAACTCAATGCCAACACATACGCACAACCGTCGAATGGAAGTTTACCTCTACATTGATTTAGATGAAAATGCAAGAATGTTCCATATGATGGGGGAACCAACGGAGACTCGTCATCTTGTAATGAAGAATGAACAAGCAGTTATTTCACCGCCATGGTCGATTCACTGCGGAGGTGCAACCAGCAATTACACCTTTATCTGGGCGATGGCCGGGGAAAACAAAACCTATAATGACATGGATCAAGTCACCATGGATCAATTGCGATAAATTTCCTAAATGCATGTTTAGGATAAAAATAAAAGAAGAGGTGCTATTAAAAATGAGTTTAAGAGATTTTTCATTAGATTTTTTCAAGTTAACAGATAAGGTTGCAATCGTGACAGGAGGAAATACGGGTCTTGGCCAAGGATATGCAGTTGCGTTAGCGAAAGCAGGAGCCGATCTATTTATTGTTTCTTATGATAGCAATTGGGATGAAACAAAAGAGTTAATCGAAGAAACAGGAAGAAAAGTATATTTCCACCAAGCAGACTTAACAAATAGAGAAAGCCTGCAAACGATTGTTGATACTTGTCTAAGTGTTTATGGGAAAATTGATATTCTAGTGAATAATGCAGGAACGATCCGCCGCAGCCCGTTACTCGAATATAAAGAGGAAGATTGGAATGCGGTTATGGAAATTAACTTAAACGCTGTTTATCTTCTGAGCCAAGCCGTTGCAAGAGTAATGGTTGAGCAAGAAAGCGGAAAAATCATCAATATCTGTTCGATGCTATCTTTCCAAGGTGGTAAATTTGTTCCTCCGTACACAGCAAGTAAGAGTGCAGTAGCAGGCCTTACTAAAGCCTTTGCTAATGAATTAGGTCAATATAATGTTCAAATCAATGCGATTGCACCGGGCTATGTTGCAACAGCAAATACAGCTCCAATTCGTGCCGATGAAGGACGGAGTGAAGAAATTCTTTCCCGAATCCCTGCCGGACGATGGGCGAATCCTGCTGACCTAATGGGAGTAGTTGTCTTCTTATCTAGTCAAGCTTCCGACTATATGAATGGACATATTCTTGCAGTTGATGGCGGTTGGTTAGCACGCTAATTCCTTTTCACCGGAAGGATTGATCTCGTTGATATTTGGCAGAATAAATGACTTAATTGAAAGCAATACCCTATCTGAAAAATTGCAATCCAAATTACTTTTCTTAAAAGAAGCTGATTTTTCTCTAGCTACTGCAGGACGTCATGAGATTAATGAAGATTTGTTCTTTTTCTTGAACGAATATGAAACAAAAGAAGCTGAAGAATGCTTTTGGGAAGCTCACCAAAAATTTCTAGACTTTCACTTTATTATAGAAGGTAGAGAAAATATTGCAGTTGACCATTTTGAGAATCAGAGAATCATAGAGGCATACAACGCAGAGAAAGATGCCATCTTTTTTGAAGGCGATGTACATTCTATCATTACCATGAACCCAGGTGACGTCATGATCTGTTTTCCTGAAGATTCACATATGGCTGGTATTATAGCCAAGAATAAACAAAAGGTTAGAAAGGTTGTCCTCAAAGTAAAAATATAAATGTAGAAGTTGTAAAAAGTTGAGGTCAAAAGTCAAAGGCGGTTTAAGTAGGATTAACTTAAATGAAAGCCGCCTTTGACTTCCATATTGATTCAGGAACTCTAACGCAGCATGAACTAACTAAATCAACCATCTCAATTTTTTGCGAAAATTACCCATTATAAACCGAAAGGTAAGGTATGCAAATTATGAAAATTATGAAGACGATTGAAAAGATCCCTGGGGGTCTGATGCTGGTTCCATTATTTTTAGGTGCAATTATTCATACACTAGCTCCAAAATCTGGTGAGTATTTCGGTTCATTTACAAATGGTTTAATGACTGGTACAGTTCCGATTCTAGCGGTATGGTTCTTCTGTATGGGTGCAGGTATCAATATTAAAGCGACAGGTACGGTATTAAGGAAGTCAGGGACACTTGTGATAACAAAGATAGCGGTTGCATGGGTTGTTGCGATCGTTGCCTCTATGTTTATCCCAGATGGTGGAATTCAAACAGGATTTTTCGCTGGATTCTCCGTTCTTGCAATAATCGCGTGTATGGATATGACAAACGGCGGTCTTTATGCTTCGATAATGCAGCAATATGGTTCAAAAGAAGAAGCGGGTGCATTCGTCTTAATGTCACTTGAATCTGGTCCACTAGTAACGATGTTAATTCTTGGTTCAACAGGCATTGCAGCTTTCCAACCACATGCATTTGTAGGCGCTGTCTTACCTTTCTTAGTAGGTTTTCTACTTGGTAACTTAGATAAAGATTTCCGTGAATTTTTCAGCAAAGCAACTCACACAATGATTCCATTCTTTGGTTTTGCTTTAGGTAACTCGATTGACCTGACAGTGATTGCGAAAACAGGTCTTGCTGGAATAGTATTAGGTCTTCTTGTAATCGTTATCACAGGTGTTCCGTTAATGCTTGCTGATAAATTTATCGGCGGAGGAAACGGTACAGCAGGACTTGCTGCTTCAAGTACAGCTGGAGCTGCGGTTGCTAATCCAATGATTATTGCGACGATGAAACCTGAGTTCCTTTCAATCGCACAGTCAGCTACTGCTTTGTGTGCAGCATCCGTAATTGTTACTTCCATATTAGTACCAATCTTAACAGCCTATTGGTCCAAACATATGCAAAAGAAAAACAATAGACCAGGTGTAAATGAAGGAAATAAAGCAACTGCTTGATAATTAAATCAAGGGAGACATATTCATGTATGTCTCTCTTTCAATTATAGGAGGATCCGTATGAGTAGAATAATTACTGTAGGAGAACCTATGGCGCTGTTTGTAGCGGAGCAAGAAGGTTCCTTAGAAAATGTTGATCGTTTTGACCGTTTTGTGGCAGGTGCCGAGGTCAACTTCTCCATCGGTATGTCCCGTTTAGGACATCAAGTTACGTATATAACCAAATTGGGATTGGATCCATTTGGAAAAAATATTGAAAAATTTCTTCAGCAAAATGCAATCGATACCTCGTATGTGACCTATGATGCCAACAATTTAACCGGCATGCAGTGGAAGGAAAAGGTTTTAAGTGGTGATCCGGAAGTATTTTCGGCAAGAAAAAATTCCGCTGCTTCCCATATGGATTCGGAAACTATAGCGAACTTTAATTGGGAAGGCTTTGACCATATTCATTTAACAGGAATTCCACCTGCCTTATCTGCTGGATGCCGAGAAATGGTCTATGAACTGTTGAAAGAGGCACGTGTGAGAGGTGTACAAATCTCTTATGATCCTAACTTGCGTCCGGGTCTTTGGACTGACAAGCAAGAGATGGCTCAAGTCATTAACGACCTGGCTTGTCGTGCGGATATCGTTCTTCCGGGTATTGAAGAAGGAAAGTTGTTAACGGGTAAACAGGACGTTCAAGAAATCGCTGCTTACTATCACGCGGCTGGAGTTAAAACGGTCGTAATCAAGCTCGGGGCAAAGGGTGCGTTCACAAGCTCTGAAGGCGAGCAATTCTACACAGAGGGTTTTCATGTAGATAAAGTGGTTGACACAGTCGGTGCGGGTGATGGGTTTGCTGTTGGAGTGGTTAGCGGAATATTGGAAGGTCTAGCGATCAAAGAGGCAGTCAAACGAGGAGCAGCCATTGGTGCACTTGCCGTTATGTCGCCAGGGGATAATGACGGATTACCAGATAGTGATCGTTTGAATGCTTTTATAGTAGACTCTTTGGTCAAGCTTTAACATAAGGTGAAATAAAAAAAGTAAAGAGAAACCGTTTAATGGTTTTCTTTACATTTGTATTTCAAGGGAACCAGTGTAACCAAGATTTCTTGAGATGACCAAACTATACTGTTTCATTTTTTCAATTAATGTATCGTTGATTACTTCCATCGTTATTCGATTTCTTGGACCGGAAATACTAAAACTAGCAATAATCTTTCCTTTGTGATCAAAAATTGGAGCGGCAATACATCTTAAGATTTCTTCATTCTCGGCGTCATCTAATGCATAGCCTTGGCTCTTAACTCGTTCAATTTCTTCTAATAATTCTTCTTTAGAAGTGATCGTGGATGGTGTCTTCGGAATGAAGGTCATATTTGAAATGATTGTATCTCTTGCTTCTGGGGTCATACCAGAAAGTAATATTTTCCCTACTCCGGTACAATACATGGGAGCACGGCTGCCAATCCGGGAATACATGCGAATGGTTTGCGAACTTTCAATTTTATCGATATAGACCACTTCGCCACGGTCCTCGGTGCATAAATGAATGGTTTCGTTGACTTCTCGTGATAATTTTTCTAAAAAAGGTTTTGAAACGGTTACAACATCCGTGTTATTTAAAAGATTTCTAGAAAGAAAGAGGACCTGTAATCCAAGTTTATATTTGTCGGTTTCTTCATCTTTCGTGACATAATTCATATTCGATAACGTAGCTAACAGTCTATGAAGGGTACCTTTTGTTAGTCCAATCTGCTCTGATAGCCGTGTTATTTGGATGCCATCTGGATATTCAGATAGCTTGTTTAATATTGTTAAAGCTCTTTCCAGTGATTGAACATTAGACATCGTTTTTCTACCTCTTTTTAGTGGTTTTCATTTCAAATTTTAGAACACTGTTCTACTATATGATACGGTATGAGAAATCTTTTGTAAATTTAAATAATACAAAACAAAACTATTTAAAAATAATTTTTCAAAATTAAAAGAAAGAAGTGACCAACATGATGGAAAAGATAAATACGTTAACGAAGATTGCAGAATGTGGAGTAGTTGCCGTTGTAAGGGCAGACTCTAAGGAAGAGGCAATAAACATTTCGGAGGCCTGTGTAAAAGGCGGTATTCAAGGGATTGAAGTGACTTTCACGGTAAATGGCGCGGATGAAGTCATTAAAGAATTAGCCAACCTTTATCAAAATAATAACGAGGTGGTTATTGGAGCAGGAACAGTTCTAGATGCAACTACAGCTCGAATTGCGATTTTAGCGGGTGCGCAGTTTGTTGTGAGTCCAACCTTTGACCAAGATACAGCAACACTTTGTAACCTCTATCAAATACCTTATATGCCAGGCTGCATGACAATCACCGAAATGAAACGTGCCTTAGAGGCTGGAGTTGATATCGTGAAGTTGTTCCCCGGAAGTGCATTTGGTCCGGATTTTATCAAAGCAGTAAAAGCTCCACTTCCGCAAGTAAATATTATGCCAACTGGCGGTGTTGATTTGGATAATATTGAACAATGGATTAAAAATGGTTGTGTGGCTGTTGGGGTAGGTGGTAATCTAGTAGCGCCGGCTAAAACTGGAGAATTTGACCAAATTACTGCCTATGCGAAACAATATGTCGAAAAGGTCAAAGCTGCTCGAGGAAGATAAGCTTTACTCAATTTTAAGCTGGTTTCAAGTACCTTACCTTGGTAAGAGTAATATAATAAGG
The DNA here is from genome assembly GCA_002559145.1 of Bacillus sp. AFS006103. Taxonomy (GTDB): domain Bacteria; phylum Bacillota; class Bacilli; order Bacillales; family Cytobacillaceae; genus Neobacillus. The sequence continues at coordinate 218,718 of NTXX01000036.1, forward strand.
AGGAATTACGGATGCCAACAAATTTAAAAGACACGACTACATTAAGCAATGGAGTAAAAATGCCATGGATGGGGTTAGGCGTTTTTAAAGTAACTGAGGGTGAAGAGGTTATCCAGTCTGTAAAGGCAGCCATAAAAAATGGATACATAAGCATTGATACAGCGGCTATTTATGGTAATGAAGAAGGCGTTGGTCAAGCCATTAAAGAATCTGGTGTTCCCCGTGAAGAATTATTTATTACGACAAAGCTTTGGAACTCCGAGCAAGGATATGAATCAACCTTAGCAGCATTCGAAACAAGCATGAACAAGCTAGGACTGGATTACTTGGACCTTTATTTAATTCACTGGCCGGGTAAAGATAAATATAAAGAAACATGGAAGGCATTCGAAAAGCTATACAAAGACGGACGCGTGCGCGCGATTGGTGTAAGTAATTTCTTGGTTCACCATTTAGAAGATTTACTCAGTTCTGCAGAGATTAAACCAATGGTCAACCAGGTGGAATTCCATCCACATTTAACTCAAAAAGAGCTGCTTGCTTTTTGTAAAAATGAAGGCATTCAACTGGAAGCATGGTCGCCTTTAAAACAAGGTCAACTTCTAAGCGAACCGGTTCTTGAGGATTTGGCGCATAAATATAATAAATCGGTTGCTCAAGTAATCCTGCGTTGGGATCTGCAACATGGAGTGGTTACGATTCCTAAATCAATCAAAGAGCATCGCATTATTGAAAATGCAAATATCTTTGATTTTGAATTGTCTGCTGAAGATATGGAGAAAATCGATGGATTAAATCAAGACAGCCGTGCCGGATCCCATCCGGATACAATGAGTGTCGGCTTTGTGGAATAGTTTTCAAATATCAAGCGTCTGCCTGCAGTTCTAGGGCAGACGCTTTTACATTGTATAGCAAATTATAAAATTATTTATTGTGGATAACTTGGAATAGTTCTCTGAATCCAGCTCCAGCGCCCAGCTGCTAGTGGACTTCGCTCTCCGCCCTACGATAAGTCAACATCGAATCGCTTACGCTCTCCGTGTTTCCTT
>NTXX01000017.1 GCA_002559145.1 Bacillus sp. AFS006103
AACTTTCGGGGGTCACCTCAGGTTAGTTGCCTTTCTTTAAAATAAGCTGCGAAACACACTCCACGTGTGTGGAATGCTGACGGTAGGAAATTAATATTATGAGATGTAGTAAGCTCACCTTATTTTTTTACTTTAAGTCCAATTAAAATCTAACACTTTTTACTCAAAACGTTCATTTCTTTGCTTTTCCATGTTCAATTCATTTTCTCTATAACTTCGAATAGTTTCTTTCAATTTTTCCTCTTCTTCGTTTGCCCACTCTGCAATTACCATGTTGCTATGGTTTTTTAACGCAGTAATTAAGCACAGGCAACTTTGCAACTTTTCTGCAAGTGAACCCGACCATGTTCTTGGATAAAATGATGCTCTAAATTTATTTAATATTACTACCGGATCATAAAAATTCTCCATTATCCATAACGCTAAAGGGGTCCACTCCAAATTATGATCTTTATCAACTTGTTGAAAAGGTCTTAAGACGGAAGCAATAACAGGATAATGTGCTTTGGGGTTGATTTCACACCATTTTTTAATAATTTCCTCATTTATAAAAGAAAGAGCTTTACCTTTTTCAGAAAGTGCTTCGATTAACCAACCCTTCACCTTTTGTTCATTACCTAAAAATTCATTTAGAAATACTTCAGGCTGTGTCTTGGATAAAGCGACCAGAACTCTTTGATAATCCGATGGGAAAATTTTAAAGTCTTTGTATCCAACCGCAAGCCTTTCACACAATATCCTTGCGTTTGCTTCTCCAGATATACCATTAAAACAAGCTTCAATAATTTTTGCTAATCCATAATCTAAGTGACCTTTCTTATTATCTTCTCTTGAAAATTGATATTTCAACAATAGCTTTTGGCCCACATATGATATACAATCACTAATTAACGAGCCTTTAGAAATACCATGTAGTCTCATGCTTAAGATTTCAATGGCTACTTCTAATCCATTTTCATTTAGTGATATTAACATTAAAATAACTGAAAGATCTTCATCACTTATAGTTTCATGAACTCTACCATATGCAATATTTTGATATTGCCAAATAGGAGCTTCTCCATATTCAAGTGATTTTCTCAATCTAGTTACACCATGAGAATTAATGTTTACACTTATTTGTAACAAAGGAAAAACAGAAGCTAAAATTGGGTCTGTTACGGATTGATCGAGTAATTTTTCTGTAAGGGCTGAATCAATTTCTGCTAATCTATTTAAAAAGCCACGGAGTACTTGATAGTTACGTTTCGAATCATCTATATGGGATAACTGTTCACAAAAAATAATCCATGTTTCTTCATGATTGGCAGATCCATTTGCTATTCCTTGTCCAAGACTAAATAGCCCAGGACCATCATTTCCCAAAACTTCAGGTAATAATTGTTTTAACATTTCTTCTTGGGATCCAACCTCTCTCCCAAGTAATTGAATTTTCTGCTCTACTGTTGCTTCCCCATCCTCATCTATATCACCAATAGCATCAACCAAATCATAAATACTTCTTCCTGACAATGAATAAAATTTCGCTTGTTCAATTAAAGAGTTTGGCTCCAATAACAAATTTAATTCATTTAATCTTTTGAATATCTCCGGAGCCATTTCCTTCCCATCAAATCTCATGGTTGTTCTTACAGCTAACCATCCCTCTCTCCAAGATCCTTTAGAAGAAATTGTTTTTGAAACTTGTTCAAGTTCATCATACATACCTGCATTTACCCAAAGCCCTCTAAACTTTGATGCTATTAATTCTTTTACTTTAAAAGCAAACGGGCTTTCCGATATTACCACACTAAGAGAGTACTCGATAAACAATTTGAGCCATGTACGTATTTCGGATCTGTTTTTAGGTTGGTAACCATAGTCCCTTGGTCTTGCTCCAAATTCAAAGCTATACGAGGAACTAAAATGAGTTGTTTCTAGAGCTGCATCTAACAAAGAAATTCCTAAATCCACTTCAGCTTCTATATGTGATTCTACTAATTTCTTAATTATTCTTAGTCTTTGGTCTGCTGTTGCATGTGTTCCGGAAAGATAAATATAAAAAAGAGATTTTAGTAATTTTCTTATTGAATTGACGTTTTCATTTGTTTTCTCCAATAAAGCATATTTACAAAGTATTCCAGCTGATCGAATAAATAAATGTTTATCATAGGCTAAAGATCTAAGAAGGCTTGTATATTCATTGTAAAATTCATTATCTCGGGTAAAAAATGTACCAGCACTACTCATTTTAACAATTCTTTCAATCGCAGAAAGGGTTAGTTCAGGATTTAAGGGAGCAATATTTCTGAACAATGTTACTCCCAATTCATTAAGATTACTTACATCTCCAAGTAGCCCATCCTCTTTCAGCCATCTTTTAGAAATTTCTTTAGCTGCTTCACTTTCATGTAAATAACTTAATCTTCTTGAAAATGATTTTAATAGTCTATCAGATCCACCATTTTCAAATACACTACATATTTTTTCAATCGGTATATTTTCAAGAGCTCTCTGAGCCAGTTTATTAGCAATTGCATGAGGTAGAACTGCTCGCCACACACTACGCTTTTGAATAAGATCACGTCGCATTAACTCACTTACATTCCTATACATTTCTTGAACATTCATATCTACTAAATCACTTAGCAATTCTAATTCTGCATTTTCAAATAGTTGAATATTAAATGAATAGACCAATGAGCAGGCCTCTGCAGCTCTTAATAGTGAACTACTTGGTTCATTTCGTTGCTGAAATAATCGATTAAATAAGTCGTTATCTTTTAACTCAGATAAATTATCTCCACGTTTTACTGTGTTCCCGAGGGCAATGGCAATTCTAGCATTTCCTCCAGAAAAATTTGCTATACTCTGTGCATCTATTTCTGTTATATGACTAAATCTTTTTAATACGACTTTTTCTATTAATTCAGTTGATGCTGGTTCTAAACGAAAAACATCGGTCTCTTCTGGCTGGTCATCTCTAACATCATATTCAACAGTTATTAAACTTACTAAGCTATTTGGTTTCGAACATATAAGGCTTAATCGTCTATGTAAATCTGGCGGGCAATTATCTACTGCAAGAATAAATCGAGATTTAAGAGCAACTAGTCTCTCAGCGAAATTAATAGGATCTGGGTTAGGGCCGTCACTAATATCCGTATAAAATACGATTGATTTATTTAAAGGATTCTCTCCTATTCGTGCATCAAACAATGCTTGAAGCAATCTTGTTTTCCCTACACCTGAAAGCCCTACCAAACGTGCTGAAGATGCAGGTCTATGAAGAATGTTTCGAATTTCATTTATTCCATCACTTATTGCTAATCCTTGTGAATAAGAGTTAGGTTCACTATATAAACGAACATGTTCATCTAACATATACTCCTCTTCAATTCCAAATGGGCAATTTGCCCAATTCTCAAATGTTCTCCATCCCTGAATTGGTCTTCCTATTTTTTCTCTTACCCAAAGGACCAAAGCAGGATGACTACGAACCCAACCAGCAATCCGTTCTCTATCATAGAAGTCTACTTTAATGTCAGTATAATTCGGGTAGTCAGACAATGCATCTAGCATTGCTTTCTTTCGATCTTTAAGAGCCGAATCAGCAGTTGAGCCTTGGCTACTAACAATAATATAAGCACCCTTGGAATCTACTATATCTTTTATTATCTGTCTAAGCTTACCTTTGGGTCGCATTTCATTTAAAATTTCCGCTCTTGGCATATCCGGTTTTTTTACTTGAAAGCCTGTTTTAGATCTTGGAATAAAACTATCAGTATGTACAGGAGATAAAAGGTCAACCCTGACATCAATACCGCCATCTTTTGCGTTTTGGTGTCCTCCCCATGTTACCCCTGCTGTTGGTAAACCATAGGTACGTAGTTCAGCTTCACAGAGAAGACCGATTAGAGCCCTTAAATCGCTATCATTTAATTCGCTTATATCTTTACCATTAATTTCAAGCATATTACCTAAAGCCCTCCCTTACCACAATAAAAAGAATATTATCCAATAGGATAACTATTTTCATGAATAATAAAAAACTCATCGTCTTGTTTGAAAGAAAACGAGCGTGCCTAATTTAGCCAATTTTAAAATTATTGGTTTACTTTGAACTTTTATGAATTCTACTTTCGTTAATACTCGTAAGGTTCATCATCTAAATTTTCTAAGTAACCTTCACTTTTATCCTCTTCAGATTTTGCATTAATGTTTTCAATACGTAATTATTCATCTCGCTCGATTTGTCTCATTAAGCAAGGCGCTTTCGGCAGTATTTTTTAACTTACTCCTCTATATCCCCAATAAAGCTGATTTTTAAAAATTAACTCTGTGTTAAGTAGTTCGTCAATTTTTTTAATTTTTTTGTTACGGTGTATCCAACGTTAAATTCACGATTAACCAAATAAAATAAATGCTCTTTTTTCTCTTGTTTCTAAAGTTAAAAATGTTTCATAATATTTCTTTTCTCCTTCAATAATGAGCGAATTTAAACCTAACGCACCTCTATATATAATTTCCATTTATTTTCAGTATAGTTCTACTCATACAAGTTTTCAATTTTCTTTTAGAAAACATTCAGACAAAAAATGTTTAAAAGGAGATCTCACTTCTTTCTTTTCTTCTTCATCCTCTAGTGAATAATTTTCCATAAATAATCCCAGGGTTTTAACAAAAAATATGAAAAGACTTGCCCTTAAAGGCAAGTCCATTAAGCAACAATTCTAAAACTCATTTTTCTTAATAACTTTCATCCTTATCTGCCATATTTTATTTATCTGATTTTGATTCCTCATATAAATCAGAGATATTCAATTGGATTCTTAATTGCAACATTCGACCCCTTCAAATTAGATTAACTAGAAGATAAAGGTGAACCTATTAGCTATTTTTTATTTGGACATATAATTTGATACTGACTAGAGAACAATAGCTTTTGTAATGTAATTTCTTCGATATGACTACCTCTCCAAAATATAATAAAACTATTGTTCTTTATTGATATATCCACGATTGTTCCATATTTTCTTGTCTCACCCTGATTAAAAATAAGATTGACCCCTATTAAATTTTCTGCAATATTAATAGATGTTTTATTCTTTTTTGTAATCACAGCAATCTTACCTATTAAATCATTTACAATTGCATGAGCTGTATCCCGATAACGACCAATCCCGTTAGCATTAACTAAAAAAGATATGTGGGATACAGAATTACGATTTATTAGAAAAGATTCTATTTCTTTATAATCATCAGTACAAAAGTAAGTTACTTCTAAGTAGTTTGGTTTTACGTTTGCAATTAGCCGATCTATTGGGCGGTTTTTTCCTCCTCTTGAGGGATCTTCTGCTATAAGAATATAATGTTTTAAGCGAATTGCTAATGTTTTATTTTCCCCAGTCGATCCTACATATAAAGGAACGAAATCCATATCTTGAAATAAGCGGAGCAAAATAATATATACACCGTTTTTTCGAGGAATATGCTTATTTACCTCTGATCTGCTTAACTCGACATAATGATTAAACATTTCTTCCCTCCTCAATGTTTTTTCAATAAAATTTGTTTGCCAAAAAATAATCAAAAACAAAAAGCAACATCCATAAAAGAGTTAAGCTCGAAAGCTTCTACTTAAATAGAAAACAAGTACCAATTGCTATCTTTGACAGTTCCAATTTTAAATATAAATCCTTTCCTTTATTTCTATTCTTCCCTTAAAATATTATTTTTCCGTTCCAGATATTGTATCCTCTATTCTAATTCTTGAGCTTTATCTTGCTGCTTATTTATCAAATTACTCTGTTCAATCAATAACCTTTTCAATTCTTCATAGGAGTTGCAGTCCGAAAATTTTGGTACCAACATTGATTCCTTGTTAAGTGCGTCTTCAGAGCTAATAAATTCTATTTGATAAGTTTGTCCTGTTACTTCTCTTACAGTTTCTATAATTATTGTTTTATATCGATTTTCTAGCCAATCAGCTACAAATCTATTTTTTGCCTCTACAGTAATGACATTGTCCTAGAATTCGGCATTTGTCCCAAAAAAACAAGCTTCAAAACTTGGTTTTAATATTTATCACTTATCTTATTAAGAATGGTTAACCAAAATCCATTGGCCATCCTCTCACTCCCAAATGTAAACTAAGACTTAATATTTTAAATGACCTGGTAGTAATTAATAGCCTATAATTTTTCTTGCAGCATTATGAGCTGCCTTATAATACGGGTTGTGCCTCTTAAGCCCCTTTTTCATTGTTTGGATTTGTAAATTAATACCTGGATGATATTTTAGAAATTCAATACATAAGTTTCTTATTTCATTAACAATTAGATTAATTGATCGATTTTTCGTTAAGTTGCAAGTACCACTAAGCTGATCTAATAATGTTAAATCACTGTAAATAATTATTTCTGGCGGTATTTTACACTCTTCTTTATACATGGTAATTATTTGTTCAAGAGCAAATACAATTGCTGAAAGCTCGGCAAATATAATTTGTCTTTTCTTTGATTGATTATATTGTTTTTTAGATTTTACCTTTACCTCACCTTGACCAACAAAACAAACAGCTATCCCAAAAATCCCCTGAAATTTGAGTTCTGAAGCATCAACAAAAATCCTTATAACGTCTTCATCATAGACCATTTCTTCTGCTCTCTGTTTTGCATCATCAGGCGGCTTTATTTGAGATTTCATCAAATATTGCTTATTAATACCTTTATGTTGCTCCCATCTTTTATCCATTCCATCATTCTCCTTTCTCATACACTTCGACAATTTGGGCTATCAATCCATTTCCCACTTATCATACCCTTTTCTGAAAAATTGGTAAATATTGTAATATACTACATTTTCTTAAGAATGGAAGTATTTCATCAAAAATAGAAGGAATTTGCAAGTAACGTGAAAGATTCACTGATAGGGCTATTTGAGAATAGGATTACTGCCTGCAAACAGGTGCTGAGCGAAATAGACGAATTGTAATAATTCCAGATAAAATAAAGGTACACCGGTGGACAAAAAATGATCAATCACTATTAAAAAGGCTTGGTAAATGTGATTAATTTGACCAAGCCATTAAGGGGATATAAAAATGACACTTTATACAAAAGCCCACATTAGCAACAGATTCGTAGAAGTCACACAACAGACAGTTCTTCCACTAACGAAGAGGACTTCTCTTGGAGGACGTAAACCCTCCTCCAATCTGAGTATTGAGAAATACGAAACCTATCTAAAAATAAGCATTAATCGTGCACGTAGGAAGATTCGCAGATTGTTTGAGTGTAATTTTGCTGATCAATATGCCTTCTTAACACTGACCTTTAAACCATCAGTTGAAATTGATGTAACTGACATAAAAAGCTGTTACGAGATGTTTGCGAAGTTTAAAAAGCGACTTAAAAGCTATTTAAAAACCAATAATCTGCCTGAATTTAAATACGTAGGTGTAACGGAGTTTCAAGATAAGAATCAAGGTGCCATACATTATCATCTTATTTGTAACCTCATTGAACTCCCTGGAAAAGTGATACAAGAGAAGTGGCAATACGGAGATGCCCATAAAGATATAGTCAAATCTGATCCCACTGATAATGAAAAAATCACTCACTATTTAAATAAAGGGATTGCGGATCCAAGACTCAATGGCTCTAAAAAGTATTTTCACTCACACGGGTTAAAAAAGCCAATTATTCTTGATATTGAAGATCCAGAAGAATTTTATAACTTGCTAAATAAGTGCCAGCCAACTCTTAAACATGATTACGAAAAGCATTATCCTTTTACCGGCGAGTTTAAATACAAACAATACTATGTTAACGATCCAAAGGAGTTAAATAATTATGTGCAAGAATTATTCTAATTATCCAGAAATACTTAATGTCTCAGATATACAAATACTTCTTGGAATTGGAAGAAAGCAAGCTTATGAGCTTGTTCATTCCGGCAGCTTTCATGTTATTAATATCGGAAAACGTATCAAAGTATCCAAAAATGTGTTAATCAACTGGATTGATGGAGGAAACAGCAATGCCAAAACAAACTAAATTAGTTAATTGTGGATCGACAATTTTTGTCTATGATTTTGATATCAGGCGAATTATTAAAAAATTAGGATTTGAACAGGGTCTAATTAGGGGCTCTATTATTGACCTAAAAAGGCTACTTTTAACTAATTTCGTGGATGAAAGATTACTGGTTGGATTCAATCTTACAATGAACCTAAATGAATATGATGAGTTACAAAACAGATTAAACCACTTTATTAGTCAGATTCAAAGATGCATTGGTCGCTCTAATATTAAATACATAGCTGTATTAGAACTTCCACCAGAAACGGAAAGTACCGATGTTCAAATTAACCTTATTACTGATATTGATGATCAGGAGTTAGTATTAATAGGATTTGATGAGGAGTTGACAGAAGAGCAGCAAGAAGAACAACAAATTGAGCACCAGGAAAATCTGTGGGGTAACCAATTACTTATCGACGTTTATACAACACCTAGTGAATTAATTAAAGCTTTTACTTCTGCCTATTATAATTCATTGAGTAACAAAGTTATTAATAGGTATCCTACGGTATTGTTCCAAAGCAAATTAAAACGTCCTCTTGTCCTCTGGAATGACAAAGCCGAGGAATTTATCAGAAATCAAAGTTTGTTGGATTATCCAAATCACAGATCAAAGGAGTTTTATGATAAAATTAGGGGCTTTGTTATTTCCAATGTGTATTCCATTTAAGACTAGCTATTCAAAGGAGTCAAATTCACAAACGATAACATGAAGTTTAAGCAACATTACCCTAAGTTTAAACAAGGAACTCTGTAGTAGAGCTCCTTTTTTCACTTTATAAATTTGCAAATTTTGTTTTAGTGTAGAATGCATGTATTGTTTTATTTCAGCTTAGTAATTACACAACATACGTACATACTTTTCTCCCAATTCCTTTCTGAAAGATGATTATATTAAATCGAGCCTATGTATGATGACAGTTTCTTTAGTGTTTCAAAATTAAACAAGACAGGTTCTTACTGAAACATCGAAGTTTCTTGAAAAGGGGTGGGCCACAAAACGTCGTTAGCCTAAGGTATCTAATAAGCTAGTACCCTCCGAAAAATTTTTATATTTTACACAAAAAATATTTCCGTTAAATATGTTCTTATAATAAATTTTGTTTTCTACGTAGTGATTTTCTTCCCCCCAGATAAGAATCGATACTAATCATTAATGGGTTTCGTTCAGATTCTTCCCCTTCGTTAAGTACAAACAAGAACACTCTGCGACAGAATTGTGAACATTTTAAGGCAAGGTAGAAAATCGGCATTTTTGCGGGTAAATAATATATAGTGAGAGGATTCTTTCACAAGCAGGCAATAGAAGGTTTACTTCACGAAATATTCTAACAATTTCAACATAATTGGAATCTTTCACTAAAATTGTGAACGACCCCAAAAGAAAAAAGGGTTGTACAAATTGGAATCTGTTGTGAAACAGAAAAGCTTACAACTGGTGAGCGAAGCGAGTAGAATCTACGCTGATAAGTGAACACCAGGTGCCAACAGAGGGTGACCCAGCATAGTAAACATGAGTCTTCCAGCTGGGGAAGAGAAATCAATCTGCTCTTTAATTAACACTAAGGCTATTCCCCCATCATGCAGCTCTTTTACGATTTTATGTAAATCAAATGTGCTTCGGGCTAATCTATCCAGCTTGTAAACAACAAGCTTGTCGCCCTCTCTTAAATAGGCCAAAGCCTTCGCAAGTTCCTCCAGCTATTGCTTAATTTGAATGTGACTTAATCGCTGAAAGAACGGCAGAAGGGCGTGAAAGAGCAAAGGCTCAAGTGAAGCATATGGGGCGTATAGGAAGGGCTGAAAAGGAAGTTAAAAAGGCTTTGAAGCTATATAGCGAAAGAGAATCAAATGGATTAAGCGTCAATGATATTTCAAAAATAACGAGCGTTCCCCGGTCTACAATTTACGCTAAAGCTAAGGAGCAAAGTTGAATGCCGGTAAAACAATCATATTTATAAAAAAGGACCGTCTTATAACGGTCTTTTCTTGCAATTTACTCACTAAAGATTCTAGTAATTTAGGTTTATTCAATTAATTTTTTTTCCTTGAGGAAATCAATTGTATCATTTAAGTCACTTGTTGTTAAATCAAGTATATATGAAAGTTTTGTCCCAAGTTCATTAAGAGATGAGCCCACTATTTTTGCTTCGGAACGGTCCACAATCCAAACCCTATCATGTACTTCATGTGTAGGTATTGGCTTCACATCTATTTGAGAACCAAGGTGATTATATATGTCCATTAAAATAGAAGGTTGAGCTCTATTCCCTTTCGCAGGATTATAAATGATATATAATGTCTTAAGAGTGCTTTTGTCTAAGCATTGTAAAAAATTTTTCGAAAATCTTTCTGAATCTCTTGTAAAATAGTTATCTATAACAATTAACTCCGTTGCACTTTTAGCGAATTTTGATAGTTCATCAAAACTTTTCGACTTTGATGCAATATTAGCATTATTAGAATGTCCTGTAACCAAATGGATTTCTTCACCATTTGAATTTGCTTCAAATTTACATACTGTCTTTCCCTGTAATTTATTTATATCATCTCTTATACCCACTATTTGTTGTTTAATTTCTGTAAGTATAGAAATATCGTATGTACTTTGATTAAAACCATCGCTAATTTTATCTTCTTTAATTTCCTCTAAGAGATAGTCAATATGTTTTCTTTTATTTAATAATAAATTTTTCATAAAATCTTTTTTCTGTTTTTCATCTAAGCTCACTTCACAAACAACTCCTATACAGATTATTCCATTCTAATTCTACATGCCCACCAAAAAAATGATTGTTGCTTTATAAAAAAGGTTGATTATTTTTCACTCTTATCAATATGGATGTCCACCTATATGACCAATTAATATTTGAGGTAAATCCTTTATCTGGCCATTATTCCATGTAAAATATATTCTATAATCTGTATCTGCTCGGTATAACTTAGTATGGGGTGAGCATCTAATTTGATGTATATTACCATATGTATCTTTAAAATTAAATGTTAGATATTTATCTACGTTTTTAGGATTACCTTCTGGGGAACAGATAATCCTAGCTGTACTAGATAACAAATCTAAAATTTTAGCTTCCCCTTCTTTTGAAAAAGATTCAAACAATTTTACAGCATGGTCGTTTAGAGCTGATAAATGTTTAATTATTTCATCTATGTGATCACCTATAGGATTATAGTGCCTTATAGAGTTTTCTACAGCTTCACCTAAATATAAATTAGGAAAAACTTTAGAAACTGTTTTAACAAACTCTATCCGATCTCTTGTTCTCTGTAAAAATAATCTTCGAACTTTAAAACAATCTTCTCTAAGAAATACGGAGTCTACTATAGGAGCCAAGTCTTTATTATCACTAAAAATTATTATTGAAGCTAAATTCTTTTCTATATAATATTTGTCATACAATTTTTCTTTAAAATATGGATATTTCTCTTCATCATTCTTAAAATCTTTATGAAACAGAATTTGTAATAATCTTTTCTCATCCACAAAAATTTCTTCTTCATTATAAAGCCAATCTGCAAACGATATACCGTTAATACTTTGATCAAATATATCGGTTGAATATAAAATATGTTCTTCTTCATATTGATTAATTTCTTCACACATTTCTATGAACGCATATATCCTATTTTTTTGTTCTTCTGAACTTTTGCTATGCTCAAAATCTATTGATTCCTCCAACAAAAGATACTCAATTTCCAATTATCTCCCATCCCTTTTCAATTTCAATAATTCAAATAAGTCATTTTTCTCTTGGTCAAAAAAGCCTTTTGGCCAGCTACTTAATTCACCATTTTCATTAATTTCTATTTTAGTACTTATTGTGTCTCCATCTATTTGGGTAATATAGTGTACCACACCGCTTTGGGTGGCATTTTTTTTCGCAAGTTGAATCCTCATTCCATTAACTATATGTTCACTGTGAGTCTCAATAATAACTTGAACTCCAGCTAAACTTACCAAAGCTAAAAATTGCCCTATTCTTGATTGGCTATATGGATGTAGGTGTGCTTCTGGATTCTCAACAATCAGTATTGATTTCTCTTGAGTTGTTGCTAATAACCCAGCTGTAATGATTGGTAAACTATAAGTAATACCAAAACCAGTTGAGGTTGGAGGGATAAATCTCCCTAATGCGCTATTTCCGTAAGAAATAGTTACCATATCAACTTCTTTAATAGGTTTTACTTCCAATCTAAAATCTGGAATTATTAACTGCATCCATGCTTCTACCTGAGTTGAAAATCTTTCTAATGCATTAGGGTTTTTTATGTTTTCAGGGACACGAATATGAAGAGCATCTGCACGACTCAATACATGATTTACATATTCTCCATGAAATCCTGTAGTAAGTGATTCTGTAGGATCAAACATCTGACCCTTTCTAGGACCAAGTCTTTCAGCATTTAAATAGTGTACAACACAATCATTTAAAAGATGGATATTACTTGACGAATTTTCTTTTAACTCAATAGTATATGGCTTATTAAGATAATCTAATTTATAACGATAAACCATATCTTGTTCATTGTTACTTATAATTATATCAATTTCATCAGAAGTGGGATTGTGAGATATTATATCTTCTGCTCTTCCTAACATTAAATTGTAAGATCCATTTAATTTGATTTCTTTCGTATTCCAAGTTTCAGAAGTACTCTTTGCTAATAGAATTGCCTGTATAATACTTGATTTACCAGCTGCATTACCGCCAGCTAAAATATTTATATCTGATAAATTTAATTCTAAATTTTTTAGACTCCTAAAATTTTTAAATCCTATCTTTTTCCAACTCACCAAAAATTTCCTCCAATAAAATCCTAGTTAAATAAAAATTGTAATGCACTCTATTTATAGAATTAGTTCCAATTGTTAAACAATCTGAATACTGTTGATCTTTTGTTATCAAATCTACGAACATTTGAAATACCATATTCTGCTTACTTTCTGATATTAATGGGTTTATTCTAGTATATGAAAGTATTACACTCATCGAAGTAAATAATGATTTATTAATTAATTGCTTTTTACCATTAATATTTGATTTATTATATTTTCTAAAACTTTTATTACGAAAAAGTAAATATGCATTTCTCATTGACTTCTTGAAATTTTCTTCGAATAAACTTAGTTCTATCTCATTCATTTTATTTATTTTTTCAAATGCATTATCTAAGAACAATTCTAAATCACTCTTTTTATAATTTAATTCCCGATTTCTGTAATCATAGGCCATATAAAAGGCTATGTATCTTAAGACTAATTCTTGTGCTGCCATTCTATCGTCATTTATACTATTATCAGTCGCTAATTTAAATTCTTCAGAATGGGATAGTCTTTTTAAAAGTTTTCTAACATGAGGCTTTGCTATCGAATTTCTTATTTCTTGGGCGTTTAATGATACTCCACCAGTGTTAATTCTTCTAAATAAATCGTATTTAACTTGTGAAGGAGTTCTTGCATCAATAATATTTACTGAAAATTGCGTCATAAAAATTCTTTGTTTGTGTTTATTTTCCAAATTATCGAAATATTTGTTATCACATGTCTCGTGTAGATATTGAAGATGCTTTAATTTAAATTTATCATTTAAAAAATCATTAATAGTATGTAGTCTTTGAACTCCATCTATTACGTGAAGTATAGATTCTTCATCTTCATAAAAGTAAAATGCTGGAATAGGGATTCTAAGCATTAATGACTCAATTAGTAATGACTTTCTCTTTATTTCTTTCCAAACTCTATTTCTTTGAAAGTCCGGACTTAGATTCATAAAATTTGTATCAATTAGCTCTTTCATGTATTTCAAAGATAGCATTCTTTGCTCAATTCTAATTTTATCTGCATCAAACGGAGTTTCTTCCGATTCAACTTCCATCAAACTTTCCGGTTCAATTCCATCATCTAAGTAATCATTATTTCTCTCAGTCATTTACCTCACCTCAGAACTTCAAATAAATTTATTATAACAGCTTGTAAAAATTAAAAGTTTAAATTTAATATGTCTACCATAAATATATTCTTCAAAAAATAGATATTTCCCTTTAATTATTCTTTATTCTTCAATAATCGCCACAACAAAATCCTTGTATACAAGATACTTTCAATATTTTATCCTATATATTTTCAAACTTTTCAAGTACACGTCCTTTCATTATCTCATCCTTACTTTTCACAGTTCTAACTAACCAATTCGTAATAGTTCCCATTAATAGGGGGGAGTAAGGAAGAAATCAGTAATTATGACAATTGGTTCATTCGTTTTTAGATTACAAGAATGTGTCCACCACATTTAGGATGGTAAAAATGATTAATTCAACAAATGGAGTGTTAATCCTTCTTGGATTAACGCCCCCCTTTAGTTGAAAAACACTATGTCTTGTTGAACTTTACTACACCGTTAGCCCCTGCTCTTTTTTTAAAATGATCGAGCTGCGTCTATTTAAGTATTGCCTTTTTACCGAAGTTACAGAAGTTAATTTTCATGGTAGTTTATGTACAATCCTTCACAATCCCTTTAATTATGCCAAGGAATAAGCAATTGTGTAATTCCATCCTTTAAACTCTTCCATTTTCCAATCTCGGAAACCTTTGGAACCCATCTTTAGTAACGTTCCCTACTTTAATCGGCACTTGATCGGTTCAATAAGAAGAAATTTATCATTCTCTTAAACAACTTTCTGCTTACGGTAAAGGTTATTTCGTTAGTCACTGGCATAAATTCCATTAGTCCAGCTGGTTTGCCAACTAGAAAGCTCAACAAGAAGCTCAAAATGTTTCTAAGCCCATAATCACCACAATCATCATACTGGTATTTAATGACCTTGAGCCATGAATTACTGCGCTTCCCTATCTCATAACGAAAGTCCTTACGCTTCAGCACTATTCCCTCTAATCCCTTCAGGCGGACCAAATATAAGTATATAGGACCATATCCTTCTATATTAACTTTTACTAACTATAATAGTATCCTGCTTAACGATTTAGCTCAGAAGCTAGATTACCTATTCGTTTATGGGAGCTTGGAAACAGACTTTCCTTTATATAGTATTACGTCAAATATTACGTAACTCAAAGTGCTATTCTCTTAGATTGTTCCAATATGATTGGAACCTGGACATCATAGCTTAAAATTCTGTTATTTCCTGATAATATATAACAATTTTTTCACATCCAGTACAATTCTTATAAAGGGGTGGGGCACCAAACGTCAAATAGCCGAAGGGTAATTAAAAGCAACTACCCCTCAGAATTTTTTAAAATTTTTTCTCCCCATGACGGATTTTTGAAAATACAAGAGAATTCGAGAGAATTCACGAGGTATTTGTAGTTTTTCGTGAGATTAATCTACGAATTTGTTACTAATATCGCTCCTATTCGAGGATAAAAGTAACAAATCCCTTCATAGCGCTTTAGTCGAAATCGACATAAAGAAAGTATAATAATAATTAGAAATCAGCTGAAATCACTACAAATTTTTACGAATAACTTATATCAGAGATTTGTAGATTTATAAAGGTCTAGACCTCAATAAAATATTGGGGGTACATTATAATGGAAATCGAACGTATTTTTAATGAGAATACAAATATTTCTTTTCAAGAAATTATTAATTCACTAATCAATGAGAAAATTGACAGATTAGTAAATATTTACTATTCTCAAGATAAGGTGAACACTACTACATCTCATGTAGAAGGGAAAGATATATCATGAGATGTGCAATTTATATAAGAGTTTCTACTAATAAAGAAGAGCAAAAAGCCTCTCTTACCAACCAAAGAGATCTATTTAACAGATATATTGTAGATAAAGGTTGGGGACATTCATTCTTTCTACATTGATGTAGAAAGTGGTACTACAGAGAAACGTGAACAGCTACAACAACTAATTGCTGATGCTAAAGCTAAGAAATTTGATGTTATTCTGGCTAAAGAATTGTCACGTTTGGCTCGTAATGGGCGCTTATCATATGAAATTCGTGATATTGCTGAACAAAATAAAGTTCATATCATAACTCTGGATAATGCAATTAATACTTTAGAAGGCAATGGACAAATGTTTGGTATCTATGCTTGGCTGTATGAACAGGAGTCACAAAGAACAAGCGACCGTGTGAAATCAGCTTTAAAAAGTAGAGCACAAAGAGGTTTATTTAAAGGATCAAATCCCCCTTACGGTTACGCAGTGAAAGATGGCAAACTTCACATCCAATCTGATGACACTCCAGATATCGTAAGACGAATATATCGTGAATATCTGGCAGGTAAAGGATTTGATGCAATTGCAAGAGAGATATACAACGAAGGAATTAGGACACCAGCCCAAATTTCTAATAAAAAAAATGCCAGTAATAAATGGCATGGGGGAACGACTAGGTTCATTCTAACCAATCCACATTATACAGGTGATTTAGTACAGGGACGATCTACAACGAGAAGTGTCACAAATAAGTCTAGGAACCAAAATAATCCCGAAGATTATATCCTCATACCCAATTCTCATGAGGCCATAATTTCAAAAGAAGATTTTGAAGCCGTTCAACTACTTATTGAGAGTCGTAAAAGAATTCGTCCCCAGGCTGAAAAGCATTTATTTACAAATACTATTTATTGTGCGGATTGCGGCCGTGGCATGCACTACAAAGCTAATAGCAAAGGTTATGTCTGCGGTAACTACAACAAGCATGGATCTAAGGCTTGTAGCAATCATTTAACAAGGGAAAGTACACTGTGCTTAGCGATTTTAAATGATATTAAGAACCTTTTAACTTCATTGGGAAGTACTTCATATTTAGATACTATAGATGCCAAAGTTCAAAAACAAAGACTGCTATCACAAAAACAAATTAACTCTACCAAAGAAAAAATTGCAGCCTTAAAGTCAAAAAAACAAAAAGCAGTTGGCTTATTAGTTGAAGAAGTAATCTCGAAGGAAGCATATGATGAATACATCGATCATCTAAATAAACAAATTCATTTATTAACAATAAACGTTAAAGATTTAGAGACACATCTTAATACAAAGGACGATAAAACTTCCCTTTTTGAGCTAAAAAGACAACTAGAATCATTTGTAGAGTTTAAAGAATTAACTCCCGAATTACTTCATCGTATAATTAAAAAAATTGAAATAAAAGCAGATGGAAAAGCGAAGGTCCACTACAGGACCTCCACTCCATCTGCTTATTTTTCAATTCGCATTATCAACGCACAGCACTCCACGTGCGTTGTCATCGGAAACATATCAACCGGCTGAACTTCCACCGTTTTATATCCCCCGTCCTCCAATATCCGCAAGTCCCTCGCCAGGGTAGCTGGATTACAGGATACATAAACGACTTTTTTCGGTTTCATCTCAATAATCGTTTGCAGCAAAGCCTCATCACAGCCTTTACGCGGCGGATCAACAACCAAGACATCGGCGGCATTTCCATCTTTATACCACTTCGGAATCACAACCTCCGCCTCACCTGCAGCAAACTCTGTATTCGTCATACCATTTAATTCTGCATTCCGCTTCGCATCTTCTATTGCCTCTGGAACCACTTCGACGCCGAATACCTGCCTTGCTTTTTGTGCTAAAAATAAAGAAATTGTTCCGATTCCACAGTAGGCATCAATGACGCTTTCTTCACCGCTGAGATTGGCAAATTCGAGGGCTTTATCATATAAAACCTTGGTTTGAACGGGATTTACTTGATAAAAGGACAGCGCAGAAATGGCAAATTTCACATCACCGATAAAGTCATAAATGACTTCATTCCCCCACAAAAGATTCGTTTTCTCGCCCATGATCACGTTGGTCCGCTTTGAATTCACATTATGAACAATCGATTTCACATTCGGGAGTCGCGCTACAATTTGCTCCACCAGCTTGTCTTTATGAGGAAGGTCAGCCGTCCTTGTTATAACGACCACCATGAGTTCACCCGTTTGTTGACCATAACGGGCCATAATATGTCTAAGTACACCTTTATGTGATTCCTCATGATACGCTTGAATCCTTAGGTCACTGCAAATTTCCTTTACGACCTGTACCGCTTCATTGATTTCGGGCAGCTGAATGATACTCTCATTTGTATCCACAATTTCATGGCTCCTCGGTTTAAAAAAGCCAGCAATCAGTTTGCCTTCCCTTTCCCCAACCGGTACCAGTGCCTTGTTGCGGTAATGCACGGGATTGTCCATTCCCAAAATCGGGTGAACAACGACATCTTCCAGTTTACCGATGCGTGTGAGCACCTGACGGACTTGGTTTTCTTTATATTTCAGCTGTCCTTCATAGCTAATATGCTCGAGCTGGCAGCCACCATATTTATAAAGCTCACTGCTCTCAATCTCTACTCGGTAAGGACTTTTCTCATAAATCTCAAGCAAACGTCCAAAGCCGTAGCCTTTGCCCGTCTTAATCACCTTAACTTTTGCTTTTTCTCCAGGCAGTCCATTGGGAACAAATAACGGATAGCCATCAATCTTGGCCACACCCGCTCCGTCATGGGTTAAATCTTCAAAAACAACATCTATATAATCATTTTTAGTTACCGGTACAATTCTGCTCATTCGTTTCTTCCTTTGCATGTTTTGACTAGCTAAGATTGTAACACAAAGCCTGACCGTTTGCGAAACTTGCTAAAAAACAATAAAAACCAAAAAACGCCCCGTTAAGGACGCTGAAGGCACTTTTACTGTTCCAATTAATTAAGTCAGCAAATACTATTCATTGCTCATTACATGTAGATAAAAGTTCAAGTCAGTTTCCAGGTGCTTTTTCATCAAAATTTCAGCCCTTTCCCCATCTCTTGCCTTGATCGACTCATAAATTTCTTCATGTTCATCAATGAGATGCGGACGATTATAGATGACAACCGTTTTTCTAAACAAGTAAATAATCGCCTGCATCCGATCAATGATATCTATCATTACGGGATTATTACTTGCTTTAACAATATCGTTATGGAATCTCTCATTGGCAGACATGATTTCTTCATTATTCCCCTTCCTGCCAATTTCAACATATTCGTATAGTTTTTCAATTTCTTTTTCCTTTAAAAAGTTTGCTGCACATCGCGCAGAATACCCTTCTAACAAAATCCTGACACTAAACATATTCCGTAAATCCTTCTCCGTAGGTTTTACCACTTTCTTATTTACAATAAGTCCTTCATTTTCTAATTTTCGTATTGACTCTCTGATTGGTGTCCTACTGACACCAAGTTCAGCAGCAATTTTTTCTTCCACTACTTTGGTACCACCCGGAAGCTCACCAGTTAAAATTCTATCACGCAGAATTTCATAACAGTGATGATACGCCGGTCGTGAGCTATTACTATCAAGCACAAAATTTCACCTCAGTATTCATTTCCTACTTATATCTATAGTACCAAATTATCTTAAAAAAATCACATTGAAGAAATAATTAATACGTTATTTAGGATACATATTTTTAATTTTTGTATACATTATTAACAAAAAGTGTGTACAAAAATTAGACGATAGTATACAATTAGAAATGTAAGCGATTGCTTTCAGAATTTTAATTCTATGGTAGATAACTCGAACGCGATGGAGAAAATGAAAAAGCTTCTTTCCAAGAGATTATCTGCTCTTCATAACATAATGAATCAGGAGGAAAACAGCATGACAAGAAAAATTGGCTTTATTGGATTAGGCATAATGGGGAAACCAATGGCTTTAAACCTCATAAAAGCAGGACATACCTTAATCGTTAATGATCTAAATCAAGATGCAGTACAAACATTATTGAAAGCGGGTGCAACAGCTGCCCCTTCAGCAAAGGAAACAGCTGAAAACAGTGAAATTATCATCACCATGCTTCCAGCATCTAAACATGTACAAGCTGTTGTTTTAGGTGACAATGGTATTTTGGCAGGAGCAAAAGAAGGCTCCATTATAATTGATATGAGTTCAATTACGCCTGCTGTTACAAAGGAGCTTGCGGAAGAAGCTGCAAAAAGAGGCGTTGGCTTTTTGGATGCACCTGTTAGCGGCGGCGAACCAAAAGCAATCGATGGTACATTAGCGATCATGGTTGGCGGTAATGAAAATGTATTCGAAGCTGCGAAACCTGTTTTATTCGATATGGGAAGTGCGGTTACATTAGTTGGAGACAGCGGCTGCGGCGTGACGGCAAAATTAGCCAACCAAATTATTGTAAACCTTAACATTGCTGCGATGTCAGAAGCGCTTGTCCTAGCGGCAAAAGCTGGTATTAATATCGAAAAGATGTATCAAGCGATCAGAGGCGGATTGGCCGGCAGTGCAGTCCTTGATGCAAAAGTTCCATTGATTTTAGAAAGGAACTTTGCTCCAGGTGGCACCATCGCCATCAATATGAAAGATATTACAAATGTAATGGATACAGCTCATGAAATTGGTGTTCCACTTCCATTATCAAGCCACCTATTAGAAATTTTCCATGCATTAAAGGTAGATGGAAAATTAATGGATGACCACGGCGGCATCGTTCAGTATTATGAAAAACTAGCAAATGTCGAAGTAAGGGGTTCTAATCAATGAATTCTAATAAAAGATTAGTAGAAGAAGTTTTTAGTAAAATACCTTCTGTTGATACAGCCATTGTGAATGAAGTGATAAACAAAGAACTTAAGAATTTAAATAAAAAAATCATCGTATTAGACGATGATCCAACCGGTGTTCAAACAGTTCATGGGATTTCTGTTTATACAGATTGGTCTTTAGACAGTATTGACAAAGGTTTTAAAGAAGATAATTCCATGTTCTTTATCTTAACAAATTCACGTGGATTTACTGCTGCCGAGACCACAAAAGCACATCAAGAAATTGCCGCTAATATTGTAGAAGCAGCGGAAAGAAACAATCGTAAATTTATAATTATCAGCCGCGGGGACTCAACATTAAGAGGCCATTACCCGCTTGAAACAAAAGTTTTAAAAGAAACTGTTGAATCGAATTCTGCTACTAGGTTTGATGGTGAGGTAATCCTGCCATTCTTTAAAGAAGGCGGACGCTTCACGATTGATAATATCCACTTCGTTCAATATGACGAATATTTAATCCCTGCAGGGGAAACGGAATTTGCCAAAGACCGTACTTTCGGCTATACAAAATCAAATTTAGGTGAGTGGGCCGAAGAAAAATCACAAGGTGAATTTAAAGCGAAGAATATGACTTATATTTCACTTGAAAGCCTGCGTTCACTGGATATTGAAACCATTGAACAGCAGCTTTTGAAAGTGGAAAATTTTAATAAAGTAATTGTAAACGCTGTAGATTATTCGGATGTAAAAATCTTTACCGTTGCCTTAATTAGAGCCATGAATAAAGGAAAGAACTTCATGTTCAGAAGCGCAGCCGCTCTTACGAAAGTAATCGGAGGTGTAAGTGATAAAACCCTGCTTACTCGTGAAGAATTAATAAGTGAAGACACAAATAATGGCGGATTAGTTATTATTGGCTCGCATGTTAAAAAGACAACAGAACAGTTTGAAGAACTAAAAAAATCTGATGCGGTTGAGTTTATTGAATTTAATGTTCATCTTGTATTAGAACCTGAGAAATTCGAAAAAGAACTGGATAGAGTAGTGGAGACTACAAATCAGCTGATTACTGAGGGGGAAAATGTTGCCGTTTATACGAGACGAGAAAGATTGGACCTTGGTGAAGGCAAGAAAGAAGAAGAATTAAAGCTGTCTGTAAAAATTTCTGATGCGGTTACCAATATCGTAAAGCGGTTACAGGTCAGACCTTCCTTTATTATTGCCAAGGGCGGCATTACATCAAGTGATATTGGAACAAAGGGTCTTGAAGTCCAACGAGCTACGGTGGCAGGTCAAATTAGACCTGGAATTCCAGTCTGGACAACAGGCAGTGAAAGTAAGTTTCCAGGGATTTCCTATGTCATTTTTCCAGGAAACGTTGGGACAAAAACAGATCTTAAAGAAGTCGTAGAGATGCTAAACAAGAAGTAAACCTAGGGGAATTATAATTTTTTCTTAAAAAAGGGTTGGCTTTAAGTAACGAGTCCACACTCAACATATATTCTTTCACACCGAACTTACCATTCAACAAGAATTAGATTATGGACATGAGTAGACTCCTTAAGGGGCCAGCCACTTTTTATAAGGACGAAAAGGGAGAAGAGAGAGAAAAATGCCAATTATTTCAGTTACTATAGGGGTTGTCTTGTTATTATTATTAATGATGCGCTTTAAATTAAACGCTTTCGTGGCATTAATCATCGTTGCGCTTGTTGTCGGATTACTAGAAGGAATGTCTCCCATTGAGGCAATCGAATCAATTGAAGCTGGTTTAGGCGGAACACTTGGTCATCTTACCATGATTATTATCTTTGGGGCAGTACTTGGTAAGTTAATGACTGATTCAGGCGGTGCACAGCGTATCGCGACAACATTGATTAATTCATTTGGGGAAAAAAGAATTCAGCTTGCGTCTGTTATTACTGCCGCTGTCGTTGGAATCGCTTTATTCTTTGAAACAGGGGTTGTTGTATTAATTCCATTAGTGTTTACCATTGCCACAGCTGCTAGAGTACCGGTATTATATATCGGAATGCCGGTAATCGCTGCTCTTATTACGATGCATGGTTTTGTACCCCCGCACCCAGGTCCAACGGCAATTGCAAACGTTTTTGGCGCAAATATCGGTTTAACTATGATTTTGGGAATCATCATTGCCATTCCTGCATTTATTATTGCTGGTCCTGTTTTTACAAAATTCTTTAAGAAAGAGGCATTGGAAATTCAAATTCCAAAAGGTCTATTTAATCCTAAGGAATTTAAAGAAGAGGAACTTCCTAAGTTCGGAATCAGTCTTTTCACCGCTCTTTTACCTGTCATTTTAATTGCACTGCAGGCCATTGTAGAAATTTTCGCTCCTGAATCAGCGTTGAGTCTCGTGACTGATTTTATCGGTAATGCGAATATTGCCCTTTTAATTTCAGTGATTGTTGCTTTCTTTACGTTTGGTCTAAATTTAGGTAAAAAAATGCCGGAAGTTATGCAATCACTTACTGAGGCAGTTAGCGGAATTGGGATCATCTTATTAATCATTGCTGCCGGCGGTGCGTTCAAACAAGTACTCATTGACAGCCACATCGACAAATATATTTCGGACATAATGGCAGGCTCTTCTCTTTCACCACTGCTTCTAACATGGCTGATTGCAGCTATCCTAAGGATCGCAGTAGGTTCTGCAACAGTAGCAGGTATGACTGCTGCAGGTATTGCAGCACCTCTTGTTGCTGCAACAGGCGCAAGCCCAGAACTGATGGTATTAGCAGCTGGGGCTGGAAGTGTTACCTTCTCACACGTGAATGACGCCGGCTTCTGGATTTATAAAGAATACTTTAACCTCACCATTGGACAGACAATTAAAACTTGGTCGGTCATGGTAACCATTATTTCTTTAGTCGGACTCGCTGGTGTCTTAATCCTAGATATGTTCCTGTAGAGTGAGATACCTAAATAAGCATTAGAGAGGCATTGTTTAATACAATGCCTTTTTTCATTTTGATATGAGCCCTTTTTCAATAAAAGAGAGAAAATTGTCAGAATATTTTTATTTCCAAATATAATAAAAGTGTATATGATTAAAACAATCTCATTATTGGAAGGAGTGGATAATGATCAAGTTGAAAAAGAATCTTGCCGTGCCTTTACTCCTTGCCTTTCTTGCCTTCACCTTAAACCACTTGGCCTATTCACTTCCGCACTCACAAGCAAATTTCAAAGCTGTCATCAATGTAGATGATAGTGCCTCAAAAGGGCAATGGGATAATGAAAAAAAGCTGCCCCTAGTCATTCAAATTCATTTTGTGCTTACATTCATCCTTTTAGCAGCTGCAGCACCGCTCATTTATTTATCAATAATTTTGAAAAAAAGCCACATTTTCCTTATCCCTATTTTTCACCAATCAAACTATGTGATCCACTCTCCCGAATTATAAGCTAACACCAAAATAAGGGAGGAAATATATATGTGGATGCGCTTTGTAATCATCGGCTTCTTTTCACTATCAGCTGCAAGCATGTTAACTTACCAGGGTGTCGAAATATTCCATGCCTTTGTCGATTTCTTTAAGCAAAAATAAACGAAGGGCAGACTTAAAGGGAAATAAAACCCTCTTAAGTCTGCCCTTTTTTGTAAAGATGAAATTGCAGCGTTACCTTTTCATTGCCTCTACCTTCTCTTTAACCTCTTCAATATTTCTCATTTTATTATCCCAGCATTTTTGGCTCAAGTCGACGGGATAATCCTCCGGATTTGTAATCCGCTTATACTCGTCCCAAAGGGCATCAAGGTTTTGCTTTAAATAATCACGAGATTCTTCCAAGCTAGGCATTTCATAAACAAGCTCGCCTTTAGAAAAGATTTCATTATGTAATTCTTTTGCTGTAAAATTGGTAACCACCTTATTCATATACGTGTGGGTAGGATGGAACATCCTTAACCGCTTTTCCGGGAGCTTTTCATCCGCTAAAGCAATATAATCCCCTTCCGCATGATGGTTTGTATTATTGATAATCCGATAAACCCGCTTCAATCCCGGTGTTGTAACCTTTTCCGGATTGGAAGAAATTTTAATCGTATCCTCCATTTTTCCGTTATCATTCTCTATCGACACAATTTTATAAACAGCACCAAGTGCAGCCTGGTCGTAAGCGGTAATTAGCTTCGTACCCACTCCCCAGCTGTCAATTTTTGCACCCTGTGATTTCAAACTCATAATTGTATATTCATCTAAGTCACTTGAGGCCACAATCTTAGCATTCGTGAATCCCGCCTCATCCAGCATTTTCCTTGCTTCCTTCGAAAGGTAAGAAAGGTCCCCGCTATCCAGGCGAATACCGATAAAATTAATTTTATCCCCCAACTCTTTTGCAACTTTAATCGCATTTGGAACGCCGAGCCGAAGTGTATCATATGTATCAACCAAAAAGACACAATCCTTATGTGTTTCTGCATATTTAATGAAAGCCGTGTATTCATCTTTATAAGCTTGGACCATTGAATGGGCATGTGTTCCGGATACAGGAATACCAAACAGTTTCCCCGCTCTTACGTTGCTCGTTGATTCAAAACCAGCAAGGTATGCGGCTCTCGTTCCCCAAATCGCTGCATCCATTTCCTGGGCCCGTCTTGTCCCAAATTCCATTGCCACTTCAGCGCCAACGACTTGCTTGATTCGCGATGCCTTCGTCGCAATCAATGTTTGGTAATTCACAATGTTAAGCAGCGCTGTTTCAATCAATTGCGCTTCCGCAAGTGGAGCCTCGACTCGTAAGATCGGTTCATTACCAAAAACAAGCTCTCCTTCTTTCATCGCACAGATAGTTCCGGTGAAACTGATACTTTTAAGGTATTGGATAAAGTCTTCCTTATAGCCTACTTCATTTTGCAAATATTCGAGGTCTTCCCCGCTAAAACGGAAGCCTTGAATAAACTGGATGACTTTCTCCAACCCAGCGAATACTGCATAACCGTTCCCGAACGGGAGCTTGCGGAAAAATAGTTCGAAGACCGCACGTTTATTATGTATCCCATCTCTCCAATACGTTTCTACCATATTGATCTGATATAGATCCGTATGCAGAGTTAAACTATCATCGTGATAAAAGTGTTTCATAATCTGACCCCCGAGTACTATTTCAGCTTTTCCATTATTATAACCAATATTACCCTCGGAAGTCTATTTAACGTTTGCTCCTAGGGATTGTTCAAAATGTCCAAGGGCCCATTCATGACCCGCCTGATTAAAAGAAGCAACGGCATCCTTGTAAACGACAATCTTAAAGCCTTTATTGTAAGCATCAACAGCGGTATGTAAGACGCAAATGTCCGTACAAACGCCGACTAAATGGACTTCGGTAATTCCACGCTCTCGTAATTTGATTTCAAGGTCCGTTCCCGCAAACGCAGAGTATCGCGTTTTATTCATAAACACAACGTTTTCAAGCTGACGATTCCTTTCATATACCTCTTTCAAGGATCCAAACAATTCCCTGCCTGAGGTTCCACGCAGATTATGTGGCGGGAACAGTTTTGTTTCCGGATGGAATTCATCTCCGTTGTCATGGACGTCTATGGCAAAGACCACATAATCCCCACTCTCCATAAACTCTTTCGTTAACGCAACAATCTTCCCTTCAATCCTTTGTCCGGGCTCCCCGCACGTTAATGCCCCATCCACCGCTACAAAATCATAGGTATAATCAATATTAATTAACGCCTTCAATTCCCATCTCCCCCTTTATTTCTTTACAACCATTTACCGTCCATCATACAAAATATTCTAGAACACTTTCAAATTCCCCTTTTTCAATTGCAAAAAAACCCGCTCCAAGTAGGAACGGGTTTTCACATGACTATTATTTTACCAACTTCTAATTTATGTAGGTAGTATCCAGGCAACTTATCCGAAGAAGTTCTTTATCGATTGGATTGTTGTTTGTCTATTTAACGCAGCAAGGGATGTAGTAAGTGGAATGCCTTTCGGACATACCTCCACACAGTTTTGTGAGTTACCACACGAAGTAAGTCCTCCCTCTCCCATAATCGCTAAAAGCCGTTCTTCCTTATGCATGGCCCCTGTAGGATGCTCATTAAATAAGCGAACCTGCGCTAACGGGGCTGGTCCGATGAAATTGGATTTTTCATTGACATTCGGACAGGCCTCCAAACAACAGCCGCATGTCATACACTTCGATATTTCATATGCCCATTGTCTAGTTTTTTCCGGCATTCTTGGTCCCGGACCTAAATCGTGTGTTCCGTCAATGGGTATCCATGCCTTTACCCTTTTCAAAGCATTGAACATCCATGAACGGTCAATCACTAAATCCCTCATCACAGGGAACGATGTCAACGGTGCAATATGAATGGGTTGTTCAAGCTGATCAATCAAGGAGGAACATGCTTGGTGCGGTTTCCCGTTGATAACCATTGAGCAGGCTCCACAAACCTCCTCCAGGCAAACGGATTCCCAAATGACAGGAGTTGTTTTTTCACCTTTAGCATTGACTGGATTCTTTTGAATTTCCATCAATCCCGAGATGATGTTCATATTTGAGCGATAAGGAACCATGAATTCTTCTGTGTAAGGAGAAGATTGAGCATCCTTTTGCCGGGTAATAATAAAATGAATATACTTATTCGTTTCCACTATTATTTGGCTCCTTTCTTCGCTTTTGTATAATCACGCTTCCGCGGTTCTATCAACGATGTATCTACTTCCTCATAAAATAACTCTGGAAGTTTAGTAGTTGGGTTGAATCTAGCCATTGTCGTTTTTAGCCATTTCTCGTCATTACGGTCTGGGAATTCCGGCTTATAATGGGCTCCGCGGCTCTCGTTCCGATTGTAGGCTCCAAGGGTAATCACATTTGCAAGATTAATCATGCCTTCTAATTGGCGAACAAATGAAGCACTGGAGTTGCTCCATTTTGCAGTATCCTCAATGTTTATATTTTTATAGCGTTCAGTAAAGTCCTGAAGCTTTTCATAAGTCATCTTTAATTTCTTGTTTTCACGAACGACTGTAACGTTAGCCGTCATTAATTCGCCAAGCTCCTTATGAAGCAAATAGGCGTTTTCAGTACCATTCATTGCTAGAATTGATTGATATTTTCTTACATCTTCGTTCACTTGCTTTTCAAAAATAGAACTGGAAACCTTGTCTGTCGGCTTGTTAAGGCCCTGAAGGTATTCAAGTGCTCTCGGACCGGCTACCATTCCGCCGTAAACAGCTGATAACAACGAGTTCGCACCGAGACGGTTTGCGCCATGCTGCGAATAATCACATTCCCCTGCAGCGAACAAGCCCTGGATATTCGTTTTTTGGTCCAAATCAACCCATAAGCCACCCATTGAATAGTGGACACCAGGGAATATTTTCATGGGTACCTTTCGCGGGTCATCGCCCATAAACTTTTCATAGATTTCCATAATTCCGCCCAGTTTGATATCCAATTGCTTCGCGTCAATATGAGAGAGATCTAAATAAACCTTATTTTCTCCATTAATACCAAGCTTTTGATTAACACATACATCGAAAATCTCACGGGTGGCAATATCTCGTGGTACCAGATTTCCATAAGCAGGATACTTTTCCTCTAAAAAGTACCACGGTTTTCCATCCTTATACGTCCAGACTCTTCCGCCTTCACCACGTGCGGACTCACTCATAAGGCGATTTTTATCGTCTCCCGGAATGGCAGTAGGATGAATTTGAATAAATTCTCCGTTTGCATACAAGGCACCTTGCTGATACAGCCTTGCCGCCGCATAACCCGTATTAATCGTTGAATTCGTAGACTTTCCAAAAATGATCCCAAGCCCACCTGTTGCCATGATGACAGCATCTGCCCGATAGGCCTTCATTTCCATTGTACGCAAATTCTGTGCGGTAATACCGCGGCAGACACCTTCTTCATCAAGAATAGCAGAGACAAATTCCCAGCCTTCATATTTTGTCACAAGTCCCTTTACTTCAAAGCTACGAACCTGTTCATCTAGGGCATAAAGGAGCTGCTGACCTGTCGTGGCCCCGGCAAATGCAGTTCTATGATACTGTGTTCCCCCAAAGCGTCTGAAATCAAGTAAACCTTCAGGCGTCCGGTTAAACATAACTCCCATACGGTCAAACATATGGATAATCTTCGGTGCGGCTTCACACATCGCTTTTACTTGCGGTTGGTTAGCTAAGAAGTCACCACCGTAAACTGAATCATCAAAATGCTCCCACGGTGAATCATTCTCGCCTTTTGTATTTACAGCACCATTGATGCCGCCTTGTGCACATACAGAATGGGAACGTTTTACCGGTACAACCGAGAATAAATCCACATGTGTCCCTGCTTCTGCTATTTTAATAGCGGCCATCAATCCAGCAAGGCCGCCTCCAACAATGACAATGTTACCTTTGCTCATTTGTTTGTCCTCCCTATCTAGCGCTTAAGCAAATGCCAAGATTGCGCGGATCCCAATGTAAGATAATACAATAAATAATCCGAATGTAATATATTGAGATATTTTCTGTGAATGTGGTGATACGGTAATCCCCCATGTAATTAGGAAGGTCCAAATTCCATTTGCAAAATGATACACACACGAAAGAATACCAATAATATAGAGGAGCAATGTAATGCTGTTATCAACGATGTTAGCCATCAAATGATAGTTCGCTTCGACTCCTCCAAATTCCACCTGGACTTTCGTTTCCCAGACATGCCAGATAATAAATGCAAACGCAATTAAACCAGTGATACGCTGGAAGAAAAACTTCCAGTTACGTGGATACTTGTACCGTCCGACATTGTTTTTAGCTTGTTTAGCAATAAAAACACCGTACACAGCATGAAATAATAGTGGTATAAAAATGATAAATAGTTCGAGAAAGTATTTGAACGGCAAATTCACCATAAATCCTGCCGCTTTGTTATAGGAATCAACTCCCCATGACGCAGTATAATTGACGAATAGATGAACGGTCATAAATACTCCAACAGGAATGATTCCTGACAAAGAATGCAGCTTGCGGTAAAAGTGCTGGTTATTTCCACGCTCCATATTTCGTTAAACCTCCTTTAGATGCTGACAAGATCGAGTTAAAAGTTACAAAGCACAGGGCTCTATACGGAAGATACCCTGCACTAAGATTTTTCTTATACTAAAGCTAATTCCTTTTCACGCGACTTATTGATTAATAATTCCCTACCGGCAATACCAGGGTTCGTCATTTCAAAAGGATGTAAGATCCGATTCAATTCATTGGCTGTTAACACGCCTCTTTCAAGTACAATTTCTCTTACCGGTCTATTTGACTCAATTGCTTCCTTTGCAATAGAAGCAGCTATTTCATAGCCAACATGCGGATTGATGGCGGTGATCACACCTACACTATTATTCACGTAAGCTTCCAATCTTTCTTTATTAGCTGTAATGCCTCTTAGACAATGCTCACGAAAGACTGTAAACACATTAGTCATTATCCTAATCGATTGCAATAGGTTGAAAACAATCACTGGCTCCATAACGTTCAGTTCAAATTGCCCAGCCTCTGAAGCCATGCAGATGGTCAAATCATTCCCTACTACCTGGAAGGCACTTTGGTTCAAGACCTCAGCCATAACCGGGTTTACTTTTCCTGGCATAATAGATGATCCCGGCTGACGGGCAGGAAGATTGATTTCACCTAACCCACAACGTGGTCCAGAGGCCATCATCCGCAAATCATTCGCAACTTTTGACATATTTAACATACAAACCTTTAAAGCTGCTGATACTTCTATATAGGCATCCGTATTTTGCGTACCATCTACAAGATCCTCTGAACCTTTTATCGGCAAATCGGTAATTTCCGCTAAATATTGGATGGTCTTCTCAATATATTCCGGCTCGGCATTGAGGCCGGTCCCAACAGCAGTTGCCCCCATATTTACTTCATATAGATTCTCACGGGTTGCCCTAACTCGTTTAATGTCTCTTCTTAGCACCCTTGCATAGGCTTCAAATTCTTGACTAAGAAGGATTGGAACAGCATCCTGTAAATGGGTGCGTCCCATTTTAATGATGCCATCAAACTCATTTGCCTTTTTCATGAATTCTAAATGAAGCTCTTCCATCGCTTTGATTAATTTTTCTAAAGTCATTAGTGTCGACAAATGGATCGCTGTTGGAAACGCATCGTTTGTTGATTGCGCCATGTTAACATGAGAATTCGGACTGATAACCTTGTAATTTCCTTTTTGTTCACCAATTATTTCTAAGGCACGGTTGGCAAGGACTTCATTTGTATTCATGTTGATAGAAGTACCTGCTCCACCTTGAATCGGATCGACGATAAATTGATCATGTAATCTTCCATCGATTACTTCATCTGCAGCTGCCATAAGGGCCTTCGCAATACCTTTATTCAATTGGCCAATTTCCGCATTGGCAAACGCAGAAGCCTTTTTGACCATCGCCATGGCTACAATTAGAGCTGGATCAATTCGATAGCCTGTAATCGGAAAATTCTCGACTGCTCTTATAGTTTGAACACCATAATACGCTTCAACTGGAACCTGCTTCTCCCCTAGGAAATCTTTTTCAATACGAAAATTCTCTGAATATCTCATACTTGTCATCTCCACTATTTTTTTTAGAACTACTAATATGTTTAAAATGACAGGGTCCGAAGTAATAAGGAGATTACCTCTAACCCCTAATCACTTCTTTATAGAATAATCGTGCTTAGTAAAATACCAATTCCGACAGCTCCAAGTGTTGCGATTAAGCCTGGAACCATGAAGCTATGATTTAAAATATATTTACCGATTCTCGTTGTCCCCGTGCGGTCAAAGTTAATCGCGGCGACAACTGTTGGATAGTTAGGAATAAAGAAATATCCATTAACCGCAGGGAACATCGCGATCAATAAAGCTGGATTAATACCCAGTGTAATCCCAAGCGGCATTAACGTACGCACGGTTGCAGCCTGACTATATAACAAGATAGAAAGAGCAAATAGTGCAACGGCGAATAACCACGGTGCTGATGTAACTAAATCAGAAATAGATCCAGAAATTAGTGCTAAATTACCTTGAAAGAACGTGTCTCCCATCCAAGCGATACCAAAGATTGCAACAACTGCTGCGGCACCGGCCTTAAAGACGCTGCCGGAAACAATTTCTTCTACCTTTGGTTTACAAAAGATAATAATTAATGCTGAAATCGTCAACATAACTATTTCAATGGATGCAGGCATTGTCATCCGAGTAAATGTACCTTCAATGTCCCAACCAGGGCGTAAGGTCTCAAATGAACCTAATACAACCACAAGAACGGCTGCTAAAAGGAAAAATAGCACAGATAGCTTTGCACCTGGTGTCGCCTGAAATTCCTTTTTATCTTTTTTAATCGGTGCTAATCCAGCTTCTAAACGTTTAAGGTAGTCAGGATCATTATTTAGTTCTTTACCCATTTTGCTTGATACAAAAGCTGCAATCGTACATGCAATAAGTGTAGACGGGATACAGATCATTAGAATATCGAGTAAGCTAATCTTGAAATCCGTTAACAATGCCAGCAGAGCAACTGTTGCCGCTGATATCGGACTGGCTGTAATTGCTTGCTGAGAGGCAATAACCGCAATGGCCATTGGTCTTTCAGGCCTAACGCCTGACTCTCTTGACACCTCTGCAATGACAGGTAAGATCGAATAAGCAACGTGTCCAGTCCCTGCACAAAAAGTAAAAACATACGTAACAAGCGGTGCAATGAATGTGATCCACTTCGGATTTTTCCGAAGGGCTTTTTCAGCCAAAACGACCAAATAGTCCATCCCGCCTGAAGCCTGTAGGGAACCTGCTGCGGTTATCACTGCTAAAATCATCAACATCACATCGATTGGTGCAGATGTAGGCTGTAGGCCAAAGACAAAGACAAGAATGGCTAGTCCAACTCCACCCATTACGCCTAGTCCAACTCCACCTAACCGTGCGCCAATGAAAATACACCCTAGGACGATTAAAAATTGAATCCAAAACATATTGAATACCTCCATTCAGTTATAATCTAAAAAAAGAAAACCGTTAACTCGTCAGCTTTAAATTCTTCACCAACCTTTAAATTGTGAATTATTTCACAAATATTTCCGCCTTAGAGGCTTACACTCCCATCTTGTGGGTTTCAAATTAGTAAAATGATTGCAAAGTTTTCAACACTCTGGAAAACGTTGATTGTTCCTGAAAGCATTCCTTGTTCCTCTAGAGCATACAGTCAAGACTACTTAAAACTACAAAAACCAACAGAACTAATTTGAAACTTAATAAATTTGTCAATTTTTTTGTCTATTGTGGTCTATGAAACGATTACTATAAAAAGAAGGAAGAGATTTCTGCAGAAAATTGGAGGTCCACATTGCGCGATAAACTATTGGCCTACTTATTCATGATCATTGCTGTTCCCATTGCTGGAGAGTTAAAGTTCTATCCGCTAGATGGTGATATAAGGGTTAGTTTAGGAACACCCCTTTTTTTCTTTATCCTATTATGGTCAAGAAAAATATACTCTCCAATTGCGGGACTACTCACAGGAACTGCTGTAGTTTTATTTCGAATTTGTCTATATGAATTTCAGGCTGATTCTTTCCAGTTATTAGATCCCCTTTATTTGTATTATCCTGTCTTTTTTTACTATTCAATTTACGCATTACTTTTTTATGCCTTTAAAATAAATACTTTTCA
Source organism: Bacillus sp. AFS006103 (assembly GCA_002559145.1). Lineage (GTDB taxonomy): Bacteria > Bacillota > Bacilli > Bacillales > Cytobacillaceae > Neobacillus. The sequence continues at coordinate 33,332 of NTXX01000017.1, forward strand.
TGATAGCCCATTTATCATTGGCTTGTTAGGGGTCGTAATCGAAGTAATTGCTAGTTTGGTTGAAATAATCTGTCGATCCTTTACTTCGAATATACCAATCACCCTCTCGTCCTTAATGGTGGTTGGTGGAATTGCTATTATTCGAAGCTTCTTCGTCCTTGGATTTTTTAATATATTTATCATTAGAGAAACGAAACTTGCGGAAGAACAGCAAAAAAGACTAAACGAGCAAATTTTATTAATCATTTCAAATCTATATGTGGAAATGGTTCAATTGAAGAAATCTATGAAAAATGCTGAGGAACTAACAAGTGTTTGTTATGGGTTATACCGCGATTTAAAGGAATTGGAAAGTAATAATCATGCTCAAACCGCATTGAAAATAGCCGGCCAAATGCACGAAATTAAAAAGGATAACCAGCGTATTTATGCCGGTTTAACTAAATTAATGATTAAAGAAAATTTAAGTGACTTTATGGCCATAGAGGAGATCATTGAGGTTATCGTCAGATCAAATAAAAATTACGGAGACATCCTGGGCAAGTCAATAGATTATCAAGTAAATATTTCAGGTGATCATCCCTATTATCGGACGATTATTTTATTTTCTCTCATTAACAATCTTGTCTCTAATGCCGTTGAGGCCATTTTTAATAAAGGTCTGATAGAGTTAACTGTTAAAAGAATGGATGAAATGGCCATTATTATTGTTAATGATAATGGCTCCGGTATTTCAGAAAAAAACAAACGATTCATTTTTGAACCAGGTTTTACTACGAAGTTTGACCAAACTGGAATGGCCTCGAATGGGATTGGTTTATCATATATTAAAAATGTAATAGAAAATATCGGTGGCAGGCTTAACCTGCTAGATTCAGCTGAGTCAAATAAAACTAGCTTTGAAATTCAACTACCTGTTACCAGCTTAACAGAGAGAGGATGAGGACTTTGAAATTCTTTATTGTTGATGATTCCGCTACAGTTAGGGCAATGCTTTCTAATATTATCGAAGAAGAGAATCTTGGGAAAATAGCTGGGGAGGCTGAGGATGGTTCTGAGGTTTATGCTGATATCCTTGATAAACAGGAAATTGACATCTTGATCATTGACTTGCTAATGCCTAATCGTGATGGAATTGAAACGGTTAGAGAAATTGCTCCTTTCTTCATGGGAAAAATTATTATGATCTCCCAGGTTGAAACCAAGGATTTGATTGGGGAGGCCTATTCGTTAGGGGTTATCCATTATATTACAAAGCCAATTAACCAGCTTGAGGTCGTAAGCATCCTAAAGAGGGTAAGTGATCAACTGCAGCTAGAGCGATCACTCACTGACATTCAAAGATCCTTAAGCTTCTTAACCAATCATTCACAAAATAAACAGCCTGAAAAACATTATCAGACCATTCAAAATCCAATAATCCACTCTGGAAGGAACATCCTCCGTGAACTTGGCATTATAGGAGAGAGCGGCAATAAGGACCTGCTAGATATATTAACAATTCTATCGCAACTAGAAAAAGACGGGATTCGTGAAACACCGCCTCTAAAGGATTTATATGAGAAGGTAATTGAAAAACGTCTCAATCCGTGCTCCCCGCCTCAGGTTATAAGAAAGGAAATGAAAGCGGGAGAACAACGGATTCGACGTACCATTCATCAAGCGCTGGAACATATTGCTTCACTTGGGCTGAACGATTACACTAATCCAAAGTTTGAAAATTATTCATCGAGTTTCTTTGACTATACTCAAGTACGAATGAAAATGCTAGAACTGGAAGGGAAGGCCCATGACGCAAACACGCATTCCCGGATTAATATTAAAAAATTTATTCAAGCCCTCTATTTGGAAGCTAAGAATTAGTAACCTATCTACCTTAAATGCCTCGGTTATTAGGAAGCTAAAAAAGCTGGAATATTGAATATGAATAATAAAAATAGCCCCAAATAATTTGGGGCTATCATTAATTTCCAACAAAAAACACATCGTAGGGCGTTTCTTCCATTTGATTTACATTCCTTAGATTGGAATAACCTACTTTTAGCTATATCTCTTCCCCGATTCCCAATCCGTTGGACGGTCATTCGGACGAATATCTTCAAGTGGCACAAATACTTCTAAGTGACGATAGAGGTTTTCAAATTCAGCTGGCAGCAATCCACCAAATTCGCCATCCAAGTTTAATTGAACCTTTTCCGTTGCATGAACTTTTATGCGGTTGGCCTGTGTGTAGATAATATTCGGATCATTGACATGCTCCCCGCGAAGAGCCAATGTGGCTATCCGGATAAACTCAGCAAGATTGGTCTTTTTCAGAATCAGCAGCGAAAATAAGCCATCATTTATAGAGGCATCAGGTGCTAGTTTCTCAAAGCCGCCGATCGAATTGGTCAAACCGACAAGAAACAGCATCGCCTCCCCTTCAAATAGTTTTCCATCATACTCAATTGAAACTTCAGAGGGTTTAATGGAAGGCAGCATTTCCATCCCTTTTAAATAGTAAGCTAGTTGGCCAAGCATTGTTTTTAATTTGCTTGGTACCTCATATGTAAGCTCGGTGATCCTACCGCCACCTGCAATATTTATAAAATATCGATCATTGATTCGGCCAATATCGACTGGAATCATTTCCCCTTTTGTAATAATATCTACTGCTGTTCCGATATCTCGCGGAATTTGCAAGGCACGAGCAAAATCATTCGTTGTTCCAGCTGGAATAATTCCTAATTTTGGCCGATACTCCTGTTCTGCAAGGCCATTGACTACTTCATGAATCGTTCCGTCACCGCCAGCTGCGATGACAATATCATACTTGCGCTCAACAGCTAACCGTGCTGCTTCCGTCGCATCCCCAGCCCCAGTCGTCGCGTGACAAGAAGCCTCATACCCAGCTATTTCTAGCTTTTGGAGAATTTCCGGAAGATTCCGCTTTAGAATTTCACGTCCTGAGGTAGGATTGTAAATCAGTCTTGCTCTTTTCATCGTTTCATCATCCTATTTTTGAAATCAACATCGGTAATAACTATCCGCTCTCTTCAATATTCTACCAATTTTCATTCTTACTGACAAACATATTGCCAAGCGTATCTACTAATTAACCTTCAAACATCCATTTCCTATCATACCTCTTATTTATTTTTTTGCAAAAAAATAAATAAAGCGGAGGCGCCCGTTTAGCGGCCTATGGACTGGAGCGCTCCAACCGAGATAAAGGAAACACGATGAGCGTTAGCGAATCGATGTTGACTTATCGTAGGGCGGAGAGCGAAGTCCACTAGACGCTGGGCGCTGGAGCTAGATTCAACAAAAAGCGGAAGCGCCCTTTACTGATTTGTATTTAAGCTGATCTCATAGGCATTGGCAATTGTAATATGGTATTTTCCTTCACCCGATTGATAAACCGCATTTTTCCTGCTATTATCCGTTCCATCGTCCGCCTTTTCCTTAGCCACCTTCCAGTCGCCCTCTTTCCCTCTTACCTCTTGAGCGCCGATTGCATCCACTTTCAGATTACTCTTTTCCGCCACATCGACGACAATCGATGATACACTTTCAATATTCCAGTCGTTCTCGAGTGTGCGCGGCTTCAAAGTGAGTGCATTATCACTGCCATTCACCTCAAGCTTTACATGCTTCGGAACCAAAAGCGTCGTAGCCGTCTCTCCATATCCATTAAACAGGCCAATATCGTTTGGCAGGGACTTCATATTTAAATAAAGCGTATCCCCCTTTTGGTTTGCCGAAATTACATCATCTGCACCTTCGAGTAACTTCGCCTTTTTAGCTGTTTGGACCCGGTAGGTGCCGAACAAAGAAACTTCCTTATCCTCCGTGGACTCGATCGTCATCTGATGGCCAACCGTCCTGACGACGACCCGTTTGATGCTGTCATCGATTTGGTAGGAGAAAGCAGGCAGTTCAAACGAGCGCTCTTCCCTCGCCATCACTTCTTCCACCTTCCCCATAATTCCTGTTGTACTTAAAATCGCAAACACAATCCCCGCCGTTCCAATCACTCCGACAAAGAAAATACTAAGGAAATCATATTTTAACACTGGCTTTTCCTGTCGTGACAAAAATAAATAAACGAGAATTTCAATCCCAAGGACAACTAATAAAAGCGGCCACCAAGCCGTCATCACCTGTACTAGATCTAACCCCAAAAACTTTGAAAAAAATAGGAAGAGGCCAAGGAAAACGAGTGAGGCTCCCATCGAAAACGTTCCAACACGCCAAGTTCTCATGCTGCTTCCCCTCCCTTTCTTTTTCTAAAAAGGAACCCAATCCCGCATCCGATAATTGCTGCGCCTGCAATTGTTTTTCCCCACCTACTCATTTTTTTCAGCCCCCTGCTTTTGCTTGCTTCCAGATAAAAGTTTGATTCCTCCGCCTATCAACAGCAGACAAACAAGCCCCGTTTGAAAATAACCTTGAACCCAATACATCACATCAATATTAATCAGCCTGTTTATGAATGGCGAAAATGCTGGGAGCAGGACATTCATCACGAGATAGTAAAGTCCTAACAAGACTAGGCCAATGCCAACCCATTTCTGATGATTAAGGAAATAAGCTATAATCGGAACGTCCTCCATCTCGTCTTCGCCGTACTTTGAAACCTTTTGCATCGCATCAAAAAAGCTGTAAAACCAAATGATTGGGATCAAGAACAAGAAGATACCAAGCCGTAAGATATCTAAAATATACATAGAAAAGAGAAATGCTGCCATTAGCTGGATGCCTCGGCGCTGTAGGCCTAAATAGAGATGGCCTGCCCCTGGGAAGATTGAAAGAAAGGTCGCAATCGACTTACTCTTTTTTCCATCCTCGCGGCGCATTTCAAAGTCTTCAAAAATCGTACGATCAACTAACTCCTCACCGCGCTGCTTTTTATTCACCTGCTGAACGGCATCAAAGAATCCGTAGACCCAAATGATTGGCAGGGCGGCCATGAAGACCATAAATTCACCACGATTGGAAAGAGCCGTGACAAAGGTAACCATAACTCCCAGCCCCAAAAACGTAGCCAAAAGCGTTAAGCCCCTGTTCATCAAACCAATCTGGAAATGACCTAAGCCTGGGATAAACGATAAAACAATCGTATAAAATCGTTCTGAATCTTGCGCAGCCTGTAGCTGAGGTTCATCCGGATTCGCTGACTTCAGCGCTTTTTTATGTTTGGAGATCTGCACACCCATGTCGATAAAGCTGATGAGGTAAAGGAACAGTCCCAGCATAAAGGTAACGATGCCCAATTGCTCATTGTTCGTTGCTAAGCCAATGACCGTGACGAATGCCAGCCCCATTACGGCTATTAGATAAAGTACTCCGCGAAACATGTTGCCGAAATAAATATGACCAAGACCAGGGAATAAGGATAAGGTCAATGCTTTTGTCGGATTTTTCATTTCTTAACTGCCCCCTTCTTTTCTAGTGAATCCATCCATGCAAAAGTTTTATTAATAACTCCCTCTGTCACCGAAGGCTTTTTTTCCTGAACTTGCTGTTTCGGACTTTCTAATGCATTCGCATAGGTAGCGAGCGATTGGAAAGCACCCGTAAAGGTCAACAAAATAGTCGCCGCTGCCGCTAATAAATAATGGAACAACGCCTGCTGATAAAAAGGTTTTTTCTTAATTTCGGTTTTGGTGTCAGGCACCGAAGGAACCATTAACATAGTGTTAAAGTTACCAGTGGTGTCAGGCACCACAATTTTTTGTTTCGAGACCTCTGCCATGACCAAATCGGTAAACTCGCTCATGTCTGATAGAATTGGAAGCGATGTTTCATTTGCTTCGATTGCCAGTAAGTAATGGGTTAGACATTGGTCACATGTATATAAATGATCTTCTAGTTCCTGTTTGTCTTTTTCATTAATTTCATCCTTAACGTATTGCAGCCACTCATCATAGTTGTAGTGCTTCATGAAAAATCGTCCTCCTTCCAATTCCTTTTCATCCAATGGCGTGCCCGGTACAGCTTCATTTCGATTGTTTTCACTTGGACATTTTGCTCCTCAGCCATTTGCTGATAGCTTTTTTCGGCAATGTAAAATCCGTAGATGACATCACGGTAGTTGTCCGGCAGTTCATCAAGCTTTTTCCTGACGAACCTTCTTCGGTCTGTTTCAAGGATCTCTTTTTCCACACTATCCTTCGCTATCCCTGCTAACGGCAACTCGAGCTCTTCTGCCACTTCCTCTCTTCTTCTCGCCTGTTTTCTTTTGATATCTATCGCTTGATTAACCGCAATTCGCGTTATCCACGTTTTGAAACCTTGATTTTGGTATTGGGGGAGAGACAGATAGATTTTCATAAATACTTCTTGTGCTGCATCTTCTACTTCCTTTTGGTCGCGAAGTACGGCAAAGATGGTCCGGAACACATCATTGCGGTACTTCTCAACCAAAAGGCGGAAGGCACGATCATTGCCATCCAACACCTTTTCTATTAATGCTTCTTCATTAATGGTTCTCTCCCCCTTTCCTTTTTTGTTACTCATCTTAATAGACGAAAGGTAATTGAAAAACCCCTACATTATTTTAAAAAATATTTTTCCCCATTCTATTTATCATACCATGGTGATATTAGTGGTGGTTGAACGTAAAAACCGTGCGGGTAGCAGCCGCACGGTTTTACAAAGTTTACTCTTTAATTTCCAATCCTAACAGCCTCGCAAATCCAATCGCCTGATCTGCAGAAACTATGCACCCGGCTACACTATCTAGTGATAGGTTTAGGTGGTTAAATTTACAGGTGCTGAGGTCTACTCCCTTAAGTGTGGTTCCAGTAAAATTCGCATCCTCGAGATCACACTCTTTAAACCCTAATTTGTTAAGCTTTGTTTCGTAAAAATCTGCACTGCGAAGGGAACAATTTTCAAACCTCATTTCCTTCAAATCGGCATATCCAAACGAGCCCATATTTAGATTACAATTTTCAAATAAGACATTTCTTAGCGCAGCATCAGCAAGATTTAATCCTAATAGTTTGCAATCCCGAAACTCGACACGGTGGATGATTCCATCAGTAAAATCCACATTGGATAAGTCGCACCGTTCAAAAATAACATCGGTTAATTGAACAAAGCGAAATGATCCATCTAGAAAGGTAACATTTCTAAACACAACTTCTTCGAATCTTACCTTTTCAACTTCCTCTTGTGAAATTGAACAGTCGCTAATAAGCGCCATGTTAATATATGAATCTTCTCTTTCATTATAATCAAAGGGAGTTAACTGGGCTGGGATTTTTGGTTTTTGAACTTTAAGCTTCTGACTCAAATGGATCATCCTTTTCAAGAGGTAATGTCTTCATCATGTGCTTTGTGTATGTCATTTAGTAATTATATCGGGAGAATTCAACAAAATACTACCACTAAAGTGTGATATTATCTATAAATAATACGAATTTACTAAAAGAATAGATAGGGGGATGGTGCTTATGTTCTGGCTGTTGATTCTAGCTTCCTACATAATTGGAAGCGTTCCCACAGCACTAATCGTGGGCAAGTTGGTTTTTGGGGTGGATATCAGGGACCATGGAAGTAAAAATCCTGGTGCGACCAATACTTTGAGAGTTCTCGGTAAGAAATCAGCTATTTTCGTATTGATCATAGACCTTGCCAAAGGCTCCTTGGCAGCCTACCTGCCCATCTACTTTCATCTTGATGCAGAACCCCTTTACTTTGGGTTAGCGGCTGTTGTTGGGCATTGCTTTCCGATTTTTGCAGGCTTTAAGGGTGGAAAAGCGATTGCCACCACCGCAGGGGCCTTATTAATCGCTAATATTTATCTATTAGTTATTGCGTATGTTGCTTTCTTTTTAGTCATCTTTTTAACAAAGTATATCTTTATTGGCTCCATTACCGTTGGAATTAGTATGCTCGTCTATTCTTTGATGTCTTCCAAATTAGAATTTGAACTTATCTTTACATTATTCTCGTTATTCCTAATTTATTTGCACCGCTCAAATATTCGTAACTTTATTCTCGGTATTGAACCAAAAATCAACGATAAAAAATTGATTAACGACCGCATCCCTCCAAAGAACAGCAGTTTTTAAATGTTAGAAAAAAGGATCCCTTGGCAACTACCTTGGGATCCACTTCTTTATTTTATAAGTGTTGCCAAGATACTAGTGGCAACGGTTTGCCAAATCGTTGTATCTGTTTGATAGGTTGCTCTTAGAGTCTTAAACAATTCCGTTTGTTTTGCCTGGAAATCCTCGGCGTCTTTATCCGGCAAGGCTGCACGCTTTTCCATTACAAACGCCTGCATTTCCGGTGCTCTTGGTCCCCAAACACCGACTTCATTTCCTTCTTCGTTGATAAAAATAAAAATCGGAATGGCTCTCGATGTGCCGTTGGTTAAATATTGGTCCATCAACTCCAGGTTTGAATCGCGGAGCACGAAACGGACTTCCATTCCGGCAGCTTCGGCTATTCTCAGCAAAATGGGGTTATTGAGCATCGCATCCCCACACCAATCCTCTGATAGGACAATCACTCGTAATTTTTGCGGCCGTAACGCCTCGAGCTTATTTTTGTCTTCGTCCGTTAAGGTAAATTGCTTATAGATTGTAAGCATTTCCTCTTTATTGGTGGTCATTGCGTTTATGTACTCATCCACAGTCAAACCTTTTTGAAACCATTGGTTTAAATCCATTTCCATATACATCCCCTCCATTTTCTCCAATCATAGACTTTTCAACAACACGTAACAATAGAACTGCTTATAAGATTTACCAATATTATTCTACAAGCTTTTTTTCTATAACTTCAATAATATATTTTTACACTAGTAATAGTAATTTAAAGTTGATAGAATATTTTATATATAGAAAATATTATCTAAATTATTTTCTAAAATAACATCAAGGGGAGGAAATATATGTCTAACGAATCACTACAACTACTTTCCATAGGAATCTATATTGCCGCGATGCTTTTTATCGGTTGGTATTCCTATCGAAAGACTAGCAATCTTACGGATTACATGCTTGGAGGAAGGTCTTTAGGACCTGCAGTAACTGCTTTAAGTGCCGGGGCCGCTGATATGAGTGGCTGGCTGTTAATGGGCTTACCTGGGGGAATTTATGTAACTGGTTTAGCCGATGCGTGGATCGCGGTCGGTTTAACGATTGGTGCTTACCTTAACTGGTTATTAGTTGCACCTCGCTTACGTTCATATACTCAAGTTGCCAATGATTCCATCACGATTCCTAGCTTTCTTGAGAACCGTTTTAAGGACAACACAAAGCTACTCCGTATTGTTTCAGGTATTGTTATTCTTATCTTTTTTACTTTCTATGTTTCTTCAGGGATGGTTTCTGGAGCAGTCTTTTTTGAGAGCTCGTTTGGCACAAGCTACCATACCGGACTTTTAATTGTTGGCGGCGTTACGGTTGCCTACACCTTATTTGGTGGATTCCTGGCGGTAAGTTATACAGACTTTATTCAAGGGTTAATGATGTTGATTGCCTTAGCACTTGTTCCCGCCATCGGAATCTTTCACACAGGTGGTCCTGCTGAAACGTTTGAAACGATTCGAGCGATTGATCCTACTAAAATGGACTTATTAAAAGGGACAACCTTCTTAGGAATCGTTTCGGCCATGGCATGGGGACTTGGCTATTTTGGCCAGCCGCATATTATTGTAAGATTCATGGCAATCAAAACGATTCAGGAAACAAAAAGCGCCCGCCGTATTGGGATGGGCTGGATGATTATCTCGCTTATAGGTACAATCTTTACAGGATTTATTGGTATTGCATTTTTCCATAATAATCCGGATCATGTATTAAAAAATCCGGAAGCAGTCTTTATTGAATTAAGCCAGATTTTATTCCATCCACTCTTCGCTGGATTTGCTTTAGCTGCCATACTTGCAGCGATAATGAGTACGATTTCTTCCCAATTAATCGTAACTTCCAGTGCACTTGTCGAGGATTTATACAAAATGGTGATGAACAAAAACGCCAAGGACAAACAACTGGTCTTCTTAGGAAGAATGGCCGTTCTTCTCGTTTCTGTTATTGCCGCTGCTCTAGCTTTCAAGCAAAATAGCACCATATTAGACCTTGTTGCCTATGCTTGGGCAGGCTTTGGGGCTTCTTTCGGACCAATTATCTTGCTCAGTTTATTCTGGAAAAAGATCACAAATTGGGGCGCCCTCTTCGGGATGATTGTTGGTGCTGTTACAGTTATCGTTTGGAAAAACGTTGGACTTGGCGACAGGCTTTATGAAATTGTTCCGGGCTTTGTCTTCAATCTAATTGTAGCGGTGGTTATCAGCTTAATTACGTATAAGAAAAATGATGTGATCGAAAAGGAATTCAATGAAAGTGTTCGCCTTTTAAAAAATGAATAACATGATTAACGCTCGGATCCCGATGATCCGAGCGTTGTTTATCTTTATAACGTATCAATCATGGTTGATAGTTTGATGACGGTCTTCCAGTTGCGTACAGTTACCGGAACACCTAGCTTTGGAAGCTGTGTTGCTAGCTTTGAATCGAGGATACTTTGCCGTAAAAAAAGATAAACTACTTTTCCCCTAATAACGCATTCGTCCGGGTCACTCTTGTAGTTACGTAGAAGGTCCACTTTCTCAAGAGAAGGTTCGTCAGCCAAAAAGGCTAATTGGATACTCTCGCCTTCCTTCAGTGATTCCACCCGATAAGGGCAGTCACAGATCATTTGCTCGTATTCCTCTGCAGTTCTTAAAATCACAGGGACAGGCAAACCAAAGGTCTTGCTTATTTCATCCTCTAATCGTTTGCTAAGTTGAAGGGCCTCGTCTTTTGATTCGAACAACACATTGCCACTTTGAATATAGGTTTTCACTTTCTTTAAACCTATAGTTTCTAATAGACTTTTTAAGTCTGCCATTTTAATCCGGTTATGTTTGCCAACGTTAATTCCTCTCAGCAGCGCAATGTAAATAGTCATATACGAACCTCGCTTCTATTAATATACATCTTTCTAAAATCTTACCATTTATTCGTTGGTTTAAACTATCAACTACGACGAGGTTTTAAAGGATATTATGAATCATTCGGAGAACATTAGATACATACTCATTTTTATGGAGGGATTTACTATGGTTCCACAAAGAGTCAACTTACTTACGATCGGTGCCCACGATTTGCCTGCTCTTAGAAAGTTTTATCAAACGTTGGGATGGGAGGAAACGGAAATAAGCTCAGATCAACTTGCCGTCTTTAAAACAGCAGGTGTCCTGCTATCGTTATACCCAATTGCCGAATTAGCAAAGGATGCCGGCATTGAATTTACACACTCACCTGAGAGCTTTCATGGTGTGACCTTTTCCATTAACGTAGACCACCAAGACCAAGTTGATACAACGATAGAAAAGATTCGAAGTGCAGGGGCAAAAATACTGCGAGAGCCAAGTGATGTCTTCTGGGGTGGACGCATAGCCTATTTTGCTGACCCTGAAAATAACCTTTGGGAAGTTGCTTGGAACCCTACGGCTATTTTTGATGAGCGCGGTGCGATGATAGCCTTTTAGGACAAAGGCTAATTCTTACACGACTCGACTATTTTAAGCTAAAAATAAAACTAACCAAACGTTTGATTAGTTTTAGCTTCAACCCTTTTAAATAAAGGGTTTTTCTATGTTTTCAGGTGAAAAGTTTGTCGGTAAATAGGGCACCAAAGCCTCCTAGCTGCCCTATTTCTTTTAATTTCCACATCCCTCGACACACTGCAAGTTAATCAAACGTTTAATTAAATTGGCTGATTACCCATATGAATTAAGCTTTTAATGCAAAAAGCGCTAAAAATATTGTTGAATTAACACTCTTTAATAAAACTAACCAAACGTTTGATTAGTTTGCCATGAAGCCATATAACAAAAGGCTTTCAGCCCTTTATTGTGAAAACTCTTTGTCGACCCCGTTATCATTTTCCACGTAAAAAATAAAAAACCTGTCGATACTAGGATTTCCTTAGGGAAATTCTCAAGCTTCGACACCATCCCCGAACATTCCTTACTAACCAAACGTTTGATTAGGTACAGGATAAACCCTTTTAGCATATGAGTTTTTTCCCGGGAAATCGAGAAAAGAATGTCGAAATCCGCTCGACAAAATAAGAAGCTTTCAGACTTCATTTAAGGGGTTCCATTTTGAGGTAATTTTTCTAAAATACGTGCTGAAATGACAGTTGTATTTATTTGCATCGTTATTGGTCAATTGAAAAGTAAAGTAAGCGGAGATTTTCCGCTTAAATGACGAATGGAGCTCGTTTCGGAGTTAATAAGCGGAGGTTTTCCGGTTATGCAAAGCAAAATCTCCTATTTCCTAATTTTTCGAATCAATAGGCGGAATCTCTCCGTCTATTTGGGCCTTTGTTATTAATAATTACGAATTAAGCGGAATTTTTCCGTCTATTTATCAATGCGGGCGCTTAACCTAGTCAAATCCCCCAACCGCTATCCTCTGAAATTCTAGATGCGGTTATCAGCGACAAGAAAAAGACGTATGCCAATTCATACGTCAATTCTTGTGTCTTTTAATAAGAAAGCACCGGAGAACGGAACATTTTAGACTAACATTCTGCCAGCTTCTATTTAACGTTTTTGTAGTTCTTGCTGTAACAACTGATTAACCATTTGTGGATTAGCCTGTCCCTTAGTCGCTTTCATTAATTGCCCTACTAAGAAACCAACCGCTTTATTTTTCCCATTCTTAAAATCGTCAATCGATTGCGGATTGGCATCCAATACCTCTGAAATAATTTTAAGAAGGGTTCCTTCATCGGATATCTGTACAAGCCCTTTGTCTTTGACAATTTGCTCAGCATCGCCGCCGTTTTCGATCAACTCTTTAAAAACAGTTTTAGCGATTTTTGAAGAAATTGTTCCGTTTTCAATGAGCTTAATCATACTTGCTAGACCTTCTGGTGTTAAGGCAACTTGGTGAAGTTCCTTTTGCTCCGCATTTAAGTAGGCGGAAACATCCCCCATGATCCAGTTCGAGGCTAACTTCGCATCGGCTCCGCCATTAACTGTAGCTTCAAAGAAATCAGCCATTTCTTTTGTAACAGTCAATACTTTTGCATCGTAAACAGGTAGTCCAAGTTCGTCAATATAACGCTTTTGACGCTGGTCCGGCAGTTCCGGGATTTCTGCAAGAATGCGGGCTTTCCAGTCCTCGTCAATGTACAAATCCATTAAATCCGGCTCCGGGAAGTAACGGTAGTCATCAGAACCTTCTTTGACCCTCATCAATAGTGTCGCACCAGTGGCTTCATCAAAGCGGCGCGTTTCTTGATCAATCGTTCCGCCCGCAGCTACTACCTCACGTTGACGCTTCTCTTCATATTCAAGACCTTTACGAACAAAATTGAAAGAGTTCAAGTTTTTCAATTCTGTCTTTGTACCGAATTCTTCTTGTCCCACAGGACGAATTGAAATATTCGCATCACAACGGAGTGAGCCTTCTTCCATTTTACAATCGGAAACGCCTGTATATTGGATAATTGATTTTAATTTTTCAAGATAAGCATAGGCCTCATCAGGTGTGCGAATATCTGGTTCGGATACAATTTCAACAAGCGGAGTGCCTTGACGGTTGTAATCACATAGTGAATACCCTTTGCCATGGTTCAGCTTTCCTGCATCCTCTTCCAAATGAATTCTCGTAATCCCAATCCGCTTCGTGTAACCATTTACCTCAATATCAATATAGCCATGCTCACCAATCGGCTTATCAAACTGAGAAATCTGATAGGCCTTGGGATTGTCCGGGTAAAAGTAGTTCTTGCGGTCAAACTTGGTATGGGTGGCAACCTCGCAATTAATCGCCATGGCAGCCTTTATCCCGAATTCAACCGCCTTTTTATTTAGGACAGGTAAAACTCCCGGATAACCAAGGTCAACCACGCTTGTATTCGTATTCGGTTCCGCACCAAAATGATTTGGGCTCGCCGAGAAAATTTTTGATTCTGTTTTTAACTCAACATGGACCTCAAGTCCAATCACTGTTTCAAATTCCACGGTCTTCACCCCCTATAATCCAGGTTTCTGTTTATGATAGTCTGTTGCTTGCTCAAATGCATGGGCTGTCCGATAAATGGTTGCTTCATCAAAATACTTGCCGATGATTTGTAATCCTAACGGCAAGCCGCCATCAAAGCCACACGGAACGGAAATTCCCGGTAAGCCCGCAAGGTTCAATGGAATGGTTAAGATATCATTGATGTACATCGTTAACGGATCTTCGATGTTCTCACCAATTTTAAAAGCTGGTGTTGGTGTTGTTGGTCCAACAATTACATCAAATTTAGCAAAAACATTTTCATAGTCTTGTTTGATTAATGTCCGAACCTGTTGTGCCTTTTTATAATAAGCATCATAGTAACCAGAGCTTAGAGCAAACGTTCCAAGCATAATCCGACGCTTTACTTCATCACCGAAGCCTTCTGCTCGTGACTTTTTATATAAATCGATTAATGTTTCAGCATCCTTTGAACGGTAACCGTAACGGACTCCATCGAAACGAGCTAGGTTTGCTGATGCTTCTGATGAAGAAAGCAAATAGTAGGCAGCCAGCGCATATTTCGAGTGTGGTAAGGAAACTTCTTCCCAAACGGCGCCGAGACCTTCGAGTACCTTTAAGGCATCTAAAACAGACTGGCGGACGGAATCGCTAACACCTTCACCAAGATACTCTTTTGGGACAGCAATTTTGAGTCCCTTTACATCGCCTGTTAAGGCACTAGCAAAGTTTGGAACGTCTACATTTGCTGAGGTTGAGTCCATTGTGTCAAGACCGGAAATCGCTTGAAGCAGATAGGCATTATCCTCAACCGTTCTTGTAATCGGTCCAATTTGATCAAGTGATGACGCAAAGGCAACGAGACCAAAGCGAGAAACGCGGCCATAGGTTGGCTTTAATCCTACAACACCACAAAAAGAAGCCGGCTGACGGATCGAACCTCCCGTATCAGAACCTAGCGAAAATAGGACTTCACCTGCGGCAACAGATGCTGCGGAGCCGCCTGAGGAACCACCAGGAACTGTCTCAAGATTCCATGGATTCCTTGTTGTTTGGAAATGAGAATTTTCGTTGGATGATCCCATTGCAAATTCATCCATATTTAATTTTCCAATGGTTATGGTTTCTGCCTGCTGAAGTTTCTGAACGACAGTGGCATCATAAATAGGATCAAAATTTTCAAGAATTTTACTCGCACAAGTTGTCCGCAGTCCTTTTGTCACCAAGTTATCTTTTAGACCAATTGGCATCCCAAATAGCAATCCTTTTGCGGAATCAGTGTTGAATTTCTCATCTAACGCTTTCGCTGATTGACGAGCTCGCTCTTCATCTAATGTCAAAAATGCCTGAACTTTGTCCTCGACTTGTCCAATTCGCTTGTATGATTCATCAACAAGATCAGATACTTTCAGTTCCTTTTTATGTAGCAATTCATGTAAGTCTGAAACTTTATAGTCAAATAAACTCACCGTTAATCCTCCTTCCCCATAATCGATGGTACTTTAATCTGGCCATCCTGATGCTCAGGTGCATTTTTTAGTACATCATCTAGCGATAATCCTTGTTTGGCCTTATCTTCGCGTAAAACATTTTTCATATCCAGCACATGGTATGTAGGCTCTACATTTTCCGTGTCCAATTCATTTAACTGCTCAGCAAAGGTAATAATTGCATCCAGTTGCTTGGTAAATCTTTCTGTTTCTTCTTCGGTAATTGCCAATCGTGCCAGATTGGCTACATGCTTAACCTGTTGATTTGAAATTCGTGACATATCCTAACCCCCAATCCCATTTATCTTGTCATATCAATACTAATGATGATACCAAACTTTTCCGCTTTACCGCAATGATTCCCTCATCAGTATTGGCAAGTGAAGTGTTTTTTCTTCAAACTTTTGAAGATTAAATCTACTTTTCTCTTAGAATTTTTTCATTAAGCCCATCGCAGACATTTTTTGCAACTTCCCTTATAATGTTAATGGAGGGGAGGGATTCTATTTTGAAAAAACGAAAAAGGAAGAAATTCAAACTTTTTTTCATGCTGTTTGTCCTTTTTTGCGCATTAGCCATGTTCCAAAATTACTTCCAACACCAGTCTTCCCCAGATTTAGTGAAAACTGATCCCTTTGCTGATGTAAAAAAATATCGTCCCTTAATACATGATGAATTAGCAAAATATAATCTCGAAAGTCATACGACCGTTCTAATTGCCTTAATGCAGCAGGAGAGCCGAGGCCGGGGCGGGGATCCGATGCAGGCCTCAGAATCGGTAGGTTTGGCAAGAAATACGATAACAGATCCACAAAAAAGTATTCAAGTTGGAGTAAAACATTTTCAGCGAGTACTCACCTATGGGAATCAGAAAAAGGTAGATTTCGAGACAATTATCCAGTCTTACAACATGGGAATTGGTTACATTAACTATATTGCCAAGCACGGCGGCAAACATAGTGAGGCACTTGCAAAGGAGTTTTCACTCCAGCAAGTAAAAGAAAAGCCTACTATTTATACTTGTGGCGGCAATAAGGATAATTTCCGCTACCCTTACTGCTATGGTGATTTTACTTATAGTACAAAAGTAACGAAAAATATTCAATTATTAGCTGACACGGTTCCAGTAACGGGGAATGAAAAAACCACCAGTGGATCTTTTTAAAGATTGAACTGCACCCGAATTG
>NTXX01000018.1 GCA_002559145.1 Bacillus sp. AFS006103
TGGAATGATGGCAGCCTAAAATGGTGTTTTATATGTGTCTCATATAGCTAGGTAAGTTCAAGTTGGCCCTTTTTTTATGGCAGCTACTAGAAAGTGAAGAAGTATTTCGGGAACCCTCCACTTTTTTAGCCATTTTATAATTCCACCCACATCCCTCATTTCTGCTTTATTCTTGGACGAATGAACATCCCCTCCGATCCGTAAAGATGTAAATGCATAACAAGCGGCTCCCGAGCTTACTTGTTATTATCCCATTTGTTTCGATTCCTGAATTTATCCATCTAGTCCGGGTGCAGAAAAGTCCACCTCCTTGTTCGTGGAACACTACAATGGGAATGCGCTTGTTTCTTGCATTTCCTTACACTCTTATTATTTCCATGGTATTTCCATTATTTCGCTACACATGTTACAGTCCTGTGAATATTAAAAGGGTGTCAGGCACCATGTGAAAAATTGTACTGCACCCCAAAAGTTAGAGTTGAAATCTAACCTTTGGGGTGTTTCTTTATGGCTAAATATAGTGAAAAATTTAAGTTAATGTTAGTAAGAGAGTATCAAACAGGTAAATTGGGATATAAGCTTTTAGCTGAGAAGTATGGTATGAAAGAAAGCACGCCAATTAAGAGATGGGTTAAAATTTACGAGAAATTTGGAACTGAAGGGTTAATGAGGAAGAAACATAAGGAAACTTATTCTACTCAATTCAAGCTAGATATATTAAGATACATGGAGAGAACAGGTTCTTCAGAAATGGATACAGCCCTTCATTTTGGGATAACCAACCATTCTACGATAGGTCCGTGGAAGAAAGCTTATCTGGAAGGTGGTGCTGAAGCCCTGGATAAACGGAAATGACGGCCCCCCATGTCTGATAAAGCAAAGAATAAAAAAAGTAAAAAACCTCTAGAAGAAAAGGAAATGACGTACGAACAAAAATTGGAAAGAGAAAATGAACTTCTTCGTTTAGAGATAGAATACTTAAAAAAGTTGCGAGCTTTTCAGATGGACCCGGAGGGCTATCTCGAAAAGCACAAGCAGCGCTATCATTCGAACTCAAAGGAACCTTCAAACTAAAAGATGTTTTACAAAGAGTCGGCGTTCCAGAATCCTCCTACCATTATCATATAAAAATGATGAAGAAGGAGAATCCAGACCAGAGGTTAGAGGAACTTATTCACTCCATTTTTGAAGAACATAACGGAAATTATGGTTATCGCCGTATTCAATTAGAATTGAGAAACCGTGGGTTTGAAGTGAATCATAAGAAGGTTCAACGCATCATGAACAAACTCGGACTTAAAGGAGATAAGTTCAGAAGAAAATCACGCAAGTACAGTTCTTATAAAGGGACTATAGGAAAGGTTTCCAAGAACCGTATTAATCGTCGTTTTCACACAAATACGTGTCATCAAAAACTAACCACAGATATTACAGAATTTAAGTGTTCAAACGGTGTAAAGCTGTATTTAAATCCAATTATGGATATGTTCAATGGGGAAATTCTTTCATTTGGGATAGGTTTGCGTCCAACCTTAGAATTAGCTCTCACCCTCCTCGAGGTAGCACTAAAAATTGTAAAAGATTCAAAGTTTAGAACTACTATACATTCTGATCAAGGGTGGCATTATCAACATAATAAATGGATAAAAACACTCAAGGATAACAAGGTGTTCCAGAGTATGTCGCGTAAAGGGAACTGTTTAGATAATTCCCCCATGGAGAACTTTTTCGGATTACTAAAACAAGAAATGTATTACGGGGAAGCACTATGCTCATTTGAGGAACTAAAAAAGAGAATTGAAGAATATATTCATTATTATAATAACAAACGTATAAAGCGAAAATTGGAAGGCATGAGTCCGGTTCAATACCGTATTCATACCCACCAATTAGCTGCTTAAAAAAAAACTCTAACTTTTGGGGGTCACATCAAAAATTCACATGGTGCCTGACACCCAATAGTCCTAAAAAATATGATGAATATTGAAATTCATTAGGGTTGGGATCAGAAAGGCACCCCAGATTAAGGTTATCAACGCGGCGAAGATCATGGCCAGGGAGGAGAATGTGGCTTCCTGTCTCCCGTATTCGATTGCTTTGTTTGTTCCAACACCATGTGCTCCCATGCCTAAAGCCAGGCCTTTGGCAATTGGGGTTTTAATCGAAAGTCCTTTAATAACCGATGGACCCACAACCCCGCCAATAATCCCTGTTATAATAACAAATACGGTTGTCAGAGTCGGCAAGCCGCCAATTTCTTTTGAAACCTCGATTGCGATGGGTGTTGTAATCGAGCGTGGGAGGATTGAATTAATAAAATCTGCATTTAAGTGGAGCAATTTCGATAATCCAAATGTTGAAAAAATGGCTACTAGCGTTCCTGAAGTAATACTAATGATAATCGTGCCTACATATTTTTTAATTAGCTTTAAGTTTTTATAAATCGGTACAGCAAAAGCGACTGTAGCCGGTCCAAGCAAGTGGGTAAGCCATTTTGAGTCAACAAGGTATTGATCGGCCGAAACATGTGTAACTGAAATTAGAAAAATTAACAGGATCGGTGCTAGCAACAAGGGATGAAAAAAGAAAAGGCTCCATTTTGCATACGTTTTTTTTGAGAAAAGGTAGATGAGAAACGTTAATATCGTAAATATAATCATCATCAATGTTGCTCACTCCTTTTCCAGCCAGTTACTTTTTCGGCAATCAGTGCCGTAATTCCCATGACAACAATGGTACTAATTCCAATCAAGCCAACGATTTCTGCTCCCTGGACACTGAGAATTTCATCATAATTTACAATTCCTACAGCCGAAGGAACAAAGAACAAAAGCAGCTCCGCTAACAACCAATTTGCGCCTCTTTCCACCCATTCCAATTTGATAATTTTGAAATAAAGTGCGATAAAAAGAAGGAACAATCCAAACATCGAAGCAGGGATGGGAAGTGGAATTACCTCTTTTAGTGCCGCTCCCAGAAACAAAAAAACATGTAAAAATAATACTTGTATGATAATGACTCCAAGTTTCATCGTAACAATCCCCTCCATAATGCAAAAAAAGGAGCTGAAAACTCCTTTTCATTCCGAAATTAACTATAGAGTAATCGTACGCTGATTTTCGTCATTCGTAAAATACATATTCTGAATGATTTCCATAACTGAAAGTTATAATGGTTCTTTCAAAATAAAATCAATAAACGTTCGCCCTGCGTTGGAGATATAGCGACCCTGCTTCGTGATGACAGCCAATCTCCAGAGAATATCTTCCTTCAGGTCGATGATCCTTAAATCTGGGTTAAACGCCCGGTTACTAATCGATCGAGGCAGAATCGTGATTCCAAGATTCGCAGCCACCATTTCCGTCATGAGGTCCCACTGGGAGCTCTGAAACAAAATTTTCGGCTCAAAACCCGCGGCAATAAACTGATTTCTCATGATTTGATTCAAGGCAAATTCCTCATGATAAAAGATAAATTCCTCTTCTTTTAGCTCCTTAATATCGACCACTTTACGGGTTGCTAAGTGATGATCTTTGTAGACTAACAGTTTCATTTCTTCTTCCACGATGGGATACACATCAAATTGCTGTTCATCAATTGGCAGTACCGCGACGCCAAGCTCAAACTCCCCTTCCTCGACACTCCTTACCACTCTTGCACCGCCATACTCGGTAATATTCAGTTCGATATTGGGAAAGGCATGATGAAATTTAGCGATGACTCTTGGAAAAAATAAACTCCCAATAATAGGGGGAAGTCCAATATCAATCTGCCCTCTTGACAGGTTCGTGATATCATTTAATGTAGTTTTCATTTCAGTTAGTACTGATGCCATCTTCTGAGAATATTCAAGGACAATCCTTCCTGCATCAGTCAGGTCACTTGTCTTATTGGTACGAATAATCAACATCATGCCAAGCTCGTCCTCTAAGGCCCTGATTGATTTGCTTAACGCAGGTTGTGAAAGATGCATACTCTCTGCTGCTTTTGTCATACTCTTATGCTTGGCCACTTCAAGGAATAATTGTAATTGTCTTAATTCCAAAGCTTACACCTCTGTATCATGAATACAAACAATTTTAAAAAATTAGGGAATAGAATGAATGTATGCTATACTTTGTTTACCATTTACTTTACATTTTCACAACAGGCCCTACTCAACTGCAGAGTAGGGTTTTTTATTTTATTATTATGTACAAAAAAAGACTCTCAAAAGAGAGTCTTTTATATTTTGGTTCTTATTATGCTTTACGAACGTTAGTAGCTTGGGGTCCACGTTGACCTTGTTCTACTTCAAAAGTTACAGCTTGACCTTCGTCTAAAGATTTGAAACCTTCGCTTTGGATAGCTGAGAAGTGTACGAATACATCGTCTCCTGCTTCGCGTTCGATGAATCCGAATCCTTTTTCTGCATTAAACCATTTCACTTTACCTTGTTCCATTTGTTGTTTCCTCCTCGTGTGCTGTGCACACATTGTGTTACTATCCTTGCTCAGTTCTTCAAGACAGAAAGTTTAGCACTTATTATCCTACCAACTAACAAAAATAATTCTTCTTTACTATAACAGATAATCCATACAATTGCAAATAGGTCTTATGAACGAAATCTTATAAGGCACTTTCTGTTTTGTCCTTTACTCGTAGTGCCGAGAAATTATGCACACTTGCAAATATTCCCGTAATTAAGATTGTTATCAAAACCGGCAGCAGCCAGCCGAGTCCATTTTTATAAAAAGGCAATACTCGTTCATAAAATGAAACAATATGTGCCAACCAACCGAAATAATTCATTCCAAGCAGGTCGCAGAAGGTTTTAAATCCATCGATAATACTGATCAAAAAAGTGACAGAAATAGCAGCGACATATACTAATCGTGAATGGTTAAACAACTTCGACAAAAATGTCAACAACATTAAAGCAACTGCCAAGGGATAAAGAAACATTAAAACTGGAATGGAATAATTAATGATATTTGATAAACCAAAGTTTGCGATTACAAACGAGACAAGAGAAAATAATAGCACCCACATTTTGTAACTAACTCTAGGAACCAGTGTATGGAAGTATTCACCGCATGCTGTCATCAGTCCGATACTCGTTGTAAGACAAGCAAGAAGGATAATAACCGACAACATAACCGTGCCAAACGTTCCAAAATAATAGAAAGATGCCTTCCCAAGGACGGGACCTCCCGTATCAAAAAGTCCGAACACGCCAGTGCTCGTCGCCCCTAAGTACGCAACACCAACATAGATGATACCAAGAAAAATTGTTGCAATCAGCCCAGATTTAGCAGATGCCATTAGGATCCCGCGTGTAGAAGTTATCCCCATCGCACGAATCGAATTGATAACGATAATTCCAAATACAAGCGACGCAAGTGCATCCATCGTGTTATAGCCTTCCATAAAGCCTTTCATGAACGCCCCATTAGCATAAGCCTCTTGCGGCGCTTCAATCGAACCAAGTGGTTTGACAATTACCATCACTAATAATATAAAAATAAGCACTATGATTGCTGGAGAAAGAATTTTCCCGACGCGATCGACAAGTTTGGCCGGGTTTAATGAAAACCACAATGTCACAATAAAAAACAAAGCGGTGAAAACAATTAAACCAATTTGACCATAACCTTCACTAACAAACGGTGCGATACCGATATCATAGGCTACTGCGCCTGTCCTTGGTGCCGCAAAAAATGGTCCAATTGTTAAATATAGAAGCGATGTAAAGATAATCCCATAGAGCGGGTGTACCCTGCCAGCCAGCTCCTCTAAGTTTTTGCTGCCCGATAACCCCATCGCCAGGATCCCTAGGAATGGCAACCCTATTCCTGTAATTAAAAAGCCGGTTACTGCCATCCACACGTTGGATCCTGCATTTTGGCCAAGTGCTGCCGGAAAAATTAAATTCCCTGCCCCGAAAAATAGAGCGAACAGCATTACTCCTATAACGAAATACCTTGAAAATGGTAATTTATTTTGCATGTGAGTTACTCACTCCTATCTTGATTTACTTTTTATTATTAAAATATTCAAATTATTTTTGATATATTCTGATAACAATAATACTATCCTATAGAAATAAATTCAACCTATTTTTGCGATTAGTTAGATAATTCCAAAAGGAAAAATGGGTATTTTCATCCCATCTTACATAGTTTTTTTGCAGAACGTCGTGAAATTAAATGTTCTTCATTTTTATTCAAAATACTTTTTTAGAAAAATAAATTCCACAGAATGCGAGTAGCCATCGACCGACTGAGACCATCATCTCGTGGGATTTTCATCAAAATCAAATCACCTAAAAGGCCTTTGTCAGTTTCAACAAAGGCCTTTTGATTTTATTGATTACTTTTCAAATACAAACTTTTGGATCATCTTTTGTCCATCATCATTTTCCTTATATAAAAATGAAACTTGTTCGCCTTCCTTCAATAATGGTAATTGCTTAATCGCATCCTCCGTTAGCTGGAAGGCTACCTTCTTTCCTTCCATATCGATTTCAATTGTATGAGGATCCATTTGGCCAACGAGCACACCGGTTCCTTTGCTATAAGCATTTTTAATAATCAAGTTGGTCACTACTTTAGCTTCTTCTTCTTTTGCTGTAAGGAATACCTCAATTTTATAGCGGCCATTGGGAAGATCTGAAATCGTAAATTCTTTTACGATTTCTTGATTACTTTCTAACTCTAGTTCCTTCATCACTTGCGTTGACATGACTTCATCGGAAAATTGTTTTACTTTTTTTCCTTGTAAATCGTAAACAATATAATCCGCCTCTAAACCACTAGTAAATGTTAGTTTCTTCGTTTTGCCTGAAAGATTTTTAACCTTGTAATGGATAATCATTGAATTATTCTCAGCTTTTATTTCAACTGTGGCAGGAATACTAGCCGCAATCTCGTTCTGAGGTGGAGAATCGTTCTTAGGGCCTTCAGCGGTACCCTTTGGAGCAGCACCCGCACCACAGCCTGTTAAAAGGCCAAACACCAATGCCGAACTGATTATAGGTAACCATTTATTGTTTCGCATTCTATCCTCCCCTTTTCCAAAAGGAAATTAGTTGGTCTTAGCCATATAGTCGCCGAAAAGAGGAACTAAGTTACATATTTTATATAATTAATTCCACTCGACTCTTTCTCACAAACAAAAGTAGCCATAATTATAGAAAAATTCTATATTTATGGCTACTATACTTAATTCGCTTTTAATTTTTCTAATAAAGGAAAAAGCTCCTCCAAATGGGTAATCTCATAAGTAGGAACCACTTCATTTCTGACTTTTTCATGACGATTAATCCAAACCGTTTTGATTCCTGCTCGATTCGCACCAAGAATATCTGTCATCAGATTATCTCCTACCATTAGGACCTCATCCTTCTGCACCGACATAAGGTCAAGAGCATGTTCAAAAATGGTTGGATCTGGCTTCCCTCTGCCAAAATCGCCTGAAATAACAATTTGATTAAAATATGGAACAAGTTCCGGTGTGATGTCTAGTTTTGTTTTTTGAAGATCAGGTGAACCATTGGTTAACAGCAATAGCTGATAATCTCCTTTTAACCGATCTAGAATTTCAAACGATTCTTCATAGACAAATGGCAACTTCCTGCGCTCTTGTGGAAACCGTTCAGCCAGTTCCAATCCAAAATCTGCGTCATCCACACCTATTGCTTTCAAGCCAGCGGTCCAAGCATCTTTGCGGTAAGTAGGAACCCTTTCTTTCATTTTCTTAAAATCATCCTGTTCATCTAAAAAATTACCCCATAGTCCCTCAAACGGATTAATCCCGATCATTTGCGTAAACGGGTAAAACTCATAGGAAGCGTAAAGGTTTCTAGCAGCTTCTCGAACGGCCTCTTCCAGCTGATCCGCATCCACCGCGTACCGCTTCTCGGCTATTTTACATGTGGCTGAAAAGGCTTCCTTCACACTCTTTTGGTCCCAAAGCAGTGTATCATCTAAATCAAAAAAAATTGCTTTAATCATCGTGACCTTCCCCTTGTATAAAAGATATTTTTACTAGTTTACCATTTTAAAAAGTGAAAATATATGATTCTGAATTTTTTATAAATTTTTCAGGGAAGGAACCAACAATACATGCGGTTTGAACCGCTTCCATTAGGATGACACAGTTAATATAATGTTTCTCAATGTAAAATCATGTAGTTCCGGGTCGACGGTTACATTATTCCCGACCACCATTAAATGGGCATTGGAATCATTTGAGACGATAATAACTCCATTCTTAACGATCGTCTGGCTTCCGATGACGGCATTTTCAATCCAGGCGTTTTCTCCAACGATGGTATTTGGTAAAATGACTGCGTTCTTAATTCGTGCCCCCTTTCCTATCTTCACCCCGTTAAACACAACAGAACTTTCAATCGTACCGTATATTTCACAGCCTTCACTCAATAAACTGTGATGGACCTTTGCAGATTCATCCAAAAATAGCGGGGGCGCATTACTTTCGACGGTATGGATTCTCCATTCAGGATTCTTTAAGAAGATGTTACTTTCCCTATTCAGAAGATCTAAATTGGCATTCCAATAACTACGGACGGTGCCTACATCCTTCCAATAGTTATTGAAGTAATAGGCATATAATTCCAATCCTGCCTCTAGCATCGAAGGAATGATATCTTTGCCAAAGTCTCGATGTGTAAATTCCTTTTCCTCGTCCTGTAGCAAATAGTCCTTTAAAACAGACCATCTAAAAATATAAATTCCCATTGATGCTACATTCGTGGTTGGATGTTCCGGCTTTTCCTCAAAACCGATAATTTTATAGCTTTCCTCATCCATTTTTATTAAACCAAAGCGACTGGCATCTTCCCAAGGAACTTCAACGACAGCAATGGTACAGTCTGCATTCGTTTCAATATGCTGCTCAAGCATTACAGAATAATCCATTTTATAGATTTGATCAGCTGATAGAATGAGGACATGTTCAGGCTTATGCTGTTCGATAAATTCAATATTTTGAAAGACAGCATGTGAAGTCCCTTCATACCATTCTACCCCGGAGCTATTGCGCTGAAAGGGCGGCAAAATGGTTAAGCCCCCATATCGATTATATAAGTTCCAATAGCTGCATGACCCGAGGTGTGAGTGCAATACATAGGGTCTATATTGCGTTAAGATTCCCACAGTCTCAATTCCGGAATTCTTACAGTTACTTAAGACAAAATCAATGATCCGGTATTTCCCGCCAAATGGGACTGCGGGTTTAACTATCGATTTTGTAAGCAGATTTAATCTTGTTCCTCTTCCGCCAGCCAATAGCAATGCAATCCATTTTTGTTTTTTCATCGTTTCCCTCCTCGTAAAATTAGGCATTCGAATGAGATGATCATCGCCACTTCCTATACTCTTATTATCTCCGTTTTCTTCCATTTTTTCGGTGAACCTGTTACGGCTTTGTGAATAAAAGCAGCTTTTCTATCGACATAAAAAGTAGGCAGACTCTAGAATTGACAACATTTGTCGCAGGACCTTTTTTGCATTTTCTTATCAAAAAAAACCTGCCATTTTTCGACGAAGACACTCGTCGTTAAAATGGCAGGTTTTTTATAGGTTATATCTCATTTAAAATCCGTTTTTCCCCTTCAATCGCTTTGATTGGATTTATATCTTGAGTGAATTCTAGAGTTCCGATGTACTTCCCGTTCTCATCGCGGACCGCAAAATAGCGAATATATACGTACTTATCCTTGAACTTTATCCAGAAATCTTCACTCTCTTTTTTGCCCGCCTTAAAGTCTGCCAGCAATTCTTCTACCACATGAACACTTCTAGGTGGATGACAGTTTTGGACGGTACGACCAATGATAGCTTTCGTCCGGGCAAAAATCCTATCTTTTCCATGGGAAAAATAGCGAACTACATCATCTTGGTCAATGAAGGTGATATCGACCGGTAAATGGTTTAGTAGCAGTTCAAGCTGTTTTAGGGAAAGAATACCGGTTTCCATCTTAATAAAGCCTTCAGAAATGGCCTTTTCTTCTAATGCTTTCCTTTCAGGCTTCCATTCTACAGCTGGAGCGATGAGACAAAAACCTATTTCGTCACTTTCATGGGCAATTTTCACCCATTCATCTTCAGTTAAATTCTTCAAAGCCATTGGGAAGAGAATGTTTTCTTCTTTATAGATCATCCCGGCTACTTCTTGAATGACATAATTAAGCACCCCGACGACCGCCTTTTTGTCGCCGTGATAATGGGTTAGTTTTTGTCTGCCATCCTTAATGGCATCTCGGATGAAATCATCGATGCGCCACATATTTGTTGTTGGGCCGTAAATCCCGTATTTTTCTAAATAGGGAAAAATCAAATTTTCTTTCCGGCTATAGTGCTTGTCAATATCAAGCAAAAGATTGATATCTTCGATTAATTTATAGATATTTTCTGTTGAATCTTCCATTACAAACTCCGCTAAGTGCACTTGAAGACTGGATGTTAACAGTTTATCTAGTTCTTGATTTTCGAGCATAAAAGTATGAACTGGATGTCCCGGCTGGTCTTCAGGTCTTCCGTTTTGATGGGTTTCTTCTTTAATTGTTCCTTGAAAAATAACTGAATGCTGCTTGTAGATTCGCTGGAGTTCGTCGGCAGTTATACTTCCTTCTTCTACAAAATCATGCTGCAGCTGCGTAATTTCATCGACTGTTATTTTCCCGATAAACGCGTCAAAATGCGCTTTTACTTCATCCAAGTTTCTTCCATTATGAAGATCAACAAATAGTTGTTTTAATATGCTTAAGCGTTCTGTATTTTCACTAATTAGTTGTTCACGGTTATTAATAAATTCACTCATATCAGGATTCTCCTTCACTGTTGCAAAATACTTTTGATATTTATTCTCATTAATAACTTAACACTTCCAAAAATGTTTGTTTGTGATTAACATCATTAGTATCAAGGTAATTGTGAAAACTTTATGGACGATAATTCATCTCTATAACACAAAATGAACAGGGAGTTGAACCTACCCTGTTCTGCGCTGACCGACCGATTTATTGTTTTCATCATGAAATTTCTTTTGAATCAATATCAAGCCGTCTTTCTAATTTTCTTAGTAGATATGAAAATAAAAGAACGAGAGCTAGGTAGTAGATTCCAACCACCATATAGGTTTCTAATTGACGATAATTCGAGGCCGCTTCACTTAGACCAGAACCCCATAAATCGGCCATCCCCACATACGCTACTAAGGAAGAATCCTTTAACCCAATAATAAATTGATTGCCTAACGGCGGAATGGAATATTTGAACGCCTGTGGTAATATTATTCGCCTCATGGCAAGTGGATAGGTCATTCCAAGTGACCGCGCTGCCTCCATTTGCCCTTTATCTATGGATTGAATGGAGCCGCGGAAGATCTCAGCAATATAGGCACCGTTATGGATGGCCAAAGCTAAAGCTCCTGCCCAGAACTGCGAAAAGGTAACAACGGAAGCAATTCCAAAATAAAGGATAGCGATTTGCACAATCAAAGGTGTACCACGTATTAATTCAATATATATAGCCGCAAGTTTATTAAGCCATTTATTTGTAGAAATCCTAAAAAAGGCCACAACGAGCCCGATAAGAGATCCAATAATAAGTGACGTAATTGTTAACCTCAAGGTAAGAAGCGCCGCGGAAATAAATATTTCGTAGGTGTCCAGGAAGATTTGAACGATGATTAACACCCTCTCTACTATTTAGTCAAAAGGGTGCCTGACACCCTTATAAAACTCCTAGTCTCCTAAAATACTTCGGCCAAACCATTTTTCACTAATTTTGTCATAGGTTCCGTCCTTGATAATTTCAGCTAGGGCCTTATTTAACTTATCGAGCAATTGTTTATCTTCTTTTCTGACAGCGATCGCCTGGTCATCATGTGAAAGCGGCTCGCCAACATCCTTAATCTTTATTGCCCCGTCCTTCATTATCGGAAGCCCAACCATTTGATCCGTAATAACAGCATCTAACCTTCCTGTTGGAAGATCCATAAGGGCCGTAATATCACTATCATATTCAACCACATTTTCCTTATCCGTGTTTTGCAGTGCCAGTTCCTTGTAAGTGCTAGCCTTGACAACCCCGATTTTCTTCCCTTTTAGGTCCGCAACAGATTTAATCGATTGATTATCTTTTGAAACAAATATCTGCGCACCTGAACGGTAATACGTATCGGTAAAATTCACCGATTTTTTGCGTTCATCTGTCACTGTCATACTTGCTAAAATGGCATCAAATTTCTTCGCCTGCAAGCCTTGGATAAGTGTTTCCCAAGGGTTTGTAACCGCCACTGGCTTCATTCCCATTTTCTTCGCCAACGCTTCTCCAATTTCCACATCGAAACCAGCTAGCTTCCCATTCTCTTTATAATTAAACGGCTTATATAACCCGCTCATCGCATAGGTGAATTCTTTCTTGTCACTTCCATTGCTTTTTTCTGAATTGCCACAAGCTGTCAACATGATAGAAACGAGGAACAGTGATACGAACAATCCTGCAAGCCAACCTTTTTTCATAGTAACCCTCCATATTTTTAAAGAATGCTGTTTAAAAATTGTTTAGCTTTGTTATTTTGCGGATTCACAAAGAATTCGTTTGGCGGTGCCTCTTCTAGGATCTTTCCATCCCCCATAAAAACCACCCGATCTGCTACTTCCCTAGCAAAGCCCATTTCATGTGTGACCACAACCATCGTCATTCCTTCTTGTGCAAGTTGTTTCATAACCTGAAGAACTTCCCCCACAAGTTCTGGATCAAGCGCAGAGGTCGGCTCATCAAACAACATGATTCTGGGTTCCATCGCAAGCGCACGAGCAATTGCTACTCGCTGTTTTTGACCACCTGAAAGATTTTTTGGATAAGCGTAGGCTTTGTCACTTATTCCTACTTTTTCGAGTAAAGCAATGGCTTTCCGCTTGGCCAGTGCCTTGTCCATCTTTTTTACGTAAAAAGGGGCTTCCATTACATTCTCGAGTACATTCATATGAGGAAAAAGGTTGAATTGTTGAAAAACCATCCCGACCTCTTCACGAACCTTGTTAAGATTGGTAGACGTCGGAATAATCGTTTTCCCTATTAACCTTATTTCCCCCTGATCGAACATCTCGAGAAAATTAACACAGCGGAGAAGCGTACTTTTTCCGGAACCACTTGCACCAATAATGACCACTACCTCTTTTTCTGCAACCGAAAGATCGATGCCATTTAATACAATGTTTGAACCGAAAGACTTAACAAGGTTACTAACCTGAATCATGTCACCCTCCTTTTTGTGGCAAGATTGTTATTTCCAAAAAGTTAAATAAGAACCTGTTGATAGTTAATCCTATTAAATGAGAAATGAATATATTCGTTCATCGAGGTTATTATTGGAAAAAGGGAGAAAACATAATGTAATGTCTACCTTTTTTGCAAGAAAAACTAACAATGAATTCTTACTCGCCTTAAGCTCTGTCACAATTTTGACATCATCTTTAATTCATGATATATTTATCTCGAATTAAAGATAAATAGTTTGAAGATAATATTTCAAAATAAATTAGAAAATACTTATAAAAAAAGCCTTTTTAATATAAGTTTTCAATAAAGGCAATTGGAGGATACACAATGAATGGATTAAAAGGTATGCACCACGTAACAGCCATTACGAGCAGTGCTGAAAAAAACTACGAATTTTTCACAGAGATATTAGGGATGCGCTTAGTTAAGAAAACCGTTAACCAAGACGATATTCAAACGTATCATTTATTTTTTGCCGATGATGTTGGCAGCGCTGGAACAGATATGACATTTTTCGATTTTCCTGGCATCCCTAAAGGGGTTCATGGTACCAATGAAATTTCAAAGACTTCCTTCCGTGTTCCAACTGATGCGGCGATTGAATATTGGTTGAAACGCTTTGATCGTTTAGACGTTAAGCATACAGGTATTAAAGAACAATTCGGAAAAAAGACCTTGTCGTTTGTTGATTTTGATGACCAACAATACCAATTGATTTCTGATGAAAATAATCAAGGGGTGGCACCCGGTACTCCGTGGCAAAAAGGACCGGTTCCATTAGAATATGCAATTACGGGACTAGGACCTATCTTTGTTCGTATCGCAAATTTTGATTACTTTAAAGAAATGATGGAAAAAGTTCTTCTATTTAAAGAGATTGCACAAGAAGGTGCGTTTCATTTGTTTGAAGTGGGTGAGGGAGGTAATGGCGCTCAGGTAGTCGTCGAATATAATGCGGTTCTTCCTCAAGCACGTCAAGGCTTTGGCACGGTCCACCATGCAGCCTTCCGTGTCGACGATCGTTCTGTTTTAGAAGAATGGATTGGACATATGGAAAGCTTCGGATTCCAAACATCAGGCTTCGTCGATCGCTACTTTTTCGGATCACTTTATACACGAGTTGCACCGCAAATTCTATTTGAGTTTGCTACAGACGGCCCAGGATTTATGGGAGATGAGCCTTACGAAACACTAGGCGAAAAATTATCATTACCGCCGTTCTTAGAACCAAAACGGGAACAAATTGAGAAATTAGTTCGTCCGATTGATACCGTAAGAAGTACAAAAGAATTTATCAAAGAGTAAGCTTTGACTTAATTATATTTTGTAAAAAGAGCGTAGCCATTCGGCCACGCTCTTTGTTCATTTTAACAAGATAACTTTCTATATCCTTAAGTTATCTTGTTAATTCATTCCATTGTTTTTCAAAATTGATGAATGGGTCAGTTTCTTTCTCTATAATCACTTGCTTGTTTCGATTCCAGTTTTTATAGACAAGATATATCACGTAAGAAGCTCCAACACCGATAATGGCAGGAATATTATGAAGTGATGCCAAGAGGACGATCACCCCAATAATCCCTATACCAATCTTCCAACCGGTAGATTCTGCTTTCAAATACTGTTTATAGATGAAATATAGAAGCACTAGACTAACAAGCAGCGCTACCATTGGACCGATTGTAGCGAGTAGGATGATGGCTGCAATTCCTCCAGCTACTAGTAAACCGAATTTCTTCATTTTGTTTTCCTCCTATGTTTACCTTGATATCATCTTACCTTTTTTCTAGATTTATCATAATTGCGCCTAAGCTCGATTTTTAACTCAGTCCTAAGACGTAGAAAGGTCAGTCCCCCACTACCTTAAGCAGTGGAGGACTGACCCCCAGTAATCACGTTCCAAGCGCTCAAACCGTCCATTATGGTTACCTAAGATTGCTAAACCAGAGGACTATTTCTTTATCTTTAGGGATCACAGGTATGCATATATCCTTTAAATATATGAATAGATTAGTATATTGTTAAGAACGGGTTGCATATTAGTCTCGGCAATTGCATATCGTTTTAAGACGGGAAAAGGAGTGATCTTATATGCTTAGTATCGAAGCAAGCAAGAAAATAGAGAGTATAGCTAATCCTAAGGTCCAAAACATTGTAAGAATATGTGTGGAACAAGGATGCGTGTTCAAACCCCATTCAAGTAACCCTAAATTAGTGAATTTATTTGACCCTGTACTACGGAAAAACATCATTGGAGACATTAATCTATTAAGCGAAAGAGGATATTTCACCCTGGAAGTCGAAAATGGACGCTTCAAAACTTTTAGAAATGAAATTATGGGATTGGATATAGATCGTGCAGATTTTGAAGATAAGGTATTAAGAAGATTAAAGCGGTAGTTTTCGATGTTTTGGGAGTGGAAAGGGCGATGATTCTTTGAATTCATTGCCTTTTTTTGTGACCGATCTTCAATGGGCACTGTAAAACCTAGAACTAAATCTCATCACTTACTTCTCTGTTTACAGTACTACATACAACTGACGATTTAACAAAAAGTTTTTTTCTTCGCATAATAAAATAATTATTTCTAGTTGTCTTAATTTTCCATTTTTTACATTAAAGAATAAAAGGGCAGTGATTCATGCCCCCCATTGAACCTAATTCTCTTTTTCATTCACCAGGTTTTTCCATTCCTCATATTTGGCTGGACTCAGCCTAGATACATGATCCAAAAACTCTTTCAAGAATCCAAGTTTTTTTAATCCAGTTAACAATTTGGCAGGGACAGACCTGTCCGTAATAAATGCTCTTTTGAGGTCGATTACTTTTATTTCCCCTAGTTCATTGAAAAAAATGTGGCGAACTTCAATATCTAGTCTCGTAAAACCCACAGCTTTCATTTCATCCAGCATCGATAATATTTTTCCCACGATTTCTTCTGAAAGTTTTTTCTCTTTTCTTAGGTGATGCTTAAGATTATATCCTTTCACGAATTCCATCACTATATAGTTTGCACCATATTCATATAATATAGGAATAATAGGTGAAGATTGTCCTAATTGCAGTGCAGCTAATTCCTTTTTTCGTGTGTCTTCATTTACAAAAACTTTGACGCACTTCTCAGGTGTCAATTGAAAGACGGATCCATCTGCACCCTTCCCAAGCATTTTGTAGCCGCTTAGGTCTTGAATGTTTACTGTGCCTTTATTCTTGGCCACTATTTTTTCAAAATCCTTCATTTCTACTCTCCTTCTATTTAGATATATCTTCAAATCCGCTCAGCATTTTACGAACCTTTATAAAATTTTAAGGTTTCATCTAATCCTGCCTGCAGATCATAGACCGGATTCCAACACAACAGATTCGCAGCTTTGGTATGATCTAATCGACTGTAGCGAATATCTCCCTTCCGTGCGGGCATGGGATGGGAAGGAATATTAATTGAAGCAAGTGAGGTGATCATCTGATAAAGCTCATTAATGCTCGTTTTCGAATTACAACCAATATTGAAGATTTCATTGGTTCCTTTTTCAATCGATAGCACATTGGCTAACGCAACATCTTTCACATACACAAAATCCCTTGTCTGTTCACCATCTCCAAAAATAAATGGAGTTTCACTATTAAGGACTTTCTTGAAAAATATAGAAATTACTCCCCCTTCTCCTTTTGAAGTTTGGCGGGGGCCATAAACATTGGCATATCTTAGAATGGTGAATGGAATGTTATGAAGTGTGTTAAATATTTGAATGTACATTTCTGAAGTATATTTAGAAATACCATAAAAGGATTGGGGCTGAATGGGGAAAGTCTCCTTTATACTGCAATCGTCTTTTTCTCCGTAAACGGCACACGAGGAGGAAAATATAAATTTTTTCACATTGAACCTATGGCAGCATTCAAGTAAACGAATCGTCCCAAGAATATTTTGGTGCGCATCCCCGACTGGATCCTTTATAGAATGGGCCACATCCACTTGAGCGGCAAGATGAATAACCACATCCGGTTTTTCAACTTCAAATACCTTTGTTATTTGTGGGGAAGTAATGTCTACTTCAAAGAAACGGGCTTTTGGGGAAACAAATTCCCTTTTACCTGACAACAAATTATCTACAACCAACGTTTCATGACCAAATTGAGTCAATAGATCAACGACATGGGAGCCAATGAATCCGGCTCCCCCCGTTACCATTACCTTCATGGGTATACACAACCTTCAACAATAAGTATCGTGACATACCATACATTCTTTCTCATTTATCAAACCCCTTTGTAGTATTTAGTTTATGGGGCTGCTCTAATATAAATCGAGTTCTTTTCCCCAAACTTCTATTTTCTCTAGATATCTTTTTAAAAGCGTGCTATTTCCTCCATCCAACACCTTTTGCAGATGACTGGAGAGCTTTTTTTCCAGGGTTCTCTGTAAATACGCCTTTTTTAGAAGTTTCAGTGGATTCTCACTGAAGGTTATTCCATATTTCAGCATTTCTTGACAATAAAGCTGTACACATTGACTTCGAATCTCTTCCTCCCTCTTTTGCCAATCCGAGCGAAAATCAATTAATAATTCGACTAGAACAACCAAATCATACCAACATGGATAATGTTTCGCAGACTCCCAATCTATCAAAGAGACTTTCCAATTCTCCTCCGCATCATTGGCATTCTCACAGCAAATATTGTGGACATGGAGATCGCCATGGATGAGACATTGTCCGGATTCCGTTATTTCCGGAAAAAAAACGGGGCCTTTTTTTAGTATTTTCTTGATGATTTTATACCTTGGCGCCACCAATTCTCTTAAGTTAGGATCTTTCATTGCCAGATCCAGGTTCTCCTTTGCTTTTTTGATTGCTTTAGTCCGCTCCTTTACTTTCTCCTCAGAATCAAAATGGGGAAGTGAGTTGTCAAAAAGATCGGCATGTTGCAAAAATTTTTTATCAAAAGTTATGGAATGAAATTTTGCCACCGTGGGGATAATTCGTTCTAAATGATGGGGAGCTAATTTGATTTGACCTCTTAGTGGCTTCAAACATTCGGTGAACATCCATGTTTCATTACCATTTACAAGCGGTTCAAGCCAATACAATTGCGGCATAAACTCGTGATAAATGTTATAGGCTTTTTGATACATATTTATTTCCAGTCGATGATTTTCTTTCAGCGGCAGTTTATATATTTTAAGCACGATGGGATTGAACTCCTTCCCATCTGAAAGAACCATCTTCCAAATACTTGTCTTTTCGCGTGTGTTTTTGAGGCATTCGATACTTTCTTCCACTAAATTAACCTTTTTGCCAAGTACATTTCCTAGCTTCTTTTCCCAATCAAATTGTTTCCAACATTTAATGATCTCTTCTAAACTATTCAAATAAAAAATTCCCTCCCGCTTTTATCATTTCTTACTTTCTCCCCCATAAATTTCGCATATGGGAAACAAAACTTCGAACAAATGGAAGCGGGTCATTCCAAGCAAAAAGAGCCTCAACCTTTTTTCCAGATAAGCTCTTTATCCACTCCATTAACGTCATTTCACCATTTCTTTGTTTTTGGCGAAAGGAAAGAAAATCACGGACAAGGTAAACCCATTTGACCCCTTCCTTTTGCTTTGTCACTGGTGTTGGATTCTGCCCGGTAAGCGATAAATAATACAAGTAAGCCAAATTAACCCCACAAGCCATTGATAACGCTTGAGTTAATCCTATCCTTGAATTGATTTCAATAAATTTCAGTTTCCCATCTCTTGGGTCCCGTTTAAATTCGGCAATTGCCAAACCTTTGAATTGAATATCTTTTAGAAAGGTTGTGGCGAGTTGAATGACTTCTTCGTCCCTAATACTTAAGGCAAGAGCAGTGGATCCAAAGTGAGGGGGAAATTGATGTAATTTTTGATTCATCCACAAGCCAATTAAATTCATCTTCTCGTCAAAAAAGGTTTTGACGGAATAAATACAATCCTCATCCCCAGGGATAACTTCCTGGATCATTAGTTCACCGAATGGCCGATAAAAAAGGTACTCTTCTCTCAATTGGGAAGGTTGTGCTACTACGATGGCTTTTTTATAAAGACGATGATCGATATTTGAGCGGAAATGAGAAGAATAAACTGGTTTTAATATGCACGGGAAGGTAATTTGATTGATGATTTGTTCGAACTGCTCTTCGTTATTTATCGCGTAGGTTTTTGGGCATGGCACATTTGATTTTATGGCCAATTCATACGTTAATCTTTTATCTAATACGGCTTCAACAAGAGTGTGATTAGGTAAAAGAAACTTATAGTAATGTGAAAGGACAAACCTGTTTTTTGAAATAAACTGAACAAAGTCATCAGACCCGGCATACAAAACTGCCTTTTGTCCTAATTTTTGTGCCAGTCTGGTGAGAAATAGAATTAATGCAGGTCCTTCACTGACTGGATTCGGGCAACTTCCACATGTGGCAAACCTAGTTTTACCGATTTCATATTTTCCTTTCGTATCATATGCATATACCTTTATCCCTTTTTTCGCTAAACTCCGCACAATACCTATTCCCGTTGCACTTAGGTCAAGTACAACGGCAGGAACATCATGTCGCATACACTTTTCCTCCTTTCATACTAATGATAGATAGATTTCTTCAATCTTTTTGGTCATGCTACTTACGGTTAAATGTTGTTGAGCAAACGCCTGTGCATTGCCTGCTAATTCATTCCTTAGTGATTTTTTTCTCAAAAGGAGCGATAACTTTTCAGCAAGTTGTTTTGGGTTAGCTGGTTCAACGATAAATCCTGAAAAGTTATCATTAATGATTTCCGGAATACCACCACAATTCGTCGTAAGAATTGCCTGATTCATAAACATTGCCTCGATTATTGAGATGGGCAGCGTATCACTTGTGGTTGGATGTACAAAAATGTCTGATTCACTTAACAATTTAGGTATGTCATCTCTGCTTCCTAAGAATGTTACGTTTTTTAATTTCAACTCACTAACCTGTTTCTTAAGCGTTTTTTTCATCTCCCCATCACCTACAATCCGAACTTCTACATTTTTCAACTTGTCTTTAATAAGAGCCAGGGCTTTAAATAAGTACTTATGTCCTTTACGGGGACGAAGGCGTGAGACACAGGTAATCACCGTTTTGCTCTCGCTTTTCTTAGCTTCCTTTTGAATATTCCATTCTCCAAAATCAATCCCGGTATATACAGTGGTCATTTTATATTCCTCCGCGCCTAAATTTTTTAGAATCGGGCGAAAGACATCACAAAGGATGATTAAATGATTGGCATTTTTGACCGCTTGACTATCAATCGCTGAAAAATATATTTCCTCAACTGAACCCTTTTCCATCAGGTTAAACTTTAGTCTGTTTTGGGTCATAAATCCATGAGGTGTGAATAAAAGAGGTATTTGATTATACTGGTTTAGTATACTTATTACATTAGCAGTATAACGATCTTGTGCGTGAATAATGTCGTATTCCGCTAGATCAATATTCTTTAGCATCATATAAAAACTGTACATTTTGCTGATATTGTGTAGTATTTTTGGATTATAGCTGCCATAACGTTTGTTAAAAAATTGGGTGAATTCCTCGGAGTATTTATTGCGTAATGTCTCCATTTCATCGGCAGGAAAATGGTTTGGTGCGATTACATTGACACTATGTCCTAAATTTTCCAAACCGTCTTTAAGTGAGGTGATATAGTTTTGCAAACCACCGATAAATGGATAATCCCAAAACGTTGTAATTAAAATCTTCATTTTTTTATCTTCAATTGGTTCTAAATGAATTTGCTGGATTTGCTCCCATTCAATCAATTGTCCTTCGTCAAATGGTTGATTGACCCCATAAAATTGATCCATTGCAGTGATTAGGTGAGGAAAAAGATTCGGAATAAAATGGTAGGCATTATGGTTTTCATCCATCATTTCCAGACCTTCCTTATGATTTCAAATGCTTCCGCATATTCTACCCCAACAGTCATTCCCCTTACCCTGGCTAAATATTTTACTCCGTCATAAGAACGAGGATGTGGAAATGGTCTCATTTCTACATCATAATGCTGAAGTGATTTAAGCTTGTCATCGATGGAATTTGTAATATCTACAAAATAATTGGGTTTAAACTCCTTATCATTCGTATGCTGACTCCATTCACTCGAAGAAACCGTTTCAAAACAAAGAATCTCTACCGGTTTTTTTCCGGGTAACGGACGAGCAGCTGTTAACACTGCCTGAAACAAAATTTGGTGATCCCTGTTGGTGTCACCATAATGATGGGTGAAAATCATTGCCGGCTTATACTTGTCCAAAAGGTCTTCGATCGATTTATTGATTTCAACAAGCGGAATCGTTTCCATTAATAGATTGGGGAATTCTAAAAATAGGACCTCTTCCACTCCTAAATGTTTGTTTGCTTGCAGCATTAATCGCTGAATATGGTGTTCCTCTTCCTTTCGTCCCTTTGCAGCAATAACAGTAATTACCTTATAGCCATGATTAATTAACTTTTTGATTGTTCCGCCGCTCCCTAGAATTTCATCATCAGGATGAGCGGCAATCACTAACACATTCTCACTCATTAAAGCACCTCAACTCCATTTAAAAATAGTATTCTTGTAATTATATGAATATAAATTAAAGTGGATATGGACAATCTGCTTAAAATGGAAAAATGGGTGACTTAAAGCTTGTATTTGTTGGATTCAGCTTTCATAAACAGATATACTCTTAAAAAAAAAAACATATGCAGTTCGCATATGTTTACATTTGCTGGATTAATTTTTCTTCAAAGTCCTCAACTGGTAATGGTTGACTAAAATAATATCCTTGGGCTTCAAGACAACCATGTTGAAGAAGAAAGTTTGCTTGGCCTTTCGTTTCGACCCCCTCTGCGATCAATTGAAGTTTTAATAAATGCGCCATTAGAATGATGGTCTTGATAATGGTTTGATCATTTATGTCACTTGTGCACTCACGGATAAATGACTGATCGATTTTTAATTTATCTATCGGAAATCGCTTAAGATAATTAAGCGAACTATACCCTGTACCAAAGTCATCAATACTTATTAATACACCAATTTCTTTAAGCTCAAGTAGCGTTGAGATGGCCGATTCCACATCCATCGTCATACTTTCGGTAATTTCAATCTCTAAGTATTTCGGTTCTAGTCCTGTTTCATGTAAAACTTTACGTAGCAAATCAGGCAAATTCGTTTGCGTAAATTGTTTTGCAGAAATATTTATGGCGATCCTTAGTCTTGGTAATCCATCAGCCTGCCATTTCATCATTTGCTGACAGGCAGTTCGGATAACCCATTCACCGATAGGAATAATCAAACCGGTTTCTTCGGCAAGCCGGATAAATTCGGCTGGGGAAATTAATCCTCTTTCCGGATGGTTCCAACGGATCAATGCTTCTGCCCCAATCATTTGATTGGTTTCAAGATTTATTTGGGGCTGATAGTATAATAAAAATTCGTTTCTTTTTAATGCTTTACGTAAGCGAATTTCCAATTCTAATTCATAATGGTTTTTTTCTTTTAGATCGTCACTAAACAGTTGATAGTTATTTTTTCCAAGGCTCTTTGCAAAATACATGGCAAGATCAGCATTTTTTACAAGCATATCGAAGGATTCACCGTGTTCAGGGAAGATACTAATTCCGATACTTGGAGTAACCAAAATCTCGTTATGGGTTTGATAAAATGGCGCAGATAAATTGGTAATAATGGCTTGTGCGACTTCACGAGCCCTTTTGCCATTTGAATTGGCAAGGAGAATCGTAAATTCATCCCCCCCATATCTGGCGATGGTATCGTGATCATCTATTAGACGATTTAACTTTTCGGTAATTTCAACAAGTAATTTGTCGCCGATTTCATGGCCAAACGTGTCATTGACCGCTTTAAAACGATCCAAATCAAGAAACAACAGGGCGAAATTTTCATGCTTTGCCTTGGCACTTTCTACCAAACCATTAAGTTTTTCTTTTAAAAAATATCTATTTGGAAGTCCTGTCAGTTGATCATGATAGGCCATGTGCTTAATCATTTTTTCTGTTTTAATTCTTTCTGTTACATCAATAACTGTTCCGATAACAGCAGTTTGCCCATGATAATCGATAATTGACCCATAAATTTCTATAGTTAACAGCCTTTTATCTTTGCGGATGATCCGATATTGATATGTAATTGTAGACTCTTCCTTTGAAATTAATTTAACTATATTCCCGGCTACAATCGGGAGGTCATCAGGATAGATAAGCTCGGATAAGTTCAATGTAGAGAGCTCCTCTTCACTATAACCAGTCATTTCACATATACGTGGATTTACATAAACCAATTTTTCTTTTTGAAAAATATAAACGCCAATTAAAGAATTTTCTACTAAGCTTCTGTATTTTGCCTCAGCCTCGCTTAAGCTTTTTTCCGCATTTTTATGCACAGTAATATCTTTTATGATTCCGTAAACACCAATGATCTTATTTTTTACAAAGATAGGGATATTTGTTGCAAGGATTTCCTTTTGATTCCCTTCCTTATCAAAAATAGCACACTCATAGGTGGTAACCACCCCTGAAACTGCTTTACGGAAATTTGCCACTGTTTGTTCGACATCCGGAGGGATTAATAAGGGAATAAATGATTTATGGATAAGTTCATCTACCGTGTACCCAAATAATGACACAGCTTTATTAGCATTTAAAAAATTCCCATTTAAATCAAAGGAGATGATGATATCAGGATTTTGCTCAAATAATGATTTGTAATATTGCTCATTTAGTTGCAGTTCCTCGGACTGTCGAAAAACTTTTCGAACAAATATTGCAGTGATAAACAAAATGATCACCAGCAAACTTATTAACACCACTGTTGTATAAATAGAAATATGAAAGGAAAAATATTGCATAAATGACAAACCTCCGAAAATTGCTTCACCATTCGATATTAATAATACCCGTAAAAACTCGAGAAAACATATGCATTACGCATATGCTTTCTAAAACAGGAATTTTTATTCAAGGATTATTTACTGAAAGCCTTCTTCAAGGCATTGCCTGACTTGACTAGTGCAGCTTTTCCGTGATCAATTACTACAGCCATGTGATAAATCCATGAATCGTACCGTCGATGGTAATGCAATTTGCAAGGTTCGTTAAGGTTCGGCAAACATTATCATGCGTTTCAATGTTACCGACTACCCATCCTCCTCCGTTCAGTTCGATAATTGTCTTTTTTTCCTTCTAAGAAATGAACTTTGTTGTTTAAAATCTTGTTAACTTTTTCATGATTGCTGTTTTTCGTTCCTTATCTATAATTCTAGTTAAATCAAGTGCATATTCATGACCTTTATTTTTCGATTTTAAGATTTCTCTGATTGCATTTTTCACACTTTCTTCAGTATCCGTAACCATAATGATCTTCCGCAGCATGCCTTCCCCACCTCTAATCCTTTGCTGGAATTCATATATCAATTATTAATAAAGTTGATGCATCGAATGTTTCTTTTAGACGCAAATTTTGCATAGATACAAGTAAAAAAATCACAGTGGATAAATTTTTTTTCCTAGTTTGAACTTTTTGTGGAATTTCATCATTATACCCCCAAAAAGTTTGAATTTATTTTAAGATAGTCATAGAAATCTTAAAAAACGAGGGATATACTTTTGAAATCACTGCAGCAGCTACAAGATACTTTTTTAATTGATGCCTACCACGAAGCCATCCGCCTAGAACTTTGCACTGACTTTATTCATTTATTACTAACTGAAATTAGTCATCGAAAATTAATTCATGAAACTATTAACTAAGCCTTTAGACCATTCGAATTCGGATGGTTTTTTTAACACAAAAAGGGTGTCAGGCACTGAATGTTGTGCTTGAGACCCTTTATTAACTACAGCAGCTATTGTTTATGGCTTGAATAGAGCATGATCCCATCTGCAATGTTCGTGAGTAGATTGGTAAGATAGCCCGCCGTATCTGACAGGTTTTTGTCCTCGGTTGGATTGCTCATAAATCCCATTTCAATTAATGTACTGGGCACTTGGGACCAATTAAAGCCTGATAGGTCGCCTCGATATGAAATACCATTTACTTTTACTGCAGGATTTTTTTGAGTCTCATTAAGAATAAGCTGTGAAGCTTGTAAACTATCTTGAAAAATAGTTTTCGTAAATTTGTCATCCTCCGATGGAGTTAAGATAGAAAGTCCATTTACACTCCTGTTTGTAGATCCGTCCGCATGGATTCGTACAAATAAATCAGCTTGATTTTGATTGGCAATTTCCGCTCTTTCTTTGTTACTCATATTTACATCAGAGGTCGTGCGGGTATAAATGACTTTTACCCCTCTACTTTCAAGTAATTCACCTAAAATAAGCGAAGCCTCTAACGCTAATTTGTACTCCGGTTTCCCTGTGGCAACCCCTGAGGTTCCGCCGGTTACTTTAATCTTGGTTTCCGTCGCACCTGGTCCGACAGGTTCCTGACCCAAATTAGCGCACTCTTGGTGACCGGGGTCAATTACCACTAAAAAGTCGGATTGAACCTCTTCTTTTTCATCATCAACCTGTGGATTCACCGTTTTTTGGTCTTCTTTTCTCATTTCTTCCTTAACCGATTCTTCGTTTTTGGCTGTTGCCTTGTTATCTTGGTTTGCTGATGCCTTTTCGTTTTTTTCAGCCTCAAGGTCTGTCGATGCTGTTTTTGTAGCTTTTTGGACTACCTTTACATCCTCCCTTATACTCCCATTTCCTTCTTTATCGGACTGAAAGAAGTAAAAGTAGACAGGTATAATTACCAGAAGGATCATGCATGTAATTCCAATCTTAGCTGTCTTT
Source organism: Bacillus sp. AFS006103 (assembly GCA_002559145.1). Taxonomy (GTDB): domain Bacteria; phylum Bacillota; class Bacilli; order Bacillales; family Cytobacillaceae; genus Neobacillus. The sequence goes on from NTXX01000018.1 coordinate 26,128, forward strand.
GACATTATTTCAAAAACTCCTCTCGGCTTTTTTGCAAATTTACATTGTATGTTTCAATACTTTTTATTGTATCATCATTGAAAATAATTCTTTATAATAAAAGATAGTCGACATATCTTTGTGAAATCCTACTTTTACTTTCTTTTTCAGCAAAAAAACAACCACCCCGCTAGGAGATGGCTCCTTTTTCTCTGTATATTTTAATCCAGTGTGGCTAATTTCCTAGATAGATACTTTCTTCTTTCCTCGATATAATTTGTAATAACCGATACTTCCCTGTCAAAAAGATCTATATCTTGTTTTTTATATGGGTCTTGAATAACAAACGGACGAATTAATTTTGTTAGTTTTTCAACCTTCGGAATCATATGGTCTACTGTAAAATGCTGTTCCATTATTTCCTCAAGAAGCATTCGGTATTGCTTTCGAAAGGTATCTACATATAAAAGACGTGCGGTTAATGTATTAAATCCATCAATAGGTACATAATCAGACTCCATCGTTTTCCCATTGACATCCCGGCCCCATGTCGCATCATAATCCCAGGGTATAATCTCAAAAAGGCGTGTTTCTCCATTCCTGTAAAGGGCATAGTTATGAACGAAACCATCATAATTTGATGTGAAAATAACCCCGGCCATCCAGCGGAGATATTTATCGATATCAACAAATTTGTGAATTTCTTTTTCGAATTCACTTTTTGAAAACGTATTAATGTTAAAAATAAATTCCTGTAAGTAAAAATCTTCTTCCCGTCCTCCAACAATTCTTTCATAACCCAATTGGAGTGATTTTTTGGTTTCCTTGTCTAGATCACTCATCAGTGAAAAATTCGCATCCCCGTCAACGGCATAATAAATGCTTCCGTTCGGTAAGTCCCTTCTTGTTAGGAAATTCTCATCAACACTTTCAATTTCCAAATAGACCCCTTCAGCTTTTCCATTTTGAATTAAAAATATATGACGCGACTGAGGCGATAATACGCCAAGATCAGCAAAAAAATCAAATGAAAGTTTGTTTCTAATCAATGAGGGATCCTTAAATTCGGCGTTCAAGTGTATATGTTTGGAACCTTTAAACTTTTTAGGCTTGTAGAAGGAAACCTGATAAGACTTTTTCGGATAATCGCGAATGTGGGATCCTCGATAGGCAACATCGATTTCAAGCCGTTTCCCTTCAATCGTTAACTGGGCAGGAATCGGATCATCAATCCAAATGTCCCTTCTCAGCTCCCGCAGGTCGACAGGTCTAATAAAGAGTTTGTATTGCGGTAATAGTTCAGCCTCGTCCATTTTTTATTCCTCCTTCCTATATTCGTATGAAAATCAAAGGTTGGAGGTCCCTCATGGACAGCTTTTTTTTCGCTAGTAGGCTTTTTTCTCATTCAAATGTACCTTAACACACGTAATTTAGTAGAAGAAGAGTGAGTTACTTGGACAAATAGGTCAATTAGTGATCTTGCTCCCTTTTCAAGCTTAAAGGAGGTGCTAAGTTACTATGAGCGATTTTTCAGCGGAAGATATTCAAATAGCAGCCGATGAAGTAAGACAAGGTGATTTCTGGGGCTTTATGTTCCGCGATCCCGGTCATGATCGTCGCACAACACGAAGAAGAACATCCCGAAGAAGAACTTCAAGACAGCAGATGACATCACGTAGGAACACATCTAGACGGAATACTTCTAGAAACCGTAACACTTCTAGAAATCGTAACACTTCTAGAAACCGTAACACTTCTAGAAACCGTAACACTTCTAGAAACCGTAATACTTCTAGAAACCGTAATACTTCTAGAAACCGTAATACTTCTAGAAACCGTAATACTTCAAGAAGAAATACTTCAAGAAGAAATACTTCAAGAAGAAATACTTCAAGAAGAAATACTTCAAGAAGAAGAACTTCAAGACGCTGCAGATGGACTGGATGGCGTAGAGGTTCTAGTCCCAATACTATAGTCAACCGTTGTTGGAAAGACGGCAACATGTGGAATTTGAGAGTCCGCAGACGCTAATAAAATCTTTAAAAAAACGAATGGGCAAGGAAACATAGTTTCCTTGCCCATTCATTTTTAAGGACAAACGTCTATTTTTTTTCAGGAATCGCACAATTGCCATCCGCGCAACTAACATCTTCTTCGGTCGATAGATCTTGCAGCACGGGAGCAGGAGACTCTTCCTCCCAGACTTTTTGCAGCGCCCCCATAAATGTTTCTATCGGTTGGGCACCGGAAATCGCATATTTTTGATTAATGACAAAGTAAGGTACACCGCGAACACCATACTGCTGCGCAAGGGATTCATCCTTGCGGACTTCACTCGCATACGCATTTTTATCATGAAGAACTTTCAATACTTCTTGGCGATTTAATCCTGCCGCTTCGGCAATGTCGGCCAATGTTTCAAACTCACCAATATGTTTCGATTCTGTAAAATAGGCATTCAATAACTTTTCGGAAACAACCGGATCCTTCCCTTGAGTCTTTGCAAATTTAGCCAAGCGATGCGCATCAAACGTATTGGTCGGCTTCATCTCATCAAAATTGAAAGTCAACCCTACCGTAGCTGCCTGCTGCCCCACTCCTTGATTTGCTTCCTTCGCTTTTTCAATAGTCATCCCATATTTTTGGGCTAATACTTCGTGGATGCTTAGATCAATCTTTTGGGGAGAGTTAGGGTCAAGTTCAAAGCTTTTGAATTCTACTTCTACTTGATCCTTATAAGGAAATTGGTCTAACGCCAATTCTAATCGGCGTTTTCCAATATAACAAAACGGACATACATAATCTGACCAAACTTCAATTTTCATGTCGACACCTCATTCTCTTCAGTTAATTTATATAGTATCACATGGTAAGAGAAAACTATTCAAAGTTGCTCATGTGGAATTGGTTAGAATAATAGCTCACTCGGTAGCCATTATATTATTTGGTTCAAGAAAGTAAAGAAATTCTTTACTGACTGTTTCTTTAGATAACTCCTCCCAGGCATGCTTATAAAAGGACAATTGACTTTGATAGAATACTTGGAGCTTTTCATAGTCTTCAACCTGTTTAGCACGGTCTGTTTTATAATCAACAATCGTCCAAGTGCCATTCTTTTTATAGATGAGATCAATCGTTCCTTTGACATAGAAGGGATGATTATCTTCAGGGTTTTTAGTAATTAATGAATAAAGAGCTTGCCCCTTTTTAACTTTTAACGTAAAAGGGACTTCTGTCAGAACTTCATCAGCTGCCATTAACTCCTCCCAAAGGGGTGAAGTTTGCAAGTTTTCCAGATAAGACCTTACTTCTTTTTCTCTATCATTTGAAAGATGATATTTGTTTAAAGCGGCCTTTATATAATTGGAGAGGTCATGGTCCTGCACAGCTTTTTCAAAGACATCATGAATCAACGTTCCCCAATCCTTTCCGCCGCCCGATTCCCGTTCAATTGTAATCACCTCAGAATAATCCTTATCCTTGGTTGGGGACCAATGTTCAAACGTTTTTACTTTACTTTGTTCCAGCCAGACATTTTTACTAACCGTTCTAGCTTGAAATTCTGAAAAAGTAAGCTCCTCTGTTATTGAATGGTCAACAAATGGTTCTACCTCTGGAAGTTCTATCTCCTCGAAATCATCCATTTCAAAAAGGATGTTCCAAGGGTTTTTCTTATTGCTAGTGTGAGAACTAATGATAAGTGCCTGTTCGGCACGGGTAGCCGCAACATAAATGATCCGCAGCTCTTCTTCCGTGAGGTACTCCAGTTCCTCAGCCTTATGTGTTTCCCACTCAAGTGGAATGGCAATTTCTTTATCTGAATAGCCGTTCTTTATGGTAAACGTAAAGTAGCCCTTTGAAATATGGTCCTCCCGTTTAATATGCTGTGATAAAAAGGATTCAGGACTGACGGATTTGGCTGGATGGGCTAAAAAGACAATCGGTGCTTCGAGTCCTTTTGCTTTATGAATATTCATAATCCGAACCGCATCTGCCTCTTCTTCCAAGTTTGCAACAACTGTTTTTTCAAAAATCAGCTCAGTCAGCATTTCCATCACTTGTTTATAGGTGGTCTTCCCCGCTGCCTCTTGTTTACGAAGGGCTTCAAGCATTTGCAGCAGGCTTTTATATGTTCGTTTGTTGCGGCCATTTTTCAAAAGTAATGGATAGAAACCTACTTCTTCAATGATTCGTTCAATTGCTGCGGTTGGAGAAAGTGAGCGAATAAGCTTTTGGAAACCCTGTAATTTATCCAATGCTAACCTAAATTTATCACTCACCACAGTCGAAATTTCAGGAGGGGTATTTGCGTAAATGGAAAATCTCCCACCGGCTTGTCTCCATTGATATAGTTCTTGATCACTCATTCCGAAGAAAATCCCCCGTAACACGGCAATGAAGCCAACTTCATCGGTAGTATCCAAGAATGACTTTAAGAGGATCCATAAATCTTGGAACTCCCTAGTTTCACCTAGGATTACTTCCCCACTAATACTAACAGGAATGCCCATGTCCTCGATCGTTTTCGCATAGACAGCGACTCCATCAGTATACCTCGTCAGCACCATGAAATCCTTTGCTTGGTGCCCTTGCCCGATAAGATGTTGAATCGAACGAGCGATGTTTTCCGCATCAATTAAGATGACTTCTTCCTTCTTTTTATAATCGGAAGGGACAGATAAACGCTTGATACCCGTAAAACCAGCGCCATTGTCCTCATGATAGGCGATTAACGGGCGATAGGCTGCTTGGTAATCAGATTCCACTTCTGGTAAGTGCTTCTGAAAAACCTTATTTAATTCTTTTGTCACCGTGTCAAGTGACCGGAAATTGGTCGTCAATTGCAACACTTCGCCGCCATGTTCCTCAATTAACTGTTTCACGCGGTTATATGTATCAATATCGGCGCGGCGAAAACGGTAAATGGCTTGTTTAGGATCGCCCACCACAAAGAGCGAACCCGCTTTCGGTTTGCATCTGGTCCATGTTTTTTCATAAATATCTTCACTCGTTAAATAAAACATGATTTCAGCCTGAATCGGGTCAGTGTCCTGAAACTCATCGACGAGTAGATAGCGGTATTTTGCTTGGAAATAGGCGCGAACTTCTGGATTACCTTTTAGCAACATGGATGTATGAATCATTAAATCTTGAAAGTTTAGCAGGGATCGCTCGCTTTTTAAATGTTGATAAGCCTGAACTGCTTCTTTTAGAAAATGAATAATTTTCGGATGACAATATTCTTTCCATGCTTGAATAAGCGGTTTAATCGATACTTCAAACACTGCTGTGATTTTCTCTTCATAAAATTTTGCATCCTCTTTAGATGGCCAGCGATTATAAGTTGGTTTTAAATTCTTATCAAATAATTCTAAAATGCTGATGATATCCTTTTCCTTCGCAGGATTGATGAATTTTTCTTTTTGGACTGCGGTTAAAATCGCCTTCTGTAAGCTGTCATATCCCTTCGGAGGCTCCTCCTCTGGAACAGATTTTTTTGCTTCTTTGATGAGGAGCATGAAAGATTGATAATCCGCACGCAGCTCTGGTTTCGGCCGCGTTTCCGCCACCCATTCCACATCAGAATATTCCTTTAGCCCTTTTAGCCAAGGGAATAGGTTATCAACCGTTATCCCTAATTCTTCAATGATTTCAAAATAAAGAGCTTCTTTGTCCATTTCGGTTTGTAAATAACGCTGCCATGCTTCTTCTAAAATGTCGATGTCATCGGCTTCCTCAAGCTCTGTAAAGGTTAAATCTAAATTCGCTTCGATTGGACGCTCCCGCAGTAGCTTGGCACAAAAGGCATGGACCGTTCCTAAAAAGCAACGTTCTATATTTTGCAGAGCTTCTCCGAGACGAAATTCGACATCAAGGTTCTTTTCATCCTTCCACACTTCTTCTAATCGGGCTTGAAAACGGACCTTTAGCTCATCGGCCGCCTTTCGTGTAAAAGTGATCGCGACGATTTCCTGAATTTGCGAGGTTCCAGTATAAATGAGGTTGACCATTCGATCGACTAAACTTGTCGTTTTACCGGAGCCGGCACCCGCTTCTACTAAAAAATTTGTCCTGAGCTGTGATTTAATTTTATCCCGGGCCGCTTGATCGAGAATTTCCTTAGTCATAGGCTCTAACCCCCTTTAGCTTCTGATTCGACTGCTTCATTTCCAGGGTTTCTTTATCATAAAAATGGCGACGGCAAACCAGCTTAAACTCACAGAATTTACAATCATTCACATCATCGGTCATTTCAAAATGACCATGTTTCACAGCATCAATTAGTTTTTCTAAAATATCTAAGCCGTTGGTTCGGAGTATCCTATCCTGCTTCCTCGTAAACCTTTGAGCCAATCCTTTTTGGGTCGGAAAATAATACGAACTCTCCTCGACTGCGCCCTCGCCAAGATTTAAATGCTGTTCGATGGCCATGGCGTAAATCATGTGCTGGAGCTGCCGTCCGCCTTTAAAGGCTGCATTCTTAGAATAACCGAACGTGCTCCCTGTTTTATAGTCGATGATATGGTATTTACCGTCCTTGGATTGATCGACACGATCAATAATCCCGGAAATTCTTACATCTCCTGATGGAAGAGTAATGATTGCTGGATCCTTTTCACCAATCCCAAATGAATACTCGAAATGAAGCGGTTGGTAATTTTCGCTATAATGCTCTTCTTCTTTTAGAAAGATCTCACAGCAAGCTAGGATATCCGTCCGCTCACGTTGATAGACTCTTTCATTTGGGGGAGGCAAAACTTCTTTTTGTTCATCGATTAAACCTTGTGCCATTCCTAAAATGAGATCCAAATGATCGGCATAGGAAGGCTTGGCATGATCTTGTGTTAATTTTTTGTAAAAGTTTTCAAAAATACTGTGAAGCAAGCTTCCTCGGGTTGCGGCATCGAGCCATTTGTTTGAATCAAACGAAACATCCTCTACGCTCCTAACTTTTAGAACCTCTTTTAAAAAATAGGAATACGGACACTTAGCGAGTGTTTCAAGCTTACCTGCACTCAAACGTTTATCCTGATTTCTGCGAGGATCGTACTCTTCGGCATCAATCTGAATCAGCCCATCAAATTCCGTGTAATTTCTAGTATTTCGTCCAGTTTCCGCAGTGATTCCCAGTTTAATATTGTTAAAATGGTTTAAAATTCCTTCATTTAGCCGCTGCGCACGATCATTGGTTAATTTTTCATTCCAATAGTCTTTATCTTCAAAAATATCATTCGCGATGATTGATGACGGCAGTGATTTTAATGCTTCAAAATCAGCATCTTTATTGCCGGTGATTAAGCGGTAGCATTGCAAAACAACAAATGCCGGGTTAACCACCCGATTATTATTCATATCAAAATTACAGTAACTGACCGTGACATGACCGGTTGAATTTGCCAGAGCCTGTAACATTGTATACAAGTTTTCTTGACCTTTTTCACGTAGTAATGGCAAACCGTTCCCTAATTGAATTCGCTCTGTATCAAGCAAGAGCGGATCTTCACTTGCATTACCTGGAAACTTCTTGTTATCCAAGCCTACAAAAAATAAATGCGCCCGGCTATTATAAATTCCTCTCTTATACGAAGAAACATGGAGATGACCTGGCTTTGGACCCGATTGATTAATTTGAACAGTTAACAAAAGATCTTTCACCTTTTCAAACAAATCGTAGCTTGATAGCGATTCATCTGCAAAGGGGAGAATCCTCTCGATTTCCTCCAATAGGGCAGACTTAGCCATTTCATCAAGAGATGAACTTGTTTTACAGTTATTTTTAAGAAGATAGGTGATTCCAGTTAATGACTTTTTATAATTCATGGTTGGATTTAACGGAGGCAGTTTTTTAAAAAGGTCAGCATACCACTGCCTCAACCACGAAATTTCCTTTAACCTGGTTTCATAGATAGATGTTTCTTCTGCTTGTAAAAGTTTATCGCCTAAACGTTCGATTTCAAGGTCGAGATGCGTTAGGTACCGTTCTTGTGACCAGCCAATCTGTAAATCCCGAAGCACTCGTGAAATTTTAGCTTTAGAAGGTGCACCTTCGCCAAATTCAATTAATCCTTCATTCAGCAAATCAAGAAAGGTTTGTACACTGTAGTTAGACTGAATCCAACTTATTAATCCGGAAACCAAACGTCCCGGGCGGCTAAATGAAACGGGCAGTCCTTCACCAAAAGTAATGGGCAGATCTAACTTTTGGGACAGGTGGTAAAACACGGTTATGTAGGCATCAGCGTTTGTATAGTAAACAACACTCTCATCTAATGATGTATTGGTCTCTTTGATTTTTTCTAAGATTTGTTTAACTTCCATTTCTTCTGTCTTCGCAGTAAAAAGCTCCAAGTTCGGCTCCCTGATTGCTTCCTCCTGTTGATAGAGATAACTGAGCGGAGCCGGCTGACCCCAATAAACCGAACTGATGCTTGACCGTTCAGGAGGATTGATTCCCAATACCGGTGCAAGCGGCAGTTTATAAACAGACTCAGGGATGATTTTTCTTAGGAATTGGTCTTCTAGGTGGGATAGGTTAAGACTGGATTGTAAAATAAAAACTCCCTTATCCTCGATTTGAGTGGCTTCCAGTGCCTTATTTATTAATCCCGCCTTGTCAGTAAATTGATGAATACTTAAGGTATTTTCATATTCAGCAAGAATCTCATAAATATCCTCCGCTTTGTCCGGGTTAATAAATGCATTCTTTTTCAAAGTATCCTTTGTATAGCCGGCTAATCGTAAGGTTTGAATGGTTGTATCTATCGCATGACTAAAGGCAGGCGTTATTTCCATTCCCGCAAAGTAACGAAGCTTCTCTTGGTTTTTCAACTCTTTAAGAAGATTATAGGTAAAATGAACACCCACTGTCTGATCTAAGATATTTTGCGGTTGATCTGAATTCAAGTCAACAACTGTTCGGGCCAGGTCTTTCACCGTTTTATACTTGAGATTAATGGCTTGATAGCCTGCCTTAACAAAAGCCTCATTGATTTGTTCCCCGATAGAATGAGAATCAACAATCACAAGTTTTTCTCTTAAGGGAAAATTAGTGCAGATTTGATTTAGTTCGTATAATAAGGATTTCACGGAATCCCTCCAATCTTTAGGTAGAATCATAAAATATGTTCACCTATTCACTCTGTTCTAGTTTCCTATTTGTTATTCCTTCCATGTTGTTAGAAAAAACATATTTTTTTCAAAGTTGGTAATAATAACCTCGATTAACTTTGAAAGGATGGGATGTTTGATGTCGTTAGAATGGTTTGACAGAGTATGTGGAGAACTACAAGAACACCTGGAGTCTATTTGCGAAGAATACGATCAGGTCGGTCAAATGACAGTTGAGAGAGCCGCCAAACATCCAAGGATCGAGTTTTATGTCGATACCGCAGATGTTGATACCGAAGAATTAGAGCGAGATTACTTCTGCTCGCTGTTCTTTGATCCGCAAAACGAGGAATTTTACATCGATACCTTCGATGTTGACAGCGGGCATACTGCGAAGGTCATCCTTTCAGACATAGAAGACATTATCGAGGAAGTTCACGCCAGCCTTCATGATTACATGAACGGTGATGATCACTATACAGATGATGGCGTCTATCTTCAGACTACTGAGGTCTCTGATGAAGATGATGAGGATAATGAGGTCGAAACTGTTTATGTGGAAGATGATGAGGATGAAGAGTATTACGAGGCAGCACAAGTTAATAGTGACGACATCTTTGAGGAAATTGATGTGGATTGGTCTACCCCTGAAGTAACGGCCTTCAAACATGAAGACGAAGTCGAAGTAACCTATCAATTTGGATTGGTGCAAGCTACTGGGGACGGTGTTCTCAAGCGGATCAACCGAATTTGGACGACGGACGATGAATTAATCAAGGATGAGTCCCATTTCATTTTTAGTAAGGAAGAAGCAACCACCATTATCGCTATGATTGCCTCTCATATGGACCAATTAAGCGAATTTGAATTTTAAGCAAAATTAGAAACAACGAGCATGCCTTAGCGGTATGCTTATTGTTTTTCAAAAATAAAAGTTCTCCATGGCAGGAGAACTTTACTGGTTATTCAATAATTATCCCTTTTTGGTAATCTTGCATAAAGGTTTCAACCGTTTCCTCTGCTCCTCCGCTAGATTCAAAAACTTGGACAAGTACTTCATTTCGATTGTCAACAGATAGAATATTGACGTCACTATATCGATTGACATCCAGTTGTACTCTTAAATCTTGCGCTATGCTGTTTGCTTGAAATTGCTCATTGATGAGAAATCGATAATTCCGCATAAGTTAATCCCTGCCTTTTATTAGGAGTCCATCATATACAGTTTTTCCGACTTCTTGTAAATTTATTGATAACATTTTTATCAATAAATTAGTCTACCGTGTAATCAATTTGAATAAGATCCCAAGCTGTAATCATACCAAGTGGGGACTCATCCGCTCTTCCGTGTTCAGTAATAATGATACCTTCAATTTTCCGCTTCTTTTTATGTGCTTTTTCAAAAATATTTTCCACCTCAAAAATATTAATATCTTTAGCGACGATTTCAATCGGATGTTCCTTCTCGTAAGTCATGATATCGGATACATGGATATCAGAAAGATTGACAGAACTATTTTCCATATTCTGCGCCATCCATTTCACAATCGAACTTGCCGTGAGTAAGCCAACACACTTCTTGTTTTTATAGATTGGAAACTTCGAATAACCGTGTTCTTTAATGGCGGCCGTTACTTTTAAAATGCTGTCACGGTAATCAAAGTACACCACATTTTTCGTGGCAATTGACAGGGCATAATTAGGACGACTGAAGACATTGGCAATTTTTTCAATATGAGAAACGACTTTCGCATTGGGCTCAGCAATATAAAAGCCAATTTCCATTTTCTCATGCACAATCGCATTTCGCAGCCTGGCATATTGCTCCAGGTCCTTTTTATACGTTTCAATGATTTGATATTTTTTTGCCCCAACCTTTACGAGAACGACGAATCTTTCATCATTAATTTGGACGATATCCCTTAATGCATCGTGCACTTGGTTAAAAGCTACCTCAAACCGTTCAGATAATAACTGTCCTAGTTTTTTATTCATATTCATATTCATTTGTCTCTCCCATGGTATATCTCTTTTATCATTATATTTATAGTAAAATCAATACTTTAAATTTTCAAGAAATTAATTTCCCCAATTGTGTTTAATTAGTTCGATCCCATCTTTATGGGTGTTCCTATTGATTGGCTAATATAGTAATCAGTTGATCCTCTATCTTTTTTCCTTTTGAATCATCCACTAAGTTATTTAGTAGAATTGAAAAAATTAAGGTTTGTCCACCTTTTGATTTTACATAGCCTGATATTGAACTAACCGTAGAAATAGTCCCCGTTTTTGCGTAAACTTTTCCTCGAACCGAAGGATCCTTCATCCGATTTCTTAAAGTTCCGCCGACCATCTTTTCACTTTCACCGGCGACAGGTAATGAGTGAAGATAGCTCGGAAACCACTTTTCCTTTTGAACGGTAAATAACAGCTGCGTCAGCTGGTTGGCTGGAATCAGATCGACATGGGAAACGCCTGAACCATCCCTTAGCACCAATGTTTTGGAGTTAACTCCGAATTTTGCAATCTCGGCATTTAAAACACTCAGTCCCTTTTCCCAGCTGCCTTCCCCCTTCTCGACTCGACCCATTTCCTTAATTAATATTTCAGCATGGACGTTATTGCTCAGTTTCATAAACGGAACTAGGAGCTCAGATAACGGCATTGATTGATGGGTCGATAAAACTCTTGCGGTGTCAGGCACCAATCCTGTTTTTAGTTTTCCGGTCACCTGTATCCCGTGTTCTGTTAAGGATTGTTTCAAAAGGGACAAGGCATACCGAGTGGGGTCCCAGACTCCAATCCATTCTTTTTCTGTTTTTGCCTTTATTGGGATGGTTCCTTCGATTGTTATGATGTTCCTCGCGTGTTCACGCTCAATGGTGATATCCTTTTTCCCATCCTCAGGAACAGTTATAGCATCGTTGATTATTTTTAGATAATTCGTCTTCGGGGTTATTTTCACGATCGGTTTGTCGCCTTTTCTTGTTCCAGGCTGCACGAGGACCTTGATCGATCCTGCATCATAGGCTCTGGTCGGTGAGGCGGTGAGTGCGGAAATCTGTGCGCCGTAATGAGTTGTTTCGTCACTCCAAGGGAGGTCGAGTGAATAACGGACATTATCATACCAGGAATCATCACCGAAAAGGTTTCCCTTAATTTTTTTGATGCCTCGCTTTTGAATGTCCTCAGCCATTTTATCAAAATCAGATTTCAGTATAGTTGGGTCACCCTTCCCTACTAAATACAGATTCCCATGGAGGGTTTTCTTTTTCAGTAAGCCATCCGTATGGATCTCCGTCGTGAAGGTGTGATCTTCTCCGAGGATAGTAAGGGCGGCTGCTGCTGTTAATAGTTTCATATTGGAAGCAGGTCTTAAGCGGACATCACCTTGGTGAGAATAGATGATTTTTCCATCTGAAGCGGAACGGATGCTTATGCCTGCAATAGCTCCTTTTAACGCAGGTTCGTTATTTATTAGCTGATTTATCTGCTGAGCCATATTTTCCATGGCGTTTGCTTCTATAGGAGGAACGAATGCTGCGAGGACCGGAATAAAGATAAGAAGGTAATAATTAAGTCTTTTAATCAAACTTTGGTTCCACCCTTTCCTTTTTCCTAAGAGTTTGTCCAAATTTTTTAATTGTTATGTTTCATTTGATAGACCCTCATTTCTATTTGTGCATTTGGCTCTATTTAATATTTTTATTTTCCCCAGAGTGCCACTTTACTAGCAGAAAATATTTTTGAAACTAATGTGTCTTGTTTGGGAAAAATGAAAAAAAGCTGCCCAAGCAGCGAAATAGTTAATGAGTTAACCTCAATTATAAGGATCTTTTCCAACCACAGTACCTGCCAAAGCAACTCCAGTGTAATATTACACCATCCTCTTCACAACATTCGTATTTTTGTTAAGATAAGCCCAATTCTGTGGTGCTGGGAGACTGATTTGCCAAAAAGTCGTCCCGGCTAATTGATACATATCAATTAACCGATACTTTTCTATAAAACTCCTAATATCTTCAAACCATACCACATGCTCCTGACTCCCCTGCCAGTACCGAAACCAAGGTGCCATAGCCGTGATATCGAATTCAATGTTTTCAGGCAGTGATATTGCTTTATTTTGAGCTGCAAGTACCGATAAGGCTTTGGTTGCATTCGTCCCAACCACCTTGTCATACCCATATAGCGCCACGGCGATTTGCAGTTTACGAGAAGGAATTTGTGTCACTGAGTATTGAATCACTTGCTCTAGCCACGGAATCGGGGCAATCGGGTCGGGTGGGCCGCCTGGGTAGCCATAATCCATGGTCATCACTGCCACGATATCAGCCACAGAGCCAATCAACGCATAATCATAGGCACCAACGATTCGATTCGTTGGAATATCTGCTGTTTTGGCGTGAACATTTACTTGTAAAATAAGCCCTCCTAAGCTGCCCTTTAAATCTGCTAGAAATAAATTAAAATCGTTTCGTCTTGCCGGTGGAATAAATTCAAAATCAATACTGACGCCTCCGAACCCTCTTTGCCTAGATAAGTTAACCAAGCTCGCTACCAAATTGCGCCGATAGATTGGATTTTCCAGCACACTCCCTGCTAACTCCGCACTGAAATCAGTTCCAGCCAAATTTCGGACCATCAATAAAGGGATAATCTTCATTTGTTTACTTCTTGCCACCAGGGCTGCATCCTCGCTCACATTATACGCATAGCCTTCCTTCGTAAACGCATAAGCGACAATCGCCAAGTAGGTTAATTGGTTAGCTAGACTATTAATTGTGGCAAGGTTTGCACTTCTAGATGAAGGCAATAAAAACCCTAGTGTTTCGAGAGATACTCTGACTGGAGAGGGAACATTTATGATTTGGCCGATAACGAGCAGATTGGGATCAATTCCTGGATTTGCAGCAAGAATAACCGAAGGATCGACTCCAAATTGTTGAGCCAGCTGCCAGATGTGATCGCCTGCTTTAATTTGATAGTAGCGGAGTGGAGGCAAGCTATCCGGAAGATAAAGTGCAAGGCCCGGGACGATGGAACTTGCTGAAGGTAACCCATTTAGTTCTACAATCGTTTGGATAGAAACTCCATACCTCGTGGATATCTTCCACATATTTTCACCTGCAGTGACTACATGAATAGCCATTTTCTCACACTCCTTCTTTACTATTATATGGACTCATACTAGAAAGTTATTACACATGAAAAAACGAACTTGCCGCCAGGACAAGTTCGTATGATTTTTCTACCTATAGTCGTGGATCAATCGGATCCGATTCCAGTGCCAGTACCCCTAATACACATTCATGGTAGCGCTCTAAGGATTCTCTTCTAACAAAACGATTCACCGCTTCCACACCTAAGGCAAATTCCTTTAAGGCATTGCGCTGTTTCTTCCCTGCATTCCGCTGCTTAAGTCGGGCTAAATTTTCCGGTTGTAAATAATCAATGCCATAGATGATATGCAAATACTTTCGACCTCTTACTTTAATAGCCGGTTGGAGGAGTTTACCTTTATGTCGGGCCACATAAGATTCAGGTTTGACAACAAAACCTTCATGTCCATCCTCCGTCATTTCTTCCCACCACTCAATCGCGGCTTTCATGGATTCCTCATCATTTACCACCCGATATTCGGTTTCCACAAATAAATTTGACATATTGCTAAATTCTTTATTTTTTTCCATATGCCATGTATGTGGTTGACTGAAAAAGGTTTCATTACTGTGGGCTATTGTGTGAAAAGGGGCAATTTGAATGCCTGCCAACCCTTCCGTTTCCCAGCAATACTTTTGATACACTTCATTAAACACTAGGGCATTATGAATCTTCTCATCCGTTTCATCGAGCCAGCTTCCAACATCCTTACCGTTTGCAGCAGCTTTCATCAGTTGCTCTCGTAATTTGCTTCGGTCAAAGAGGGCCATCTCTCCCACGTGGGCATATTGATTCATAATTAATTCTTTTGCTTTTAGATTCCATGGGAGTATCTCGGCATCCATCAAGACAAAGTTCGTGTTGTACTTTTCAAAATAACTACTAAGGTCTTCATTTAACACTTGGAGAATTTGTTCCTCCAATTCTTTTTTGAAAAATGCCCTGCCTGTCCGCGTGTAAATCGAACCTAATGTTTCTCTCCCAATATACTCTTTAGCGACTTGTTTATTTTTAAAAAGAAACAAAATGCTGCGGCTGCCCATATGCTTTTTCTCAACAATCATGGTGTCCACACCATTCGCTTGGTAGTAATTAAATGCATCTGATGGGTGCTCTAAATATCCAGGCAAGCTTGATGGTTTCGGAGTTGGACTCATCGTTGGCGGAAGATACACAATTTCCTCCAAGGGCAGGGTGTAATGAGAAAGATCATCCAAAGCTGATTTCGTGCTATCCGCATAAAGTGCAATTTCCCCATACTGTTCTGTTAATACAGAATATCCATCTAAGAATTTTGCGATATTTGGCGGTGCGAGCCTTTTACTTTCCAGTTCCTTCAATGGATTGTCGGGAACATTTGCATAATCCGCTTTTGCTTTGACAGAAACCAATTTCCTTTCCGGAAAACAATATGCGGTTAGATTGCCGCCAAAAACAACTCCTTGGTCAATATTGAGGGTGTTATTAACCAATATTGGCTGTGTTCTTGGATCATGCCCCCAAAGAATAAGTTCACTGGATTGATGAGCAATGGACCAATCTTTTCGGATGGGTTTGCCTCTATCGTCGATGCCATCCGTGTCTCCATACCTGCAGAAATCGGAGATGCGCGGCGATTGTTTACCGATATAATGGTCCTTGATTCCTGCATGGACTGCCACGGCGACGTTGACACCATTTTTCTGGATGACGTAATGTGATTTTGCCTCCAACAGCAGGTCTCTCATTTGTTCCTTTAACCGTTCGGTCTCCTCTTTACCAAATTTACTTTCATACTCATCAAATTCGGCCTTTACATTTTCATCACCATGAGCAAGCTTTACATTCTTGCCGTCAAGCCAGCGGGCGATTTTCCACCCATGATTACTGTCAATCATATAGGCAAGTCCTGCTGTCACATGCTTTTGAAAAAATTGCAATGTCTCGATTGAACGAGGTCCTCGACTCATCACGTCCCCAAGGGAAAGGATTTTCCGACCTTCCAGGTGGATAAAATAACCCTCCTCATTTTCACGATAACCAAGCTTTTCCAAGAGTTCGCTAAACTCTTCAAAGCAACCGTGAATATCGCCAATAATATCAATGCCATTGTCCACATCAATTAGTAATGGATTATCAAGTCTGCTCACATTTAATACTTGCACTTCTTCTTCACCGAATATGTAACAGCGCCGAAAGCCCTCCTTTTTGATGGAGCGTAGGGTTTTCTTGAAATGTTGGTATTGCTGCTTGATACGATTTTTACCTCTTGGGAAATCCCTTGCTAAATCACGTCTGAGCAATTCAGTTTCTGCCAAGTTCAGCACGATTGCAATAGCCGGAACATGATACATCTTTGCCATTTGTAGGTATTTTTCACGCTCATAATCACGTAAATGAGTCGCATCGATAAACGTTAATTTATTGAGCCGACAACGTTTAGCAATGATATAATCCATCGCTTCAAACGCTTCTTTTGAAATTTGTTGGTATTCATAAAAAAGAGCATCTGCTTCATTTTTAGGTCGCCGATTCCAATCAATAAATTCAACATCACTAACTAAATCGCGAAACTGATCGGAACTTACCACTTCCGTTGAAAAAATCTGTTGTTCCTGAATCAGTTGATTTAGTAAAGTCGTTTTACCTGAATTGGACGGACCAACAAGCAAAATGATACCCGCATGAGGCAAAGTTATTTTCGTCATCATCCCTCCTCCCTTCTGAAAATGACCATTTGAGTAGGATGCCCGTATAGCTGGTTTTCTTCACCGATGCCTAGATAACTTACTTGGTATGGATAAAGTTTTGACCAAGCATCCACTTTTTGACGAAGCTCTGCCCTTGTCCATTCAAAGCGGTGATCATGGTGTCTCATTGCCACATCCATTTCATAGACAACATTGTATTCTTTATTAGGAGTGGTCACGATCAACACCTCGGGGCGATAGTCTTTAAAAATTGTTTCGAATACACTTGCTAACCTATATTCATCAATATGTTCAATCACTTCACATAAAACCATGACATCCTTGTTTATCAGCCGATCATCATAATAAAATAACGATCCTGCAAAAGATTTTGGCTCTACGAATCCACGTTTTTCTTTTGCTAGTTCGAAACGTTCCATTGCCTTTAATCGTGCCTTATTGGATGGCTCGACAGAAAGGATTTCTTGTACCCCTTCAATAAATCCCAGCTGAACAGATAACTTTCCTTCTCCGGCACCAAAGTCGACAATGGTACCTTTTTTGGGTAGAGCCTTGACATACTTAATAATGGCTTCATAGCGAAGGTCATTTAAACGGATCTTCGGTGGTTCATGCTTCTCCTCAGTTTTCGTCTCTTTTTCATAAAATCTTGACTGCGAAATCATCTTTGGGAACCGTAAAGAACGTTTTAGAATGAACGCCTTCTGAGGGTGCTCCTCGAGCCAACCTTCCCCGTAGCGGTCCAGCTTTTCCAATTCTCTTTCATCAATAAAATAATGCTTATAGTTATCAATAACAGGTATTAAAATCGAAATATGTTTAAGTGCATTCTGGAGCGTTTGTTTCCCTAATAGGGTGATAAATCGGGCAGAGCTTTTTTCACGAAGGAAGCTTTCCCCGTATTCAATCTTAATGGTGTAACCCATTGGAGCAAATAACGCTTCAAGCTCCGGATTGCTCAAATCAGTGGCAATCGGCCCAAAGGATAGTTCCAGTTCAAAAGGGTGCTCCACCCATGAAGCATAATCCTCTGCAGGCTTCCCGTTAAGAGCAGTCCCCAATGACTTACGAATCGAGGAAACAAAAATACTGCTTGCAGCAAACTCGCGGTCATTTATGTAATGAGTAATATCAAATGAATCAGGTGAATTCTTTACTAAATCAATGGGATCTGTTTTTACATAAATCAAAAACTGGACTTCCTCGCTTGAAAAAGTAGGATAAACGAGGCGGACGGTCAGTCCTTTCTCGCCACGTTCATAGAGATTATTTGGATTTTTGGCTATAAGATAAGAAACGGCTTCCGCACCTGGGCCTCTAACAGTTAAGGATAACTGCATTTTTTCACTTCACTTTCAAATGAAAATATATTTTAGACTTATTTTACCATATTTACATTATTTTTCTTTCAGTTTAATAAGTAACCCGGGTTCCTCGAATTAGAACACCGGGTCACTTTTAATATTCATCATTCCTATATCTTCTAGTCTTCGCCGCATAACAAGCTTCACACGTCGGAAACGAATGATCCCATGGCAGGTTTTTTCCGCACGTTTTGCACTTTTTAACAAATTTATTTATATCCGTTTTTAACCGGTCCTGCACTTTATCGCTAACCTCTTCACGGAGACGTTCCCAATAGATGGCTGTCGTTCGCTCTCCCAGTCGATACAAAAATAACAGATGAAGGCCGATTGCTTTGTAGCTGAGTTCTAATTCTTCCAAACTTCGTTCCTTAACAATTGGTTCGGGGAGCTCTCTCTCATGGATAATCGCATACATTTTTTCTTCCCATTGCTGCGTCAAAACCGGCTCATTTTTCGAAAAAGGCAGATGTAAAAATCCATAAAGGTCCATTAATGAAAGTCTTGCTTCGATTTCGGTGCCCGCAATCATTTGATAAAGAGACTTTTCCTCTGCTAAGGAAGCCTTTTTTGTCCCGGTTGGACTTTCAAATTTTCCCCATAACTCAAAAAAAGTACCTAGATCGTGATAATAGCGTTGAAAGCGTTCAAAAACAGAATTCGTTGGCGCAATTGCAAACGTATGAACTGGCTCATCTTCCTGTAACAATAAGTTTCTCATTTTTCTGATATCACTAGTAAAGGCCACTTTGCCAATATTATAAATTCCCTTTCGACCGGCCCGGCCAGCAATTTGCTTCACTTCTTGGGAGGTCAAAAGACGCCGTCTTGTCCCATCGAACTTATCATTTTCTAAAAAAACAATCCGGCGAATCGGTAGGTTAAGGCCCATTCCTATCGCATCCGTAGCAACGATCACTTTTGTTTTTCCCGAATTGAATTGTTGAATCTGCTTTTTTCTTGTTTCTGGCGGCATAGCCCCATAGATCATACTGACGGTATGACCATCATTTTGCAATCGTGAGGCGGTTTCAAGAACACGCCTGCGCGAAAAACAAATCAGCGCATCACCTTTTTTAATATGTTTAATATGAAACTCCTTCGTTTCTACCTCAAGTGGGGTATCTCGGCTGTATTCATGAATTTCAATATCTGATCCGCCTAATAGCTGCAGCAGCATCGTTTTTGAATTTCTACTGCCAATAATATGTACTTCTTCTGCATTGGCTTTCGTGATTGCCTTATACCATGAAAACCCACGGTCTTTGTCGGTAATCATTTGAGCTTCATCAATGACGACTACTTCATAAAACTCCTTTTCGTGAAACATTTCAACAGTGCAGGAGATATGATTTGCCCCTGGAATGACTTTTTCTTCTTCACCGGTTTTTAAAGAACAGGGCATCCCCTCAGCATTTAACTTATCAAAAACCTCCAGTGCTAACAATCGAAGCGGTGCTAAATATAAGCCGCTATAGGCATCTTTCATCCGTTCAAGGGCATGATGGGTTTTCCCCGTATTCGTTTCTCCAATATGGAGGACATACCGAACCTGACGTTTTAATGAAGGGTCGTATTCCGTTGCAAAGATGTCCTTCATCATCTGCTCTTCTTCTGCTTTTTTCCGCTCGAGTTCTTTTTGCACTTCTTTTTCTTTTTGCTCACGCGCTTGTAAGTCTTTTTCAAAAATTTCCTTGTGTACTTTTTCAACAAAAGGAACTTCAGCCAAGCTGATTAAATCGGACAGGTATTCCGCCTGAATATCCTCGATAAAATAACCCTCGATATCGTAAAGAAGCTGTGCAATGCTGCCTTTTACGAAGGAAGCCGATAGTTTCTCATGAAAGGTATCATAAAAGTCTTCCTTCAGGTTTGCTGGAAGCTGCTCTAATATTTTTTCTGGAATAAGCTCAGACAAATAGTCAGCAATCAAGCTTTCATAAACAAAGAAATAGGTTTGATATTCATAAAAACTTCTGCCCCAATTCATAGTTTTATGGATATCCCCTGTCAGTTCTTCAAAAAAAGTGGCCACAGTTGTATAGGATGAGGGATTGAAATGGCCTTCATCAACTAATTTTTCTTCCAATGCAAAGGTATCAACCGATTGAAACTTCACATTATTTTGGAGATCAGCCACTAACTGTTTTGCTACAAAGTAACGAACAAATAAATAGAATAACTCATATTGTTCTTCCAAAATCCCCACAGCGCTGTCTTTAATTTCACTTCGAATCGAATGCCTCTGTTCTTCCAGTTGTTTTAGTTCTTCTTGCTTTATAAAATTGACCTTCGCATCTTGATAGTGGCTCTTCCACTCATCTTCTTTCCCTGCAAATGTTTCATTAATCCAGCCCATCGCATCAAAAGGCTGATACATTCGCATTTCATCTCTAAATAACTTGTTAATTAACTTGCGGTCAATCCCCTGAACCTCAAAACCTTTTTCACTTAAAAATTGCTTTTTTTCATTTCGAGGTACATCATTAGTCGACTTATTCAGCCAAACATTAATCCAAATTTGCTCAAGATAATGGCTTCGGTCAACTAGGTATTGCTCAAAGGTTGGTGTTGTGTCCTTTGTTTCGAGGTAATGGTTAATATCTTCATATATTTTCATCTTTGTATGTTCAATCGCTTGAGGGTATATAGCATTTAATTTGTTCAATGATTTCCCTCCGTTTCTATAAATTGGTTTTCCTGAGTCCATTCTAACACAAAAATAAAAACCGAACAAATATTCGGTCTTTAAAGTTGATGCTGGTTGCAATATTGATCAACCAGGTCTTCTATCTGATCAAGTTCAGGAAACTTTCCTGCAAACTGGAATTTAATTTCTTCAATGAAGCTATCGTGATGGTAGACATGAATAGCCCCATTTTGTTGAATGACACTAAATTCTGGTACAAATCGATAACCGCTACGTTCAATAGCCCCCATTAATAAGTCCCCTTTAAATAATTTTTTATAGTATTTGCATTAACTGGACGACTATCCAAATCCAAGCATAATAAAAGGGATGGTGCCAGCTGCACACATCCCTCTGCCTTACTTTATGCGGTTGTAAATACTTCTTGTTTATTTTGTTCGTGACGAATTGTTGCTTGGGCAGCTGCCAAACGTGCAAGCGGTACACGGTAAGGTGAACAGCTGACATAATCCAAGCCCGTTTTGTAACAGAAATCAATCGAGCTCTTTTCACCGCCATGCTCTCCACAAATACCTGTTTTAAGTGAAGGCTTTGTGCCTCGGCCGAGCTTTACACCTGTTTCAACCAGCTTTCCTACTCCGTCCTGATCAAGGACAGCAAATGGATTTTCTGGAAGTACTTTATTTTCGATGTAGGCTTGCAGGAATTTTCCTTCTGCATCATCACGGCTATATCCAAAGGTTGTTTGTGTTAAATCATTGGTACCAAACGAGAAGAAATCAGCTTCCTCGGCGATTTTATCCGCAGTTAACGCAGCACGTGGAATCTCAATCATCGTCCCAATTGTGTACTTGAAGTTCTTTCCTGTTTCTTCTTGAACGAGTAATGCCGCATCGATCACCAATTTGCGCATATCTTTTAACTCATTCACATGTCCAACTAAAGGAATCATAATTTCGGGCTGCACTTCGGTCCCTTTATCAGCAAGCTTAGCCGCAGCGTAGAAAATGGCTTTTGCTTGCATTTCATAAATTTCCGGATAAATCATCCCTAGACGGCAACCTCGATGGCCAAGCATTGGGTTAAATTCATCTAATTGACGAACCTTTTTCAGCAATTGCTCTTTTTTCTTCAATTCTGGTGATTGTGGATCTAAGATTTGAAGCTTAGTTACTTCCACTAACAGTTCCTCTTTATCCGGTAAAAATTCATGTAATGGCGGGTCTAGTAAACGAATTGTAACAGGTAGTCCTTGCATTTCTTCGAAAATGCCTTCGAAATCCCCTTGTTGCATTGGTAAAAGCTCATTCAATGCTTCCATTCGTTCATTATAATTCTCTGCAAGAATCATTTTTTGCACGGTTGGAATTCGTTTTAAATCCATAAACATATGTTCAGTCCGGCATAACCCAATTCCACCTGCACCAAATTCAAATGCTTTTTTTGCATCTTCCGGGGTATCAGCATTGGCACGGACCCCTAATTTACGCTCTTGGTCTGCCCAGTCCAGCAACAGCTGAAACTCATCTGAAAGTTCAGGGTCAATCATCGGAATTTCACCAAGCATGATTTCACCGGTAGACCCATCTATTGTAATGATATCTCCATAATTTACAAGGGTATCTCCAATTTTAAATTGTTTCGCTTTTAGATCTATCTTTAATGCTTCACATCCACAAATACACGCTTTCCCCATCCCACGCGCAACAACGGCTGCGTGGCTCGTCATGCCGCCACGGCTTGTTAAAATCGCTTGTGATGCAACAATTCCGTGGATATCGTCCGGAGTTGTTTCCGGGCGAACTAGGATTACTTTTTTACCATCATTGTTTAATTGCTCCGCTTCATCGGCATCGAAGACGACTTGACCTGTCGCTGCGCCCGGTGATGCTGGCAAACCTTTTGCTAAAACTCTTTTTGCAAATTTGTCGTCTATCCGGCGGTGCAGGAGTTGATTTAGTTGATCAGGATCGACACGCATCAGTGCTGTCTTTTTATCTATGATTCCTTCCTCAACCATTTCGACCGCAATACGGATAGCCGCTTGAGCTGTTCTTTTGCCATGACGAGTCTGCAGGATAAAAAGCTTGCCCCGTTCAACCGTGAACTCGATGTCTTGCATTTCTTCATAATGCTGCTCTAAGCGCTTGCACGTATCAGTAAATTGCTTATATACGCCTGGCATTTCGTCTTTTAACGTCGCGATTGGCTGTGGAGTACGAATCCCTGCAACCACATCTTCCCCTTGGGCATTAATTAAATATTCACCGTAAAGAACATGCTCACCTGTTGATGGGTTTCTTGTGAAGGCTACACCCGTGCCTGAATCATTCCCCATGTTACCGAACACCATACTTTGGATATTAACGGCCGTTCCTAAATGGTCGGCAATTTTATTTAGGCGGCGGTAAACAATCGCACGCTGATTATTCCAAGAATTAAAGACAGCATGGATGGCAAGGAAAAGCTGCTCTTTTGGATCTTGAGGGAAATCTTTTCTTGTATGTTTTTTGACGATTCCTTTGTAACCAATGATTACTTCCTTCCAGTCTTCTGCACTCATTTCGGGATCAGAAGAATAGCCCTTCTCCTCACGAATTTCTTCTAATAATTGTTCAAAATAGTAAGTATCTATATTAAGGACCACATTACTAAACATTTGAATGAAGCGGCGGTAGGAATCATAAGCAAACCGTGGATTATTGGTTAATTCAGCCATCCCGATCACAGTTTCATCATTCATTCCTAGATTTAAAATTGTGTCCATCATTCCCGGCATGGAGAAAACAGAGCCGGACCGAACAGATACGAGCAAAGGATTTTTTGGGTCGCCAAGCTTTTTGCCCATTTTCTCTTCAAGACGGGCAAGAGCTTCTAAGGTCTGGACTTCAACAATGGTTGGAATGGTCTTGCTAGCTTCATAGAATGCATTGCATGCCTGAGTTGAAATGGTAAAACCATAAGGAACTGGAAGACCAATACGCGTCATTTCCGCTAGATTTGCCCCTTTCCCTCCAAGTAAACCCTTCATATTGCCATTTCCTTCATGAAATAAATATACCAATTTCTCCATTATTAAAAGCTCCTCTCTTTTTTTAACACGTCTAAAATTAAACCGGCTGTTTCTTCAACTGCCTTATTCGATACATCAATGATAGGACAGCCGAGGCGCTTCATCACTTTTTCAGCATGGTCAAGTTCCTCAAGAATTCGCCCAAAGCTTGCGTAGCTGGCCTGTGAGGCTAAACCTAAAGCCTTCAGACGTTCCTTACGAATTTCATTTAATTTATCCGGTGAGATGATTAATCCGATACAATTTTTACGTGGTATTTCGAATAATTCATCGGGCGGTGGTACCTCTGGAACCAAAGGAACATTGGCTACTTTAAAACGTTTATGTGCTAAGTACATGGATAAAGGAGTCTTCGATGTACGTGAGACACCGACTAAGACAATATCTGCTTTAACAATTCCTCTCGGATCACGACCATCATCATATTTTACGGCAAATTCAATCGCTTCAATCTTTCGGAAGTATTCTTCATCCATTTTCCTCATCAATCCAGGTCGATGGTGAGGCTGTTTATTAAAGCTTGTTTCAAACGCACTCATCAAAGGACTTAGTAAATCGACGGCTAAAATGTTCTCTTCATTCGCACGCCGATCTAAATAGTCTTTTAATGCAGGAATAACAATCGTATAGGCTATAATCGAAGGGCCTTTTTTCGCCAATAAAATAACATCTTCAATATCCTCAAAGTCATCTACATAAGAATTCCGGCGGATTTCTACCTGCCCGCCATTAAATTGTGTTGCCACTGCTTTTACTACAAACTCAGCAGTTTCTCCTACCGAGTCAGATACAACATAAACAACTTCCTTCTGTACCAAAATGCCAGCCACGCTCCTTAGGTTGTTTTGTTTTCCATGATTTCTAAATATGCTCGCGTTATTGTTGTTTTGGTAATGCGGCCTACCAGCAAATATGTACTTTTTTGATCCTCGACTTCTTTTACAACTGGTAAGGAGTCAATATGATTATGAATCATCTTTTTGGCTGCTTCGAGCAAAGTCTCATCCGGATTAATCGTAATAATATTTGGCATTCTCGTCATAATGACACTAACAGGCAATTCATTTAAATTTTGATTTCCTAGTGATGCTCTGAGCAAATCCTTTCGAGAAACAACCCCAGCAAGATGTCCATTTGTATCAACTGCATAAAGTGTGCCCACATCCTCTAAAAATAGCTGAACGATCGCATCATAGACCGATGCTGATTTCCCAACAACGATCGGATGGGCTTTATAATCTGTTACTTTTTGGTGGATAAACCTTTTAGCCTGTTGTTTTGTTTCATAGCTTTCATTAAAAAAATAACCCACGCGCGGCCTTGCATCTAAGTTACCTGACATTGTTAAAATGGCTAGGTCCGGTCTAAGTGCAGCTCTGGTTAATGATAGTTTCTCAGCGATGTCTTTCCCTGTAATAGGACCGTTTTGTTTAACAATTTGGAGGATTTCATCCTGACGCTTAGATAATTTAATAATTACCACCCCCTTGTTTAGAATCAATATGTTACATTCTTTAGATTTATTATAAATGTGTTATACTCATTTGTATATAGTATATTACATTAAGACGAAAACCGAAACAATAAGTTTTTATTTTTTTATGACAAAATATCAAACTATTTTTTAACAAACAAAAAACTCGCCGCTGTCGACGAGATTCTGTACACTATTTTTGACAAGTAGGGCAATAAAAGGTCTTTCTTGATGAGATCGTTTCCATTATGATAACGTTCCCGCATCTTTTACATTTTTCTCCTTCTCGATCATATACCTGACATAAGTCAATAAATCCCCCCGTTAAATGATCATCTTTAAAGAGCGGATTATCCATGTAACCACCATGGTGGATGCCTTTTTGAAGGATTGACAGGATGGATTGATATAAGCTCTCCCGCTCTGCTTCCCCTATATCATCAATATCCTTGGTTGGTAAAATTCCTGCATCATAGCAGATTTCAGCGGAATAACAATTCCTAATCCCAGCGATAAACTCTTGATCCAATAAAGTAGTTTTTAAACGACCATGCTTTTGGCTGATTCTATTCTTAAATTCATTGATAGAAAAATCATTACTGAATGGCTCGGGTCCTATGTGTGCTAAATGCTGTTCTGCCTCTGTTTGATTATATAGGTGCAAATAGCCGAGCCGCAGACCGATAAAATAAAGGTGCTGGTCACCAAAGGAGATTCGTACCTGTATGGTTCGTTTTGGCTTGTCTGCTTCTGTTCCATAGTACATCCACCCACCAAGCATTAAATGTAGTAAAAGAATTTTGCCATTTTGCAACTGAAAAAGTAAATGCTTTCCTCGTCGATTGATTGTAATTATTTTTTGATGTTGAACGGTTCTAGTAAACAGGTCAGGGTTTACATTGATGGATTTTTCCCGATTTATTTGTACAGCTGATATAATTTGGCCTGCGATTTTTTGATTTAATAGGATTTTATAGTTTTCCATCTCTGGAAGCTCTGGCATCGAATATCTCCTTCCATAAATGCTGTTTTTTTTACCCTTCCCTATTTTTCAAAAAAGAAGCCAATTAGTAGTAAAGAAATCTTGCCTGTGTATGAAAAAAGAGCAACCTGGTAGGATTGCTCTTCTAATTTGTTCTCATGCATATTTCAACTTATTCGAATATTTATCATCAATTTTCGTTTCAATTCTCTCCAAAGCTTTCAAATCACTTTTGATTTCCTGTTTATTATCTATAACCAATTCTTTAAAGCTTAGTTTACGTTTTCTCATCATTCCTCCACCTTTCTTTGTTTCTATTATACCTAAGGTAGAAAGATCGGGATCAATCTAAATATTACTTTTTTTGAACATTATTAAATTTTAAATTATTTCGATTACGATAAAAATATTTTTATGTACACGAAATTTTGTAAGAATCGGCTTAGTGATAAAGAACAAAAGGCGCAAGCGCCCGTTCAGCGGCGTATGGCCTGGAGCGCTCCAACTGAAATAAAGGAAACACGAAGAGCCGGAGGCGCATTCGTGCTTGACTTATCGTAGGGTGGAGAGCGAAGG
>NTXX01000019.1 GCA_002559145.1 Bacillus sp. AFS006103
TATCATTATGTCAATATAATTTTCAATCTCTTTTTCTATCACTTTTCGCTATTAAATTTACTGCCAAAAGCAACTTTCTAATAGTATCATCTTCAATTTACTAATGCAATAGGAAATTTATCTTTTTTTCTGTAAGTTCATTTCTTCAAGGACTTTGTTGAGATAACAATACTAAAATTAATATTCTTCGGTGGTAGAGTCTCCATAAGAAAAAGTATGTCCTTCCGTAGTTTCTTTGGTTTGGCGATTGAACAATCCTACGATGGAAATACTTTTTTATTTCTATTCATTTTTAGGGATAAGGAATTCATCAAAGAGCCATCGCGCTAGCGATATCGTTCTTCTTATGCTTCAAAAGCAAGAGAACCGTCCCCCATTTCCATGTTACGACCAATGCTCGGCCACACGGTTTGACCAAACCTTAGTTCAGTGATTGTTCAAAAATCTCTACTACATCTAACGTTTGTACCCTTTCGTCTACTTCTTTTGACTTTGTTCCATCACTGATCATCGTTAAACAATAGGGACACCCACTGCCAATCATTGTTGGATTTGCTTCAAGAAGCTGTTCTGTTCGAGCTTCATTGATCCGTGTACCTGTGTTTTCCTCCATCCACATACGACCGCCGCCAGCGCCACAGCACATCGCATTTTCACGATTTCGATCCGCTTCTACGAGCTTGGCTCCAGGAATCGCCTTTAATACTTCACGCGGGGCATCATACACGTCATTGTAACGCCCCAAATAACAAGAATCGTGAAAGGCGATCACCTCATTCACTGCATTCTTTGGTATTAGTTTCCCTTCTTTGATCCATAGGGCAAGCAATTCGGTATGATGATACACCTCGGCTTCGAGTCCAAATTCAGGATATTCATTCTTTAACGTATTAAACGCATGTGGATCAATCGTTACAATTTTCTTCACATCGTACTTTTTAAAGACTTCAATATTAGCATTCGCTAACTCTTGGAATAAAAACTCATTCCCAATCCGTCTTGGTGTATCACCAGAGTTCTTTTCTTCATTTCCAAGAATAGCAAACTTCACGCCCGCCTGATTCATAACACGGGCAAATGATTGGGCAATTCTTTGGCTGCGGCTGTCATAAGAACCCATCGAGCCCACAAAGAAAAGATAATCAAACTCTTCTCCGGCCTTTTTTAACTCTTTCGTCGTTGGAACCTTTACATCCTCAAAGGCATCCCGCCAATTTTGTCGTTCCTTACGATTAATCCCCCATGGATTTCCCTGGCGTTCAATATTGGTCATTGCACGCTGTGCATCCGGATCGAGTTTTCCTTCTGTTAACACCAGATAGCGGCGGAGATCAATGATTTTATCGACATGCTCATTCATGACAGGACATTGGTCCTCACAGTTTCGGCAAGTGGTACAGGCCCAAATCTCTTCTTCGGTGATAACATCCCCGATTAAGTTGACATCATAGTCTAAAGCGGCCGCGGACTCACCTGCTCCCTTGCCCTGGAAGGCCAGTTGATTCCCGCGGGTATTTTGAAAGGATATGACCGGCATCCACGGGGCTCTAGATGTAACCAATGCGCCTTTTTCTGTCAAATGATTGCGCATTTTTAAAATTAAATCCCTTGGCGATAACATTTTCCCTGTCCCTGAGGCTGGACACATATTGGTACATCTTCCACACTCAACACAGGCATACAAGTCGATCAGCTGCTTCTGATTGAAATCTTCAATTTTACTGGCGCCAAAAGTTTCCTGTGTTTCGTCCTCAAAATTAATTGTCGATAATTGTCCTTTTGTTTGAGTACGTCCTAACCACACATTCGCAGTCCCAGCGATTAAGTGGGCATGCTTTCCTTGTGGGATATAAACCAAGAAGGCTAATAGGAATAATAAATGGCCCCACCAAAAGACAAAGAAGAAGGCAGCGGCGACCGCTGGATCCAGCCAGCTAAATGCCATAGAAATGGCTGAAGCAACAGGTTCTGACCAAACAGGGTCCTCACCATGCCAGATGATTCCCATTCCGTTTGCTAGTAAGGTACAAATCATTAGGCCACCAAGAAATAGATAGACAAGGCCTGCTAAAAACCCTCGTTTTAAGCGAACAAGCTTTTCAATATAACGGCGATAATACGCCCACCAAACACCCACGAGAATAATCAAGACAATGATTTCTTGGAAAAACGTAAAATAGGGGTAAAAGGGTCCTAATGGTAAATGACTTCCTGGTGCAAGTCCCTTCCAAATTAAATCAATCGCCCCAAATTGAACAAGAAGAAAGCCATAAAAAAACATCACATGGATGGCCCCACTCTTTTTATCTTTTAAGAGCTTCTTTTGCCCAAACACATAAATGAGAAGGTCATTGATTCGTTCTTTCACATTTTTATCAAATTTAGCCTTTTTACCTAACTTTATGTACTCAATTCGAGTTTTGACAAGTGCAGCAAATAAGTAAATCGCATAACCGGTTACCAATAAGAAAAGGAATAAATTTAGATAAGGTAGGATTGTATTCATCATTATGCCCCTTTGATAAATAATAGGAAGCCCAACCCCCCTGGCTGTTTGACGAATGGGATTGGGCCTATTTTTATGTTAGCTGACAGCGACACTCTTAAACTCTTCTATTAATAAGGGCAGGACTTCAAACAAGTCGCCAACAATCCCATAGTCAGCAATCCCAAATATAGGGGCCTCTGGATCCTTATTGATCGCGACAATAACTTTCGAGTTTGACATACCGGCCACGTGTTGAATCGCTCCGGAAATCCCACAGGCAATATACAAATCAGGTGTGACCACTTTACCGGTTTGACCAATTTGCAAGGAATAATCGCAATAATCAGCGTCACAGGCACCGCGAGAAGCGCCAACGGCTCCCCCTAATAAATCGGCTAATTCCTGAAGCTGCTTAAATCCATCATTACTTTTTACACCACGGCCTCCGGAAACAATAATTTTGGCCTCTGAAAGATCGATTCCACCAGCGGTTTTCCGCACAACCTCTTTAATAAACATGCGTAAACTTTTAATATCAACTTCCATACTCGATACAACACCTGAACGTGACACATCTTTCTCCAGTGGAGTGATATTATTTGGTCGTATTGTCACTAGGATGTGGCCCTCACGTACCGCTAACTTTTCGAACGCCTTACCAGCATAGATTGGTCGTGTGAAAAGTACCATTTCATCGACAACTTCAAGACTGACAACATCGGAAATTAGCCCTGCCCCAAGTTTGGCTGCAAGTCGTGGGGCAAGGTCTTTTCCAAGGGCGGTATGTCCAAGAATCAATCCGTCTGGCTTTTCAACATCGATTACTTGCAAAATTGCTTGAGAGTAGGCATCAGGTGTATACAGCTGTAACTGTTCATGTTCCACTGTTACGACCCGATCAACGCCATAATGAAACATCTCAGTTGCTAGATTACTAGCCCTTTCACCTAGAAGGAGACCTACTACTTCCCCTCCGTCAGCCACTTTCTTCGCCGCGGCAATCGCTTCAAAAGAAACATTCCGCAAGCCACTTTCCCGAATTTCTCCAAAAACGACTATCTTTTTCCCCATCGTGATCCCCTCCGTTTATAGGACTTTCGCTTCTGTTCGTAGTAACAAGACGAGTTCATCCACTTGATGATTTAAATCCCCTGAAAGGACCTTGCCCGCTTTTTTCACTGGTGGTAAAAAGATTTCCACCGAGTTGATTTTCGCTTGAACATCAGCTTCATCTAAATCCAAATCATCCAATTCCAGTGTTTCCAGTGGCTTTTTCTTCGCTTTCATAATGCCAGGTAAGGAAGGGTATCGAGGTTCATTTAATCCTTGTTGGCAGGTCACAAGCAACGGAAGGGAGGTTTCGATTATTTCAAGGTCGCCCTCCACATCACGTTCAATCGTGGCCTTTTTCCCCTCAACCGTAAGCTTTGTAACCGATGTGACCGCAGCAATCCCAAGTTCCTCGGCAAGACGTGGACCGACTTGTCCTGTTCCCCCATCAACTGAAACATTACCTGCTAAGATCATGTCCGCAGACTTATCCTTTAAATAAATGGCTAAGAGGGTTGCTATTGTAAACTGATCGCCCTCTTCCACGTCATCATCATCGATGAGAACGGCTTTATCGGCGCCCATTGCAAGGGCAGTGCGAAGTTCCTTCTCAGCTTCTTCGTCTCCAATTGTCACCACCGTAACAGTACCGCCATGGTCTTCCCGTAATTTGAGCGCTTCTTCAATCGCATACTCGTCATATGGGTTAATGATAAAAGTCGCCCCGTCATCACTGACTTTCCCATCCTTAATGACAATTTTTTCTTCTGTATCAAATGTGCGTTTCATCACCACAAATATATTCACAAGGAATCCTCCTTTTCAAATCAGCTTCAAAAAGCAGTTCGTTCTTCCACGGCTTTTTGAAAAATATCAATCTATTATTTAGTGTAGCTATAAAATCCTTGCCTCGTTTTTCTGCCGAGATGCCCTGCTCTTACAAGCTTTTTAAGAAGTGGGGCGGGACGATATTTTGAGTCGCTTGTTTCCTGGTATAATCCTTCTTGAATGAACAAGAGGGTATCTAAGCCAATTAAATCGGCTAAAGCAAGTGGGCCAATCGGGTGGTTGGCACCTAATTTTAAACCTTTATCTATATCTTCAGCGGTAGCCACTCCCTCACCCAAGACAAAAACAGCTTCGTTAATGAACGGCACTAATACACGATTGACAACAAATGACGGCGAATCCGCCACGGTAATCGGGTCCTTGCCTAAAGCTTCCACTAGTTGTTTGATCGTTTCATACGTTTCATCAGAGGTTTCATAGCCGCGAATCATTTCCACTAATTTCATGACGGGCACTGGATTGAAGAAGTGCATCCCGATGACCTTATCAGGACGAAAAGTAGCTGTTCCTAATTCGGTAATACTTAATCCTGATGTATTGGAAGCAAAGATAGTTTCTGGAGGGCAAATGGATTCAAGTTGTTTGAAGAGTTCTTTTTTCGGTTCCATCTTCTCAATAATCGCTTCAATGATTAAGTCCGCTTCCCATAAATCAGCCACCTTTGTTGTTGGCTTAACTCTCTCAAGAGTATCTGCTACTTCTCTTTCGGAAATTTTTCCTTTGCTTAAGGCACGATCCAGATTTTTTTTGATCGTTTGCATGCCTCTATTCACAAATTCATCTTTTATATCATTCAAAATCACTTGATAACCAGCTTGTGCTGCCACTTGGGCAATGCCGCCTCCCATTGTTCCTGCACCAATGACGCCAATTGTTTTGATCAAAAGTTTCACCCCTAAGATTTTTAATGATTTTGTAAAATATGTTACCTACCAGAGAATTGCGGGGCCCGTTTTTCCAAAAATGCCTGGGTTCCTTCATTTTTATCTTCTGTACCGCAAAGCTTGCTAAAGAATTCCGATTCAAGTTCAAGCCCTTCATGCAAGGACGTTTCAACTCCTTGGTTCATCACTTTTTTAGCCATGGAAACAGCCATCGGTGCCTTCGCAATAATTTTATGTGCAAGCTCTTTCGCCACTAGGAGAGACTCCCCTTCAGGTGTAAGCTTATCAACGAGACCAATTCGATAGGCTTCATCCGCCTTGATCGGCTCTCCAGAGAAAATAATCTCTTTTGCTTTTCCCAATCCTACTAAACGGGGAAGGCGTTGTGTCCCGCCATAACCTGGGAAAATGCCGAGTCCTACTTCTGGGAAACCAAATTTTGCATTGGCTGAAGCGATTCTAATGTCACATGCTAACGCTAATTCACAGCCGCCGCCAAGTGCTAAGCCATTGACAGCGCATAGGACAGGAAATTTCAAGTCTGCGATTCGATCGAAAATCATGCGGCCATATGTAATTAATTCCTTTCCCGTAGCTTCAGTTAGTGAAGGAAATTGTTTAATATCCGCACCGGCAACAAAAAATTTATTGCCAGCTCCCGTAATGATTGCTGCACGAAGGTCTGCCATTTCTTCCAATTGGTCGAGAGCTACGATAAGCTCTGCCATTACCGTGGAAGTGAGCGCATTTACGGGTGGATTATTTAATTCTAAAATGGCGATTTGTTCTTCGACGATAACCTGGACGGTTGTAAGTTCTTCAACTAGTTTACTCATTTAATCAACTCTCCTCTTTAGTTCCATTCCATCACCGCCACAATAAAGTGACGGATGATGGAATCTTTACACTATAATTAAGATCTAGCTTTTGTACTTAATGATGGTGGTGTCAGGCACCGGCGATGTTGCCTATTTTGTTAACATCCTTGAGATAACCAAGCGCTGAATTTCTTGCGTTCCTTCGTAGATTTGTGTAATTTTCGCATCACGCATATATCTTTCTACTGGATAATCCTTCGTATAACCATAGCCTCCAAAGACTTGAACGGCTTCCGTTGTTACTTTCATCGCAGTATCTCCGGCAAAAAGCTTAGACATCGCAGATTCTTTTCCATAGGGAAGACCTTCTGACTCAAGCCATGCTGCTTGATAGGTTAATAGTCTGGCAGCTTCAATATTTGTTGCCATATCTGCTAACTTAAAGCCAATTCCTTGTTGTAATGAGATGGGCTTCCCGAATTGTACACGATCTTTTGCATAGCCTACAGCAGCATCAAGTGCCCCTTGCGCAATCCCGACAGCTTGAGCAGCGATACCGTTACGTCCACCATCTAGTGTCATCATGGCAATTTTGAAGCCGTCCCCAACCTTCCCTAACACGTTTTCAACTGGAACAATACAATCTTCAAAAATAATTTCTGTGGTGGCCGATGAACGAATGCCTAGCTTGTTCTCCTTCTTGCCAATCGAGAATCCAGGGAAATTACTTTCAACGATGAATGCTGTCGCTCCTTTTGTTTTTTGGGCAGGATCTGTCAAAGCAAATACAATATAAATATCTGCATATCCACCATTAGTGATAAATATTTTTGAACCATTTAACACATAATGATCGCCTTCAAGCCGGGCTGTAGTTCTCATGGCACCTGCATCCGAACCACTACCAGGCTCCGTTAAAGCATAGGCGCCAATTTTTTCCCCTTGAGCCATTGGGCGCAAATATTGTTGCTTTTGTTCTTCCGTCCCAAACTTGTAAACAGGCCAACCACCTAGAGAAGTATGAGCAGATAACGTGACACCAATCGATGCATCAACACGGGATAATTCTTCTACCGCAATACAGTAAGCTAAAAAATCACTGCCAATCCCGCCATATTCCTCTGGCCACGGAATCCCTGCTAAGCCAAGCTCAGCCATTTTGTCAAAAATAGAACGATCAAAACGTGATTCTTCATCCCGGATGGCAGCTGTAGGTTCCACCTCTTTTTTAGCAAAATCACGAACCATTTTTTTAATCATTTCATGTTCTTCTGTCAATTGAAATCGCATATTTCTTCCCCCATTGTTATAAAAGTTTTATTAAAAGTGATTCATATTAACTCTCAAATAGCCATCATTATCTTTCCAAAGTCCTTCTGAAATTACCTATCGTTAATCTGGCAGCGCTTACAATTACGACTTCTCATATCGTATCGATCTGTCTGCTCCTCTATGTAAATGTGTATGAATGTGGCTCATGATCACAGAATAGCGGGACTAATCTTAAAGGAAGCTTCCGTTTTTTGTTTCACGGTTTCGAGGTCAACACCCTCTTGTAGCTCGACTAGAACCAAGCCCTCTTCCGTCATATGGAAGACCGCTAGTTCCGTCACAATGACATCCACCACATGTTCCCCTGTTAGAGGTAATTTGCATCGTTTAACGATTTTCGGATCACCATTTTTCGAGGTATGTTCCATGGCGACAATGACTTTCTTTGCACCTACTACTAAGTCCATTGCTCCCCCCATACCAGGTACCAATTTACCAGGAACCATCCAATTGGCAAGGTTGCCTTGTTCATCTACTTCCAGTCCACCAAGAACAGCTAGATCAATATGACCTCCGCGGATGAAGGAAAAGGACATAAGACTATCAAAGAACGCACCGCCTGGCAAAATACCAGAAGGTTTTCCGCCGGCATCTACAAGATCAGGTTCCCCCTCTCCAACGAGTGGACCAAGACCAAAGTAGCCATTTTCAGATTGTAACGTGACATGACAGTTTTCTGGTAGATAATTTGGAATCAACGTAGGAAGACCAATTCCTAAATTGACGACATCCCCATCTTTCATTTCTTTCGCAATTCGTGCAGCGATGATTTGCTTCGGACTAAGCAGCGTTTCGACCATTACTCACAACCCCCTTGGACAAAAATCTTATCGATTAGCACACCTGGAGTCATGACTTCATCGGGATCCATTTCTCCGATTTCAACGATCTGTTCCACTTCAGCAATCACAAGATCAGCCGCTAACGCCATAAGCGGGTTAAAGTTACGGGCTGCTTTACGGTAAATTAAATTCCCATTTTTATCTGCCTTATAGGCTTTAAGAAGCGCAATTTCCGCATGGAGTGGTTTTTCAAGCAAATAATCACGTCCGTCGACTGTCAGCTTTTCCTTGCCCTCTTCCACTATCGTCCCTACACCAGTCGGAGTAAGTATTCCGCCAAGTCCAGCTCCCCCAGCTCGAACCCGCTCGACAAATGTCCCCATTGGAACGAGGTCCACTTCCATCTCTCCAGCAATCATTTGCCGCCCTGCTTCAGGATTCTTACCAATATGGGTGGTAATCGCTTTCTTGACTCGGTGATTGACAATTAAAGGCCCTACTCCAGTATCAACGAAAGCGGTATCATCTGTAATTAAGGTAAGATCTTTTATACCCTCATCCAGAATAATCGATACGATTCCCTCTGGTGTACCAACGCCCATAAACCCCCCGATCATCACCGTCATCCCATCCTGCAAAATAAATGAGATTTCTTCTCTTGAGATTACTTTGTTCACTTAACCAACCCCCTAAGAATGCTAACATGGTATGCTCATTTCCTTACAATTCTTACCTATGCAAGATTCACGCCAAACGGAGAGATTATTTAAAATAAAGGCGATAGATTCAGCTGTTGTCAGCTAAAAGTGGCTATTTAATGGGATTCTTACTGTAAATAATCAACATATGTTTTTTTAAAAGGAGTCATTCAGTCAAATTCATATCAAAAACTTCACTAAAAAACCCGCCAAAATTACTAAATGTGTTCTGATTACTTTACAATTGGCCCAAAAAACACGTAAAAACTGTCAAGTTTTCCGTACATAATGTAAGCGATTTCATTATTCTTGT
The DNA here is from genome assembly GCA_002559145.1 of Bacillus sp. AFS006103. Lineage (GTDB taxonomy): Bacteria > Bacillota > Bacilli > Bacillales > Cytobacillaceae > Neobacillus. The sequence continues at coordinate 9,215 of NTXX01000019.1, forward strand.
ACACAATTTGAACAATCCTTTGTAGGCCATCAACAATGGTCCGCGATTCACGATAAGATTAGGACATGAAGACCTATCAAAAAACATAACGAACAAAACTCCCTTTTCAATAACAAAGGGAGTTTTCCATAAAGATCATAACCGATACTTATTCATCTTTTCATAGAGAGAAGTTCGACTGATTCCAAGATGTTTAGCTGTTTCCGACTTATTTCCATCCATCATGCTTAAACATTCGGAGATGGTCCGCCGTTCAGTCTCTTCAATCACTTGAGCTAAAGAGCGAATAGGTAAGGTGTTTTTGAATCCAGTAATTTCTCGAGGAAAATGCTCAGGGGCAAGGTATTTCCCTTCATCAACCATATTTAACGCGCGCTCAATCGTATTTTCAAGTTCACGAATATTTCCCGGCCAGGCATATTGGCATAGCAAATGCATAGCTTGCTCATTAATGCCCTTTACACCTTTCTTCATCAGTTTTTGGTACTTTTCTAAAAAATAATAGACAAGAATTTTAATATCCTCTGTTCGCTCTTTTAATGATGGAATGGTGAGCTGCATAACTTTTAATCGGTAATACAAATCGAGCCTAAATTCTCTGTTTGCTACCATTTCCTCAAGATTTCGGTTGGTTGCGGCGATAATCCTTACATCAACGTGAATCGTATTGGTCGCTCCCACTCGTTCAATTTCTTTTTCTTGCAGAACACGCAATAGTTTCACCTGCATATGTAATGGAAGTTCGCCTATTTCATCAAGAAAAATGGTTCCACCGTCGGCCACTTCAAACTTTCCAATTTTCCCGCCTTTTTTTGCCCCTGTAAAGGAACCCTCTTCATAGCCAAAAAGCTCCGACTCGATTAGCTCCGCTGGGATAGCGGCACAGTTCACTTTAACAAATGCTCCCATCAAACGTCGACTAGCATGATGAATCGCGTGGGCAAACAATTCTTTGCCTGTACCACTTTCACCTAATATCAGCACATTGGACTCACTTGTTGCTGCTTTTCTAGCTTGATTATTTACCTCTATAAAGACAGGACTTTTCCCAATCAAATGATCGAACGTATAGTATGCCTTGTTTCTTGCATTAATGATGCCTTTACTTTTATGTAGTTCGTTATGTAGTGAGTTAATCCGTTTAGATAAAGCAGTTAATTGTTCTACATTATTAAATAAAACCTTTCCAACTGCTCCGACAATCTTACCTTGCCTCAACACCGGGGATCTTGTAGCAATCATATAATCCTCTTTAATTTTTTGAGGTTCAGCCACCTCTAACTTCCCTGTTTTTGCTACAATATGCATACGAGTATTCTCAATCACCTCTGTTACATGCTTTCCGATGGAGCGTTCCGGGTCAACACCGAGGAAATTGGCAAATGAGCGGGTCAGGATTTGTATATACCCTTCTGTATCAACGACAACCATGCTTTCATCAGCAAGTTCACTAAGATCTTTAAAAAGAAATTCCTCCGAGTGATCGATAGGAAGAAAATCATTATTAGTTGAAAAAAAGAAGAAATAATAATTATATTCCTCTTCAAAAACCTTCACCACTTCTTTTCTAACGATACCTTTCCTACCATTAAATTGAAAAGGTGTATTTACCGCTGGAACAAGGCTTTCATGGACAAGCCTCGAAACTTGAAGTTTAAATTGCTCCTCATTAGTAAAGTCCTTCGATAATAAACTGTTACTCAGTACGAGGCTGTGATCAGGTCTCGTTATGACAATTCCAATAGGCAATTTCTCTAAAAGCGCTCTCAAAACTTCTGTTAACACATTGTCGACCAATCCTACCCATCCCCCTTAAGAAAACGGTCATAATCTGCTCTTAATGTTGTAACATGGAAGTATTTTTACTATATCTATCATAGCACTAGTTGCACTCCGTCTTAATATTCAAATATTTTGAAATTGTGAACAAAGGGAAGGATTCATGTAACCGCCAGTGACGTCTACGAGATTGGAATATCATTTTAAGACGACAAAAAAGACAATCTTTATAAGATTGTCCTTTTCGTGCCTGGCAACGTCCTACT
>NTXX01000020.1 GCA_002559145.1 Bacillus sp. AFS006103
CAATTATACGGACTTAATCCAAAATCTAAAGATTTGGATCATATAAGCGTAAAAACTCCCCTTATTTTTAAGGAAATATGGGTATTTCCCAATTTAGCCGGATTTTCTCCGTTTATTTTTCAAACACTGTGAAATCAACATTCAGTTATAGCAGAGCCTAACCAATATTTTCTGTATATCCATTTGTAAGTAAAAATGTAGTGAATTTTGCTGAGGTAAAATGGCAATTGTCCCCCCATTTTAATATACTAATTGCACTACAAATTCTTCCTAAATAATTATTGAAATCCCATTATACCAACAAAAAAGGACCTCCAAATTACATATAATTTGAAGGTCTTTTTGCATTACATTTTTAATGTTTACGATAGATAACAGAACCCGTTACACTATTCCTCATCTTTTTTCTGTTTCTTCTGTGCTTCTTGAAGGGCGAGGAGGATATCTTGAACGTCGATTTTCCCGTCGTTATTTAGATCGGTTAAGGTATTTTCAGGTGCAGTTGGCGGCGGAGTTACCGGAGTTGGGGTTGGAGTAACCGGTGCTGCAGCAACTGCTTGTTGTTTCGATCTAAAGGCAAACGTGAACAATAGGAGAACAAGAATCAGCAATCCGGAAACACCATCCACGATGTAGAAAATAGTGGCATAATCGGACCAGAGCGTTTTACTGCTGCCCATCTTCTTCTCAGAGTTTGCAATAAATTGTTTGATTTCAGAATGATTTGGATAGATGCGCTGGACGGCCTCGAATTTTTCTAAAGCATGCTTATAATAGCCGCCCCAGTATAGGTTAAGTCCTTCCTGATAAAGTATATCTGTATCACTCTTCGCATTTTTAGCACCGGCTTGGTTGACAAATTCTTTCACGGTATTAACAGGCACGGCAAAGTTAAACCCTTGGACTTCTTGACCGTTGACTGTGTCGCCCCTAAATGTGAGTAAGCCAATGATTTCGCCCTTTGCATTGATGACTGGTCCACCGCTATTGCCGTGTGTGGCCGCCGCATTAATTTGAATGACCGGGCTTCCTTGTTCCGTCTTTTTGGAGGTTGCCGAAATTTGCCCTGCATTCATTGAAGAAACTAAGGATGAATCGGGTGATAATAGATCTGAATCGGCGGCAGCAGGGTAGCCGCTGACCCAAACATTATCTTGATTTTGGATATTATCCGAATCCCCAAGCGGTAAGGTCGGCAGGTTTTTCCCTTCAATTTTTAGGACAGCGACATCTTTTCCTTCATTAATAGGGGCCCCATAGCTTTTAACCTCGCCATCCAGTACATCCCCGCCAGGTAAAACTACTTTCAGCACCTTTTGGATGTCCGTGTATTGTGTATATTGGACCATATAATTGTAGGCTGTTTTATAGTCTACCTTAAAATAGTCTGCGATGATCGTTACTAGTTGTTCAAACGCGGCGTTGGCGATATCCTCATCGTCCTTTTGAGTCGCTTCCACAACATGAGCATTGGTGACAATATAACCGTTAGAGCTAATAATGGCCCCTGAACCTGAGCCGCCTACAACAGATTGGTTATTTAGCTGCCCCAATATGGCAATGACTTCAGGATCATTTGGATTATTAAATTGCCACTTCACAACAGTATAATCGACGATCCGAACGACAGCAGGCTTAGAGTATTCCGCTAGTTTTTGTGCTTGAGCAATTTTCCCAGCAGCTGGTTTGAGATTGATGAGGAAAATCGAAGCCACCATTACTGCAATAAGTAGCAAGCTGATAGGTATGGTAAAAAGGGCCCTTTTTTTCAAAATAAATTCACTCCTACGAAGGGTATTGTAAAAATATACTCTGCAATATATTCGCCCTTGGGAAAAAAGTAATATTGTACATCAAATATTTTTAGATAATTACAAGGTGTCATGGGTATTTGAGGAATTTTCATGACAAAAAGAAAGGATTGCTTTTTCATAAAGGGGTAATCTTTGGTATCATGTTTAGTGAATGAATATGATATCGGACTGAAGATATAGTTGGAGGCCTCTATGGAGAATCGATTGACGGTAATGACGGTGTTTGGAACAAGACCGGAAGCCATAAAGATGGCACCCTTGGTAAAAGAATTGGAGAAATATCCAGATAAAATTAAGCCGATTGTGACGGTAACGGCGCAGCACCGTGAAATGCTTGACCAAGTGCTGCATATTTTTGAAATTACGCCTGATTATGACTTAAATATAATGAAGGAACGGCAATCTCTGCTGGATGTTACGACGCGCAGCTTAGACGGACTCAATCAAGTTCTTGCAGACGTCAAACCAGATATTGTGCTGGTCCATGGTGATACGACAACCACATTTGTGGCAAGTTTAGCGGCTTTTTATCACTCGATTCCGATTGGACATGTCGAGGCGGGGCTTCGGACTCATAATAAATTTTCACCGTACCCTGAGGAAATGAACCGCCAATTGACGGGGGTCTTGGCCGATCTTCATTTTTCGCCAACGGTTCAATCGAAGCGAAATCTTTTGGTGGAAAATAAGCGGGAAGAGGCGATTTATATCACTGGAAATACGGCCATCGATGCGCTTAAAACAACGGTGCGGACCAATTATTCCCATCCTGTATTAGACCAACTCGGGAATGACCGGTTAATTCTTATGACGGCCCATCGCAGGGAGAATACGGGTGAGCCCATGGAAAATATGTTCCGAGCGATTTGCCGTGTGGTCGAAAAACATGCCGATGTGCAGGTAGTTTATCCCGTCCATATGAATCCGGTGGTTCGTGAAATTGCCAATCGAGTGTTGGGGGATAACGAGAGAATTCATCTAATTGAGCCTTTAGATGTGATTGACTTCCATAACTTTGCCTCAAGGGCCTATCTGATTTTGACTGATTCTGGCGGTGTACAGGAAGAGGCGCCGTCTTTAGGTGTACCGGTATTAGTTTTACGTGATACCACCGAGCGCCCGGAAGGAATTGAAGCAGGTACCTTAAAACTGGCGGGAACCGATGAGGAAACTATCTTCCGGTTAGCGGATGAACTGTTGTCAGATCAAGTAATACATGACAAAATGGCTCACGCCTCTAATCCATACGGAGATGGTTACGCCTCCGAACGAATCGTCAAAGCCATTCTCCACCACTTTGAAAATGGAGAACGGCCTGCGGACTTTGGGGTTGAGAAATGATTTATTTAGGAGATATAGTTAGATGAAAATTAATAAAATCCATCATATTGCGGTGATTTGTTCGGATTATCAAAAATCGAAGGATTTTTATGTTCGAATCTTAGGATTGACACCTATTAATGAAGTTTATCGCACGGAAAGAGATTCCTATAAGCTTGATTTGGAAGTGACTGGTCAATACCAGATTGAGTTGTTTTCGTTTCCAGATCCTGCTGTTCGTCCAAACTATCCTGAAGCAGCTGGTTTAAGACATCTTGCGTTTGAAGTAGATGATGTCGAAGAAGCGGTAGAATATATGAAAAACCATCAAGTGAAGGTGGAGGACATCCGTGTGGACCCCGTCACCAACAAGAAATTCACCTTTTTCCCGGACCCTGATGGGCTGCCGATTGAGCTTTATGAGCGGTAATATCATATTAAAAAGCGGGTTGCCTCGAAGGTGAACCTGCTTTTTTTATCTTTAATCTAGGTATTGATACCTAATGGATAAAGTTAAAAACCCAAACAATACAATCTCTCACAAACTACTTATCCAACTTTTGTATACAAACCATAATTTTTCTATTTAATTAATATTTTGTAAATTTATAAGGAAATTTATTGTAAATTGTAGTAAAATGGCTATTAAGATATTATATTATTTTTTATTTTTTATTTTACATATATAACTATTGGGGGTAGTAAGATGAGCGTTTGTTATGTACACAGCGATGCGGAATCGATAGGTACCTGTGTAGGTTGTGGTAAATTTATTTGTCATAATTGTAACACGGAGCTTAAAGGTAAAAATTATTGTAAAAAATGTGTGAATGAAATATTTGATGAAAATAAGAGAAAAATGGAAAAGTTAGAGGATGGAAGCAAAAATAATCAACCAATGGTATTTATGAATGCGGGCGGCGGAGGCGGTGCTTCAAGCTCAGCTAGTTCGTCAAGCTCTGCCAGTTCAGGTGGCATGGGTTTTGCAGCCAGGTATACTAAAAGCAAAACTACCGCAGGGATTTTAGGTATTCTACTAGGTGGTATTGGGGCCCATAAGTTTTATCTTGGCCGGCCAGGTATAGGTATTCTTTATTTATTATTCTGCTGGACTTATATTCCAACGATTGTTGGTTTTATAGAGGGTATTTTATATCTTGTTGCAAGCCCAGACGACTTTGCTCGAAAGCATGATAAAGGCTATCAAGTTCCTATTCATTACTAAATTCATTAACTTCACATCTAGTTGTCAACATGAGATTCCATGCAGCTTAGTCTAGTAACTTGTGGAGGGAATATAATACTAATAAAGGGAAGCTCAGCTGGGGCTTCCTTTTATTAGTTCTGTGTTTATTAATCTGGAGCTTGATTGAATTTAGTATGTGCCTAGCCTTGGGTTTACACTTGGGATCCCGTATTCGGTAGGGGACCACGAGCCATATCCTCCATATGCTGGGTTAGGTTGATAGGGACCTACTGGGTTCGTACTAGGTCCATAGAGGGGATTGCCTGCGGAACCAGCATTAGGGTATCCTGGACCGCCGACAGGAGGAAAACCCAATCCTCCACCAACACTTGGCCCATAAGGGTTGTTGTAACCTTGAACAGGTCCACCACCGTATCCGCCGAACCCGCCGTAACCTGGGAATCCACCATATCCGCTAGGATTCGGACCATTTCCTAGAGCAGCACCTCCTAAATAACCTAAGCCAAGCCCGAGCAAGCTAGACCCCAATGATCCAAGGTTAAATCCTGAATGTCCACCATGATACTGCGGTCCGCCATGATACTGTGACCCGCCAAAATGTTCCGCCCCACCATGAAATTTCCCCCCACTATGATGTTGTTGACCTCCTTGGAATTGTCTACTATCATAATGTGGATTTAATCCGTTTTGATACTCCACGGGCATATAATAAGGATTATACATAATAATCTCCTCTCTCCTCACGATCGTAACCATCCTATGCATGTTATTAAATTACTCTTGGGCAGAGTCCAATTAATTGGGGTTATCGCACCATCGCAAATGAAAAATACGTCTCTAGACCTAGAATTCTTTCCGTTTGAGGTCCATGGCGGGCAGGAGTTTTTTCGTGTATTGTTGAAGTATTAAATGGAAATAATTTTCTATTTGGTATATATTTTGAGTGAAATGAAACATTCCATTGCATTCATTCGTAGTAATATAAAGATGTCTTAAGTCAGGAGTCGATTATAATGAACCCGATTTTGTCGTTTCTTCTTCGCTCTTTTGTAGCCGTCCCAGTAACGGTGTTAACTTGGCTAATCAGCTATTTTCCCTTGGACCAAACCTTTTGGCCGGCAACTGGAATAGCGATAACTGCGGGGATTCTGATCCATTTCATCCTCTCCATTGTGATGAACACTAGCTTTTTAAAAAAGCATCAGATCTCAAGAAAAGAATACCGATACATTCGAAAAAATCTAAATGAGGCGAAACAGAAAATCAATCGCTTGAATAAAAACCTTTTTACCATTCGTGATATTTCATCTGTAAAACAAAGATTAGATCTCCTTAGAATCACAAAAAAGATACACAAGATGACAACAAAAGAGCCGAAGCGATTTTACCAGGCGGAGCAGTTTTATTTTTCACATTTAGATTCAATCGTTGAACTTACCGAAAAATATAGCTTCTTATCTTCGCAGCCGAAAAAGAACATGGAAATGGGCCAATCTCTGATTGAAACGCGCCATACGCTTAATGAACTAACCAAGGTGGTGGAAGAAGACCTATATAAAGTGATTTCTGACGATATCGATCACTTGAATTTTGAAATTGACGTAGCAAAACATACCCTTAATAAGCAAAAGAATGCTAAATTCCCGGAAGAAAATAGGTGGCTAAAATGAATGAAAACAACCCAGTCCAACCCAATAAAACAGGCGATTTATTAGATGATATCCTTGCCGACCCGTTTGGGGATAAGCTTGAGCTTGCTAAAAATCCAGTCACGCACACAGGTGAGGCGAAACCGGTTAAATTAATTGATGTCATACCGGAAGAACATCGTGCAAAGGCGTATCAGATTGCCGAGCAAATCGATCCGACAAACCATCAATCAATGATTCAATATGGTACCCAAGCCCAAGGTAAGCTGCTGTCATTCTCCCATACGATGCTTGAACATGTGCAGAAGCAGGACGTGGGTGAAATCGGGCAGATTATTAGTGATTTAATGAAGAGATTGGATGAAGTGAATCCGGACGATTTGAAGGATGGGAAGCCATCCTTATTTGCTCGTATGTTTGGCAAAATTTCTGGTTCCATTCAAGAAGTGCTATCAAAATATCAAAAAACAGGCGCCCAAATCGACCGAATCAGCGTAAAACTCGACCGTAGTAAAAATGTCTTAATGTCCGATATTAAGTTGTTAGAACAGCTGTATGAGACCAATAAAGAATACTTTCATGCCCTTAATGTCTATATTGCTGCTGGGGAGATTAAACTGGAAGAAATGCAGGAGAAGACCATTCCGCAGCTAAAAAGGGCAGCGGAAGTGACCAATGATCAAATGAAGTTCCAAGAAGTCAACGATATGATTCAGTTTGCGGACCGGCTGGATAAGCGGCTCCATGATTTAAAATTAAGCCGGGAAATTACTATTCAAAGTGCCCCGCAGATTCGCCTGATTCAAAATACGAATCAAGCGCTTGTGGAAAAAATCCAATCATCGATTATGACGGCGATTCCATTATGGAAAAATCAAGTGGCGATTGCGTTGACATTAATTCGCCAGCGTCATGCCGTCGAGGCGCAAAAGCAGGTATCCAAAACGACTAATGAGCTCCTTTTGAAAAATGCCGAAATGCTGAAAACCAATACGATTGAGACGGCAAAAGAGAATGAGCGCGGTATCGTCGATATTGAAACTTTAAAGAAAACGCAGGAAAGCCTCATTACAACACTCGAAGAAACCATGCGAATTCAAGAAGAAGGTCGGCATAAGCGCCGCCAAGCCGAACAAGAACTGGCAACGATGGAAAACGACCTTCGCCTAAAACTGCTTGAGATCAAAGGAAAATAACCAAAAAGGATCCCTCGTTGCGACCAAACTGCAGCGAGGGATCTTTTTGCTGGAAAGCACTGCGGTGTCAGGCACCGAAACCATGTGGTGCCTGACACCAAAAGGGAGACCCACATTATATTAATTATTAACAACGGTTGTATTCAGGTATTCTTCAAGGGTAATCCCGCGGCTCATGATTTTTTTGGCGATGTCCTTACCGACAAACCGTAGGTGCCAAGGTTCGTATTGATAGCCGGTGATGGAGTCTTTGCCTTTTGGATAGCGGATGATAAAGCCATACTCGGCTGCATGGTTTTGGAGCCAGATTGCCTCTTTAGTTCCTTCAAAGCAGTCCTCGGCCGCACATGTTCCATCTCCTCCGGTTACATCAATTGCAAGTCCTGTTTCATGCTCGCTCGTTCCCGGAGCAGCACTGTAAGCACTTGCTGCCTCATATCCATCAAGATCGACGTAGTAATTAAACAATGTAGTCTGTGCAGCGTGAGACCTGTAAGCAGAAACACCTAACAGATCTACCCCCTGTCGTTTGGCACCAGCAAATAATTTTTCAATCGCCGCTCCTGCTTTTGCTCTCATTTGCCGCTTTTCTGTTCTCTGTTTAAACGTAAAAGGGATGTCAGGGTAAATTAAATCGCTTGGCTGATAACTGGCAGGAAGTTTATTTTGTTTATTGACTAGAACGGGGATTCCCGCTGGGGAGGAAGCCTCTTGAATAGTAGCCTTCTGTTTCTGACCTCCCGAATCAGTAGCTGAATCATCGGCAAGTTTCTCCTCGTTTTGCATAAAGTGAAATTTCCCTGTGCATCCAGTTAAAGAGAGTGCAATCATGATAAGACACAAAAAAACAAAACGTATTTTTAACATAGGTTAACTTCCTTCTTTTAAGAATTCACTTCAATAACCATCATGGACAGGATTAAAGACTTTAAAACGGCCTTTCTAAAAATCTGTCCGCAATGGATGTATGAACGTTTGCGCGAATCTTAGGAAGTTTCAGCGAAACATTTGATTGTATGAATTGGCAGTCATTCTTGGCTTTTAACCAGAGAAGGAAGAATTCAATCACTGAATAGCACCGTCTAGGTACAAAGGCACTTTTATTTTATTATTTAGTTGCTTATATTTTTTATAAACACATAAATCGTACGAAACGGCAAAGCCATTGAAAAGTGGTGACGCAAAACTAAAGGGGCTAAGGTTTAACGACGATGCTTGCCAGTTACCGAACACGATAACTCCGTCGATTTATGTAGATGACCATGGAGGAGGATTTTTTGTGTTGAAAATGTTTATGAAGGGTAAATATTATTATCATTTAATTCAACATCGCCACAATGCACTTTTACAACGAGATTGCCTGGATGAAGAATTACGAGCAAAGCTGATGGTGAGAGCAAGTTATCATAATAGTAAAGCCCTTGAATTTGGTTTAAGAATGTAAGTAAATATATATTTTTTGAAAAAAAGCCTGTATCTTTGATTTCTGGATAATCATTGGTACAGGTTTTTATTTTTACACAAGAAGGTATAATAAATTACATATAAAGATCACTGCAAAGAGAGTTGAATGAAAGATGTACAATCTGACAAAATTAATAATTGAAAAGCCTGCAAACGTGGTATTTGAAGCCTTCGCAGATCCTGCCCATATCACGAATTTCTGGTTCACATCCAGTGCAAGATGGGAGCAAGGCACGACCGTTACGTTGAGATATGATGAATACGATGCACAAACCGATATCGAAATACTTGAGATCGAGACCGATAAAAAAATCGTATTCCGGTGGGGCAGAGCAGGCGAGGCTGGAAATATTGTCACCATATCGCTGAATGAGATGGACAGCTCGAGAACAATCATTGAAGTGCGTGAAGAAGGTTTTAGAGAAGATGATGATGAGTTAATGAATATTTTGCTTGATAATAAAGGCGGCTGGGTTTATATGTTGACCTGCCTAAAAGGATATTTGGAGTTTGGTATTAACAAATTACGTGCGGCTATTGTTCATTGAAATCGGCTGTCGTTGGTAAGTCCTCTCAACTTAAAGTAAAAAGAGCTTGGTCTATAATCCAGGCTCTGTTTCAGATTGTTTAGTCATCGATTCTAACCTTTAAGATAGTAAATAATGAATTGGAAAAAAGGAGAATACTACAGCGTGGACAGGAATGTTTCGACATATTTTGTGATTCTAATGTGCCAAAAAGCGTCGAGTGCCTGACACCGACGCTTAAATGTGTTATTTATTATTTTCGCAGCTTCACAACTATATAGCTTCAGCTGTTCTAATTAGTGTGACATTATTTTGCTATCGTCGTCATGGCCGTCTTTGGTGACTTTCAACACACCGACTGCGCCCTTTGTCGCGTGATTAAATTGGTGTGTGACAAAAGGATAGCTGCCTTCCTCAGTGACGGTAAATTCAACTACTGCCCCGCCGCTCGCCGGAAGTAAGACTGTTTGCATTCCCTTCATATGATTAAATGGGTTTCCGTCAACATAGACATCATCAAACATAGTTCCAACGACATGGAAGCTACTGACTTCATTTGGACCAACGTTATTAACGTAAAATCTCACTTTGTCACCGACTTTTGCCAGTAGTGGTTTGTCGACTAGTGCGCCAACCGTACCATTTGTGTTGATATCCCCCTCTTTTAAAGCCTTAGCTGAAAAAACTACATATTTCGGTTTTCCATTTGTAAAATCGTTCATATCGTTGTATTTGTACCATTCATTTTGAACGATGACGAATTCACGATTGACTTTGGAATCGGTTGGATAGCCTTCCGTTGGTTTGACGATAATTATCCCGTGCATTCCGTTGGCAATATGTGCAAGAACAGGCTTTGTTCCGCAATGGTACATAAACACGCCCGGGTTGTTGGCAGGATATGAAAATGTACCTGTTTCCTCTGGCATCACATTGGCAAAATCTTTAGATGGTGCAGCGTGTACGGCATGAAAGTCCATGCTGTGCGGGATGGCTGGGTCCATGTTCGTTAGGGTAAAATTAATTTTATCACCTTGGTCCACTACAATTACAGGTCCGGGTGCCTCACCGTTAAAGGTCCATGCTTTATACATTTCTCCTTTGGTAATTTCTATATCAGTGATTTGTGATGTCATCTCCACATTTACTTCATGCGCACCGATTCGATTTATTTTGATTGGTGTCGGTTTTTGATTTAAATGCTCATGTGGTCCGATAACTTTAGTTGTCACACTGGTGTCGGTTTTGGCTTTAACTGTTTTTTCTCTGGATAAATCATCCTTTCCGCAAGCACTTAATACCATGACAAAAGAAACGATAATTGCTGCAAACTTTACTATTTTCCCCATTCAAATCTCCTCCATTTATCCCCTATAATGGAAAATTGTTTACGCTTTCATCTTATCTCTTGTGCAAAATAATCTAGTGATTGAAATCATAGGAAAAAAGTGGTTGAGTGAATATTTTGTGAACTATTGAACAATGTTGTATTAGCAACTTGCTAATGTTAAATAATTTCTAAAGAAAATGGCTATTATATAGAAAAAAGGGGGTATTGTTTTGAAAAATGAAGAAGAGGAAACAAGTGAAGGGTTGAATCAAATTTTTGAGATCATTAATGCAAAAGGGGATACGGGAGAACTGAAGGAAATTTTGGATAGCTACGATCGTGCGAAGCTAGAGGATAATCAAAAAGCTAATTACAAAAGACCTAGAGAGTAATCTAGGTCTTTTGTAATTAACCTTTGTGGATAATTGCAATGGAAAATGTGGATATAGAAAAGCGATTTGTGGGTAAATCTGTTGATTTTGTGGATAATCCTGTGGGATATGTGGATAACATTATTTACTGGCAAGTTTTTTAAAAATAAGCAATAGTTACACACATTTTCTGTGTATAAATAATTGGAATCTGTTGATATCTTCACATTTTGTGTGGATATTCCTAAAAAAAATGTTGATAATGTTGTTGATAACCTAAGCGAGATTATCCAACTAAAATAGTATATTCTTCTTCAGTTTGCAGTGCTCCAGTCCTGTCGCTTGCTAAACGGGAGCTTGCGTTTTTAAAATGAACAACTCCCCATTCTAGCGCCCTTTTCTATTGGACAACCTTCCTCTTCGTCTTTTTTAGAATAAATTGATATTAGTTCGCAAGGAGGGAAGAGATATGATAAGAAAAGCAATCATTCCTGCAGCAGGATATGGTACAAGAACCTTGCCGATTACGAAAGTCTTGCCGAAAGAAATGCTGCCGATCTGCGGAAGACCAGCGCTTGATTATATCGTGGAGGAAGCGATTCGCTCAGGAATAGAGCAAATCCTCATTGTCGTATCTAGATCAAAGAATATGATTCTTGATTATTACGATCGATCGGTAGAATTGGAGACCTATCTAGAAGAAAAAGATAAGAAACACCTATTAAAGGAAATCAGCCTTCCGAATGTGCATATCCAGTATGTTCGGCAGTCCTATGCGCGTGGATTAGGGGAGGCCATCCTTCTGGGGAAACAATTTGTTGGGAATGAACCTTTTGCGGTCATGCTTCCTGATGAAATTATTCTTTCCAATGAAAAACAACCGTTAAAACAGTTAATCGATATGTTCACCGAGGTAAAGGGAAATATCGTTGGGGTGAAAAAAATGGACCCATCCCAATTAAAAAACTATGGAGTCATTCAACCAAAACGATTAAAAAACGCACAATTTCAAATTAAGGATATTGTTGAAAAACCACAAATATCCCCGCCATCGGATTTGGCTGTTATTGGCCGGTATGTATTTAATCCAGCCCTTTTCGCTTATCTTGAAAACGTGAAGCCGGATGTTGGTGGAGAAATTCAATTAACCGATGCGATAAAAGCAATGGCAAAAGATTATACAAGCTATGGGTTAGAAATTGAGGGCAAGTGCTTTGATATTGCCAGGATGTCCGAGTATATCAAACTCATTAATTATATTTGGGATTCAAAGGAGGGGTAAGGCCCAGTGAAAATCTTAATCATCGGAACAGGATATGTGGGAACAACAACAGGACTGATTTTTTGCGAAATGGGCCACAAGGTAACAGGACTTGATCTAGATGAGCAGAAAATCCAAGCATTAAGGGCTGGCAATTTATATTTCTATGAACCGGGACTGGAGGAACTGTTAACAAAGCATATCCAAACCAATCAGCTTACTTTTACAAAGGATACGGAAACCGCAATTAAGGAGAATGATCTGATCTTTATTTGCGTCGGCACCCCACAGGGACCGGACGGCAGCGCGGATCTTACCTTTGTAAAAAATGTCGCAAAATCGATTGGTCAGCACATCAACCAATACAAGGTTATCGTTACAAAAAGCACCGTACCGGTCGGGACAGCTGAATTAGTGACAAACGTCATCCAAGAAAATCAAACCTCCCCCATTCCATTCGATGTTGTCTCCAACCCCGAGTTCCTACGCGAAGGCTCCGCTCTAAAGGATGCACTCCATCCCGATCGCATCGTCATTGGTACAACGAGTGAAACAGCCAGAACCATCATGAGAGAATTATATAAAGACTTCCACTGTCCAATCGTCGAAACTCACCCAAAAGCCTCTGAAATGATTAAGTATGCGGCCAATTCTTTCCTCGCTTTGAAAATTTCCTATATCAATGAGTTAGCAAGAGTGTGTGACAAACTGTCCATTAATGTAAATGATATCTCGAATGGCATCGGACTTGACCACCGGATTAATCCGCATTTCTTAAATGCTGGAATGGGCTACGGCGGCTCCTGTTTTCCAAAGGATGTCAATTCGTTAATCCAAACCGCTAAGGAACTGGGAAATCCTTTATCCATTCTGGAAGCAGTAGTCAAGGTTAATGCGGAACAGCCGGTTTATTTTATTGAAAAAATAAAACAGTCCCTCGGCAGTGATTTGAAAAATAAAACAATTGCCGTGCTTGGGTTATCCTTTAAAGCGAATACAGACGATACTAGGGAGTCACCGAGCCTTATCTTGATTGATAAATTACTAGAAGAACAAGCAACGATTAAGACACATGATCCAATTGTGAAAATGGGAGTACCCCATCAATTTCTGACGATTGAAGAAACCGTCGCCGGTGCGGATGCGCTCGTTATTTGCACGGATTGGGATGATTATAAAAATTTAAATTGGCAGAGCCTGAAGACGTTAATGAAGCAGCCTTATATTTTTGATGGGAGAAATATGCTTGATAAGGAGAAAGTGGAGAAACTAGGATTCTATTACTTTGGAATGGCTAATCATTAAAGAAGAGCATTGTAGCATGCTCTTTTTACTTTGGCCACTAAAAAAGGAGAAGGTGAGTAATCGATGATTTTAGTTACGGGAGGAGCTGGTTATATTGGCAGTCATGTTGTCAGGGATCTCGCGGATAGGGGCTATTCCGTTTTAGTTATAGACAATCTAACCACCGGGCATATCGAAGCAGTAGATAAACGGGCCATTTTTCTTCAGGGGGATGCGGGAGATCCGAAACTCCTCGACGGTATATTTAAAACCTATTCCATACGGGCGGTTATGCACTTTGCAGCGAGCTGTCTTGTAGGTGAATCTGTTGTTAATCCACTTAAGTACTATCAAAATAATGTTGTGGAAACCGTTCGCTTACTTCAAAAAATAAATCAATACCAGATTAAGCATTTTATCTTTTCCTCGACCTGTGCAACCTATGGGATTCCGAATCAATCAACTATCGATGAAAAGCTGCCGACTCACCCGATTAATCCCTATGGAAAATCAAAATTAATGATAGAAACCATGTTAAATAGTATTTCAGATCGCGATGACTTCAATTTTATCGCCCTCCGATATTTTAATGTGGCTGGAGCACATCCATCAGGTGAAATAGGAGAGGACCATGCTCCCGAAACCCATTTGATTCCTAATATCTTAAGACATTTACAGGGGAAGTCGCCATTTGTAGAGATTCATGGAAATGATTATGCCACCCCAGACGGCACGTGTATCCGAGATTATATACACGTCACCGATTTGTCCACCGGTCATATTCTCGCACTTGAATTTTTATTGAAAAATCAGAATGTAAAAACCGCAGAAATCTTCAATTTGGGGAATGAAAGAGGTGTTTCCGTTTTGGAAATGATTCACCTCTGTGAACAAGTTACAAACGTCAAAGCTACTGTTAATATTCAACCGCGAAGAAAGGGTGATCCTCCTCGATTAGTGGCATCATCAAAGAAAATCAGGGAAGCTCTGGGTTGGATGCCAAAGTTTGATATTCATACGATGATTCAAACAGCTTGGAACTGGCATCGAAAATATCCCGATGGATATAAATAAAAAAATAACCCATAGCGATAAAATGCAGCAATTCTCCGATCATTTGATTCCAATATTTTTGAAAAAGCTGCTGAATTTTTTCATATCAATTGTTAGATTATCGTACCCATGCCATTGTTGGGCGTTCGGGACCTGTTCACTTGCGCCAATAAAATAATAATAGTCCAGGTTTCCTAATGCACTAATTAGCCAATAAAGACCAGTTATATAGGTGGAGGGGAAAATTTCGAGAATTTTTGTCTTAGGCGGGCAAAAGGTTAAATTGGTTAAACCGGCGCCATGTGGAGCAACAATGGCCTCGGCCCCTGAAAAAAGCTGCACTTGCTCTGCTACGGACATCATTTCAAGTTCGACTTTAATAAAACCAAAACCGTTTAGGAACTCCATTAAATCAATTTCGTTCAGGATTCTTCTTGTCTCCTTTCTGCTAATATATATTCGTTTATTAATAGAAGGATTTGATTTATTTTCAGACAAAAAGCTATTTCTTAGATAATCATAGGCCCATTTTGTTACAAAGGTTGGTTGTGAGGGAACGATTAAATTTTCCGCCTGAATATGGAACTGGCGATGTGTTTTTTGAATGTCATCTCTGGAAATCCCTAAATGTGTCATGGTTTCAGATTGAAAAGGGGAATGCTCTGGGGCATATTTCATGATATAGCGATTAACAGTAAACCCGCTTTCTCGTATCAAATGAAGACGTGGAAGTACCTCAAACATCCAATGGTAGTAATTTCTGCTACCTACATGTGTTAAGTCAGCGATTGCGTCGTAGTGGTGTGTTACAGGCGGGAGAGTTTCCATCTTAAAGATCGAATGGTCCCATTTGTTTTTTACCCATTCTAAAGACACATCCCATATTAATTTATTTTCCGGAGTTACGATGGCTCCGTTATCACCCCAAACGCGACCTCCGGGAATGATGGCAGCGTAACCTTCCGCTAATTTGATTGGATACCTTACGGGAGGGTTCTTCACCCTCTTTTTTAGATAAAAGTGAGGGTAAATGGATTTATAAATACCTTTTCTCTTTGACTCTGCCCCTAATTCCAGCCAGTCTTTTACTGAGGGGAAAATATCTTCAGGTGGTTGAAAGCGCAAAAGTACCCCTCCACTCATTTGATGGTTTCTAAATAAGTATGATGCTTACGTTCGATATATTTTCAAAAAAGTGAAATCTTCCTACCCTCTGAGGTGTATATCAAAGATTCGGGGAACGGAGGGTTTATTCAGAGAATAGGATAATGAGGGAGTTAATTTCATTGGGTGTGAAAGCAATGAAGATAATCGTTATGAGGAGGATACTCGGTTGAAAGTTGCGCTAGTTATGGCTGTTTATAATGGGGAGGAATATCTCCAGGAAACATTGAATAGCATTTTATCTCAAACCTATCAGCCATTGGAGATTATTTTAGTCAATGATGGATCAACAGATTCTACGACAGAAATATTGAATGCAATTACCGACCAAAGGGTGAAAATCATCCATTTGGAAGTAAATAAAGGGGTAGCCAATGGGTTGAATGTGGGGATCAGCCAAACTGAAGCAGAGTGGATTGCTATCCATGATGCAGATGATCTTAGTTTGCCTCAACGAATTGAA
Source organism: Bacillus sp. AFS006103 (assembly GCA_002559145.1). Taxonomy (GTDB): domain Bacteria; phylum Bacillota; class Bacilli; order Bacillales; family Cytobacillaceae; genus Neobacillus. Next base: position 16,104 of record NTXX01000020.1, read on the forward strand.
GAACAGGTTAATTATCTAAAAGCGAACCCCGATGTTGTTGCCGTAGGTTCTTTTATTCAATGTATTGCGGGGGGAGATCTATCAGACGGACAAAGAGCACATATGTTAAGTAACGAAAGGTATAAAAACTCTATTTTGAGTTGGGAAAAAATAAGGGAAGAGTTATTCAAAGGATGTCCGATTACACATGGTTCGCTGCTAATGTCAAAGGATGCCTTTTTGCAAGCCGGTCGTTATGACCCGCAATACAAGATTGCCTCCGATTATGAGTTCTTTACGCGTCTAGCTGCTGTTGGTCCAGTCGAAATTGTCCCAAAGGTTCTATATAAATATCGGATATCCCCTAATTCACTATCCAATTCAAATGTCCTCGAAACCTCGAAAGAATTTCTACTCTCTTCAACCAAGTTTATCCGTAAGCACTGTTTCTTAGGTAAAAAAGGGGAGCCTGTTGTTGTTGTTCATGGAACTAAGGCAGGATGTATTGCCTTTACGAAAATAATGCAAAAGGAAGGAATATTTCATCCTCGAATAAATCTTTTCTTGAATGGACGAAAAGATATGCGTAAATCTTACGAGCTTTACAAGCTGGGGAAGATAGATGCGTTCATTATTCTTTCTAATGCACCAGTTGAAAATCAATTGATAAACTACCTTTCTGATAAGGGTCTGAAATTAAATAAGGATTATTTTACCTTATGGTCTGCCTTGTAAATTTCCTGTTAAAAGGAGTGATAGAACGTGGAGATCCATAACCAGCCAAATTATGAAGAAAAGATGCTGGACCTTGAAAATGTATTGACGTTAATGGAGGATGCCCTTCAAAACCAAAAGTCACTTTCACTTGGTCGTTATGGACATGGTGAATTAGCTTACCTGGGCTGGACGTTTTTTCCTGAATGGACCATATTATTTGAACCCAACACTGCCTACGCAGGAGCCACCGAGTCGCTGACGACAATAAAAAAAGAATTAGATTCAGCATTAAGAACAACGGATATTGTCGGTTTTCATGCTTCATGGGGCCATGCGTGGGAAGATCGGGAGACAGCTAAACTGACAGGTCAGCTGCTAGACTATTTAAACTTTATCCCTGAGAATGTTTGCTCGGCATTTATTACGCACGACATGATTACTGATCCCCAATTCTGGACGATCTTAAAAGACAGGAAAATAGCCTTAATAGGAAGACGGGCCGCTGAAGCAGCACCGCTTTTTATCAACAGAGGCCTTAATGTAACCTATACAAGGGGATTAGAGGGTTTTGAACAAATAGAAGAAGCCTATCAAGACCTTGCTTTAAGGGATTGGGATATTGCCCTTGTCGCCGCTGGAATTCCAGCAACCATTCTAGCCCCATGTTTGGCCAACCATACAAATAGAGTAGTTATCGACTTTGGGCATGCCCTAGATAAGTTGATTGATGGAGAAAACTTTAATTATGAAAAGATATTAAAGGATTGGAAGGCTGGTAAGAGCAGGAATTCCTTTGTATCTATGGTGATGGCTGTTCATAATGGGGAAAGGTTTTTGGAAGAAGCACTCGAAAATGCCCTTGCCCAGTCCTATGCAGATTTTGAACTAATTATCGTAAATGATGGTTCCAGCGATTCAACCAAACAAATTTTAGATCAAATCCAAGATAATCGGGTTCAGGTAATTCATCTTGAGAGGAACCAAGGTGCGGCCAATGCCTTGAATTTAGGAATAAGCCAGGCAAGGGGCGACTGGATTGCTATTCAGGATGCAGATGATAACAGCTATCCGACCAGGATTGAGGACCAAGTTAACTATATTCAGGAACACCCTCAATTGGTTGGGGTGGGCACATGGATCAAATGTATTTCGGGGGATGCTGATATTCCTGATTCGGTTTATGAGGGATTGACGACTTGGAGAAACCAGCATACCTCAAGGGAAGAAATTAGAAACATTATTTTCTGGGGCTGTCCTTTGACCCATAGCTCGGTTATGTTCTCAAAGGATGTTTTCTGGGAAGTTGGGGGATACGACCCTCGATTCAAAATAGCCTATGATTATGATTTATGGCTAAAATTACTCGAAAAAGGTGAAATGGAAAAGGTTGAGAGGGTTTTATTAGATTATCGAATTCATAAAGGTTCCCTTTCGAATAAAGATGGTCTTGCGACAGTGAATGAAATACAGATTGCTTCTTCAAGAGCCATATTTCGTGCCTTTCAACAGGTAAAAGGACGTCTGCCAAAGGTTATTGTTATTGGGCCGGAAAGAGGCTGCAGAAATTATAAAGCGAGGATTGCCATAAAGAGTGGTATTAAGGTGGAAAAGTTGTTTGATACCAATAAGAGTAAAAAAATACCTGCTGCAGTCCAAAAATTACAAGAGGGTAAAATAGATGCGATTATTGTTCTTGATCATGACAAAAAGGATTTGATCATTGATAGCTTAAGCAATTTTGGGCTGCAACAAAATAAACATTTTTACCTTCTATATAATATTTTGTAGTAATTTCGCTAGATGAATGATGTGATAGAAAATAACCCCTTGAGGACTTCAAGGGGTTTCTTCGATGTGAGGGCATGTAGGGACGGATTCTTTTGTTGGATCGAATCTAAGCTGTTGCAGGTATCTATGGCTGATTAAGTTTTTTTTTTATACTCCTCAATGGTTTCTTTTAATCCATTTTCCAATGTTATAGCAGGCTCCCAACCTAACAATTTCTTTGCTTTGTCAATGACAGGACGCCTGACTTTTGGGTCGTCTACCGGCAGGGGATGAAATGTGATGTTACTTGCTGAATTAGCCAATGTTTTTACCAAATGGGCTAATTCGATGATTGGATATTCGGTGGGGTTGCCGATATTGATGATTTCCCCATTGGCTTCGTCTTTTTCCATTAAAAGCTTTAGTCCGTTGAGGGTATCGGTGACATAGCAGAACGACCGCGTCTGCGTTCCATCTCCATAAACGGTCATGTCCTCTCCTGTTAGCGCTTGGGTGACAAAGTTAGAAATCACGCGGCCATCATCATTCGCCAGTCCTGCTGAATACGTATTGAAAATCCGCGCCACCTTTACCTTTGTTTGATATTCCGTAAAATACAAATAACAAAGGACCTCTCCTAATCGTTTCGCTTCATCGTAACAGGCACGCGGTCCCCAGGTATTAACGTTTCCTCGATAAGTTTCCGGCTGCGGATGCACTTCCGGATCACCATAGGCCTCACTTGTACTGGTATATACAATCTTCGCTTGCTTCCTCTTGGCTAGTTCGAGCATATTTTTCGTTCCAATCGTATTTACATTAATCGTTTCAAATGGGCTTGCTTGATAATATTTTGGGGAGGCAGCCGAGGCAAGATGGTAAATTTCCTGAACGTTTAAAAAGTCAGGGTCAGTAAGTATTTTCCGCGAACAGACATCCATCTCTTTAAAAATAAATCGGCCTTCCGGGAGACCCTTTATATTGGTTATTTTTCCGGATGATAAATTATCGACTCCAACGACAACATATCCGGCTGCAAGTAAATCCTTAGCAAGCTGTGAACCCAGGAATCCCGCCACTCCCGTAATCAGCACTTTCTTTTCCATGTTTCACCTCTATTTTTCAAGTCTCTTACATACTATGAAATAAATAAAGATTGGGTATAGGTAGGAGATGGACATCTTGATAACCGTCGTAACGAGTACGATCAGAGAAAACATGCTTGAGCGGGTGCTTGAGAATTTTTCGAGGCAAAGTGTAGAGGAGAAAGAGCTCATTATTATTTTAAATAAGAATCATCTCAAGCTAGAAAACTTGGGAGCACCAAATATAAGAGTTTTTCAACTGGATGAAGAGAAAACATTAGGGGAGTGTCTGAATTTTGGTTCTATGCAGGCACGCTATGAAACAATCGCAAAATTTGACGATGATGATTATTATTCACCGGTATACTTGGAGAATGCCCATCGCGTGTTAAAGGATAAAGGGGCAGACGTCGTGGGAAAGGCAGGGATTTTTGTTTATTTTAAAAAAGATAAGCTATTAACGGTATTCCGACCGGGGATGAATTCTTTCTTTTTGAAAAATAAACGGGTGTTTCTGGCAGGAGGGACGTTAGTTTTTAAAAAGGAAGTACTCGAAAAGGCTCCGTTCCAGGCCTTGAATAATGGCGAGGATATACAATTTCAAAAGGATTGCCTTGACCAAAAGCTATCCTTATATTCAGGGAGCCTTCACGATTATGTCCTGATTCGCTACCCGGAGAGTCATCAGCATTCCTGGCGGGTCCTTGATGAGACCTTTCAAAAACAATGCCGAAGGATTGCGTTGACGGATACGTTTGAGGAGTATGTGCATGATGGGGGAGGGACCTTATGATTTCTGTCATAGCCTGCACAAATCGGCAGGATTTTGTCCCCAACATTATCGAGAATTTCAAGAGACAAACGTTGGTCGAAAAAGAACTTATTATTATTGTTAATTCTTCTGTGATGGAAGTGGATGTTGCTGAACATAAAATTCTCCGCTGTCCGGATGAAGTAAGTTTGGGAGCATGTTTAAATCAAGGGGTTAGCGTGGCCCATTATGATTTTGTCACAAAAATGGATGATGATGACTATTACGGTCCTGACTACCTAAAGGAAGTGTATGGGACTCTTGTTCAAACAGATGCAGATGTAGTGGGTAAAAGCAGCTTTTACATTTATTTTAAAAAAAATCATGAACTGCGCTTATATAATCCCAATCATGAAAATCGATGGATTGTGAACAATGGTCCGTATAAAAGTTCCTACTTTTTAAGTGGGGCCACGCTCGCCTTCAAGAAGAAAATCCACGATAAGATTCGCTTTCCCGATGTGAATGTGGGCGAGGATAGCGGGTTTCAACGTCTTTGTTTTGAAAATAGGCTGAAAATGTATTCGTTATCGAAGGAGCACTATGCCTATATACGTTACAATGACCCTCTTCATCATCATTCAGATGCAAAGGCGCAGTTTTTAAGAAGGCAAGGTCATTTCATCGGTCATCCCCCTTCGATTGAAAAATACTTCGATAACACAAGGTAAGGCAGTGACGGTATTGTCACTGCCTTACTTCGGACTTTTAGAGCGATCAACCGCTAAGTAAATCGACGGAAAAGCTTTCGATGTCCTTACAACGGATAACTGTCAATCGTTCCGTAACAAAAGGAGATACCATATCTGGCTCAATGATTTTTACGCAGCAGTCGTTTGTTACACGGATTAGCTCCCCAGTAAATAAATCACCGGATTTTGTTCTGATCGTTACTTCGCTATGCTTGAATTTTTTTAAAATGCGACATAAACAATCTTTCTTGCAACTACAATCGCTTTTTTCTTTGCGACACCCCATTTGTACAACCCCCTTTCAAAAAGGTTTTCAAATTAATATATGCATAAGAAAAATTAAGGACATGGTCAAATCTTATTTTTCTTGCCAATTTTAAGACTCATATTCTTTTGGACAAACATACAAGAACATCGGGACAGCTTTGAATAGAATAATAAGATAAGTCTCTATAACGAAAGGGGAGGGGTGTATGAGTTATTCCTACGGAAAATGGACAAAATATCTTGTGATGATGGAAAATAAGACCCTCGTAGATTACTTGCCAAAGACTCAATTATTCTCAGAAACTGCATTTTGGAAGCATTTAAATGAATATGGATCGGTTGTCGTTAAACCAAGCGAAGGGAAGCAGGGGTATGGAGTTGTCCAGGTATCCAAGTGTGGAGTAAATCAGTATGAAATTCACAATAAAAAAAATAAAATGATCCTCGACAGTTATCTTATTCAGGAATTCTTAGACAAGATACTGCTGAAAAGTAAGCTCCACATTGTCCAACAAAAGATCCCCTTGGCTACAATTGAAGGGAATCCCTTTGATATCCGAGTCATGGTCCAACGGAAGAAAGGTGCTATCGAATGGGAAGTGACTGGGAAAATCGTCAAAGTAGCAGAGGCTGGTTACTTCATAACGAACGTGGTAAAAGAACTTCAAACGATAGAACAAGCTTATGAACAATCGGATATAGAGGGAATAGACTTTGCGGAATTGACCATAGAAATGGATAATATTTCACTAGTAACTGCCTATGAACTGCAGGAATTTTATCCTGATTCAAAGGTATTTGGATTAGATATGGGGATTACAGCTGATGGAAGGTTATTTATTATTGAGGCAAATCTAAGTCCAAGCATTGGGATGTTCAAAAAAATTAATGATATGACAATCTATCAAAGAATAAAGAAGTTCATTGAGGGATAATCGATTTTACATTTTTGGAAAAAAAGCATTGGGCAGATTAACGGGGTCCGTTTCCTATCATAAAACATCCACTTGCATAGGGAAATGAAATCCTTTTTGCTCTATAGGATGTAGGGCAATTTGTAAAGCTTGCGGGATTAGAAAAACATTGAAATAGCAAGAGTTTCTACCCTTGCCATTTTGCTTTTCATTGCTAATTCATCTGATTGCGTATTACGAAGAAGTTTGCAAACCATTTCCGCCTTCTCGTATCGATTTTTGCGTAGGAATGAGAATTCATAGTCGGAAAATTTCCGTCTAATGTTTATAGAGGAAGCTAAAGCAGCAGATATAAGCGGAGATATTTCTGTTAACTCCTCTAAATAAGACAAAATCTAAAGATTTGGATCATATAAGCGGAAAAACTTCCCTTATTTTTAAGGAAATATGGGTATTTCCCAATTTAGCCGGAGTTTCTCCGTTTATTTTTCAAAAAGATTTCATTTGTATTAATAAAACAGGGGTGATAATATATATTAGCTGTCAACGAAACCAACTAACCATTTAAAAAGTGTTAAGTTAGTGTTGACATTGGTTATTGATTGATGATAAGATATGAAAGTTGTCACCGAAACTATTAAACTTTTCTAAGAAAATATTAATTAGTTGTTGACAATAAGTAAAGAAAAATGATAAGATATAAAAGTTGTTTTATTAAATTGTTCTTTGAAAACT
>NTXX01000021.1 GCA_002559145.1 Bacillus sp. AFS006103
CAATTATACGGACTTAATCAAAAGATGAACAAAACCTGTTTAAAAGTGAACAAAACCAACAAGAATTTATAAAAAACTCCAACGAGAAGGAATTTCTTCAAAAAAAGAGTACTAAAGTCACCAAAAGTCAAAATATATCCATAATTTTTATGCAGGAAATCTCAATTTTTAATAGAAAGTACCTCTGAAACTAGAAAATGAGGTGTGATGGATGGTCGTTTTAGAATTACAATTACCAATTCAAGCTTATCAATGTATGGCCTTGCTGCGTAGATTGAAGAAAAGTCATCCAATCAGAACGACGGTCGAACGCGACCTGCGTTCATGGCTGAAAGGATACTACGGTGAGAAGGAATGCAGCTATTTTCTGTCACTTTTGCCTGAAGATCAATATTACATTTTTCATGGCCTGCGGCTAACCGAAAAGAAAGCATTCCAAATTGATCTGGTACTCGTTTCACAGAGATTTATCTTCATGGCAGAAATCAAAAATCTATCGAAGAAATTGACTTTTAACAAAGAGACCAATCATGTAACAAAGGAATTTAATAATGAAGAAGAAGGCATTTCGAATCCAATTCTTCAGGTGAAAAGGCAGAAACTGCAATTCGTAAATTGGCTCAGGAAGAAGCAAATGCTGGGTTTACCAATTGAAAAGGCGGTCATCATCAGTAAACCAACGACGAAAGTGGTAACAACTCCAGACAATCAGCAAATTTTCAATGAATTGATTTATGCTGAGTCGCTTCTGGATAAGTTGGAAGAACTGGAAGCCAAGTATCAAAAGCCTTTGTTTACGAAAAGAAAAACGAATCAATTAGTGGACCTCCTTTTAAGCCACCAGCAAACTCCTATTCCGGATATCCCCCTATCGTACAAATTATCCAAGTCTGACATAATTTCAGGAGTGTTTTGCCCTAAGTCCCAAACAGGTAACATGGAATTTTACTCAGCAAAGTGGCACTGCCCCGATTGCGGATATTCCTCTAAAACTGCCTTTTTTCAGACAGTCGATGATTATTTCCTCTTGTTGGGACCGACGATTACCAGGAAGCAGTTTGCTGAATTTTTGTGTATTGGTTCTAGTTCCGTAGCGGGGCATCAACTTCGATCGCTCAACCTCATGTCATCAGGCTCCAAACGAGGAACAAAATACACTCTTCCCAAAAATCAACTCCTGTGCCCACTTGACGAAAAGGGAATCAACGCCTACACGATTCCGACCAGGTAAACTGGATAGGAGGTTCCACTGTAAAAACAGGACTCAGCGCCATACCAAGGTTTCCCCGTAGAAACAGGTATCAACGCCATACCAAGATTTCCGCTGTAAAAACAGGAATCAGCGCCATACCAAGATTTCCACCGTATAAAAAGGAAAGCAACACCCAACCAAGGTGTCACCCGATAATTACGTGTGCATACTTTCCCCCTTCATTGAAAACGATATGGAAAAAGGGGAATTCCGTCGATGAAACTTCTACTTGCGTTACTGCTCGCTTTTCAAACTCCGAAAATACTCATCCATCCTCAGATCACCAAAAGCACGCAGGAAACAACGGCGATTATTATCCTGGACAAAGCGCATACTGACCGGGAAATCCGGCAGATCATTCAACCCTACAAAGACGTTAAATTGCGCCGAGTTTTTCACGATGCGCTGGATGGATTCTCCGTCGCAGGCAGTACGGAATCACTTGCGAAGCTCGGTCGCAGCCATGAACAAATTCGCAGTGTCTCACCAGTGATCACCTACCAGGCGGAAACGGAAGAGAGCGTCAAGATCATTGGCGGAGACGAGGTCCGCAGTTTTTTTGATAAAAAAAACCAACGGCTGACAGGAAAGGGGGTCACGGTTGGGGTCATTGATACCGGAGTTGATTACACTCATCCCGACCTCAAGCGCAACTATGCTGGCGGCAGGGACCTGGTCGATAACGACCGCGATCCGATGGAAACACTTGCCATCGGGAAGGCGACGATCCACGGAACGCATGTGGCTGGCATTATTGCGGCCAATGGGAAAATAAAAGGCGTTGCCCCGGAGGCGAAAATTGTTGCGTACCGGGCACTTGGACCTGGCGGGGGCGGGACCACTGAGCAGGTGCTCGCGGCGATTGACCAGGCGATAAAGGATAAAGTCGACATTGTGAATCTCTCGCTGGGAAATGATATTAACGGGCCTGACTTGCCAATTAGCCTTGCCCTCAACCGTGCCGTCGACCGCGGGATTGTCGCTGTCGCGGCTTCAGGTAACTCTGGGCCGGATGTTTGGAGTGTTGGCTCACCCGGGACAGCTTCCAAAGCAATCTCGGTCGGGGCATCTACCCCAACCCTGGAAACACCTTATTTATTAATAGAAGGAAGCAGGGATAAATTCCGGATTGAGCCGCTTGAGGGCTCAGCCAATTGGGCACTCGACCGCTCAGCTGACATAATCGATGGCGGGATGGGCAGGTCGGATGAACTGAAGAATGTTGATGGGAAAATTGCCCTCATTAAAAGAGGCATCCTAACTTTTTCAAAAAAAGCAGAAAATGCGAAGCGAGCGGGGGCGAAGGCGGTCCTAATTTATAATAATATGAGTGGCGGCCGCTTCATGGGAAACCTTGACACCCAAATGTCGCTCCCGGTCGGCGCCATCTCAAAGGAAGACGGGGTTATTTTACAAAAAGCTTTAAAAAGCCAGCCGACCTCAGCAAGAGTCACTGTCCGTGAAGACCAGGACCAGCTCGCTGACTTTAGCTCACGCGGACCTGTGACAGGGACTTGGGAAATCAAACCGGATATTGTTGCGCCCGGGGTGGCGATTCATTCGACGATTCCGGGCGGCTATTTATCGCTTCAAGGGACGAGTATGGCGGCTCCGCATGTGGCGGGGGCGTGTGCGTTAATTAAGCAGGCCCATCCGGATTGGACGCCCGAAGAAATCAAAGCGGCGTTGATGAACACCGCGAAACCGCTGGCCGACTCCGGAACCACGGACCACGTAGGGAAGGGGAACCTGAGCAGCGGATCAACCTACTACCGTACCTATGAACAGGGGGCAGGAAGAATCCAAGTCGATGAAGCCATCAAAGCGACATCCCTTGTTTCACCAAGCAGTCTCCGTTTTGGGAAATTTACCGAACAAAGTGATGACCATAAAGCCTATTTGCATGTTGTCAATACAAGCAACCAGGACCAGCGCTATTCATTTGCCATCCCGCCCCATGTTGTGGGAATCGACTGGCGCCTGCCGTTAACGTTTACATTGAAGCCAAAAGAAACAAGAGACATTACCATTGAATTAACGGTCGACCCAGAGCTGTTTAAAGGGAAAATTTATGATGGCTACCTGCGCCTCGAGGCGGGCGGGTCCACGATCAGAATCCCCTATCTCTATGTTTTAGCGGAGCCAAATTACCCACGGGTCATGGGCTTTGATTTTGCAGAGGGAGACAAACCCGGGCAGTACCGCTATGAGGTATATTTGCCAGGCGGGGCGGAGGAATTTGGGATTGCGCTGTTTAACCCAGAGGATTACCGTTTTGTCGGTTTTTTAGATACGATTACTAATGTAAAAAAAGGACTCATTCGTAAGGACATCGAGGCTGAAATGCTGCCGGCGAATGGGAACTATTTAGTAAAAGTTTTTGCGATAAAGGCCGGCAGGGAGGATCACATGGAACGCATGATCACCATTGATAGGCAGGAAAACTAAAAATAGCATGATGAAACAGACCATGTTCTCTCCAGACATGGTCTGTGTTTCGCAAAAACCATAACAAAAGTTCATAAAATTGTACCATTAGTATAATTCTAAACGTTCACAAAATGGACACAAATTAGGCAAAATTCCTTCACAATTTCCAATACAATAGGATTGTTGAGTTAATTCTAAATTGGAGGAAAATTAAGGGAAAGACTTTGTGGTATAATTCACGTAAATTCATTGACAATGCCAGGGTGCTATTGTATGCTAACAAAGGGTGTAAATGATAGGGTTTTCATGCATTTTAATCTATCTGAGGATAGTATTTAGGTAATGAATTTTTACTTTTTGCCCGATTGGCATTCTCTAAGAGTGAGGATGTGTAATATGCGTCAAAACAACCGCAACCCATTACAAGCTATGGCTTTAATGTCCGCAATTGTCTCCCAATTAGTAGGTTCCATTTTAATAGGTATTTTCTCAGGCAGATGGCTGGATCAACATTGGGGCACCGAGCCAATTTTCTTAATTGTCGGACTGCTTATAGGTTTAGCAGCGGGTACCTATTCCATGCTTCTCTCAATCCGCCATTTCTATTCAGGAGATAAATAACTATGCCAGAATTCAGAGTTATGTACAACAGGCAGCGCAAATGGATTTTTTACTTGTTATCCATTTATGTTCTAGGCTGGGGCTTCACATCGTATCAACCAATCTTTTTAGGGTTAATTCTTGGGACGTGCTTTAGTTATCTGAATCTGTGGATTCTAGTGAGAAAGACGGAAAGCTTTGATAAAAAGGTAACAGAGGGTAAGAAGCCCAAATCCTTAGGGTCGCTCTCGAGGATGGCTGTGGCGGGAATTGCTGCGTTAATCGCCTTACGATATCCCGAGCAATTTGATATGATTAGTTTAGTGATAGGATTAATGACATCCTATATTGTCATTATGATAGATTATTTTTACCATGCATTGCATGTACATAAATGAAGCGGAAGCGAGGTGAGTTTACATGGAACATGGTATTCCACAGTTTGAATTTATGGGCCTTTGGTTTAATGGCGCCAATATGCTGATGATTACGGTTGCTAGTTTAATCGTTTTCCTTATTGCTGTTCTTTCGACACGGAAGCTGGCAATGAAACCTACTGGGATGCAAAACTTCTTTGAATGGGTAATGGACTTTGTTAAAGGAATAATCAACAGCACGATGGATTGGAGAGATGGCGGAAGATTCCACATCCTGGGGATTACATTAATTATGTATATTTTTGTATCCAATATGCTAGGTCTTCCATTTGCAATTGTGGTAGATGAAAAGCTTTGGTGGAAATCACCAACGGCTGATCCAATGATCACCCTAACCCTAGCAGTTATGGTATTGGTACTATCCCATTATTATGGGGTCAAGCTAAAAGGTGTAAAAGGTTATGCAAAAGGTTTCTTCAGTCCAATGGGATTCTTATTCCCATTGAAAATCATTGAGGAATTTGCCAATACGCTGACTCTTGGTCTGCGTCTATATGGAAATATTTTTGCAGGTGAATTGCTTTTATCCCTATTGGCAGCTGGATTAGCACATCAAGGTATTGTCGGCACCATCGCAGCGATTCCGCTGACATTGGTATGGCAAGGGTTCTCTATTTTCGTTGGTACCATCCAAGCTTATATTTTCACAATGTTAACAATGGTTTACTTGTCTCATAAAGTGAGTCACGACCATTAATAATAATACACCCGTTCATTTTTTATGAACAAAATAAAAAAATAACCTATGTTTCATACATTTAAGGAGGAAAAAAGTAATGACAGGATCAATTGGTGTTTTAGCAGCAGCAATCGCAATCGGTTTAGCAGCAGTAGGAGCAGGTATTGGTAACGGTCTTATCGTAGGACGTACAGTAGAAGGTATCGCTCGTCAGCCTGAGCACCGTGGTTTACTTCAAACAACAATGTTTATCGGGGTTGCGTTAGTAGAAGCATTGCCGATTATCGGTGTAGTTATCGCGTTCATGGTATTAAACAAATAATTCTAGGCAATCCACTTTGGCGATGATCAACAAATCCTCGCCATTCATTTATGTGTTTTTTCTATCGTTAAGCAACTCTTGAAAGGAGTGAACCGAGGGTGTTAACAAACAGTTTTGTATTAGCGACTGCTGCTGAAGGCGGCGGCCACATTAATACTGGAGATATCTTCTTCCAACTCATCGTATTTATTATTTTGTTAGCCTTACTCAAAAAGTTTGCATGGGGTCCGTTGATGGGCATCATGAAGACTCGTGAAGAGCATATTGGTAATGAAATCAGCGCGGCGGAAAATAGTCGTTTAGAAGCAGAAAAGATTTTACAAGAACAAAGAAATCTTTTAAAAGAAGCACGTACTGATGCTCAAAACTTAATCGAAGCTGCGAAAAAGCAAGGGGAACTTCAGCGTGAAGAGATCGTTGCGGCCTCACGTACAGAATCTGAACGTATTAAAGAAGCAGCCAAGCTTGAAATTGAGCAGCAAAAAGAAAAAGCTGTTGCCGCGATTCGTGAACAAGTTGCCTCGCTATCTGTGTTAATTGCTTCTAAAGTAATTGAGAAAGAATTAACTGCAGCAGATCAAGAGCAATTAATAAACGAATATATTAAAGAGGCAGGAGAAGAGCGATGAGCAACTCAATGGTAGCAAAGCGCTACGCGTTGGCTCTTTTCCAAATAGCGAAAGAGACGAGTGCACTCGGAGTAATTGAAGAAGAACTTCGTGTAGTGAAGGAAGTTGTCCAATACAATCCTGACTTAAAAGTCGTCTTAAGTTCTTCCAAGCTTTCAAAAGAAGAGAAAAAAGAGATTATAAAAGCATCATTCACATCAGTAAATGTAAATGTACTTAATACATTGTTGATCTTAATCGACCGCCACCGTGAAGACCAAATTGTTGACGTGGCAAATGAATTTTTAGAGTTAGCGAATAATGAGATGGGTATTGCCGAAGCAAAAGTATACAGCACTCGTGAATTAACGGATGCGGAGCGCGAAGGAATCTCTTCTGTATTTGCTAAAAAAGTGGGCAAGAAGTCCCTAAAAATTGAAAATATCGTAGATTCCAACCTGCTGGGCGGCATTCGCCTGCGAATTGGAAATCGTATATATGACGGGTCATTAAGAGGCAAGCTCGATCGTTTAGAACGTAAATTGTTAAGCTAGATTCGAAAGATTAGGGGTGAAACTCATGAGCATCAAAGCTGAAGAAATTAGTGCCCTGATAAAAAAGCAAATTGAAAACTATCAGGCGGAAATTCAAGTAACGGATGTTGGTACAGTTATCTCAATTGGTGACGGTATCGCACGTGTTCATGGCCTCGACAATGTCATGGCTGGAGAACTTGTTGAATTTTCAAACGGCGTTATGGGTATGGCACAAAACCTTGAAGAAAATAACGTTGGTATTATCATTCTCGGACCTTTCACAGAAATTAAAGAAGGCGACGAAGTACGCCGTACAGGACGCATCATGGAGGTTCCAGTTGGTGAGGAACTAATCGGACGCGTGGTAAACTCACTTGGACAACCAGTAGATGGTATGGGTCCAATCAATACAACAAAAACACGCCCTGTTGAAGCAGTAGCTCCAGGCGTAATGGCCCGTAAATCCGTTCATGAGCCATTACAAACAGGTATCAAAGCGATTGACGCCCTTGTGCCAATCGGACGTGGTCAACGTGAGTTAATCATCGGTGACCGTCAAACAGGTAAAACATCTGTTGCCATCGATACAATCTTGAACCAAAAAGGTCAAAACATGATCTGTATCTATGTTGCAATCGGTCAGAAAGAATCGACTGTTCGTAATGCCGTTGAAACACTTCGTAAATACGGGGCATTAGAATACTCCATCGTTGTTACCGCTTCTGCATCACAACCAGCTCCATTGCTTTACTTAGCACCTTACTCAGGTGTTGCAATGGCAGAAGAGTTTATGTATAACGGCAAACACGTATTGATCGTGTATGATGATCTTTCTAAACAAGCGGCTGCTTACCGTGAGCTTTCCTTGCTGCTTCGTCGTCCTCCAGGTCGGGAAGCTTATCCAGGGGATGTATTCTACTTACACTCTCGTCTTCTTGAGCGTGCAGCGAAAATTAACGATACACTTGGTGCTGGTTCGATCACTGCGCTTCCGTTCATTGAAACGCAAGCGGGCGACGTTTCTGCATATATTCCAACAAACGTTATCTCGATCACTGATGGACAAATTTTCTTACAATCAGACCTTTTCTTCTCCGGTGTACGTCCGGCGATTAACGCGGGTCTTTCTGTATCACGTGTAGGTGGTTCTGCTCAAATCAAGGCAATGAAAAAGGTATCTGGTACCCTACGTCTTGACCTTGCATCTTACCGTGAATTAGAAGCATTTGCTCAATTTGGATCAGACTTAGATAAAGCAACACAAGCGAAACTTAATCGTGGTGCCCGTACGGTTGAAGTACTTAAACAAGACCTGCACAAGCCACTTTCAGTTGAAAAACAAGTAGCAATCCTTTACGCATTAACACGCGGCTTCCTTGATGAGATTCCATTAGAGGATATCAGCCGTTTTGAATCAGAATACCTTAATTGGTTAGACCACAACCGCAAAGAGTTGTTAGACCATATTACAAAAACGAAGGACCTTCCTTCGGATGACGATATGGCTTCTGCAATCAACGCCTTCAAAAAGACGTTTGCAGTTTCCGAATAATAGGGTCTGACATTTAGAACGGTGAGGGTGTCAGGCACCATGTGAATGGTTCACACAGTGCCGCGCGCCTTACCAGACATTCTTTGAAAAAGGGTGGTGAGAACCTATGGCTTCATTACGTGAGATAAAAACTCGTATTAATTCAACGAAAAAGACGAGTCAAATAACAAAGGCAATGGAAATGACCTCTGCTGCAAAGTGGAATCGGGCCGTCGTGAATGCAAAAGCATTTGTTCCTTATATGAATAAAATTCAGGAAGTAACGGCATCGATTGCAATTGGCTCAGGCGGAGTAAATCATCCCATGCTGACACATCGACCTGTTAAGAAAACCGGTTACATTGTGATGACCTCTGACAGCGGACTTGCCGGTGCTTTTAACAGCAACGTGTTACGTCGCGTCAGTCAAACAATCAAAGAACGTCATAAATCGAATGATGAATTCGCCATCATTGCAATCGGACGCGTGGCACGTGACTTTTTTACAAAGCGCGGCATGAATGTAATCCTTGAAACAATCGGAATTCCGGCCCAGCCGAACTTCGCTGACATTCAAGACATTACCCGAGCAACCGTTGGAATGTTTGCTGATGGAACCTTCGATGAACTATATATCTATTACAGCCATTATCTAAGTGCCATTTCACAGGAAGTCCTTGAGAAGAAGCTCCTTCCGTTATCGGATTTAACCACTTCTGACAAGCTTATTTCCTATGAATTTGAGCCATCTGCAGAAGAAATATTAGAAGTTCTCCTGCCTCAATATGCTGAGAGCTTGATTTACGGCGCTCTATTAGACAGCAAAGCGAGCGAGCACGCTGCCCGGATGACTGCAATGAGAAATGCAACTGATAATGCGAAAGAATTAATAAACCACTATACATTGGTATTCAACCGTGCCCGTCAAGCATCGATTACCCAAGAAATCACGGAAATCGTCGGCGGTGCGGCAGCGCTAGAATAGAGTTTAGATTAATTCTAATCTGGTGCCTGACACCAATGTTGCGAAAGAGTAAGTTAGGAGGGAAAACGATGAGCAAAGGACGCGTTCTTCAGATTATGGGTCCGGTAGTTGACGTTAAGTTCGAAAGCGGTCATCTGCCTGCGATTTATAATGCGTTGAAAATTTCAAGTAAAGCGAGTAATGCTTCCGAAGTTGATATCAACATTACCCTTGAAGTAGCTCTTCATTTAGGTGATGATACGGTTCGTACAATCGCGATGTCAACCACTGATGGTTTAACTCGTGGAATAGAAGTTGAAGATACTGGTGCACCGATTTCTGTACCGGTTGGTGATGTAACACTTGGTCGTGTATTTAACGTATTAGGTGAAACAATTGACCTTGCTGAAGCTATTCCAGCAACTGAGCGCCGTGATTCAATTCACCGTGAAGCACCAACATTTGAAAATCTTTCTACACAGGTAGAAATTCTTGAAACTGGAATTAAAGTAGTAGACTTACTTGCCCCATATATTAAGGGTGGTAAGATCGGTCTATTCGGTGGTGCCGGTGTAGGTAAAACCGTTTTAATCCAGGAATTAATCAATAACATCGCTCAAGAGCACGGCGGTATTTCCGTATTCGCCGGTGTTGGTGAGCGTACTCGTGAAGGTAATGACCTTTACCACGAAATGACGGATTCAGGCGTTATCAAGAAAACAGCGATGGTATTCGGACAAATGAACGAGCCGCCGGGCGCACGTATGCGTGTTGCTCTAACTGGTTTGACCATGTCTGAGTATTTCCGTGATGAGCAAGGGCAAGACGTGTTGTTCTTCATGGATAACATTTTCCGTTTCACGCAAGCAGGTTCTGAGGTTTCCGCGCTACTTGGCCGTATGCCATCAGCGGTAGGTTACCAGCCAACTCTTGCAACTGAGATGGGTCGTTTGCAGGAGCGTATTACTTCTACAAACTTAGGATCAGTAACATCGATCCAAGCGATTTATGTACCAGCCGATGACTATACGGATCCGGCTCCGGCGACAACATTCGCTCACTTAGATGCAACAACAAACCTTGAGCGTAAGCTTTCTGAGATGGGTATTTACCCTGCGGTGGATCCTTTGGCTTCCACATCTCGTGCTTTGTCACCTGATATTGTTGGCGAAGAGCACTACAATGTAGCCCGCCAAGTACAATCAACTTTACAACGTTATAAAGAGTTACAAGATATTATCGCAATCCTTGGTATGGATGAATTAAGTGATGATGATAAGTTAACGGTACAACGTGCGCGTCGTATCCAAGTATTCTTATCGCAAAACTTCCACGTGGCTGAGCAGTTTACGGGCCAGGCGGGTTCTTATGTACCTGTTAAGGAAACGGTTCGTGGTTTCAAAGAGATTCTTGAAGGTAAGTATGACCACCTTCCAGAAGATGCTTTCCGTCTTGTTGGACGGATTGAAGATGTGCTTGAGAATGCAAAACGCATGGGCGTTGAGGTCTAAACTGAGCCTGGAGGGTAAAAAATGAAGACGATTAAAGTCAGTATTGTTACTCCCGATGGCCCGGTGTTTGAATCAGATGTTGAAATGGTAAGTACCAAGGCAACTAGTGGTGATTTGGGGATTTCCCCGGGCCACATGCCGTTGGTTGCTCCGCTCGAAATTACGTCTGTTCGTCTCAAAAAAGACGGTAAAACGGAGTTTGTTGCGGTTAGTGGTGGATTTTTAGAGGTCCGTCCTGATCAAGTGACGATTTTAGCTCAATCAGCGGAACTTGCTTCTGAAATTGATGTGGAACGTGCCATAAAAGCGAAGGAACGTGCCGAACAACGGATGAAGGATCAGCATATCGAGCATATCGATTTCAGACGTGCTGAGCTTGCCTTGCAGCGTGCCATCAATCGCCTCGCCGTATCGGAAAGAAGAATGTAGTTTTATTAAATATAGCTGTAGAACCCCTGTGGCGGCAATTTCGATTGTTGCCACAGGGGTTTTTTTGTAGTTTATTTTTGGCTTGAGCCTTTTACCTAATAGCTTGGGTGGTTTTTTGCATGAAATGGATGGGGGTGAATAGGATGGTAGAAGGACATGTTTAGATAATGTGAGATGGTGTTTGGCTTCGTTTTATAAATTACTTTTTTAGGAAAATAAAAGGTTTGGTTAAAAAAGAGATATTCGGTGAATTTTTAATGACAAATCTCACTGACAGTGTTCACATTTTGTTGTTTAATAGGGGTTGTTGTCGAACCTTTTTGGATGTTAGTTGGTTCTAGCGAACTGCATCCGAAGTCTCAGCACGTCATCTTCAGCTAACGTTGCAATTTGCTAAAATTCCCTATTTTAAGCCTCTTTTGAAAGCGAGCTCTCAAGGGCCTTAAAAAGTGAAACTTTAGTGGCATTATATTCAAACTTTTATGAATTTGGCTTGTCGACATGGGTTTGTAACAATGCTATAATGAATTCGGTTACAATATTAACTAGTATGAAAATTTACAACATTGGAGGGGATGGACATGGAACTTCTAAATGTATATCAGAATAATTATCTGATTGTTTTTGCGTTTCTATGTCTTGGGGTGCTGCTGCCTGTGGTGGCGTTATATTTAGGTAAACTTCTGCGTCCGAATAAACCAAGTGATGCAAAGTATACCACATATGAGAGCGGTATTGAGCCATTTCACGATTCCCGTGTACAGTTCAATGTCCGCTATTATATTTTTGCCCTGATGTTTGTTATTTTTGATGTAGAAACCGTGTTTTTATATCCTTGGGCAGTGGCCTATGATAAACTGGGGATTTTTGCATTAATCGAGATGTTGATTTTTGTTATTATGTTATTAATAGGCCTTGTGTATGCTTGGAAAAAGAAGGTGCTCCGATGGAATTAAAACTAGATGGCATTTCACAACAAGAAATGGCCGAGTTACAGCGAAGTGTATTTATGACTACGCTAGAGCAAATTAAAGCTTGGGCTCGAAGCAGTTCGATCTACCCGGTGACATTTGGTCTGGCTTGTTGTGCGATTGAAATGATGGGTGTGGGCGGTGCGAATTATGACTTGGACCGTTCGGGCTCCTTTTTCCGTACGTCACCACGTCAGTCCGATTGTATGATTGTGTCTGGAACTGTGACGAAGAAGATGGCACCAATTTTACGAAGATTGTATGACCAAATGCCTGAACCAAAATGGGTCATTGCGATGGGTTCTTGTGCGACAGCAGGTGGGCCGTATGTAAAGTCTTATTCCGTCGTTAAGGGAGTCGATCAAATCGTTCCTGTCGATGTCTACATACCTGGATGCCCTCCAAACCCAGCCGCTTTAATTTATGGAATCAATAAATTAAAGGAAAAGATTCGCTATGAAGCGAAGACTGGGAAGAAGGTGATCTAACCGATGAGTGGGGAAAAAGATCTTGATCAGTTAAAAAGGGAAGCAGTCGAGAAAGCGAAGGCTGCAGCAGCCGCAAAGCGAGCAGCTAAGGCCTTAGGGGCATCGAAGCCAGCGGAAAAACCAGTGGAAGAGTCTGTTAAAGCGGAAACGCCAGCACCGACTCCGTCTGAATCTGTAAATGCCGAAGCACCCGCGGCTAGTGACTCAGATGACCTTGCGAAGAAAAAAGCAGCGGCGGTAGCGAAGGCGAAGGCTGCAGCGGCGGCAAAACGTAAAGCGATGGAGCTCACAGGAGGCTCAGGCCCAGCCGAAGATACTGCAGCACCAAACGCGCCAACTGAACCGGAAGCACCAGTATCAGCCGACGGTGATGATCTTGCGAAGAAAAAGGCAGCGGCAGTAGCGAAAGCAAAAGCAGCTGCGGCAGCGAAGAAAAAAGCGATGGAACTAACAGGTGGAGAAGCCACTAAAGCTGAAACAGCCGAAGGTGAAAATGCCCCGGCAGGCGACGATGCGAAGGCAAAAGCGGCAGCAGCAGCCAAGGCGAAAGCAGTGGCAGTAGCGAAGGCAAAGGCAGCCGCAGCAGCGAAAGCGAAAGCAGGAGCAGGCACCGACTCAGACTCAGCACCAGCAGGTGGTGATGACGAAAAGGCGAAGGCAATTGCAGCTGCGAAAGCAAAAGCGAAGGCAGTAGCAGCGGCGAAGGCAAAGGCAGCAGCCGCAGCGGGAGGAAAAGCTGATGCACCAGCAGCCCCGGCAGCTGAAACGAAGCCATCCGTAAACCAGGCATTCCTCGATAAGTATGTGAAGGTCATTACCGAGCATCTGGGAGCGGATGTTCTAGAAGATTCTTATATTAATAAACTCTCAAAGGACGTTCCAACCCTTGTGGCGAAGCGTGATACATATTATAAGGTAGCTCAATTTTTAAAATACAATGAGCTATTAGGATTCGATTATTTATCAGAGCTTCATGGATCAGACTTTGAAACACATATGGAAGTTTATGTTCACTTGTTCTCATATAAAAACCGTCAGTCCGTCGCCCTCAAAGTGAAGATTGACCGCAGCGAACCAACAATCGAGTCCTTGCAGCCACTTTGGGCAGGCGCAGAATGGCCTGAATGTGAAGCTTATGATTTACTAGGAATCAAGTTTCCTGGACATCCAGACTTACGGCGCATCCTGCTAGGTGAAGATTGGGTTGGCCATCCACTGCGAAAAGATTATGAGCCGTACGACGTGGAGGTGTAACCAATGATCAGAACAGAAGAAATGATATTAAACGTCGGTCCTCAGCATCCAAGTACGCACGGAGTTTTCCGCTTAGTTGTTAAAATTGATGGGGAAATCATCACCGAAGCGAAGCCTGTCATCGGATACTTACACCGTGGGACAGAAAAATTAGCCGAAGACCTGCAATATACACAGATTATTCCTTATACCGACCGGATGGACTATTTGTCCTCGATGACCAATAACTACATCCTCTGTCATGCCGTTGAAACGATGATGGGGATTGAAATTCCTGAACGAGCTGATTTCTTACGCGTGATTGCGATGGAATTGAACCGGATTGCCAGTCACCTCGTGGCCTGGGGTACCTATATCCTTGACCTTGGTGCAACTAGTCCGTTCATTTATGCCTTCCGTGACCGCGAAATGATTATCAATATGCTTAACGAATTATCAGGGGCACGCTTGACCTTCAACTATATGCGTGTGGGCGGTGTGAAGTGGGATGCACCTGAAGGCTGGATTGAAAAAGTAGGCAGCTTTGTTCCGTACCTGCGCGGCCAGTTGAAAGGCTATCACCAGCTAGTCAGCGGAAATGAAATCTTCCTTGACCGTGTCAAAGGGGTCGGAAAGTATACAAAAGAAGAGGCGATCCAATATTCGCTAAGCGGACCCAATCTGCGCAGTACCGGCGTGAAATGGGATCTTCGTAAAGATGAGCCATACTCCGTTTACAATCGTTTTAACTTTGATGTTCCGACTTCAGAGGACGGTGATTGCTTGGCTCGCTACCATTTGCGTCTGCAAGAAATTGAAGAATCGTTAAAAATTTTGGAACAAGCCGTGGAACAATTTCCAGGCGAAGGCCCGATTATGGCGAAAGTGCCAAAGATCATTAAGGCACCTAAAGGAGAAGCCTTTGTCCGGATTGAATCACCACGCGGAGAGATTGGCTGCTATATTTACAGCGACGGCAAAAAAGAACCGTACCGCTTAAAGTTTAGAAGACCATCTTTCTATAACCTGCAAATTCTCCCGAAACTGTTAAAGGGCGAAAATATTGCAAACATGATTGCTATTTTAGGGGCAGTGGATATTGTCCTTGGGGAGGTTGACGGCTAATGATAGAAGAATTGCTCCAGTCAAGTCCGGGTTGGGCTAACTTTGGGATTTTCTTTTTAATAGGCGTTGTCTTACTTTTATTCGTATTAGCTTTCGTTTGCTACGCAATTTTGGCAGAGCGGAAGGTATTGGGTTACATGCAGCTGCGCCATGGTCCAAACCAGGTCGGCGGCAAATGGGGACTCTTACAAACTATCGCAGACGTCCTCAAGCTGTTACTAAAAGAGGACATCATTCCAAAAGCAGCTGACAAGCCATTATTTATCATTGCACCAGTCATCGCCTTCGCACCATCCTTTTTGGTCTTAGCGACGATACCATTCACAGACGCCTTTCAGTTTGCGGATATAGGCGTTGGCTTACTTTATTATATTGCCGTTAGCGGATTAACCACCTTCGGCATGCTTCTTGGCGGCTGGGCCTCGAATAACAAGTACGCCCTTCTAGGAGGCATGCGTGCATCAGCCCAGATGATTTCCTACGAAATCCCGTTAGTTATGTCGGTGCTAGGTGTCATTCTTCTAACAGGAAGCTTAAATCTTAATGATATGGTCGAAGCACAAAAGCACGGCTGGTTCATCATCCTGCAACCAATTGGCTTTGTTGTCTTCTTCATCGCATCGATTGCCGAATTAAACCGGACACCATTTGACCTGCCGGAATCGGAAAACGAACTAGTCGCTGGATACCACGTAGAATATTCCGGATTCCGCTGGGCTTTCTTTATGCTCTCTGAATATGTGTATTTATTCGCAATGTCCGCCCTAATTACAGTTGTCTTCCTAGGCGGATGGCTCGCACCAATCAGCTTCCTGGACTTTATCCCAGGTGCCGTATGGTTCTCGCTAAAGTTTTGTGTCGTTGTCTTTGTCTATATCTGGCTACGGGCAACACTACCGCGTTTCCGCGCCGACAAGTTGATGGAGTTTGGCTGGAAAGTCCTCCTGCCAATCGCCTTAGCGAATATATTCTTAACAGCATTAATTAAATCGTTATTCTTTTAAAAAATTTATGGTGCCTGACACCAAAAACCATCTTTAAAACGTAAAAGGGGTGAAAAACGTGCTTGGATTAGCAAAAGGCTTGAAATATACCCTGAAAAACTTGACGAAGGAAAAGGTTACGTACGATTATCCGAACAAGCCGCTTCCACTGCCAGACCGGTTCCGCGGAATTCAAAAGTTTTATCCGGAGAAATGTATTGTATGTAATCAGTGCATGAATATCTGTCCGACCGATTGTATTAATTTAACGGGCAAGAAACATCCGGATCCAACGAAAAAAGGAAAAATCATCGATACCTATGATATCAACTTTGAGATTTGCATCCTTTGTGACTTATGTACAGAGGTATGCCCGACCGAAGCGATTATCATGACGAATAACTTCGAGCTCGCTGAATACAGCCGTGACATGTTATTTAAAAACCTAGAATGGTTAGATGAAAACGACGAAAACATACGGCAGGTGAATAAACCATGACCTTTTCAGGCGAATTCCTCGCTTTTATGGGAATCGCACTTGTTGCCATTATCGGCGGTGTGCTTCTTTTAAACCTTACCAAGGTGGTTCATATGGTCGTTTCGCTGATCTTCACCTTTGTCGCCATCGCTGGACTTTACGTTCTGCTGTCAGCTGAATTTGTGGCTGCCGTGCAAATCTTAATCTATTCAGGTGCGATTACCATCATTATGCTCTTTGGAATCATGTTAACGAAGCATGATGATGAACATGAACCAAAAACAGGCAAATGGCGGAAAATCCTCGTCTTTTTGGGGGTTCTCGGCTTTGCGGCTGCGGTTTACCTTGGCATTTACAATTTCAATATCGAACAGGTTCCGACCACCCTGCATGAGAATAACACGATGCAAATTGGTAAAGCACTTTACTCAAAATACATCATACCGTTTGAGTTAACGTCAGTTTTACTATTAGTCGCCCTTGTCGGTTCAATTATCTTAGCGAAAAATGAGAAGAAGGAGGCGGACGATCAATGAGTTCTGTTCCCGCTTCAGCCTTCCTGGCACTTGCACTGATCTTGTTTTGCATCGGCTTATACGGTGCGCTAACGAAAAGAAACACGGTTATTGTCCTCATTTCGATTGAATTAATGCTGAACGCTGTCAATATTAATCTCGTAACCTTCAGCAAATATGGAATGGCACCGTCGATTACCGGCCAAATCTTCGCCCTGTTCGCAATCAGCGTTGCAGCGGCTGAAGCAGCTGTTGGCCTAGCAGTCTTAATTTCACTTTACCGTGCTAGAAAGACCGTCAATATCGACGAAATGGACACATTGAAAAACTAACATAAAGACTTTTATAAAATAACTTTCGACAAAACTCGGGTGGTGCCTGTCACCGCCCGTGTCTAAGGGGATAGTGATAATGATGGAGAATGCATGGCTCATACCGCTTTTCCCGCTATTATCGTTTTTGATCCTTCTTCTTTTCGGGAAGCGACTGAAAGAGGCGAGTGCTTATGTGGGGATTCTTCTCACACTGGCATCGCTTGTCTACTCGATTTTGGTATTATTCGAGCGCTTTTCTGAGCCAACCTTCATTACGAAATTTGATTGGCTCACGATAGGAGATATGCATCTAACAGCGGGCTTTGAAGTGAATCAATTAAATGCATTAATGCTGTTTATCGTATCGCTCGTAAGTTTCTTAGTACATACCTACTCCAAGGGTTATATGCAAGGGGACGAGCGGTTTCCAGTATTCTATGCCTATTTAGGACTGTTTACGTTTGCAATGCTTGGTCTGGTTATTTCACCAAACCTACTGCAAACCTATATTTTCTGGGAACTTGTCGGTGTCGGTTCCTTCCTATTAATCGGTTTTTATTTTTACAAAGACGAAGCGAAGGCTGCCGCGAAAAAAGCATTCATTATGACCCGTATCGGGGATGTAGGCTTATTTATCGGTATGATTCTGCTATTCTGGGAAACCAAAAGCTTCGAATATAGCGAAATTTTCGCAAGCATTGATGCCGGTGCGGTGTCAGGCACCATGATTACGTTGACCGCCATTCTCATCTTTATCGGGGCCGTTGGTAAGTCGGGTCAGTTCCCGCTTCATACGTGGCTTCCGGATGCGATGGAAGGTCCGACGCCTGTTTCGGCGTTAATCCACGCCGCTACAATGGTTGCTGCCGGGGTTTACTTAGTTGCAGCACTGTTTCCGCTGTTCGCAGCGAGCAAAACCGCCCTTCTAACGATTGCCGTGATTGGCGCGTTTACTGCAATTTTTGCTGCCAGCATTGGTCTTGTACAAACAGATATCAAACGCGTTCTCGCATATTCAACGGTCTCACAGCTTGGCTATATGATGCTTGCTTTAGGGTCGGCAGGCTATGTTGCTGGAGTGTTCCACCTGATGACACACGCTTTCTTTAAGGCGCTTCTATTCTTAGCAGCCGGTTCTGTCATCCACGCGGTACATACACAGAACATCGAGGAAATGGGCGGTCTTTGGAAAAAGCTCAAACTAACTGGACCATTATTCTTAATCGGAACACTTGCGATCAGCGGTGTCCCAGGTCTTTCTGGATTCTTCTCAAAAGATGAAATTTTAGCAGCGGCATGGGAAGGCGGACATCCAATCCTTTTCTTGCTCGCACTTGCGGCTGCATTTATGACCGCCTTCTATATGTTCCGTTTGTTCTTCATGGTATTTACTGGTGAAGCACGCGGAGAACAGAAGCATGTACATGAATCACCAGCTAACATGACCTACCCGATGATTCTCCTCGGCGTTCTGGCGATTGTTGCCGGTTATGTGAATACACCATGGTTTGGAACGTTCCTTGGCGACTGGCTCGTTGATGGAAACGAAGCACTAGCGCACCATGGTCACGCCGAAGGTCCAGGATGGATCATGATTGCTGCAACGGTTGTTTCCTTAGCGGGGATCTACCTTGCGTACTTGATGTACAGCAAGCGTTCGCTCAAGCGCAACTGGTTAAGCGGCACGGGTGATACATTGCACACGATTTTAACGAACAAATATTACGTTGACGAGTTTTATCAAATGACTGTCGTCGCGTTCACAAAAGGACTCAGTTACTTCTTACGCTTCATTGATGTCTTCCTTGTTGGCGGACTTGTCAAGGGCGTAGTCGGAATTGTCCAAGGTCTTGGTGCAGCAGGCTCAAGGCTGCAATCCGGACAGGTTCAAACGTACGGTGCCGTCGCCTTTATTGGACTTGCGGTACTCGTTGTCATCTTTGCATTAACAGGGGGGTACTTACGATGAATTTAACAGCTGTTCTTTCAATCCTAGTATTCTCCCCTTTACTAGGTATCGTGGTTTTGGCGCTTATGCCGAAATCAGCAGAAAAAGCGATTAAAGCGGTTGGCTTTCTAGCCACGCTGCCGGCCTTGCTGCTGGCACTTGCGGCTTATCTTCATTATCAATTTGGCAAGGATTTAGCTGACTTTTCGGTGTCGGTGCCATGGATTCAATTCCGCGGCATGGCCGGTGTCGACGAGCCCTTCTTCTCTGTCAATTATGAACTTGCCTTAGGCGGCTTCCAGCTCTTGCTGGTCGTCCTTACAGCGGTTGTTGCGACACTGTCCGCGCTTGCGGCGGCGAAGTTTGTGAAAAAGGAATGGAAAGGCTATTTCATGCTCTTCCTTCTCTTAGAAATCGGTATGCTCGGCGTATTTACAGCCGAAAACTTAATTCTGTTCTTCATCTTCTTTGAAATCACGCTCATTCCGACCTTCTTCTTAATCGGAAAATGGGGTTATTTTGAAAAAGAAAAAGCAGCCTACAGCTTCTTAATTTATAACGGCTTGGGTTCTGCTGTCCTACTGATCGTCATTATGATTCTGTTTGCAAAAACAGGCACAACCAATATTGATACACTTGTTCAAATCATGGCTGACCCAAGTGCGCCGCTCTCCGGCGACTTAAAGCTTGGCTTGTTCATTGCACTATTAATTGCCTTTGGTGTAAAATTACCAATTTTCCCATTACACAGCTGGATGTTAAAGGTGCACGTTCAAGCACCGCCATCGGTTGTTATGATCCACTCCGGGATTCTCCTGAAGATTGGTGCGTACGGATTAATCCGTTTCGGAATGGGTATTTTTCCCGAGCAATTTAAGACTCTTGCGACGCTAATTGCTGTCCTTGGAGTGATCAATCTTCTTTACGGGGCGTTTCTAGCGTTCATTCAAACCGATTTTAAAATGGTTTTAGCTTATTCATCCATTTCTCATATGGGTATCGTGTTAATCGGACTTGCAGCGATGAATGAGGCTGGGGTTCAAGGGGCAATTTTCCAAGTGATTTCACACGGATTGATTTCCGCGCTGTTGTTCTTCTTGGTAGGTATCCTTTATGAACGCACCGATACGTCGCTCATTGAAAATTTGGGCGGAATGGCGAAGGGTATGCCGATTGCTGCGGGCTTCTTGCTTGCTGCAGGGATGGCGTCGCTTGGCTTGCCTGGGATGTCCGGATTTGTGAGTGAGTTTATGGCGTTCCTTGGTCTGTTCAAAGAAATGCCGTGGATTGCCGCGGTTGGTACCATCGGAATTATCATGACGGCGGCTTACTTGCTGCGCGCGGTGTTAGGCATCACGTATGGCAAGTCGCATCGTGAATTTACCGGTGTCCTTGACTTGAAAGGCGTGGAATTCGTGCCAGTGGTTATTTTGATGTTGTTAATCGTGTTAATTGGTGTTTACCCAAGTGTCCTCAGCGCACCTTTAAAAGCTACACTTGATACCATCATGCTAGGGATAGGAGGGTGATGAAGGATGAGTCTTAGTACCTTGGAGCAATTTAATTGGAGCGCGATGACGCCGGAGTTCATCATCCTTGGTGTGTCTGCACTTCTTACACTTTTAGATTTATTTATGCCGAAAAATTTGGATCGAAAAATTCTCGGCTGGATCGGAATTGCGGCGATTTTAGCTGCGATTGTTTCCGTGCTTGGCATGGTCGGCGGACCTGTGACATCGATCTTGGATAATTCGTTCCGCTTAGATAGTTTCGCAATGGCCTTTAAATTATTGCTTCTTGCCGGTTCGGGTCTGGTCTTATTCTTGGCCGTCAGCTACAAGGCAAAGGATGGCTTGGAGGAATATCACGGCGAGTTCTATTATTTGTTCTTATCGGCTTTGCTTGGTGCAATGATTATGACATCAAGCGGCGATTTAATTACGTTATTTATCGGTTTGGAATTGTTAACTGTGTCTTCTTATATTTTAGCGGGTATCCGCAAATACAATTTAGAGTCGAACGAGTCGGCGATGAAATACGTCATTAATGGCGGGATTTCGACTGCGATTACTTTGTTTGGGATGAGCTATGTGTATGGTTTAACAGGCTCAACGAACCTGATTGAAATTGCCGGTCGGTTGTCATCGGTTTCGGATGGCCAACAAGCCTATTTGTTAACTTTGGCCTTCTTGATTGTCTTTGTTGGGTTATCCTTTAAACTGGCTGCGGCGCCGTTCCACATGTGGGCACCTGATGTTTACCAGGGCGCGCCAACACCGGTTACTGCTTTCTTGAGTGTCGTTTCAAAAACAGCTGGCTTTGTGATTGTGCTCCGCATTTTGTTAACGGTATTTGGCTCTGCGGCATCGGTCGGGGATCCAAGTAAGCCGATTTTGCTGGAGATGCAGGACTATCTCGCCTTTATCGCTGGGGCAACGATGATCATCGGAAACGTGGTCGCGCTTCGCCAGTCGAATATTAAACGGATGTTTGCTTACTCAAGTATCGCTCATGCTGGTTATATCTTAGTGGCGTTCACTTCGCTTAGCTCGAATATGTTTTATTCAATATGGTTCTACCTGCTCGCGTATATGTTGATGAACCTTGGTGCCTTTGCCGTCATTCAAGTGGTGTCGGAAAAGACTGGCTCAACAAAGATTGCAGATTTCGCAGGATTGTATCGGCGTTCGCCGGTGTTAGCCGTTGTCATGGGAATCTTGCTTGTTTCGTTAGCAGGTTTTCCGGGTACCGCAGGCTTCATTGGAAAATTAAACATCTTTATCGGAACGTTCTATGGAACGCCGCATTATGTCCTCGCATCTGTGATGATTGCGACAACGGTCGTTTCGTACTTCTATTATTTCGGCGTGATGACGCAAATGTTCTTCCGTCCGGCAAGTGATGACAGCAAGTTCAATCTTCCATTCGGAATCATTGTCGTGTTGATCGTTGCTGTGCTTGGATCGATTCTGTTTGGAATTATGCCAAATATCGCGTTCGATTTTATGCAAAATAACCTGGATATTCTAGCAGACTTTTTCAGCTAGTCAGTAACGTGGATGCAGGCTGCTTTGGGGAAGGCGGCTGGTCAAATTAAAGGGGTTTTATACAGGGAGAAGAGGAGGTTGGGGGACCTCTTCTTTTTTTTATATAAAAAAGCTGCAGGCAACGTGATCGTTGCTGCAGCTTGCTTGTATCTTTCATTAGAATTTGTTACTCAAGGCTGGATTTCGATCTCTAATTGTTTCGAATCTCTCATCTTCTTTATCAGCAGTGGGTTCCACATCTACAGGAATATCTTTCTCCATACCCCCGGCAGAAACGTCACGTTTATTGACTAGGACTAAGATCTTTCCTTCTTCAACAGACTTCCCATAAGACTTGGCGTCATCGTCTGGAATTCCAAGTCCAATCAGAGCACCGGTTAATCCGCCTAAACCTGCGCCAGTTAATGCACCCATGATGCTTGCAGCAATCGGACCTGCGGCAACGATTGGACCTATTCCCGGTATCGCAAGCGCGCCCAATCCAGCTAATAGTCCAGTTGCCCCGCCAAGTGCTCCGCCAGTGATCGCGCCGGTAGCGGCGGTATCTTCGGCTGCAGTACCTGTCTCCTCGGTGATGGAATCAACATGTTGATGATCCTTACCGATTACACTGATTTCTGACTTATCATAGCCCCATTTTATTAAATCCTCAATCGCTGCGATCGCTTCTTGTTCGGATTGATAGACACCTACAATATTTTTTCCATGCTTGTCCATTCCTTCTCCTCCTCTTACTTAATTTTTGAGCGTTTTATAAAAAAGTATTTTACTAGTTTCATCAATATGATACCGACAACTTTCAATAGTATTCCTTTTACTCTCACGATAACCGATCTTTTACTTCGCCAACGCCTTCTTTTACTTTACCCTTTGCCTTATCCATTTTTCCCTCTGCTACCTTTGAATCATCATCTGTTAAACGACCCCATTGCTCTTTAGCTTCACCTTTTACTTGATCTACATTACCTGACAATTTATCTTTATTCATTGTGTTTAGCCTCCTATAATTATTTATTATTTATTATCCAGTTCATCTTTCTTTTCACCATCGGAAATACCATTATCTTGATCTACGCCATCACCGACACCGTTATCTTCTAATTTTTTCTCAACATTATTTACTGCATCTTTAATGTTATCTTTTGCATCCTGTGTCGCTCCGTTGGTTTTCTGCTTTGTATCAGTATCTATGGCAACTTTTTTTTCTCCATCACTAATACCATTATCCTGGTCGACTCCATCTCCACATCCAGCTAGTCCGCCAAATGTAAGTGAAATAGCCAATCCTCCATACAATAATCTCTTCTTCCAATCCATATTCATGGTTTACTCCACCTCCTAATTGAATAGGTAAACATCTTTTAGAAGTTCGTGAGTTTTCTAATCTGTTTTTAAGTATCCTGTGTATCCAATAAGGAGTTGAGATAAGAATGTAAGGATAATCTAGCTAATCTCGGAATTGGACGTGCTGTTAAACTCATACCTTTCTGCTCCTTTCGTTTGGTATTGCCTTGCCTATTGGTTATATTCCCCGTCTAAGAAATTCGAAACCTATTTTTCCCTTGGAATAATGAATGGCTAATCCTAAATGAATCCAAAAAGGGGTCAATGATCGGTTTCTTTCCATTAAATGCCCTTTTTTACAGACTAAAATCAAGATTCTAAAATAATTTATTTGATCAGATTTGTCCCAACTAGTAAAAAAATAAGGTTTCATTTTTTCTATAAAGGTTATATACAAAATATGAAAAGTTACTAACGTAAATTAGCTAATTACGATTCTACAAATCTAGGAGGAAGTAGTAATGAAGCAAATCAAGATAGTAGAAAATGACGTGGAAGTAAAGAAGTCAGTGGTTCAATTATTAAATCAGGGATTTACAAAAGAGGAGGTCTATATATTAGCTCATGACAAAGACCGTTCGATTGAACTAACAGTTACGACCGATACAAATGATATAAAGGTATCTGAACCAGGAGTCTTTGAATCATTGGCAAATGTATTTCGTTCTCGCGGGGATGAACTGCGATCCAACATGGAATCTTTAGGATTGTCGTATTTTGAAGCTCAACAATTTGAAGGAGAATTAGATCTGGGGCGTATCGTCGTTGTCGCTACAAAAAAAGTCTCATAACAAAAATAGGAAAAGGAGATCGATAGTATGGATATGAATCAAATGATGACGGGATGGTACTCTTATTTTAATCAACTTCCGAACCTGCTATTTGCTCTACTCGTATTATTGGTTGGTTGGCTAATCGCTAAGAGTATTGGAAAAGGTGTGGAAGCGATTTTAAAGAAAACGAACTTTGATGATCGGCTGTTTTCAAACCTTGGTAATAGAAAATACTCATCTGAAGTAATTATTGGGAAAATTGTTTATTATATTTTACTAGTTATTGTGTGGATTATCTTTTTTAATATCCTTAATTTAAGCTTTATTGCCACACCGCTCGTTCAGATGTTATCAAGTATTACAGGAGCTATTCCCAACGTTTTAAAAGCAGCGTTGATTTTACTGCTAGCCTGGGCGGTTGCTTCCCTGTTGCGAATTCTCTTTAAAAAGGCTGTAGCCATGTTTCATTTCGAACGTCTCTTGGTAAAGTGGAAGATGACCAACAATCAAGCAGATGCTGTCCGCAAGGTTGACAGTATTGGCAAAGCTCTTTTCTATTTTGTTTTCTTATTGTTTTTACCAGGGGTCTTGGATGCATTGCAAATGGAAGGTGTTTCTGAACCTTTCGCCAACACCCTGTCAACGTTGCTTGCCTTTATACCTAAGTTATTTGCGGCTGCCCTGATTGTCTTTGTCGGCTGGCTGATTGCGAAAATTGTCCGTGATATTCTAACAAACTTTTTAAATACGATTGGAGCGGAGAGAATTGGTCAACGGTTTGGGTTAAGCCCAAAAGGAGAGGGAACCACTCTCTCAAGTATGATAGGTAATATTGCGTTTATCTTCATCTTAATTCCGACGATTATTACAGCCCTGGAAAAATTGGAGCTAAAGGGAATTTCTGACCCGGCGATTGCCATGCTTCATCATGTGCTCGCCTTAATACCAAACATCGCTGTCGCGGTCATCTTAATCCTAGTAGGCTTATGGCTTGGAAAATGGGTCGAAAAAATGGTGACGCAAATGCTTTGGCGCTTACGATTTAATAATATTTTTCACCATATGGGTATTGGTTCGTTAAATCCGGAGCCATCCAAGTACAATCTTTCGCAAATGGTTGGTATGCTTGCAAAAATTGTGATTGTTTTATTATTTACAGTGGAAGCATTACAAATTGTCCACTTAGAGTTCTTTGTGACTCTTGCAACAGGCGTGATAGCTTATTTACCAATGTTATTGGCTGCACTAGTTATTTTAGGAGTTGGCTTATATTTAGGTCATTTAGTCGAACGTATTTTACAAAACATTTTAAAGAACAGCTATTCTCGGACACTCGCCGCTGTTGGGAAATATGCCATCTTTGCAGTGACGGTCTTTATGGCATTAGACCAGCTTGGAGTTGCTCATTCCATCGTAAACGCGGCCTTCATTCTCGTATTAGGTGGAGTGGCCCTAGCATTCGGCCTTGCCTTTGGCCTAGGTGGTAGGGAATTCGCTAGCAAATATTTAGATAGACTCGATCAAAAGATAGACAAGAAAATAATAGAATAAAAGAATATGCGCAAGGATAACAATCCGAAACACAGCTGATTTCGGGTTGTTATTTTTTAAAAAAGAGAGGGAGGGAGTGAAGCTTCTCTTGCTAATAGTAAATTTACTGTTAATCGCACTGTTAATTGCTCTTACCGGTTTTTTTGTAGCCATCGAATTTGCGATCGTCAAAGTACGCCCCTCGAGGATTGCCCAATTGATTGCCGAAGGAAAGAAGGGGGCTGTTTCAGCAAAAAAGGTAGTATCACATCTAGATGAATATCTTTCAACCTGCCAACTGGGAATCACAGTAACGGCACTCGGGTTGGGGTGGTTAGGGGAACCAACAGTAGAAAGGCTGCTGCACCTAGTGTTAAAAGTACTCAACCTTAATGAATCAGTCACGCATATTTTATCCTTTGGCCTTGCCTTTGCCTCAGTTACCTTTCTACATGTAGTAATGGGCGAATTGGCGCCTAAAACAGTAGCAATCCAAAAAGCGGAGGCAGTAACGCTTTACTTCTCACGGCCCATCATATGGTTTAATAAAATCATGTTTCCATTTATTTGGATCTTAAATGGCTCTGCCCGGCTGCTGGCTAGATTATTGGGCTTAAAGCCTTCATCAGAACATGAAACTGCTCATTCTGAAGAAGAGCTGAGAATCCTTTTATCAGATAGCTTTCAGAGCGGTGAGATTAATCAGAATGAATTACGATATGTAAACAATATTTTTGAATTTGATGACAGATTGGCAAAGGAAATCATGGTCCCCCGCACGGAAATGAGCTGCATAACGATTGATGATACGGTGAATGAGGTCTTAAAACGGGTGAAATGCGAAAATTACACCCGCTATCCAGTAATGGATGGGGATAAGGATAACATCATCGGCATCATTAACGTGAAGGCGTTGTTAATGGCTATCATTATGAATATGAACCATAAAGAAGAGTTGAAGGTAAAGTCCATTATCCGGCCTGTTATTCATGTGATTGAAACCACTCCCATTCATGACTTATTGATGAAAATGCAAAGGGAACATACACATATGGCTATCCTAATTGATGAATACGGAGGTACTTCCGGTTTGGTTACGGTGGAAGATATGATTGAGGAAATCGTTGGAGAAGTTAGAGATGAATTCGATACAGATGAAGTGGCCGAGATTCAAAAGATCGAGAAGAACCATTATTTAGTCGATGGAAAATGTTTAGTTGAGGACGTGAACGATTTACTAGGGATCAACTTAGCTAATCCCGGCATAGATACCATCGGCGGCTGGTTTCTAACTCAAAACTTTGGCACCCATAAGGGCAGTAAAGTGGAAACAGAAGGATACGTGTTCAAGGTCATGGCTAGTAAGGGGTATCACATATTGAATTTAGAAGTGAAAAAGATTTAACTGACACTTAACGTAAAAAAGAAGCTTGGAAATTTTCCAAGCTCTTTTAACAGCGTCGCAATCATGGCAGTCCTACACCAGATATTCATTTAATGTTTGCTGTAATGTCGCTTTTGTTTTTGTATAAGTATGTAGATCAATTCCTATTTTAACCATTTTTCTAACAAGTTCCGGGCGTAATCCGGTTATGATTGATTGAGCACCCATCAACGTGATGCCAATCAATACTTTTTGGAATTGTGCAATCGTTACTTCGTCCATGTCCGATATACCGGAAAGGTCAATGATCAAGGTTAGAATCCTTAACCTGGATATATCCGTTAATACTTTTTCCTCAATGATCTCCATTCGATAAGAATCAAACGTACCAATCAACGGCAAGACAGCTACAGTTGGGCTGACCGGTATAATTGGAACCGATAAATGTTCAACTAATTTCCTTTGCGCCAGGAGTAATTCATCTTTATAAAAAGAATAGCTAATGAAAAAGGTGTTTAGAAATTCATCAATGCCATCATTTACCTTATGTTCCAATTTGAAAAAATCTCCAACACAATTTACATTCTTATTTGATTGATCATAAAGTTTTATGAAATGCCATAAGGAACGTCTGATCGCATGTACCCATTCCAGTTTGAACGCCAAAGTTAAGGAATGTTTTGCCCAAGCAACTCCTTCTACTTCAGCAAAACTAATCAGTTCTTCTGTTCGATTTTCCACAACATAAAGAACCAGCCTTTGCGCATTTTTCAAAAGGTCAATATTTCCGGCTTTTAAAATACGGTCAATATTTCCGGCAACATTGATAGCCTCGGATAAAAGTTTTTTCTGAAATTCTTCATTGTTTTCGATAAGATAGTCCGAAATATTCCTTGTATCATAAATAGTACCCACCGCTTGTTCCTCCTCATAATAGAAAATGATAATTCTAAGCTGCTGCTCTACTTTGCCAATTATGACATACCCACTATTTAGGATAAATAAACATTTTTTTGATAGGCAGTATTAAAGATAGGATTTTAAATGTTTCAAGTGGATCCATCCGGGGTAGATATACTATAAATGCGGATGTCACCTATATTCCACATTTAGTATATTTTAGGAGGTTTGATAGAATGAGTATCGAAAAAAGAATCGTTGGAACCTACAATTCAGAGCAAGAAATTTTGTATGCGATTGAAGGATTGAAACGCCAAGGGCATCGTGAAACAGATATGATGGTGGTGGCAGAAACTAGAAGTAAGATTCCATTGATCATTTCACACACTGGAGTCATGGTAGAAGCGGAAATAGAAATGACTACCTTAGCAGGTGTTATGATGGACAGCTTTTTTACGATGATGACTGCAGGAATGGGTGGAAGACCGGTAAACACACTGTCTAGAAGGCTTACTGAAAGAGGACTACCGGTATTTACGGCAAAACGGTGTGAAGAGGAAATAAATAAGGGGAAAATGATCTTGCTGGTTGATACGAATGGAACTTACGACAACCCTATTAATCAACAACAATATGAGACTGAAGAAACAAAGTCTTATGAAAGTCCTGTTGATCATGTACAATATGAGACTGAAAAAACAAGAGCTGTCCGACTCCGTGAAGAACGGCTTGATATTACAAAAGAGCGTGTTCAAGTCGGAGAAGTACAACTCCATAAAGAAGTGGTTGAAGAACAGCGAACCGTTCATGTTCCAATCATGCGAGAAGAATTATATATAGAACGCCGTCCTGTCATTGATGGAAAGTTTGATGGCAGCCCGTTTACAGCGGATGAAATTATTCGTATCCCCATTATGGAAGAACGAATTGAAGTAACAAAAAGACCGGTAGTCGTTGAAGAAGTGATTGTAGGCAAGTGGAAAATTCAAGAAACAAAGCAGGTACAGGACATCATTAGAAAAGAAGAAGCGCGAATTGAGCGTTCTCTCCCTCCGGCAAAACCGGTCCACCCATTGACCGATGGAGGGCAAGAAGAAGTTATTACCGAAAGCTCAAATAGTTTGATCTTGGAAGAAAATTCTAATAGTGCAAGCAAAATGAATCAGGATAAAAAGGAAGAAACCCGCGAAAAGCGCACAGGCACCCTCACAGTACAAGGAGTGAAAAACAATACGGAATCATCTGCCGGTAATAATGTTAAAGCGAGCGGGACGCTAACAGATTCGCCTGCTCTTAAGGAAAATGAAAGTGAAAGTTACTTACCGATTGCAGCAGGTACTATGAAAGAAGCGGCAATTCACAACAACGAAAATTCTTCCATCGGTGAGGATAATAAAAATAATAAAAGAAATGAAAAAAAGAAAAATAAATAAGAATGGAAAGACCATGAAGTCATTAGATACGATACAAAAAGGGCTGATTTCAAAGATTACTAACATGTGATCTTTGAAGTCAGCTTTTATCTTATTTGACCAGATCCTCATTAAAACTATCTAATTCCACTATCTTGCCTTGTTAACGGTGTATGATTTTGATTCCTTAAATTTTCCTCCATCGTGTAAATATCTTCTTTAAAAAAATCGCTGATAACTCCTTTTTCTCCAAATAAAAAAAGCTGATCTCCTTCATGGATTTTTTCGTTGTAAATATCTCTTCTAATCTTCACTTCACCTCTTTTGATAAATAGCACCACAAACTCAAGCTGCTCATGCTCCTTTATCACTTGGTTCAGTGATTTATATACAAGAAAAGAGTTCGTGTAGATATGCAGATTAAGCAGATAATCATTCTTATCAGTTAAAAATACGTCCCGGATCGGCAAATCGCCCAGCTCCACATTCTGTTTCATCTGTTTATGAAAAAATATAGCTAACATTGTCTGAACGCGGGCAAGTTTTAAGCCCCCAAAAACAAGTATGACAGCTCCGGCAATGTATAAGATATGATTCAACCTAAGATCGTCCGAAAGGAAATTACTAATCGTTGAAATAATCACAGCGAGGGAGAAGGCCCCAAACAGAATAAGGAATGTAGCAAGTTTCCTTCGAATCGGGTGGCCTAAGATGAGCTCAGATTCCCCTGTCGTAAAGCCGGTACCTGTCATCAAAGAAATGACTTGGAACCTTGAAACCTCTAATTTGAGCCCCGTTAACCGAAACAACACCACGTAAATTTCGATAACGGCTGTAATGATGATGAAATAGACGAGTAAAAAAAATAAATTCATCCTATCACGCACCTTATTTTAGTCAAAAAATTAGTTGGGGTAGTTATCGCTACCCCAACCGGTTATTACTGCATTTTCTCGTTATAAAATTGAACAGAATACATCGCTCCTTCACTGACCATATTATTATCCTCCAGATCATGTGGATGGGGATGTCCTCCTTTTTTAATCGGGAGCTGTTCACTTTTAACAAAAGGAGAAGGTTTAATTTTACGTTTCCAGTCTCTAAGGACACTCTCTGCTTTTACTCTGTTCGGTTTAGACGATAACCACATCGCAGCAGAAGCTCCCATTCCAACTACAACCAATGATGTAAGCGGCAAAGCTCGTTTCATATCAAGACCTCCTTCAAATTTTGAAAACATAGGACTTTACGTTCTATTAATCCTTTCATACCCGTTTTATCCCATTTAAAACTTATTTTTTAGGTTTCACTTTTTTAAAATTAGGGGATTTAATTAGGAAAACTTTTACGAAAGGAGATTCTATGGAGAAAACGATCGGACCGAACCAATGGAAGTGGTATCAATTTGACAAAAACGATCACGAACGAATCGGACCAATGATTGAAAGTGCTAACTGCGGGAGCACTGGATGGCTAGAACAGCTGCAGGAACATAAATCAAATTTCCTACGGGTAAAAACACTTGAAGATGGAAAAAAGGTTGTGACAGGTTCACTTATTTATCAGCAAAATTTTGAAGAGGAACTAGATTATAAGATCTTTCATTTTTATGTAAGTACGGATCAGTTAATTACAGTGGACCTGAGGCTGTCTTCCTTTAAACATATTCATAAGGAGGACCTTCTTAAGCTCATTGAACGAACGGAAAACCCAGTGGATGGCTTTTTAATCTTTTTGGGAGAATTGATGAATGAAATGTTATATGAGATTGATCAATTTGAAGCTGCGTTAAAAACACTGATTTGGAGCGTTCGGAAGCGAAATGAAACGAGTCTTCTTGAAAAAATCTATGCGCAAAGGCATGAACTATTGGTGTGGAAGAATCTATTAATCCCAATCAAAGAGTTAAAAATGGGGATAGAGGAGATCAATCTGAATGAGGTAAGTACGGGGGGGATTTTTCAGACGACGTGTAAACGGATTGACCGGGCGGTTGAATTGTTCAATGAATATGAACATGAACTGGATTCGATCATTAATTTAGAAGAAGTCATCTCATCCCATCGCGGAAATGAAATCATGAAAACCTTAACGGTCATCACGACCATCTTCACCCCGGTCATGGCATTCGGGGCATTATGGGGGATGAATTTTAAGCATATGCCAGAACTGGAATGGAAATTCGGCTATGTGATGTCCGTCATCCTGATTGCAGTCTCAACCATCCTACTCTATGGTTTTTTGAAATTTAATGGCTGGACAGGGGACCTTTTACGAGGGAAAAAGAAAGGATCGTTTTTTAAATAAAATTAACAAATCTATCAAAAAGAGGTTTAGGTTCCTGCAAAGGGTGGTACAACATAATTAAGGTTACAAGTTAACCTAAAGTAAATTTTTAAAAATTAAAAGGAGGAAAATCAAATGGCTAAGAATACTAGTGAGACAATCAGTAGGGAAGAAGCAAGCCGGAAAGATGATACTACTTTTAAGAAACAAGAACAAGATTCATATCTGGAATTTGAAAACGACCAAGGTAACGAATCCAACTCTAGCAATTTTGGTGGAGAGATGAGACAGCCTGGTAGTGAAACCGAGTCTAAGAATTCCTCCCA
Organism: Bacillus sp. AFS006103; assembly: GCA_002559145.1. Classification (GTDB taxonomy): domain Bacteria; phylum Bacillota; class Bacilli; order Bacillales; family Cytobacillaceae; genus Neobacillus. The sequence continues at coordinate 32,357 of NTXX01000021.1, forward strand.
AGAACTGGGACAACAGGATAGACAAAACGAGTCTAGGAATTACGATCAAGGGATGGGGCAACTAGGTGGACAGAACCAGGCTAGGAATGGTGATCAAGGGATGAGACAGCAAGGTGACGATCCCAATTCCAAGAATGACAAGTCAGAGTCTTATCAAGAGACTGGAAAACAGAGTAACAAATCAAAGTCTTCTAATCAGGAACCACGATCGGAACTATAAGTCGGCCTAAATGGTGATGAAACGCCTAAAAAGCATGGTAACAACTACTAATCTTTAAAAATACAACTGAATGATAATGGTTATGGCGAGTGAGTGATCACTCGTCATATTCCTGTTATCAGTCCAAACAAAAGGAACGGCCCCCTATAGAGGGGCCGCTACTAAAATGCTTCAGTTATTGCTGTGGATCGGGGATCAGATTATCATCTTCCAGATGCTGACTCCCGGTTTTCATCTGATTCATTTCCTTGCCGAGTTTCTTCATTTCGTCTAAATCCCGGGCCATCGAACCATTATTGTTTTTGGCAACTGAATGGGATGAGGCACCATGTTTTTTTTCGACCGGCTTGGGATCCTTAAACAGTTGTTGCATATTCTTTTTATCCATAGCGTTTCCTCCTATTTGAAAAATTCCATTTCCCTGAAGATAGAGTTCTACCCCGTATATACCCCTTTTTTTTCGTTTGAAACATGGAAGATATTAGGACTAAATATCTATGCCATTTTCTTCATTTTTTAACTTGCATAAATTGGTATAATTTGAGATAACAAATAATTCTTCGAATTCCGAAGATATATTTAGGTGGGAAATAATGAAAAAAGCAAACCAAATAGTAGAATATGTTCAAGCCAACAGGGAGCAAATTTTAAAAGAGTGGTCTGAGAAACTGATCCTTATGGATCAACAACGAGTAGTACCTGTGATATCAGAGAAAGTCTATATCAATATTTGTAATGATTATATAAATTTACTCATTACTAGTTCTACCAATCAACAGAAAAATAGTGAAACCATGATCAGTGAGTTTACACAAAAAATAGTTCAACTCGGCTGGACATTAGGTTTTATTATGGATAGTTTAAGTGAATTTGGAAAAATTGTTTTCTTTCCGATGGCAGATAAGACTTCCGAAAAGGAACAAGTTGAATTTATTTTGGATTATGACAGATGGATTAGCCCGATCAACGTTGCCGTGTATAATCAGTATGCGGAAACTTGGCAAAGAACGGTATCCTTACAAAAAATTGCGCTTCAAGAGCTGTCTGCACCGCTTATCCCGATTTTTGAAAATATTACGATTATGCCGTTAGTGGGAACCATTGACACAGAAAGAGCAAAGTCGATTATGGAAAATTTATTACAAGGGGTGGTTAAGCATCGCGCGGCAGTTGTGTTAATCGATATCACAGGAGTTCCTGTCGTCGACACGATGGTTGCCCACCATATTATTCAGGCATCCGAAGCCGTAAGATTAGTCGGAGCAAAATGTATAATCGTTGGGATTCGTCCCGAGATTGCACAAACAATCGTTAATTTGGGAATTAATTTAACTCAAGTCATGACAAAAAACAGCTTACAAAAAGGAATTGAGGCTGCCTTGGAAATGACGAATCGAAAGGTCATATCAACGGAGGAATAATCATGGTCGCTAGAATACCGATATTAAAGTTATATAACTGCCTGCTTATTTCGATTCAGTGGGAGCTTGATGATCAAACCGCTATCCAATTTCAAGAAGATTTGCTTTATAAAATCCATGAAACAGGAGCGAAAGGTGTCGTTATTGATTTAACGTCGATTGATGTGATTGATTCATTTATTGCAAAAGTACTGGGCGATGTGATTAGTATGTCCAAATTGATGGGGGCAAAAGTAGTTTTAACAGGCATCCAACCGGCTGTAGCCATTACATTAGTTGAACTGGGAATCCATCTTCAAGAGGTGCTTACAGCACTAGATTTAGAAAAGGGGTTAGAAACACTACAACGGGAGTTGGGGGAGAAAGCATGGAGAACGAATCCTATGTGAAAATTATTAGCGAATGGGATATCGTTGCAGCTAGGCAACTAGGCAGAAATGTTGCCAAAGAGCTTGAATTTGGTACAGTTGACCAAGCAAGAATCACGACAGCGATTTCTGAGCTTGCGCGTAATATTTATTTATATGCAGGGCAAGGTGAAATACGGATTGAACGCATAAATGGACGTGATAAACGTGGTATAAAGGTGATCGCTGCTGATAATGGACCGGGAATTCAGGATATTCGAAAAGTGATGGAAGATGGCTATTCTACATCAGGTGGGTTAGGAGCGGGATTACCGGGGGTTAAGCGCTTAATGGACGAATTTGATATTACCTCTTCACTCGAGGAAGGGACGATTATTAAGACTGTAAAATGGACTCGTTAGGAGGAATCTTGCGTATGGAAATTTTTAAATCAAGGTATCGACATTTGCTTCGCAGTTATCTGAAAGAATCATCCGAAAAAGCATTGTACCAAGCACAACTATTCAGTCGAAAGTCGATTTTACAGCAAATTTCTCCTGAGGAAATTATCAGTTTACATAGTGAAGCGTTGAAAGAAATTTTTCCAGATATTCAAGAGGAGGTCTTATTGTCCTTTGAATTTCTGTTAGAGGTGATGGTCGACTATGGCTTAGCCTACCAGGAACATCAAAGCATGCGCGATCAACAGCTTGAAATAAAAACGGAAATTGAGATTGCGGCAAGCATTCAAGAAAATTTACTGGAAACATCGATTCCTCAAATAGTCGATTTAGATATTGGGGCAACTAGTATTCCTGCCAAACAAATGAATGGCGATTTTTATCATTTTATTCAAGAGGGGCAAAGTATTCATATCGCCGTTGCAGATGTAATTGGTAAAGGAATTCCTGCAGCTATTTGTATGTCGATGATTAAGTATGCAATTGATAGTTTACCGGAGTCCCGGAAAAGTCCTCACTTTGTTTTAGAAAGTATTAATAGAGTCGTAGAAGATAATCTCGAAGAAGGTATGTTTATTACCATGTTCTATGGGATGTACGATACAGTGAACCATTCCTTCACCTACGGGGCAGCAGGGCATGAACAAGGATTCTATTATCATTCCGTTACGAATTCATTTGAGGATCTCGTGACAAAAGGTCTAGTATTAGGCGTGGACCGGAACTTTACCTATGAGCAGTATCAAAAACAAGTGGAACCAGGGGATATGATTGTCTTATTATCGGACGGAGTGACGGAAGCAAGAACAGATGATGGTTTTATCGAACGTTCGGTGATAACGGACTTAATTGAAAAATATAAGCAATTAACCGCCCAAGAAATGGTTGAACAAATTTATCGTGATTTGGAAAAGATGCAGAACTTTGAAATGAATGATGATTTTACGCTAATTATTTTTCGAAGAAAGGTTTAATCTTCCCCGGGTGCGGGTAAGTACATAAAAATAGATTACATTCCTGAGGTGATAATGAATGGATTTAAAAGTGGACAAACAGCACAGTAATGGGAAAACATTCGTTTTTGTTGCAGGCGAAATAGATGCATACACTGCACCAAAGCTACGAGAGGAATTATTACCACTTGCTGAGGAGCAAAACCAATCACTGATTGTCAGTTTAAAAGATGTGTCATACATTGATAGTACTGGTCTGGGTGTATTTATTGGTTTATTCAAACTAATAATGAAAAATGATGGTGAATTAAAGCTAGTGGACTTGTCAGATCGCTTGGAACGACTCTTTCAAATAACAGGTTTAAGCAACATCATTGATATTTCTACGAATTCAGAGGTGGGGTACAATGAAACAATTAGTTGACTATATTGAAGTGAAAATGCCTGCAAAGCCAGAATATGTAGGGGTTATCAGATTAACGTTATCAGGAATTGCCGGCAGAATGGGGTATTCCTACGAGGAGATTGAAGATTTAAAGATTGCCGTCAGTGAGGCTTGTACGAATGCCGCCCAACATGCTTACAAAGAGGACGGCAGCGGTGAAACAATTGTTGGATTCGGTATTTATAATAACAAGCTGGAAATTATGATTTCCGATAGCGGCGAGAGTTTTAATTTTGAAGAAACAAGAAACAAACTTGGCCCATATTCCGCAGGAAGTACGACCGACCAACTGGTGGAGGGAGGGTTGGGTCTATATTTGATGGAAACGCTCATGGATGAAGTCCATGTATTTGATAATTCCGGAGTAACGGTCTTCATGGTGAAGTATTTAAGTGGGGAGCGTGCAGGTCATGACACAACCATTTCAAGCTATGAAGAGAACTAAGGAAGAAATCAACGCCCTAATTAAAGACTTTCAGCTAAATGAGAGTAAGTCCGCTCAAGAAATATTAGTCGCCCACTATACTCCGCTGGTCGGAAGCCTGGTGATGAAATACTCAAAAGGCGGGAACTATCATGAGGATCTCATGCAAATCGGAATAGTCGGGCTATTGGGTGCGATAAGAAGATATGACCCCGAACTTGGAGCAGCCTTTGAAACATTTCTAATACCGACCGTTATTGGAGAAATCAAACGATACTTAAGGGATAAAACCTGGGGAGTCCATGTCCCGAGACGGGTAAAGGAATTATGGACGAAAATAAAGATAGTTGTCGATGAACTGACCAATCAACATCAAAGGTCACCAAAGATCCATGAAATTGCTGCGCATTTGGACGTTTCGGAAGAAGAAGTATTAGAAGCGATGGAAATGGGTAAAAGTTATCAAGCCGTATCTGTGAATCGTTCGATTGAAACGGGCTCAGACGGCAGCACGGTTACAATTCTCGACACCATCGGATCGCATGATGATGGTTTCAAAAGAGTCGACCAAAGGCTCTTGCTTGAGAGTGTTTTGCATGTTCTGTCAGAACGTGAAATAGAAATTCTCAAGTTTACATTTATCGAGAATAAAAGTCAGAAAGAAACAGGCGAGTATTTGGGGATCTCTCAGATGCATGTATCTCGTCTTCAAAAAAAGGCGATTCAAAAACTAAGACAGGCACTAAACAAAGAGGATGCCAATACAGGAGTAACAAATGCTTGAAAGCCAATCAAATCAATATATTCAAACCTTAGTTTATCAGATTCAAAAGGAAGGTAATGTGTGTAACGGCGACAGCTTCTTTATTAAGTCAACGGATGATTACTTCATTTGTGCCGTTGCCGACGGTTTGGGAAGCGGGCTGTACGCACATGCCTCGTCTAACGCGATTCGGGAAGTGGTCGAACAATACCATTATGAAGAGGTCGATGTATTAATCGATTATTGTAATAAAGTCCTTAAGGATAAAAGAGGTGCAACCGTCTCTCTTTTTAAGGTAGACTTTTTACTGAAAAAAATTACTTACAGCTCCGTAGGAAACATTCGCTTTGTCCTTTATTCGCCCTCAGGTCAATTTTTCAATCCAGTCCCTGTCTATGGATATCTATCCGGTAAGCCGCAAAAATATGGGATCGAAACGTTCACGTATGAAAAAGATGCGAAATTTATTATTCATACGGACGGGATTTATATTCCCGCCATTAAACAATTATTATCAAGTATTCGGTCAATTGAAGAGATGTCAAATTATCTGGAAATCTATACCCATGAACGGAATGACGATTTAACCTATATTATCGGACAACTCTTTTAAACTACTATAATAAAAAGTAACAAAACACGTATCCAATCCGTTTTTTGGGGGTTTGGGGATACGTGTTTTGTTTTATTTTATTGTGTTGCGGACAGTTCCTGTGGTAATTCAACGAGATTTGTCTGTAATAGCGCTTATTGCGGACAGTTCCCATGGTAATTCGGTGAGATTTGTCTGTAATAGCGCTTATTGCGGACAGTTCCCATGGTAATTCGGTGAGATTTGTCCGTAAGGGCTTATTGCGGACAGCTCCCGTGGTATTTCAATGAGATTTGTCCGTAAGGGTGCTTATTGCGGACAGCTCCCGTGGTATTTCAATGAGATTTGTCCGTAAGGGTCCAAAGATGCTTTCTTATAAATTTTAAGGGTGTCAGCGTTAATGCTGGCACCCTTTTTCAAAACATTTACTCTGCCAGATAGGCCTCGAGCATCCATCTGTGCTTTTCTAAGGACGTGCGAATCGCGATGAATAGATCGGCCGTCGGTTGGTCATCGTTGTCCTCGGCCTGGGTGATTCCGTCTGTCAGTTCGCTGCAGACGGTGTTAAAGTCATCAGCTAGTGACTTGATCATCCCCGCCGCGTTTTCGTCGCCTGCTGCTTCCTTAATCGAAGAAATCTGCAATTGTTCCTTTAAGGTAGCCGTAGGCAAAGCCCCTAGTGACAGCATTCTTTCAGCGATGGTATCAAGATGGAGCGCCGACTCCTTATACATTTCTTCAAATTTAGGATGCAGGGTGAAGAAATTTTCGCCTTTTACATACCAGTGGAAGTGGTGCAGCTTCATATAAAGAACTGAAAAATTAGCGACCTGGGTGTTGAGCGTCTCGGTTACTACACTGTTTTTATCTTTTACTTTTGCCATGTTCATTACCTCCGTTTAGTGGAATAGTGTGGATATCTATTCTTTACCCCGGTCTTCATCCGTTGAAACCATGAAAAGCATTTTTTTCAAAGATGTTTATTAACAGGATTAACCTGAGCGTAAATCGGGTATTACCCTATAAGGGTATCTAGATAAGATTTTGGGGGAGATCGACATGATGAAAAAACGGAGAATGGAATTTGTCTTTGTCATTATTATGATTACGCTCGTCTATTTGGTGTTTTTTACAGACGTTTCGTTCCTGTCGAAAGTGATCTCACTGACATTCTACGTGGGAATGATCTTGATCACCGTCTTTTCCTTAATGCTGGAAAATCGGACAGCACAAAATACGCTTTTATGGATTTATATCTTGGTGTTTTTACCAGTGCTCGGCTATATCATCTATGTCTATTCAGGGCAATTATTTTTAAAAGGTCATCTTTTTAAAAGCAAGCGCATCAAGGATCGTGAAGTATTTGCAACATTGAGCCGGAACACGGACAAGATCAATTTTTCCAAGCTGAATTATCACCAGCACCATTTCACTCACTATTTAGACCGGGCGACCTTCACGCCAACCAATACCAAGACGAAGACAAAGATATTAAGAAATGGCGAGGAAACGTTCCGAGAGATAAAAAGCGCGCTGAAGGGTGCAAAAGACTTTATTCATATGGAATATTACATATTTCGCGATGACCGCTTAGGGAATGAGATCATCGACATCTTAATCGACAAAGTGCAAGAAGGAATAGAGGTGCGAATGATGTACGATGCGATGGGAAGTATCACCCTTTCAAGCGGCACGATAAAAAGAATGAAGGAAGCCGGACTCAGGGTCCATCCGTTTTTGCCACTAAAGAGTGGCCTCTATAATCAGAAGTTTAACTTTCGTAATCATCGAAAAATCGTAGTGATTGACGGGAAGACAGGGTTTGTTGGCGGACTGAACATTGGGGTCGAATATCTTGGGGAAGACGAGGAAATCGGATTTTGGTGTGATACACATGTCCTGCTTGAAGGGGAAGCCGTCCAAACATTACATGCCGTTTTTTTATTGGATTGGCGGTATGTGAGTGGAGAAATGCTGGTGATGGATGAACGTTATATGAAACCCATACCTGCCGACGGAGATGGTTTAGTTCATGTCGTCGCCACCGGCCCCGAAACCGAACGGATGAGTGATCATTATTGCGCCATGATTTCCTGTGCGACCCAATCGATTTGGATAGCTTCGCCGTATTTTGTCCCCAATCAAGCGATTCGAACCGCACTTAGGATAGCTGCTAAAAAAGGGATTCAAATACGAATCATGGTGCCTGACACCAATGACGGTTTTCTCACGCAATATGCCACGCGCTCGTATTTGCCTGAACTATTGCGTGCTGGAGCGGAAATTTATGCGTACCAAAAGGGGTTCCTCCATAAAAAGGTGATGATTGTTGATGGGGACCTGGCCACGATTGGGACGGCGAATATGGATATGCGCAGTTTTCGCCTGAATTTTGAAGTGAATTTATTTTTAATCGGAACGGAATCGATTCAAGACCTAGTCGCCCATTATGAGGAAGACCTCGAGGATTGCCTGAGAATCCGTCCGGTGGAGTTTTACAAAAGAGGAATTGCTGAAAAGGCAAAAGAATCCTTTGCACGGCTGTTTTCAGGAATTCTATAATGAAAGGCTATTTTTAAAATCTAGGCTGTGTTAAAGGTTATTGTTGATTTTGATACCCTGTTGATTGGAGCGAAGTGCCTGGAGCGCAAATCAACAGCCAAGTTTAACACAGCCAAAATCTAATAAAATGGGGAGATGACATGCCGATAACAAAAGCGTTTCGATGGGGCTACGGACTATTGCTTATTTTCTTAATTATCTTTGTAGGAATGAAAATCAATTTTGTTTTTCGGCCGGTTGGTTTACTAGTACAAACCCTCTTTTTTCCTTTTTTGATTGCAGGAGTATTATATTACTTATTTCGCCCTCTAGTCAGTTATCTTCAATTGAAAAGGGTTCCGAGAGTGCTTTCCATCCTTCTGATTTATTTACTGGCAGCTGCTTTAATAGCTCTATTGGTCTATTTTGTTGGACCCATTTTGCAGAAGCAAATCAATAGTTTAATAGAAAACATACCTGTTTTTTTAGAATCAGTCCAGGAGAAAATAGCGGAAATTCAACATAATGAATGGATTCAGCGTTTGTACGAAAATAATCGTTTTAATTTTGAAAAGGGTACTGATTCTATTTCAAAAAAAGTACCTTCAGGCCTCGCCTTCATTGGATCAAATATTATGGACTTTATCGGCTTTTTGACACGAATTATGACAGTCCTAGTCACGGTTCCGTTTATTTTATTTTATATGCTAAAGGAAGGAGAAAAGGCGCCCAGACAAATTCTTCGTTTATTACCAGCCACGCAGCAGAAGAATGGTCGAAGAATATTAACTGATTTAGATGAGGCACTCAGCTCCTATATTCAAGGTCAAATTTTCATTAGTTTTTGTTTAGGGACATTGCTTTTCAGCGGATATTTAATGATCGGCCTAGACTATTCTCTTCTTGTTGCCATTGTAGCCATGTTGACAAATGTCATCCCATTTCTCGGTCCAATCATTGCCAGCATCCCTGCCTTAGTTATTGCGATTTTAAATTCACCGATGATGGTCGTTAAAGTTCTCATTGTTATGGTGGTTGTCCAACAAATAGAAGGGCATATCATCTCTCCGCAGGTAATGGGAAGAAAGCTAGAAATTCATCCGCTCACGATTATTTCGCTGTTGCTTGCAGCTGGAAGTATGGGTGGCGTTCTCGGGTTAATCTTGGCCGTCCCAGTGTATGCGGTATTGAAAGTGATTGTCCATCATACCTATCGTTTATGGAGGCTCAGAAAAGAATTATCAATAGAAGAAAAAATGATAAAAGGGGAAAACACAAATGGAGAGAAATCATACGATGATGCAATTTTTTGAGTGGCATTTAAGCCCAGATGGTAACCATTGGAACCGCCTGCAGGAGCTTGCGCCCGAACTGAAAAAGAAGGGAATCGATTCGGTGTGGATTCCACCCGTCACAAAGGGCCAATCGGCCGAAGATACGGGTTATGGTGTATACGATCTTTATGATCTGGGTGAATTTGATCAAAGAGGGACAGTCCGTACGAAATATGGGACAAAGCAAGAATTACAGGAGGCCATTGCCGCATGTCATGATAATGGTATTCAGGTCTATGTAGATGTCGTAATGAATCATAAAGCCGGGGCAGATGAAACCGAAGAATTTCAAGTGATTGAAGTGGACGCAGAGAATCGAACAGAAGAGATTTCAAAGCCGTTCAAGATAAAGGGATGGACAAAATTTACATTTCCTAAGCGAAAGGATAAGTACTCCACCTTCAAATGGAGCTTTGAACATTTTAATGGAATCGACTACGACGCAAAAACAGATAAAACAGGAATTTTTCGGATTGTCGGAGACGGTAAAAAGTGGAATGATCATGTTAATGATGAATTTAGCAATTACGACTATTTAATGTTTGCTAATCTTGACTACAATTACCCGGATGTACAAGCGGAAATGATCCGATGGGGGAACTGGCTTGCAAATACATTACAATGCGACGGTTACCGTTTAGACGCGATTAAACATATTGATTATCGTTTTATTAAAAATTTTGTAGATAATGTAAGGCGGCAGCGAGGGGAAGACTTTTATTTTGTCGGAGAGTTTTGGGTCCCGGAGCTTTCGGCATGCCAAACATATCTTGAAAATGTAGATTTCAAACTGAATTTATTTGATGTTCCGCTTCATTATAAATTTCATGAAGCATCTAAAGCTGGGGCGGATTTTGATCTGACGACGATTTTTGAGGATACTTTAGTTCTTATGCATCCAGAACATGCGGTCACTTTTGTGGATAATCATGATACCCAGCCCAACGAATCGTTAGAATCATGGGTGGAGGATTGGTTTAAGCAGAGTGCTTATTCGCTGATCTTACTTCGAAAGGATGGCCATCCATGTATATTTTACGGGGATTATTTTGGCATCGGCGGAGAAGAACCCGTCGATGGAAAAGCAGTGGCGATGGATCCGCTCCTTTATGCTCGTTACCACACAGCCTATGGGGAACAAGAAGATTATTTCGACGACGCCCATCTGATTGGATGGGTTCGTCTTGGCTGTGCGGAAATGGAGCGTTCGGGCTGCGCCGTTCTCATTTCCAATCGGGATGAGGGCGAAAAAAGAATGTTCGTCGGTGAGGAGCGTGCTGGAGAAGTATGGGTGGACCTAACAGGAACCCGAGACGAGAATATTTCCATTGAAGATGATGGATTTGCTACATTCCTTGTGAACGGAGGCAGCGTGTCGGTGTGGGCACAGCCTGAAGCGGAGCTAGATTAATTGCTATTTTAAAATAAAAAGTTCGGGCACCTTTTAGGTGTTTTCTTTTTGTATAAAAATGGCCAAATAGAAAGAGACTGCGTGATTGGCAGTCTCTTTCGAGTGAAAATCTTTATTAAGCTGTACGCTTCATACTTTTCAAAAGGAAGCCGACGATTAATGTAAGAAGAATCGCACCTAAGATCGCTGGAATCAGATAGAAACCTCCAACTTCAGGTCCCCAATCGCCTAATATCAACGAACCGAGAAAGGCTCCAATAAATCCAGCGATGATATTTCCAATGACACCTCCTGGAATATCACGCCCAATGACGAGACCTCCTAACCACCCGATGATTCCTCCGATAATTAAAGACCAAATAAATCCCATGAAAATTCATCCCTTTCTACTTGTAATGTGAATCTACTAATGTACATACCCGATAATTCAGTGGACAAACCTGTTTTTAAAAAAATATACCGCCAGAATTTTTTCTTTCTATAGTTTTAGAATTCCTCGATATAGGGTATCTACCCAGTAAGAAAAGAAAGGGAGGGAAAATCATGTTGTCAGAAAAAGATCTGCTTGTTTTTAAGGGGAAATTACTCCAAATGAAGACCGATACAATGGAAATGTTAGAATCCAACCAGCCACTATCGTTCGAGGATTATGGGGAGTTAACCAGCTATGACAATCACTTTGCTGATACAGCTACAGAATTAGATGAGCGTGAAAAACAAATGTTTGTTTTTGAAAATGGAAAAAGGATCCTAGAAGAAGTGAATGAGGCGTTAGAGCGGATCTCTGACGGAACATATGGAGTTTGTGTCGATACCGGAGAAAACATTCCCTATGACAGGCTTATGGCGCTACCCTATGCGAAACGAACCGTAGAAGCACAAGAAAAATTCGAGAACCAGCCAATCCCAAGTCGTCAGGAAGATCAATCATTCTCCACTCCAAAGGAAGATGTTAGAGGTGATAAACGGATTCAAACGGTGGATGAGCTTCAATCCTTGCATGGCAATTCATCGTACTGATCAATCGTAATTATTTGGAGGGATTCCTTCTAAAAAAATGAGCTATTTTAAAATAAAAGGTTTTAATTTAAAAAAAACGGTTATATACCCAATAGAACACCAAGTACCATTTCAACTTACTAACGAAATCAAAAATTTAGGAGGTAGTTTAAATGAGACAGGTAAAACTAGTGGAAAATGGTTTACAAGCAAAAAAGGAAATTGAACAATTTTTAAATCAAGGGTACACCAAAGATGAGGTCTACTTATTGGCCCACGGGGAAGAACGTTCAGAAGATTTGTCTGAGGCACTGGATACCAATGAGATCGGGGTAAACGAACAGGGTTTCTTTGATTCAATCGCAAATGTGTTTCGTTCCCGCGGGGACGAGCTGCGTGCGAAAATGGAATCTATAGGATTAACCGATAGAGAGGCGCAACAGTTTGAAAAAGAATTAGACCGGGGACGCGTAATGGTTGTTGCGGCAAAATAAAAGTTTTACTAGGTCAGTATAATAATAGGAAACAAAAAGGAACTTTCCTTTTGTTTCCTCTCCACAAACTTAACAAGAAAGGGGTAAGTGTGATGAAATTTTCAAGAGTGAACTTAAGTGATTTTTTTGGAGGGAACATTAGGGCAAAGCGCAAGATCAGAGAAGATCATTGCTGGGATTCTAACTTTGAAAATCCGATCATCCACAGGGAGATTCAGGGAGAGAAAGTGTATGTCCCATTAGATCTTGGCAGGGTTTGGAATCAAGTAAATTAGTGGTTGAGCATTTGATGTACCTTTGCACAGATTTTCAGAATGAGTTCGGTTTACACGACCGGTTAGAACCATAAAAATTCGCCTTCTATTCGAATCATTGGAAGGTGAATTTTTATTTTACGATAGATTATTGCGGCGAAAAAAAGTGAAATGTGTTTATTTTTTAAAAATGGATACAAAAGGAAACTCTTCTAGCCTTCTTTGTGATAGAATAAACATTGTGTGAAAAAAGGAGGTTACCGAGTGATAAATGATTTTGGGCAGATTGCCATGTTAAGTATCCTGTCTCATTTAATTTTTATCGCGTTAGCCTGGTGGGCATTACAGGCGATTCGTTTGGAAAAATTGCTGAAATCAGGCCATGTCTTTCAGGCGCGGTTACTCTACATATTTTTATCCATTATCATGGGTTCATCTGTTAGTAACTTTTTCCTTGATTATCTTCAATGGTCGCAGCAGCTGCCTTTGATCATGCAAACGATACAATTGGTAAAAATTTAGGTCTTCATACATGTATCTATTTGACGATAAATTGAGTACAATCGTCTTTGTGTGGAAAAAATAACTTCAGTGTGAACGACCACAATGCTTGAATCGTGTCAAAAAGTGACGACATTTCCCAAGTATGCGATTCCTCCAACCGGTAACAATGGTAAGGAGGGGGAGTAGAAATGAAGAGAAATAGTCAGATTCTTTTGAGCTTGATAACGATCATCAGTTTAATCTTGGTTGTGATTGGAAACCAAACGACTGAAGCGAATAGTGGCGGAATCCGTTCCATTTTTCAAAACGAAATGGACTTAACGAAAATAGGCTCCATTTTACAAGCAGAAAATATTTTGCTCGATGAGTGGACTTTTTATGCAAGAGAACATTTAAATGGAATGAAGAGTGAGCAGGAAGTAAAGGAATATGCAAAAAAGCTTCAAGCAAATTTTCCTGATTGGGAATGGTCTGTTAACAATACCAGTCAAAAATGGGAAGTAACAGCAATATCTCCAACATCTAGACACCACAGAGAAAAGCTTCAATTGATGGTAACCCACACAAAACAACCTGTTAATGCGTATATAGTATATAGTATCAGTGGTAAAGAGTGGAACAAGTCTTCGGAGGCCTTTTTCACCACCTCTGATTTTAAAACTAGGCTGTCTGACATATTTCGAGGAAACCCAACAATTTTCTCTTGTATGAAAGGTACGGTCGGTGATAAGATTGATAAGGCTTTACCTAAGACAGCGAATCATTTGCTGTCCGTATTTAATGCAAAAGAGATCGAAGCGTTAAAAGAGGAGACATTCATGTCTGTTTCGGCGAATTCGCCGTTGTTTACAGGCTCGATAGAAAATCAAAGAGATAACATGAATTTACAAATTGGGATACGCTCCGAAGGATTGGGCGGTAAGACTACCATCGTAGTTGGCACACCAATCATTACGATTGAATATTAATATAGAGAAAATGGACGCGGAGGGGAATACTCTTGGAAAAGATTATCGTCCGCGGCGGAAAAAGGCTTGATGGAACTGTTAAAGTAGAAGGCGCAAAAAATGCTGTCTTGCCTGTACTCGCTGCAACATTATTAGCAAGTGACGGAAAAAGTGTATTACGTGATGTACCTACACTCTCCGATGTATACACAATTAATGAAGTTTTACGTAACTTAAACGCTGAAGTATCATTTGAAAACAATACAGTCGTAGTAGATGCATCCAGAGTGTTAAAGGATGAGGCGCCGTTCGAATACGTTCGCAAAATGCGCGCGTCTGTACTTGTCATGGGATCATTACTCGCTCGCAACGGCCGTGCACGTGTGGCTCTGCCTGGTGGTTGTGCAATTGGATCCCGCCCGATCGATCAGCATCTGAAAGGCTTTGAAGCCATGGGTGCTAAGGTTAAGGTAGGAAACGGATTTATTGAAGCGGAAGTAAATGGCCGCTTACAAGGTGCAAAGATTTATTTGGATTTCCCAAGTGTTGGGGCTACTGAAAATATTATGATGGCTGCAACGCTTGCGGTTGGTACCACCATTATTGAGAACGTGGCAAAAGAACCGGAAATCGTCGACCTTGCCAACTTCTTGAACAAAATGGGCGCTAAAGTTCGCGGCGCTGGCACTGGGACCCTTCGTATTGAAGGTGTGGACGTGTTATTTGGCGCAGACCATAATATTATTCCTGACCGCATCGAAGCGGGTACCTTTATGGTGGCTGCCGCGATTACGGGCGGAAATGTGTTAGTAAAGGGCGCAGTTCCTGAACATTTATCTTCATTGATTGCAAAAATGGTTGAAATGGGGATTACGATTCAGGAGGAAGAAGATGGCGTACGTGTCATCGGAACCGATCGTTTGAAGGCTGTCGACATTAAAACAATGCCGCATCCGGGTTTCCCAACCGATATGCAATCACAAATGATGGCGTTATTGCTTCGCGCAAACGGCACCTCGATGATTACAGAAACGGTGTTTGAAAACCGTTTTATGCATGTTGAGGAATTCCGCCGCATGAATGCCGACATCAAGATTGAAGGTCGTTCTGTTATTTTAAATGGTTCTTCAAATTTACAAGGAGCGGAAGTGTCTGCGACTGACCTTCGTGCTGCAGCAGCATTAATCCTAACCGGTTTGGTTTCTGAAGGCATGACACGCGTGACTGAGTTGAAACACTTAGACCGCGGCTACGTCAACTTCCATGGCAAGCTAGCAAGCCTGGGTGCCGACATCGAACGTATCAATGAAGCAGACGAAACGTTCACAGAAGTCCAAGACTACGTATCAGATATGAACGCTTAGAACTACAATAAAAAATGAGTATTCGCAAAACAACGGGCCCTGATGTACAATCATCGGGCCTTTTTTGCGTCTCTGGGTATCCGCGTATGAAGGACAATGGTGCCTGATTTGTGTTTGTGTGGTGCCTGACACCATTTTAATCAATAGATTTTTTATATAAAAAATTCGTAATAAATGCTTGTCCGCCTCCATATGTATTAATTGAGACGCATCCCGCCGTGGAGTAGGTGTGGCTGTGAATTTGCAAACTGGAGGCACTATCATGATAAAAATCAAACCTTTCGTCGTACTAGCAGCAGTCCTCATTGCCTTAACATTAATTATTCCTGCAGTCCTTGTATTACCCTTTTCAGATGAGCACCGAGCGAGCGGAAAGTTAGGGGAGGATTTAACCAATACTCCTGGAAAAGAAGCGACAGAGGTGGCGGCTTCCGCAGATCCTGCCGTCGAAGTATCCGTTTTTCGCACCTCAAAATCTCAAATTGAGAATGTACAATTAGAAGATTACCTCGTTGGTGTGGTGGCAGCTGAGATGCCCGCAGAGTTTAAGGAAGAAGCCCTGAAGGCCCAGGCCCTAACAGCGAGAACCTATATCGTGAAGCGGCTATTAAGTAAGGATACACTCGGTGTTCCTAAAGGTGCACAGGTAACGGACACCCAAATCCATCAAGTTTACATGAATGATGATGAACTTAGACGGGAATGGGGGATGGATTACGACACAAAAAGAAAGAAGGTCTTAAAGGCTGTCCGGGCAACAGCAGGGCAAATTTTGGCCTATGATGGCGAGCCAATTGATGCCCTGTTCTTCTCCACAAGTAATGGGTATACGGAAAACTCAGAAGATTACTGGTCAGGCAAATTTCCATACCTGAGAAGTGTTTCAAGTCCCTGGGATAAAAAATCTCCCAAATTTAATAGTCAAAAGGTCATGACGGTCAGTCAGTTTGAGGCACGGCTTGGGGTGAAGCTTCGTTCGGGGTCAACGATTGGAAAAATTGTTGATCGGACCAAAGGCAAACGGGTTGGCAAAGTTGATTTTAATGGGAAGGTTTTGAGCGGGCGGGATATCCGCGATAAACTGGATCTACGGTCCTCTGACTTTGCGTGGAAACGCAAGGGGGACAATATCGTAATTACGACTAAAGGATTCGGCCACGGCGTTGGAATGAGCCAATACGGGGCAAACGGCATGGCGATGGAAGGAAAGAATTATCAGGAAATCGTCAAACATTACTATCAGGGTGTGGAAATTAAATCGGCTGATCATATGCTAGATACAGTTACCGCGAGGAAGTAAATAGGAAGTTAGGGGAGCCAGGCTGTGGGATGCCTGGCTTTTTGCACTCACTTAAAAGTTCCCCTACAAAATTCCCCTTATATAATAAAAATAATTTTTCCAACTTCATGCATAAAAATATAGTCACTGTTAAAAAATAAGTTTAAAAAAATTTTTTTCACCCCGTGTATATAATTCTACTTATCTGTTCAGAATGATTGCTGAGGTGATGAAAATGAGAGAGGAAGAAAACAAACGATCTTCTCAAAGTTCCAGCGTAAAACGCTTTTTCAAAAAGCGTTGGGTATTTCCAGCCATTTATATTGCAAGTGCAGCAATCATTTTGAGCGCAGTTCTATGGTATCAAACTAGCAACAACGCGTCAGACAAATACGATTACAAATCCACGGATATTGCCGGTAAAAAGAACCAAGAGCCAGCGATTGAAGTTAGCAAAACATTTGAAGACTTCAAAATGCCTGTGGAAAAAGCAGATGCTGCTATCGTCAAAACAAAATTCTATGATTTCAATGGAAAAGCAGAAGACCAGGAAGCGGCATTGGTATTCTATAATAATACCTACCAACCAAACACTGGGATTGACGTAACCATGAAAGACGATGAGTCATTTAATGTCGTTGCATCATTAAGCGGTACGGTCACACGAGTTGATGAAGATGCAGTCCTTGGGAATGTCATTGAAGTGGAACACGACAAAGGTATTGTGACACAATATCAATCTGTAAAAGACATAAAGATCAAGGTTGGCGACGAAGTAAAACAGGGACAAGTTCTTGCCACGGCTGGACAAAGCTTGTTCAATGAAAAAGCTGGAACCCATGTACATTTTGAAATTCGCAAAGATGGAATTGCTGTGAATCCTAGTGACTATTTTAACAAATCGTTAAGCGCGTTACAGGAAGCAGAACTTTCGACTGACAAAGCAAGCGAATCCGTAGAGACTCCACAAATGAAGGAAAAAGAGCAAATGATTGAAGATCCAGATAGCTCTCCTGACGTGGACGAAGAATCTACTTCTACAGAAAAAGCAAATTCATAAAAACGTTACAAAGGGGAAGGGGAATTCTTTCCTCTTTTTTTTGTACTTATTTTTCAATTACCCATTTTATGTATATTAACGGTATAATTAAGAGAATTGGTGCCTGACACTCATATAACGTCCGTCTACCATGGACAAATTGCCGGATGTGTCTTTTTGTGGTGCCTGACACCAAAAATGTTTGAAAAGGAGGGATCCCATTGAGAAAAATAGCAGCGGTTATGCTTCTCGTTTTACTAGTCGCCGGCTGTAGTAAGGAACCGACGCCACAGGATCGATTGACGAAATACATAGCTTTATGGAATGAGCAGAAGTTTGAGCAGATGTATAACTACCTTTCAACGGATGCCAAGGAAAAAATCACGAAAGAGGAATTTACGAACCGCTATCATAAAATCTACAAGGATTTACAGATTACTGACCTGAAGATTGACTTCAAAAAACCGAAAGAGGATAAACAGGCAGAGAAAGAACAAGCCCACTATTCTTTTGATGCGAAAATGAATAGTATTGCGGGACCTATTCAATTTACCTATGAAGCTAAGTTGCAGAAGGAGGAACGAGCCGACAAGAAGAATTGGTATGTGGACTGGAATACTGGGTTCATTTTTCCGAAAATGCAGAAAGGCGATACGATTGGGATTGATACGATTGCGCCGAAACGGGGAGAGATTATCGACCGCAATGAAATTGGACTGGCGGTGAATGGTCAGGTGTATGAGGTTGGCGTGGTTGCCGGGAAGGTGACGGACCAAGTTCTGGAGCCGTTAGCCTCGCTTTTAAAAATGAGTCCGGAGCAGATAAAGAAGGCGCTCAGTGCGAGTTGGGTGAAGCCGGAGCTGTTTGTGCCGCTTGCGCGGGTGGCGATACAGGATGAGGAACGGATTGCGCAGTTGATTGCGCTCGAGCCCGTGCAAACGCGGAAGGTGGAGGCACGGATTTATCCGTATGAGAAGGCGGCGGCGCACCTGATTGGTTATGTGGGGGCGATTACAGCGGATGAGTTGACCAAACTCAAGGATAAGGGCTACTCGAGCAATGATATGATTGGAAAACGAGGGCTCGAGCAGGTGTATGACGAGCAGTTGAAGGGGAAGCCCGGCGTGAAGATTACGATTAAAAAGAAGAGCGGCGAGGCGGAGCTACTCGCTGAAAAGCCGGTCGAGGATGGAAAAACGATCAAGTTGACGATTGATGCGGATGTGCAGGCGGCTATTTTTGATGAGCTCGGCAAGGAAGCGGGCACAGGAGCGGCGATCAACCCTGTGACGGGTGAGACACTGGCGCTTGTCAGCTCGCCTTCGTTTGACCCGAATCAAGCGATGCTGGGCTTTTCTGCGGCCGAATGGAAGGCACTGCAGGATAATAAGAAACAGCCGCTCTCCACGCGCTTTAGGATGACCTATGCGCCGGGTTCGGTTATGAAGCCAATTACGGCGGCGGTGGCGTTGTCGAGCGGGGCGATTACGCCGGATGTGGCGGTGCCGATTCAAGGGAAGAAGTGGCAAAAGGACAAGTCGTGGGGCAATTACTTTGTGACGCGAGTCCATGCGGGGACTGCGCCGGTTAATTTAGAAAAGGCGTTTGTGTTCAGTGATAATATTTATTTTGCCCAGGCTGCGTTGAAGACGGGGAAGGATGCGTTTGTGAACGGGCTGAAGAAGTTTGGGTTTGAGGAGGAGCTGGCGTTTCCGTTCCCGCTTGAAACATCAACGATCGGCATGCTGGACCGGGAAATTGCACTCGCTGATTCGGGGTATGGACAGGGACAAATCCAAATGAGTATCGTGCATTTGCTGTCGGCTTATACGCCGTTTGTGAATAATGGGAATATGGTGAAGCCGATTCTGTTAGCGGAGGAGCAACAGGGCCAGGTGCTGAAAGAAGCGGTGGTCTCGGCTGAACAAGCTGGGGTAATTGCGGCTGATTTACGAAAGGTAGTGGGCGATCCTGGCGGGACGGCTCATGCCGCTGACATTAAGGGGTATCCGCTCGCAGGTAAAACAGGTACAGCGGAGATTAAACAAAAGCAGGGAGAAACCGGTACGGAAAATGGCTGGTTCATCGGATACAATACAGAATCGCCGAGCTTGATGGTAGCGATGATGATAGAAAATGTCCAGGGCCGAGGCGGTTCACAGGTGCCAGTGAAAAAAGTGAAGAAAGTATTTGAGGTGGTGCGGTAGATTGGTTGGTGTCAGGCACCGCTGAGGTTAGTCTTAAAAGT
>NTXX01000002.1 GCA_002559145.1 Bacillus sp. AFS006103
TCTATTGCATTCTATTTCGAGAATGGTCACAGATTGGTGTGTGGAAAACCAAATTAAAACACTCTATATAGGAACACCGAATGGCGTTCAAAAGAATACGAAAAAGAAAAAGAAAACCCGGATAGAAATTCGTCAGCAATTGTCCAATTGGAGTTTTGGGCAATTAATCGAAAAAATAAAATATAAATTAAAACTTCGAGGGGTCAAAGTCCAACTTGTGGAAGAGTCCTATACTTCCGGCACGTGCCCGTCATGTGGAGAATTCCGTAAACAAAGGAATCGAAACTTCGACTGTAAATGCGGCGCGGAAGGACATCGGGATGTAGTAGGTGCCATGAATATTTTGGACAAGTCTGTCAATAAACAGCTAACGAAAAATAGGGAGCTACCGAAAATAGAAGATACAAAGTATCGCCGAGTCCTTTTAGCTCCTATTGTCTCGCACAATAAGGCTAAAAGAGCAGTGGCGTAGAGCCTATGATTGGGCTGCGGTATGTGGTTTTTACTCCATGTCGTAATGAACTGGAGAAGTAGTAAGACCTGGAAGCCCCGGCCGAAAGGCGGCTTTGATGAAGGTTTAAAAAAGAATCCCCTGGATTTATCCATGGGGCGAAGTCAAGATAAGCTGTTAAAGGATACATACTATATTAACATGTTCAATGAAAGAAACACGGATATTGAAATGCTGAAAAATCGGCAAAGAGTATTTATAAATCGTCTTGTTTCCGATAAATCTGCACAGGAAGAAGGAAAGCAAGTATCACAGGTTAAAGAAAGACACCCCTTTCAAATAGCTCCCGAAAGGGCCGCAGTTTGGTTTGGTAAATTGAAAGAGACGATGGAAGAAATGGACCTGGATATTAGTGTAAAGGAACTTCTTATAGAGAAAGTTAATTTTTTGTTGAATAAGATTATAAAATGATTTTCAAAAATCTTTCTTGTATGGCAGTAGCATTTAACGATGAACCTAAGCGGCAATAATGAATGATGCCAGGACTAATCCGAATTTTGGTGCGCCCTGGTATTTTTTATTGGCTCTTTTGGGCTAATTTAAATACGATTCAACTCCAAGTATTTTCATAGTATTATTTTACATTTAATTTCTAGTATCGATATAATACAATAATAGGATTAGATTTATAAGGATGATGAAATGTTGGAACCCTAAGAAAAAATTTATGATAAGTTGAAAAGTTAAAAGTGAATTATAATAGTAACTATGAATGTACCGGAAAATGGAGGAAAATAAATGAAATTCCCAAATGATGCTGATGGAGATGCTTTACGTAGTCTATATAAAGATGGATTAAATTTTAATAAACAACAATCTGTGGAATTTTTTGTTGCCGTTCCCGATAAAGCAACAGGTGAAAAATTATCACAAGTCCTAAAAGGCGAAGGATTCAATTGCTTCTTAGAGCAAGACGACGAAACCGAAGAGTGGGCATGTTGTTGTTCTAAAAAGATGCTATTAAATTATAATGAACTAATTAAAATACAAAATAATTTAAATAACTTAAGCAAACCACATGGTGGTTATTCAGATGGTTGGGGCGTTTTTGTAGACTGACCATGTGGACGGTAACCGTCCACATGGTCGCAGTGGAAGGACCTTTGATGAAGTGGAGTTTAGTTTGTTTAAAGAAGTTCTAGCTTTTTTAAGGCAGCATCCAATGAGTTGGATGCTGCCTTAAAATTTACTTTAAAATTTTCCTAATCTTTAGGGCCACGAAGATCTTTAGCATGTCTTCCATCTGATTAAAGTCAACATTTAATATCGTTTCCAACTTTTTTAAGCGTTTCCGTAACGTGTTTGGGTGAATATAGAGCTGCTCAGCGGTTTGATTAATATCACCATTGTGATTATAAAATGCTTCCAATGTGACCATATAAAAATCATCATTCTCTTCATCTAAAAGAATCAGTTCTCCCAATGTTGCCTCATAATATTCGTGCAATAAATCATTATGAACATTCGAGAGGAGTCTCGCAATTCCTATATCTTCAAAATGACGCACGGAACGATGGTTAGATTCATATTTTCCTAATTCTAGTGCAACCTTTGCCTCATAAAAACTACGAAACAATTGCATATTGGATGGGTAATGACGTCCTAACCCAATTTGACATTCCATTGTATCCAGAGAATGTTCGATTTCCTTGTGAATTCTATTTGCTAAAACAACCATTCGCTCTTTCCGTACTTTCGGCGTATGATCAGGCATATCAAAAACAATAATGACGATATTACCTTGTATGGGGAAGATAATTGCCTGTAGAAAGGCGGCGGTAATGAGCGAGCGGATTTTTCGCATGATTGCATCTAAATCGACATTCCCTTTTGGAAAGTCCGTGTTTGTATCTAACCTCATTACCATTAATTGGGTAGGTTTCGTGAAATCCCAGCCCCATTGCTTTCCTTGCTGGATTAACCCATGCTCAGATTCTAAATTATTATATAGTAGATTATAAAGAAATAGATCCTTGTAAGATCGATGTGCTAGCATTACAGCATCTTCCTTCATTAAATAGGAAGTAATGGCTGGAATGGCATGGATAATTTGTTCAATGCAAATGTCAATCACCATGCCAGGCAATTCTTGTAAAAGGATAAATCCACAATGTTTTTCCCCAGATCGTAAATGAAAAAGAAGATATCGACCTGACTCATTTTCAAAGATCGTATATGCTTCTTTCTTATTTTTATATGGCTGTTTGGAAAGTGATTTTAATAATACCCTAACGTTACTAATGGATGGAACTTCATTTCCTGTATGGAACTGGAAATCCTCGTCTAGCAAGAGAACATTTTGACCTAGTAATACACAAAGACGCTGCAGTACAGCGGTTAAGCTTTGTTCGTTCATCAATTGCAGCCAATAGCTGGTAGATCGTTCCCAGACATATTGGAACAAGCCGATACTTTTAAGATGCTCGAGATCTGAGATCGTTTGCTTGATACTTTCAGGGTTCCATTCCTTTACCATTAAGACTGGTTTTTTGTAGGAATCCGCAATCTCTATAATCGTTGTTGGGATAAATAGGTCTTCATTTCCATAAAGAAGAATTCCCTGAACGTCTTGATTAGAAAGGTACTCAGGCAATTGCATGATTGTACTTTGTGTTTTGGTGAGAAGTAATAAGGTTGGTTCATCAAGGCTGATTGAATGATTTTGAACGATGGAAAAAGAGCGGTTCTTTCCCTTCCAACCACCCATTATTTCGGCATATAGGAAAGGAGGCGCGCTTATTAATTCTTGAATGGTAAGCATATTTTTTAGGGACTCCTTTATCGACACCAAAAATGCTGGATATCGTCATTTTTCTTATGAAAGCGAATGGAGGGATTTGTAATTTTTTTCATTTCAAATCCATAAATAGACTTATCATAATCAGTATTCATAGGATCGTTAATATCAATGATTTCAAGTGCTTTAACCGGGCAGGCTGAAACACAGATAGTGGTTTTCCCTTGCATTTGCCGATCATAGCACATATCGCATTTATCTGCCTTTGCAGTAAAAGGGTTCATTTTAATAGCATCAAATGGGCAGGAGGTAACACATTTCCCACACCCCGAACACTTCGCTTTATCGATAATTACAATTCCATTAGGTTTCTTTTTAATGGCTCCTTCAGGGCAGACAGACATACATGCAGGGCTTTCACAATGATTACAAGCCATGGAAAAGTGATGAAAACTATGGCCCATTTTATTTTCTTCATCTTCTAATGAGTGGATATTTCTTCGGAAGGACTCTTCCTGTCCGTGCTCATTTTTACAGGAAAATTCGCAAGAACGGCAGCCTAAACATTTTTCAATATGAACAAGAAATCCTAGTTGTTTCATAAAATGATCACCTTTTTGCCTTTTGTCGGTCTTCTATATTCGGGTTTTCCCTATATAATTAGTATATATGTTTCATATACAAGGAATCGCGATAAATGTAACAAGTTTAGAACAATTTCGACATTGAAAAGGGGGATGCATCATGGACCAAAGCTATTCAATTACACGTCATGTTTGTCCGCGCAATTGCTATAGCACATGCAGCATTCTCGGGTATACGAAAAATGGGCGCTTACAAAAGGTTAGCGGCGACAACAAGCACGGCTATATAAAAGGGTTGTTATGTGCAAAGGGTTACAATTATATTAATAATGTCTATCATCCTGATCGTCTGAAATATCCAATGAGACAGTACCCGCGAGGAAGTGGTCAATGGCAAAGAATTTCCTGGACGGAGGCTATTGATATCATCGCAGGAAAAATAATTGAGCTAAATCACCGATATGAATCCAATCTGTCTCTAGCACTAAATAAATATTCAGGGAACATGGGAATATTGCACCATGCTATAGAAGGATTCTTCAACGGATTAGGTAAAACTTCGAGAGCTGTAGGGAATCCATGTTGGTCACCAGGAATGGATGCGGTTTATTATGATTATGGAGAACATCAAACTTCCGATATGCAGGATATTCTTCACTCTGAAACGATTATTCTCTGGGGGATTAATCCGGTCTGGACATCGATTCATTCGCTGAATTATATATACGAAGCAAAAAGGCGAGGGGCGAAAGTGATTACCATTGACCCCGTCTATACAGAAACGGCAAAAAAATCAGATATATTTATTCAAATTAAACCTGGAAGCGATGGTGCTCTTGCCACTGCAATTGCAAAATACATCTTAGAACATGATTTATATGACCGTGAATTTATTGACCAATACACGGTTGGATGGGAGGAATTAAGAGATTTTATTGGTCAACTTTCAATGGAAGAAGCCTTAAAACAATGTGGACAAACAATTGAAGCGATTCAATTGTTAGCAGAGAGACTGGGCAAACATAGGCCTGTCTATATTTGGATGGGATTCGGAATGCAGCGCCATCGAAATGGCGGACAAAATATTCGTGCCATTAATGCGTTAGCAGCAATGACAGGGAATATTGGCCGTCAAGGCAGCGGTGCTCAATTTGGACAGCGTGCCACCTGGAAATTTACTTATCATATTCTAAACCCTTTTTCAGAAGATAATAGGAAAAAAGCTGGGGTTCGCTCACTAGATATCAATGATTTTGCATATGATTTGCAAAAACAGCAGGATCCACCTGTAAAATTCCTATGGATTACCTGCAGAAATTTATTATCTCAAAGTGCGAACATCGAAGAATTAAAAAAGGCACTGCAATCAATTGAACTAATTGTTACGGTTGAACATTTTATGACTGAAACAACCCAATATTCCGATTTGGTTTTGCCTGCAACAACTCAATTTGAGGAGTGGGACATTGTTGCAAGCTATTGGCATCATTGGATTAGCATCAACCAGCCGGCCATCGAGCCTTATTATGAAAGTAAAAGTGAGTTAGAAATTGCCCGTTTGCTATCAAAAAAATTAAATGAATACGAGGCTCATTTTAGTGCCTTTCCAACTGACATGGAGGATGAGCAATTTATTGAACAGGAATTTACGGAGGAATTTTATCAAGCCCTTCATATTAAGGATTGGCGTGAATTACTAAAAGGTCCACGTAGGGTCGATATCAAAAAAACAGCATGGGAGACCATGGAATTTAAGACACCCTCTGGAAAAATCGAATTCTTTTCCAAACAAGCTCTGGATAATCAACTCTCTCCATTTGGGATGGGGTTAATGGAAAACGGATCTAATCCTCTTTTTCCATATATTTTATTATTAAATCATGAACCATTTCGGATTAATTCTCAATTTCAAAATTTAAACTCTTTTAAGGAAATCAATAGGGAGCCGTGCATTTATCTTCATCCGCTACTTGCAAAGGAAAAAGGCATTCAACGCTATTCAATGGTGAAGGTAGTTAGTGTAAAGGGAGAAATCACGATTAGAGCAAATTTCTCTACTGATTTGAACCAGCAAACACTTGTGATCTTTCCGAATCATCCGCTAGTTAATAAACTAATATCCTTTACTGCTGCCGACATGGGAAAGGTCATGACAAGTGGGAATGGGAATGCATTAAATGACCTACAAGTGAATATAGCCAAACTGTGCTGAAGGAAATGGATTAAGCTTTCAATCATCTTAGATGAAAGCTTAATCCATTTTTTGGGTGAATATTGTGTCTAAAATTTTGTGAAAGTATGAGCAAAATGTGACGTAATGACATAATTGAATGTTTTTACACCATAATGGCCTAAAGTCTGTAGAGACTTCTACATTTGCTCAACATTTAACATGGTATTCTTTATTCATAATCCTGAAGGGAGAATAAATGATATGAAAAAGTTCTTAATTCTACTAATGGGTCTGACGGTTATAGGTTCCATGCTAGGCTGTCAACAGCAGGCAGATCAAGACATAAAAGATAAAATTAAATTTGTTCCAAATAAAGATTATGTTGGAGACCCGCATCCTGTTGTGCACGAAAAAATGAAATTAACGGATGTAGAAAAACAGGAATTTGACAAGCTGCAACAGGAAGTATTGTCCCAAAAAGAGGGGAAATAAGATGAACAAGTTGTCAGCTATCCACATGGAGCAAGAAGACAGGCTGCTTTTATATCAATTGTTTTGGCACTACTATCACGGCGATTTAATTAAGGTTACGGCAATTGATTGGGCAAATCTAGGGGAATTGTTAAGGACAATAACTGTCCTAAGTGAAAGCGAATTGGGAAATCAGGCAATCTGCATTTTTGATGAAGTGAGCGAGGAGTCTCTTCAAACATTTGGATTTGATTATAACCGATTATTTGTCGGACCGAATCGTTTACTTGCTTCTCCGTATGAATCAACCTATTCGAACGTTGAAGGGAACATCATGCAGCAGGAGACCATAAAGGTCAGGAATTTCTACCATTATGAAGGACTCCAGGTGGCGGAGGAAGGTCAATTTCCTGATGATCATATTCAATATGAATTAGAATTTATCTGTTATTTATTAAATCAGAACGAAAAAGAATCTGATTTGAACTTGTTTTTAGAAAACCATTTCTTCAAATGGGTAAATAAGCACTGCGAACGGGTTGAAGAACACAGTCAAAATCGACTTACCCTAGCATTTGCTTATTTGTTAAAAGAATTCTTACAGCTTGAAAAAATAATAATCGAAGGTGGGGAGCCCAATGTTAACTGAAAATTTCTCTCGCCGAACTTTTTTAAAGGGTTCAGCTTCATTAAGTGCCTTATTAGGTTTAGGAGTTGCTAGCAGTCAAGCACCAAAGGGGCTAATTCCAAAAGCTCAAGCCAAAACAAATGGCAAAGTAGAGCAATTCTACAATGCCTGCCCTCGTAATTGTTATGATACTTGTTCCATCGTAACAACAGTAGAAGATGGCAGGATCACGTTTATTACGGGAAATGAAAAGAATACATACACAAAAGGACGCCTATGTGTAAAGGGGAACACCTATCCACGTGTTGTCTATTCTCCAGACCGAATTAAATACCCGATGCGCCAAAAGGGACGGGGATCAGGAAATTGGGAACGAATCAGCTGGGATGAGGCTTATACGATTATTGCAAAAAAAATCCTTGATATTAAAAAAGAATACGGCAGCACCTTACCGATTTGCCTAAATAAATATTCTGGAAACTTCAATATATTGAACTATGCAACAGAGGGTATGCTCTCAAGTATCGGGTATACGACACGTGCACAAGGAACCCCTTGTGACCCTGCGGGATCGGATGCTCAAGGCTTCGATATGGGCGCTCCATATAATAATGACCCTGAACAATTCTTAGACGCCGATTATATTATTCTCTGGGGAGCAAACCCGTCATGGACTTCAGCACACTCCATGTACTTTATTGAACAGGCAAAAGAGCGAGGAACGAAGTTAGTCGTGATCGATCCGCTAATCACGCAAACCGCATCCAAAGCTGATGAATATATTCAAGTGAAAGCAAGTACGGACGGAGCACTTGCTCTTGGAATGATCCGCTATATCCTTGATCATCATTTGTACGATCAAAACTGGGTGAATCAGAATTCAATTGGATTTAACGATTTTTTCTCGTATGTCAAAAAGAATATTACAGTCGAATGGGCAGCCGAAAAAACAGGTGTTCCTAAGCCAGTTATCGAACGAATTGCTCGTGAATATGCAACCGCTAAACCGGCAAATATTTGGATTGGGTTTGGGATGCAACGCCATGTGAACGGAGGAGCAATGGTTCGGGCTATTGATGCACTTGCTGCGATTACTGGAAATATTGGCAAAAAGGGCGGCGGCGTCAATTATATTGGCGAAGAAACCTGGGGATTTAACTACTATACGATGGGTTTCGGTGCTCCTGAAGGAAGCGGTGGGG
Source organism: Bacillus sp. AFS006103 (assembly GCA_002559145.1). Classification (GTDB taxonomy): domain Bacteria; phylum Bacillota; class Bacilli; order Bacillales; family Cytobacillaceae; genus Neobacillus. The sequence continues at coordinate 8,307 of NTXX01000002.1, forward strand.
AAGCCGACCGTTATGTGAGCATGAACAACTTTGGGGCACAAGTTTTGGATGCGAATGATCCACCAATTAAGATGATGTGGATCGCTTGCCGTAATCCAATGGCCCAGGATCCTGAACCGAACGTTGTTAAGAAGGCGTTTGATCAAATGGATTTAATTGTAACCGCTGATTTATATATGAATAAAACCGTTGAATATTCTGATATTGTTCTGCCTGTGACAACACCGTTTGAGTCTGTGGGGGTTAATGTTAGCTACTGGCACTATTGGATGAATGTGAACGAGCAAGCGATTAAACCTCTATATGAAACCAAGAGCGATTTGGAAATTGCCATGGGCTTATCGAAAAAGCTAAATCAGCTTAAGCCTGGCTCTTGTACGTTTCCTGTAACTGGTGATCCGCTTGAATGGGTTGAAAAGGAATTGAATGATGATATTAAGGCATTGTTCAATGTTAAGAGCTGGGACGACCTTCGAAAAAATGGAGGCACAGCCAAAGCGAACGAAAGTATTACCGTTGCCTGGAAGGATTTAAAATTTAGAACACCATCTGGTAAGTATGAATTCTATTCTAAAACAGCGGCCGAGTATGGACATCATCCGCTTCCAGTATTTACAGAAGAATACAAGGCACCTAGTGAATATCCGATTCGCTGTATGTCTCCGCACTGGAAATTTGGCATCCATAGCCAGTTCCAGCATCAAGATTGGCTCATGGCGATTCAAGCTCATCCGTTTATTGAGATTCATCCTGATTTAGCGAAGAAAAAGTCGATCCGTGATCAGGATATAGTCAAAATTATCAATGAAACTGGCTATATGACTTTGCCGGCAAAAATTACGAAAATGGTTCCAGCAGATACGGTTGTCATGTATGAGGGCTGGTGGAAAGGTGTTAACTATACAGAGAATTTCACTGTAAAAGCTTTGCAGGAAGATATGGGTGAACATTTAAAAGGACAGCGTGGAATTGCCTTTCACGATAACTTTGTAAACATAGAAAAGGCTTAAGGAGGAATGAAGGATGGCAAAAAAACTAGGATTTTTAGTGAATATTGAGCGTTGTATCGGCTGTCACGCATGTGAAATATCGTGTAAGAGCTTTTATCAGCTTGAACCCAATATGAGACGACGAAGGGTTCAAGAGCTGCCAGAAGATGTAGTCGGAACACCTGTTAGAGCATTTGTGTCAACTGCTTGTAACCACTGTGACGATCCGGCCTGTAAAAAGGCCTGTCCGGTGGGTGCCTATACAAAGAGAGAGGACGGGATTGTAGTCCATAATCAAGACTTGTGTATTGGATGCCAAATGTGTGGGAAGGCGTGCCCATACAGTGTGCCAATGTTTAATCCTGTAAAGAAAAAGATGGATAAATGCAGTATGTGTTATGACCGTCTTGACATCGGTCAATTGCCAATCTGTGTAGAAAAATGTCCCTTAGAGGCCATTCAAATTGTTGATTATAATGAGGTTCAACCTTCGAATGAGGTCAGAGAGATACCGACATTTGCCGATACCTCGATTACCCATCCAACGACTCATTTTATTTTGCCTAAACCAGGCAAACAATCTAGGAGGTTTTAAATATGCATGATCTGCCTCTCGTCATTTTCACCGTTTTGTCGCAGCTTGCGATTGGAGGCTTTGTGACACTTTGGTGGTTTGATCGGAAAAATAAAACTATCACTCGGTCCACTGGACTGATCATCTCTTGTTCACTCGTCGTGCTCGGAGTGATTGCCGTCCTTGTATCTTTATTCCATTTAGGTCAACCGTTCGCAGCTTATCGTGCTCTATTAAATATTAGAGTCTCCTGGCTAAGCCGGGAGGTAACATTTTATGGAGCTTTTGTGGGATTAAGTTTACTATATGCTTGGTTTTGGTTGAAAGATATGCCAGCCAGACGCAGTTTAATTGGTGGGATTGCCACTATTATTGGAGCCATTGCAATTTTTTCATCAGCAAAGATTTATATGATACCTGCGATTCCAGCATGGAATAGCGTGACAACCATGTTTACGTTTTTTTTAACTTCTATTATTTTGGGGCCATTATTTGTAGGCTTTCTATTAGCCATTCGCGGAGAACTCTCCATGAATATTTCTGGAATTTCTATTTTTTCTTTGATTGCCGCAGCGATTGTAATGATTCTCTATTTCTCATCACTTCAAAGCGGGTTACCTCAGGCCGTTGAAGCTGCAAGATTGACGACCCACCAATTTATTTTTTGGATTAGACTTTTCACTTTTGTTATCGCCTTTGCCATTCTATCTTTGTCTATTAAAAACAAGACGATGTGCAATCCAAAAATCTATTCGTTTGTGTTTGTTCTTCTATTGATAAGCGAATTTCTTGCCCGATTTCAGTTTTATGAAACGGCCAACCATTTATAGGAAAAGAGTTTAAGATTGAGAGGAGGTCCAATACCAATGAATATTTTCAAATTGGTAAATGTGATCGATAAAAAAATGACACCATTTGCTGTCGAACCAAACCTTTGTACACGAATCATTTCACCGAAAGGATCATGTAATAGCTGTGTCGATTATTGTCCAACGAACAGCATTTCTTTTATGAAAAATAAAATTGAAATGAATGACCAATGTGTTGAATGTGGCTTATGTACAACCGTTTGTCCAACGAGTGCGATATCATTGCAGCGACCTTCACTCAATCAACTTGTAACGGATATTATTCAAAAGTGTGTACAAAATGAACGAGTGTACCTGCATTGTAAGAGGAAGCCGATTTCCGATTCAGAGATTTCTTCGATCTCCGTTCCTTGCTTAGGGATGATTCCAAGGGAGGTGTGGGTGTCGATTAGTAGGATGTGTGATAATCTGGCTGTCTATCACCCTGATGAGAGTTGCCGCCATTGTGAAGTATCACAGGGAGAAGAGGTATGGAAGAAAGAGTTGGATGCAGGAGAAGCAATGTCAGGGAAGACGTTTTTGATCACTGCTGGGATTCAAAAATCTAAACAACAACCTCAGTACGATCATAACCGGCGCTCCTTCTTTACGACATTATTTAGTGAAATCAAATCAACGAATAAGATTGCGGTTAGGGAAGCGTTAGGAGGTTCAGAAATTCAATCCTACCGGGAAAAGCTGCAGGAGGATCCCCTTTCTAAAGTGAAAAAAGAATGGTCTGCAGTATCCAATCGTATTGTGGAAAAGGTGACAAATGAATCAGCTTTTCCTTATATGAATAAACGTAGTCTAATTTTAAAAGAAATTCAGAAAAGTGTTTCGTTACAAAATCGCTATGATTATCGGCTTCCAACTATTTTACCAGATTGCAATTTTTGCGGTGCCTGCACAACTCTTTGTCCGACAAATGCATTATTGTTTGAGGAAAAGGATGGCTGCACAGCCATTACACTTCAACCACATAAATGTGTCGATTGTCATCTATGTGAAGATATATGCTTTTTCCAAAATATCCTCATCCAAGACCAGCCAAATATCCAACTACTTTCTAATAAAATCGTGCTTGCCGAAAAACCTTGCCCCTTGTCACAATGATTATTGATATTTATTAGGAGCGCTCTGTTTGGAAGAGCGTTCTCTTAAACATTGATTTTGTGATCCTTAAAATCTTATCAGTGCTATTTAAAATAAGCGGAGATATTTCGTTTAGACTGCAGAATAGAGCTCGATTCGGGGTATATAAGCGGAGGTTTTCCGATTAAGCAAAGAAAAATTACTCATTTTCATTTTTTTTGAGTCAATAGTCGGAATCTTTCCGTCTATTTAGGCTATTTTCGGTGCTATTTCTTATTTAAGAGAAGTTTCTCCGCTTATTTATCAATCCCGTAGCTTAACCTGCCCACCATGGTTTAATTTCCACTTTTAACCCCTCTAAATAGTTTGTATAATTCAATTGTACCTTAAATTCCTAAGTGAATTCAAAAAGTGTGTAGTAAAGGAGGATTCCTATGAAAATCAAGATTTCCGATTTAAAAAAACAATTAAAAACCTATGAACAAAAAGAACTGATTGAGCTTATTGTAGAAATGTTTAAGTCAAACAAAGATGTTCAAAACTACTTATCCAGTAAATTTCTAGGGGACGAAGTAATCGATGAGCTGTTTCAGCAAGCCCGAAAAAAAATAAGAAATGAATTTTTTCCAGATCGAGGCCATGGAAAACTACGGTTAGCAGAGGCAAAAAAAGAGATCACTGCTTTTAAGAAGGCCACAAATGATGAGAAACGAACAGTTGATCTTATGCTTTTTTATGTGGAAATGGGTGTTGAATTTACGAATACATATGGTGATATAGATGAACAGTTTTATTCTAGTATGGTGAAAATGTTTGACCAAGTGGCCATGGAATGTGATTGCGATGAAGATCTATACAAAGTTTTTTCGAATAGATTAGAAACCGTTCTGAACAAGGCAGATGGGACAGGTTGGTGGTTTCATGAATCTTTGGAGGAGATATATTATACGATTGAATGGGTCCATGATGAGGACGATGATGAAGATGATGTATAGCGAATCCTTTTTCCTATTAAACATGAAAAGGTTGGATTTAAAAAAATTAAATAGTTCGAAAGGCTGAAGATATGAAAAAGATATTAATATGTAGTGGAATTGGTATTTTGCTAGTGTTTCTTTTATTACTAGGAACCTATAAGCTAATGAATGCTAGAACATTTCAGTTATTTGGCGGGATTACCGAGCATGTGGAGACCAACCAAAAGGTAGTCGCATTGACCTTTGATGATGGACCAACGAAGAATGTCGATAAAATTCTACCGTTGTTAAACCAATACCATGTAAAAGCAACATTTTTTCTCATCGGCAATGAAATGGAAAAAAACCCTGTAGAAGCAAAAAAAATTGTAAGGGCCGGGCATCAAATTGGCAATCATACTTATTCTCATCAGCGGATGGTATTTAAATCACCTTCATACATCAAGGCGGAAATAGAAAAAACTGATAAACTAATACGAGAAGCGGGGTATAAAGGGGAAATTGATTTCCGACCACCAAATGGAAAAAAACTCGTAGGCTTGCCTTTTTACTTAAATCAGCATAAAAGAGAGACCATAATGTGGAATCTTGAACCAGATACCTACTACACAAATGCTGCTGACAAATTAAGTTATGTAAAGAAGAACATAAAACCAGGTTCGATTATCTTGATCCACCCGATGTATGATGATTCTAACGAAGAGCTAAAAACGATTAAAGGAATCCTGCAATCATTATCAAACGAGGGTTACAAGTTCATAACTGTTAATGAACTTTTGAAGCTAAAGAAAACTCAATGAGGGTGTAACCTAAAACTTCTATCTAAAAATAGACTTCGATAATAATAATGGAGGTGTTCGCTTGGAAACAATCCAAAATATGTTTGAGCATTTACATTGGTCTAATCAACGAATTATTAACACTTTGCAAAGTAATGAAGGTGGGAACAAACAGGTTTACAACTTGTTCGCACATATCCTTTTGGCAGAACAGGTGTGGTTTACAAGGTTAAAAGGATTAGATAGTTCAAAGTTACCTATTTGGGCAGAAGTCAATTTAGAAGCCTGTGAGCAGCTGGTTAACCAAAATTATCAAAACTTTAAAGAGTTACTATCTGGCATGTCCACGCCAAAGCTTGAGCAAATCGTGTCTTACAAGAACAGTAAAGGCAAAGAGTTCAATAATTCGGTAAGGGACATCCTGACACATGCTGCACTACATGGCCAATATCACCGAGGCCAGATCAATCTCCTTCTAAGAGCAAATGAATTTGAACCTGTGAATGTAGACTATATAACATTTGTGAGATAACATCATGGATTTATTGAAAGAATGGCTAGGAGGTTTTCTCCTAGCTATTTTTTCTAGTGAACCAATAGAGCCACTCTTTATCCAGTTGATGAAATACTATTACAATGGTAAGTTTAATATACATTTTATTCGTTTATCAAACTAACAAAAACAAATATAAGGGGTCAATATGAATAAGATTTCAAATCCAACCTAAAAAAATCACAAATTATCCTAAAAAAAGGACATTCAAAAACCTTCATTAGTTTCTTAAAATGAAAAGGAAGAAACCGTTTTCAAATGGGGGGAATCAAATGAATGTGATCAAACGAGTAGGTCTAGTCATCGATATTATTTTCGAAAAATTCACTCTAATTGCGTTAATTGCGTTAATCTTTGTCGTCACTACTCAAGTTTTTACAAGGAAATTATTTAATTTTGTTTTCTTTTGGTCAGAGGAAGTTACGCTTTTGTTATTAGCATGGTTTGCTTTTATGGCCATCGCGGTAGGCTTTCGAGAGTATATCCATTTAGGAATTGATTCCTTCACCAATCTATTTCCTAAAAGTTTTAATAAGTTTCTAGATAAAATCATCAGCGCCTCCATTTTTGCTTTTGGTTTCTACTTAGTGATCCAGGGCTGGGACTTTACGGTCTTGATGATGGATTCAACCCTGCCGGCGACAAAATGGCCAAGTAGTATCACCTATGCGGTGATGCCGGTTACCGGAGTGATGATTTGTGTGTATTCACTTTTGCAATTCTTTAACATTAACACCACTCGCCACAAAGACATAGAGGAGGGCATGTAACTTGGATAGCAACACAATTGGTATTATCATCTTACTTTCAAGCTTTGTCCTATTAGTCCTACTTCGTTTTCCCATTGCCCTAACGCTCATTGTATCGTCATTAATAACGGTTATCGCCGGGACAAATATCATTTCTGGTGCATCCGATCCGACGCCGATTATTAATGCCGTTAAGAACGGCTTGCTTGCAGAAGAAAAAGTAGATGAATCGGTCACTTTCCTACTAAACGAGATGATGAAATTAGGCCTTTTCGAAAACCCTTATGTCGATGGTCAAAATGCGCTTAATGTAGTCAATAATCCAGAATCACAGAAAAAAGCGGATGAAGCACACCGGAAGTCATTGGTTCTATTACGGAATGACACAGTTAATGGTAAAAAAGTATTACCATTGGGTGATAGTGAAATAAAGGATGTAAAACTATACATTGAGATGTTCCCAGGTGGAAATGATGCTGAGGCCACCCAGAAATTAAAAGAAACCATCCAAAAATATGATCCTTCTATCACCGTAACGGATAATCTTGCGGAAGCTACACATACGTTTGTTTGGGTCAGACCAGTTCAATCTAATTGGGATAATAATCCACGGCTCACAGTTGGCCCTGAAACAGGAATCAATAATGTCGATAAAATTATTGAGATTCAGAAAAAAGTTCCGACGATTACTGCGATAAACTTCACGAACCCATGGTTAATTGATCAAATTGAGCCCAATGCTGCAGCGGTAATTAGCACGTTTGGCGTAAAGGCTGAGGCGATTGTAGACGTTATTCGTGGCAAATTCAATCCGACAGGGAAACTTCCATTCACCATTCCTGCGAACAAAGAGGCAGTAGACAACGAGGTGGGGGATATTCCTGGCTATGTGGAGGATCCTTCTTATGTCTATAAAAATAAAAATGGGGATTCTTATGGATTTGACTTTGGATTAACCTATAAATAATTTTTGAAAGCACACGAAGCATTAAATTGTGACGGAAAGGTGTCAGCTTTAGATGGATTTTGTTTTTTTATATATCAAAATAATATCTTAATTCAGAAAATTTGTTTGACAAGACTCTTCCAATAGACTAGGATTTAATTAGATTCATAATTGCGGATGAGTATTGTGGGAGAGACTAAACGAATTGTTTAGCACCGAAGGAGCAAACCCCAAAAAATTGGGCTCAATCTCTCAGGTAAAAGGACTACAATAGGACGCGTCTCTGGAGAGAGCCATGTGCCACCAAAGGAGTTATACTCTCAGGTAAAAGGACAGAGGAGGAATAGGAATTAACCTATTTTTCTTTGTCCTTTTTGTGTGGAGAAAAATAGTAATAAATGATAAAGGAGGAGTTAGAATAGAAATAATCATCGGATGCACATCATGATTGTCCTCTTGATTTTATACTTCAAAAAAATGTAAGCGCTTTTTCTGCCGAATTGACGAATAAAAAAAACTTTCACGCGAATCAATTTGCAAATACAGAATTTACATACGACTTATTGATTAAGACCATCAAGCAATTGCAAGCATTCTCGGGGAAGTAGGGGAGAGGGAATTCATATGCAGGAACAAACATTGTCGAGGGGTCTAAAAAACAGGCACGTACAATTAATCGCGATTGGCGGGGCAATCGGAACGGGACTATTTCTTGGGGCAGGTAAATCAATCCATCTCGCAGGACCATCGATATTATTTGCTTATCTGATTACAGGGGTCATTTGCTTTTTAATCATGCGCGCGCTGGGAGAACTGCTTTTATCGAATTTGAAATATCATTCTTTTGTTGACTTTGTTAGAGACTATCTGGGAAATATGGCAGCATTTATCACAGGCTGGACGTACTGGTTTTGCTGGATTTCAATCGCTATGGCCGATCTAACAGCAGTTGGTCTCTATACCCAGTTTTGGTTTCCGAGTGTACCGCAGTGGATGCCGGGACTAATTGCATTAGTCGTTTTACTCGTCATGAACCTTGCTACAGTCAAGCTTTTTGGCGAAATGGAATTCTGGTTTGCATTAATTAAAGTAATTGCGATTGTTGGACTAATTGTTGTCGGGACTTTCATGATTATTAAAGGTTTTTCTACAAATTCAGGCACATCTAGTTTTACGAATATATGGAGCCATGGAGGCATGTTCCCTAATGGCGTAAATGGCTTTATCCTCTCATTCCAAATGGTCGTGTTTGCGTTTGTTGGTATTGAACTTGTAGGACTTACTGCAGGGGAAACAGAAGACCCAGAAACAGTTATCCCAAAAGCTATCAATAATATTCCAATTCGAGTGTTAATTTTCTACATTGGCGCCCTTATTGTCATCATGAGTATTTATCCATGGAACGCGATCAATCCAGCGAAAAGCCCATTCGTTCAAGTATTCGTAGCTGTTGGTATCGCGGCAGCTGCTGGTATCGTTAATTTTGTCGTGCTAACATCTGCAGCTTCAGCATGTAACAGTGCCGTTTTTAGTACTAGTCGGATGGTATACTCACTTGCCAAAGATAAAAATGCACCTGTACCATTTGCAAAACTGACTTCTCGTCAAGTACCTTCCAATGCATTGTTCTTTTCTACTGTTGTTATCTTGGTTGCCGTAATATTGAACTATGTTATGCCAGAAGGAGTATTTACTCTGATTACAAGTATTTCTACTGTATGTTTCATCTTTATTTGGGGAATTACGGTTATCAGCCATTTGAAGTACCGGAAAACCAGACCAGATCTAGCAAAAGTGAACAAGTTTAAATTACCGCTTTACCCATTTTCCAATTACCTAATCCTTGTCTTCTTGGCGTTCGTACTTGTCGTGCTTGCACTTGCGGAAGACACTCGTGTTGCCTTATTCGTCACACCTGTTTGGTTTATCATGCTGATTGCGATCTATAAGATGATGAGCAAGAAGGCTGATTTTGCTGATCAAGCAGATGATCGAAAAGTAGTGGGGGATTAAGAGGCTGATCGATAGTTTTACACAAAAAAATGTATCCGTTTTCAAAAAAAGCTTGACTTAGATTTCCGTAACTATTATTCTGAAAATAATAAAAAAATATGAGCGGATGATGGTTGTGGGAGAGTGCAAGATTTCACGCCACCGAAGGAGCAAGTTCCAAAAAGACCCTTGGAACAAATCTCTCAGGTAGATGGTACCACGATTGGACGCAACTCTGGAGAGCGCGTATAAAGTTTACGCCACCAAAGGGGAAGGTTCCTTATAGGAACTTAAACTCTCAGGTAAAAGGACAGAGAAGGGTAGATGAAAGCTTTAAGCTACCCTTCTATGTCCTTTTTTGCGTGCAAAAAAAGGGTAGTGCTGTGTTTCAGGTTTTATCTTGGGAATTAGCAGATAAAATCTTCAATGTTTAACACCGTTAGTAATAGCCAAAACAACCAACCAAGGAGGAACATGATGAGTTTACAACAGAATGATTCAACAATTTTTGAAGCTATTAGAAATGAGCAGGATAGACAGTGTCAAACATTGGAATTGATCGCATCTGAAAATTTCGTAAGCCAGGATGTTTTAGAAGCTATGGGAAGTGTGATGACGAACAAATATGCAGAAGGCTATCCGGGGAAGCGTTACTATGGAGGCTGTGAATTTGTCGATGTGGCAGAACGAGCAGCGATTGACCGCCTAACGCAGTTGTTTGGCGCTAAATATGCCAATGTACAGCCTCATTCAGGTGCACAAGCTAATTTTGCTGTATTTTTCGCACTGCTTCAGCCCGGTGATAAAGTGATGGGGATGAACCTTTCACATGGAGGGCATTTAACGCACGGAAGTCCTGTCAGTGTTTCAGGAAAATGGTTTGAGGTTGTCTCCTATGGTGTGAGAAAAGATACTCAATTGATTGATTATGATGAACTAGAAGAAATTGCAAAAAGGGAAAAGCCGAAATTGATCATTGCAGGTACAAGTGCTTACACTAGAACGATTGATTTTGCTCGCTTTAGACAAATTGCTGATCAAGTTGGCGCAAAATTCATGGTAGATATGGCGCATATTGCGGGACTAGTTGCCGCAGGACTTCATCCTTCACCAGTTCCATATGCAGATGTTGTAACGAGTACAACCCATAAAACCTTGAGAGGTCCGCGCGGGGGCATTATTTTAACAAATGATGAAGAGATGATCAAAGCTATTAATAAATCCGTATTCCCAGGAATTCAAGGCGGCCCGCAAATGCATATTATTGCAGCGAAGGCAGTTGCCTTCAATGAAGCATTGCAGCCAAGCTTTAAAGAATATGCAAAACAAATCATTCTAAATGCCGCCACACTAGGCGAGACATTAAAAAATGAAGGTGCAGCTCTTGTTTCTGGTGGAACGAATAATCATATCGTCCTCTTAGATTTACGTCCATGGAATTTAACCGGGAAAGAAGCAGAAAAATTATTAGAAGCAGCGGGCATTACTGTCAATAAAAATACGATTCCTTTTGATCCGGAAAAGCCGTTTGTAACGAGCGGTATTCGGATGGGAACAGCGGCTTTAACGACACGAGGTATGAAACAGGATGAAATGGTGAAAATCGGGAAAGTAATCGCTGCGGTTTTGAAGAGTAAAGGGGATCATGTCGTTCTTGAGAAAGCAAAGGAAACAACCAAAGCAATTTGTGAAGTCTATCCGTTATTTCAACAGGCAATCACAGTATAAGAAAGGGGAATGAGAATGGGGACAGCAACCGCATTAAAGCAAACGCCGCTTTTTGAAACTTATGGAAAGTATGGTGCGAAGGTTATAGATTTTGGAGGCTGGGCATTGCCGGTTCAGTTTTCCGGCATTTTAGATGAGCATGAGGCAGTTCGAACAATAGCAGGTCTTTTTGATGTCTCACATATGGGTGAAGTGCTTGTTGAAGGGAAAGATGCAGAGAGTTACATTAACTACCTTGTCACGAACGATGTAACCAAGCTTAGTATCGATCAAGCACAGTATACAGCGATGTGCTATCCGGACGGCGGTACAGTCGATGATTTATTAGTATACAAATTAGCGGATGAAAAATATTTACTTGTCATTAATGCTGCAAACATAGAGAAAGATTTTGACTGGATGAAGCAGCAGGTAAAAGGAAATGTAGAGCTCCAAAATATTTCAAACACAGTTGCTCAGCTTGCCATTCAAGGTCCAAAGGCTGAAGGTATTTTACAAAAGTTAACGGATACAGATCTTTCAAAAATAGGCTCCTTTAAATTTGCGCAACATGTCAACTTAGACGGGATTACAGATGTGCTCGTATCTCGGACAGGGTATACCGGAGAAGATGGCTTTGAGCTTTATTTAGATGCTGCACAAGTTGAAGCACTTTGGGTAAAGCTTTTGGAAACAGGAAGTGATGAGGGCTTAAAACCTTGTGGCCTGGGTGCACGTGACACGCTTCGCTTAGAAGCTCGTCTCGCACTCTATGGTCAAGAACTATTAAGTGATATTAATCCCCTTGAAGCTGGAATCGGCTTTGCCGTAAAACTTAAAAAAGAGAGTGATTTTATCGGTAAATCCGCACTTTCAGCCCAAAAAGAAGCGGGGTTAAAACGAAAATTAGTAGGAATTGAAGTAACTGGCCGAGGAATTCCGCGCCACGGCTATCCAGTCGTTTCCGAAGGTGGAGAGGAAATTGGTGTGGTTACATCAGGAACCCAATCACCATCTTTAAAGAAAAGCATTGGTCTTGCACTCCTATCAGCAGAGCATGCTGAAGTGGGGACACCATTAAAAGTGGTCATCCGTAATAAGCCGGTTGATGCAGTGGTAGTTAAATCACCTTTCTATAAAAAAAGTTAATAGAGTAATAGAAATCTAATATCAAATAGTAATATACATTGGGAAGGAAGAGAAATGATGACAAAAGCAACCGCAAATTTACTATATAGCAAAGAACACGAGTGGGTATTACAGTTAGACGGAAATAGAGTACGCATTGGAATTTCTGATTTTGCGCAAAAGCAATTAGGCGATATCGTCTTTGTTGAAACTCCGGAAGTGGACACGGAAGTAACAGCAAACGATTCCATGGGAACCATTGAATCAGTAAAAGCAGTTTCTGAACTTTACTCTCCTGTATCAGGCACGGTTGTTACTGTAAATGAGGAGTTGGCAGATGCCCCTGAGACGATTAACGAACATCCGTTTGAAGCAGGTTGGTTAGTCGAAGTGGAAATGTCCAATCCGGAAGAAATGGATGCACTTTTAAATGAGGATGTGTACCAAGCATATATAAATGAAGGAGAGGAATAAAATGACTTCTACTTATCGGTACCTCCCTGATACGAAACAAGATCAAGAGGAAATGCTCGCCTTTTTAAATATTTCTTCGATAGACGAGTTATTTGAAGATATTCCGGCTGAGATTCAATTAAAAGGGGAGTTAAATATCCCGGAGGCGGTTTCTGAACCACTTCTTAAGAAAAAAATGAATCAGCTTGCTTCTAAAAATAAAAATGCGAACCATTACCCAACTTTTCTTGGGGCGGGAACCTATGATCACTACATACCAAGTGTAGTCGATCATATGATTTCACGGTCCGAATTTTACACTGCGTATACACCCTACCAGCCGGAAATCAGCCAAGGTGAATTACAGGCGATTTTTGAGTTTCAAACCATGGTTTGTGAGCTGACAGGAATGGATGTTGCCAACTCTTCAATGTATGATGGCTTTACATCTCTAGCAGAAGCGGCATCACTTGCTATTGCATCAACACGACGTACGAAAGTCCTTGTGTCAAAGGGAGTTCATCCTGAATCACGTGCAATCTTAAATACGGTAGCTGAAGGCCAAAGATATCTAGTTGAAGATGTCAATCTTACAGATGATGAGACAAGCTTGGTGAAGCTGCAAGGACAAATAGATAAAAACACTGCTGCTGTTATTGTTCAATACCCTAACTTTTTCGGATCTATTGAGGATCTAGCTGAAATCAAGAATATCGCGGATACAAAAGGTGCGCTGCTAATAGTAAGCGCCAATCCATTGGCACTGGCACTCCTGCAGGCTCCAGGTAAACTTGGTGCAGACATTGTGGTCGGAGATATGCAACCCTTAGGAATCCCTATGTCCTTTGGCGGACCACACTGCGGTTATTTTGCCGTAAGTAAGAAATTCATGCGAAAAATCCCAGGTCGGATTGTAGGGCAAACAACAGATGAAAAAGGACAGCGCGGATTTGTATTAACCCTGCAAGCACGTGAGCAACATATTCGCCGTGATAAAGCATCTTCCAATATCTGTTCAAACCAGGCACTAAATGCACTAGCTTCTGCGGTTTGTATGAGTGCACTTGGAAAACAAGGAATTCGTCAAATGGCCCAACTAAACATTGAAAAAGCCGATTACATGGCAAAGTCTCTCGATAAAAAAGGCTTTCCTATTATCAATAAAGCCCCGTTCTTTAATGAATTTGTTGTCGAACTTCCTCGTCCGGTAAAGGAAGTCAATACAAAACTTCTTGAGGCTGGTATCATCGGTGGCTTTGATTTAGGAACGGATTACGACCTAGAAAATCAAATGCTACTCGCAGTGACAGAACAGCGGACAAAAGAGGAGATTGACCAATTTATCGAGGTATTGGAGGCAGCTGTAAATGGTTGAATATAATGATCTAATTTTTGAAATCAGTCGTCAAGGACGTGTTGGTTCAAGCCTTCCAGAAAGTGATGTTGATCAGGTAAATATTAATGATAAATTTCCCAAGCATTTGATTCGGGACCTGCCGGCAGAACTTCCGGAAGTATCAGAGTTACAGCTTGTTCGCCATTATACTGCTCTTTCGAATAAGAACCATGGAATTGATAATGGCTTCTATCCACTTGGCTCTTGTACGATGAAGTACAATCCGAAAATAAATGAAGATGTAGCGCGTTTGGAAGGGTTTAGCCGGATTCATCCATACCAGCCAACAGAAACGGTCCAAGGTGCACTAGAAGTTTTATATGAATTACAGGAAGAGTTAGCTGTCATCACAGGTATGGATGCAGTGACTTTACAGCCTTCAGCAGGAGCACAGGGAGAATGGACTGGGTTAATGATGGTTAAAGCCTACCATAAGCAAAAAGGAGAAGTTAGAACGAAGGTTCTTGTACCAGACTCTGCACACGGAACAAACCCTGCGAGTGCATCAGTTGCCGGTTTTGAAACGATAACCATTCCATCCAATGAGTATGGATTAGTCGATATTGAAGAACTAAAGAAGTATGTAAATGATCAAACAGCCGCACTGATGTTAACCAATCCAAATACTCTCGGCTTGTTTGAAAAAGAAATCGTAGAAATCGCTGAAGTGGTTCATGAAGCTGGCGGCTTATTGTACTATGATGGAGCGAATGCTAATGCCATTTTAGGGAAATCAACTCCAGGGCAAATGGGTTTTGACATCGTGCACTTAAATCTTCATAAAACATTTACTACACCTCATGGCGGCGGCGGCCCTGGTGCAGGTCCAGTCGGTGTGAAAGAGAAACTGATTCCGTTTTTACCTGTACCGCGTGTGGAGAAAGTAAATGATGTTTATGTGCTAAACTCTAATCAACCGCTATCTATCGGTCGGGTGAAGGGATATTATGGAAACTTCGGTATTCTATTACGTGCGTACACCTATATTCGCACAATGGGACCAGTTGGGTTACGTCAAGTGTCAGAAGGTGCGGTACTTCATGCGAATTATCTGCGCAAAAAACTCGAGCCGTATTTTGAGGCACCATATTCACAAATTTGTAAGCATGAATTTGTGTTATCTGGTTCTAGACAGAAAAAGCTTGGTGTAAGAACACTTGATATGGCCAAACGTCTGCTTGATTTTGGCTACCATCCACCTACCATCTACTTCCCGCTCAATGTCGAGGAATGTTTGATGATTGAACCGACAGAAACAGAGTCAAAAGAAACACTAGATGCTTTTGCAGATGTCATGATTCAAATTGCAAAAGAAGTGGAAGAAAATCCAGGTGTTGTATTAGACGCACCACATACGACAGTTATTGGCCGATTGGATGAAGTACAGGCAGCTAGACAACCAATCTTGCGTTATACAAAAGAAGAAGCGGTAAAAAGAGAACCTGTAATGTCTTAAATGAATGTTTATCCATGAACCACCGGGAATGAAGATTAAGAGAAAAGGAATTTTCTTACGATGTCATTCTTGGTGGTTTAATATAAATATATTAAAAACTTCATGATTGTTCATAGGAGTGAAACAGATGTCTACTGATTATGTCCGCAAACCAGAATGGCTAAAAATTAAATTAAATACGAACGAACAATATACTAACATAAAAAAAATGATGCGTGAAAAAAAACTACATACAGTCTGTGAGGAAGCGAAATGCCCAAACATTCATGAATGCTGGGCTGAACGTAAAACGGCAACCTTTATGATATTAGGAAGTGTATGCACACGTGCTTGCCGATTCTGTGCAGTACAAACAGGTCTTCCGACAGAGCTTGATTGGGAAGAGCCAGAACGTGTGGCCGTATCCGTGGAGCAAATGGGTCTAAAGCATGTCGTAATTACAGCGGTGGCTCGTGATGATTTGAAAGATGGCGGAGCCGGAGTGTTTGCAGAGACCATACGTGCCGTAAGACGCCGCAATCCATTATGCAGTATTGAGGTCCTTCCCTCCGATATGAACGGGGAATATGAAAACCTAAAAGCATTACTAGATGCGAAGCCTGATATATTAAATCATAATATTGAGACAGTGAAACGGTTAACACCAAGAATCCGCGCCCGTGCAACGTATGAAAGGTCTCTTGAGTTTTTGAGACGAGCAAAAGAATTGAATGCTGCTATTCCTACAAAATCCAGCATTATGGTTGGTCTAGGTGAAACAAAAGAAGAAATTATTGAAACGATGGACGATCTTCGTGCAAACAATGTAAATATATTAACAATCGGTCAATATTTGCAGCCAACCAAACATCATTTAAAAGTCCAAAAGTATTGGAGTTTACAAGAATTTGAAGAACTTAAGCTGATTGCCATGTCAAAAGGCTTTAGTCACTGTGAATCGGGTCCTCTTGTTCGCTCTTCTTATCATGCGGATGAACAGGTCCATGCAGCAAAAGCGAATGCATAATCAAATATAAATGGCGATATTTGGGGAGGGCGGTCCAATGTTGATAAAAATGACAGAAGAAGCTAGGAAAAAGCTGAAGGAAATGATGGTCAATAGAGCGCAAACTCCTCGGATTGACGCCGATGTCGCCGGTGGATGCGGGATGACTGTTAAGTTTTCGTTTGTTTTCGATGAACCGCGTCGAAACGATTTAATCATTGAAACGAATGGGATTGAAATTCGATTGGATCGTTTTACAAAACGCTATTTAAATGAAGAAACACATATCGAATATAGTGACGAACACGGTTTTCTAGTGGGAGAAAGCTTTGCCTCTAGTGCCTGTGCAATTGAAATAGATTAAGAGAATGTCGAAATTTCAAATTTCCCATACATTTTATAGTTTCTCAAAGGAGACACGACGATGACAAAAGAATATGATGTGGTTATTATCGGCGGTGGAACAGGCGGGTATGTTGCTGCCATTCGCGCTTCCCAATTAGGCTTAAAAGCGGCGGTTATCGAAAAAGGAAAAATCGGTGGAACCTGCCTTCATGCCGGTTGTATCCCGAGTAAAGCCCTACTTAGAAGCGCAGAAGTATACGCACAAACAAAACATGCTGATAAGTATGGTGTTGTTGCCCCAGAAGTTGGACTTGATTTCTCAAAAGTACAAGCGCGGAAAGAAGAAATTACCGATCGTCTCTTTAAAGGTGTCCAACATTTAATGAAAAAAGGAAAGATCGATGTTTATGATGGGAAAGGCAGTATCTTGCAGTCAAAAGATGTATTAGTGGAATTGAACACTAGTGAAGAGGAAATCATTTTAAGCCCACGGAATATTGTCATTGCTACCGGCTCTCGTCCAAGAACACTGCCTGGCTTAGAAGTAGATGAAAAGTATGTAATGACATCGGACGAAGCGCTTAAAATGGAAAAGCTTCCTAATTCGATTATCATTGTTGGCGGCGGAGTTATCGGAATGGAATGGGCATCGATGCTCGTGGACTTCGGAATACAGGTAACTGTACTTGAATATGCTGATCGTATTTTACCAACCGAAGATCAAGATGTCTCTAAGGAAATCCAACGGTTAATGAAGAAAAAAGGTGTGAAAATCGTTACTAGTGCTAAGGTGCTGCCTGAAACACTTGAAAAAGGTGAGGGTGTAACGATTAAGGCGGAACATAAAGGAAAAGAAACGCCATTTTCTGCTGATAAACTATTAGTATCTGTAGGGCGGTTACCAAATACTGAAGGCCTGGGCATTGAAAAGCTGGCGATTGAGCTGGATCGTGGATTTATTAAAACAAATCAGTCTTATCAAACAAATGAAGCAAATATTTATGCTATAGGTGATGTGATCGGCGGTCTGCAGCTTGCCCATGTTGCCTCACATGAAGGCATCATCGCAATTGAACATATGGCAGGAGAAAACCCTGCTCCACTTGATTCAACTTTGGTTTCCAAATGTGTATACAGCAGCCCGGAAGTAGCAAGTGTTGGGCTTACAGAAGAGGAAGCAAAGTCGAAAGGATATCAAGTGAAGACTGGTAAATTTTCATTCCGGGCGATTGGAAAGGCTTTGGTTTTTGGTGAATCAGATGGTTTTGTCAAACTTGTTGTTGAAGAAGGAACGAATAAGCTGTTAGGAGCCCATATGGTTGGTCCACATGTAACAGATATGATTACAGAAGTAGGACTTGCCCGTGTATTAAATGCAACCTCGATGGATATTGCTCATACAATCCATCCCCACCCGTCACTGGCTGAAGCAATTGGTGAAGCAGCACTTGCCGTTAATGAAATGGCTATCCACGGATAAAATTATCAAAAAAGACAGCTTCTAATTAGAGGCTGTCTTCGTGTTTTGTTTTCTTGCAGAAGATAAATAATTCCACTTGATTAATCCTCACCGCTATCATTTACAGTGATGCCATGCTTTCTTGAATACACATAATCCGAAGATAAGGAATGCAAGGAAGCCAATTAAAGCAATAAGGAAGTTTAGAACAGTAACAAGTAAACCACTTAGGCCAATTACACCAAGCAAGATTGTCACCCAGCCCAGTACTACAAACAATAACCAAATTGCACCTGTTAAAAATCCAAGAAAAATCCCAAAAATACCGCAGGAAGAATGGTTAGGACTCACAGAAACTCACCCCCTTTCTTTCTAAGGTTGTTCAATAATAATGTATGCGGTACCAAATGAACTCGTTTAAGAAAACACAAAAATAGGGCTCAAAACAGGCGTTTGTCCTATGCTTAATAAGTTGGATATTTTCTATAAAGCTTACATCGAAGTACTTTCCACAATGTAACAAATATTCAATCTTCGTATTCCTACCAATGTACTGAAGAATATAGTAAAATAAGTGAGGAAAAATTAATTAGAAATTGAAATAGTGTGGAGGATTAAAGTGATATACCATCAAAACAAAAGGTTTAAACTTTTTTCATTAAATTCAAATCAAAGGCTTGCAGCCGAGATGGCTGAACTCTTGGGCTGTAAGCTAGGAAAAAGTTCTGTATCTCATTTCAGTGATGGAGAAATTCAAATTCATATTGAAGAAAGTGTTCGTGGAAGTGAGGTCTATGTTGTTCAATCCACATCGTACCCTGTCAATGATAATATTTTGGAACTCCTCATCATGATTGATGCTTTAAAAAGAGCTTCTGCAGGAATAATCAATGTTGTTATTCCATATTATGGGTATGGGCGCCAAGATCGAAAGGCACGTTCGCGGGAACCAATTACAGCAAAACTGGTCGCGAACCTTTTAGAAAAAACAGGAGCAGACCGTATCCTTACAATGGACCTCCATACTTCACAGATTCAAGGATTTTTTGATATACCTGTTGAACATTTATATGGTGTACCAATCCTTGGGCAGTATTTCCAGGAAAAAGAATTAGAAGATATTGTTATTGTTGCGCCGCATAATGGCAGCATCGGCCGAGCTAGAAAAGTGGCCAACCTCTTACATGCTCCAATTGCTCTAATCGATAAAAGAAGATTTGAAGAAAATGCTTTTGAAACTACGAGTGTAGTTGGAAATGTTGAAGGAAAAAATGCGATTATTATTGATGATTTAATTGATACAGGTGATACCATTGTATTAGCAGCTAAGACACTAGCAGAAAATGGGGCAAAAGCCATCTATGCCGGTTGTACACATCCTGTCTTTACGGACAAAGCGATTGAGAAAATTGAAGCCTCTCCGATTAAAGAATTAGTGGTAACCAATACGATTGAATTACCAAGCGAGAAAGAAATCAGTAAAATAAAGACGATCTCAGTTGCCCCATTACTTGTTGAGGCAATCGACCGGATTCATAATGAAAAAGCGGTAAGTCCTTTATTTGAATAAACCCAAGTGAGGCCAACTATTTTTAATAGTTGGCTTTAGTTTTCTGTAGGAGTAGTACCAGATAATAAGGCTTGCTATTAAATATTTTTTAAAGACTAAATAATTTACATAATTTTTTAAAGTGCTATTATTGTAAGAGTTAAGGTTATTTAGTATCTTATGTTATAATCAGGTACTAACTAACAAACTCTGCTAAACGGGAAACTCAACATATAATTACTAAGAATGGAGATTGACAATTGTGGATTTGAAATCATTGATCGCACCAGAGCACTTTAATTTAGCAAGTGAAATATCTAAGCATAACTCCAATAAAATCGCTTTGCGATTGGAAAATGAACTCGGGGAAACGAGAACGATCTCTTATGCTCAGTTAATCACGAAGTCGAATAAACTTGCCAATGGGTTAACCAAGTTAGGATTAGAGAAAGGTGACCGGGTTGTCGTCATGACCACTCGACTTATTGAGTCTTATGTTATCTATTTAGCCTGTTTAAAAGCAGGATTAGTTATTAGTCCTACTTCAGAACTTTTACGGGCAAAGGATTTAGTGTATCGCTTAAATCATTCAGAGGCGAAAGCTGTTATTTCCTATTCCGAATTAATTAATGAATTCGAAAATATAAGTGAGGAAACACCATTTTTACAGTTTAAGATTGCCTTTGGTCAGGAGGTACCCAACTGGATTTCATTAGAAGCGCTAATGGAAGATGAATCAGACATCTTTAACGATGTGGATACGCTGAGTGAAGATTATGCCTTTTTAGCCTATACTTCAGGGACAACCGGTCAGCCAAAAGGGGTTGTCCATAGTCATGGCTGGGGATATGCACATTTAAGAATTGCTGCTTCAAAATGGCTGAATATTAGTGAAGAGGACCTAGTTTGGGCCACAGCTTCCCCAGGTTGGCAAAAGTGGGTTTGGAGTCCATTCTTATCGATTCTAGGTTCAGGAGCAACAGGATATATCTATCATGGTAGGTTCAATCCCCACAAATATTTACGGCTTCTTCAAGAGAACAAGGTAAATGTATTATGCTGTACACCGACAGAATACCGAATGATGGCAAAATTAGATGATTTATCAAGCTTCGATCTCTCGCAATTACACACTGCTGTTTCGGCAGGTGAGGCACTAAACCGTGAAGTCATTGATGTGTTTAAAAATCAATTTAATATTTTGATTCGCGATGGATACGGTCAAACAGAAAGTACATTATTGATTGCGAATTTAAATATTGATGCGAATAAATTGGGATCAATGGGGCAGCCTCTGTTACAGGAATTTATTGAAGTAGTTGATGAAAATGGTCAACCTGCACCTATAAATGAGGTCGGGACGATTGCGATTAGAAGTGATTTCCCTGCCTTATTTAAACAGTATTATAAAAATCCCGTGATCACTGATTCTTCCTATCAAGGTCAATATTTTTTATCGGGTGACCGTGCGATGAAGGACGAGGATAATTATTATTGGTTCCAGGGTCGAAAAGACGATGTGATCATCAGCTCTGGGTATACAATTGGACCGTTTGAAGTGGAAGATGCCTTAATGAAACATAAAGCGGTTAAAGAGTGTGCCGTCGTTGCATTACCGGATCCAATCAGAGGAAATGTTGTCAAAGCATTTGTTGTGTTGAAGGAAGGAACTCTCGGTACAGTGGAGTTAACCAAGGAATTACAGGGATTTGTTAAAAATTTAACGGCGCCTTATAAATATCCGCGGGTGATCGAATATATCGACGCACTACCTAAAACGGATTCAGGGAAAATTCGTCGGATCGAACTTCGTATTCAGCGATAACAGAATGAACAAAAGGCGCAAGCGCCTGTTCAGCGGCGTATGGC
>NTXX01000022.1 GCA_002559145.1 Bacillus sp. AFS006103
TTGGTTAAGTCCTCGAACGATTAGTATCAGTCAGCTCCACATGTTACCACGCTTCCACCTCTGACCTATCAACCTGATCATCTTTCAGGGTTCTTACTAGCTTGCGCTATGGGAAATCTCATCTTGAGGGGGGCTTCATGCTTAGATGCTTTCAGCACTTATCCCGTCCGCACATAGCTACCCAGCGATGCCCTTGGCAGAACAACTGGTACACCAGCGGTGCGTCCATCCCGGTCCTCTCGTACTAAGGACAGCTCCTCTCAAATTTCCTGCGCCCACGACGGATAGGGACCGAACTGTCTCACGACGTTCTGAACCCAGCTCGCGTACCGCTTTAATGGGCGAACAGCCCAACCCTTGGGACCGACTACAGCCCCAGGATGCGATGAGCCGACATCGAGGTGCCAAACCTCCCCGTCGATGTGGACTCTTGGGGGAGATAAGCCTGTTATCCCCGGGGTAGCTTTTATCCGTTGAGCGATGGCCCTTCCATGCGGAACCACCGGATCACTAAGCCCGACTTTCGTCCCTGCTCGACTTGTAGGTCTCGCAGTCAAGCTCCCTTGTGCCTTTACACTCTGCGAATGATTTCCAACCATTCTGAGGGAACCTTTGGGCGCCTCCGTTACTCTTTAGGAGGCGACCGCCCCAGTCAAACTGCCCACCTGACACTGTCTCCCACCCCGATCAGGGGTGCGGGTTAGAATTTCAATACAGCCAGGGTAGTATCCCACCGACGCCTCCACCGAAGCTAGCGCTCCGGCTTCTCAGGCTCCTACCTATCCTGTACAAGCTGTACCAAAATTCAATATCAGGCTACAGTAAAGCTCCACGGGGTCTTTCCGTCCTGTCGCGGGTAACCTGCATCTTCACAGGTACTATAATTTCACCGAGTCTCTCGTTGAGACAGTGCCCAGATCGTTACGCCTTTCGTGCGGGTCGGAACTTACCCGACAAGGAATTTCGCTACCTTAGGACCGTTATAGTTACGGCCGCCGTTTACTGGGGCTTCGATTCAGAGCTTCGCTTGCGCTAACCCCTCCTCTTAACCTTCCAGCACCGGGCAGGCGTCAGCCCCTATACTTCGCCTTGCGGCTTCGCAGAGACCTGTGTTTTTGCTAAACAGTCGCCTGGGCCTATTCACTGCGGCTCTTCGAGGCTATTCACCTCAAAAAGCACCCCTTCTCCCGAAGTTACGGGGTCATTTTGCCGAGTTCCTTAACGAGAGTTCTCTCGCTCACCTTAGGATTCTCTCCTCGCCTACCTGTGTCGGTTTGCGGTACGGGCACCATTTATCTCGCTAGAGGCTTTTCTTGGCAGTGTGGAATCAGGAACTTCGGTACTAAATTTCCCTCGCTATCACAGCTCAGCCTTAGTGAGAAGCGGATTTGCCTACTTCTCAGCCTAACTGCTTAGACGCGCATATCCAACAGCGCGCTTACCCTATCCTCCTGCGTCCCCCCATTGCTCAAACGATAAAGAGGTGGTACAGGAATATCAACCTGTTGTCCATCGCCTACGCCTTTCGGCCTCGGCTTAGGTCCCGACTAACCCTGAGCGGACGAGCCTTCCTCAGGAAACCTTAGGCATTCGGTGGATGAGATTCTCACTCATCTTTCGCTACTCATACCGGCATTCTCACTTCTAAGCGCTCCACCAGTCCTTACGGTCTAGCTTCAACGCCCTTAGAACGCTCTCCTACCACTGACATCTAAGATGTCAATCCACAGCTTCGGTGATACGTTTAGCCCCGGTACATTTTCGGCGCAGAGTCATTCGACCAGTGAGCTATTACGCACTCTTTAAATGGTGGCTGCTTCTAAGCCAACATCCTGGTTGTCTAAACAACTCCACATCCTTTTCCACTTAACGTATACTTTGGGACCTTAGCTGGTGGTCTGGGCTGTTTCCCTTTTGACTACGGATCTTATCACTCGCAGTCTGACTCCCACGGATAAGTCTTTGGCATTCGGAGTTTGTCTGAATTCGGTAACCCGATGAGGGCCCCTAGTCCAAACAGTGCTCTACCTCCAAGACTCTTACTACGTGAGGCTAGCCCTAAAGCTATTTCGGAGAGAACCAGCTATCTCCAAGTTCGATTGGAATTTCTCCGCTACCCACACCTCATCCCCGCACTTTTCAACGTGCGTGGGTTCGGGCCTCCATCCAGTGTTACCTGGACTTCACCCTGGACATGGGTAGATCACCTGGTTTCGGGTCTACGACCACATACTCATACGCCCTATTCAGACTCGCTTTCGCTGCGGCTCCGTCTTTTCAACTTAACCTTGCATGGGATCGTAACTCGCCGGTTCATTCTACAAAAGGCACGCTATTACCCATTAACGGGCTCTAACTACTTGTAGGCACACGGTTTCAGGAACTATTTCACTCCCCTTCCGGGGTGCTTTTCACCTTTCCCTCACGGTACTGGTTCACTATCGGTCACTAGGGAGTATTTAGCCTTGGGAGATGGTCCTCCCTGCTTCCGACCGGATTTCTCGTGTCCGGCCGTACTCAGGATCCACTCAGGAGGGAACGAAGTTTCGACTACAGGGTTTTTACCTTCTATGACGGACCTTTCCAGGTCGCTTCATCTACCCCGTTCCTTTGTAACTCCATGTTGAGTGTCCTACAACCCCAAGAGGCAAGCCTCTTGGTTTGGGCTATGTCCCGTTTCGCTCGCCGCTACTCAGGGAATCGCGTTTGCTTTCTCTTCCTCCGGGTACTTAGATGTTTCAGTTCCCCGGGTATGCCTTCTATACCCTATGTATTCAGGTAAAGATACTGTTCCATTACGAACAGTGGGTTCCCCCATTCGGAAATCTCCGGATCAAAGCTTACTTACAGCTCCCCGAAGCATATCGGTGTTAGTCCCGTCCTTCATCGGCTCCTAGTGCCAAGGCATTCACCGTGCGCCCTTTCTAACTTAACC
>NTXX01000024.1 GCA_002559145.1 Bacillus sp. AFS006103
GTTTAGTTTTCAAAGAACAAATACTCCGTCACGAAAAAGCGACTTTATTAATATATCACTCGCAAGACATAATGTCAACAACTTTTTTCGAATTGTTTTTCACGTCAGCAGCGACGCTTATTAATATACCAAGATACTATTTAATTGTCAACGGTTCTTATTCAAAAAAGTATAAAGTTTTTTCCTAACCCTTTTTCCGATCCTTTTTCCCTCTTCTCATATACTTTAAACAATCATGTGGAGAAGCAACCCGTCTAAACAGTGTAAATAAAACCTTATATCTTTCTTCCATCGATCTTTTTACAATATGATCTATGCGATCATCCCTTAAATCAAATAGTATTTCATCCATTTCTCTTTTAATAAGGTATTCCATTTCTTTTACTTCTTTATCATTTATTAGAAGCCCAAACATTGAATAACCTCCAGCGAAATATCTAGTTATAGTAGTCTTTTCCAATTATTGAAAAATTATAATAAAATTTTTCTAATCATATTCTTAAATGTACGGGCATAGGTTGAGACAAGGACAGTATTGGACGAGGTGGGGACAATGAAATTCTTTTTTGTATTTAACGGGAAGTCTTTGAAGAACATTTCACTCATTTTAATTGCTGCATTTTTTACAGCATGGTTCCTCTACATAGAGAATCTTGCACAAATTCCTGTCTTTTCAACAAAAGATGGCCCAAAAGCTGTTTATCGAGGGGAAAGAGATCTTGCCCTTACTTTTAATATTGGCTGGGGGGATGAAAAGGCGGAGCCGATTTTAGATACGCTAAATAAAGAAGGCGTAAAAGCCGCTACTTTCTTCTTAGCCGGTTCCTGGGCAGAGAGACATCCGGATATTGTTAGTCGAATTGTAAAGGATGGTTATGAAATTGGCATTCTTGGTTACGAATACAAAGACTATCGAGATTTGGAGGATGTAAAAATTGGCCAAGATATTTCGAAAGCACAAGAAGCCTTTCGGAAGTTAAATGTGAAAAATATTAAATTACTTCGTGCGCCAACTGGCCATTTTGATGAGAGAACCTTAAAGATCGCTGAGAGATATGGATATACAGTTGTCCATTGGAGTGTGGATTCAAAGGATTGGAATAATCCGGGGGTACCAGCCATTGTTAAAAATGTGAATAAAGCAGACAAAGGGGATATTATTCTCCTCCATGCTTCTGACTCAGCAAAACAAACCGCAAAAGCACTGCCGTTGATTATGAAAGGTATTCAACAAAAAGGGTTAAACCTTATTTCAGTATCAGAAATGATTGCAAATGGAGAGGCAAGTTCAAGAGAAATTAGATGATTTTATAAAAAAACTGTCCAACCCATTAATAACAGGTTTACTTTAGAGGTGCAAACATTTAACCAGTGGTACTTAAAATAAGCGGAGATTTTCCGGTTAAATGCATAATGGAGCTCGGTTCGAGGTATATAAGCGGAGGATTTCCGCTTAAGCAAAGCAAAATTACCCATTTTCATGTTTTTCAAGGCAATAGTCGGAATCCTTCCGTCTATTTAGGCTATTTTCAGTGCTATTTCCTTGATAAGCGGAATTTCTCCGCCTATTGTCAAACTCGTTTTAGCGTCAAATGAACATGTACAACTTACAGGTGCTTTCGTGAAAAAAAAGGCTTAGAGATATTTGCATCTCTAAGCCTTTTTTACTGTGCAATATACTGTGAATTGTGTTGTGAAATTTATGTGATTTGCTATGGATTAGGTTTGTGATTAACCGTTTTGCATCTCACAAACAAAACCGTCCAACCTATTAAATGGACGGTTTTTTTGCCTTTTTCAAATTGGCTGTACTTTTTGATTTAACGGGAGATTGACTTGCTCTTTTTTGTCTATCCTGCTCAGATTGCAGATTTAATTTGTGAAGAATTAGAAGTTGATAGGCATTACATGCTACCAAAGCAAACATCATCAGGTATAGCCAGCTCTGTTCATTAACACGAAGAACTGGTACCCACTCAACTAATGTAACCACAATCATAAAAAACATGGCCGGTATAAACGCATCCCGATTCGTCTGTTTGATTTTATACCAAGCCACAGTCAAACCAACGACCAACAAAATAGCAGCTGGACCAAAGTAGGGAAGAATGGAATCGTCCGGGCCGGCAAAGTTTTCGTAGCGTAAATAAACTAAATCAAATAAACCAAACAGAATAAGGACGACTTGAACAGCATTCCACAGTGAAACTGATTTAAAGATTCCTAGTCCAAACCGATGAATCGTTAAATATGCGAAAAAGCCCATTTGGCTGATAACACTAAACAAAAAGCCCATGACAATTAACCAAATTAACGTTGATAATATATCAATGAGTTTAAATTCAGTAAAATAAGGCTGAAACTCATTCCAGCGAACAATAAAGCCCACAATAGCCGTCGTGAGTCCGCCGACAAATAATGTATTCAAAAATAATTTTACCCAATTACGGCTCGTCACACGATAAACCTCCATACTACAAATATAGATAACATTATGATTGTACCAATCCAAATTTGAAAAATCCATAATTTATATTTGCTAACGAATAATCTCTCTACAGTTACTACATGCTAAACTTAAGGATTTTTATGTGAAAGGGGCTTATTAATGAAAGCGAAAAGCATGGTGCTCCTCCTGCCCATCATGGTGTTCCTTACCAGTTGTTCTTCCAGTGATACCAGCGGCGGAGGACAAGTTGATTACGAAGCAACGAAGAAAATGGTTGTTGATATTCTAAAAACGGATGATGGTAAGAAAGCCATTCAAGATGTAATGTCAAGTGATAGCATGAAAGAAAAACTGGTGATGGACCAAAAGGTGGTCTCTGATACCATCCAGCAAACACTTACTACAGATAAAGCAAAAGAATACTGGAAAAAAACATTTAGTGATCCCAAATTTGCACAAAGTATTTCAAAAAATTTAAAATCAGAAAATAAAAAATTACTGAAGGAACTAATGAATGACCCGGAATATAGAGGAATGATGGTGGAAGTTTTTAAAGAACCCGAAATCCAAAAACAAATGACAGATGCTCTAAAAAGCAAAGAATATCGCACACATCTCCAAAAGGTAATTACTGAAACGGTTGATAGTCCTTTATTTAAAGCTAAAATACAAGAATTACTTTTAAAAGCAGCAGAGGAAGCAAATACAAAATCATCATCGAGCGATAAGGGAAACTCAAGCAGCAATCAATCCGGGGGGCAGTAAGAGCGACCAAGGTAGTTTAAGCTAGATTGTAAAATACTTATCAAAAAAATAGAAGCCTTTTCCGCACTGGAAGAGGCTTCTATTTCGTGTATCTATTTTTTTAGCAAGCCAGTTACTTTTTCAGCTATTTCTAAATAAATTTTTCCAATCTGATGGTCTTCTTGATAGATCGATGGCGCAAAGTCTTCCTCGTTCCAATCAGGCTGATTTAGAGGCAGACGGCCAAGTACTTCTGTATTCAATTCTTCCGCTAATTTATCGCCGCCACCTTGGCCAAATACATATTCTTTTTCGCCGGTTAACTTACTTTCAAAATATGCCATATTTTCAATGACACCAAGAATCTCATGATCCGTTTTCAGAGCCATTGCACCCGCACGTGCAGCTACAAAAGCAGCCGTTGGATGCGGTGTTGTTACAATTACTTCTTTACATGCAGGAAGCATAGTATGAACGTCTAATGCGACATCCCCTGTTCCAGGCGGTAAATCTAATAGTAAATACTCGATGTCGCCCCATTCTACCTCATTAAAGAAGCTGTTTAACATTTTCCCTAACATCGGCCCACGCCAGATAATCGGTGAATTATCTTCGACAAAGAAGCCCATTGAAATGACTTGTACACCAAAACGTTCAACAGGAATGATCTTTTCCCCTCTAACAACAGGTCTTTCTGTAATTCCCATCATATCTGGAACACTAAATCCATAAATATCCGCATCAATAAGTCCAACTTTTTTGCCTAGACGTGCTAGCGCAACGGCAAGGTTAACCGATACAGTTGATTTACCCACTCCGCCTTTTCCACTTGCGATCGCAATAAAGGTGGTATTCTTTGAATGAAGCAAGTTTGTATCATTCGTTTCTGATTGTGCTTGGCGGTTTGCCGCTAGCACTTCTTCAGGAAGCTCCGTAAAACGAATACCAACCGATGCTGCTCCTTCTTCTTTTAACAAACTAACAATTTGTGTTTGCAGTTGGAGCTGTTCAGCAGTACCTGTCTTGGCGATGGCCACTTTAACACTGACATGGTTTTTTTCTTCTTTAATCTTTATTTCGACAATAGCATTTAATTCAGCTAAGGTTTTATGTAAAAATGGTTCTTGGAGGCTGCCTAGAACCTCATGGACTCTTTCTTCTGTTAACATAAAAAAGCACCTCACATTTTGAATTCGTTTCCATCTCTCAGTATAACATAATCACACTCGGAAACAGTTAAATGAATCACACGTATTTTTAAGAGGACTTTCCTTCGTAAAAAAAATAGAAGGTGAACTCACCTTCAATAATCTGGTTCAACTAATTCTTTTTCATTCGTGTAATATCGAGTTATTCCTTGATAAATCGATATGGCAATCTTCTCCTGATAGGCATCCTTTTTTAAATTTTCCTTTTCTGTTGGATTGGATAAAAAGCCGACTTCAACTAAAATACCTGGCTTCTTGGCATTCTTTAAAATATACACGTTATTGATTGGCTTGGCTCTGCGCGTGGTGTTCTCCAAGTTTTTTCGAAGTTCTTCCTGCACAAACTTTGCAGCCTTAGCATTTTCCTTAAAATAAGGCGCATAAAAGGTTTGTGCCCCGCTCCATCTGGCAGAAGGAATTGCATTTAAATGAATGCTGACAAAGAAATCTTTATCACCATTATTTATCATGTTTAGTCTATTTTTTAAATCTTCAACTTTTCTTCTACTGTAACCCCTTGTATCAGACGCAGCCAAATCTTTATCGGATTCTCTAGTCATAATAACAAGCGCACCCTGCATTTGCAGGTAGCCCCTGACTTTCTTGGTAATCTTTAAGGCAATATCTTTTTCCAACGTTTGCCCCGTTCCTGCGCCGCCATCCGGCCCGCCATGGCCAGGGTCAAGTAGTATGATTTTTCCCGATAACGGAAGATTCCACGCATTCAACGAGTCATCTTCGGCAAAGTCGTACTGTAAAACGAAAAACAACACAAATAAACCGACGATAAAACTTATGATTTTTAATCTTCGCTTTGACACCCCAATCATTCCTTCCCGCTCGTCCCTTTTCACTTAACTATATGGGACAAAGGGGGGATTTAGAACAGGAAGAAATGTTGACCTTAATGGAGCCGGAGCTTATGACGCCTTTGCCCTTTTTCGTAGCCTTCTCTCCACCAAATATGGATGTATTGCTCACATAGATAAAATAGCGACTCACTCATCGTGCCCTCTTCACCGCTGCCCCAATAGAGGAAAAAGTTATAGAGGGTATCAATTAAATGTTTTTCTTCTCGGTAGCAGCGCTTGCGAACCTCATCTAAGTTCTCGCCATAATAACCAAACTTGCTGAATTTTGCCCCTAATAAAAAGGACTCAAGTGCGATGTCGTAGCACGCTTCTTCAATTCCGGTATTCATTACTAAGTTTGAGACAATTCTTGTTGAGCCAAAGTATTGTTGGACTCGTTCTTTTAATGTATTGATCGATAGTTCCCGAAGGACCGAACGCTCGTATTTTATCTGTTTTTCCCGTTTTTTTTCTTTAAAGGTCGTAATTACTGTCACTACTATTCACCTCTTAGAACTATTCTTTATCAGGCGTTCAGAAGAAATGCAAAGTTCCGGTCGTTTTAAGTTGCCAATTTTTATCGGATGATTTGAGGGTGGGGTGATAAATGTTAACAAAGAATTCAAACTATTGTTGCGTTACTTTTTGTAAAATGAAGGTGGAGTATTTTAAAATGAGAAAGGATGTGGGACATGCCGACTTTAAAGCCTCGTACGAAGTCAAAGGAATATCAGATACTGAGCTTTTTAAATGCACGAATGGATTTACCTGCTACAGATAAGCTGCATTATGAAAACCTTGAAAAAGGGTACAAGGGTGAGTTGCTCTTTGACCAGTTAACTTTGATGCTTCAAAATGATTTATACATATTAAATGATTTGTGCCTCCAGACGAATAGTTTTTTTCAAATTGATACATTAATCATTGCTCAACATACCATCTACCCCTATGAAATAAAAAACCATGAGGGAGATTATAGGTATGAATTAGGAAATTTCTATCCTAAATTATCTAAGAATGAAATAAGTAATCCTCTGCACCAATTAAATCGAGGTAAGTTACACCTCCGTCCCTTACTTAAAAGTCTTGGCTTTTATTTGCCACTTGAAGGTGACGTGGCATTTGTCAACCCCAATTTCACCTTATATCAAGCCCCCTTAAACGAACCCATAATACATCCCACTCAGCTTAATAACCTGATGAAAAAATTAAACGAAATCCCGTCAAAGCTAACGGACCGCCACAAAAGGCTGGCTGACCAATTAATCTCGATGCATCAAACCGATTGCCCCTTTACCCGTTTACCGCATTATAGCTATGATCAATTGCAAAAGGGGCCTCTTTGCGCTGATTGTTACTCGTTACTTTGTTTTGTTGATGAAAGTAAGAAGATTATGGTGTGTAATAAATGCGGGCACGAGGAGTTGGTCGATTTAGCCGTCTTACGGTGCGTGGAGGAGTTAGAACTGCTATTCCCTGATATGAAAATTACTACGAATCTGGTTCATGACTGGTGTGGGGTGGTTGGGTCTAAGAAAACCATTAGTCGAATTCTTAAACAAAACTATACTTTGATGGGGTTTGGTCAGTGGACTTATTATGAATAAAGAATGATTTTATATTCTATAGAGCTGCATAGACTCTTTTTCGTACATAGGGGCGATTGAATACCCTATGTACTCTTTTTTTCTTTTGTTCGGTGGATAATTTCATCTATTGTCTACTCTGGCTCCATTTTTTCCTTCTACCCGGTCGCCAATAGCATCTATTGTCTACCCTTGTTGCTCCTTTTTCCTCTGCCCGGTCGCCAATAGCGTCTATTGTCTACCCCGGCTGCCCTTTTTCCATCTACTTGGTCGTCAATACCCTCTATTGTCTACCCTCCTCAGCCTATTTTCACCTGCTCGGTCGCCAATACCTTCTATTCTAGCCCCTGCGCTCTGCTTACATCCTTTTCGGCCAATCCAAAAAAAGACCCCCAACCAAAATGGTTGAGAGCCTTTGAAACGCCAAAAATTAACGTTTTGAGAACTGAGGCGCACGACGAGCACCTTTAAGACCGTATTTTTTACGTTCTTTCATACGTGGATCACGAGTTAATAATCCAGCGCGTTTTAATGTTGGACGGTATTCTGGGTCAGCTTGTAGTAATGCACGAGCTACACCATGACGGATTGCTCCAGCTTGACCAGTGTATCCACCACCGCTTACGTTTACAAGAACATCATAGCTGCCAACTGTTTCAGTAGCTACTAATGGTTGTCTTACAACAACACGTAATGCTTCAAATGGGATATAATCTTCGATCTCACGACCATTGACAATAATTTTTCCTGTGCCTGGTACTAAACGTACACGTGCTACAGAACTTTTACGGCGACCTGTACCGATATATTGAACTTGTGCCAAGTTAATTCCCTCCCTCTTTATTAACCGCGAAGTTCGTAAACTTCAGGTTGTTGTGCTTGGTGCGGATGTTCGCTTCCAGCATATACATGTAATTTTTTAAATGTTTGACGGCCAAGAGAATTCTTTGGAAGCATACCTTTAACAGCAAGCTCGATCATTTTCTCAGCATAGTTAGTACGCATTTCAAGAGCTGTTCTAGTTTTTAAACCACCTGGGTGCATTGTGTGACGGTAGTAAATCTTGTCAGTCAATTTCTTACCAGTTAGTTCTACTTTAGATGCGTTAAGAATAATCACATGATCACCAGTGTCAACATGTGGTGTAAAAGTTGGTTTGTTTTTACCACGTAGGATTGCTGCTACTTCAGAAGCAAGACGACCAAGAGTTTTGCCTTCAGCATCAATCACGTACCATTTACGCTCGATAGTGTTGGCATTTGCCATAAACGTTGTACGCATGAGTTTCCCTCCTAATTTAAATCCATTAAAGATTATTGTTTTCGCACTTTCAAAGCAATGAGCGTTACATTCTGTTCCGGGAATGAACGGCTACTACCCTTGTGCGGTTAAGTTTGTATTCATATATTTTCAATCACGATTAAGACTTTCCGGGGCTTTATCGTGGGATTAAAAACACGCACATATAATATAATAAGTTCTTCAAGCCAATATGTCAAGAAAATGTTACACCAGGTAAAGTTGTTTACACTTTTTTATTCATAAAATACTTGCCAAAGATATAATCCTTGGGGTGGAGCAGTCTTTCCCGCTAGCCTCCGGTCTTTGTGAGCTAAGATAATCGGAATATCTTCAGGGCTGCGTTCACCTGAGCCCACCTCTAACAGTGTTCCGACCAAGATACGAACCATATTATACAAAAAGCCATTCCCTTTAAAACGAATCGTCAGTAAATCATCCTTAAGGGTAAAGTCAATGGAATCAATCCTTCGAACTTTATCTTCTACTTCCGTTTTTGCCGCACAAAAACTTGTAAAATCGTGAGTACCCAGAAAAAATTTACTTGCCTGCTCCATTGCCTTTAAATTTAATGGGTATGGAAATTGGTAGGCAAATTTCCGCTGAAAAGGATCTCGTTTTTGAGATAAACGAAGGACATAGCGATATTCCTTCCCTTTAGCGTCAAAGCGGGCATGAAAAGAGTCGGGTACAGAACCAACTGATAAAACGGAAAGATCCTCAGGCAGCATTGAATTCAATGCCCGCTCCCATTTATCAGCAGGAATATGCAGTGGAGAATCAAAATGAATGACTTGTCCTTTTGCATGGACACCGGCATCGGTTCGACCTGAAGCACTGACTCTCACGGGTTCGCCCTTATGCATTTTTGTTAAAACTGCTTCCAAAACAGACTGCACGGTCCGCTTATTCGGTTGGACCTGATAGCCGGAAAAGCCCGAACCGTCATAACTAATGATAGATTTATACCTTGGCATCGTTTCGCTCCATTATGAACGTAATAAAATGAGTAGGATGGTTAGAAGGACTAAGAGCCCCAACTGGAAGGAATCAGCATTTTTCCAGGATAATTCCCTGTACTTTGTTCTTCCTTCCCCGCCTCGATAACCTCTAGCTTCCATTGCAATCGCTAGTTCTTCAGCCCGTTTAAAGGAGCTGACAAACAAAGGAATAAGCAGTGGAATGACGGCTTTAATGCGCTCCTTAAAAGGCCCGCTTGCAAACTCCACGCCTCTAGCAATCTGCGCCTTCATAATCTTATCCGTTTCCTGCATAAGTGTAGGAATAAAACGTAAGGAAATCGACATCATCAACGCCATTTCGTGGACAGGGAAACGGATCTTATTCAACGGATGTAGTAGTGTTTCAATTCCATCGGTAATCTCAATTGGTGTAGTAGTTAAAGTCAGCAGTGACGTCATTAGAATTAAGAAAAAGAATCGGAAGGAAATAAAAATCCCTTGTCTGACCCCTTCTTCGTATATTTTAATCGGACCTAATTCAAATAAAAGCGTACCTTCTTTTGTAAAAAACAGTTGCAGCACTAAGGTAAAAAGAACGAGCCAGATAACCGGTTTCAGACCACCGTATAAAAAACGTACAGGAATACGCGACAAGCCAAGCATTAAAAAAGTATAAATTCCAATAAGTGCATAGGTTACGGCATTGTTTGCTAAAAAAATGACGCATACAAACAGAAAGATAATCAGCAATTTTGAGCGGGGATCCATTTTATGAATAATCGAATCCGCCGGGACATAGCGTCCAAAAATCATTTTTTCCATCATGAGCGCTCACCTCTGCTTATTCTTTTTGTTACAGCAGAAGACAGTTCATCAATGGTTAGAAAAATTTTCTCTAATTTCATATCGAGTTTTTCCTCAAGCATTAGTTGAAAGCGAACGACCTCTGGAACATCTAGCCCCATTTCAACAAGCTCAGTTGGTGCAGAGAAGATTTCTTCCGGCGTCCCTTTTTTAACTACCTTACCTTGCTGCATAATCACAATTTGATCTGCGTATCTTGCCGCATCCTCCATACTATGTGTGACAAGGATGGTTGACAGCTTTCTTTCCTTATGGAGGGAATAGAACATATCCATAACCTCTTTACGGCCCCTGGGGTCTAATCCTGCAGTAGGCTCATCCAGGACAATGACATCGGGTTCCATGGCTAGCACTCCGGCAATGGCCACGCGCCTCATTTGTCCACCCGAGAGATCGAATGGTGATTTCTCTAGTATTTCTTCCGCTAGCCCCACTTGCCTTAAAGCAATGCGTGCCCGCTCCTTTGCTTCCGTTTCAGAAACTCCGAAATTCAACGGTCCAAAAATAATGTCTTTTTCAACCGTTTCCTCAAATAACTGGTGTTCAGGAAACTGAAAGACGATCCCGACCCTTTGCCGGATTTTTTTTAAGTTCTTATTTTTCTGCGAAGCAACTATTTCATGTTCACCAATCTCAACTGTACCCTTTGTGGGTTGAAGGAGGGCATTTAAATGCTGTAAAACTGTTGATTTCCCCGAACCAGTATGACCAATAATCGCCATATACTCACCTGTTGGAATATCAATAGACACATCCTCTATGGCCAGTCGTTCAAAAGGAGTATTTTTTTGATAACGATATTCTACATGTTTGAGCGAGATGTCCATAACTCTTTCACCAACTCTTCTTCCGATAAATAATGCTTCGCTAGGTCAATTCCTTGATCCCTGAAAGCTTTGGTCATTTTCACTGAAAAGGGAATATCTAACCCTAACTGAACTAATTGTTCATCCATGGAGAAAATCTCTTCAGGCGTTCCTTCACGGAAGACTTCTCCTTTGTTCATGACAATAATCCGATCCGCCTTGGCTGCCTCTTCTAAGTCATGAGTAATGGAGATAACGGTCAAAGATTTCTCTTCTTTTAATAATCGAACGGTCTCCAACACTTCTTCACGTCCTCTTGGATCAAGCATAGAAGTGGCTTCATCAAGAATTATGATCGACGGTCTTAGTGCTAGCACACCTGCGATAGCTACTCGTTGCTTTTGTCCGCCTGATAGATGGTGGGGCTCTTGATATAGAAACTTTTCCATCTTTACCTTCTTAAGCGAATCCTCGACTCTTTGAATCATTTCGTCTCTAGGAATGCCGTTATTTTCTAGACCAAAAGCCACATCATCCTGCACTGTAGTTCCGACGAACTGGTTATCAGGATTTTGAAAGACCATCCCTAATTTTTTTCGGATATCCCAAATTGATTCCTCATTAAGCTCTATCCCACAGACATGAATTTGGCCATTTTGTGGAAATTGCAGACCATTTAGAAGTTTTGCCATTGTTGATTTACCTGATCCATTATGACCGACGATGGCAAGCCACTCTCCCTCATATATATCAAAAGAGACATGATTCAGAGCATAACGTTCTTGTGTATCGTATTGAAATGAAACATCGTTAAGAGATACAATCGAATTTTTCATCAGATATTTCCTCCTCTCAGCTAATCTATTCTCATCTTATCTATTTCTATATATAAAAAAAAGCCTGCACCTCGTCCCTATGCAGCTTCGTTCTAACTGCAATATAAGGAATTTCTATAAAAGAAATAGGAGGAGGTGCATGAGCTAGACGAGACGTAATTAATTTAATTCGCTCATCATAACACTCTTTTGGGCTTGGGTCTAACACGATATAAAGTTCAATTACAGAAAAAGGGCAAAGAACAAGTTTGATTTTAAACTGTCCAGCGCCCTTGTTGTCTGTAAGTGATTAAACTAACTCGATAATAACCATTGGTGCACCATCGCCGCGGCGTGGTCCAAGTTTCATAATTCGAGTGTATCCACCTTGACGCTCTTGATAACGTGGAGCGATATCAGCGAAAAGTTTTTGTAATGCACTTGTATTATTTTCAGCATCAGCAACTTCATTACGAACATATGAAGCAGCTTGACGACGAGCATGTAAATCACCGCGTTTACCTAAAGTGATCATTTTTTCAACAGTCACACGAATTTCCTTCGCACGGGTTTCTGTTGTTTCAATGCGCTCATTGATAATTAAATCTGTAGTTAAATCACGTAGCATAGCTTTACGCTGTGCACTTGTGCGTCCTAACTTTCTGTATGCCATGAAGGGTTCCCTCCTTTGTTGAAGTCATAAGTCGGATGAATAGCTATACTAAAGATCAGTCGTCTTTACGTAAGCCTAATCCAAGCTCTTCTAGTTTTGCCTTCACTTCTTCAAGTGATTTGCGGCCTAAGTTACGAACTTTCATCATATCTTCTTCAGTCTTATTAGCTAATTCCTGAACAGTGTTGATTCCGGCACGCTTTAAGCAGTTGTAAGAACGAACAGAAAGGTCTAGTTCCTCAATTGTCATTTCTAGAACTTTTTCCTTTTGATCTTCTTCTTTTTCAATCATGATTTCAGCATTTTGTGCTTCGTCAGTTAAACCAACAAATATATTCAAATGCTCGGTTAAAATCTTCGAACCAAGAGCAATCGCTTCTTTTGGTCCAGTGCTTCCATCGGTCCATACATCAAGAGTCAACTTGTCAAAATTAGACATTTGACCAACGCGTGTATTTTCTACTTGAAACTGCACACGTGAAACTGGTGTAAAAATGGAATCGATTGGAATCACACCGATTGGTTGATCTTCTCTTTTGTTTTGAACAGCTGGTGTATATCCACGTCCACGTTTAGCTGTCAAACGCATGCGAAGATGACCATTTGCAGCCAATGTAGCAATATGAAGATCTGGATTTAAAACCTCAACATCACTATCATGAGTGATATTTCCGGCTAATACAGGGCCTTCACCTTGTACATCAAATTCAAGTGTCTTTTCTTCGTCAGAGTAGATTTTTAAAGCTAGTTTTTTAATGTTCAAAATGATAGATGTTACATCCTCTACGACGCCTTCAATTGTTGAGAACTCATGAAGTACCCCATCGATCTGAATCGATGTAACCGCGGCACCTGGGAGTGAAGATAATAGGATACGACGTAAGGAGTTACCCAAAGTGGTACCATATCCACGCTCAAGTGGCTCTACGACAAACTTACCGTACTTAGCATCGTCGTTGATCTCAATCGTTTCGATTTTTGGTTTTTCTATTTCGATCATCCAATAACCCTCCTTCAAAACGTCGAAACTTCATATTAGCTAATTTACTAATAGAAAGTCCCCATGTATACGTTCCCGTTTTGTGCACAACAACTGGAATAAATCTTCTGTAAGAGTGCAAAAAATTAATATCATATCCCATTATAGACATATGATACAGAATCTATACAGAAAAATTAAACACGACGACGTTTTGGTGGACGGCATCCATTATGAGGAACAGGAGTAACGTCTTTAATTGCAGTTACTTCTAGACCAGCAGCTTGAAGAGCACGGATAGCCGCTTCACGACCAGCACCAGGTCCTTTTACAGTAACTTCTAAAGTTTTCATACCATGTTCAATGGAAGTCTTAGCTGCTGTTTCAGCCGCCATTTGTGCAGCAAATGGTGTAGATTTACGTGAACCTCTAAATCCAAGAGCACCAGCACTTGACCATGAAATTGCATTACCATGTACATCAGTAATTGTTACAATCGTATTGTTAAAAGTTGAACGAATATGAGCAATACCAGCTTCAATATTCTTTTTAACACGACGTTTACGTGTATTCGTTTTACGTGCCATTTAAATTAACCTCCTTTACCGATTACTTCTTCTTGTTCGCTACAGTCTTACGAGGACCTTTGCGAGTACGAGCGTTGTTTTTCGTATTTTGTCCACGAACTGGTAAACCACGACGATGACGTAATCCGCGGTAACAGCCGATTTCCATTAAACGCTTAATGTTAAGAGAAATTTCACGGCGAAGGTCACCTTCAACTTTTAATTTGTCGATGATGTCACGGATTTTGTTTAATTCGTCTTCTGTTAAATCACGTACACGTGTATCTTCAGAAACACCAGCTTCTGCTAGTACTTTTTGTGCAGTATTTTTACCAATTCCATAAATGTAAGTTAAAGAGATAACAACACGTTTTTCACGTGGAATATCTACACCAGCAATACGTGCCATAGAAAATGCGCACCTCCTTCAAAATTAACCTTGTTTTTGTTTATGTTTAGGGTTTTCACAGATAACCATAACTTTTCCGCGTCTACGGATAACTTTACACTTCTCGCAGATCGGTTTAACAGATGGTCTTACTTTCATTATTATCCTAACCTCCTTAGTAGTACGGAGTGCAAGCATTATTTAAAGCGGTAAGTAATTCTTCCGCGTGTTAAGTCATATGGAGAAAGCTCAACAGTCACTTTGTCACCCGGAAGGATCCGAATGAAATGCATTCGTATTTTACCAGAAACATGCGCTAGCACGGTATGACCATTTTCTAATTCTACCTTAAACATCGCATTCGGCAATGTTTCAATGACTTTACCTTCAATTTCAATTACATCATCTTTGGCCATCGATCTCGTCTCCCTTCTTATCAAAGATAGTGAATACAGATTATACAACTTTTCTCGTTCGTACTCAAATAGCAACCTTATAATAGTAACATATTGTTCTTCTTCTGTCCGCAAGTAAATTCTACATAATTGGGAATTTACAATTCCCCATGTAAGTCTTGCCCAACTCTCGGTCCTACATACTCAGTACAAGAGAAAAGCCGTTTGCTTTCACATACTTTTGATTCTTAGTGAAGAGATGGTCGAGAGTCGCTCGTACGGTTTTACTATCGGTCATTAATGTAAGTCCCTAAGTAATTGCTCGATATCAGCGAATACCTTGTGAATATCCTGCTGACCATCAATCGTACGAAGATAACCTTTTGTTTTATAAAAAGTTAATAATGGTTCTTGTTGTTTGATGTTTACGTCTAATCGATTTTGAACTGTTTCTTCATTATCATCTGCACGTTGGTATAACTCACCGCCGCAGCGGTCGCATACACCCTCTTGGTTAGGAGGATTAAAGATTAAATGATAAGTTGATCCACATTCTTTACAAATTCTACGGCCTGTCAAACGTTCCATTAATAATTCTTTATCAACAGTAATATTAATTACGTAGTTAATTTTTTTATTCAAATCATTTAAAAGATTTTCCAACGCATCTGCTTGAGGTACAGTTCTAGGAAAGCCATCTAAAAGGAATCCCTTTTGACAATCTTCCTTGCTTAATCGTTCACGAACAATGCCGATAGTTACTTCATCAGGAACTAATGCACCCTTATCCATGAATGATTTTGCTTGTAAGCCTAGTTCTGTTCCTTCTTTCATCGCTGCACGGAACATATCTCCAGTAGAGATATGAGGGATGCCGTATTGCTCTACGATTCTCTCAGCCTGCGTACCTTTACCGGCACCTGGAAGCCCCATTAATACTAAATTCACACGTGTTCCCCCCTCGTGCTTTAAATAGGTTTTAGGGAGCTTTTGTCCCCTAAAACCTTTATTTAATAAAACCTTTATAATGACGTTTAACTAATTGAGCTTCAAGCTGTTTCATCGTGTCCAGTGCAACACCGACAACGATAAGCAAGCTTGTTCCCCCGATTTGCGCCGATTGCGGAAGATTAGCAATGTTAATAAATAACATAGGTAATACTGCAATCAGAGCTAAGAAGAGTGCACCAACAAACGTTAAACGATATAAGACGCGTGTTAAGTATTCTTGCGTACTCTTTCCTGGACGAATACCTGGGATATAGCCACTTTGCTTTTGCAAGTTTTCCGCTGCTTGTTCAGGGTTAACTTGGATAAATGCATAGAAATAAGTAAACGCAATAATTAACGCCGCATATAGCGTCATCCCGATTGGATGAGAATAGTCAAATATCTTAGTAATCCATAGTGTCACATCATTTGTTGGAAAAAATGATGCGACTGTTCTTGGTGTTAC
The DNA here is from genome assembly GCA_002559145.1 of Bacillus sp. AFS006103. Lineage (GTDB taxonomy): Bacteria > Bacillota > Bacilli > Bacillales > Cytobacillaceae > Neobacillus. Next base: position 16,042 of record NTXX01000024.1, read on the forward strand.
AATGAACGAAACCGCAAAGATAACAGGAATTACACCCGCAGCATTAACTTTTAATGGCATATGAGTGGATTGTCCTCCTACCGGATTACGTCCAGCAACTACGCGTTTTGCATATTGAATAGGTATCTTACGATTAGCTTGTTGGATAAAGATAACACCAACTACGATAGCTATAACAGCAAGTGCTATTAATACTACAGTAATAATACGTAAGAATAATGCCTCGCCTGCATTCTCAAATTGCTGTACATAAATTTGATTAATAGTCGATGGCATACCAGCAACGATCCCGGCAAAGATGATAATAGAAATTCCATTACCAACACCTTTTTCGGTAATTTGTTCCCCTAACCACATTAAAAATGCTGTACCGGCAGTTAAGACAACTGCGATTAGCAGATAAGTGCCAATTCCGGGATTTTGAATCAATTGACCGCTGGCTAAATTATTAAAGCCATAGGACATACCTAATGCTTGGATAAAACCAAGCACAATTGTAAAATATCGAGTGAATTGTGCAATCTTACGACGACCAGATTCACCTTGCTTTGACCATTCCGTGAATTTCGGTACAACATCCATTTGCAGGAGTTGAATAATAATCGAAGCAGTGATATACGGCATGATACCCATTGCAAAGATGGAGAATTGTTTTAATGCTCCACCACCAAAAGTATTCAAAATACCAAAAACGCTAAGTTTATCTTGATTTGCTAGTACATCTGCATTTACATTCGGCACTGGGATAAATGTACCTAATCGAAATACGATTAACATTAAAAGGGTGAATATGATCTTACGTCTTATCTCACCCACGCGCATAAAATTGGAGATTGTCTGGAACATTAGATCACCTCAGTGGTTCCACCGGCAGCTTCGATCGCTTCCTTAGCAGCAGAGGAGAATTTGTGAGCTTTAACAGTCAACTTGTTCTCTATTGTCCCTTTAGCAAGAATCTTGATTCCTGCTTTTTCGTTACTTACAACGCCTGTTTCGATAAGAAGTTCTGGAGTAACTTCTGTACCTTCAGCAAAGCGGTTTAAAGCATCAAGATTTACTACTGCATATTCCTTACGGCTGAAGTTAGTAAATCCGCGTTTTGGTAAACGACGATATAAAGGTGTTTGACCACCTTCAAAACCTAGACGTACACCGCCACCCGAACGAGCATTTTGACCTTTATGACCTTTACCGGCAGTTTTTCCTTGACCAGAACCGATACCGCGTCCTAGACGCTTACGGTCTTTACGAGAACCCTCAGCAGGTTTTAGTTCATGAAGTTTCATATTGGCACCTCCTTATGAAAGAAAACAATTAATTATTGTTCTTTAACTGTAACAAGGTGAGCAACTTTGGTAATCATACCGCGAATAGCAGCGTTATCTTGATGCTCAACTGTTTGATTTAATTTACGTAATCCAAGAGCTTTAACTGTATCACGTTGATCGCCTGGACGGCCAATCAAGCTGCGAGTGAGGGTAATAGATAGTTTATTCGCCATTTTATTTCCCCCCGAATCCTAACAGTTCTTCTACTGATTTACCACGTAGTTTTGCTACGTCTTCAGCACGTTTTAATTGTTTTAGTCCATCAATTGTTGCACGAACCATGTTAATAGGAGTATTTGTTCCTAATGACTTAGAAAGGATATCAGCTACTCCGCCTAACTCAAGAACGGCACGAACTGGTCCACCAGCGATAACTCCTGTACCTTCAGAAGCAGGTTTTAGAAGAATTTCGCCAGCACCAAAGCGTCCGATTACTTGGTGAGGGATGGTTGTTCCAACCATTGGTACTTCGACTAAGTTTTTCTTTGCATCTTCGATGGCTTTACGAATAGCATCAGGTACTTCTTGAGCTTTACCAGTACCGAAACCAACGTGACCGTTTTTGTCGCCTACAACAACAAGGGCTGTGAAGCGGAAACGACGTCCACCTTTAACAACTTTCGCAACACGGTTAACCGTGACTACGCGTTCTTCTAGTTCAAGTTTGTTTGGATCAATACGACGCATCTTTTTGTGTCCCTCCTTTGTCTTTTAGAATTGTAAGCCGTTTTCACGGGCAGCATCAGCTAACACTTGAATACGTCCATGGTATAGGTATCCGCCACGATCAAAGACAATAGAAGTGATACCTTTTTCTACCGCACGTTTAGCAACTAATTCTCCGACCATTTTAGCAGCTTCAACATTATTTGTTGATTCTAAAGTGAAGTCTTTATCTAAAGTAGAAGCACTTGCTAAAGTTACTCCGTTAATGTCATCAATTATTTGAGCATAAATGTGTTTGTTAGAGCGGAACACATTTAGACGTGGACGAGCTGAAGTTCCGCTAAGTTTCGCACGAACACGAGCATGTCTTTTCTTGCGAGTAGCGTTTTTATCAAGCTTCGTAATCATTTACGTCACTCCTTTCGTTTACCTATGAGGCATTACTTACCAGTTTTACCTTCTTTACGACGAACAAATTCACCTTCGTAACGAATTCCTTTACCTTTATAAGGCTCAGGAGGACGTACTCCGCGAATATTCGCTGCCAATGCACCAACACGTTCTTTGTCAGTACCTTTGATAATGATTTTTGTATTTGCAGGAACCTCAATCTCAAGACCTTCTTCAGGTTCGATCTCAACTGGATGAGAGTATCCAACGTTTAATACAAGTTTGCTACCTTGCTTTTGAGCACGATATCCAACCCCGATTAACTCTAAGCCTCTAGTGAAGCCAGTGGATACACCTTCTACCATGTTCGCAAGCACAGCACGAGTTGTACCATGTAATGCGCGGTGTTCCTTCACATCAGAAGGACGAGTGATCGTTACAAGATTCTCTTCCACGTTGATAGTGATATCAGAGTGGAAAGTTCGAGTAAGTTCACCTTTAGGTCCTTTTACTGTAACAGTGTTGTTATTTAAAGTAACTGTTACTCCTGCTGGAATAACAATTGGTTTTTTTCCTACGCGAGACATTTAGTGCACCTCCATTCATTCAAAAAGCTCAATTACCAAACGTAAGCTAATACTTCTCCGCCGATTTGTTTTGCACGAGCTTCTTTATCTGTAATAACACCTGTAGATGTTGATACTAATGCGATACCAAGACCGTTAAGAACACGTGGTACCTCAGTTGATTTTGCGTAAACTCGAAGTCCAGGCTTGCTTATGCGCTTAAGACCAGTAATAACTCGTTCGTTATTAGCACCGTATTTTAAGAAGATACGGATGATACCTTGTTTGTTGTCTTCAATAAATTCGACATCACGTACGAAACCTTCGCGCTTTAAAATTTCAGCAATTTCTTTTTTCATATTAGAAGCAGGCACTTCTAACTTTTCGTGACGCACCATATTCGCATTACGAATGCGAGTAAGCATATCAGCAATTGGATCTGTCATGACCATTATTTTTACCTCCTTCCCAGACTTGGGTTTTACCAGCTAGCTTTTTTAACACCAGGAATTTGTCCTTTGTACGCTAATTCGCGGAAACAAATACGACAAAGCTTAAATTTACGATATACAGAGTGTGGACGGCCACAACGTTCGCAGCGTGTATACTCTTGTACTGCATATTTAGGCGTGCGCTTTTGTTTCGCAATCATTGACTTTTTAGCCACGTTTTCGCCTCCATTATTTAACGATTACTTTTGGAATGGCATTCCAAATTGAGTTAAAAGTTCACGAGATTCTTCATCAGTATTAGCTGTCGTTACGATAACGATATCCATACCACGAACCTTGCTTACTTTATCATAATCAATTTCAGGGAAGATTAATTGTTCTTTAATCCCTAATGTATAGTTACCGCGACCGTCGAATGCTTTTTTAGAGATACCACGGAAGTCACGTACACGAGGTAAAGAAACTGAAACTAATTTATCCAAGAATTCGTACATGCGCTCACCGCGAAGTGTAACTTTTGCACCGATTGGCATACCTTCACGAAGACGGAAGCCAGCGATCGATTTTTTCGCACGTGTTACGACAGGTCTTTGACCTGTGATTGTTGCAAGTTCGTCAACTGCGATATCGAGTGCCTTAGCATTAGCAACTGCGTCACCAACACCCATGTTCACAACGATTTTCTCAAGTTTAGGAACTTCCATCACTGATTTATAGTTGAACTTGCTCATTAGAGCAGGAGTAACTTCTTTAACAAATTTCTCTTTTAGGCGGTTCACTTATTGTACCTCCCTTCTTAATTTTAAACTATTTATCTAAAATTTCACCGGATTTTGCTACGCGTACTTTCTTGCCATCTACCGTAGTGGAACCTACACGAGTCGGGTTACCTGACTTAGGATCGATAGGCATTACGTTCGATACATGAATTGGAGCCTCAAAGCTGATGATTCCGCCTTGTGGATTCACTTGTGAAGGTTTTGAGTGTTTCTTCGCAATATTCACACCTTCTACTAGTACACGGCTTTCTTTAGGATAAGCAGCAAGGATTACTCCTGTTTTGCCTTTATCCTTTCCAGAGATGACTCTTACTTTGTCACCTTTTTTCACATGCATCATTAAGCACCTCCTTAAAGGCATTTGAATTTAAATTATAATACTTCTGGAGCTAGAGAAACAATTTTCATAAAGTTGTTGTCGCGAAGTTCACGAGCAACTGGTCCGAAGATACGTGTTCCACGTGGGCTCTTATCATCTTTGATAATTACACATGCGTTTTCATCGAAACGAATGTATGAACCGTCAGGACGGCGAGCACCGCTCTTTGTACGAACAATAACTGCTTTAACAACGTCACCTTTTTTAACAACGCCACCTGGTGTTGCTTGTTTTACTGTGCAGACGATAACGTCACCAATACCAGCAAATTTGCGACCTGAACCACCAAGAACTTTAATCGTTAATACCTCACGAGCACCAGAGTTGTCAGCAACTTTTAAACGTGATTCTTGTTGAATCATGTGTGTAACCTCCCTTCGGAATGAAGCTTAATCCGAACAATTAAATAATAACTGCTTTTTCTATAACTTCAACTAAACGGAAACGCTTAGTAGCTGAAAGCGGACGAGTTTCCATGATACGTACTACGTCGCCGATTTTTGCTTCGTTTTGCTCATCATGAGCTTTATACTTTTTAGAATACTTAACGCGTTTACCATATAAGGAATGCTTTTTTTGTGTTTCAACAAGAACGGTAACTGTTTTGTCCATCTTGTCAGAAACAACGCGTCCTGTATAAACTTTACGTTGGTTACGTTCACTCATTGTGTGAACCTCCCTTCAATAATCACTTGTTAACGCTGATTTCTCTTTCACGAACAACTGTTTTCATACGAGCGATCGCTTTGCGTACTTCACGAATGCGAGCAGTGTTTTCAAGTTGTCCTGTCGCCAATTGAAAGCGAAGGTTGAAAAGCTCTTCTTTTAAAGATTTTACTTTTTGTTCAATTTCTGCAGTGGTTAGGTCACGAAGTTCATTAGCTTTCATTTGATTCACCACCAATTTCTTCTCGTTTTACAAACTTACATTTTACTGGAAGCTTGTGCATAGCAAGTCGAAGTGCTTCACGAGCAATTTCTTCAGAAACGCCAGCTATTTCGAACATGATTTTTCCAGGCTTAACAACAGCTACCCAGCCTTCAGGTGCCCCTTTACCGGAACCCATCCGTACTTCTAGAGGTTTAGCAGTGTAAGGCTTGTGCGGGAAAATTTTAATCCAGACTTTACCGCCACGTTTCATGTAACGTGTCATCGCAATACGAGCTGCTTCGATTTGACGATTCGTGATCCATGAAGCTTCTAAAGCTTGTAGGCCGAATTCACCGAATGCTACTTCTGTACCGCCTTTTGCGTTACCACGCATGTTACCACGGTGTTGACGGCGATATTTTACGCGTTTTGGCAATAACATATTATTTGCCTCCTTCCGCAGGTTTCTTCTTAGTAGGAAGGACTTCTCCCTTATAGATCCATACTTTTACGCCTAGCTTACCATAAGTTGTATCGGCTTCAGCTGTAGCATAGTCGATATCAGCACGAAGTGTATGAAGTGGAACAGTTCCTTCGCTGTAATGTTCAGCACGAGCGATATCTGCACCGCCAAGACGACCAGAAACTTGTGTTTTGATACCTTTTGAACCAGCGCGCATTGCACGTTGAATAGCTTGCTTTTGTGCACGACGGAAAGATACACGGTTTTCTAATTGACGAGCAATATTTTCAGCAACTAGTTTCGCATCAACGTCAGCTCTCTTAATTTCAAGAATGTTGATGTGTACACGTTTGCCAGTTAATTGATTTAATGCTTTACGAAGTGCTTCAACTTCAGTACCGCCTTTACCAATAACCATACCAGGCTTAGCTGTATGCACTGTTACGTTTACACGGTTTGCAGCACGTTCGATTTCTACTTTAGAAACAGAAGCATCTTTTAAACGCTTCGTGATGTACTCACGAATTTTAAGGTCTTCGTGTAAAAGAGTAGCGAAGTCTTTGCCTGCGTACCATTTAGATTCCCAATCACGAATGATTCCAATACGCAAACCGACAGGATTTACTTTTTGACCCACAGCTTATCCCTCCTTCTTTTCTGATAATACGATAGTGATGTGGCTTGTGCGCTTAAGGATCTGGCTAGCACGGCCCATTGCGCGTGGACGGAAACGTTTCAACGTTGGTCCTTCGTCAACAAACGCTTGTTCAATAACTAGATTGTTAACGTCCATTTCATAGTTATGCTCAGCATTTGCCATAGCTGATTTTAATACTTTTTCCACGATTGGAGAAGCAGCCTTAGGTGTGAGATTTAAAATCGCCACAGCTTCACCAATTTGCTTTCCTCGAATTAAATCTACGACTAAACGTGCTTTACGAGGAGCAATACGAACTGTTCTTGCAACAGCTTTAGCTTGCATTTGGATGCCCTCCTCTCTTAACGTCTTGTTTTCTTGTCATCATTACCATGGCCCTTGTAAGCACGAGTTGGAGCAAACTCTCCAAGCTTGTGTCCTACCATGTCTTCGGTAACATATACAGGTACGTGTTTGCGACCATCATATACTGCGATAGTGTGGCCAATAAATTGTGGGAAGATTGTAGAACGGCGTGACCAAGTTTTAATAACTTGTTTGCTCTCAGTCTCGTTCAACTTTTCTACCTTAACCATTAAATGATCATCAACAAATGGTCCTTTTTTTAAGCTGCGACCCATGAAGGAACCTCCCTTCGTGACTGTTCTACGGTTCTTGCGTTGAACCGTAGGAATATCACGTTATTTTTTACGACGACGTACGATGAATTTATCTGATTTGTTTTTCTTTTTACGAGTTTTGTATCCAAGAGTTGGTTTACCCCATGGAGACATTGGTGATTTACGTCCGATTGGTGAACGTCCTTCACCACCACCGTGTGGGTGATCGTTAGGGTTCATTACAGATCCACGAACAGTTGGGCGCTTGCCTAACCAACGATTACGACCTGCTTTACCAATGTTAATAAGTTCGTGTTGTTCGTTACCTACTTGACCGATAGAAGCACGGCACTCAGAAAGGATCATACGAACTTCACCGGAATTTAAACGTACAAGTACGTATTTTCCTTCTTTACCAAGTACTTGAGCGCTTGTTCCAGCAGAACGAACTAACTGGCCGCCTTTTCCTGGTTTTAATTCGATGTTGTGTATTACAGTACCAACAGGAATGTTTGCTAATGGAAGTGCATTACCTACTTTAATATCAGCCTCAGGGCCTGACATTACTTCCATGCCAACTACTAGGTTTTTAGGAGCTAAGATATAACGCTTTTCTCCATCCACGTAGTTGATTAATGCGATATTTGCAGAACGGTTTGGATCGTACTCAATTGTAGCAACGCGTCCTGGAATGCCATCTTTGTTACGTTTAAAGTCAATTAAACGGTATTGACGCTTGTGGCCGCCACCTTGATGACGAACAGTTAACTTACCTTGGTTATTACGGCCGCCTTTTCTCTTTAACGGAGCTAAAAGAGACTTTTCTGGGGTACTAGTTGTGATTTCTGCGAAATCAGAAGTAGTCATTCCGCGACGACCATTGGAGGTAGGTTTGTACTTTTTAATCGCCATTTTATTTCCCTCCTCTTCTTGATAGATGCTTATGCTTCAAAGAATTCGATTTCTTTGCTATCAGTTGTTAGTTTTACAATTGCTTTACGACGTTTGTTTGTGTAACCACCGAATTTTCCCATACGCTTAAATTTACCTTTGTAGTTCATGATGTTAACTTTCTCAACATCAACACTAAAGATTTCTTCAATAGCATCTTTAACTTGAGTCTTGTTAGCTCTCACATCTACTTCAAAAGTATATTTCTTTTCAGCCATTAGGTCAGTAGTACGTTCAGTGATAACGGGGCGCTTAATGATATCGCGTGCATCCATTATGCAAGCACCTCCTCTACTTTTTCAACCGCTGCTTTAGTCATGATTAATTTCTCATGATTAACAACATCTAGTACGTTAATTCCGCTAGCTGTTACTACTGTGATACCAGGAATATTACGAGCAGAAAGTGCTACATTTTCATCAAGGTCAGCTGTAACGATCAATGCTTTTTTGTCAACGGAAAGACCGCTTAAAACAGTTTTAAAATCTTTTGTTTTTGGTGAATCGAAAGCTAAAATATCTAACACTAACATATTCTCTTCTAATACTTTAGAAGAAAGTGCAGATTTGATTGCTAAACGACGAACCTTTTTAGGTAATTTGTAAGCGTAGCTGCGTGGTGTTGGACCGAATACAGTACCACCTCCGCGCCATTGTGGAGAACGGATTGACCCTTGACGAGCGCGTCCAGTTCCTTTTTGACGCCATGGCTTACGACCACCGCCGCGTACTTCAGAACGAATTTTAGTTTTATGAGTACCTTGACGCAATGAAGCTCTTTGCATAATAATCGCTTCAAATAATACGTGCTGGTTAGGCTCAATACCAAATACAGAATCATTAAGTTCGATATCACCAACTTGTGATCCGGTTTGGTTTAATAATGCTACTTTAGGCATTCCTTTGTTCCTCCTTTCTTAAAAAGTGACTATGCTTTAATTGCACCTTTAATTTTTAATAGAGCTTTTTTCGCGCCTGGTACATTACCTTTGATTAAAAGTAAGTTACGCTCTGCATCAACCTTAACAATTTCAAGGTTTTGTACAGTGATTTGTTCTCCACCCATACGACCTGGTAATAGTTTACCTTTGAATACGCGGTTTGGAGCAACTGGTCCCATTGAACCAGGGCGACGGTGATAACGAGAACCGTGAGCCATTGGGCCGCGTGATTGTCCGTGGCGCTTGATTACACCTTGGAAACCTTTACCCTTTGAGATTCCTGTTACATCTACGATATCTCCAGCAGCGAAAATATCAACTTTGACTTCTTGACCAACTTCATAGCTTGCTAAGTCATCTCCGCGGAATTCGCGAACGAAGCGCTTAGGAGCAGTGTTTGCTTTAGCAACATGGCCTTTTTCCGGTTTGTTAGATAACTTTTCACGTTTATCTTCAAAACCAACTTGAACCGCAACATAACCGTCGCTTTCAACTGATTTCTTTTGAAGTACAACGTTTGGAGCTACTTCAACTACAGTTACAGGAATTAAGTTGCCGTTAGCAGCAAATACTTGAGTCATACCAATCTTTCTTCCTAAGATTCCTTTGGTCATTTAAGTCACACCTCCTAGATTATTTATCATTTATTTTGATTAAAGTTTAATTTCGATATCAACACCAGATGGTAAATCTAAACGCATTAACGCATCAACTGTTTGTGGAGTTGGGTTAACGATGTCGATTAGACGCTTATGTGTCCGTTGTTCGAATTGCTCACGTGAATCTTTGTACTTATGAACCGCACGAAGAATCGTGTAAATAGTTTTTTCGGTTGGTAACGGAATTGGACCAGATACAGCCGCACCAGAACGTTTTGCTGTTTCAACGATTTTTTCTGCAGATTGATCAAGGATTCTGTGATCATACGCTTTTAAACGGATACGAATTTTTTGTTTTGCCATTATTTTCCCTCCTTTATTCGCCTATTTTTAAAATAGACCTTCTCAGTGGAAATTTCCCTCACACACTCGCCATGGCAAAGCGGCCGGGTGTGTCAGCAACCTTCCACATCATCGCAGTCAAAGACCAACATTGTCTATTATACATAAAAGATATAAGAAACGCAACACCTATTATGTTTTTTTCTTTATGTTTCTGTTTCGAACACTTTTCCTATTATAGCGGCAGTTATTCGCTTTTTCAACTATTATTATCAATCTCCAGAAATATCCTAATTTCTTGTGTATGATAGGAATATTTCGAATATATATTTATATAGAAGAAACACGATTTAAAGTTTGTTTTAGACATCAAAAAAGCAGATGGATCGTCACCCATCTGCTTCTACTATTGTGATCATTGACCAGCTTCGTAACCAAAGTTACTACTGCTATTCAATTACTCAGTGATTGTAGTGATTGAACCTGAACCTACTGTACGTCCACCTTCACGAATTGAGAACTTAGTTCCTTCTTCGATAGCGATTGGAGCGATTAGTTCAACGATCATTTCGATGTGGTCGCCAGGCATAACCATTTCAGTGCCTTCTGGAAGCATACAGATACCTGTAATGTCAGAAGTACGGAAATAGAATTGTGGACGGTAGTTTGAGAAGAATGGAGTGTGACGTCCACCTTCTTCTTTTGATAAAACGTAAACTTGTGCTTTGAACTTTGTGTGTGGAGTGATTGACTTTGGTTTAGCCAATACTTGACCACGTTCGATTTCTTCACGAGCTACACCACGAAGAAGTGCACCAATGTTGTCTCCTGCTTCAGCGAAGTCAAGAAGTTTACGGAACATTTCTACACCTGTTACAGTAGTAGATTTTGGCTCTTCAGTGAAACCTACGATTTCAACTACGTCACCAACTTTAACCACACCACGCTCAACACGTCCTGTAGCAACTGTTCCACGACCAGTGATTGAGAATACATCCTCAACTGGCATCATGAAAGGTTTGTCAGTGTCACGAGTTGGTGTTGGGATCCACTCATCAACAGCTGTCATAAGTTCATTGATTTTTTCTTCCCATTCAGCTTCGCCTTCTAAAGCTTTAAGAGCAGAACCTTTGATAACTGGAGTGTCATCGCCAGGGAAATCGTATTCAGTTAATAGATCACGAATTTCCATTTCTACTAATTCAAGAAGCTCTTCATCGTCAACCATGTCACACTTGTTCATGAATACAACAAGGTATGGAACACCTACTTGACGAGAAAGAAGGATGTGCTCACGAGTTTGTGGCATTGGGCCATCAGTTGCAGATACAACTAGGATACCGCCGTCCATTTGTGCTGCACCAGTGATCATGTTTTTAACATAGTCAGCGTGTCCAGGGCAGTCAACGTGTGCATAGTGACGAAGATCTGTTTCATATTCTACGTGTGCAGTAGAGATTGTGATACCACGTTCTTTTTCTTCTGGTGCACCGTCAATTTGATCATATGCACGAGCTTCTGCTTTACCAGTTTTAGCAAGAACAGAAGTGATTGCAGCTGTTAAAGTTGTTTTACCATGGTCAACGTGTCCGATTGTACCAATGTTAACGTGTGGCTTTGAACGGTCGAATTTAGCTTTACCCATTAGGAAATCCTCCTCTAAATTATAAAAGTTTTTGTTTAGTTTTTTATGTAAGCCGTGAACATGGTTGTCCCAGACTCACGGCTTCCACTGCTTACAATTGTAGTTATACTTTATCAAAAGATGAAAATCAATTATTCACCTTTATTTTTTTTAATAATTTCTTCAGAAACTGATTTTGGTACTTCTTCATAGTGATCGAAGTGCATAGAGAATACTCCACGTCCTTGTGTACTTGAACGAAGTGCAGTTGCATAACCAAACATTTCTGAAAGCGGAACACTAGAGCGAACTACTTGTGCATTACCACGTGCTTCCATACCTTCAACGCGGCCACGACGAGCAGTGATTTGCCCCATGATATCTCCTAAATATTCTTCAGGGATAACAACTTCAACTCTCATCATAGGCTCAAGAATAACTGGCTTACACTTCGAAGCAGCATTCTTTAGTGCCATTGATGCAGCGATTTTAAACGCCATCTCTGAGGAGTCAACATCATGGTATGATCCATCAAATAATCTTGCTTTGATATCAACTAAAGGATATCCAGCAAGAACACCGCGATCTAATGCATCTTCAAGTCCAGCTTGGACTGCAGGGATGTATTCACGAGGAACTACACCACCAACGATACCGTTAACGAATTCAAATCCTTTTCCTTCGTCATTCGGTGAGAACTCAATCCAAACGTGTCCGTATTGACCACGACCACCAGATTGACGTGCGAATTTACCTTCAACTTGTGCAGATGCACGGAAAGTTTCGCGATATGCAACCTGAGGCGCACCAACATTAGCTTCTACCTTAAACTCACGACGCATACGGTCAACAAGGATATCAAGGTGAAGTTCACCCATACCAGCAATGATTACTTGACCTGTTTCAACGTCAGTATGTGCACGGAAGGTAGGATCTTCTTCTTGAAGTTTTTGTAGTGCAGTTGTCATTTTGTCTTGGTCAGCTTTTGACTTTGGTTCTACTGAAAGTTGAATTACTGGTTCAGGGAATACCATTGACTCTAGGATAACAAGATTTTTCTCATCACATAGAGTATCACCAGTAGTTGTATCTTTCAGACCTACAGCTGCTGCAATGTCACCGGCATAAACCTTAGAGATTTCTTGACGGCTATTTGCATGCATTTGCAGGATACGACCTACACGTTCACGCTTACCTTTAGTAGAGTTCTGAACATATGATCCAGCATCTAATGTACCAGAGTAAACACGGAAGAACGTTAATTTACCAACATAAGGGTCAGTCATAACTTTGAATGCAAGAGCAGAGAATGGCTCTTCATCGCTAGAATGACGTTCAACGATCTCTTCATCATCATCCACAGCATGTCCTTTAATTGCAGGTACATCTAATGGTGACGGAAGGTAATCGATAACAGCATCTAACATCAACTGAACACCTTTGTTTTTGAATGCAGATCCACAGATAACTGGGTAGAATTCAACATTAACGGTACCTTTACGAATCGCAGCTTTCAGCTCTTCTTTAGTGATTTCTTCGCCACCAAGGTATTTCTCCATTAATTCTTCATCTAACTCCGCTACTGCTTCAACTAACTTTTCGCGGTATTCTTCAGCTTGAGCTTTATATTCTTCCGGAATCTCACGTACTTCAATATCAGTACCTAAGTCATTACCGTAGAATACTGCATTCATTTCCACAAGGTCAATGATTGCTTCAAACTGATCTTCAGCACCAATTGGTAACTGAATTGCATGTGCATTTGCTTGAAGACGGTCATGGATTGTTCCTACTGAGTATAAGAAATCTGCTCCAATTTTATCCATCTTGTTTACAAATACTACACGTGGTACACCATAAGTTGTTGCTTGGCGCCAAACTGTTTCAGTTTGAGGCTCAACACCAGATTGTGCATCAAGTACTGCTACTGCACCATCAAGTACACGAAGGGAACGTTCAACTTCAACAGTGAAGTCTACGTGTCCCGGTGTATCAATGATGTTTACACGATGGCCATGCCATTGCGCAGTTGTTGCCGCGGAAGTAATTGTGATTCCGCGTTCTTGTTCTTGCTCCATCCAGTCCATCTGAGATGCACCTTCATGTGTTTCACCAATCTTATGGATACGACCAGTGTAATAAAGAACACGCTCAGTGGTAGTCGTTTTACCAGCATCGATGTGAGCCATGATACCAATATTACGAGTATTTGCTAAGGAGAACTCTCTTGCCATTGGGTCTTTCTCCTTCCTAGTTTAAAAGTTTTTATATTGAAGGTTAGATTACCAACGATAGTGAGCAAACGCTTTGTTTGCTTCTGCCATTTTGTGTGTATCTTCACGCTTTTTAACAGATGCACCAGTATTGTTAGCTGCATCCATGATTTCATTCGCTAAACGCTCTTCCATTGTTTTCTCTCCACGGTTACGTGAATAGTTCACTAACCAACGAAGACCTAGAGTTGCACGGCGGTCTGGGCGCACCTCAATTGGAACTTGGTAGTTAGCACCACCTACACGGCGTGCTTTAACTTCAAGTACAGGCATAATGTTTTTAAGCGCTGCTTCAAAAACTTCCATCGGCTCTTTGCCAGAGCGTTCACGGATTGTATCGAATGCAGAGTAAAGAATTTCTTGCGACTTACCTCTTTTACCGTCAACCATCATTTTGTTGATTAAACGAGTAACTAGTTTAGAGTTATAAATTGGATCTGGTAACACGTCTCTTTTTGCTACAGGACCTTTACGTGGCATTATATTTCCTCCTTTCAAAGAAGCTTCTATTTAAGTTGTTTTATTTCTTAGCTGCTTTTGGTCTCTTTGTACCGTATTTAGAACGTCCTTGCATACGGTTATTAACACCGGCTGTATCAAGTGCTCCACGTACGATGTGATAACGTACTCCTGGTAAGTCTTTTACACGTCCTCCACGAATAAGAACAACGCTGTGCTCTTGAAGATTGTGTCCAATACCAGGAATGTATGCAGTCACCTCAATACCATTCGTCAAACGTACACGAGCATATTTACGTAACGCTGAGTTTGGTTTCTTTGGTGTCATTGTACCAACACGAGTACATACACCGCGTTTTTGTGGTGATGATACATTTGTTTGTGATTTCTTGAAGCTGTTATACCCTTTGTTTAGCGCAGGTGATTTTGACTTCTCCTCTTTAGATTGACGAGGCTTGCGCACTAATTGGTTAATAGTTGGCATTTGTGTTTCCTCCCTTCATTATTTGTAAACCCACACATCCAGGTGGTTCATTTTTTTGCAAAAACAAAGTTCTTGCAGACTTTCTATCTACAAAAACAGCTTTTAGCGGATAATTGCAACAGTTGAAGCACCAACTTCAATCCCGCATGCTTTTCCGAGTTTTATCATCGAATCCACATATAGGATAGGAACATTTATATCAAGAGCTTCATTAACAACTTTCACTGTCACTTTCGGGTCAGCGTCATTTGCTACGATCAACTCTCGGACATTACCTTCTTTAAGTGCTTTGACTGTTTGTTTTGTTCCTATAACGAACTTTTGTGCCTGGAATACTTTTTCATAAGACATCGTTCATATCCTCCAAAGTATCAGGTGAATAGGAGCACCTTTGATATAGTATCATTTTAATAAATGGATGTCAACACCACAGTAATTATTTTCTTAAAATAAGGAATCTGCTAGTTAGCAGATCCCTTACTATTATTAATCAATTGTAACTGTTTCTTCAGAAGTGGTATCACGGAGCACAGGCTCTGCTTTACGATAACGCGGCATTCCTGTTCCAGCTGGAATCAGCTTTCCGATAATAACATTTTCTTTTAGACCTAGTAATTCATCACGTTTACCTTTGATTGCTGCATCGGTAAGAACTCTTGTTGTTTCTTGGAACGATGCTGCAGAAAGGAATGAATCAGTTTCAAGCGACGCTTTGGTAATACCAAGTAATACCGGGCGACCTGTAGCTGGTAATTTACCGGCTAGCAATGCCTTTTCGTTCGCATCAGTAAACTGATGGATATCTAGAAGCGTTCCTGGAAGAACATCTGTTTCACCAGCATCCCCGACACGAACCTTACGGAGCATCTGACGGACCATTACTTCCACGTGCTTATCACCAATTTCTACCCCTTGCATACGGTAAACTTTCTGAACTTCTTTCAATAGGTATTCTTGAACCGAAGTAACGTCTTTCACCCGGATTAATTCTTTCGGGTCAATTGAACCTTCAGTTAACTCTTCACCACGAGCGACATGGTCATTAACTGCCACTTTTAAGCGTGCTGTATATGGTGCATTGTATGTTCTTGATTCCACTTCACCTTGAACAACAATCTCATGCTGGCGGTCACGGCCTTCATTAATTCCAACAACTACACCTTCAATTTCGGTGATAACTGCTTGACCTTTAGGGTTACGTGCTTCAAAAATCTCTTGGATACGCGGTAAACCTTGTGTAATATCGTCTCCCGCAACACCGCCTGTGTGGAAGGTACGCATTGTTAACTGTGTACCTGGCTCACCGATTGATTGTGCTGCAATAATACCAACAGATTCACCCACTTCAACCTCTTGACCTGTTGCCAGGTTGCGGCCATAACATTTCTTACATACACCATGACGTGTATTACATGTAAATGCCGAGCGGATTTTTACTGTTTCAATACCTGCACCCACAATAATCTCTGCTAAATCCTCAGTAATCAAGCCGTTTTCAGGAACAAGCACTTCTTTGGTTTCCGGATGTCTGATCGCAGTGCGAGCATGACGGCCAATTAAGCGCTCATCCAGTCCTTCGATTATTTCTGTTCCATCTTTTAAGGCACTGATTAAGAAACCGCGATCTGTACCACAATCATCTTCACGGACAATTACATCCTGTGCAACGTCAACAAGACGACGTGTTAAGTAACCGGAGTCAGCCGTTTTCAAGGCTGTATCAGCAAGACCTTTTCGCGCACCATGTGTCGAGATAAAGTACTCTAATACGGTTAATCCTTCACGGAAACTTGATTTAATCGGTAATTCAATAATTCGACCAGCCGGGTTGGCCATCAGACCACGCATACCAGCTAACTGTGTAAAGTTAGAGGCGTTACCACGGGCACCGGAATCACTCATCATAAAGATTGGATTCGATTTATTCAGGGATTTCATTAGTTTCCCTTGAATGGTATCTTTTGCAGCACTCCAGACAGCAATAACACGATCGTAACGCTCATCTTCGGTAATTAGACCACGTCTGAATTGCTTCATAACATTATCTACTTTACTTTGTGCTTCATGAAGAATTTCCTGCTTTTCAGGAAGTACGACAATGTCAGCTACACCAACCGTAAGTCCTGCTTTCGTTGAATGCTTAAAGCCCAAGTCCTTCATGCGGTCAAGCATTTTTGATGTTTCGGTAATCTTGAAACGCTTGAATACTTCCGCAATGATATTCCCAAGAATTTTCTTTTTGAACGGATCAATTAATGGCATTGACTGAATCTTTGCCTTAATGTCTTCGCCTTTTTCAACAAAATATTTGACAGGTGTTTCAACTTCTAAATTATGTCTAGTCGGTTCATTAATATACGGGAATGATTTCGGCAGAATTTCATTAAAAATAAGCTTACCCACCGTAGTGATTAATAACTTATGATTTTGTTCTTCTGTGAATGTTTCATTTCCTAATGAACCTGCATGGACAGCTACACGAGTATGGAAGTGAACATAGCCGTTTTGATAAGCAAGTACTGCTTCATTTGTATCTTTAAAGATCATTCCCTCGCCGACAGCGCCTTCTCTTTCCAAAGTTAAGTAATAGTTACCTAATACCATGTCCTGGGAAGGAGTAACAACCGGCTTACCATCTTTAGGGTTTAGGATATTTTGTGCTGCAAGCATTAAAAGACGTGCTTCTGCTTGTGCTTCTGATGAAAGCGGTACGTGTACAGCCATTTGGTCACCATCAAAGTCCGCATTGTATGCAGTACATACAAGAGGATGAAGACGAATCGCACGTCCTTCAACTAGTGTCGGTTCAAAAGCCTGAATCCCTAATCTATGCAATGTAGGGGCACGGTTTAATAATACTGGATGTTCTCTGATAACATCTTCAAGTACATCCCACACATCTGGAGATACTCTTTCAATCTTACGTTTTGCTGATTTAATATTATGGGCTAACCCTTTTTCAACGAGTTCCTTCATAACAAATGGCTTAAATAGTTCTAGCGCCATTTCTTTCGGAAGTCCACATTGATACATTTTTAAGTTCGGTCCTACAACGATAACGGAACGACCTGAATAGTCAACACGCTTTCCAAGTAGGTTTTGACGGAAACGGCCTTGCTTTCCTTTTAACATATGGGAAAGTGACTTCAATGGACGGTTACCAGGTCCTGTAACTGGACGACCACGACGGCCGTTATCAATCAAGGCATCAACTGCTTCTTGAAGCATCCGTTTTTCATTCTGAACAATAATACTTGGTGCACCTAGATCTAACAAACGCTTTAAGCGGTTATTACGATTAATTACCCGACGGTAAAGATCGTTTAGGTCGGATGTTGCAAATCTTCCTCCATCCAATTGAACCATTGGGCGAAGTTCAGGAGGTATAACAGGAAGAACGTCAAGAATCATCCATGAAGGCTCATTTCCTGACCCACGGAATGCTTCTAATACTTCAAGGCGTTTAATCGCACGGGTACGACGCTGACCTTGTGCACTTTTTAATTCCTCTTTTAATGCGTCTACCTCTTTATTTAAATCGATATCAAAAAGAAGCTTTTTAATCGCTTCTGCTCCCATGGAAGCTTGGAATTTGTTTCCGTACTTTTCACGGTATGCGCGATATTCTTTTTCAGATAATAGCTGTTTTTTATCTAGAGCTGTGTCTCCGGATTCCGTAACTACATATGAAGCAAAGTAGATGATTTCCTCTAAAGCTCTTGGAGACATGTCTAAAACAAGTCCCATTCGGCTCGGAATACCTTTAAAGTACCAAATATGTGAAACTGGTGCAGCAAGCTCGATATGCCCCATTCGTTCACGACGAACTTTAGCACGTGTTACTTCTACTCCACAACGGTCACAAACGACACCTTTATAACGTACACGCTTGTACTTTCCGCAATGACATTCCCAATCCTTCGTAGGACCAAAAATTCGTTCACAGAACAAGCCATCCTTTTCAGGCTTTAATGTACGATAGTTAATCGTTTCTGGTTTCTTGACTTCTCCGAAAGACCATGAACGGATTTTATCGGGTGAAGCAAGACCAATCTTCATATACTCAAAATTATTAACATCCAGCAAGGGGCCTACCTCCCTTTTGATATCCAGGTTATACCCTTATCTCGTACAAAAGTTGGAGCGCTATATGCGCTCCTACTCATAATATATATTTACTCTTTTGAACCGACTTTTTCTGATTCAAGTGCTTGCTCAGGAACAATGTTTAACGTGTCGACTTGTTGTAAGTCATCGTCATCTTCCGTATCGCGCATTTCTATTTCTTCTTCATCGCCAGACAGGATTTTAACATCCATTCCTAGACTCTGAAGCTCTTTAATTAATACTTTGAATGATTCTGGAACACCTGGTTCCGGAACATTTTCACCTTTGACGATAGCTTCATAAGTTTTCACACGACCAACCACGTCATCGGATTTAACGGTAAGGATTTCTTGAAGGGTGTATGCTGCTCCGTATGCTTCAAGTGCCCAAACTTCCATCTCACCGAAACGCTGTCCACCAAATTGAGCTTTACCGCCCAGTGGCTGTTGCGTAACAAGTGAGTAAGGTCCCGTTGAACGGGCATGGAGTTTATCATCAACCATGTGGGCAAGTTTAATCATATACATGACACCTACAGAGACACGGTTATCAAATGGTTCCCCAGATCGGCCATCATAAAGAACGGTTTTAGCATCGCGGGCCATGCCTGCTTCTTCAATCGTTCCCCAAACATCTTCTTCACGCGCTCCGTCAAATACCGGCGAAGCTACATGAATTCCAAGGTAACGGGCTGCCATTCCAAGGTGAAGCTCAAGCACCTGTCCAATGTTCATCCGTGATGGTACGCCCAATGGATTTAACATGATATCGACTGGTGTGCCATCTGGTAAAAACGGCATATCCTCTTCCGGTAAAATCCGTGAGATTACCCCTTTGTTACCATGACGTCCCGCCATTTTATCCCCTTCAGAGATCTTACGTTTCTGAACGATATAAGCGCGGACAAGCTGATTCACACCTGGTGGGAGTTCATCGCCATCTTCACGATTAAAGACTTTAACATCAAGAACGATACCGCCGCCGCCATGTGGAACTCTAAGTGACGTATCACGAACTTCACGTGCCTTTTCTCCAAAGATTGCGTGTAAAAGACGTTCTTCAGCTGTTAATTCAGTAACTCCTTTTGGCGTTACTTTACCAACTAACAAGTCTCCATCTTTCACTTCTGCACCCGTACGAATAATTCCACGCTCATCCAAGTTGCGAAGAGCATCTTCTCCAACGTTTGGTATATCACGTGTGATTTCTTCTGGTCCAAGTTTTGTATCACGAGATTCTGACTCGTATTCTTCAATATGAATCGATGTATAGACATCATCTTTCACTAAACGCTGACTCATAATAATCGCATCTTCATAGTTATAGCCATCCCATGTCATGAAGGCAACAAGAACGTTCCGTCCAAGGGCTAATTCCCCTAATTCCATTGATGGACCATCAGCAAGAATTTCACCTTTTGTTACGTGGTTACCTACAGCGACAATTGGTCGTTGGTTATAACAAGTTCCTTGATTGGAACGAATGAATTTAAGCATGCGATATTTATCAAGATTTCCTCTTACTTCCTGACCGTCCACCACATTTATGCGGCGTACCCACACTTCACGTGCTTCCACGTGTTCAACAATACCTTCGTGCTTACAGATAACCGCAGCACCTGAGTCTTTACCAGATACATATTCCATACCTGTTCCAACTCTTGGAGCTTCTGGCTGCATAAGCGGGACTGCTTGACGCTGCATGTTCGCTCCCATTAGAGCACGGTTAGAGTCATCGTTTTCAAGGAACGGAATACATGCTGTTGCCGCAGATACAACCTGCTTTGGCGATACATCCATATAATCAATTCGCTCACGTTTGACGACCGTGTTTTCACCACGGAAACGAGCAACAACATCTTCATCTACGAAGGAACCATCGTCACTTAGACGAGAATTTGCTTGTGCTGTAACATAGTTATCTTCTTCATCCGCAGTTAAGTAATCAATTCGGCTTGTTACCTTTCCGGTATCAGGGTCGACACGACGGTAAGGCGTTTCAATGAATCCAAACCGGTTTACTTTTGCATATGATGATAACGAGTTAATCAGACCAATGTTCGGTCCCTCTGGTGTTTCAATCGGACACATACGACCGTAATGGGAGTAGTGAACGTCACGAACTTCAAAGCCGGCCCGTTCACGCGTTAAACCACCAGGTCCTAAGGCAGAGAGACGACGCTTGTGAGTTAATTCAGCAAGCGGATTCGTTTGATCCATGAATTGCGATAATTGTGAACTTCCGAAGAATTCCTTAATTGAAGCAATTACCGGACGAATATTAATCAATTGTTGCGGTGTGATCGTTGCTGTATCTTGGATAGACATTCTTTCGCGAACCACACGTTCCATACGGGATAATCCGATTCGGAACTGATTTTGAAGGAGTTCTCCTACAGAGCGAAGACGTCTGTTTCCTAGATGGTCAATATCATCTGTATCGCCTACTCCATGCAATAAATTGAAGAAGTAGCTAATCGATGCAATGATATCAGCAGGTGTAATATTTTTAATTGGTTCGGCCACATAGGCGTTACCTAAGACATTAATTACTTTTTCGTTCTCATCGCCAGGAGCATAAATCTTAATGTCCTGAAGAGTAATTTCCTCTGCCACTACGCCGCCATAAGGATTAAAGCCTTTGAAATTAATATTCTTTTCTAAGGCTGGCAAAACTCTATCCAGATTTCGTCTGTCTAGAACGGTACCTTTTTCAGCGATAATTTCACCAGTTTCAGGATCCGCAAGGGATTCTGCTAAACGCTGGTTAAATAAGCGGTTTTTAATATGAAGCTTTTTATTAATTTTATAACGACCAACATTAGCGAGGTCATAGCGCTTTGGATCAAAGAAACGCGAAATTAGTAGACTCTTTGCGTTTTCAACAGTAGGCGGTTCACCTGGACGAAGACGCTCGTAAATTTCTAGAAGCGCTTTGTCAACACCTTCTGTATTGTCCTTTTCTAATGTATTACGGATATACTCGTTATCTCCGATCAATTCAATGATTTCTTGATCAGAGCCGAAGCCAAGTGCACGCAAAAGAACCGTAACGGGCAGTTTCCGAGTACGATCTATTCTCACATATACGACATCTTTGGCGTCTGTTTCATACTCCAGCCAAGCGCCGCGGTTCGGAATGACAGTAGCCGAATAGCCACGTTTCCCATTTTTATCGAGTTTTCCACTAAAGTAAACGCTCGGAGAACGCACTAATTGTGAAACAATAACACGTTCTGCCCCGTTAATGACAAACGTACCTGTCTCAGTCATAAGTGGAAAATCACCCATAAATACATCTTGATCTTTTACTTCGCCTGTTTCTTTGTTTACAAGACGTACTTTTACACGTAATGGAGCAGAATATGTAACGTCCCGTTCTTTTGATTCTTCCACAGAATACTTTGGATCGCCAAGGCTGTAATCAATAAATTCTAGTGATAGGTTACCAGTAAAATCTTCTATTGGTGAAATATCCTGGAACATTTCACGCAAACCTTCATCAAGAAACCATTGATAGGAAGAGGTTTGGATTTCAATAAGATTTGGTAATTCTAAAACTTCACTGATTCGTGCGTAACTTCTTCGTTGGCGGTGTCGTCCATACTGAACTAGTTGACCTGTCAACTGATTCACCCCTCAAATCAAGCGTTATTATTAAAATTTATAAGCGTTTACGGAGCTGGAATTTACATCCTTTCCGTAAACAAAAAGAAAAAGGGTTTTTACTAAAAAACCACATTTTCACATTTAGACTATTATTTTGTCATCATTTCCTTAATATCCCTATTTTATACGCTAAGAAATAACGTTTTTAAGGAATAATTCGGAAATTATTATGATGGCATTTTATAATGCTATCATAGTGACATTTTCAAGTCAACTTTTTTGTGCCCTTATGACAAAATAACCTTTGGATTTGTCAATAGTTTCAACACGGTTAAATAAATTATTTAATTTTTCAATAGCGGATGGTGCTCCTTGTTTCTTTTGAATGACAACCCAGAGCTCACCCTGAGATGTAAGATGCTCGAAGCTTTGTTCAAAAATATCATGAACAGTTTTTTTCCCCGCCCTAATCGGTGGATTTGTTAATACGGCCGCAAACGTATTTTCTTTTACATTTAACAGACGATCACTTTCATAAATCTTAACGTTCTCAATCCGATTAAGTTCTGCATTTTCCTTCGCCAAGGAAATCGCTCGCTCATTAACATCAACCATATGTATCATACGATTATGATAATTCTTTGCAAGAGAAAGACCGATTGGTCCATAGCCACAGCCAACATCTAGGAGTAACCCCTCTGCATTCGGCAATTCAAAAGACTCAATTAATAACCGTGAGCCGAAATCTACTTCTCTTTTTGAAAACACACCGTTATCTGTTTTAAAACGAAATTGATTATTTTTTAAAGTGTAGTCCCAAAATTTCGGGTCACTATCAACCTTCTGTGTTCGAGAATAGTAGTGTTCAGACATTTGACTCACCTCCGAGGAATATTAATAATTGAAGAGTAACGAGGAAAAGAAACTTAGTTAAGTCAAAAAAAGCCCGCTTATACAGCGAGCTCATTTTTTTGATAATTACTTAACTTCAACGTTTGCTCCAACTTCAGCAAGTTTAGCTTTAACTTCTTCAGCTTCTTCTTTAGAAACGCCTTCTTTAACAGCTTTCGGAGTGTTGTCAACAAGATCTTTTGCTTCTTTAAGACCAAGACCAGTGATTTCACGAACAGCTTTGATAACCTTGATTTTTTGATCTCCAGGGCTAGCAAGGATTACGTCAAATTCAGTTTGCTCTTCAACAGCTGCTACTGCTGCTCCACCCATTGCTACTGGTGCTGCTGCAGTTACGCCGAATTCTTCTTCGATTGCTTTTACTAGATCGTTAAGTTCTAAAACAGTCATAGTTTTAACTGCTTCAATGATTTGTTCTTTAGTCATGATTAATTTCCTCCTTAGTTTTCGTTCAAATTTATTTGATGTGCCGTATTCAGGCTAGCTTATTAAGCGCCTTGTTCTTCTTTTTGTTCTGCAACTGCTTTTGTAACAAGAGCAAGGTTGCGGATTGGTGCTTGTAGTACGCTGAGTAACATAGATAGTAAACCTTCGCGTGATGGTAGGTCAGCAAGAGCTTTAATTTCTTCAGCTGTTGCAACGTTTCCTTCAATTACACCTGCTTTAAGTTCAAGTGCTTCATGCTTTTTCGCGAAGTCATTCAAGATTTTAGCTGGTGCTACTACATCTTCAGTACTGAACGCAATTGCGTTAGGACCTGTTAAAGCAGCGTTTAAGCCAGCAAGTTCAGCAGCTTCAGCCGCGCGGCGAACCATTGAGTTTTTGTAAACTTTGAATTCAACGCCTGCTTCACGAAGTTGTTTACGAAGTTCAGTTACTTCCGCAACTGATAGACCACGATAATCAACAACAACTGTTGAAACGCTCTTCTTTAACTTATCAGTAATTTCATCAACGACTTGTTTCTTTAATTCGATTACACTGCTCATCTTTACACCTCCTGTAGATTATCTACATTCATACCAGGCAAATTAAAGCCTCCATATCAATCGGTGACATGGAGGCAGCATACAACAGCTGAATAAGTTCAGCCAATTCTATCGCATTACCTCGGCAGGGAATTAAGCGTCGAAACGCACCTGCTGTCTTCAGTACAAATGTTTTTATTTTAAACAACAAAATAGATTATATAAAATCTATTCTAGATTGTCAATTGGGAAAATTTACTTAACTGTTACTGATGAAGGGTCAACTTTCACGCCAGGTCCCATTGTAGAAGCAACAGTTACGTTCTTCATGTAAGTACCTTTTGCAGCAGATGGCTTCACTTTTACCATAGTTTCAAAGATAGTGTTGAAGTTTTCAACAAGCTTTTCGTTTTCGAAAGATGCTTTACCGATAGGAACATGAATGTTACCAGACTTGTCTACACGGTATTCAACTTTACCAGCTTTAATTTCATTAATCGCACGAGTTACATCAAATGTAACTGTACCAGTTTTAGGGTTTGGCATTAAACCTTTTGGTCCTAAGACACGACCAAGCTTACCAACTTCACCCATCATATCAGGAGTTGCTACGATTACATCAAATTCAAACCAACCTTGTTGGATTTTGTTGATATACTCTGCATCACCTACATAATCAGCTCCAGCTGCTTCTGCTTCTTTAACTTTTTCACCCTTAGCGAAAACTAGAACGCGTTGCGTTTTACCAGTTCCGTTTGGAAGCACGACTGCACCACGGATTTGTTGGTCAGCTTTCTTAGGGTCTACACCTAAACGAAATGCTACTTCTAGAGTTGCATCAAATTTAGTGAAGTTTGTTTTTTTAGCAAGATCAATTGCTTCTGCAATCGGGTATGCTTTTAGGCGATCTACAAGCTTTGAAGCTTCTAAATACTTTTTACCTTTTTTAGCCATTTTAATTTCCTCCTAGATTGTGGTTTTAGCGGAATAACCTCCCACGAATAAAGGTTGCGAGTGAGAAATATCAGCGTCGCAACCCCCTTCATTACACCAAACAGTTCAACATGAATTAGTCTTCGATGACAATACCCATGCTGCGTGCAGTACCTTCGACCATGCGCATTGCCGCTTCAACGCTAGCTGCGTTTAGGTCAGGCATTTTTTGTTCCGCAATCTCGCGTACTGTATCACGCTTTACTGTTGCTACCTTATTACGGTTAGGTTCACCAGAACCTGACTGAATTCCAGCTGCTACTTTCAATAAAACGGCAGCAGGAGGAGTTTTCGTAATAAATGTAAATGAACGGTCTTCAAAAACCGTGATTTCAACAGGAATGATCAAACCAGCTTGATCAGCTGTACGAGCGTTAAATTCTTTACAGAATCCCATGATATTAACACCGGCTTGACCTAATGCAGGACCAACTGGTGGCGCAGGGTTTGCTTTCCCAGCAGGGATTTGTAACTTAACGACTTTAATTACTTTTTTAGCCACGAGACACACCTCCTTAAAGTCCGTGATGTGGTAATAGGAATCTTTTCAGAATCCTCCCACTCAGGCATCTGTCTTTATCTATTGATCATAAAGAACTTAACATAAGTCTTGTCTCACATGGAGACATACTGACCTATGAAATATTACCACTTTTTAAAAATGATTTCAAGTTTTTTTACAATATAAGATTATTTTTCTTTAATCAATGCCATAAAAAGGGCTCTTAAGCTTCCTTAATCCAGCTTCTCAATTTGGGTGAAATCCAGTTCTACCGGGGTGTCACGACCAAACATATTGACAAGAACCTTCAGTTTCGAGCGATCCTTATCCATTTCTTCAACCGTACCAGTAAAGTTGGCAAATGGACCTTCCTTCACGCGGACCGTTTCACCTAACTCATAATTAGCATCGACACGTTTTTCCGTCATACCCATTCTCTTCAGGATCACAACCACTTCTTCAGGAAGCAATGGAGTAGGTTTTGAGCCACCACCTGATGAACCAACAAACCCGGTTACTCCAGGAGTGTTACGAACCACATACCAGGAATCGTCTGTCATCACAATTTCAACTAATACATAGCCAGGGAACACTTTACGCTTGACTACCTTCGACTTACCGTTTTTGATTTCTGTTTCTTCTTCTTCAGGAACAACCACCCGAAAAATCTTATCGGTCATACCCATTGATTCAACTCGTTTTTCTAAATTAGCTTTTACCTTATTTTCATAACCCGAGTAAGTATGCAAAACATACCAATTTTTTTCCATTTAAGAGGACTAGAACGTCCGTCCCTCCCTACATTTATTCAAAGACTATTTTTTAAGCAAATAAAAAACCCGTGAAACGGGCTTTAGATAAAAATTCCTTTATTAATCACCATTATACCATGAAAGTTGATTTATTATTCAAGAATTAAGCGAATCAATTTTGAAATTCCTAAATCTAGAACCGCAAAGAACGCTGCAAAAAAAACAACAGTCGATAATACAGTAATTGTAGAGCGCGTTAGTTCCCCACGTTTTGGCCAGCTAACTTTTCTCATCTCACGGAAAATTTCACTGAAGAACTTCTTTATGCGTTGCATGTTAAGTAACCCCCAAAATCTAAAAATAACAACGAAAATCTATAGATTATTTTGTTTCTCTATGAATGGTATGGGTGGTACAGGTTTTACAGAATTTTTTCAATTCTAATCTCTCTGTTTGTGTCTGTTTGCTGATAGTTGAATAATTCCGCGAGCTGCAAACAGAACAGGAAAGGATTACTTTTCTACTCATATTCGACACCTTTACCCAATTTTCTACTTTATCTTTTAGAATGTAACATGAGTCCTAATTATTGTCAATGACTCCCGTGATTGGTTCAATTATATGACATATTTAGATAGCGCTTACTCTTAAAGTGAAAATTCACGGAGTTCTAAATACCGCTCCAGCTTTCTTTTTACGCGCTGAAGGGCATTATCAATCGACTTCACATGACGATTAAGCTCTTCTGAGATTTCTTGGTAGGATTGCCCATCTAAATAGAGGGCTAATACCTTTCTTTCCAGGTCACTTAGTAATTCAGTCATTTTCACTTCGATATGGTCAAACTCTTCTTGATTAATAATCAGTTCCTCAGGGTCAAGAACCTTTGTCCCTGACAAAACATCCATCAATGTTCGGTCTGATTCTTCATCATAAATAGGCTTGTCCAATGAAACGTAAGAATTTAACGGGATATGCTTTTGGCGTGTGGCCGTCTTAATGGCTGTAATGATTTGACGAGTGATACATAACTCAGCAAATGCCTTAAAGGAGGTAAGTTTGTCCTCGCGAAAGTCACGAATGGCTTTATACAGTCCGATCATACCTTCTTGGACAATATCTTCTTTGTCCGCACCAATTAGAAAATAAGACCTTGCTTTTGCACGTACAAAGTTACGATATTTGTGGATTAAATAATCCAATGCTTCACTATCACCATGGTGCACTAAATCAACAATTCCTTCGTCATCCATTAGAAGAAATTGCTGGTTAATCTTAGTTCCGAAGTCCGTACTCAAAGTCGATCCCCTCCACCGAACAAGCATAGTTAGTAATAGTATACATGACAACTATTTATTAGTCCACGTTCACTTTTGTCCTCTGCGCCATTTTTCAAAAATTTCTGCCATTTCATCACTTATCTTTATTTTGGAAGCGGGCCTTTTTTCTTGAATGGTTTTGACTTTCTTTTCGATCCCTTTTTCAATGGAAGACATTTCAATCAGCAATTCACGGGCCGACTTCCTTAATGCGCCTTGTCCAAAAATGGCCCATTGCTCTGTAAAATCGGAAGTCGCCACATGGACTTGCGTTTTTCGATTACTCAGACTGATTGCCAACTTTTCAATCCGCTCATCTGCCGTCTCGTTTTCTTTTGTAAAAATAACTTCTATCTTATGATTTCTATACTTTTTTTCCGTCCCTTGTACATAATAGGCGTCAAATACAACAATCACACGAAAACCGGAATAGGCCTGGTATTCAGCCATTCTCTCTACTAAACGGTCACGTGCTGCAGGTAAATCGTGTTCCTTTAACGCTCTTAGTTCTGGCCAGGCCCCGATAATGTTATATCCGTCGACAAGCAGGATATCCATTACTATCCCTCAAGTGTGTGTCGTTTTCGATATACCTCATACATCAGTAAGGCAGCAGCAACAGAGGCATTTAGAGAGGTTACTTTACCAACCATCGGCAAATGAATGAGAAAATCGCATTTATCACGTATCAGCCTTCCCATTCCTTTTCCTTCACTGCCAATAACCAAGCCTAGTGGCAGGGTTCCGTCTAATTGGCGGTAATCATCTTTCCCTTTTGCATCAGTTCCCGCAATCCAAATACCCCGCTCTTTCAATTCATCGATGGTTCTTGCCATATTCGTAACACGAACAACAGGGATATATTCAATCGCACCTGTTGAAGCTTTAGCGACTGTTGCGGTTAGCCCAACAGCGCGCCGCTTCGGGATAATGATACCATGAGCCCCCACGGAATCTGCCGTTCTCATGATGGACCCTAGGTTATGAGGGTCTTCAATTTCATCCAATAACAAAAAGAAGGGCGATTCGTTTTTCTTTTCTGCTGCGGCAAACAAGTCATCCATTTCCGCATATTGATAAGCAGCCACATAAGCGAGAACCCCTTGATGATTTTCATCAGCAATTTGATCAATTTTTTTCTTTGGTACAAATTGAACAATCACATTTGCTTCTTTGGCTAATTGAGTAATTTGCTGCATTTGGCCTCGCTGCGATCCTTCAGCAATTAAGATTTTATTAATATCCCTTTCTGATTTAAGCGCTTCGATGACCGGGTTTTTACCAACAATATATTCTTGTTCCATCTAGCGTTCCTCCTTTCTTTCATCCACAAATAAAAATGATCTTTGAATAAGCTCTTCTAAACGCACTATTTTACCAGTTAAATATAGATACCCCATCAATGCTTCAAAAGCTGTGCTGTAATGATAGGTTTGGACATCCGTGTTTTTAGGTACAGTCCCCGATTTCGCATTTCTACCGCGCATAACCACCGCTAGTTCCTCTTCATCAAGCAGTTGATCATCGATCATGTGAAAAAGAATTCGGCTTTGTGCTTTCGCCGACACGTAAGTGGTCCCTGTCCGATGCAACTGATTGGGCCTTACCTTTCCGCTATAGAGGAGGTGGCGCCTTACATACGTTTCATAAATGGCGTCACCCATGTAGGCAAGGGCGAGACTATTCAATTGTTTAACATCGATTGTATTTTGATATTCAAGCATGAATTAGCCTCTCTTCCACCTTGTACCCTGCGGTGTATCTTCTAAAATAATATTCATTTCTTTTAACTGGTCTCTAATTTGGTCAGACAATTGGAAGTTCCGGTCTTTCCGAGCCTGGATTCGCTTTTCAATCAGCGCATCGATCTCTTCGTCAAGCATTTCTTCTTTTTCAAATGTCAGCCCTAAGACATGGAATAACTCTTCAAATTGTGTTGTGAAAGCATCAATCACTTCAACCGCTGTATTTTTTTCTAAAAGATAATAATTAGCTAGTTTCGAGAGGTCAAATAAAACAGAAATAGCTTTTGCTGTGTTAAAATCATCATCCATTGCTTCAATGTATTCTTGGTGCAATTTTGCAATCTTTTCAAGCCATTCCTGATTTGTATCTGTTAAGTCCGTGCTAGCTTCTTTGCGATGCTTTAAGTTTTGATAGGAAGTTGTTAAACGTTCAAATGCTGCTCTCGTGCTCTCCAGTAATTCCTCGCTATAGTTAATCGGATTACGGTAATGAACTGATAACATGAAAAACCGTAACACTTGCGGATTATGCTTTTTAATAATGTCATGAACAAGGACAAAATTCCCTAATGATTTAGACATTTTTTCATTGTCAATATTGATATAGCCATTGTGCATCCAGTAACGGGAAAATAACTTTCCTGACAAAGCTTCTGACTGAGCAATTTCATTTTCATGATGCGGGAAGGTTAAATCCTGTCCACCGGCGTGAATATCAATGGTTTCGCCCAAATACTTTTTCGCCATCGCGGAGCACTCGATATGCCAGCCGGGACGACCAAGTCCCCATGGGCTCTCCCAGTAGATTTCCCCTTCCTTAGCCGCTTTCCATAAAGCAAAGTCTAAGTCGTCTTGTTTTCGGTCCCCGACTTCAATTCTTGCCCCTATCTGCAAGTCATCAATCGATTGATGCGATAGCTTTCCATAATCATCAAATTTTCTTGTCCGGAAATAAACATCGCCGGCAGATTCATAGGCGTAGCCCTTTTCGACTAATTGACTGATGAAATCAATGATAATATCCATATTTTCCATTACCCGTGGGTGAACATCCGCCTTCTGGCAGCCTAATGCCGTCACATCTTCATAATAGGCATTAATAAATCTGTCAGCAATCGCCGGCACACTTTCGCCTAACTGATTGGCTGCTCGAATCAATTTGTCATCAACATCGGTGAAGTTAGAAACATAATGTACCTTATAGCCGCGATATTCCATATAGCGTCGAACCGTATCAAAGACGATCGCCGGACGGGCATTACCGATATGAATATAATTATAGACCGTCGGACCGCAAACATACATTTTTACTTTTCCTTCTTCAAGCGGTACGAACGTTTCCTTCTTGCGTGTTAGTGTATTATAAAGTTGAATGGCCATTGATTTTTATCCTTTCTCCTTTTAATTCTTCGAGTTCATGCATTAACTTATCCAGATCATTTTGCATTTCTTTAAAGCGGTCTGCAACAGGGTCTGGCATGTCACAGTGGTCCAAGTCCCTGGTAATTCTTCTTCCATCCTGAATGACAACTCTCCCGGGAATCCCAACTACCGTTGAATTAGGAGGAACTTCTCTCAATACAACCGAGCCGCCGCCAACTTTGGAGTTTTCCCCCACCGTTATTGAACCTAGTACCTTTGCACCTGTGGCAATCAGAACATTATCCTTAATCGTCGGATGCCGCTTTCCTTTTTCTTTACCCGTTCCACCAAGGGTCACCCCTTGATATATAGTTACATTATCCCCAATTTCACACGTTTCCCCTATAACGACACCCATACCATGGTCAATAAAAAATCTTCTGCCTATTTTTGCCCCGGGATGTATTTCAATTCCCGTAAAAAATCGGCTTACTTGTGATATAACCCTGGCAAGGAAAAATAATTTCCGATTAAAGAGTGCATGTGCGAGTCGATGTGACCAAATGGCATGTAAGCCTGAATACGTCAAGATTACTTCTAAATGACTTCTTGCTGCCGGATCTTGTTCAAAAACAACCTCAACGTCCTCCCTCAACTTCTTGAACATTACCATTCTCCCCCTTTTTATCAAGCGTAAGCGCCTTGGTACATCTTTCTAAGTTCAAACCATCTTTCTAAGAAAAAAAAAAACGCCTCTGTCTTAACGACAGAGACGCTTATGCGCGGTTCCACTCTGATTAGACCGTAAAGCTCGTTCGAAAACGGAAGCTTACAACTGGTCTCACTCTACCTGTTAACGGATAGGTTCCGCCCATTTCTACTCGGAGTTGACTCCTTTCAAAACAGGGCTCAGAGGTGCATTTCAAAAAACGAGAGGCTTAAACCATTTTCAGCCGGTGATGGTTTTCTCTTTAAAGCGTCTTTTTTTTACTTATCCTCTTCTACACTTTTAGAAGTATGAAATTTCTTTCTTTTACTATATTACATTTCTTCTACAATGTTAACTAATTATTTTACTAATTCTCATTTGAACTTTATCTTTCCCTAGCAACTCAATCGCTTGTGGAAGGTCAGGCCCGTGTGTTTGGCCCGTTACTGCCGCACGAATTGGCATAAATAGGTTTTTGCCCTTTTGGCCCGTCGACTTTTGTACAGCCTTCATAGCTGCCTTAATTCCATCTGCACGGAAATTTTCAAGCTGATCTAGTTCATGAGAAAACGCCTTTAGCACTTCTGGAACGGTTTCTCCCGCTAATATCTCTTTCGTATCTTCTTCATAGACGGCATCTTCTCGGAAAAACATATCTGATAATTCCACGATTTCAGCGCCATAGCTTAGTTTTTCCTGTAAAAGAGCGGCAAGTCCCTGCAGCCATTGGTATTGTTCATCAGTCATAATTTCACTGATTCGCCCAGCTTTCATTAAGTGGGGCTTGACCAGATCAACGACACGGTTAAGCTCAATTTTTTTCATATATTGGTTGTTCATCCACAACAGCTTTTGCTTATCAAATAGTGCCGGAGATTTCGATAAACGATTCGCATCAAAGATTTCAATAAACTCATTCTTAGAATAAATTTCTTCTTCACCTGCTGGCGACCAGCCAAGCAGTGTAATAAAGTTAAATAACGCTTCTGGGATATATCCCAGTTCTTCATATTGCTCAATAAATTGGATGATAGATTCATCACGCTTACTCAACTTTTTGCGGCTTTCATTGACAATCAAAGTCATATGTCCAAATATTGGCGGCTCCCAGCCTAATGCTTCATAGACCATCAATTGCTTAGGTGTGTTAGAAATATGATCATCGCCACGAAGCACATGCGAGATTTTCATTAAATAATCGTCAATCGTTACCGCAAAGTTATAAGTCGGGGTACCATCTTTTTTAATGATGACCCAATCGCCCATCCCTTCAGACTCAAACGAAACAGTTCCCTTTACCATATCATCAAATGTGTAGGTTTTTCCTTCAGGTACGAGGATACGGATGCTTGGCTGACGGCCTTCGCTTTCGAATTGGCTTCTTTGTTCATCTGTTAAATGACGGCATTTGCCTGAATAATGAGGTGTTTCTCCTCTTTCAGACTGAGCTTCCCGCTCTGCTTCAATCTCTGCTTCCGTACAATAACATTTATAGGCATGTCCATTGGCTAATAATTGATTATAGTATGTTTCATACATATCATTTCGTTCCGATTGACGGTACGGGCCGTATTCGCCGCCGACATCGACACTCTCATCCCAATCCATGCCAAGCCATTTTAAATATTTTAACTGGCTTTCTTCGCCGCCTTCAATATTCCGCTTTTTATCGGTATCCTCAATACGGATGATAAATTTCCCGCCTTGATTGCGGGCAAATAAATAATTAAATAACGCTGTACGGGCGTTGCCAATATGTAAATGTCCCGTTGGACTTGGAGCATATCTTACACGAACTTCGTTTGACATCTTCATGCCTCCATTCTAGTAATGCGAAAGCGTCTGGGCGTTGTAGCTAGACAGCTTACCTTTTGATTTTAGGTCTATTGTATCACTGTACATTTGACTGTAAAAGGTTAAATGTTAACCTTTTTTAACAAAACAGCTACCTGGGAAGCAATACCTTCTCCTCTGCCGGTAAAGCCCAGCTTTTCTGTTGTGGTCGCCTTTACATTGATTTGTTCAGGTGCTGCCTCAAGTAATTCTGCAATCCTTATGCGCATTTGGTCAATATAAGGTGCCATTTTCGGCTTTTGAGCAATAATCGTACAATCGGCATTAACAAGTTCATAGCCTTTGTTCTTTACCAATTGCCACACATGCTCCATCAGCTTAGCCGAGTCAGCATCTTTGAAATTTGGATCAGTATCCGGAAAGTGTTTCCCAATGTCGCCTTCCCCAATCGCACCAAGGCAGGCATCAGCAACAGTATGTAATAAAACATCGGCATCTGAATGACCGAGCAAGCCCTTTTCATAAGGTATGGTGATTCCACCTATAATTAACGGGCGCCCTTCTGTTAATTGATGAACATCAAAGCCCTGACCAATTCGAAACATCATTAAAAACCCCTTTTTCTTAATTGTCTAGCTACAGCGCCCCTGACCAAGGCGCTTTCGCTTTTCTAGTATAGCTTCAGCAAAGAATAAATCTTCTGGTGTTGTTAATTTTATATTATCGTAATCTCCCTCTACCATGGCAACTGGATACTTAAGCCGCTCAACCAAACTAGCATCATCTGTTCCTAGGAAGTCATCCTTTTCTGCTTGTTCGTACGCTTCCTTAAGAAGTAAAACGCGAAAAGCTTGTGGGGTTTGAACAGCCCACAAGCTTGAACGTTCGACAGTTTCAACGACTACACCGTCAACTACCTTTTTGATGGTGTCTTTTGCCGGTACTCCCAAAATGGCTGCACCTGTTTCTTCAGCTATGTCTGCTAAACGGTGGATGTGTTCTTTTAAGATAAAAGGACGTGCCGCATCATGGACAAGAATAATTCCATTGGGTTCCACTGATTTAAGTGCATTATAAATGCTATCCTGACGTTCTTTGCCGCCTGGTACTAAGGTAATTACTTTCGTTACATTGTACCTGGCTAATAACACTTTAAATTCCGGTTCATCCTGGGGGTGAATGGCAAGAATCATTCCACTGCAAGCCTCATCCTGCTCAAACACCCGAAGTGTATGAATGAGGACAGGAATCCCGTTTAGCTCCAGCAAAAGCTTATTTTTCCCTGCACCCATCCTTTTTCCCTGGCCGGCTGCCGGGAGAATGACTTGGTAAGTCATAAAATTTACCCCACTCTATCTAGTATCTATAGTGCTTTTTCTAATAATTTGGGTTTAGCAAAAATCATACGTCCCGCGGATGTCTGAAGAACACTCGTGACAAGAACCTCAATTCTTTTACCGATATATTCTCTTCCTTCCTCGACGACAATCATCGTACCGTCATCTAAATAGGCAACGCCTTGATGATATTCTTTTCCATCTTTAATGACTTGAACGGTTAATTCCTCACCAGGCAGGACTACAGGCTTGACGGCATTGGCTAAATCATTGATGTTTAGCACCGAAACATTTTGTAATTCACAAACTTTATTCAGGTTAAAATCATTCGTAACTAAGATGCCATTTGTAATTTTTGCTAATTTAACGAGCTTTGAGTCCACTTCACTAATTTCCTCAAAATCTCCCTCATAAATTTCCACCTTAATGGCGAGTTCCTTTTGAATTCGATTTAAGATATCCAAACCTCTCCGGCCGCGGTTTCGTTTCAACACATCGGAAGAGTCGGCAATATGCTGTAATTCTTCAAGTACGAATTGAGGAATGACAATGGTACCTTCCAAAAATCCCGTCTGACAAATATCGGCTACACGACCATCAATGATGACACTTGTATCTAATATTTTCAAAGGATGATTAACTTCCTTATCATTTTCTTCATCAGCGCCCTTTTTCTTATTACTGCGATTCCCAAAAAGACCTAAGAGCTCATCCCGTTTCTTGAATCCAACCTGAAAGCCCATATAACCAAACAAGATGGTAAGCAGGATTGGAGCAACGGCATTTAATATTGGGACCTGAACGGCATTAAGGGCAAAGCCGATTAAAAAGGCTACCAATAGGCCGAATATTAAGCCAACACTACCAAAAAGAACATCTGTCACAGGAACCTTTACTAAAGAATCCTCAGCCCACTTAATAAAATTAAAGACATAATCTACTGCCCAAAAGGTAATAAGATAAAAAATAATAGCACCTAAAACAGCAGTGATATACGAGTTGTTAATCAGGGGAATGTCATTGATATGAAGTAAATTGAACAATTCCGGTAATAATAAAATACCAAGCGTACCACCCATAATGAGGAAGCAAGCCTGCACAATACGTTTTAACATTCCTTCACCTCCTCTACTCATTATAAACATTTTCATGGAAATGAAACCTTAATTTCCAGATTATTTTTCAGTTACAAAATCGTATAAAAGATTATCTTGTTAGTTAAAATAAATAGGTTTAGGATGTCTCCCCTAGGGTAACATTGGAAAAATTTTGTGTCAAACGGTTGGATTTTTTTTACTTTCGTTAACCCAAAGTTTATTAACCCTAAAGATGACGGTCGGTGTATAACCGTTCTTTAATCAATTTAAAGCCTTCTTTGATCTTTTTAGCCCGAACTTCCCCGATTCCTTCTACATCATCTAGTTCTTCAACTGATGCAGAGATTATTTTGGAAAGCTCACCAAAACTGCTAATTAGATTTTCGATAATGATAGAAGGAAGCCTTGGTATTTTATGAAGAATTCGGTAGCCACGCGGACTTTTATTCTCATCCAGATGCACATAGCCGAGATATCCCATTAATTTCAAAAGAACCATATCCTCAATCGTACCGCTTGTAGCGATTGCCTGCATTTTTCCGAGCATGTCTCTTGCCTTGATGTCTCTGTCAAAGGCATAATCCTTGATAATGAGCATCGTCTCATCTTCTAGATCTGTGAGTATTTCATTCAATTGCAACCGAATGAGACGGCCTTCTGTTCCCAACTCATGTAAATAGGTTAACAGTTCATTCTTAATCTTTAAGACCATTTCAAACCGATGGAGAACAAGCAAAAAGTCGTTATAGGTAACTGACTCCTCAAACTCGAGAATACTCAAATTGGTAATACTTTGTTCCAATACCGTCTTATACTTTTCAAGTGTCTGTATCGCTTGATTTGCTTTTGTTAAAATAACAGCAATATCTTTTAAGGCATAGCGGAAATTCCCTTGGTAGAGTGTAATGACATTTCTCCGTTGCGAAATCGCAATGACTAAAGCTTTGGTCTGCTTTGCCACTCTTTCAGCTGTGCGATGCCTCATTCCTGTTTCTGAAGAAGGAATATCGGAATCAGGAGCTAGCTGGGCATTGGCAAAGAGAATTTTATTTCCTAATTCGTTGAGGATGATGGCACCGTCCATTTTTGCTAATTCATATAAAAAGCTAGGCGAAAATGGACAATTGATTTCAAAGCCGCCGTCAACGATGCTTTTTACTTTTTCGTTAAATCCAATGACAATGAGGCCCCCTGTGTTCGCACGGAGAACATTGTCGATTCCCTCGCGGATGGGTGTACCAGGTGCAAGGAACTGTAAAATTTCACTTACGGTATGTTCACCTAGCTTTTTATTCTCCATCTGCTACCCTCCCAACGCTGCTTTTAATGCTTCACTTACGTTCGAAACCCCAATGAGTTCAATTCCCTTTGGTCCCTTCCAGCCGCCAAGATTATTAGCCGGCAAGATGACCCGTTCAAATCCCAGCTTGGCCGCTTCCTGGACGCGCTGCTCAATCCTAGATACCCTTCTCACTTCACCGGTTAACCCGACTTCACCAATAATACAATCGGTTGGTCTTGTTGGTTTATCTTTATAACTCGAAGCAATACTCACAGATATGGCTAGATCAATCGCCGGTTCATCTAATTTTACGCCCCCTGCAACTTTCAAGTAGGCATCCTGATTTTGAAGGAGCATTCCGACTCGTTTTTCTAATACGGCCATCAATAGAGGCACACGGTTATGATCGATTCCAGTTGCCATTCTTCTTGGGTTCCCAAAACTAGTCGGGGATATCAATGCTTGAATTTCAACGAGGACCGGCCTTGTCCCTTCCATTGATGCCACTACCGTAGAGCCTGCGGCACCCCGTGAACGCTCTTCCAAGAATATTTCTGAAGGATTGGCCACTTCTTCCAGACCTAATTCTTTCATTTCAAAAATTCCCATTTCATTGGTTGAACCGAAACGGTTTTTAACTGCCCTTAGAATTCGGTAGGTATGGTGTCTTTCCCCTTCAAAATAGAGAACGGTATCCACCATATGCTCAAGCAACCGAGGACCCGCAATCGAGCCTTCCTTGGTTACATGCCCGACAATAAAAATGGCTATCCCTTTGGTCTTCCCGATTCTCATTAATTCCGATGTACACTCACGAACTTGTGAAACACTTCCCGGTGCACTGGTTACATCTGGATGAAATACCGTCTGAATGGAATCAATGATCACAAAGCTTGGATTCGAATTATCAATGGTTCGGTTGATTTCCTCAAGATTCGTTTCAGCGTAGACGAGGAGATTTTCAGAGGATATCCCTAATCGTTCCGCACGAAGCTTGGTTTGTCGCATGGATTCCTCTCCGGATATGTATAAAACCTGATTGCCTTTATTGGCGAGTTGGGAAGATACTTGTAAGAGGAGTGTTGACTTACCGATTCCGGGGTCTCCGCCAATCAGCACTAAGGAACCCTTGACCACGCCCCCGCCAAGCACCCGGTTTAATTCATTTAAGTCCGTTAGAATCCTTGGTTCATTTTCCATCTCTATGGAGTTAATCGGCATAGGTTTAGCTAATAGTCCTGACCCGCTTTGGGAATGAGCAAAAGCACCTCTTCTAGTCGCACCGGTTACTTCTACTTCCTCAACCATCTTATTCCATTCACCACAGCCGGGACATTTACCCATCCACTTAGCTGACTCATACCCGCACTCTTGACACATAAACTTTGTTTTACGTTTTGCCATTCTTCTTCGATCCTCTCATACAGAAGTCCACTAGCCGCTGGGCACTGGAGCCAGATAGTTTTCTAAGTTCAAAAACTTATACTTTTTTTCTAAAAACAAAAGGCACAAGCACCCTATAGCGTGGACGCTATTTGCTGGGCGCTAGAGCCAGAATCTGTTGACTATTTCAAGGTTACCACACCTAATTTATTTTTTCACTTCAAAGCGCAAGCGCCCTGGAGCAGGACAATTTTCAAAGTCGAAATTAATATACTTTCTTTCTTTTCTCGAAAAAAAGAGGTACACGATTTTGCTTTATTTACGTGTACCTCTGCATGGGTATAACAGCCTAATTGATTACCACTCTATTTGACCAAACTTGTTTTCTCAGCTGTTCGAACAGTGAATTCTCCATTGTCTACATCGATTACTGCATGCTGACCTGTTAATAATGTTCCTTTTAATAGTTCTTCAGAAAGCCGGTCTTCAATATG
This sequence comes from Bacillus sp. AFS006103, assembly GCA_002559145.1. Taxonomy (GTDB): domain Bacteria; phylum Bacillota; class Bacilli; order Bacillales; family Cytobacillaceae; genus Neobacillus. The sequence goes on from NTXX01000024.1 coordinate 55,229, forward strand.
CTTTTGAATCGCACGGCGTAGTGGTCGTGCACCATACTCTGGATCATAGCCTTCTTCAGAAATTTTTGCCTTTGCCGCAGCTGTTAATTCTAAGGAAATATGCTGCTCCTTTAAGCGTTTAATTAACTGCTCTGATAACAAGGTGACAATTTCTTCAAGATGCTTTCTCTCTAACGCATGGAAAACAATAATTTCATCGATACGATTCAGGAATTCAGGACGGAAGGCTTTCTTTAATTCTCCCATTACTTTACCCTTCATATCTTTATAATCCTGATCGCCATCTTGAATATTAAAGCCGACATACTTGTTCCGTTTGAGCGCTTCAGCACCAACATTGGAGGTCATAATCAAGACCGTATTACGGAAATCTACAGTTCTTCCTTTTGAATCTGTCAAACGGCCATCTTCAAGAACTTGGAGCAGGATATTAAATACGTCTGGGTGTGCCTTTTCAATTTCATCAAGCAAAACAACAGAGTATGGCTTTCTGCGAACCTTTTCTGTTAATTGGCCGCCTTCTTCATAGCCGACATATCCTGGCGGTGAACCAACCAGACGGGATGTAGAATGTTTCTCCATATACTCGGACATATCAATTCGAATCATCGCATCCTCATCACCAAACATAGCCTCAGCAAGAGCACGAGCTAATTCCGTTTTACCAACACCTGTAGGTCCTAAGAAAACGAAGGAACCAATTGGACGTTTTGGATCTTTTAATCCTGCTCTCGCACGGCGGACAGCCTTAGAAACTGCCTTAACAGCCTCCTCTTGACCAATGACACGAGAATGAAGAACTTCCTCTAAATTAAGCAGCTTCGTCATTTCTGTTTGAGCAAGCTTGGAAACAGGTACTCCGGTCCAGCTGGAAACAACACTGGCAATATCTTCAACGGTTACTTCATTATTTTCTTTCCCTTGCTTTTCTTTCCAGTTCTTCTTTGTCTCCTCGAGTTGTTCACGCAAACGCTGTTCCGTATCCCGTAAGGAAGCAGCCTTTTCGAATTCTTGACTCTGCACGGCAGAATCTTTTTCTTTTCGAACTTCCTCAAGCTTCACTTCTAATTCTTTTAAATTAGGTGGAGTCGTAAAGGAACGAAGACGAACCTTGGACCCTGCTTCATCGATTAGATCAATCGCTTTATCCGGCAAGAACCGATCAGAGATATAGCGGTCTGATAATTTTACAGCTGCTTGAATGGCTTCATCCGTAATCGAGACACGGTGATGGGCCTCATAGCGATCACGTAAACCCTCTAAAATTTGAATCGATTCTTCAGCCGTTGGTTCATCGACACGAATCGGCTGGAAACGTCGTTCAAGTGCTGCATCTTTTTCAATATATTTGCGATATTCATCGAGAGTAGTCGCACCGATACATTGAAGCTCCCCACGAGCAAGCGATGGCTTTAAGATATTGGAAGCATCAATAGCCCCTTCTGCACCACCAGCACCAATCAATGTGTGGAGCTCATCAATGAAAAGAATAATATTCCCGGCTTGGCGAATTTCATCCATAACTTTTTTTAGACGATCTTCAAATTCACCGCGATATTTTGTCCCTGCTACGACTGTACCCATATCAAGGGTCATTACCCGTTTATCGCGAAGAATTTCTGGAACCTCATTATTAACAATTTGCTGGGCGAGTCCTTCAGCAATTGCTGTTTTACCAACTCCCGGCTCTCCAATTAATACCGGGTTATTTTTAGTCCGACGGCTTAGCACTTCTATTACACGTTGAATTTCCTTTCCACGTCCTATCACAGGATCAAGGCTTCCTTCACGTGCAATTGAGGTTAAATCACGGGCAAGGCTATCGAGTGTCGGCGTATTGGCACTAGCTGATGCTCCGCCTTGATGCCCGCCAGACTCATTACTTCCCAATAGTTGAAGCACCTGCTGTCTTGCCTTATTCAAACTAACACCCAGATTGTTTAGTACTCGGGCTGCGACCCCTTCACCTTCGCGGATTAAACCAAGGAGAATATGTTCTGTGCCGACATAGGAATGTCCTAATTTTCGTGCCTCATCCATTGATAATTCAATGACCTTTTTAGCTCTAGGAGTGTAGTGAATAGTTTGAGAAGCTTCCTGTCCTTTGCCAATTAAATTTTCTACTTCTTTTTGAATTTTTTCAGAACCTAACCCTAGTCCATAAAGGGCCTTTGCTGCTATCCCTTCGCCTTCTCGAGTTAAACCTAATAAAATGTGCTCTGTTCCAATATTATTATGGCCAAGACGAATGGCTTCCTCTTGTGCTAAAGCTAGAACCTTCTGCGCTCTTTCAGTAAAACGGCCGAACATCATATTCTCTTCCTCCCCACCTATTTTTCTTGCTCCATTTTTATTCGATCCCTAATTAACGCTGCCCGTCTGATGTCTCTTTCATATGGCCTTAATGAACCCCCAGCGTATTGCTGTAAGAAACCTGGCTGGGTCAAAATCATTAATTCATTTAAGATTGTCTTAGGCATTTTATCAATATAACCCATATCTATTCCAAGCCGAACATCGGATAAACACCTAGCTGCTTCCTTTGATTCAATAATTCGGCTATTAGATAACACTCCTAATGATCGGAAAACCCTATCTTCTAATTGTATGTTTGAAGTTTTGCGTAATGCTTCACGTGCCGACCTTTCTTGTGAAATTAGCTGGCTGACAACCCCCTTAAGATCACGACTAATATCTTCTTCTGATTTCCCAAGTGTGATTTGATTAGAAATTTGAAATATATTACCTAAAGCTTCGCTACCTTCCCCATAAATTCCTCTAACAACAAGACCTAATTGATTAATTGCTGGAATAATTTTATTAATTTGCTGTGTTAACATTAACCCGGGCAAGTGCATCATCACAGAAGCACGGAGACCGGTTCCCACGTTTGTCGGACAACTGGTTAAATATCCATGTTTTTCATCAAATGCGTATTGAACATTACTCTCAAGCCAATCATCGATTTCATTCGCAGCATCCAATGCTTCCGATAATTGCAACCCTGGGTATAAGCACTGAATCCGGATATGATCCTCTTCATTAATCATAATACTAACTTCTTCATTTTCGGTTAATAGAACTGCCCCATATCGTGAATCTTCCGCCAGATGCGGGCTTATTAGATGTTTTTCAACTAGTACCCTTTTCTGAAGCGGCTGTAATTCCTCAATTTTTAATAATTCCATTTGGCCAAACTTTTCTATAGGCGATCGATTTAATATAAATTCCATATTTTCAATAATCATTTTGGCTTCTTCATGGGTAAAAAGTGTTGGAAACTTATACTCATCAAAGTTGCGAGCCAAGCGTATCCGGGAGCTGAGGACAATATCTGAATCCGGTCCTTCTGCGCTCATCCACGAACTGACAGCTTGATTTAGAAACCGTTCGAGCGACACGTTATTCCCCTCCCTCGTGGCTGGCTGCTAAATTCTTCTCCAGGTTTCGTATTTCATCGCGAATTTCTGCAGCCTTTTCAAATTCTTCATTGTTGATTGAATCTTTAAGAATACTTTTCAATTCCTCAATTTGTTTACGTAGATGAATTCCTCCACCTATTCTTTTTGGTATTTTCCCATTATGTGTCCAGTTTCCACTATGGAGTCGCCTTAATACTGGTTTAAGTTGTTCCTTAAATGCTTCGTAACAATGGGAACATCCAAAGCGTCCCACTTTTAAAAACTGTGGAAAGGTCATTGAGCAAGAGTCACATTGAAGAATTTCCTCTTGATGGAAGGGACTCTGGCTAGGCTTTTGAAAGTTAGGATCAATATTTAATAATCCTGCTAATAAATTATTAAAAGTAAAACCGGATTCCCCATTAAAAATAAACATTTCGCCCTTTTCCTGAGCACACTTTTCACACAGATGCACTTCTGTCTTTTCCCCATTGATTATTTTTGTAAAATGAAGCGCTGCAGGTCTTTGATTACATTCTTGGCAAATCATACTTTCACCTCTTTACACAGAAAAAATTTACTTATATTTTAAAGATGTTAACATCGCTTTAAGCATTCTTGCTCTTAATTCATCTCGGTATGGAAGATCAATATACAGAACGGAACGATCGATTACACTTAGCATAATTTTCGCTTCCCGCTGTGAAATAATTTCTTCTTGTATGAGCCTTAATATGACATCCTCTGCACTTGTTTGACTAACCCTGCCTTGAATAAGTGCGAGCAATTGATCTATTAAGTGGGCCAAGTCATGGGATTGAACTTTCATAATCCGTATATATCCGCCGCCGCCCCGTTTACTTTCGACAATATATCCTCTTTCAATCGTAAAACGGGTATTAATCACATAATTTATTTGAGAGGGTACACATTGGAATTTATCAGCAACTTCACTTCGCTTAATTTCAACAAGATCCTTTTCACTTAATTCCAATACTTGTTTAAGATATTTTTCAATAATATCAGAGATGTTTCTCATCTTCCCACCCCCATTCTCTGACTTTGACTATCTTTGACTAAATTATACTGAATTTTTTATGTAGATGCAACGATTCACTATTATAGATTTTCTCCAAATCTCGTCATTGTGAAACCTAGGAAAGATGAAAAGTATTGCTGTGTTGACTCCTTATTTAATTTGGGCATAAAAAAAACAACCATTTCTGTAAAGGATTCTGTTAACTATCGCAAACATTAAAAATGTAATGCAAAAAGACCTTCAAATTGTATCGTAATTTGGAGGTCTTTTTTTGTTGATATAAAGGGATTTCAATAATTATTTAGGAGAATTTGTAGTGCAATTTGTATATTAAAATGGGGGTACAATAGCCAGTGTACCTCAGCAAAATTCACTACATTTTTACTTACAAATTGATATACAGAAAATATTGGTTAGGCTCTTCTATAACTGAATGGAATATCTCCGCCTATATCAGTTGCTTTAGCTTCCTCTATAAACAATAGACGGAAATTTTCCGCCTATGAATTCTCATACCTACGCAAAAAGCAATTCGAAAGACACTTTCCCTGCTTTCCGATGGTGTTTTGTTCTTTGGAATCCCCTATAACAAAAAAAACAACCATTTCTGGTTGTTTTTTTTATGTGCCTGGCAACGTCCTA
>NTXX01000025.1 GCA_002559145.1 Bacillus sp. AFS006103
ACCTCCAATATTTATCTTTTTTAGAGGAATTATTGCCGGTTTTACTCATTGGGAACCTGGAAAAATTGTTATTCAACTATAGGGGCAGGTTTGTTTAAGAAGACCTTTTAGAAAATATTTACAATATTGGTGATATTTGTTAAAATTGTGTAAAATTACACTAAGAGTTGAAAAAGGTTTTAATATTTAAAAGAGAATATATAAATGAAATACTGACTTTGGATTTAGGAGGATTATATGAGTGGGGACGGAGTAATATGGAGTGTATTGTTAGCTAGTCTCTTAGTTTTAAATATCCTAGCTATATCTTTAAACAAAAAAAACAAAATGCCCTTATGGGGTTCTGGTTTAATTATTGCTATTCTAGGACCAATAATCGCTTTTATTTCAGGTTCAACTTTTGTTAGGGTTGACAAGAGTATGGGCGGTGACGGTGTAGGTGGAGCCTTTGGAGCAGCATTTATAGGCTTAGTCATCGTGGGTAATGGCTTACTCTATTTGATTATCGGTATTATTTCCAAGATAAAGAATATTCTAAGTCAACGAAATTTAAACCAGTAAAGCCAATAAAGGTGTTAAAGATGTATATTATTAATCTTCCCGAATTGGATTGAGATTGTGAAGAATTGTACTTAAGCTAACGGGTGCTTGAGCGAAACAAGGAGTTGTGGCGGCAGCTCCTTCTTCTAGTTCCACTAACGGGGCAGGTTAGCGAAAGAAGACTTTAAGAATGAATTTCAATTGTTGAATACTTGGTGCTAAAATAAACAAGTACAACAACGACTACTTTGAGGTGTAAGAATGAAATTAGATAGGTTTACAATTGGACAGGTGTTCCAAACTAAATCATTAAAATTAACAAAAGATGATATTATTAGGTTTGCAGGTGACTTTGACCCTCAATATATGCATTTGGATGAGGAAAAAGCAAACCAAGGAAGATTTAATGGAATTATTGCTTCTGGAATACATACACTAGCCATCTCTTTTAAGCTTTGGGTTGAAGAAGGGTATTATGGCGATGATGTCATTGCTGGAACACGGATGAATAATATTAAATTTATCAAGCCCGTGTATCCTGAAGATGCATTGCATCTCATTGTTAAGGTTATTGATAAGAAAGCAACTAAGCGTGAAACAGGGATTCTTACTGTATTATTATCTACCTTTAATGATAAAGAGGAAAAAGTTTTTGAGGGTGAATTGTCTGTTTTGGTAAAACAATGAAAGAGCAATCACCGATTCTTATTTGACTATGGGAATGAGTTTAATATACGGAGCTGCCGTTTGGCAGCTTTTAATTATTTTTAGCTATAGGTACAGCATTCCTTTAATAAGATACCTATGTAAAATACCAGTTTGTGAAACTTTACACTTAAACTATCGGGTGCAATAGTTGAAGATCCAGCTGTCTTTTTTGGCGGCTTTTCTTATTGAAGTAACGGGGCAGTTTTGTTTAAAAGTATTGTAAAAAAAAGTTAAATTTATTATATAATATTTGTAATTCGTTGGTTAGTTTGGAGGTGTTATGATGATATGGATTTATATATTTACACCTATCATTATATTGGCTGGAATAGCCATTTATTTTGATAAAAAGTCTGGGGCGACTTCACCAGATGAAAGGACAGCTGATAAGTTAGAGGAATATCCACCAGAAAATCCTTTCGGACCCAATAATTTTTGACCTTAAAGTAACTGTCCTTTAGTTCAAGGTGAATCACAGTAGGGATCCTTTTTTCTTATTCAATAAAAGAATGCTTAGCATATTGCCAAGCATTCTTTTATTTATCTTATTTGGCTTTAGGGAATACTCTACGGATTGTTTCAGTAAACTCATTAAAGAAACCTGAGATTGGTCTACCATTACGAATATCAGAGGCATATGTATTCATGCGATCATAAAAGTCAGGGTTTTCCGATACATAAACGTTATCAATATCTCGATCTGTTGATTTCACTCTTTGTGAAATCTTATGTTCAATACTATAAGTATCCTTATTTCGGGGTGTAGACGTGAGCTTTACGGCTACATATGCATTATTTTCTGTAACAATGACATTTGCCGTGTCCACTTCTTTCAGGTCAGCTATTTTTTTAGCTGCATCATCAGCAACTCTCATTCTAGATCTATTATCATAATCATTATTGTCCCTGACGTTGGTGATGTTGTTCCTTGTCACATTTTGGTCACGATTTACAAGATCATTTTTATTTACGTTATTTCTGGCACATCCAGTTAAATCAAGGCTAAATATAAGGACTGCAATTAAAAATAGGCTCTTTTTCATGGTGTATTCCCTCCGTTAATTTAGTTAAACAAGATTAAGTTCCCCATTTCCTTAATTGATTATGCAGAAGCAATCTACGAATTGGCTAATAGTAATAAAAAGGTTATAATATTACTGGGCGATTTTCTTGCCCACTAATATTTATATTATTTTTTCTAATAAAGGAGATTTATATATGTCTGAAGAAAAATTGTCAGATTTAATTAGTCCTGAAGCTGTGATTAATTTTGAAACTGGTGCGATTAAAGCAAGCACTTTGGATTCAATCATCAATCTTTTGCCATTTGAAATGGGCTTCTGCGATGCCAACGATATATTCCGCTGGTATTCAAATAACCCAAACCGCGTGCATGGTCGCCGTAAAGAAGCGATTGGTCGCCCTGTGCTTGAGCTTCACCCAAAAATGGCTCACCACGTTGAAAAATTGTTGAATGACTTCCGTTCAGGAGCACGCGACGAATGGGAATTTTGGTTCCCAAAACGCACAGGTGAAACTGGACAAATTTACCAAAAATTCATGGCAGTACGTGATGAAAATGGCAAATACCTTGGCTGTATGGATGTGACCGTTAATATCGACCTTTTCAAAGGAAAAGAAGGCAAAAATACCCCTGAAACTATTGACGAATTTAAAGCTGTTAAGCCTGTAATATAAAAAATATCTTTCTCCTTTGAGAAGCTGCTGAAAAACACATTGAATCCCTAATTCAATGTGTTTTTTTAAATAATAGAGTTTCACGTTTTGCTGGTCCATGTGCTGCCAGAAACATTGGAAAGGAAATTAATAGAGGGTAACTCAATGATGATAAGTCAGAAAAACAAACGGGAAAATTCCGTTTATTTTGATAAATACCCATATTTCCTTAAAAATAAGGGGAGTTTTTCCGCCTATATGATCCAATTCTTTGGATTTGGTCTTATTTGGAGCAGTTAGTTGGAATAGCTCCGCTTATATTTGCTGCTTAGGCTTCCTCTAAATACATTAGTCGGAAATTCTCCGTCTATGAATTCTCATACCAACAAGAACATCAACAATAAAAAAGCGTCCATTAGACGCTGTCATCAGAAAAAGGTATTGTAAATGTTTTTTCAGTTAAAGGATTACTTTATATTATGATAGCTTGTTTCAAAAGGTTATAGACAAATCTGTTTATATTTTATAAAAGCTGATAATATAAGCCAAATTGGGTGTCATACCATAACAGTTTGCCGTGTTTACGTTTTGGGATACGTGTTTGTAAACTCCATTCAGGATACTGTTTAATAATCTGAACCTGATCACCCGTAGCAACAGCAATAAACGATATATAATGATTTTTTGTCATTGGATGGTCGCTTGAAACAAACCATTCATGATCAATTTCTGTAATTAATAGCTTTTCTTCATCGGATGCTTTCTTCGCTTCTAAATGTTCTAGCTTTCTCCCGCAGCAAGATAGGCTTATATCTCCAGTTGCTAATACAATATTATTACAAGACGGACAGACAAAATAATTCGACTTTTTCATGTTTCCTCCTACAAATTCATTCGACGATAATTTTCCATCTAAAATATTTTCTATATTTACCCCCAATAGGGTTGATAAGCTTGGCAAAAGCGTTACATCTGGGCAGCCGTATCCACGCTCCCATTTTGAAATCGTCCGATCAGAAATGTTCATTTGATCAGCTAATTGTTTCTGGGTAAGTCCTTTTTCCTTTCGCAAATGATAAATTAGCTCTCCAACTTTACTATTATCCATCAAAGTCTCCTCCTGCTCTGTTTTCATCATAGAGGTTTATAGGGTTGGCAACAACAAACGCTCCGTGGAGTTACACTTAATATAGGTATTTTTTACTGTTTCTTTCTAATCTTGCACAGATGGTAGGCTATTCTGTTTTATTACAATCGCTAACATCTCACTCCCATTTTTAGACTTTTTAAAATAGATTGCTGAGGCGGGAATTAACACCTATCCTGTGTTATACCAGAGCAAAAGGTTAGTTATATTGGTATTGGAGGAGAAGAAAGCGAAGAACCACTTAAAATTTAGGTTCAGTTAAATATAAGATTGGTGTTAGCGGAAATCAATTAGAGGATGTATGATACGAAAAAAAACAACCATCAAACGGATGGTTGTCAAATAGTAGGATGGTTGTTGTTTTAAATGATGACGAGGACTTATCCATTCTCATACCATCTAATTATGTAAATTATTGTTTAATTTGGCTCTACATGAACATGAACATCATAAACGCCATGTTCATTCGTCATGACTTTTTCAACAAAGGTGGCAATATCATGGGCTTCTTTAATACCCAGCGTAGAATTAACAAGAATAACAACATCTATTACCTCATTATTTCCATAGTTTCTACCTTTAATTTCTTTTACTCCTTTAACGCCATCCAATTCTTTGATGACATCGTAATAAAGATGGATTTTATTTTCATCGAATCCGTCCGAAAGTTCGAGGGATGCTACTCGAAAGATGTCCCAAGCCGTTTTACATATTAACAGTCCGACAGCAATAGCAGTGACACTATCTAGCCAAGGCATATTTAATTGTGAACCGAAAATACCTATGGCTGCTCCTATACTTACCCAAGCATCCGAAATGTTATCTTTTGCAGCTGCCATTAAAGATTTGCTATGAATCTTCTGAGCTAAGTTCTTGTTGTAACGATAAACAAAATACATAACGAACGCTGAAAAAACACCAACAAATGCTGCCATAATATTTGGTGACTCTTTCGTTCCTTGAAATATAGAGGTACTCGCTTCCATTAACACTTGTATACCCACCGCTACCATGATAAAGGAAGCGACCATAGAAGCAATCGTTTCGCTCTTCCAATGTCCGTATCGATGGTTTTTATCAGGGGGTCTTTGTGAAATCTTAAGTCCAACGAGTACTGCAATAGAAGCGATGATATCGGTTGTATTATTTAGACCATCTGCTTGCAAAGCATCGGAATCACTTACATATCCAATAACTAGTTTTAAGATTGAAAGACATATATAGGCAATGATACTAATAATAGCTCCACGTTCACCTAATTTAAGATCATTATATTTTTCCTGTTCCATTCCAGTTCCCCCACTCAAAGCTACGAGATAATGATAACAGGTAAAATACGGGTGGGTCTAGAGCAATCTTTTTGCCTTGTTTTATATAAATAAGGGATATACAAATAAGTTGCACAAGGGAAAAAACTTATCCTAGAATACTAAAAGTTAGAGGACTAAAACTTAATTTATTAACGAAGCAGTTTAGTTGAAGAGTGAAAGTATTGTAAAAAAAAGTTTAATTTATAATAAAATGATTCAAATACAACTTTTCAAAGATAATGTGAAGGATTGTACCTAAAGTAACTGTGCTTTAGTTCAAGGTGAATCACAGTGGGGGATCCTTTTTTCTTATTCCATAAAAAAATGCTTAGCATATTGCCAAGCATTTTTTTATTTATCTTATTTGGCTTTAGGGAATACTCTACGGATTGTTTGGGATTAGACTTCTTTTTCGTATTATTTTTGTTTTTCAAATTGTAGAATACCTTTGTCAACAGATACCCATCCTTTATACCCCAGATGGATCGTATCTTTAAAGAAATATTTATCGTACTCATGACCGGATAAATCTAAAATAGGAAATCCGTTCTTTTCAATTTGTTTTTTAACCTTCACATAATAATCCGTGCGTCCTTTGGTTGGAAAACCGGTATAATCTGACCAGTAACCATTGACTGGAACGGAAACAAATAAAGGTTTTGCATGGGCTTCTTTTAGTACATCGAGGACCAATTGCAGATCTTGATATTGTCTAGATTTTGCATAACTTGCTCCCTTTTTATACCCTTGAAGTTTATCCAAATTAGGTTGTAACATGGCTTTATAATACAAATCATTCACATAGAACGGATTGGATGTTGTTTTTTTTGCAGCCATTTGGGTGGCAGCTTCTTCAAGCTCAGCCCATGATTTATTCTGTGTGAGGGCTAGTTTGGGATGAAGTTTTTTCAAATGGACATCTAGTAAAGAAAGGATTAAATCTCTTCGTTCCAACAAATGTAAAAAACCATAAGCAAAGGGCTTGATGACCATGGCTTTGGTTTGGTGCCATTTATCATGATATACATTCGCCTCCAAAAGAGAAGAAAGCATCCAATCACTTTTGACTACACTAAAGGCTAAAAGGCGCTTTGAACCTTCTGTCACTAATGGGTGATTCACTTTTGGGTTTAACGCAAATTGGTATCCTTGTAAAACAGAAAAGTTGGGTGCAAAGTGGGATTCATCCGAGCCTTTAGGCACAAACCATTGTGGTGATAAGACGAAAACTATCCTTTTGTCTTTTAACTGATCTGCATGAGCTGAAAAGTTTAAAAAGTGAATGAGTGCCTCAGTCCCCCCGGTTCCGACTAAAAACGGCGTGAAGCCCTGTGGATTCACATGAAAATAGTTTGACGGATGAAAAGGGTCTAATCGAGCCAATTCAGAAGAACCATAAATAGGCAAATAGGCAGGATTTTCTAACATCTTTTGTTGAACTAAATAGCCTTGAAACATATTGCTGTCTAATCCTGCTGCATCTCGCTCCACCAACTTCTCATTAATCAAAGGCAGTAACCATTGGGCTGGAAAAAACAAAAGAATGGAAAATAAGATGACTGCCACAATTAAGGGTTTAAAGGAGGAGCGGACCATTACCGATTCTCCAATTGACCAATAATTGCATTCGGAGTATTCCATTCTTCTCTGACAAAATCAGAAATCCCCACTGTGATTTCTAAACGTTCTTCAATTTCAACAAGCAATGAAACCGTTCCGAACGAATCCAATAGACCTTCCTCAAATAAATCGATATTTAAATTTTCTCTTACAATATCCGAATCACAAATCTCTTCTAAAATATCCAACACTGTCTCTTTTACTGACATGATAATTCCTCCTAATATTAAAATAATCGACCGGAAAAGATTAAAAATCCAAAGCAAATGAAGTGGAAGGTGATGACGATCGAGATTGCATGAGTCCATTTATTCTTTTTCCAGAATGAGTATTTTTTGTTTTTTCGTGCAAACCAATCAAAACTGATGATTAAAAGAGCATGATATAACCCATACACAATATAGTGAAGTTCCAGACCGTGCCATACCCCCATTAATAAAAAGAGAAGCAGGTAACCAAGATAGGAAATGGTGAAACGGTTTTTGATCCACTTTTTCTTTTGCATTATGAAGGCAAATCGCATGTACACATAATCCCGGAACCAAAATGAAAGTGACATGTGCCAACGGTTCCAAAAGTCTTTAATATTTCTGCTCAAAAAGGGAAGATTAAAGTTTTCAGGTGTTTTAACCCCCATAATATAGCTGAAACCGATGGCAAAGTTGCTGTATCCTGCAAAGTCAAAAAATAAATATAAACTGTACAGATACATATAACTAATATCGGATAGCAGCGTATGGTTTTGGATAAAAAGTGTTGAAATTAATTTACTATTGATGAGAAACCCGATAATAAATTTATATAAAAAGCCTAAAAAAATCTTATTAATTCCCTTATAAAGAAGCTCATGATACTCTTCTCTGGAAGGAACGGTGTCTATATCCTTTTTAAAACGTTTGTATCGGTCGATTGGACCGGAGGATATGGTTGGAAAAAACAATAAAAACGAAAGTTGTTCTTTTATGGTCAAAGATGTTAACGAACCATCTCGAATATCAATTACCATTTGGACATTTTTAAAGTTTAAATAAGAAATTCCTAAAAATCCAAACCAGTTATTCAATTCGAAGGCAGGCAAGATTTTTATTAACAATAAAGGGATGATGGAAAGAAAAATAGCAAGATAAAAAACAAGTGACGAATTATGCTTTGATCGATACCGTATATAAACGGAAACAAGGATGATCTCCCAAATGACATAGGCAAAAAAGGAATACGCTTGATGAAGGTCAGATGCGAATGCCATAAAGAGCACGACAAACGTAACGAGAGCGTTATACCAACCTAACCTTTTTTTTCGGTATCCCGCTGCTACGACAGGGATAAGTAAGATGCCAACAATCATAAAATATAGTAAAGTTGCATAGGGCGTCATGCAGTAACCTCATGTAAAACTCTTTTTCGGTCTACCTTGCCGTTATTCGTCATGGGAAGAGCTGGGCGATAAACAAACTTTCTCGGTACCATGTATTGCGGTAATAGAGCACGCAATTCTTTTTTTAACTGACTGGTAAGTTGAAATTCCTTTTCGAATTTATGTGAAGCTGGGACGATCACTGCTGTTAAAAATTCGCATTTCCCGTCTTTGTAATTAGGTACAATCATAACGTTTTGTACTAACGGCAGGGAAGAAAGTTGTGCCTCAATCTCTTCAAGCTCCATTCTGTATCCATTCACTTTCACTTGGAAATCCATTCTTCCTGCGTAAAATAGCAATCCATCTTTTTTATAGCCAAGGTCTCCTGTTTTATAAGCAGGCTGCCCATTGAGGACGAAAAATGATTTACGAGTCAAACCTGGTTGATTCAAATACCCTTTGCTCACATGAGGTCCGGTTATAACAATTTGACCTTTTTCCCCATCTGGTTGTTCATCAAGTGATTCTGACAGAATATAAACTTCGCCATCTTTTTTCGAAATGCCAATTGGCAATGATTCGTACTTTTCAATCAAGGAATCATCCACAGTGATACTTGTTGCTGCTACTGTACATTCAGTAGGACCATAAGTATTGAATACAGTGGCATTTGGGAACCTCTTTCTCAATTTTAAAGCTGTTGCACTTGGTAATACTTCTCCGCAAAATAAAAATGTTGTTAATTCAGGGAGTATAGATGCTGAAAACTGTTCATCCGATAAGCAATAGTCCACAAAGGATGGAGTAGACGTCCAAATATTCGCGGAGGATTTTTCAAGCGATAAAAATAATTCTTTAGGCGCTGCCACATACTCTTTGGGCAACATCCAAAGGGTTCCTCCTAAGAATAAACTAGGGAACAGATCCATCACTGACAAATCAAACGAAAAAGGTGCTTGGTTTAAAAAGACTTGATGGTTTGCTAAACCGAAGTCATTCGTCATCCAGTGAGTAAAACTCATTAAATTGTTGTAAGAAATTTGGACACCTTTTGGATTTCCTGTGCTCCCTGACGTATAGATGATATAAAAGTTTTCATCATTGAGAACATATGACTCGGAAGAAATGGTTTTTCCTTGGTTCTTTACAAGTGCATCCCGTAAACGATCTCCATTTAAAGGATGGGATAGATGTTCCAAACCTACTTGAGGCAGATCAATAGGTGATAACATCATTTTAGCTCCAGAATCTTCTATAATTTTTGCAATTCTTTCATCTGGAATAGATGTATCAACCGGAATATATGGATGACCTGATTTAACGCATGCTAAAAAACAAACAAGCATTAATGGTTCCATGTGACCATAAACCACAATAGGAGTAGAATCATCTAGCAAAAGATTGTCTAAAAAATAAGCTAAAGACTCGGACATATTATAAAGGTGCCTATAGGTAAGGCTCTCATTTCCGCATGAAAAAACGGTCTTTTCAGGATATAATTCAGACCATTTTTGTAGTTGTGAATAAAAATTCATGGTGTCACCTCTAAAATTCGTTATAAATAAAAGTACCGGAATTTTTAAATCCATAAATTGTTAGTAAGCCTAACAGAATTAAAAAATAAAATAACAATCTCATCATCCACCTTGTGGTAGGATGACAGAATAAAGATTTTACATAATGAAAAAATGAATTCATAAATGCCTCCTAACTGGGAAGTAAAGCACTTGATGATTTTACTATAAAATCCTATTTGATTTTGGATTTTAATCAAAATTTAATCCTTGGCTTTTGACAGATTAGTTGAATTTAGAATAAAGGGAGCAGGAAATGTATGAGGAATTTAATATTTTTGAAAAGGAACGGGGATTTTTGTGAAATATTGAGATTCCAGGATTAATATTAATCTTAGTACTTGTACTAATCGATTTTGGACCTAAAAAACTTCAGGAACTTGGTCGTCCTGTTGCCAATCATTTATTGAAGTAACAGGGCAGGTTTGTTAAAGAAGGAATATAAATAAAATTGGTAGAATAAGTAAAATGGATATAAATCTAACGTCTAAATATTAATTAGAGGAGATTGTCTATCGTAACTAACGAAGTAAAAAGTTTAAACTAAAATAAGAGAGGGGGGTTAAAAAATATGAAACAATGGGGGACGCTATACTTTTTCTGTGGAAAAATGGGGGCTGGAAAATCAACTAACTCAAAACAATTGGCGATAGATAAACATGCGGTACTGTTGTCTGAGGATGAATGGCTTTCAACTCTTTATCCCAATCAGATTGCATCATTTGAGGACTATCTAAAATTCTCAGCGCAGCTCAAGCCGTTGGTTAAAAAGCATGTCCAAAACATATTAAGTGTCGGTACAGATGTAGTGATGGATTTTCCAGCTAACACTCAAAAACTGCGAAAGTGGTTTTTGGATATGGCGTCAGAGGTCAATGCAAGCCATCAACTAATTTTCCTTAATCTAAATAACGAGCAATGCTTACGTCAAATTGCACAAAGGTGTAAAGAACAACCCGAAAGAGCAGCTTTTGACACGGAAGCGGTGTTTATTCATGTTACTAAATTTTTTGAAGCACCAGAGGCATCCGAGGGTTTAAATATTTTAGAGTTTAGCGGAAAAGAATAACAAGGAGTTCAATGATTCGTGTGTATAGAGGACCTTTTGTTCTGGGAGGTGCTCTATTTGATATAAAATGAAATGTGAGTGATAGAAGAAATGGCTCAGTAAAGTGAACTGAGCCATTTAATTTTAAAAACATATACAAAAATCGGGACAAATTTGGTTACATTTTTGACTGCATTAAATGATGGTTGTCATTGGTATAATGTATGATTAAAGAGAAAACGAGCCTAAGCATGGGGCTTATCCATTCACGACCAATACTTTAATTATGAATCTAATTTAAACGTTAAAGGAGCTATTAACAAATGTTTAACCTATTTTATCAACTTCTAGAAGTTCAGGCACCGAAAAGTTAGTAATTTATTATTTTCGGCAGCATTTCGGTAAAAATCTCGATAAACATATTTACTAGCACGAGGATGGCGGGCATGGAAAGAATGGCAAAGCTTAAATAGGCAAGTCTCAGCCTACCTTTTGATTGGTCGAACCATTTTGACATGTACTCAAACACTAAGGCAAGAAGGAAGGATCCGATAAAAAACGAGGCCGAAAATAAGGCTATTCCTAACGGTGCTTGTGGTCCAAATAATTCATTGTTTGGGTTGGAAAGAAACAAAGGAGTACCATAAACAATTAATAGCAACAAACCAAAAAAAAGGCCTTTAACCAACCAGTTTTTTCTGGAACGATGAAAAATGAATGTGTAGCAGATACTGTTTGCTAAGGTTACAGCAATACCGAGGAATACGATTAACAGGGTTCCAGACAAATGAAATCCACTAGCCATATTAGGGAAAAAATTAGCAATGATACCCATAACCAATCTTAAAAGAAGCCCAAAAATTATCCCCGGAAAAAGGGCCGCGATATAACCAATACCAAATATCCTGGCTGCTCTTGCCCAACGATTGGAATTCTCTTCCTTTACCGCTTCACTGTTTAACTGTCCATTCATGGCATAATCTCCTTAGCTAATTATATTTAAAGACCCCAATATTTAATATATTCAGAGTCTTATGTCCTTATAAGAGAAATTTTTATTAAGCACATACTAAAGCCATCATAACCGCTGGTACCTGTGGGATAGCATATGAACAATTACAGGAGAACAATAGCAGAAAAGTCTGATGGAGGTAATGGGGATGCGAAAGGTGGAAATATGCCCATCTTTCATTAGGGGGATTTTACATGAAGGAAATAGGGGAGCATTCATACTGGTAGTAAATAAAGGTTTTCTTTTCGTATGCAATACAATTAGAGCCACCCTTCCTTCAAATCTACCGTCATATGAAGGAAAGGTGGCTTTTCGTATGTTAAAAGTTCCCTATTTAATTTTTTTATGAATATCTTCCGTTCCTGCATCCAATGCAGTCATATAATAGTTGCATTTATGATTTATAAGTTCCATTGTCCTATTCAGTTCTTCCAACTGTGCTTCTACAGCTGCTTTTCGCTCCAAGAACATATCGTATCTTTGCTGCAAGGTGGAATCGCCCTCAGAACACCAGGTTATGAAACCTTTAATTTCTTTAATAGGCATCCCGGTTGATTTTAGACATTGAATAATTTTTAATGCTTCAATATCGGATTCTTTAAATAATCTTGTTCCACTAGGAGTCCGATCAACAAAAGGGATGAGGCCCTCCTTATCGTAGTAACGTAAGGCATATACTGTAAGATTTAATTCTTTTGCAACTTCGCTTATAGAATATGTCAACTAAATTCATCTCCTAATTTTTCTTGAATTAGACTTCGAGTTAACTCTATGTTTTGACAAGATTCTATTATACAGTATGCTAAATTTCAAAGTATACTATTACTTTCTGTTTTGGATGATCTACTACATTTAAACTTTTTGCTTGACCTAGAGTTAACTAGAGGGTTTATTCTAGTTTTGCAAGAGAAAAAGGGAAGTTATGTATCTATAACAGTACCAGTTCATTCTCTTAAAAAATCAAATTATTGTGGAGGTTTTTACAAATGATAACAGCTAAAGCGCGAGCAGTCGACGGTCCAGACAAACCGTTTCGAGTTACTGAAATTAATAGACGTGACCTTGATCTACATGATGTTCTAATTGAAATTAAGTATGCTGGCATATGCCATTCTGACATACATACGGCTCATGGCGAATGGGGACCTGTGAACTATCCACTCGTACCTGGACATGAGATCGCGGGATTTGTCATCGAAGTAGGAGAAGAAGTAACAAAGTATAAGGTTGGGGACCGAGTGGGAGTCGGTTGTATGGTTGACTCCTGTGGTGAATGTGAGAACTGCCGTAAAGGGGAAGAACAGTACTGTCTAAAAGGGAATGTCCCTACCTACGCGGGTGTTGACAAATATGGTGAGCCTACTCAAGGAGGCTATTCAACCCACATCGTCGTAACTGAGGACTTTGTAGTCAGAATTCCTGATAACATCTCGCTTGACGCCGCAGCACCATTACTTTGCGCAGGCATTACGACCTATTCTCCATTAAACCATTGGGGAGCTGGTCCAGGGAATAGAGTTGCGGTTGTTGGTATGGGCGGTCTGGGTCATATGGCTGTCAAAATTGCTCATGCCATGGGTGCCGAGGTGACCGTTCTATCACAAACATTGAAGAAAAAGGAAGATGGCTTGGAATTCGGCGCTGACCATTATTATGCCACAAACGATTCAGAAACGTTTAAGAAACTAGCGGGTTCATTTGACCTCATCATCAATACAGTAAGCGCAAAGATTGATATTAGTGCTTACCTTTCTTTGTTGGCATTAGATGGTACACTTGTCAACGTCGGCGCGCCAGCGGAACCGTTATCTCTTAACGTATTCTCGCTAATCGGTCATCGCCGTTCATTTGCAGGCTCTATGATTGGCGGCATCCGTGAGACTCAGGAAATGTTAAATTTCTGTGCTGAGCATAATATTGTTCCGAAAATTGAAGTGATTTCTGCTGACCAAATTGACGAAGCCTACGAACGCGTATTAGCTTCAGATGTGAAATATCGATTCGTGATCGACACCAGCACCATATAAGTGGTGTAAGCGATAAATCTGAAGATACGATCAAGGATGTCCCGAAGTCTAGCTTTTGGGACATCCTTTTTAATTGCTTTTTTTAAAGTAATCTATTGACCGAACATAATTGAAGATAGGAGTTGTTTATTTGAGTAAACGAAATAATTTGTTGATTGTCATCTTAACCATTGGAGTCTTCGGGATCTTAAATACCGAAATGGGGGTTATTGGTATATTACCTGACATTGCTGATCACTTTCATATAAGTGTATCAAAAGCAGGATGGCTGGTAAGCGCCTTTGCCCTTGTTGTCGCTATATCTGGTCCAAAGATGCCGTTATTGTTTTCGGGGATCAATCGAAAGAAGGTCATGTTACTTGTCCTAGGTGTTTTCGTTGTGGGAAACATTGTATCCATATTTACATCTAACTTTACCATTCTATTAATTGCTCGTATCATTCCAGCCTTTTTTCATCCTATTTATTGTTCATTGGCATTTACAGTAGCTGCTGCATCAGTAAGGAAAGAGGAAGCTCCAAAAGCTGTTTCTAAAGTATTTGTAGGAGTATCAGCCGGTATGGTAGTCGGCGTGCCCATCGCAAGTTTTATCTCAAGTGCCGTTTCGTTTGAAATGGCAATGGCCTTTTTTGCGATTGTAAATGCCATCGTATTTATGGCAACGGTGATTTTTGTACCATCTATGCCAGTGGAAAAAAGACTTTCTTATGGTACACAATTTTCCGTCTTAAAGAAATCTATTATATGGCTTTCCATCGTGACTGTCATTTTATTAAACTCAGCCATATTTGGAGTTTTTAGTTATCTGGCTGATTATTTGAAAACTGTTACAAATATGCCTTCGAACACCATTAGTTTAATATTATTCGTGATTAAGTCCGTATAATTG
>NTXX01000026.1 GCA_002559145.1 Bacillus sp. AFS006103
TCACGACTTTTTGCAAAACGGACGTTCCCTAGTTTGGGAAGTTTGATGTAGTTGTCTATGACAGCTATATTTCCGTTTGTATACTTTGTTGTATAAGATTGCACTGGATTCTTTTTTGACTTAAATCGAGGTTGTTTATTTTGCTTTTTGTAGAAGCGAACATAGGAATCAGCTAAAATTTCTACTGATTTTTGCAAAGCAATACTATCGACTTCTTTCAAAAATGAGTAATTTTTCTTTAGTTCAGGAAGTGATTTCACGGTTTCATATTTGTTGAAGAATTTTCCTTTCCAGCTATTCGCTTGGAGCTGACCGTTTTGCCTCATTTCTTCGACGATATACCAGTAAGCATCTTTTTCTTTTTGTTTACCAAGAAAGAAATTGTATACAAATCTTGAACAGCCAATAGTTTTGTTAATCAGTTCAATTTGTTTTTTGTTTGGGTAGATGCGAAACTTGAATGCCTTGTTTACAAGCATATATTTCACCTCAAAAGAACATTTGTTCCTATTATAACATAAAAGGAAAGTTTTGGCTATCTCCAACCGACATTCATACCCTCCCTACTCATTGGGCTTCGACCTTCACATTCCTTGAGGAAGGGGGTATTCTGTCGGAAAGATGATAAACCTTACATTTCTGCCGGTGCTTCTAATCCTAACAATCGCAGGCCTTCCTTTAAAACCTCCGTGACAGAATAGACAAGTGCTAGTCTGCCCTGTTGCTCGGTATTATCTTCAAGGATTTTTACGTCTGCATAATATTTATTGAAAGCTTGAGCTACGTCAATAATATATTTAGCCACTTGGGACGGGTCGAAGTTCATGCAGGCTCTTTTAATGGCTGGAGCGAATTCCATTAAAAGACTGGTTACCTTCCATTCCTTTTCCCAAGTATTTTCGTAGGTTAAAGCGCCCCCGTCTACCTTAACATTCGCCTTTCGTAAAATCGAACATGCCCTGGCGTAAGTGTATTGAACATAGGGACCTGTCTCACCCTCAAAGCGAAGCATCTCTTCTAAGGAAAATTCAATATCATTCATTCGATTGTTCTTTAAATCATGGAAGATGACTGCCCCGACACCTACCTGCTTAGCCACAGCACCTTTGTTTGGAAGGTTTGGGTTTTTCATTTCAATACTATGTCTAGCCATAGCAATTGATTCGTTTAGAACTTCTTCTAACAAAACAACCTTGCCTTTTCGCGTCGACATTTTCCTACCATCCTTTAACATTAATCCAAATGGAATATGGTGCATTTGTTTCGACCAATCGTATCCCATTTTTCCAAGTACTGCTATTAGCTGTTTAAAATGGAGGCTTTGTTCATGGCCCACCACATATAAGGATTGGACAAATTGGTATTCCTCCTGGCGGTAAAGAGCAGCCGCTAAATCACGGGTGGCATACAGGGTTGCCCCATCAGATTTTTTAATCAAGCATGGCGGAAGCTGTTCCTCGGTAAGCTCCACCACCTGCGCCTGTTCGGATTCGACCAATAGCTGTTGCTCTTCAAGAAGCTTAACGACACGATCCATCTTGTCATTATAAAAGGCTTCGCCTGCATAGGAGTCAAATTCAACGTTCATTAGCTGGTAGATTCGAGAAAATTCCTTTAATGACTCCTCTCGAAACCATTTCCAAAGTGCTAATGCTTGTTCATCTCCATCCTCAAGTCTTTTAAACCAGCTGCGTCCTTGGTCCTCAAGGGTTGGATTAGACTCCGCTTCTTTATGAAATTTAATATAAAGAGTTAGTAGTTCCTTGATTGGATTAAGTTTGACCTTTTCTGCATCTCCCCACAACTGATAAGCTGTGATCAACTTCCCAAACTGTGTTCCCCAGTCCCCAAGATGATTGATTTTTATAGGCTTATAACCACATTTCTCGACAATTAATGCAAGCGAATTGCCAATCACCGTTGAACGCAAATGTCCCATCGAAAAAGGTTTGGCAATATTGGGTGAGGACATATCTATTGTGACAGTGCCACTGTTTCCAAACGTAAGCGCCCCATACGTTTCTTTTTGAGAGATGATGTCATGAACTACTTTTTCAGAAGCCGTCTTTTTGTTTAAAAAGAGATTAAGATAGGCTCCCACCACTTCTACTTTTTCAAAAATGGGGGAGTTTATCTTCTCCCTTAGTTCCTCAGCAATGAGATTGGGTGATTTTCTTTTCAGCTTGGCTAAGGTAAAACAAGGAAAAGCAAGGTCACCAAGTTCTTGGTTCTTAGGTTTTTCAATCATCCGTTCCAGCTCTTTTGCTGAAATCGCTTGGTCAAGCAAGTCGTATAAGATTGCAGCAAGCTCCTGTTTAAAATTCATCTTTTTAACCTCCTTCTATCTGTTAAAAAAAACAAAAAACCCCCGTCTCTATTAAAAGAGACGAGAGTTCATATTCCCGCGGTACCACTCTAATTGTTCTTTAAGAACCAGCTTTCTTTCATAACGGAGGATTCTCCGGCATACCCTACTCTCTTTTCAGGCATGCATCTCAAAAGTGCGCTTCATTATCTGCTCTGTTTCAGGCTCCCACCACCCCTGAATCGCTGCTACATCCTAGATAATTACTCTCTTTCTCATTGATTTTATCCGAATTGTTACCAGTTATTATACTGGATTAATATGGGTTTTTCCAGTGATTGTTGATTAATTTTTTCAATCAGGTAATCCTACTAATAAAGGAGGAATTTTCATGGCGAGAAGAAGAAATAAAATCCTTGTCCCAGAGGCACGCAATGGCTTAGATGCCTTGAAGGCAAAAGTCGCAAATACCGGCAACCCTGAGGATGCAAAATTTGAAGCAGCGGAAGAAGTGGGCGTTCCATTGAAAAAGGGTTACAACGGTCAGCTTACCTCTCTGCAGGCGGGAAAAGTAGGCGGCCGACTCGGCGGTAACATGGTCCGCGAGCTTGTCAAAATGGCGCAGGAAAGCATGGCTAAAAAACAGTGATTTTATAAGAAAAGAGCAAGCGCCCTGTTCAGCGG
>NTXX01000027.1 GCA_002559145.1 Bacillus sp. AFS006103
TCGATGCGCATGCCTTGAAGGAAAAAATGCTGGGGCTTTTGGATGCGCGCGGTGCAATTTATCCAGCGGAGCATAATGTCGGTCATCTCTATGAAGCCGCACCATCACTGGTTGATTTCTACAAAAAAGGCGACCCAACCAACAGCTTCAACCCAGGAATCGGGAAAACCTCGAAACTTAAACATTGGGCTTAATCATCATGAATGACCATTTTAAGTCTTTAGTATAATGAAAAAAAGTGCCTGACCCCCAATACGGTAATATATCTCTCCGTATAGGGGGCAGGCACCAGAATTCCAATCCTACAGCCGCTCAATCTCTTCTATTTCCAGCCCTGTTATTTCAGCAATTTCTTGAATTGGCTTTCCCTTTTCCTTCATCCTTATAGCAACCATCCTTATTGCTTCCAGTTTTCCTTCTTGTCTGCCTTTCTCAAGGCCTTCTTGATTTCCAAGTTCCCTTCCCCGTCTTTCATAGGAATTAATAATTTCCATCACCTTATCGGCCTCTTTTGCACTCATTTCTCTCACCTCTTTTATCACTTTTTGTTCCTCATCTTCTGTTAACTGTAAATAGGTATCGAAAAAACCCATAATTAAGGTTTGCTTTGCTGGATCCAACTTCAAGCGAAGTAGCATAAATAAAAACTCCACTTTTACCTCTGTTTTCTCCGTTTTAGTATAACCCATTTTACTTAACAGCGCCGCTGCGACTGATACAAATTATATTTAGCAAAAAAATGCCCAAGAATAACCATATCAAAAGTTAATCTTGGGCTATCTTCAAATTATTTGATTATAAATTTATAAGGATCAGATATTACATTTATTCGGGTGTTTTTTAGAAAATATCTTAATAATGGGATCATTAATATTTCTGATGACTCCCCAAGTATCACATAACTGTTTTTAACAATTTCTGACTTATATCAGGTGGTGCATACAAATTAGAGCTTAAAAATCAATAGCTCAATTGGGGCTGACCTCATAGCCAATTACCCAAATAATACTATAGGAATATCTACAAGTGGATTTGCATTTCTATTAATAATATTCCTAATTGAAAAAAACGCAGTCACAATTGTTGAATGGTGACTGCACTTTTTTATATCGACAAAAATCTACTAAACTCGGGCGGTGACAGGCACCCAGACATTAACGTTCTCTAATATGCTTTCCATAAATGAAGGGGCACCCGTTTGGGCACCCCTTTTTTATTTAAAGACCTACTTTATCAACACCGTAAGTCGCCTCTTCATTAGTAAAACCGTCAAACTTTAATTGATCAATAAGGCCCTGACGAGAAAATGAAGTTAAGTCGATATAGTCTTGTGCTTTCTTTTCAGCCTGTTCCTTCCAATCTACTGTAATATTATTTACAGCAAAAGTAGCGTCAGCATTTGAAAACTTATCGAACTCTAGTTGTTTAATAAGTCCACTTTTTGAGAAGCCTGTAAGGTCAAGATAGTCATTAGCCTTTGAAATTGCTTGTTCCTGAGACATAGACATTTCAGGTTCTTTAGGTTCTTCCTTAACAGGTTCTTCCTTAACTTCCTCGACAGGTGCCTCTTCTTTTACTTCTTTAGCAGCTTCTTGTTTAGGTTTCTCTTTAGCCTCTTGCGTTACAGGTGGTTCACTTGTTGTAGTAGTATCGTCCTCACCACCACTAGTCGCAATTCCTATTACGATAATAGCTAATACCCATACCCACCATTTTTTGTAGAACGGTTTCTTTACTTTCTCTTTTGCCATATGTACTATTCCCCCAATAAATAAATATTTGCTATAATAGTAACATTCTAGCACATATGTAATTTTTTTGAAATAACCGCTACATTAATCCTAGGAAAATAGTACTTATTATTTACCAAATGGATGGGAATAAGTTCCCAATTTGCTTTATTACTTTTAAAATTAATTTATTTTTATGAAATTGATTAGGCGTGATTATGTTGTTTGCTGTTGCTAAAACTAATTTAAACTGGTACAAGTATTTTACTACCCACAAAATTCCTCATGAGGTGAACTTTTCGACGCCTACACCATGGAATGTTAGAAAACTATCTGAAGGTGATAAGGTTCTATTCTAGATATGTGGCTTTGGGAGTTTTAATTATTACAAAAATCTTTCGTTGGTAGAAGCATGGGATAAATTTGGGACAGCTAATGGAGTCGAAAATTGGAAAAAAGGGTCAGTTCCCAGTTGATGTATAGCTTTTCCGCAGTGGGAGACTGGCCCTAATCTTCATAGACACAAATAAAATCAATTTTTATTAACTAAATAGGGTTATTTTAACTTAATCAACTTCCGTTATCTTAAATTTAGCTTCACCATACCATTCATCGATGAAAGTATTTACTATTCTATTACGCAAGTCGATATCCGTCTTTAAATATCCTTTTAATGTTAAAATTGCTAAGTATTTATTCTTCTTAATTTCTTTAAGGGATCGGATAATAGGGTTAAAATCTTCTAAACTAACAGAACAAATTACTGATTCTAAGCTTTCATATATAGTGTTCTTGTTTATCTCAGGGTATTTATTGAATTCGTTATTTATATCATATCCTTTGAATTCAATCTCCAGTTTAATGTTATTTGGATCTTTAATCTTAATATTATTTTTGTGCTTAAATCGGATATTGTCTAAATTGTCTTTTTTAGTTATAAGTTCATTCTTAGAAAGGAGATACTGTTTAAAATAGGGTAATAGTACCTGTTTTCCTTGAAAGTAATCATTAGGTATTTTTCTGCTTGTAACTAGAATCCCAAATAAAACTGTTAATGGAACGAAACTATTTCGTTTCTTGATATACCCTTCAATATATGGCCAGAATTTATTAAAATAGTCATTTGTATCTATTTTATTTAGAAGAATTTTTCTTGTTATGATATTTAAATCAGTATATGGATTATGATTTGTTTTCCTTTCATTTCCTAAATTTTTTATTTGCTTAATAAGCTCTTTTTCGTGTCTTTCTAATAAAGGTAATTCTGCTGAGTTTAATATTCGTATTTCTTCTTTAATTTGTAATTCTGACCAATACTTTTTAATAAACTTATTTGGTACAAAACCTATATACCATTTATATAAGATTTCATCTAAATCATAGTTAATTCTATGTATACCACGTAATACCCTACGTGCAATATCATCAGGCATTTTTAACTCCTCTTGTAAATGTACAATACCAATGCTCCTTTTTTCTCCATTCTCATCATGTTGCATAATAAATTCATGCCTTAGCTTTTTACCACACATACATTTAACATTATCTTGTATAGTTTCATGGTCAATATATTTAACAAATGTCCATTTTCTAGTTCCTTTAAATTCAGCAAGAATATTTGCAAAATATGATTTATATGATGTACTTACAGCAGAAAATAATGCATTTTTTTGATTGTCTGATAGTCTACTAAGAATAACTTTTCGCTCTTTTTTTGAAAGGTATTTCTTCATAATACCATCCTATCTCAAATATAATAGTTTATTAGATTATCCTTCTTTACAAGACCTCTTACCATTTAGCTCTGCAAGTTTCTGTGCCACTATATTTCTTCCGCAAGATTGTCCATATACTCTTCACGGATTTTGGATAAGGATTTCCCTGTCTGTTTATGTATCGCAAAAACATAGGTTTGAACACTAGACCAACCATATATATCCTTAAGCCATTTTTGCATGGATTGCTCAACACCATTCACCTCTACATTACCATTACTCAAAAGTGTTGCTTCATTATCACGATCTTTTGCCATAATAATATCCCCCGCTTGAACTACACCCCACTCAAGCAAGGAATCAATTTTAGGTAACCGTTGACGCGACAATTTTTTTCCGGTTTTCTTAATTGAAGATGAAGATTTCTCTAAGAAATTTACATAATAGTCCTCATAATCAGCTAAAGGTAACAGTTTTTCAACGTTAATAAATACATCATCCTGTATTTTAAATGGGATTAACTTATAACAACTTATATTTACACCATTACTATTTAACCAAGCGACAGCTGATAGTGTTTGCTCATCAAATTCTGATGCTACTAAAACTACCTTTTGATTTTTGTTAAAGCTATTTTCTGACCCATTTACTTGCAAAAATTCATTAAGCTTTCTGTTCCCTAGTTCAAAACTAGTCAGAGATGGATGCTCAAATTCGGTTCGATACTTTTCAATATATGGAGCATATATTTTATTAACCAAATCTTCTGGGTCTGCAATTTTCGCATAACTTGCTGCATACCGGATTGCTTGAAATTCAAACGCTTCTTTCCGTGATTCAATATCCTTTCGATCTCTTTTGATTTCAATCAAGACAATATTCCCTTTATTGTCAACCGCCGTAAGGTCACTCCTTCCATGTTGAACATTCCTAACTTGCCGCCCAACGATTAACATCGATTCTTCTTCATCACAAACCATATCTATATTGGACCTTAGTAATTCTTCTATATCGCTTTCTAGCATTTGAAGTTCAGAAAAAGTAACCTCATCCACTTTTATAGCTTTATTCGCCTGTATTTTGTACATGATAGACCTCATAAAATTTATTTTTCATTCATTTATAATATATTATTTAACCACAGTCTCTGCATTCCTTACCTTTTCAAGCAACGCCGTAAAGTACGCAATATGCATCGGACTTATTACCATCTGCTTGTGCTGACCGTTATGAACGATATCAATCTGATAGAAATCACCATGGTATGCTTCTACCTCTTGTGCAAAGGTTTCTTGCCGAATAATTAGTTCTGCTTCGGCTAGTATGGAGCTGAAATTCGTTTCACCCCCATGCTTTGCAAGCGCGTGGCAATTTGGACAAAGTGATAAGATATTATACGGATTATTACTCCACCATGCTTCCCCATTATTTTCACGAATGCGATAGACTTCAAAATAGGATCTACCATTTGGCAGCTTTAATTGAGTGGAACAAATCTGACAATGTCCTTGATATTGATGCTGGAGGAATTCTTTGGGCTCTTGTGCCGATCGATCCAAAATATTAACTTTAGGCTTTTCTTTTTTAGTCCTTTCTTTTACTTCCCTTTGCTCAGGACCCTCTTTTAATGCCTTTTCAATATTATTGCCGATTGAAGTTCGAATTTGTTCTTCCTCTTCCGGATCAATTGCCGTAATCCATGATGGCGGGCTGGATAGATCAATGATTTCAGATTCTTTTATCAACCCATTTGAAATTTGCTCCAAAACCTCATCAATAGAAACCTCTGGGAAATTTATTTGAGCTTCACCTTTTTCACTTTTTGGCCATGAGTCAGCTGTAATGGCTGCATAATGTTTACTTACTGATTTAGCCCTAATAGAGTTTTCAAAAAGATTTTGGGAATCCTCACCATTTTGAAATTCCCTATCGTGTGGAATTCGATGTTCACTTAGTTCCGCAATCTCAAACTCTTCTGTTACATTCTTATCGTTAAGAGAGTTTATCACATTGTCTACAATTTTCTTGTTAGGAACCGGAGCCATCCTAACCAATTCCTCATAAAATGATTTAAAATCACGATAGGCACTTTTATAGGTATTAAATCCAAACGTACTTAATAACCTGGCAGCAATTTCGGAAAGTGAATCATTTAAACTAACATAATAGTGGACTTTCGTATGATCATAATAAGGAAGCAGAATTGAGATTGGAACCCCATAGACTACCCTAGTCAATTCTTTAGTTCTTAGGATGGCGGTATTTAGATTCTTAAAACCACCAATTTCAGCAAGGATAGCCAATAATCTGGCAGATTCTTCAGCTTCAAGCTCTTCATTATACTTTTCAAACATTTGTTCAAGTAACTTACCGTCGGACTCATCTAACCGATCTGGATGAGCTGCACTTATCATTCCAATATCATCTAACAAGGAAAAACCAAGATCTTTAGCAGCCTGTTTGAATTGAATCATTGACACCGAATCACATTGGATATGAATGATAAAATGATTTGACTGAAGAAGCATCTCGTATAAAGATTGGTTGTTAAAAACAACGATAATGTCATGATCCACACTATGTTTTTTTCTTAAATCTGTAATCCTCTGTATGATCTTTCCTTTGTCTTTAACTAGTAAATTACTACTTTGCTGAAATAGCCGGGTAAAATTTGTTTGCAACCACTCATTATCCTGCTTGTCAGAAAAAAACTTATCTAAAATATCCAATAATGGGGTAACTTCTGACTCTATTGATAGATTGAGCTTTTCACCGAGCAATTTCCCGTAATGGCCATATTGTAATTCAAGATAAGGTGTCGTCGGTGAAACAGATTTACCTAATTTGAATTGTCGAATTGGGCGAAAACTTTCCGAAACCTTGTCATAAATCACCAATTCGGAAAGATCAAATTCTATAATAGAAAGCTCATAGATTGCCTTAATTAAATCCTCGTATGATACTTCCGCAACCTCTCTCCACAGTTGGTTCACCATTTCTATAGTCAATGGTTTTACCGATAATGACGATAAATAAAATGGATGGTACCCACTATGCTCATTTTCATACACGAGGTCAATAAACTTAAAAATTTCGTTAAGACCCCTCACATTTTTTATAAAGAAGGCCTTATTAGGATTGGTTAATCGACCATCTATTGTAGTTAAAGGGACATAGATAGAATCTAACCCGGCCCAATTTAAATCAGGTATAATCAGTTTTTTTGAGGTTTGTCTTAGATATGACGTACGAACATAGCCTGGTGGCGGATCATATCGATAATAAAAAGAGTTCTCACTATCTAAATTCATTGAAAACTGCTTTTTCCACGCTTTATATAACCCTTCTGCAATTTGAATAGAGGATTTCCCTTTTTTAATCAACAGTAGGGTCGCTGAATCTAGAGTTACTTCCTTTAGTGCAACAGCATTTCCACCTGTATAATCACGTTTATTTTTTTTCACCCAGTTCTGATATAACATAGGTTCGTTATGATTAAAGTCATAATTAGTGCTGTACTTGCGTTCAGAAAATGAAAACCTTGGCCCATTCGCAATCCCACAATCAACTAGGAAATTACGTAATTGAATTAAATAATCCCCAAGCTTTTCCTCTCTATTTTCACCTGACAGATCAAACTTTAACCAACTATCAGGAAGCCGAAGCGTATCTAACCCAGAACTTGCATATAAATGGTCCTCTTTACTTTTACGTGTATTTTCTGGCAAAATCGTTTTGTGTATTTTTTTCACTTTTCCATTTGAACCTTGCACATAAGCATCAGAAAGCCTCGCAAGTTGATTTAAATAGGATTCGTCATAATTACGTTTTCCTTTATAAACATCAAAAATCGAACGTAGAATGCGATACCTTGTTTTTAATTCCTCCTTCGTCCATTTTTCTTCTCTTTTCAATAGATAAGGAATTTGCAGCTCTGATAGCAGGCGGTCATCATTAAATTCTGGGACGTCCATGAATCGAAGAACATCTCGGATCCGTTCATTTCTTCGATTAATCTCATTGGCCTCTTGCTTCCTTTCCGTAGTACTGTCAGTTCCAACTTGATAGGTGAAGGTGTATTCAGGATTTATTATCTTTACATCTATTATTCCCTCAAGCCCAGATGTTCGTTTCGTCCTTCCGGTCATCCAATAGACTTTCTCTAAATTATTATTCCGAGTCTTTAATGGACCAAAACCTCCTCCTTCAAGGGGAAAAATCTTTGCATAATAAAGGCCATCGCTAAACGAATCTCTTTGGTAATAACTTTGTTTTTCATGAGCTTCTTTTAGCACTTTATACAACAGAGTAATATTCTCGTTTTTTAATAGAAGACCATCCGGGAGGGAAACCAATTGCAGTATTTCAACCAATTGCATTGCTGAAAAATTAGTAATATCATACGTTTTCCATTTAGGTTTCCACTTACTGTTCCCCACCCATTCCGGAGCAACAAATTTTTTCCCTAATACTTTTTCAACCTGTAATCTTAAATTAGGATATTCAGTAAACCACTTGTACCAAATAGCATCAGCCATTATAGCTTGTTTTGGTGTTGTCCAACCTTCAAAAGTTTTTACCCACGGAATTTCCCGACAGTTTTCAATTAAACGTTCAAATACGTGTTTGAGTTGGTCCTCACCTGGATGGTCTGGTATAAAATCAGGAAGACGGTTCTTGATTTCATCATCCTCCCGCCAATAAAGGATGGCATTTTTCAAAAATACTGGAACACGTTCTAACAAATATATGTTCCAACTGTTATTGGATAGATCATGAAGCCGTTCACGGTCCGCTTTTAAATGACCATCTAGCTGAAGAAACACTGGAATTGGCAGTTTTATTTCAGTTGGTAAATAACAAAACAATCTGCCGCTCCCATCATAATAGTTGGAAGACTGTGCAAGTGCCACAACTGCCATTTTTCTTTTTAATGAATGTTTGCTTCCAAGCCTTTCCCAACGTAAGCCAACAAGACGTCCTGGAAATTCGATTTCCTCATCATATAGTGCATATGTACGGTGAGTATTCCCGGAAGTTGAAGTTGCCTCGACCTTTAATACATCCGCTTCATCATTTTCCTCAATACATAGCTGATAATTTTTCTTTAATCCGTTTCGGTGATCACTGTAGTGAAAGGTCTTTAATTTTTGCAAAAAAAGAAACGATTCTAATTGTCTGGTAACCAGTTTTTCTAATTCATTGGCAACAATGGTGACACTTTTAGGATCAGAGAAATATATCCGTAATTTGGTCCCTTCGGTAAACCTTTGAACGGTAGGATGAGTTAATTCGGGAACAATATAGTTTTCTTTTAATAATTTAAAATGCCAAGGTCCACTTTCAATATGGACTTCTTTTGCTAAGGCAAAGACAGATTTAAAACCAATTCCTTTTTCACCAATAAAAGAATTGGATGATAGCTTATCAGCCTTTTTGGTAGAAGCACCTGTGTCAGTGATCCCAATAACATCATTTGTTGTAAATCCCTCTTCATTATAGGAAATTTCCAAACTATCATTATATATTGTAAAAGAAATGCTAGGATTCCCCTCTTTATATACAGCATCATCTGCATTCTGAATGAGTTCAAGAAGGAAATGCTTACGATCCTCATAGGTGGTGTCACCAAGGATAGTTAATGAATTTCGGTAGCCCGGAATGACTAAATCAAATTTTGAACGGAGTTCATTTAATAATTTTAACGCCTCATTTCCAGGCTTAGCCTTTTCGATTGCATCAAATAATTGATTATATTTTTGGATGAAATCATTTCCAACAGTCAAAATCTTCCCCCCCTAGCACTCTATTACCTCTAAAAACATTACCCCAACTAATCCTAATGAAAAGGAGATTTCTTGCTTGATTTTTAAGGTTTTAATTTTCTCATTCGTCCGTCTTCTTTCGTTTTCCATTCTTGCCTCTACTGAAAGCAGATAATTTTTGCTAGTCACAGATATTTCCCTCTGTTTGCGCATTTTATGGTCCTCAATCATCTGAGCTAAACGTGCTCTCCTGGTTTCAGAACCTTTTTGGAGGGAGAGAATACGTGTTGAAACGATTGATTCATTCTCGAGACGAATATTTTCAACGTAATTATTCATGTACTCTTCCAATTCTGAACGGCCAAGGCCAATCCATGTTTCCCATTCTTCTTGACTGAATTCCGGAATGTTTTCGTTTTCATCCAGCAAATTAGTAAAATGACGGGACATTTGAATGAAATTCCCATCCATAACCTGTCCATCTTCAAGGTTGACAGGAACCATCGCTAAGTGATGTTCAGCCTTGAACCCTTCAACCTCTATTTCAAACAATGGGATGACATACCTTCCACATTCTAGAAAAGTATTACTCCTATGGGTTTGAAAGGAAAAAGCTCGATAGATATCATCTCTCTGTTCTAGCGTTTGAAGAATAAACTTTACCCAATATCCCGTTGGCGGTAGAAAATAAAAATCGAAATCATTTGCAGTAGAACCATTAAAAATAACATTTATCAATGACTGTTCTTTTAAAAGAGGCCCCAATTCGGCCATACATCCTTCCATACCTGGTAATCTCGTAAAAGTTTCTAGTTCCTTCCTCAAATTAGCTGATATTAAAAGCTTACCGCTCTCCTCGTTAATTGGTTTATATGTAGATCCATTATTTTTAAGGAACCATTCGGTCAATTGGGCTGCGTCTGAAGGTTTGAGAAAGTCATTTTTCTGGTCCAATCCATTAATTAGCTTGCGAAACTCATTATCACCTAGCAGTTCACTTCGCTGTTCTTCAAATTGTTTAAATTCCAATTTACTTTTTTCAAGTGCGAGAGAAATGTCTCGTGAGCGATTTTGAATTTCCTCCTCTGTCAACCCACCTGATATAATGTCCTTTTGAAAATCAAGTAGCTTTTTACTGAGGATAGGTTCAAACATTCCAATACTTTCATGCACAAGATCAATCCGCTCATAAAGCAATTCATAAATGCGTTCATCTACAGTGCCAGCTAAATACATACTTGCAACAAATACCTTTTCAGCCTTCTGACCAAAGCGATCAATACGCCCAATTCGCTGTTCTACTTTCATTGGATTATAGGGCAAATCATAGTTAATCATGGCCTGACAGAATTGGAAATCAAGGCCTTCTCCCCCCACATCGCTTGATAGTAATATTTGAAATTCCTTATTTTTAAATTGATCAATTATTTCATACCTTCCTATTTGACCCTTGTTTTTTCCTACCAGAGGAGTCTCTCCGGTAATAAGATTGACGGAGAAACCGTCCTCTTCCAAGCAACGCTTTAAATAATTCAACGTGCGTATGAAAAAGGAAAAGACAATAACCTGTGAATTCTCAACTGAGTTTAATAGTTTGGTTATATACTGCTTAAATTGCTCGTACTTACTATCAAATTCACCAAGTTGTTTAGCTACCTCTAACAAATATTCATATTTTTTCTTTATTGAAGTTGGGAGTGCTGCTGTTCGCATTGCGGAGTCATCGCCTACATCATCCACATTTTCTTCTACCATTTCATCATCTAATTCCTTAAAATTAGAACCATGATAGAGATTGGTTTGGAGACTCCACTGTAAGTAATCTTGCATAGCTGGTATACAACTGG
This sequence comes from Bacillus sp. AFS006103, assembly GCA_002559145.1. Classification (GTDB taxonomy): domain Bacteria; phylum Bacillota; class Bacilli; order Bacillales; family Cytobacillaceae; genus Neobacillus. The sequence continues at coordinate 11,058 of NTXX01000027.1, forward strand.
CTGCCATCCTTCGTGGAAGATTGGTTACAAAACCAAGCGCAGCAGGGTTGCCGCCTTTTGCTAAAAATAATTCCTCGGACATTTGGATTACTGCATTGTAAAAATTATTTTCTTGTTCGGTTAAATGGACGGGAATTTTCACAACATCACGAACAACCTTTTGCTTGAATGCCTCTTTCTTAAGTGTTCGGGTGAAGGAATTTTCCAAAGGATTCAAGGAAGATAGAATCCGCTCAAACTGAACTACTTCTTCAACCATTAACTTTTGATTTGATTGAAGCCTTTCCTTTAAAAGTTGAATCCCTGTATGACTTTGGATAATATTCCCCATTAGAATTGATTCCAATATTTCTAGAAGTCTTAGAATTGTTGGATATTCTTCTATTCTATTCTGCAGTAAATAATTCTTCGTTTGATTGATTACTTTGACAGGTTCGATTAATGCTTCAAATGATTGGGGGTCTGGATATAAACTTGGATTTAAAATATTCATTAAGTGAAAAAGGTCGGAATCACGTAAATTTAGTGGTGTTGCTGATAGCATGACCATCATATCCGAAAGCGAACTTAACAGATGCCCAAGCCGATTACTCATTGTTCCTTGGTTCCTCATATGGTGAGCTTCATCAATAATGACTAAAGACCAAAGATACTCTTGCCGATCCGCATCAAATTCCTCGAGTAATGTAAGAAACTCTTCACTCCGTAAAACTTGGAGACTTACCACGCCAAACATTTCATAGTCCGCAAACCTTCCATTTTTGGCATTGATTAAAGCTGTTCGTAATGATTTACTATCATGAAGAATGAAATCTAAATTAAACCGTTCTTTCATTTCCTTCTGCCATTTAGGGCCAAGAATATTCGGACAGACAATTAGAACCGGCTTTCGTCTATTCACTCTTCCTCTTGCAAGCAATTCAGTTAAGATAATTCCTGTCTCAATCGTTTTCCCAACTCCAACTTCATCTGCAATGAAAAGCCGTTCAGAGGATTGGTAATTTAAAAATTTCATTAGTGGCTTAAATTGAAAGGGATTAAATATCGTCTTACTGCCTAAATAGCTGTAGTAATTACCTTCAAACGGTTTTTTCAAGCGAATCCACGTATTAAAAATCTTAAACTCTTCATATCTCCCAAAATTATTTAAGACCAGATTGTCTAGAATCTCTTGTTCCTGATTGACATAGCCCTCTAAAAACTTTTCTGGGTAAGTAATCATCTTTCCATCGATCGTTATTTTATAACCTACGGAATTTTTAGAAGGAATCACTTTATTAATTGTTCCAATTTTGCCAGTCGATTTAACGATGACATTCTCACCTATAGCAAACTTTGGTGTAACCGCAATCATTTCATTACCTCGCAATCCAAGGTTTTTATTTATAACTAGATAAAAATACCTATTAATATATTCGATTAACTGGGATTATTATCCTGTTAAATTATATAAAAAAATGACCCGCCATAGCGAGTCAAAAATGACTAATCAAATAAATCCTCAATTATCTTTTTGATTTTACTGGAATCAATTCCTCCATTTTCATTGTCCTCAGTGATGATTAATGTACCACCCTTTTCAAGAGGCAATATCCCACCTTGTTTATACCACTCCAACTTTTTCTTCCATCGATCGTAATAGGAAGAATCATAGAGCATCCCGCAATGTTCCCAATAATAGGTTTCACCGGTATCGTCGTTTTCAAGAGTAAAATCAGGATATCTAGTAATACCATTTAATGTTAGTGGCTGCTCATACTCGTATTCCACTCCACTCGCATGAAGTAGGTCGGCGATAATCACCTCCGATTTGGAGCGGACTAAATTACCATTTGTGGTCCGGTGAATTAACCGATCCTCCAAAAATGCGCCTCCTCCTACTTCGATCATGTTTGGTGCTACAAATAGATTCGTATAACGTCTGGCATTTTCAGAATATTGGTTAGAGGAATACCGTAATAAATCCTCTCTTGGCCCTTGGTGTAAAATAATTACCTTTTGTTGCTGGCGGGTGAGAGCTGTATAAATAAGCTCCGGCGAAAGTAAAGAACACGGATTAGGCACGATAACAAAAACGATGCCAAATTCACTGCCCTGTGCTTTATGAACTGTTAAGGCATAGGCTAGTTCTAATTTAGGATCCCCTTCTTCAGCAAAATCCCCTGGAAAGAATTGATAACTGTAACCTTGTTGTGAGGAGAATTCCACGTAAACCTTTTTTGCGTACTGTTTGAACTCTCCAATCACTAAACCAATTTCACCGTTGGCAATATAATTCATCGCACCTTCCGCAGGAAATACATACTTTCTTGAATGGTTGATCGTATTGATGACTTTATCTCCGTAAATAATTTTTTCGCTACCGATTGGTTTTGTGAAATAACGATTAAATGTTTTCTCTGCTGCCTTAATTCGTTGCGACTTAAAGGACTGATGAATTTCACGGTTGATGGATGTAACTCCATATTGCGAAGCGCGGACAGGAGATAAAATCTGCCAATTTTCAACCTTTTCAACGGATTCCTTTCTATTAAAATTTATATATCCTTTCTCGCCTTCGACGCCGCCCATTGATTTCTCAAATCCTTTGAAATCATCCAGTCCATTAAGTTTTAATTCATCTAGTAACACATTTTTCAGCAGGGAGGGCAGTTCCTCCTCCTGGTCCCAACGGATAAAGCGTAAATGCTGCGAATCGTTCGATATATTTTCTTCATCAAAGAGATCATCATCTGCTGGAGAGACGTTAACATTACTGAACCATTGAGCCAATCGAAGGTCCTCCCGGACTCCTTTCGTATTAATCTGTCTCCTAGGGATTGTTAACTGGCCATACCCTGGGCCGACTTTTGGAAAAATAGATTCAACTTCCACCGGCTTCAAATAGTTCACAATATCAACAAACGGACGCCCTGGGCCAATTGGAGGCAATTGATTGGGATCACCAACAAAAATTAGCCGTTTAACTCCCTTTATCGATTCCAATAAGGCACCTAGCATCTCCTCAGTCAACATCGAACATTCATCCACAATCACCGTTTCAGATGTTTTAATACCAGGTTTCTGGAGTAACCGGTAGCGGAATGTTTTCGAATCAAAATGTTTTGTCCTCAGCAAATGTTGCGCAACGGTCCGGGCAGTAACCGAAACATTTTTTGCAACTTGCTCCATCCGGACTCGTGCCTTACCGGTTGGTGCGAGCATTAAAACACCGCCTTCCTCGATAGCTGGGACATCAAGTAAAGTGGCCAGCAAAGTGGTCTTTCCAGTCCCCGCAGGACCAATTAAGACCGATATCCTGGAATCAGCTAATTCTTTTAAAATAGTAGCTTTTTCCTGTCTCGCTCTCTTTTCTAATTCCAATTCCGTTTGGGAAAGCCCCTCTTTAATAGGCCCTAACTGATTGGTTAATAATGATTCCCAATCTGCGTTAATCGTATTTCGTTTCCCACTTACCCGGTCTGAGATTTTCTTACGGATTAACGAGCTAAATTCTGCTAATCGAGTCAATTGGTAAGCCTTTTTCCCATCAGCGAGAGGAACGATATCAATTTCATCTGAAAATTGATTGTCCAATGCATTTAATAAATCATCATAAATATCACATGGGGTTGGAATCGACATGGAGTGAATTTCCCGCAATAGTGCTGTTTGCGGCAATAATGTGTGCCCTTCCTCTGACGCACGCTCCAGCAAATACACCAGTATGGCCCTTACACGTCGATAATCATGATTAGAAGGCAACATTTGTGCTTCTAAATATGGATAATTTGAAATTAAAATTTCATTAGGAACCATTGCTTTATCAACAGCGGAAAGCGGAATTCCATCCGGATGTAATCGAGTTCGTTCATATAATCTATATGGATTTTCAGTGATTTCCTCATCCGTAATTTGAATCTCATTATCTTCTCTTACAGATTTCACATAAACCATTTTTGCCTGGTCATTGGTGATTTCCATTCGACTAAGGAGTTTTAATAAGTTTTTCCTTCCTTCTGGCAATCCCCGCCACATAATTCTAACTTCCATGGTAATTTTTTTGGCCAACTCATTTGGCAAATAATCGTTTGGATTTTCCATCATCGCTTCAACAAATGGCCAAATCTCTTCACTTTCAGACGTCAGATGCTGCTCTAGTGCCTTGGCAACGAAAGATCCCAGTGATACCCCAATTGTATTTAGGCATGAACCTAGTCCAGGATAAGGACCACGTAATTTCCACATTTCCGAAAGTCTTTCGTCTATCCACTTCAAACATTTATCCCAGGGACCTTCGAATTTCTTCTTAATATTTTCTAACGCTCCAGCAAGCGCTAGTAAACTCTCAATCGCAGTATCATGGCTGACATGCTCAGAGGCATAGGAATATTCCATGATTTTCTCAGTCGGAGCAAAAGCCATAAATGGCTCAATATCAAAATCCGGATTTTGCTCAGCATATGAAAAAATTTCTTGATATGGTAAAAGAAAACCGTCAGAAAAATCCGGTCGAATAGAATGTTGAACCATCCGCTCCCAAAGGACCGACTGCAATTGGGATGGATTTTGTGATTCATATTCCGTGATGGAACCAACGTGATTTACCCTACCAACACCCATTAAAATTCTTGGTTGATCTTCGACCAAAGGAACTACCTTTGCGTAAAAGAAACAGAGTGAAGTCTTTTCTTCAATAAAATTAGCAAAATGATCGAGCAATTGTTTTTGATTGCGCTTTTCCTGCCACCATACAGTCCTAAATGATAAATTAGGTTCCCGACTTTCATCCAGAACAATAGGAACGATTTTTTCAACTGCTTCTTTGTTTTCTTTTAACATCCAGCGAAAGGGAACAATCGCTGCTGAATAAGCAGGAAAACGCAAAGAAGTCGGCAGCAAATGCCCGTGTGTATCCTTTGAACTTTTAAAATAGGGATGCGTTATTTGGCGTAAAAAATCAAATGGCGCCATGAATGTTGCTCTTTCTGCGATACAAGGCGGCCATTGTCCTGCTGAAAGTGATTCAATACTGACACCAGCAATGGTGCACTCATGAGTAGTATCTTTTCCTTCCGCAATTCTTCGTAACTTTAAACAACTTGTATTTTTCGTCGGATCCTGACACACGGATCCGTTCCAACCGCTGTCATGCCACGGAACTCTTATTGATAAATGTTTAACGGGATATGTATTAGCATTCATTCTGACACCTCATCTAGTTATATATCTATTAACTACAATTCTAGATGTTGGGAGAATTATCCTGTATTGGGGCGAAAAAATAACCCTATCTCTTTATCGAGTGAATAGGGGTCAAACACTAAATTTCAAACTGGGTAAGGACGTGATACAAGGCTAGCGGTCTAACCCACTGCCCCATGACTGCCCGTGGAAAGCGAAGCTACTGGCGTAGAAGTCAACAGACAAATTTCAGGGAACATAAATAACAGCAGTAAATTCGTTGCAGTTTTCGTTTTTCTATTTTTCTGTTTAAGGTGCAGTTTAAAGAAATTGTTAAAATACCCATCCTTAAGCAGCCATACCAAAATTTATAATAAAATGTAAATACAACATTAGAAAAAGGTGATGAGATGAGAGCAAATTTAGATATATTAAGGAAGAATGACCCCGTACTTGGTAAGCTAATTGATCTTATTGGCGAATTAGAATTATATAAACAGGACAATCATTATTTATCACTAGTAAAATCAATCATTGGTCAACAACTCTCAATAAAAGCAGCAGAAGCAATATTTATTCGTTTTATTGATTTAACAGAAAGGTCTATTATTCCCGAAAAAGTAATTATGCTCTCTGATGAGGCACATAGAAAGATTGGTATATCATATCAAAAAATTAAGTATATATAGGATTTGACTGCAAAAGTGCTAAATAGGGTTAAAAATTGATGTGAGTATTTTCATCCGAATGGAATCTATCGTTAAATAAATATTTCTATAAATATATATAAATGAAAAAGCAGTGAAGTAATCAGTAATTATACAACACTGCTTCCTATGAATTTAATTAGAAATATTATTAGTTTGATGATTTTAAAATGCAAAATTTAGGTTCATTTATAATTATATAATTCTAAAAAGGATTATTAACTTTTACATTAGTTATGATGATATTTACGATTTCGTCAATTGTAATATCCGTTGTATCAACCCAAATATAATTAAACCCATACTTATCTAAGAACTGCTTTATCTCAAGGTACATTTTTTCAGTATCTTCAAGTTTGAATAGGTCGGGATCTTCTGGATTCCGATTTATCATTCGTCTTTTTCTTTCTTCTTTACCCGCATACAAAACAACTGTGAAGGCTGGTAAATGAAGCTTACGAATTAACACCTTCATAATTTCATCAGAATACTCGTTCTGATTATGAATAAATGTTGAAACAAAATAACGATCAGTTATGAAATTTGTTCCATAATTCCGGTTATTTAGAAAGATGTTCCCCATAGCATAAAACCACATACGCATAAACCCATCATCAACTGAATTTATCTTACTAGTAATATTTTTGTAGTTTCTTAAGGAATCGTCATTGTCAAATAAATACTGAAGTGGTTTTTCAATGTATGTAAAATCAAGTTCTGCTGCCACTTTGGTAGCGACAGTTGTTTTACCGACTCCATCTAAGCCTTCAATTGCAATATGCATATTATAAACACCTTCTCTATTATATTGGGTTCACTTTACGATTCTTTTCTTCTAATGTCTTACCTTTACCAAAATAACTAAGGTCTTCTAAGTAACCCGAAACGCGTCTTATTCGCATAATATTTTGACTGTCACATCCACTACATGTGTCGAATGTTCCATTGGTACCGCATTCACGACAAATGTCTAATGGGTAATTAAACCCTAAATAAAAAATTCCCGCATTATGTGCATAATCAATGATGTCATAAAGGGCTTCGATATTATCTAGTGGCGCAGAACCAAGTTCCACATACGTAATGGACCCCCCATTACAAAGATTATGAAACTTACATTCATACATGATTTTTTTAAATGGATGCAATCGGGAATCCACTTCAACATGAAAGGAATTTGTGTAATACCCCTTATCAAAGATAGAAGATTCGTACAACTGCTTATCAATATCATGGAACCGACTGGATATGTGTTCTCCTGAGGTTGCTAGCAAACTCATATTTAAATTTTCCGACCTACTGTACTCATTTATTTTATTTCTCATATAGGTAACAAAGTCTATTGCAGTTTGATAGTTGTCATCAGAACCATAGTATTTTTGCCCTGTCAGAACTTCTATTGCCTCAGAAAGACCTATAAACCCAATGGATAAGGTCCCATGCTTAAAAACCTCCTCAAGAGAAGCTTGCCCTGGAAAAGATACACACCAAGGCTGGTATTCATTGTTAGCTGGAAATTGTTGAGAATGTAAAGCAATGGTACGCTGATAGCGATCAAGTAATATCTCCTTCGTAATATCGGCAATTTCAGTCCATCTTTCCTTAAATCGTGTATACCTCTCTTCTTCTGAGGATGTACTTGATACTTCGAGCGCAATTCGAGGTAAATTGATTGAGATATTGGCAATATTTCCTCTTCCAATCGAAGTCGATTCTCCAAACAAATCGGTTATTACTCTAGTCCTGCAGCCAACAATGGAAAGATTACGAGGGTCGATATCTACGTAAGGTGAACTTGAGCATAGCATATACGTAGGGTTCATCCTCTTGGCTGTACACTCCATTGACAATTTTAATAAGTCGTAATTAGGCGATTCCGGATAGAAATTAATTTTATCATGCACTTTAAAAATGATATTTGGTCGAATGACAGATTCAATATAAGACACATCTTTATAGACCCCTAATACACTCTTGTTAACATGTCGACCAACAATAGTCGTTGACAACCCTAAATTCAATGAAACATAATAACATTCTCTGCTGTTACGTGTAACGGAATAATTGATCCAGTAGATAAAGGAATCTATACAGTCTTGTAGAATAGCTAAATTATGTACATTAGCTTCAATTGATAATCTAGTGAAAATATCGCTAATTTCTTGGTCAAAGTTGGCAAAAGCAATCCCACCTGTTTGTTCATTAGCGATATTTCCAATTAAAAGCTGGTAATATTGAAGAATAAACAGGATTTTTTTTGTACTGGACATATGTTCAAGCTTTTCATAGGGAAAGCTTTCAACTACTGATAAAGTTAAGCAATTATAGGTACTTCCATATCCTTCAAGGTCATGTATATGGATATAGCCCTTTGTATGATAACCCATTAAATTAGGTTTTATATCCGATAATATATAACTTTTAACTTGTCGAACTCCTTTTTCAAAAATAAGTCCTGCATGACTGTCTCTTTTGGCTGCATTGTCTGTTACTCGTCTATTGTTTTGAATTGAGTTCATATAAATCCCCTTTAATAACCCGATAGAATGTTTGATTGCTTGAACCTATGTATGGAAGGGTACTGCTTCTAAGTTCTTTTATATACGGACCAACCTTTAAATAATCAATATTTTCAATTATTTCTTTCGGCACAGCCTTTAAACTGTAACCCGTGTATAAAGCGATATTAAAGTCCCGTAATTCTTTTAATAAAGCCAATACTTGTTTTGGTTGTAGCAAGGGCTCTCCACCACTTATCGTAATCTTTTTAGTTAAACTATTAGACTGTATTAAGTTGGCTAGTTCCTCAATATCGTAGGTGATCCCTTCTTTTTTATTCCATGTTTGTGGATTATGACAATCTACACAATACTGTTCACAGCCCTGCAAATATACTACGGTCCTAACACCTGGACCATCGACGACAGAACCACTAAAATCGATATTATTTATTATTATTTTCATATATTGCCTCGTGATCTGTTATTATTTGTATCTAAATTATAGCGAAATAATAGTATAATGAATGTGATTATAATCAACAAATGGATATAAATAGTAAAAAATTTGAATTTATGGAGGCAAATGAATTATGATAACAAAGGAAGATGAAGAATTAGTTGAAATCGCTAAAGAATTAATTAAACAACATTATCATTATGGTAAACATCATGTTGCCTGCGCTGTAAGGATGAAAAACAATTTAATTTTCAAAGGAATTCACTTAAAAGCGAATGTAGGAAGAGCTACCATTTGTGCAGAATCGGTAGCTTTAGGGCAGGCGCTTACAAATGGGGAAAAGGAATTTGATACAATTGTTGCTGTAAAACATCCGAGTCCCAACTCAGAATCAAGTGAGATAATGGTTGTTTCCCCATGCGGGGTTTGCAGAGAGTTAATTAGTGATTACTGCAGTGATATGAAGGTTATAATTCCTGGAGAAAATCAGATAGCAAAGAGACATATTCATGAATTGCTGCCGTCAAAATTCGAATAAATGTTCAATCAAGTACCTTAACGACTGCTAAAAACAACAAACCATCGTACCACAGAAGTAAACTCCTGGTTACGATGGTTGTAGTTTTTTAGGTTGGGATTGTTATTATTTTTTTAATTCCTCTACCAGCAGGTCATCCGGGAAGCCTGAAATGGTCATTTCCCCATCTTCACTTAATTTTATTTCACAATAATTGGCATCGTTTGGGATATAATCAGTGTAACGTTCTGTATTAAATATCACTTGCTGATTTTCAGAGCCTCTCCATTGGAGAAATGTGTTTCGCTGTTCCTCTATATACCTTCCAGCAATGATGATATCGCTCATAGCAAGAAGAGCTATTTCACTCTCTCTTTTTAATTCATCAATTTCATAGCCAGTAAACAGGACAACAGATAAACCAAGCTCTTTAACCTTTTCGCAAAGATGAACTAACTCGTCAGACTGATGCATGGGTTCTCCGCCAATCAACGTAATCCCTTCAATATCCTTTTGTTCAGAAATCATTTCAAATAATTCATTCCATGCAACTAAGGTTTTGGGATTCGTTGACCACATCTGGGTATTCCAGCAGCCTTTACAATGCAGTTTACAGCCTTGCACCCAAATAACAAATCGTTTCCCGGGACCATATATTTCACTCATTGGTTCATAGTCATATATATTTATCATTGTTTTTCCCAACTTTAATAAGTCCGTTTTACTAGCATAAGCTTGATGTTTCCTTCTTGCTCTGTTTCAGTCACAGAATATCCCAGCTTTCGAGCCCGGTCATAAATTTTTTGTTTCTGATTTTCGACGTACAACTTCTTTTCTTCTTCTAATCTACGCTTCTCTTCTTCTAATCTTACTATAGCATCGTCAATTGTATCCTTTTGAAAGGCGTCTGCTTGATTGCCCGGAATGGTATCGGCACTTACAGTACCTTTGGCTCTAGCAGCCTCTTCTAATTGCCTACGGTCATTAGCTTTCATGTGCTCGACTTCTAATCTTTTTCTTTCCAATTCTAATCTTTTGTTTTCTTCCAGCCTTCTTCGATAATCTTTTTCCTCTTGCTGTTTCTGAAGCATTTTTTGCCTGGCAATTTCTTCTTGAATTTTTGCTAGTTTTTGATTGTAAGCCCTCTTATACTCGATTATCAGTCTATTTTTAAAGCTATGTGGTAAATCATCACTGTCACCAGCTAAAATATATTTACCGTTATTCCCTTTTGTTAGCGTACAGCGCCTATAATATGAGCGGGATTCAATGATAATTTGATTTTCACTACTTTTATAAGTTTCCCCCATAGAGTCCAGTGCACGACAAATCGATTCATGATCTAACAATGGGAGAACAGTCTTTATTCTAGCACTCATACTTTACCAGCTCCGATTCATTTTGTTCATTACAGTGGAGTTCGTATCTGTCTCGTAATAATCTTCTGTTTTGGTCACTGAATTTATTTCATCAATTTCGGCGAATAGCTTTTCAAGTTCATCCATACAGACAGATCCTTTCATACCTTTTGTTTCAGCAGAAATTCCTCCATCCTCGGAAATAGTAAGAATAATTTGTACTTCTTCCATTTACGAATCCATCCTTTCTACTACCAATTCAGCTCCAAGTCTAAATGATTCTTTTTCAGCTGACTCAAGTTCCTTCCAGAAAGCTATTGCCAATTGTTTAACTTGATTATCAACAGTATAAAGAGTTCCTACAGCTGGCAACACTTGCTTAGGCCATCTTCCTTGGTATGCTTCAAGGGTGTCTTTTGTAATTGAACTTCCTTTACCCGATCCATTGTTTTTCTTAAACATCGCTTTTAATGAATCATCACCCTTATTTTTATCAGCTGGCTTAAAAGTGAAAATTGTACCCAACTTGTTCAATTCTTCCTGTTTTCGATTAATTTGATTCAACAAATCATCTTTTTGCCGGTTCAGTTTATTTTCTTTTTCAATAAAGGATGAATCAAGGATTGAAAGCCTTTTTTCTACTTCTCTTTTCTTTTCTTCTAGATGAAATAATTCCCTATTGAAGGTATTAAATTCTTCTAATATCTCTGTATTGTCAGGTGCATTCTCATTAATGGATGTAAAAAATGGATGCTTTGCAAATTCTTTCTTAATAAAGGAGAGAGCCTTCCCTTCTTCCTTTACCTCTAACTTTCCCATTATGGTGTTGAGCAAGTCTTGTTTACCGACCTCTTCCATAATAGTAGTAATTTCTCTTACAATTTTGTCATATACTTTTTTAATTTCTTTATGCTTTTTCTTTGCCTTAATTTCTAGTAATCCTTTATCAATGTGCTTAAAGATTTTGGCAAAGGTCTCTTTTGTTTGGATGGATTCAATTAAATCATGGTGTCCATCAGTTAATTGATCGATGTGAAGGCGAACCTCGGTTATTTGATTATTAACCTCCTCCAACTCATTGTTTCGCTCAACTCTTGCGGTTTCGCTTTCATTTTGTATAGATTGAATCGCATGATCAAACTCTTTAATTTTTTCGCTAAACTCTTGGATTACGGCGTTAATGTTCTCCTTACGTGTTAGCCATTCTACTTCCTGCTCACTCTTTTCAATTTCATTATCAACCTCTTCTTTTGAAATCTCTATCTGCCTGGACCAGTCATTTGCTTTTATAACCAGGTGCTCGCATTCGTCGATTTGATAGATATTTTTAGTGGATAATAATGCAAGCTGTTCATCAACATTTCGTATGATTTCTTTTGAAAGCATTGATTTCCCAAGGAAAAACCTCTTCAGCATTTGAAAGGACTTCTCAGCTTTTTCAGATAACGTCTTCTTTCTTTCCTCAGAATAATTTGCTACCTGCTTGATTTTGTTAAGGTATTCTTTATATCTCTCTATTTCTTTATGCCATTCCATATAAAGTGGGTCCTTAACGGCCTTCTTGTCCCGAACCTTAGGAGCTGCCTCCCAAACGTACGAAACGTTTTTGATAATACCGCTATGTGCAAAGTCCGGCTTAACCTTATCCTCCAGCAAGTCACGTAAGCTGGCGGCGGTAAAAGTACCTAGATTAACCTCGGAATAATCCTGGACAATCGAATATTCTGACTGCTGATAGTGAAGTGCTTCCTGCTCCAATAAAACCTTTTCTGAATGAATATCACCAATTGTAATAGAAGGGAATAACTGCATTTTAGGCATTTTTTTATACATTTCTACCAAATTATTGAGTTGATAAACTTCTGAAAAATCCATAACAAAACCAAAGGTTTGCTTTTCAAGAGATGAATCAGTTAAGAACAGACCATCCTTTTGGTCAACCAAAATGAACGGACTAATTAATGCGTTAAAAGCAAAGACATTTCCACCTTGTTGAACAATAGACCGCAAGAACATAAATTGCCTCTTTTCAGGTCTCGTAATAATTGTAATATCAATTCCCTGTTCAGCCTTCATGAGTAAAAGCTGTTGAATTCCAGGTATTGAAGTTATGTTATCGAAAGCAATACAAATTGACCCTGAGGCATCATTAAGTTGATCAAGTATTTGATCCGTTAAAAGTGTAGTCGATTGTTTATTATATTTAAGAAATTTCGGTCGAACTAACGGAAATAAATCAAAAGGCGGTTCCAGAACTTCTCTCGGATTCACTGTATCTTCTTGTGTCTTAATCTCTAATTCCGCTTCTTTCCAAAAATTCCAAATAAAATATTCATATGCTTCGTCTAATTGCTTTTGCGAGAGCTCCAATAACGGTTGAAAGTCTTGATTTGAAAACAAATTAGATGTACTAATAAAACCTTTTCTGCCTTCCATGCTGATTGGGTCAATTAAAACCATATTCCCAATAAATTGGTGATTTAAACGGATTAAACATTTTTCAATAATAGTACTTTTATAAATATCATAATTTTTATCCGATAATAAATATACACGCACGCCTCGTTCAGTGATTTGCTGAATTGTTCTTTGCAGTTCAAAGTGAAGTTCCTCGTTTGAAATGATGCACACCATATGATGAGCGGAAATTAGCTTTTGGTTCAGACTATAGACGGAGTTTACCTTCTGTATATTTTCTTCTTCTCCCGAATGAACTTGCCATAAGTTCTCTATAGTAGTCCTTGTAAAATCACGTCCTTCCTTAAGAATCTTTGCTTGAATAGTTTCAGTTACCACTTGCTACACCTTCTTTTTTGTCTGCGTATTCTTTAAGACTACTTGGAAAAATATTTTGTTCAAGTTGTATAAAAGAAATATCCTTCCATTTGCCCGTTGTTTCAATTGTTAAATCATCAAATGGAATCGATGTATCAAACATACATTGATCCAATTCCGCTGTCATTTTAAAATAGAACCATTTACTAGCTGTTTTAAAGGCAAAGTAACGATCATGCGGCCAGTTTTTTCTATCCCATCCATACACTTCTTGAAAAAGTTCAATTGTATAGTCAGGATTGCCTAGGTTGATATAATCAGTTGTGACAACAAAAATGTCATCCACCCCATAGTAAGAAAATGCATCAGCAAATAGATTAAACTTTTTTGTTTGGTAAGCATTATTTAAATATTTGCTTGAAAATACTAGCTTTTCCGGTTTCTCTGAACCAATGAGCATTTTTACGATTTCCCTCATGGAGTATTGCTCGCCAAAACCAACATGCTTACTGCTAATAATATACTGGTTCATGCTTGGTGGCTGGAGGTCAGTCGTTGCCTGTAGATTCCAATACTCAACCTGCTTTTTATCTTTTTTAAATGATAAGATAAAGTCCTCTGGTTTCATAGCCTGTAAAGAATCAGCATAATAGGAAAACTCTTTTTTTGACGTTGTCTCTTTAAGGGCATTAGTAAATTCATCTCTATTAATATAGTCTTGTTTAGCTGTATGACTGATAATAGTTTCATACCAGGTCTTTGCATCAGTTTGATTGGCTGGCATGATGGGTACATCTTCTACTACAGTGGGATTAAATGTACCAAAATGTGTATTCACATCCGTTATTCCGACAAAAGTAGAGAAGTTAAGTAAATCCGATTCATGTACATCTTTATCCAAAGGAAATTCAAATGCCCCTATGTCATGATTCCAATGAAAATTTGCTCGATTTTCTTTAATAATCTTGATAATTAATTCATTTATATCAAAATCCTCTTGTACAGAGATATTTCTTTTCGTAAAAGGCCGTTCATTTCCCCGCCTAGTTCGTATTTCACCGCTGATTGTTATTAAGGAATGCTGCTCTCGTTTCGTATCTATATCCCATTCAAGAGTATATTTCGTTTGTAATTCTCTTTGTTCAGTAATGAGAATGGTTGCGTTTAGCTGACGATCAAATTTCATTAATCGAAATAAGCCAATTTCTTGACGCAGCACTCCTTCAAAGCTTTTTCTTTCTAAAAGATTTCCTTTAGAAAATTCTACTGTATATCTCGTACTACCTTCACGCGCTCTTTCAAAGTGAATCAGCTGCGCACCGATTAATGGGTCATCGATGTACCAAAACTTAAATTTCCCTCTTTCCAGGTTAGGGTATTGCTTGTCTTTTAGAAAGATTTCGCCGGACTTGGTAATCGTATTGTGCTCATCAATTAGTCCGCTTTGTTTTAAATATTGAATGATTCCTTTTATGATATAATCAGCATTTTTTATTTCCAGCTTGTCTCTTAATATTTCATAATTGACACCATGCATCTTGATTTCTCTCATAATAGAGTGTAAATCCTCACGATTCCCCTCGAAAACAACCAGTGTGGCTATCGCATCAAATACCTCCACTTTTTCTTCTCTTTCAAATGTTACTTTCATTGTCTATCACTCTCTCAGTCCATTTTTGCGGCTTTTGCAGCTAGATTTTTCAATTGATCTGAAGAAGATCGATATAAGAAGTAGTTCCGTTTCCCAATAACGACCCGCTGGTATTTGGCACGTGTTAAGGCAACATTCAAGCGGTTTGGATTATCCATGAACCCGTCACGATTTGTCTGAACCATCGATAGGAATGTTATATCTGCCTCTCTTCCCTGAAACTTATCTACTGTGTATAGGACAATTTTTATTTTATCCTTTTCAAACTGGCTATATTTGTTTGGCTGTTTCGTATACTCCCTTAAGAGTTCCCGGATTTTGGTCTCTTGTCCACGATAAAAAGTTAAACAGGCTACTGTCCACTCAGTTCCATCATTTTTAGGATTACTTTTAGCCCAGTTTACAAAGTGCTTTACTTCCTCTATTACTCTTTTTGCTTCTAAAAGGTTGTAATTCCTCTCGATTGACCCCTCAACATCAATCCAGATATCTCTTGATTTATACCGAGTATACGACCAATCTCTTTGTAGCATACTAGAATCCCTAAGTGCAGAATCCTCGTTATAAAATTGCTGACGTGGGAATTCAGATATTTCCGGATGCATACGGTGCTGGTAATCTAATATTTCGTAACGGTATTTTCTTACGTGCGGATCAAACCCGGAATTTAATACGGTGGATCGGTCACTTTCCCTACGCTTCCCTACCCCCACCTTCAAGCTTTCAAGAATGGACGGTAACGAAATATCTTTTACCACTTCATATTTTTTCAATACAAAATCACTATTAAATACAGGAGTTAAATTTTGAATATCCGTCTCTAACCAATTGGTTGTTTTATTAGTGTATTGGAGTTCATATAAACGCACCATCCGCCAAACAAGTTCCTCTGACCAGCGCTTATTTTTTAAATAATCATTATTGGCATGAGCAATTTGAGCAATGTCTTTAATCATCCTGCTGCCTGGTCGTTCTTGATAGCCGGGGGTTCCATTTTTATTATAAAAGGCATCCATACGATAAAATTGTGGTTCACTTTCCCAATTAGTACGGTTTAAGACAATCATATTGACTGGTATATATCTTTTTAACTCCTGAAGTTCTGATTGCTTGATTAATAAACAATCTACAGTTGGTAAAATCCAAGAATGAGGGCTGCCTTTTCTACATTCTTCCTCTGTTACTGTATAAAAATAGGTATGATCCTTAACATCATCGGCTTCGATTTTTGCCTGTAGAAATGCCACTGAACTAATAGCAGCATTTTCACCCTTATTTTCTCCCCTTGTAAGGAGTTCCTTTTTCATCCTCTTCACAATTTCATCGCTTTCAACGATGCAATATTTCATTTTTGACTGCCTTTGATACACATATTTAAATAACAACAGACTTGCCTTTTGATCATTTTTCGAAAAGACATTTGTCCCGTTTTCAGTGATAAATGTTTCAAAATTCGCCACTAAGTGCTCCCTATCAGTGTATGGTGATAGTTGGCGGACATCTCCAACCAATACCCATCGTTCGGCGTACAGCGCTGGAACTAGGAACTCTTGGAAAGTTGTCTTACTAGACTCATCAATGATTAAATAATCGTACTTTGGAACTGTTGGCTGGTCATTCCCTTTTGCATTTTTAAATTGAGGGTGCTGCAGGATACCGATTGTGGTCCCACAAACTAGATTTGCAGAATCAATCACTAAATCCTTATAGGGTGACCCTTCAATATTATTAATAGAGAAATCCTTTACAGCATCCGACATATTATTGTCATCGCCAATTCGCAATGGAAGAATTCCTTCCATCAGGTTTTGCGATTGTAATCTTTCTAAAACATTATCAATTGCTACGTGTGTAGAAGCAGACAATAGGATGCGCTTCTTCCGCCTAATTAGTTGCAGTATTAGTTCAATTATTGCAGTCGTTTTACCTGATCCTGGAGGACCTTCTAGTAATACAAAATCATCCGTGGCAAGCGCTTTTTGAACAAAAGATCTTTGTTTCTCTGTCCCTTCTCGAGTTAAATCCTTTAGTACCATCCATTCCTCGACCGGTGCAGGCTGAAAGCTCTTCCAAGTAATATGAGATTGTTCTTTTCTTTCTGTTAGACCTAGCAATTTTTGGTGTTCAACCAAAGGACGATTTTTTATCGCCTCAATCGCTTCTCTCTGCTTTTCTAGTTGATACGTATTGATTGGAATAAACAGTTCATCAGGTAAATCCTCATACGAAATCCTGGGGTTTTTAAAATTTGTAGAAGCTAATTTTAGTTTCCTTTCGTCCGTATTCTTAGATTTAATTGTAAAGCGTTTCCGGTTCCGGTACGGAGTCTTTGAGCTTTCCTCAAGCTCCGTTACTCCGTCCTCAAAAAAATAATCCACAGGTGAAAAAGTCGAGTAATTGGCGTCATCATTGTCTGTATCATCTATTAGTTCAATCCAAACACCGAATTTGTCATCTTCTTTCTCTCTTACTTCCATTTGGTATAGTAATTCTGGAAATTCTGCATTAGAAACTAGTTGGGTTCTAGAAAGACTGATAGATTGATCATAAATCTTCCGTTTGCCTTCTTCGTTAGCAATCTTACAAGTAACCCCGTTTACCTGAATAATCTGCGGGCTGGGAGCTTGAACTTGTTTAAAGTCCACTGGAAATTGATTCATAAACAATTCAGTAGTATCCTTCTTAACTATTCCATCAATATAAAAGATACTGCCATTTTGTTGGATAATGTTTAGCTCCTTCCCATCCTTATCAAGAATAGTACTACGGGAAGATGTTAAATTAGACCAATGATTAATTTCAAATCCATTAAATAGCAAGCATTCATGTGGATTAAGATTTCCTTTGAGAGAGGCTGTAACTTCAAGTCCGGACTCAGTTTCCTCAATATGTGCCTGTTTCACAAAAAGTGAAGAATTGTTCTTTTGCTTTAATGAGATCTGACGAGCATTAATAGTAAATACACTTAGAGTAACCTGGGTGGATCCCCAAAGAACAATCTCATTCTCCAAAGGCTTTTCATCGATTTGTATAAACATTCGGTCGTCCGAAAAGCGCAGATTGGCTTCGGGAATAGGAACAAATTTTTGCTGTGAAACAAAAATTAGTGGGTTATTAGCATTAATCGCGGATAAGTCCCCTTTAACTTCATACCAGGCATTTTGAAATTGAAAACGTATCGTATGATCCAGTTCAATCTCTATGATAGAAAATTGTGGAGTAAAGGCAACTTCCTTGCCGTTTTCAACTCTTCTCCACCTAGCAGAGACTTTTTTTCGTTTTTGTGAGTCTATTGCCAGTTTTATATAATCCTCGAATAACTTAAAGTTACTTTGTGATGCATCCATAAGGGCACGAGCAACGTTTATTTTTCCATATATTGCATTGTAGTAGAGCAGTGACATGTGGTCCTCCTAAATAATGAAAGGGTTACGAATCTCTTGTTTTAATCTAGGTACTTGTTTATCTTCAATGTTCTCTTCACCATAATGGGAAGAACCAGCTAAACGAGCACGTGCTTCAGCCCATTTTCTAAGGCTTGCAATTGTTTCCGACATCGTTTTCGATAACGGGCAGATTCTCTTAATTGAAATTAATAAATCGTCGGTGGTTACTTCTTCTCCATTGTTAAAGGCATTAAACAATGCTTCATTAATGGCCTCCTCGATTTCTGCCCCGGAAAATCCAACAGTATTCCCTGCTAATTCGTCTAGATAAAAATGGTTAGGATTTCTTTTTTTATTTTTTATATGAATTTCAAATATGTTCTTTCTTTCTTCTTTTGATGGCAGATCAACAAAGAAAATTTCATCAAATCTTCCTTTTCGAAGTAATTCCGGCGGAAGAAGGCTAATATCGTTAGCCGTTGCAATAACAAAAACGGGCTCCTTTTTTTCTTGCATCCACGTCAAGAACGTTCCAAATACCCTGGAAGTTGTTCCTCCGTCAGAGGATCCAGAGCCCTGTATTCCTGAAAAACCCTTCTCAATTTCATCAATCCAAAGCACACAGGGTGAAATGGCTTTTGCCACATCTAATGCTTCACGGATATTTCTCTCTGATTCCCCAACAATTCCCCCGAATACCTTACCTAAATCAAATCGTAATAGTGGAAAGTTCCAGCTTTTTGCAATTGCCTTAGCAGTTAAGCTTTTTCCTGTCCCGGGAACACCTAGGAGGAGGACTCCTTTTGGAAGATTTAATCCAAATTCTCTTGCACTTTTTGAATAAGCATTTCCTCGTTTTTCTATCCAATCCTTTAAATTATCCAATCCCCCGATGTTTGATAGAGTTAGAGATTCCTCCGGATGAAAATATTCAAGCAGACCGCTCTTCTTAATGATATTTTCCTTTTCGGACGTAATTACAGGAATTGCACCCTCAGTCAGACCGCCATACTTAATAGCTGCTTTTGTAAATGCTCTCTCTGCTTCCATCACAGTCAGGCCTAATGCTGATTCTATTAATTTATCTGATGGCTGATATTCACCAATTTTTTGTTCTTCTACTACTTTTTCTAATATCGTAAGGATGGTTTCTTTTCCAGGTAGTCCAATTTCAATTACCTCAATATCCTTAATTAATTCTTCAGGTACATATTTAAATGGCTGAGAGAGAATAATGGTCTTATGTATAGAGGTCCTAACAAATTCACGTAATTGTCTTCTTACTTCATGACTTTTTTCCATAAATGGATGAAAGTCCTCAAGGATTAAAATGACCCTTTCATTTGATTTAGTAAAATATTCAAGTACATCCAAAGGATCATTTGGTCTGCCACAATTAGAACGATATTCTTCTAAACCATTTTCACCCCATATTTGTAGACCGGACATTCTGCTCCATAAGATCCATTCACGTTGGAGTTCCTTTGAAACCTTATTGATAAAGCCATGCACTCTTTGCCACTCGTATGAAACAACCTCGATAATGGAACTTCCTGATCTAATAGATAATTCTATATTATTACTATAATCTTCCATGATAGCTGCACCTCAAATGTTTTTATTATTTTGAATTTTCATCGCAAACGCCTTCAAACTTATCTATCCGTGTATAACGCACCCAAATTTCCTATTAATGCCTACCTAAAAATAGTACTATAGTATCAATAATTTTTTTGTCGTTTTTTGTCAAAGAATATCAGACATCACTAATTTTTTATTTTAATATAGCACTTGTAATAAGAACAAAACTGAACGAAAGGAATACAAAAACGACATTCAAACTTGAATGTCGATAGTCATGTGTTTAAAGAAAGAATCTCTAAACATATTTTTTGAAAAATCTAGCTTTTCTAGTGACGAGAATTGATTAATATCAAAAGGAAGTTTGGTTAAGTTACAATTGCGCAATACTAATTTTCTTACCGAGGATAAATTAGGCACATGCTGGATTGGGTTGGCACCAATATTTAGTATTTCTAGATTAGTTAAATCAGATAATTCATTAGGCAATGCCTCTACCCTGTTTCGGTACATGGATAACCACCTAAGTTCTTTAAGAAGGTGGACATCACTGCTAATTTCATTAATAAAGTTTTTGTAGATAAATAAAATTTCGAGATTGATTAATGTAAAGACAGAATCTGGTATCTCTTTTAGGTTATTAGCCCCAAGATTCAATCTGATTAGGTGCGTAAAATGTTCTAAAAAACGGTAGGAAGAAAAATGGCTCCCCCTTAAATCTAGGGACTTGATTTGTTTAAACGAGCTAAAGCTAAATGGCCACTCTTTAAGAGAAGAATACGGAAACCGTAAATCTTGTAGTTCAGGAAGTTGGTTAATATTGTCTTCAAGATTTCTCATTTGAGATAAGGAAAGACCATTTAGCAGGCTTCGTGGGTATTCATCACATGTTTCTAGGGATAGCATAGTACATTTCCCGCTATTATTGACTTTATACCGGGGGGTGTTAGGTAATAGTTCAATGATCCTTGTTAAAACAGAATCATTGAATTCCGGCATCTCTTTCCTTCTTAAATTTAGAATATATTCTTCTGAGAATTCTAGATTAAGCCATTTCACTATGCAACGACCATCAATAAACGGACTATCTAACAATAAAGGTGGTGCTACAACTTTACTATTCTTCCTCTGCAATAAATGGATAATTTCATTAGCAACTTCACATTGGTCTGTATCTACATCATAGTCTCCTATCACGCATACCGCCATCTTTTCAGGAAAGTGCCGATATGTGAGCAGAAACTCCTCTGCCTTGTCTGGTACTCTAACATCTCCTAATATTGGAACAATCATGATACCTAAATCGGCTTTCACTTTATCCACACATTCCATATTAGTGTTACATATGGTGACTGTTTTCTCGTTATTTAGGAGTTGGACACGAATAAACTCCGAAACTATTTTTGTAGTGTTTCCAGTATGATGATAAATAACGATGTTCTCAGTGGAGCTATTTTTCATGACTCCACTAACCTCTCAATTAGCAAATAACTGTGTTTTATAAATGATTCTCTGTTATAGTCCTGCTGCTTAATACAGTTCATCATCGTCCCAGCCGCTTCTACCAATCCTGGGAAATGTTTGTTTATTAATTTTTGACATTCAATAGGATCTCGTATTAATTGCTGCTTCTCTTTTAATAAATGTATACCAATGCATCTAAGTGCAGATTTAGCAATAGTCCTTGTTCGATACCACTCTTCTTGCTCAGATAATTTGCTAAGAGATTGTAGAGTATTTAATTTCGTTAAGAGATTAGTTTTAAAATGATTTTTTAAAAACGATAGTGTATCATCGTTTATTTCAACTGTAAAATCTTCTTTGAGTTCCTCCCCATAAATAAGAACGGACTGTTGTAATAAGAGCAAGCGGATAAGAGTCCATTCTTCCTCATATATTTCTTCTAATGGGACAAAGTTTATATCAATGGTAGTAAGATCAATGTATTTTTCATGAAGGAAGTCTCTTACCTTTGATTTTGTATACTGAATATTGCCTTTATGAATAAGGATAATATCGATATCCCAAGGCTCATTTGTCTTTTCTTTTTGTGAAAAGCTCCCGCGAATATACATAGAAACTGGGTGTGGAACGAGCGACCATAGATCATTGAGTGCATACAATAAATTTTCATCATCAATTGGCAGCTGAGATTGCTGCAATATTTCACCAGAGGGTAAGAATATTAGCTCTTTATTAACGGTTTTATTAATGCAAAATGATTCTGGAATTTCATCTTTCACCAAATCAAATAGCATATGTAATTCATCACTTAAGTCTTCCCTATAAGTACAATGACCCTCAGTAATAGTGAATGGTGTACTTGCGCGAATGATTGAATGCTTCTTCATTGCATGCGTTAGGACATCTTGCATATAAGAGTACCAGGTTGGCGGTTGCAAACCAATTGCTAGATGTAATGACACACTAGTAGTTTCTACATCATGCCACATACCAGGAGGCATATATAGAATTTCACCTTTTTTTACACTATAAACAGATGAAAAGGATGGATGTTCCCCCACAAATTGTTGATGATGATCAGGGTGTGGTGAGTCCAGCATGATTGGACCCACTTTCCATTCCTTTTGCCCATGAAGCTGAACGGCAAAAATATGGTGTAAGTCATAATGGGGATTAGCACCCCTTGCAGGACCATTTGTATAATAGGCATTTATATTTGCTTTACAGCCAAACATAGTTTCTATTTGTTTTAAAAAGTCATTCATCGCTGAATCTAAATTCTGTAGATTATTTATTACAATTGTCTTTCCTTGTAAAAATCGATCCTGTAAGAGTTTCCTCTGACTTATTTTGCTGTCTATCCCTATATGATTAGATTCCGTGTACAATCTAACATCTACGGTACCGCCATTATCAAAAAGTTTTACTTGTGGATAATGTAAATTCGAGGAAAATAATATTCTCTCAAATCTTTTTAAATCAAATGGAATCGTAATTCCTTGATTTAATTTGTATAATATCTTCTCATTTCCCCAATAGGTTTCAAAAAAGTCATTTACATTTATTTCATTTATCCATTGTTTTAACACTTTGATTCACCTACCAAATCAGATATGGCCGGGCATCTAGGATCTCCAATACCAAACTCGCCGTATGTATGCAGCGATGAACCAGGACAACCGCCCATACATTGTTCCTTTACCGGACAAGAACGGCACGGTGAAAATTCTTGAGGCTCTATAGGAATTGACCCAATGCTGTCCAGGATACTTTCTGCTGTATCACTCTGTAAATTTCCAACAATCATTTCTTCCAGGCAGGCACATGGAAAAACCGAAAGATTGGGATTAATGTATAATTTTGATCGTCCGGTCCCACAGTTTCTTTTGTCTGGGTCAAAATGTGTATTTCTTGCTTCGTCACTAAAGGAGGACAGTTGAAACATTGGTTGAATGGCAATCCTTGTTGAATTCTCATAATCATCTACACGATCAACAAAACGATTCCACTCTTCAGTAGACAAAGCGTTTTGCTGTGAAGCTCTACCATATATCACTTCCCTTTTAATGGTCCATATATGGAAAGGTACATCTTTTAATTGCTCATCTAATTCATTAAAACTATTAATATTACCTTTTCCAACCGTGGTAGCAACCGTTATTTTGGCGCCCATTTCACTTAGAATACGAATATGCTCAATCGATTTTAAAAACGTTCCTTTTCCTCGGATCAAATCATGAGCGGTTCTCGAACCATCAACAGAAATCTGCATTTTTAAATTTGGATGCTTTTTGTAAGCTGTTTTCAATGCATGTAAATTTAGACCATTCGTATTCACCATAACATTAGGGAATAATTCACAAGCCTTTGAAACAATTTCCTGGAAATTAGGGTGCAGGGTTGGTTCACCGCCAGAAATAAAAAACAGCGCTTGTTTGCCATGTGGTGAAAGCTTTTCCATTGCGAGTAAGGCATTTTCGTATAGGACTGTATCTTTTACGCCTGGACCAGATGACCGAATACAATGGGAACAAAATAAATTACAGGTCCGGGTAATGATAAAATAAATTTGTTGTAAGCTTACCTTCCTAGGTGTTATTACTTTCATAAGATTCTCCTTTTTTGATAAAAAAATAAAGATGAAAGATTGTGTGCTCTTTCACCTTTACTATTATTAATTAAATGCATCAGCTTCACGCCACTGTCCGAAACTATCCATTTGCTTGAGACTTTTTGGCTTCATTTTTTTATCTTGGCTATTTGCTTTCTTTTGCAGGTTTGCAAAATAGTCATTAATTGAATTTCCATATTGCTTATTACTAGAGTTCGAACGAGATTTTTGATTAGTCATAAAGTCCCTGCTTTCTATTAATTTTATAAACACTATGAATATAGTACCATATGATGTTAAAATTAACCATATAGTAATATATTAAAATTTTTTAAACAGAAGGAAAGATAATGTGATAAAAGTGGAGGAAACTACGCCCATATATTTTAGTGATAAAAACCTAGAAAAAGCCGTTAGAGCAAGGTTAAACGTAAGTGAAGATACAGTTATTCTTAAGGAAGATGTTCTGCAAATAGAAATTCTTGCGGCCGACAATATGAAGATCGAATCAATAGAAGGATTACAGCACTTTACTAATCTAAAAGAACTATATTTACATGATAATAAAATTATTGATATTTTACCAATCGAAAATTTACATAAGCTAGTACGACTTGAATTAGGTAACAATGACCTAGAGGACATAAATCCGTTAAGAAATTTAGTGAATTTAACCCGCCTAGCAATAGGATTTAGCTATAAAATCCGGACGGTTGAGCCGTTAGTGAATCTAACTCAATTGAGACACCTATTTCTTTGCAGTAATTTATTAACAGATATTAATAAAGTATATAAAGGATTTATCTGCAAAAGTGCTAAATAAAGAAATTACATTAGAAACTCTGGATCAATTAAGTAACAGTGAAGTAATTAATACTCTAACAAGTGTAAAAGGAATAGGCGTATGGACTGCAGAAATGTTCTTAGTCTTTTCCCAGAGCCGAGAAGATGTTTTATCTATACTAGATGTAGGTTTACAACGTGGAGCCAAATGGTTGTATAGTACTGAGGATGGGAAAAAGGCTTTAATAGAAAAAGGGGCTAAAATGGGAACCATATCGTTCACTTGCGTCCCTTTATCTATGGGAGGCTGTCAACCGTGGGTTGGTAACAAGTTACCAGACCTTCGATGATTATTATCAACATGAAATTAACAATTGCCCTTCCTCAAAATAATATAGATTTCTTGAAATAGGTACGCCTTTCTAATAGTAATTAGTCCCCTTTGAATAAAAGTAGAACTCGCTAGCTAATAAATAATAAAAACAATCTAAGTCTTCACATTCTTCTTTCAAAAAACAAAGCCCTTCTCATTCGATATCGGACCAAGCTCATATTGCAAAGAACAATGGCGAACAGTGACTGTCATTGTTCGCCATTAAAAATGCTAAAGTCTTTATTGGCTGGACTTTATGGGAATAAAAATTACCAAACCTGGCACGCAGGTCTCAGGCAGTTTTGAAGTTTGAGAGAAGGTATTATTTTTTGTTATTCTTTGAAAACATATGTTGTTGAGAGTACTTGATTTAAAGGGTATTTCGAGCATCTTTTTACAATTAAGTAATCTTTAATTTTAATCTATGATTTGTGGTATGTTACCAAAATGTGACCACTCTACTATTTAATATTTAGAGCTTACCTATAGTTACCGACAATATCTGCAATCCTTTTATAGAGAATCTGCTTTTTTATAACACGATGGAGTATTTTTTATATGTAATCACTCACTCAGCTAACCTTACATCTTTTATAGCAATTAATCATCTATTAAAAAGATATTTTACACTCAAAAACTATTGCTATTATACCGCTACTTTTCCATTTATTAACATTATGGACTTAAAATAGCATTTAACACTTAAAAAATAGAAATCCATTTACGGTTTAGTATAATATTTATTTAAATAAGCACCATCCAACTTTTTTGGATGGTGCCTGGAAATTTTCCTCCCTCGATTCGCCACAGAGATTACACTGCAGGATTCTTTCTCAAAAATAATACTTCATTTTTCTCAACTAATTTAATAAATTCATGTTCGATGACGCCGCTATATTTTATCTCCAATGTAATTCGATAAATATAAGGAAGCAGTTTGTCAATATACACCCTCTGCATACCTTTGCCATTGATAATTGATTCTTTTAAAACGGAATAACCTTGATAAAATACATCTAGTACATTCTTTAGCGCAGGTGCAATAATCGACGGCTCTCTCTGTACCTTGAAGATCTCATAGTAGATCATACGACCATATTCAAATAAAAATGACCCTCTTACTAAAGGCTGTAGTGATGTCGTTCCTATGACAGCATACAAATAATGTACTTCTTTGGACAATTGTACAGGAATTGTTTCCAGCCTTTCATAAAGAATTGAGTTATACATTGTTAGCAATTCGTTAGCAAGAATATACTTCTCTTCAGATAACGGAAGTTCTATCAGTAATTCGATATATTCACTCATCCTTTGACGATGCGAATGTGTGGGTAGGTTCTCCTTAAGAATAGCAATAGCATTTTCTTTATTAAGTAACCGGCTTTCCTCAATTTGGTCAAGTTCAATTTGTAATTGAATGAGTGCTTGGGAAGAATAGGTGGTTCTCATCATTCCCCTAAAAAATCGTTCTGCTTCCATTCGATGATACATAGTTAATTTGGATATTTCCTCAAATTTAAACAGGCCCAAATGAAATTCAGGCATGATAATAAATGCTTGCTCATTTAGTAATGGAAATTCTTTTTTTAAACTTTCTATCCCTGCGACAACACGTTGTAAACTAGCAAAATATTCGTAATACGTGTCGATAAAACTGCTACCTATACTAAACACTTTATCGACAAAGAAAGAAGTCGGATATTCAAATTCTATGCAATTAAGAATTTTTGTCTCCTCCGTTAAGAGCATGGTATAACCGTAAAGTAACAGACCATCCAAATAGCATAAAAAAATTCGATCATATAGGGTAAGGCCAACCTTTTGTCGGATTGCACTCGTTAACTCTGTTCCCCATAATATAACATCATTATCTTTCCTGTTTTTAGCAAATACTCTAATATGTAACAGAGCATATTCATAATAAAACACCAAGTGTGAATGATTGTTTTCAATTGCTTCAATGAAACTTTTCAATGGTAACTTTTTCTTTGGGTAAATAGAATGACGAAGCAATGAAAGTGCATTCTTTTTATTGGTTTTTAAATAGGCGTACAATTGATTATTGCCCTTTATTAATACTTCGTCGCCGTTATCGGTTTTTTTAAGTAAAAGCCATTGAAGCTGTAAGGATTTAAAAAACAACGCTGTTCTCTCTTGTCCAATAAGCAAGGGAAAGAGAAAATCCATTTCCAGTAGTGCTTGGTCAGCGTCTAACATTTTCATATAAGCTTCTGATACCAGATAAGCCGCTTCTCTACTTTTTAATCGGTCACGTTCAATTTTTAATAAAGTAATTGCCTGCTCTAACCTTTCAAATGAGTCAGCTGTCTCATAGTAATATCTTGCGACAAGAGGTAACGTTTCCTTATAGTTTTTCGGTAACTTTAAAAATTTCATTTGGGATAAGTATTCAAACAACAGACCCACATAAGAAGGAAGTGAGTCTATTTTTGAGTAATCTTGTTCAATTAACTGAAGCCAGTTTGAAGCTAATGTACGCAATTCATCTTGATAAAAGTCCTGTTTCTGTAATGTGTCACGTATCGATGTATTCACCAAACTATAGGTGTTTACAGACTGCTTTTTCCGAACCTTTAACCAATACCTTAAATCATTTAATTGTCCAAGCAATTCAAAACCCGGGTTTATGCCATTAAGTAAATAACTTATTTCTTCAAGCGTCAGTGGTTTTGGCGAAAATGCTAATAATGCTGCAAGTTGGGATATTTGTCCAAAATATTTCTGCCCGTAAAGCTGACGTAAATATCGCATATAGTAAGACATCACATCTTCCATCGACTCTACTCTTGCATCAGGCATTTGTTTCCTTAACATAGAGTAGGGCTGAATGATTAACATCCGTTTATCATCGAGGTTAGTAACAAATTGCTGTGCGGCCTCATCCTTATACTTAAGCTTATCTTTAGCATAATTCACTAATAGTTTGATATTGAACAGGTCATCTTGCCTTACAGTTCTTGGTGCAGCCTTCAATTCCTCAGGCAACTTAATTGTTTCCCCATATTGATATTTTGCTGTTAATAATACATATAATCCCTCAGGAAGAGGCGGCATCTCTAAAAGGGTCTGAAGTAACCGTTCCCGGTTCACACTCGTTAATTCATCAAGCCCATCTAAAGTAAAAATCAGCTTTTCCTTCCCAATTTCTGATTTTAATTGTTTAAAATAGGCTGTTAATACGTTGTAAAACTGTTGTGGGTCGAGCTGGTCCTTTGGATCAAAGGAAAGGTAGGTGTTCAATGTTTTTGTTTCCTTCTTGCTTACTACGACCGTTCGTAAACTTGAAATCATATCTTCTTTTAAGGTTTGTAATTGGTTCTCCTTATAGTTATTAAAGTAAACGGCACGACGAATCAGCTTGGGAGAATCCCATTTGTTTAATTTCAATTCATCTATTGCCTGAACCAGCGTTGTTTTCCCCATTCCCTCTTCCATAACTAAATACAGGTAGCCGTTGGGTTTTTCTTTCGTGATTGTTGTAATCCAAGAAGTTAAATATGAGGGTTCCAAAAAGTCCAGATAGGAAATTCGCTCTTCAAAATTCTGTATATCTTCTTTATAGTCTGAGTCCAGCTCTTGTAAGGAAGAGGATTGCAGCTTCTTCGTTTCCGAAAAATAATGAACAATACTATGAATCTTCTCCTGATGTTTCTTCGTTTTCTTTCCACGCTTATAATTTAAATATTCTACGAAACTGCTCGCAGCATCATACCCTTCAAAAAGTAAGACATCTTCATTATCTATGTACATAAATGGATCAATATAAAAACGAGTATCCTTTATTTGAATCATCCAATCCTTCTCTTCTTGAAAAACCTTTACTTGATTATATAGAGTGGTAATGGTGATTTCGCTAAGGTGATCTCTAATATTCCTAAGCTGGTTTTCCAAATTTTGTTGGAACGTTTCATCCTCAAAGGTTCCGAGTGAACCATGTCCAATATTTTTATTTCGCCAATTAACTATTTTATGGTCATCGTAGAGTTTATAGACGGCTTGTAAAATGGTGTGGAGTTGTTTCTCCGGGAAAAGCAGTACTTTTTCTTTTTGTTGAATATTAATAATCGTTCTCGCTATCTCTAGCCACTTGCCGAGAGTTAGTTTTTCCTTGACTATTTTAAAAATTACTTCTTTGTATGATTGTGTTAATTGATCAAATGGTTGTTGAGATACCCAGAAACTAACGGTTGATAAGATTGGAAATTTCAAAAGAACTTCATAAAAATCTTTTATTTGTAATAAAGCACCATATGGCTCTTTGGCTGAAAGCAGTTTATGGATTCGGCTATATTCATGGGCATAGATATCAGGAAACATGCTCGTATCAAATCCGTCTGTGAACCATAATGACTCATCTAATGCCATCCTTTGACATACTTCTCTGCTGTCATACAGTGCTTCTTTGGCAGCAGTTAAAAACTGCTGCTCCCACAAATCAAACTCTGCTTTCGTAACACTATATTGAAGGTAAACTTCCTCTTGCGTCACTTTTTCCGTAAGTACATCAAGCACTATTTGAAATTTATTTAATTGTTTAATCATAAAAAGCGTAAACCTCCTTTTCCTATCCCCTCCATATGTCCATTTTCTCCATCAGACTACACGGAATTTAAGTTCTCAGCGCCGATGGTAGTAGTTTGGGGAACATTGTTTCTGTGAGAGTAGTATGTTGCCAGGTATTTTTTCTTTTCTAGTTCCTATAAAATCAACTTATTAAGCATTTGACTTTCGTCCGCATCTCTCTTGGCTACTTTCGAACAAGTAAACATTGGTAATTCATTTCCATAAAAATACACTCAATGAATGGACTAACACAAATTTGCTCTCCAGTTGAGGTGGATTAAAAATAGTTTGCCTTGCTGTAGCTGGAACACACCATGGTATTTTTTTCGATTTATACCCTTGATTATCCTCCTCATGTAAAAATTGAACGGTTGCCTAATGATCTGAATTTTTCCTACCCTTATTAATTGATAGTTTTGAAATTGATTTAGCGAGCGAATAATAATAAAAACTTACTATCCTTACTCTTCCTTCTCACAAACTATTATATATTCGACAGGTGAAGAGTCATCTTTTGTCAGTAATTGTACCGTACACTTTTCGGAGGTTACATCTACTTGTTTTGTATTATTTTTAGCTACGTTGTAATGCCAGAAGCCAATGCATCCTAGCACAAGAAGAGTAGAAAAGATAATCCATGCTTGGACGGAGAAATACGCTTTGCCTGTTTTGTTTTCCTTTTTACGGTTTTCTTTAAGTGATAAAGAGGCCGTGATTATTATCACCATACCTAATGCATAAGCAAAAAGGAAGTTATTACTATCCGCAATAAAAGGGATGTTCATCCCTAATAAACCAGTCGTTAATGTAGCCGGTAATAATAAATAAGTTACCGTTTGAATAATGCGGTTTTGGCCTTCTGTTTCTTTACGTTGATCCTCTGCTTTTTTCAACACCAATTTTTGTTCTGCTGTATGAATAATCTCATAAAAGGTTTGTAACTTTTTGTTTAGCTCCGTTTGTAATTGAAGTAGCCCCTTTTCTTGCAGAATGTAGTTGTACAATTTATTAAAATGCGGGTTTAATGAAATCGTTTCATGAATGCCTTGTAGTTGGGATACGATGATATTATTGCGTAAATCGATATAAACGCGTAACTTCTCTTGATCTAGTGAATCCGATGATAGCACTTCAGCAGCATTTTCAATTTCACGATTAACGACCATCAATTGATAACGCAATGCCTCCGTTTCCATTAAGATAAACATATACATAAAGTAATAGCTTTCATTTTCTTTACCTTTTATCAATGAAGATACATTCGCACATCCTTTTTCTGAAACACACCAATACACTTGTTGAAACAGCTCTTTAACCCCATCCTCATTAAATGCTACTTCATTCTCTTTTTCTAAATCATGCGTAATATGATAGATCATTTCTTTAAGTTGATTCGTTGCTTTCTGTTTTTGGCAAGGAAATTGATTATCCATGGTTGCTTCTGTAGTCGTGAACATATAACAGCGTGACAACACCGGTTGATCAACAAGTTTCAGAACATGTGGTGTTCCATTCTTTTTTAGATGACCTAGTATGTTATCATGTACTGGCCATGTAACATTTCCTTCAAACGTTGTCCCAACATTTTCTATTGAGTTACGTACCTCTAGTTTGTCTTCGTCTATTTTACTAACGTAATACGTTAACCATTCATATACTTCCGGTGTTATTGGCTGAATTTCACCATTTTCTACTAAGGACACATTTTCAAAATGATACACTAGGAAGCCAACATTCATTTTCGTCAAGACTAGATCGATGGCTTTTATCGTAAATAATAATTCTGCTTCATAACCTTGAGCTTTCAGCAATTTCTTCTGTGGTTGCTGAAAATGCGATAGTCCGAAGGCTTGGAAATCTGTTATTTGGTACGCCTTTGCATGAACATTTGTTGCTTCATGATCAGTAAAAAGCATTTTCTTGATATGGGGATAAACCTCATATTTCTTAAGTCCGGGGTGATATTTTGTACCATCAAATAGGTCAAGTTCATTAAATAAACATTTATAGTAAAATGGTTCAATTCGGTACAAACTCATGGATTGAATTGTAACATTTGGTTCTAATTCATCGGTTTGTTTCTCAAACTTTTTTTCACAGTCTCGTAGCTTTGCATCAACATCTGCTGAAACTTCTTTTAGATAGTTTTGTTGAAACGTAATATCATTTTTTTCAAACAATGATTTATAAATTAAGTTATAATGCAAAATTTGGGCAATCGGTGCCTCAATCAATTTTGGAATATACTTTTCAACATTCCGATTTTCTTCCTTCATACGGATTATTTCATTTTGTAAATCTTCGAGATTTTTACCATAATAGGCATGATTTGCTTCGGCCAATAATTCAAGTTTCTTATCCGTAACATAACGAAGAGCATCCACTTGTGTTAAAACAAGCATATATAAGTAATAGTAATTGATTTTTATTTTGGTACCAAAATCTCCTGTTAAAAAATTACGATTGGATTGCAATGATGGCTTAAAGACATTAAAACCCGCCATTCCACGAATCATTCCACTCCACCACGTATCCTCAAAAGTGTGCAAAATATCCCCTGGTCTCACAATGGTTCGGTATTTAGCATTATAGCCATTCGCTACACGGTACAATGTGTTCTCGACAATATCATCAACTTGATCTGTACTCGTTTCAACAGTAGCATATGTTAGGAGCTGCACACGTTGATTACCAATCTTATCCTCATTATGCTTTTCTTTTTCTTGCATAAAAACCGCTTCGATAGGCAATCTACGAATCATACTTTGTGTAAATTCGAGCCATTTAAATGATAACGGTTTGATTGGTGGTTTTTGAATCGTTGCTTTTTGGTCTTTCGGTAAAGACTTTACTTTATTTGTATAAAGCGTTTGATCCTGTGGAAGAATCATGCGAACATGAACGGGACCTGTCAGTTTTGATTGACTCATTTTGCGCATATAATACATCGCAAATTCATAGTCTGTTAAATCAAACGGGATGGATCTATTTTGGTTTTGATTCTGTTTTTTCTCCTCCGTTTTCACATCCGGATTATATGTACCATAGGTGATAATCCGTTCGGGAATCGCCTCTAATTCAACCTTTTCAAAATGATACACTAGGTACCCTACTTGATACTTTGTTAAAATTACATCAAGCCCTGCTATTTGAAATGTCAGCAAAGCTTCTTTTTTTTCATTGCCTACCTTATATTTAAGTTCTAACGCCATTTTCACTTTATTAAGATTTATATCCGTATCCACTTCTATCGTCTGTCGGATTGGTTTTTCCTTTTCTTTTTCAGCTGTGGTATCAGGTTCTCTGAAATATTCATGCATCATACGAATTGATAGCGGACTTTTAGCACGAAATACTTTGGCTATTGTTCGGTAGTTTTCTTCTTTTGAAAAAAATACATCATTAGCATTTGGATGAAAATAATCCTTCTCTAACCCTTGGTGCACTTCGAACCCCGGCCACTCTTCGATCTGATCCAGTTGTTCGTAAGGTGTCGTATATGTAAATGGTTCAATGCGATACGTCAATGATGGGAGTACAGTTGCTATACCTTGGACTTTTTGTTCCACATTCTCACTCCTTTAAAGATAATTTGAATTCATAGAATACTATTTATTATATCAATAGTGATATGTAGAAAGGGATGATAGTTTTTCAAGCTATATTCAGCGTATCAATCACCGTTAAAGGTTCTTTGTTTCAGTTGCGTAAATGATTCCAATGTATCTTCGGTGCTTTAACTGGTTTAAAGTTTTCATGGATTTGTGTATTTAAGTAACCTTTTGTATAAAAGTATCTATTAAGTGCCCTCATAGTTCTAACTCTAAAATTAACTTACATTGGTGATAACTTTTTATCGTGATCATGTAGAAAATAATCCCGAAAATCTTTCATAATAATCGTTTTCTTCATGCGTTAGGACCAATTCATTTGGATTATCCTCTACCTTTACCACTGAGCCAGGATCGTAAAATTGATAATCAAATAGAATCTCTTTTGGTTATTAGAAATTTTCTTTCCAGTCAATGATAAGGGATAATAACAAGTTGTCTTTGTGTATCCAGATTATCTTAATTCAATAGTATAACTGTGAATTCTTAACATTTTAATTCGTAATATAGTAGTATATTAGTTTAATCTCTTAGGAAATAATATTATTAAAACAAAAGAGATTATTCTAGGAAAATGAGAAAGAGCCCTGTTGCAAGTAATATAGTTCTTTTCCATATCCATTTGCACTCCTGTCTATTTAGAACTTTATCCATGTTATTAATAAAACGTTTATATTCAATTACTCCTACTTTACCTATTTCCTTTTCCAAATATGGGACCATTCCAAAGTAAATTGAAAATTGACTTTGGAATGGTCCCTAAATGTTATGATATAAAATTGTAATCTTAAAAAAGAATGACAAACATTATTTTATGAGCACTTCTAAAACCATTCACTCAAATTTTTACATACATTCATGACAAACTCCCTTGATTCTTTTGCTCTTTTTAAAGTGACAAATTGTCCATGTGCTGGGGGATTACGATATTTTTTTAATAACTCAGTATTTGTTACATTTGAAAACTCCCCTGTCTCAAGTGCAACTAGTCCTTTTTCATTAATGAAAGGTTTCATCGCTTCAAATAGCGTAGTCTTGATTTGAAAATCATCCCCTTCAAATCTCGAACTAGCTAATTTACCAAACATGAAACCAAGTGTCCCTAATTCTACACCGCTTTTTACACCATTCTTAACGGATAATAAATTGTTTACCGTAGATTTCCAAATCTTTTTTATCTTCTCCTTTTCTAATTTTTCAATTTCCTTGTTCAATTTTTCAAACTCTAATTTTTGTACAGTTAGCTTAATAAGCTTTTCATTGAATTCTATCTCAATTATTCTAAAGTAGCCTAAGCAGAGCATACCCGCATCATGCCACTTATGATTAAGTGTTGTCATGTATAGATACAAATTCTCACTTGAACGCCATGCTTGTTTACCCATCGGGGATAAAAACGACAGCCATTGAATGTGATCCATTTTCTTTTGAATCTCTAATTTCTTTTCTTTAAATTCTGGAAATGTATTTAAAAACATTTCGAAACCTTTTTTTAAGGTATTATTTGATTCAGGA
Source organism: Bacillus sp. AFS006103 (assembly GCA_002559145.1). Lineage (GTDB taxonomy): Bacteria > Bacillota > Bacilli > Bacillales > Cytobacillaceae > Neobacillus. The sequence goes on from NTXX01000027.1 coordinate 46,095, forward strand.
CATTCTGTATAAGCAAGTAAGATGATTTCATATTGAATGATTCTTGGCTGTACCACGATTAAATTCATAAAAGCAACAACCAAATCCACATAGAGTTCAGGATTGAGGCGATAGCACAAGCGAAATCCCTCTAAAATTAGTGCGGGTGTTAACGAAATAGATGGCTGCCACAAATATTTAAGTAAGGGCAGTTCATATCCCTCAGATTGTATCTCTTCTGATGAGAAGTCCGTGTAGTTTTCGATGGCAATTTTTAGACGGTCATCTACTTCTTCATATAATTCTTGAGAAATCGTTTGCTGATCATAGTTAAATTGCGCCGCTGCAGATAATTGAATACTTTTTTCCTTATCTCGTTCAATGTAATCTGCAATTAAATAACAAGAACTAATTAAAAATTGCTCATGATCTTGGGTCCGATCTTCTATATCTATACATTGATAATCCTCATACCTTAACATTTTTTGGTCAATTTCTTTTACTGCATCAATTGAAAGAATCAGCTTTTGCATTAGGTACTTATAATAAATTTTAGATATTCTAATTGAATTATTAGATATTAATTCAAGTTGATCCATCATCTGCTTTGAATCACCTTTGAAAGCAAATATCTCAAGTTCTATTTGTTTTACCTTTTCGTTGTATTTACTTTTAGGGTTTATTTCCTGGAAACATGTTAATGATCTATCATATTCTTTTACTTCATAAAATGCATATCCTTCTAGAAATAGTATTTCATCTGTGGAACTAGAAGCTTGCATTTTACCTAGAGATTTGAATGCATCATACTCTTCTTTCCGTTTAAGGTAATAAAATATTTGGTCCCTTAAACCTTCCGGCACTGGTTGTGTTGTGATCTCATCTTTATTAGTACGATATTTTAGGATGTATTGCGAGTAATGTATAAAATATCCTAATAGTAATTTATACTTATGAAAGCTTGATAGAAATTTCTTATTTTTTATTTCTTTAGGTAACGCTTCATTCATTTCCTTCTTATAAGTAAGCATCTTAATAAATAACACAAAATTTTTCTTTATCAACTTATCTTCAGTTAAGTCTTTAGGAAAATCCTGTACAATAGCACGACTAAACATATAATAATTTGGTGGTTGCTGATTTCCTTTTGGCACTGGAGCTGAATTGTCAATTAAATATAAGTCGAGATACAATTCAATGCGTTCGTTAAATGTTAAATCTTTTAACAATGGAGAAATTCCAACATAACTATCAAAAATTTGTTTTAAAGGTTCATTTTCATACTCTTGATGTATTGTTTTTCTACTCTTTAATTGCCCTACAAATTTTGGCTTACGCTTGCTTTTTTTCTTACTCATAAAAACCCCGCTATATAATTTAATTTGTTTCATTTCTATACTTACAATATTTAATAGTATAATAAAAATTATCCATATTTAGATAAAAAAATATCACCATTAATGATATCTAGATTAAGAAAATTATCATTATACTTTCCCCCACATAAAGGCATTACATAAGATTCTTTATATTACTCTTTTAAGAATATTTCCTTTGCTTCTTGTACAAGATTCATTGCGTATCCAAACTTTTTCCTTGGTATATCCATTGGCAAGTCCCCATTTTTCAACTTTAGTCTCTACTTTTTAAACACATTTAGTTAGATAAGTTACTTCCTTTGTCACCATCGTTTCCCTGTTAACTGCGTTACCTTTAACAAGTTTCCTAAATAATACTTTAAGCCCCGACCGCTTAAAAGGGGAGGGCTAATTTACGCTTACCGTTGAAATGCCCTTTAATCGTTCGATTAAAAGTGTAACAAATAGACTTTTACCTGTTATCTAGAAATAATCTTGTCGATGGAACTTCAGCGTTAAAAAGAAAATTTGGGTTCAAAGCTTTTTTTTTATAATAAACAAAAGCTCATAAGCCTACGTTCCCTTCCTTAATATACTGTGTGTAGATAACGCCACCATAGATCTAGATTTCTCCTAGTGGATTCACCTGGGCTTAGAGTCTTCTCTCCTTACCATCAAAGTCAGTCCTCTGCATGACCACATTTATAATTCAACTTCATCTAATACTTTACTAACTAATTTTAAGGATTCGATATTTCGCAGCAAGTAAGGCACGCAAGTATAAATTATTCTTTTCCCAGATTTTCTATATTTAAATAAGACGGTAATTAATTGCTGTGCATAATACGTTTTTTCCTTATAGGATAGCGGAAGTGACTTCAACAATAATTCTAATTGTGGACCTGCATCTTTAAATCTACTTGCTTTGAAATGGTGGCTAGCAATAACTTGTAAACATTGTTCTCTAAGGCGTTCGTTTTTAAGTTTTTGAAACAATTCCTCTATGAGCGGGAAATCTTCCAATTGAACAATCTCTTTCATCACTTGTGTGATTTCTGTATTTCTGTTCATCACTATTAAACTATAAGAGACCTCTTCATTAATCGACTGCATGGCCGTCTGTAATAGCACTTTGATCATTGCTTTATCTTGCTTTTTCTTGTAATAAGCTAACATGCTTTTGAAGTGGTGGTCGATGATGCCTTGATTTTGCACAATACTTTGTTCCTCTTTAGAAGATACAAGCGGCAAGAATCTGTGCATATATAATAACTCCAGATGAACCATCCACTTTTTTTGCTTCCATTCAACTTCTACATATTGTTGTTGCCATTCCTGTACATCTATTGGATTTATTTGTTTGCAAGCCTTCTGATTAAGTTGATTAATAGAAGTCAACGTGAACTCTACATTATCCCACTGATTCTCATGAATAAAGTAACCAGCGAGCGCATTGTAACATTGGTTCAGTCTATGTAGTTTCTGAAGTGAATATCTACTGCTGATTTTCCTGTTCTCAACTAATCGTTCATAAGAATGGACTAAAGCAAAAATAGGTTGTAACAGCTCCTCATTTTTTGTAAGGATAGCTAAATAGCTACACCCTAAGACGACTTCATTCTCATTCTCAGAGGATTTTAAATAGTCTTCATACCCCATTGTTAAAGCATGGTTCTTTAACTCATATACAAATAAAGGGCTCTGTAACCAACCTGGATATGGCAGAAAATCATCATAACGTCTATACGTAATAGCCGATAGTAATTGAAATGCTATTTCTATACGGTCTGTAGAAGCAAAATAAACGATGAGATCCTCGATATGGTTTCTTAATGTAAATTTAACTCTCTTTAATGAATCCTTTACACCAAACCCATACAAAGTGCTTAATATGTTTTTTTCTTGGAGTAATTTTAACCAAGGCTCGATAGATAATTGTTGATTATCTAAATAGCGTATATAATCCACCGTAAAAAAGTGTGGAAGACATTTTGGCTCACCAATAAGTGTGTTAACCTGCATGCTGTTGCGTGTGTGTAAATAATAATCCAGTTTCGTTTCCTTGTTATATCTCACTGTCATAGAAGTAACTCTTTGTTCCTCCAAGAGATGAACTAACTCCTCTTCTAGAAGCTGCAAACCTTGTTCTATATACATTTGAGAAAAGAACAGACGAATGACGTATGCAAAATCATTGCGTGGCTTTCTACGAATCTGTGGCAACCATTCAGAGATATAGTTAAACGATGTACTTGGAGTTTCTTCTTCAATAAGTCGTCTTACCGTATACCAACCCTTTTCTTGATGATACTCACGATCATACTTTCGCTCACTATATTCAACATCCTCTGTGGTATCTTCCTCTGAATAGAAGAATCCATCAAATGAACGACCTTCCCTTAATTTTATTCGCCGTTCGAAAAGTTTTTCCATAATTCGTTTACTATCCTCATCTTCAATCAGCATGACACATTTCTCATATAAAGGCTTCGGCCATGGGTAACGCATGTGACCAACCCGATTTCGGACGATTGTATCAATATTATTTGCAATTAAGAAGTTTACTTGTTCGTTATGTCCAAGTACATAATGTGCATAAATGACATCACATAGTAGTTTTTCATATTCAGCATGCTCTAATATGATTGATTCGACGTTTAGTAAATCTTTTTCAGCTAAATCAACATAACCATACTCAATACAAGTTAAAATCCAATCAATCCGAACCGGTAACGTTACTTTTTCATGCTCGATATCATGGAAATATCGCTCGACTAAAATAACTTCACTCAAACTTTCAAAATTAATACTAAGAAGCAATTCCTCGTAGTCCAGGCAATTTGTTCGCTGTTTTAATTCGACTAAATTCAAATTTGTTTCTTTTTCTAAGCGAAACAACTGAATATTAGAGAGATAATCTGTCAAATCAACAACTGCAGTTGGTCTAGATAACTGCTCAACGACTTGAAGGACCAAATCATATTGTTTTTCATAAACAAATAAATACAGGATATACATGTAGACAACCTGTTGTTTTTCAGGTGTGAGAAGTGGAATATAAGCAAATAACCTTTTGGAGCCCTCATCTGAAATTGGTTGATCTTGCAATAATTCCAATACAATCTCGTCAATATTCGCTAACATTTTTTTCATTTGTGTTACTAATGATTTTACCAATGTGATGTCGTCGCACCGTTCTATAGCTAAACTGAATAATTGGATGGTATATTCCAGCGTCTGCGTATGTTCTAGTTGAGCATTCAAATATGCTTGATTTTGAACAAGTTGGATGAATTGCCGACGCATATCTGCTCGATATTCAGCAACTTTATATAATTCTGCTAAATGATAGCTATAATACTGTAATGGATAATGTGATTTCGTTTCATAGTTTAATACGATTGACTCAAAGTTTTCACAGTATTTCAGCAGCCGAACATGCGCTTGAATGACAAGTTCTTTTAATTTGGGGGTATCAACTAAAAATTCTCGGAAACTCTCGTGAAATAAATAATAGGAACCATTATCGATTGTCAGAACTTCTAATATTTCATCCGCTGTTTCTTGAACATCATCTTGAAGTAACTCTTTTAATTCTCGTTCTGTTAAAGCTCGCCCACTCGTTGCGATAAACATCAAAAAGTTTTTCGGTTGTTGCGTCTTAGCCAGGCGATTCCACATCTTATTATAAAAATCTTCAATACGCAGCGGCAACTTCTTAATATCATTTTGAGGAACTTCCCCATTGGCAATTGCCTTAGCAAGCAGATTTACATATAATGCATTCCCTTTTGATGTTTCTTTAATTTGTTTTACATAAAAATCATTATCAAGTTCATATTTACTAACCATTTTCCATAACAGCGCGCGAATATCATCCTCTTGGAGCCCTTCCAACGGGCGCTCAAGTTTATGACCTTCAATGTGCCGTACAAAATTGATAACGTCTTTGGTCGTTCTAGATGAATAATAAACAAATAGATTATGTAGTTCTTGGTATGGCAGTAATAAATAATTGGATAAACTTACTTCATCAAGCCCATCAATAATGAACACAAGTTTTATTTGCTTCTTTGCTAACTTTTCACTCGCTTCTTTTATCAGTAGCAGCACACTTGTATGCTGTTCTTCCAGCGGTTGATGGTAATCAAATGTCACCTGGCTGTATGGTTCGAGTGCCGACTTCAATTGCTTGTAAAAATGCTGAATATGATTATATTCATTCCCTCTTTTAAAATAATATTCAATGCAAACATGTTGGTGCTGACCTTTTAATTGCTCAGCAAAGCGTGCAGCAAGAGCAGATTTTCCTGAACCCGGTTCTCCTTGCATGATATAAAATCCGCTTTCCCTATTCAGAAAATCTGTCATTTTTTTTAACTCATCTTTACGTCCAACAAAATCTGCTAATAAATAATCAATCAAATAGATAAACTTATCCATCCAAGGGCTTGCAGTCTTCTTCCAATTCGCAATATTAATAATGCGCTCAAAATCTGCATAGGATTGGTCATCTTTTACTTGGGAAGCTGTTGGATAATGCAATTGCGATATGATGGAATAACGCTTCTTTAGTTGTAAATCATTAAAGAATAATAAAGAGGATTGATTTTTAATTTTGTCTGAATAAAACAGCAATGGAAATAAATCGATATATTCCCCGTACGCATCAATTAAATAAGGGCGGTCATTTGATAGTTCTTTTTTATACGGGGCCACTCTACATTCTTGGCCATCTATATGTGACAAACATTTGCCTTTTTCGAATACAACAATTGCTGTTTGTTGAAAAAATGGAGAATTTAACATTCCACATAACACTGGCCAATATTTTTCAATATCTGCTTTACAATCTTCTTCTGATGGTACAGCCCCATGTGCATATTTATTTCTCAGTTTAATCATTGATAAATAATCTTTTTCAGGTTGGTCGATTGCTATATTAAAAGAATGAAAATCACCATAAAAATGAGGATAAAATATCTTCTTTAAATAGTCCTTTTCATTTTCAATTAACACATCTCGTAACTTCACAGCACCTTTAACCAAACCAAAGTTATCATTAAATAATTTTTCGTACATTAAATGATATTGTCTATATTGTGAATCATATTGATAAAGTCTCTCAATATCTTTAACCAGTTTGTATAATTGCGTGTATTTGGGTTGTGTTAGGGTACGAGGGAAAATCAAATCATAAAATATGGTTCTGCTAAATAATTGCCAATGGCCAAGAGCAGGACGCTCAATGGACCTTGCGATAATGGCCTTAACCGCATCGCTAACCTCACGTTCTTTAAAATAATATCCCATCAACGAAACAGCATAGGTTTTGACGACCACTTCAAATAAATCTATCAATCGATGAATTTTACGAAATTGGCTATTTAATTCGCTTTTATACTCGTTAATCATTCTTTGGATTTGGGGATGTTGGGTATGTATGGGTTCCATAATGCTGCCTCCTACTTCCAAGGAAACCATGAGGAATATTCTCCTGTTTCCTAGTATTATAGTACTAATTATAAAGTATAAATCTATTGAAATCATACTACCATTTTTATTTAACTACCTATTCGACAACACTCTTTGGATTTTCAACACTAACCTAGATATTTTTCTTAAAGTGCGAAAGTTTGTATTGACTTAAATAATCTAAGGTACCATGGGTATGTTGGCAGTTAAGTTAAATCAGTGCACATAATCTGTAAACTCAAGTGTAACTCATTTTACTTGATTTTACAAAATGATCCAATTAAACAATAAAGACCATTTGTCTCTGAATACTAGATAATATAGAAGCCTTTTATTCATATTAACTTGAGGATATTATGTAAAAGACTATGAATTTTTATGCCATTCTTCCGTTGAATATTTACAAAATACATATTGTGTCTCTTTCTGAAGTTTTCATTTCAGGCAAAAATAAACTACCTGTCCCAATTTAATAGGGAACAGGTAGCTTTGGTATTTTTTCTATTGTCTCATATTAATAGGTAATCTCTGTCATTCTGAAGTGTTTTTATAAACCATTAGTTAATACACCGAGTCAGCTTAATTAACTGAATTATCTTCTCTTCATCAGCCAAATCCTCGATTTGAATCCCCTGTAAGTAATCAAAAATGATTTCAGCATTAGGAACTTTTTTTAAGGCATCAATCCGCTGACCTAGTTCTTGTTTAATTTGCTCGGCTTGCAGTTTATTACCTTTTTTATGTGCCATAAGCAATTTTTCTGCATACATACCGAGCTGGATGACTTTCATGGTTACCCCGCTTAGGTGAGAATCGCATATTTCAATCGCCGTATTTATATATTTAACAGCTTGTTTGTCCTTCCCTTTACAGTAGAGATAAGTAGCCATATTCCAAAAGATAAATTGCAACGGATGAGTGAAACGATAGCTCGCTTGCAAGGCTTCAACCGTTATATTTTCCTTGATTAACGATTCATACATTTGGTCTGCTAATGCGTCTGCACCATTCCATTTAGCAGCAGCCATGATTTTAAAATACGAATGATATTTAAAAATCACCTTATACACTTCGTCCTCTTTCAATGTCGCCAATAGGCAGCGAAACCCATCTGTTTCTGGTGTTAGTTTGCATGCCTGATAAAGGAAATGGATGGCTTGATGAAATTTGTCCCCCTCACAGTAGGCCTGACTTTTGTAAAGAAATTGCCTTTCCTTATCATTATCGAGTGTAAAATGATTTAATGCATTATCAAAGTCATAGATTGCCTTCTCCAAATTTGCTGGGTCCTCATGAATCAGCATTGAATATCCTTGTCCTCTTGTCCCATATGCTTTTCCTAGCATCTCAAACATTTGTGATGCTTCTAAGGCACTTGGCGATTCTTCATCAACAATTTCAAGGAGCTGCATCATTTCCTCAAGGATGGTAATCGCCTTGGTAGAATCTTGAATAGACCCGGTAATTTCCATTAAGTTTTTTTGGTTAACCGCCCTGCGAATTTTGTATAGATTAAAATACTCAAATTTAGTCATCACATCTTTTACATATGCAAGCTGCTTCATAAAAAGGGCGTCCTGATCATTTGCTTTCATACTGCCTTCATGAGTGTACAAGGAGTAAAGATAGAGAATGATATCAAGATTAAACTCTGGTATATTTATCCCACTTTCACTTAACAACGGCAGGAGTTCTTCCTGCATGTCAATTAACACAGGTCGAATAAACTCATAGTTTCGGTCAATTTTTATAAACGTATCGACTTTAGCCGAGATGAACCGCAATTGGATTTTCTGTCCATACTCGTCTAAGTCACATAGGTGCTTAATGGCAATCAGAAGATAGGTTTCCTTAAAGTCCTTATTTGAATCAAGATAACATTCAAAAATAACGTCACTTATATTTCCTTCTGCCAACCAGCGTTCCATTTCGTTCTTCACGGAATTCTCGAAAAAAGAGAAAATGTATAATTGATTATACAGTTCATCAATTCTCTTTTTTTGATTGTTATCGAATTTAGATGAGGTTTTGGTTAAGAAGGTATTACAAACCCCGTCTGACAGCATCAACCTTGAACTGGTTCTGGCATCATCAAAATGAATATGATAATTCCATTTGTTTTTACGTGTTAGGAATTTCCGCGCTAGTCCGACAATAATTCTCTCTCTTAATCTGTTTCCATATTCTTCTTTCACTAGAATTCCGTATCCTTTTACAGTATTCTTTCTTGTAGCTACTATTATTTCAAGCTGAAAATCACCATAAATCGCCGACAAGCGTAGTAAAAGCTGAATGATGCCTTCTGCGAGGACATTCAAATAAGTAGTATCACTGTCAATGATCTTAACCCGCTCTTTATTTTGAAAAATAATAAATTCCCCATTTTTCCTTCGAACTTCTTCAAGCATTGCTAGATTTTCATTGCCGCTTTCCTCATTAAAATGGATGTACTCTTTTCCAATAATCTGTCTTGCGCTTTCTTCGGTTATTTTTCCTTTTTCAATCAATACGCCCCCCACTAGGGAGGGGTTCAGATAGGTTTTGTGATCGCTGACGAAATCACCGCTTTCATCCAGCCAAAGTTCGAGACGCATGTTCTTTCCTCCAAAAATTTTATATGAATCTACGAATCTGGAAAATCACAAACCGGGCACTTTACGTACCACGGATAATGTTCAAATTCCTCTTTATGATAGTTGTCACGAAGGTGTTTAACCAGTTTATGGCCATTTCTATCACAATGCGTTCGTACCCAAAACTCACCACAGCTATGACATGAAATATGGAATTTAATGTTTTGACTCCCAGGAATCACTCTATGCTGAATGTCAGTGTCGGTACTGCCGCACTCCCAACAGATAAACGGAGTCTTTTGTTCAACAAAATGATATTCAATCATCATTTTTACATATGCTTTCAGATTACTAATTTGTCCCGGAATACAGGATATTGAACCAAAGCTTTGCCGTGGATTGCGATCAAAAAGCTGATCAACTCTATAAAAGTTTTGTGCCATCGTATGATTTAAATAGCCGCCAAAAAACTGGTAGCGATTGTCGACATCCGGGTGGATGAGAAAAGATGCATGTGATGTATGATCATGGGCATGGAAATAATTTAAATAATGATCAATGGCCACAGTGTTAATATCGTGAAACCATCCATAATGTGAACTTTGTTCCTGATAATTTCGATATTTGGCATCCAGGTAAAACCATTTGGTGATCCGTCTTTGTTGATACTCTTCTCCTGCAAATACAGTCAACTCAAAGGCATAATCGGGTTTTTTCCCAGCAATGTATTCATTAAAATGAATGATTACTTCAAGTTTCTCAATATCGACGGATCCATCCTTGTATAGGTGATTCGTCTGTTTCTTTCCGTTATGTTTCATTTTAATACGGAAACCTTCTAAGTTCCCTGCCTTTGCTTTTTCCATCCTTCTACCATCTAGAAATTGGTCAATTACGTCTTTAAAAGAACGTCCAGTTGTTGTTTTCCAGCCAGTATCATGGAAGATCTTTAAGATTTGAATCAAAATCCAATATTCATATAATTCGTCTGTCTTTTTTACGATAAAATCAGTTTCCTTAAAATCGGAAGTGAATTCATATTTCTTATTGAGTTCTCTTAAGCTTTTCCATACCACGGAATAATTCTTATCATTTGTAAAAATTTGAGTGAGCTTCCAACGACTTTTTTTCTTTGTCACACCACCTAGAACAGGAAGTTGTAAATATCCATCTAATTTATCTATGAGTTTTCTTACCTTTCCATTGCAGGCTTTAATTTCTTCTACTTGGTTATTAGTTTGAATCTGCTTTGTGTTTAAACTGTTAATCTGCTTACGAATTTCTTCTTTGAATTCCCAGACTCCATATTGATTAAACCAAGACTCAAGTTCTGATTGAGTTATCGTTTTCGGTACTTCCAAACCATTAATACTCTTCAATTCTACAATGCTGATCGGATATTCGTAAGTATCTGGATAATACTCACCATTCCGGTTTTTAGCCTGATTTCCCCTTAGGGGGTCATCATCTTGGATGGAGTTTTTCTTCACAACTGCATGGATGTTCATTACACTTTGGTTATTAAGTTCAAATAACTTGTATAAAAGAAAAACATGCTGCCGATAATCTGCTGTAATAAGTTTTAGGTCTACTTTTCGCCCTTTAATATGAACAACTCTTCGATTTTCCTCCATAATACGATATTCTAATTTCTGATTATGAAACATAAAGTCAAGCGGAAAAACACGATTCACAATATCAAACTGTGAACCATTAATCGTTGTCATTAATTGATTATGGATAAAACTCATCTTAGGTGTGAAATTCTTACTGTACTTGGCAACTTGAAAAATCACTTCAATTGTTTCGTCCTCGCTGTTTCGCTGACGAAGCTTCTTAAACATATTTCGACAATAATTCACTTTAAAAAAAGGATTAGTGCTAGAATCAGCAATCAATTCCTCTAAGTCTGTTAAGTTATTGACCCCATACTGCTCAACTAATTGCTCCACTTGGTCATCAATTTCTAATTTCTTATTGAGGCTTTCCTTAAAAATATACGTCTCTGAATCTTCCAGATACCTTTTTAGTTCTGATAACGCAAAATAAATCATTTGGTTTTCATAGATATCGGTAGATTCCGTTGGCTGTGAAGAAATTGATTTTACATTTCCTTCATTTAGCAAAAGGTTCATTACCGTTTTCGAATTGAACTTTTTAATATTGCGAATCGGTACCTTCATAAGAGTCTCTTCAATTTTCGTTTTTGGAAGTTGATTAATCCTATGTAATGGGCTCTTTATCAGTTCAATAGCTTTTTCTATATCCTCTAATGTATGCTTCCACATTAGCTGTATCGACTGTTTAGAAGAGTTTTGTTCCATGACCAGCTCTCTTCTGATATTAAGAATATCATTAAGCATTTCCTGATATTTTTCAAAAGAAAGAGAAGATGGCAGGATACATGCTTTATAGAAATTAGGAGTTACCGGCGCTGTTGACCTTTTTTTGTAAACATTAAAGTAAAACACACCGGCATTCACTGAACCAAAGACAGCCTTATCTAAACTATTGGAATATAACCATTTTTTATCTCTGCCCTTCTTCAACTTCGGTTGATCGAAGAAAATTTGCCGTTTTTCATCATAATATAACTCTTTCTCCAACTCTTCTTTCTTTGGAGAATACTTGATTTGAAAATCACGAGAGTCCTCATCAACTTCAAGGTCTGTTAATTGAAACACAAGGACATAAAAGTAACTTCCTCTTTCCTTTCCTCGGAAATGGCTCTGCGCGACAAATGTTTTATGGCGATTTTCAATTCCTACTACCAATTCTGGGTATTGTTCGGGATTTTCAAGAAAAATCACGTCTTTATATACAAATTTTCCATTTTGAATCTGAACTTGTTCCTCATCAAGAATAAATTTGGCCATCAAAGCTTTGACTTTCATTTGCCTTACCTCCAATAGGTTAAGGCTGACAATTTATTGCTGCTGCCAGAATCATAGATTTTCATTTCGTTTAATACTGAATAGGAACGTTTTGTTCCATCATTAAAAAAGGATTGCAGTATGGACATGAGTTGGTCCAAATCGGTATCATAGCTGTCTGTATTAATTTTTGGCAAAATTAAACTTGCACCCACAATATCAAGTAAATCATTAGGCTCAAGCAGCCCTATACCAATCATTTGGTTAACAGCACGGTCAAACCGGTTGGTTAAGTGCAAGTTATACCGACGCAGCTGCTCTTTCATTGTATGAAATTTCTTTTTTTCTCTTTCACTCTTCTCACCGTTTTCAACATGAAAATCCTCAACCGAAATCTCAACTTGTTCGCGAGGGATATTTAGTATAAGAACACTTTTACGTGCCTCTTCCATTTCGATTTCGTTAACAGGGTCAATCTTCATTAAGAAGCTCCGGTCTACAACCTTTGGACTTAAGTCCTTAGTTGTTTCATCTTTATTGATCGTACCAATGAAACGAATATTCTCAGGGATTTCAAGTAAGGGTTGATACTTTTGGATAAAATAAAGTTGTTTTTTCATTTGAAAATAGTTATTTATGTCATTTTGCCCTTGTGAGGCTAAATAAGCGTCTAATGACATATCGGCTACTTTCTCTTGAAAATAAAAATAACGTTCACTTAATTCTTCTTCTATTTCGAATTTAAAATTTTCACTGTAAAGCTGAATCTTCCGGTCTGTCTGTAGTTTACTTAAGAATTCTGCGAAATAGTACTCAATATGAGCCAGGTTCATCTCGTCCAAGCAGATAAAATAGAGTTTCGATGGATTGTTTTTTGCTTCTAAAATCGCATCTAGGAAAGGAGTTGATACGTAAGCCTTTTCGATTGGATTCAAGAAACCTAACAGGTCGCTTTTATCCATCCAATTCGGCTGAACTGGGATAATACGCAGTTCGGCATTCACTGCCTTTGCGAACCCTTCAACTAAACTAGTTTTACCTGTGCCTGGGCTCCCAGCTAACACAACAAGCTGGTCGGTTCGTAATCCTGTATAAAATTGCAGTAATGTATGGGCATCATAATACAATGGCTTTTCATCATCGGTTAACAAATAATTCTTTACATGTTCGAGCATTTCTAATGGATGATCAAACTTTCTTTTCGGCTGTTCTTGTGAAATCATGGGTTGGGATTTACCTTTTGCCGTAAATAACTTAAAAGTCTCTAACTTATTTTTTACCTCTTCCAGCTCTTCAATTTCTTTCTGTAATGTTGCTTTTATTATTTGCTGTTCTGACTGTAATTGCTGCTTTAGATCTTCTTCTTTCCTTTCATAGTCTACTTTTAAATCTGAGATTTTACCTTGATTTACAGTTATTAAATCCTCTGTATATGCTAATTCCTTCCGTTTTTTCTCAATATCATAATCTATTAGTTTGTTAAAAAAGGGTTTATTGTTTTCTGTTAAATATACGATTTTCTTTTTAGTATCAACAGCAAAATCATTGAGTTTGGGTTGTTCTCCGGGATAAACATCCAGTAAAGCATCAAGATAACCGTCAAACAATTCTGCTTTCGTAACTGTGTCTCTTTTTATTTTAATTAAGTGTGGTTCAGTTTCCTTTTTCCCACCGTATAGGTCAAGATTAAAAAAGACATAATCCCCCTGGACAATCTTTTTATCCATTAATTCTTTGGTTACAGGAAGAGTTCCAAGTATCGTTTTGTAATCTAACCCAAACGGAAACTTCAATGGAATCAGATGCTTGTTATTGTCTATAACCATAGGATTAATAATCTCACAATTGTTTTCTTTTATAGAGTGGACTTTGCCGAATAAGCGCAGGTCATTATTTCCTACAAACTGCTCCCAAAATTTAATTCTCTCTTCATAAGACTCATCCAAATATTCTAGTAGGTCCATTGATGTATTTTGTAGTTGTTCTACCATGTTGTACCTCCAAATTTCCTATATATTATTTTAGATAAACTAATACCTAGCTTAATTAACGGCGGTCTTATTTTTTCGTAAAATGTAACTTCTTTTATTATGCAATAATATGAAATTCTCCGCATCTCTTTTCTCCTACTTTTGTTATTATTACGATTAAGAAAGTCCCCACCTAAAAGGATGGGGACTCTATCATTAGTTCGCTGCCTCTTTCTCTTCCGCCAGTAAAAATAAGACTAAGTAAACCAACACGTCCCTGACCCGAATCAGTAAGGCTTCTGTTTTATCAATCAATTCTTTAATCGTAATCGAAACGACCTTGCCATTCGGGGAGGACGGCTCATTTTCATGTACCTTGATATGAATGAAGGAGTGTGCAATTTTATTACGAATAAAATCAAAATTCGATTCACCCTCCACTATTTTTTTCCAATTATCTTTTTCATAAAAAAGATCTCGTGACAAACTATAAAGAGTCTGTAGGAACGGATTATTTTTCATTGATTGTTTAATCGGCTCTCTAATGTTTTCATAACCAATTCCATGTTGTTCATACCATATCTTTTTATAGGTAATTTCATCATTCCGCGTAACTTCCAATTCATAGTATTCTTTAATAAACGTGGCCACTCGGTCAAAAAGCCCATAGGACTGCAGGTAGCATTGTTTCATTCTTTCCACAAAAAGACCCTTCTTATCATCTGGACTAGTTTCGAAGCCTTTAGAGGACTCGAAAAAGAACTGTCTGATAATCATAAATTCATGCTTCATTAATTTATATAAGAAGCTAAAATATTCATTTCGCTCCCCAGATAAGAATGATACGTCAATATGGTCACTGCTAGGATAACGAGAATGAAATGACGGCACAAGGGAAAGGTATAGTTCCTTTTTAGAACACCACTCCTCATACGTTTCTTCCTCTGAAGGGTAAGGACCGTCTTTTATTTCTGCAAGAGAAACCGGCGGTGGTGATGTATAAGAATTTAACAGCTGATCTTCAAGCCCTTCTTCCTTAATGGCTTCAATTAATGGTTGGAATAAATGATTGCCCTGACGGTCATACATTTTGCTCATTAATTCTGCTTCAGCATCTAAATAAATCCATAATTGTTCAGGAATATACTTTCCTACTAGTGCCTCTTCCCTAATCGAACCATATTCTTGCTCAAAAGATAAATGATTAGACCCTACTAAATACCGTTCAGCAATATCCTTGGAATCCGCCAATACACCTGCCATCCACTCTAAAAGTATATGATATGGTTTTCGATTATGTTGTAATTTCAGAAACGGTAGCCAGTGCATCAAGCTTTTAACATAGCCGGCTTTATATTGAATATCCACTTCTGGATCATCCATCCATTCGTAATATTCTTCCTTATCAGCTCGGATCGTGTCCCAGATTCTTGCATCAAGAGCATATAAATCTCTTAACTTTGGTATTAAGCTTTCAATTTCATATTCAATAAGGACCGACACTAAATCCTTATCGTCTTCCTCAGAATCCTCAATATCATTAACATTAATCCCTACCCTAATCGATGATACACGGCGCGATGACCTTCTATTTGTTGGTTCTATTAAGAATGGCAACTCAGCACTCTGTTCATGTCGATTAAGGTCAAATAAGATATCTTCTCTTGCTTCTTCACTCTTTAAGTATCCTAGTAATTTTCGGGTTTCAAGTAATATAGTATAGAAGGATTCCTTGTATTTGATTCGGTCCTCTTGTAGCTGTGGATCAAGAAACTTATATTCTTTAAATGCCAGCTGTGCTTTGTCATAAGCATAAAGGCTATGAGAGATGAATTTATTTTTTACTTTCTTCATAAACCGTATGGATTCTTTATAATAATCTTCATTATAAGGATAGTTTTTTAAAAATGACTGTAACTTATCAAAAAACGTATTAAGTTGATATCCATTGTAGTTACTTAAGTTTGCTGCAATTTCACAAATATTGTCCCAACGCTGTTCCTCAGTTAGAGGGCTTCTTTTTGGTACCCGGTTTCTTCCCTTCATTTTTTTCACTCCTAAAGACAAATC
The DNA here is from genome assembly GCA_002559145.1 of Bacillus sp. AFS006103. Classification (GTDB taxonomy): domain Bacteria; phylum Bacillota; class Bacilli; order Bacillales; family Cytobacillaceae; genus Neobacillus. Next base: position 62,393 of record NTXX01000027.1, read on the forward strand.
ATTCTATTGTTTATATTCTTTATAATCATTATTAACACTATTTTCAGTAAAATAACAAGAATAGAGGTTAAGATTATAAAAACACTATTTTGTTGGCCACATTTTTTAGACCCTGCGAGTAAATGGCAAAAATGCGCGAGTATAGTAGGACTAACAATGAAGGATTTCGACTTTAAAAATAATACAAAAACCCTTAACAAAACTTGGGGTTATGCCAAAAAGCATTCTGAGGGTTTTAGACCGACAAAAAACGAAGCATCCAACCGTACAATAAAAATAGAATAAAAACAATGAACGCATTTAAAAGACTTTTTTAGACATTGTCACCAAATATGTATGGATTATTTTTTAATATTGCTAGTCAAAAACCTTTTTCATCAGTTTTCCCTAAAATAAAAAAGACTCACAGACATTGATATATCAATATTTGTGTGTGTTTTATCGTAATAAAATTTAACTCGTTTTCATCAAAAAATTCCGAGTGAGGGTCGAACTGGAAACTAATTTGTCTGAAATCTATTCAATTTATTTAGATGGTATTTTATATTCTCATCACTTTTAGGATGATCCTGTTCCGTCCGCAAGTTGAATTCCATTTTCCGTAGACTGTACGTATCCTCTTCTGATAAATTGGCTAGATTAATATTTTCTTCATTTAATAATGAAAATAATGCTACTTCTGACGATTCTAGATCTATATCCTTCAAAGAGTTACCTGTAAATTGTAAGCCCTGATTTCAAATTGATATTTTTGAAACTCTCCCACTATATAAGAAGTCTTGTACCCAAGTTTTTTCGTTTTAGGTGCGCTGTGGGGATCGGATGATTCATTATTAAAAAATTCTAGTCCGTTCATTTTCATAAATATTGATTGTTAGCGGTTTGTTTTCTTTTCCATCCCTGGTTATGGCGATGATGATTTCAAATGGATACTTGTTCGTTAATGAATATAAAATGTCACCATTACTCGGACATGCCCAGTCTGAGAAATACTCTTCATATGGGTGACTGTGATAAGTTCCAATAAAATTGGATGTTGAAAATAAATGTCTGGAGGCTTTTAAGGCTGCCTTCACTTTCGGATTGGTTTGGACTGAATTTTTTGTTCTCTTCGCCACACTTCCTACTGGAAATATATAATCACATTCTACATATTCCCCTTTATCCAAGCCAAATAACAGCCACTTAATTCGGAATGTATCTTTTTTACATTATCCGGAAAATACTGAACTGCATATAAAATAATAGTAGAAAAAGTGTTTTGAACCAATTCCAAGTAGTTCTTTTGCTGAGCCCTTATCATTTCTCCTTTATATCTTAACTTTTCAAATTCTATCAATTTGCAAATACTTAAACAAAATAGGTTTTTTATTATGTTTGTTTGTCTAATAAGAATCCTTGATCCGAGTATCAACACGCATTTGCAAGACATTGGGGAACCCTTCCTTTGGCAATAGCACCTCTGCCTGTCTAATTTCCTATTATAGCCATTCTCTATTGCGTCGGTTATCAGGACCACTCAAAGACCAATTATTTCTTCCACGGCCAATTTTATCGTCAAACCAATTTCTTATTAATCGCTTTTATGTATTAGGTAATCCGTTGTTTTGGTGCTAAAATGGTATTATTAATTTCCTAACATATCCACACATAAAAATCGAAACTCAGAATTGCTGGCAGGGAACGTTGAGTAAGTTTTCCATTTCATCTTATGTACACTTTTCAAATGAACAGGATTTTCCCGCCCGTTTGTGGTTCCATATCCTGCTTCTTCTTTCCAGCCGCATTCCCCTGAAAGGCAATTTCCCTCAAAAAGAAGAAAATCCTCGTCAACTGATCTGCGTTTTACAGGTTGCTGCCAATACAAATGGTCATTGGTTAATAGAATTGCATATCCCATTCTAAGAGGATTTTCTAAACATAATTTCTCTATCGATTGAACATCCTTTAAAAAATCATAGCGACTTATGTCCTGTGCTCCATGATTTTTAAGATCATATTTCTCACCATTTACCTCAACAGAAAGTTTTTTAGTCTTGTGGCGCAATTGTATTACTATTTCTTTTCCATCCTGTTCAATCCAAAGGTCAACACGTATTCCGTTGATAGTCTTGTTTTTTTCTGGTCTTAGACCCTCTGCCCATAATATATTATGTAAAGCCTCTTGGAAATCCCTCTCAGACCGAAAAACAGGACTTTTCTCCGAAAGGAAAGACAATATTCTTTCAATATTTACCATGATTTTACCTCCTATTATGAAAACCTCTTTGTTTACTAATAAATATATGAAGTCGGTTCTAAAGCTTTTTTTGCACGGCTGGGATGTTTCGGTTGTTTACATTTCAAAACTTCTAAACAATGAATCTCCCTCGATAAACTCTTAATCAAGGTTAGAACTTCACGATCCCTTCGTCTGAATGAACCATGCTCTCCCCAAGTAGCAATGATTATGTCAGCATTTTTTACAGCATTCAGAATATACTCGTCATTGTCTTTTCCCACAGGATTCTTTGCAACTTTCATCACTTGTGGGTCTGTTGCCCTTATTGCGAACAAATTTACTTCTTCAAGTGAGCCAAATGAGCCATTTTCCCACCTTTTTGAGAAATCGATACAACGACTTAAAGTTTGGTCGTCTTCGTATTCATCGGCTGTACTTGGGTTTAGGCAAATAAATACCACTCTCTTTTTATTTTTATCCCATGTTCTTTTTATTGAATAACGATATTCTCTCTGTTCATCAAAAAATGCCTCTTTAATCATCAAACTCTCCCCCACATAAAGGTTTTATATAAAACTTTTTTATTACTCTTTCAAGAATATATCCTTTGCTTCTTGTACAAGTTTCATAGCTGTATCTAAACTTTTCCCCTGGTATATCCATTGGCAAGTCCCCATTTTTTTCACTTTAGCCTCTTCTTTTGTCAACATAGTAAGTCCGTCCACTTTTGTCACTGTCACATTGAATTCAATCTTTAAAACATTAACTGCTTTTACTAGTTTTAGAATACGGTTATGGCCTTGAAAAAAAGTTACACCAGTTTTATTGTATTCTGGCAGAAAACTAGGTCCTAATACAGCTTGTACTTTTTCAACTAATTCTTCGCCATAATTATAAAACCTATAATTTGTTATATTCCGATTTTCATTCTCCTTACTTACCATAGGGGATTTGAATGTATGATTTGATACTCCTGAAGTTAAAGTCTCCGAAGGTATAGTAAAAAGGGGATCAAGTACATACTCTAGCATTTTTTCGATAATTTGACGGTCTTTTTCCGTTTCTAATTCTAGCCAAAAAACGTCAACCTCTCCTTGGTGTTTTAAGAAAAATTTATGCCAACGCTGGTCTTTTGTATCACCTGGCACAGGTTGAAACGATTCGAGATAATGGCTATACAATCTATTCTTAAGTGGCTTTCCCTTCCCAATATAGAGAATTTCTTTTTCAGCGTTCTTATAGACATATAAACCATTATGATTTTTAACGTAATTATGGATATACGCCCTCACATTTTTCTTTTCCACTTCATCTTGTGGCATAACATGTTTAATCTTGAAATGCTTCCACTTTCCCTCTTCAGAATCAAATGGCAAAATTTCGTTTTCGACTAAAAATTTTTCATAATCTATAAAAAATCACCTCGCAAATTCCACAATTTATTTAGAATTTCTTATCCTAAAAACAAAGATTCCACATAAATCTGCAGTATCCAAGTTTTATCTATGTTTTTCTTACACTTATGTAATAGTACTTTAGACTTATTCTACCTATAAACAATGATTTCCTTTTAACAGCTAAAACAAGATGTTAAATTTCAACACACGAAAAAAGTGTCAAACACCATCCAGAAAATTGGATGGTGTTTGACACCTTTTTTATTATTGTACTATTTTCAAATACTAACCTTAAATATCGGCGCTGATCCCCAGTTCGTTAACACTTTACCTTACCGAGGGACAGGCACCTAATCCATTCTTGACTACTTTTAAGTATCTTATTTACAATTGAATCAAGTTCTTGACAGTACTGAACTAAGTTTTTCCTGATTATCCAGAACCACGCATAAGGATCAAGACCAAAAATCAGGTGGAAAGATATTTAGTACTTTTCTTTAATCAATTTTCCGTTCCATATACCTCCTCTCCTGCTCACCGTTTTCTACTAATCTCTTCGTAGACTTCGAACATTTCATCCGCTTCTAAATCTGCATTGGCGATTGAACTAATTTCTATTTCAGAGAATTTTGATTCAATCGCCCATAGGATAATTTTCATTTGATCTGCCTCAAAACTCTGATTGGCATAAAGCTTGATTTGCTTGATTGGAAAGCCCTGTTCTAAGCCCCAACGGATTCTTTCCATTTGTTCTTCATCAAAATGAGGCTGCGCAAAGAGCTCGATTTCCTCGGCTGTTAGCCCATGCTTTTCACCAAGCTTGATTTGGACTAATTGTGAATCCGAAAAAAGTGTCTGATTCTGACTCATTTCATACACCTACCTACTATTTAATTTGGCAAAAAACCATAATACAAATATAACAACTGCGATACCTATAATGATGATCAACGATATTTCCTCCTTAATTCGCCAAACCTATATAATTTTCCCATTCTTTATCAAAATCAATTTCCATATTGAAGATGCGATTAATCTTTTCTAAGTCATCTTTAACAGAATCCGAATATAGATTCATTTGCATGAATCGTTCTTCCATTGTAGTAATCTCGTCTGCCACTTGATTTATGATACTATCTATTTCAGTATTGGTTTCGGTTTCTAATGTAGTAATGGCAGCATCATACTTATGGTTTGATTCAACAAAAATCTTTTCGATATTCGCCATCATAAAACCATATCTTACGTTAAAAAGATCAGCCTTTTGTAAAATCAGCATCACCAGATTCGTAGTTATCACAACTGCAAGTATCTCAATCGCTTCTACTAAAAAGGATGGAATTGAAAATTGTTTCTCCAAATACTCCATTAAAATAATAACAACTGTATTTGCAATGGTAACAGACATTAAATTAAAAATACTATCGGCTTTTTGAGCTGGTGTTGCTTTTTTGTCGAATAGAATTTTGACAGAATCCACAACAGCTAGAACTAAATCCTTCACTAGGTTCATAATACGCTTTACAGTATCCTTGACAATCGTAAGTAAAATATCAAAAAACGTTTTTAGCAGCTTTTTAATAGAGTTTCCTGCAAAGTTAGCTAGAATATATTTCAGTTTTGATGAAACATACTTAATCACACGTTTTCCAGCCTTTTTTATGTCATGAAAAAAGCTTTCTAACGTTACAAAGCCATTGCTTAAAATCACCTTTACTTCATGAACTAGTGGCGGCAGGATATAATAGATCAATTGACCAGTCATAATTTTCCCCATCGACATCGAGGTTGCGAGGGCTGCATCACCACCAACTTTTCTAAAGTTTGTGTGTTTTAACGCGGTCAAACTTTCAACATTTCCGATATGACGATAATTTCTCTCAAGTTCCTTCTTTACTTGCTTAGGAACCTTTCCATCCTCGTTTATATAGCCTTTATCTAGTAATACCTTTTTCGTGTCAGGAGAGGCGTTTTCCCACTTTTGAATCGTTTCTTCAACGTTGGCGGCAGCGCCCTTGGACTGATTGGCACGTTCATTGATCCATTGCATATTATCTTCTGAATTATAGACCTTTTTCATTTCATCCACATAAGCCTGATCCAAATAATTAGAATTGAAAGAAGCGTCTTTTACAGCCCGAACATGGTCACCTTGAATCGTTTCTTTACGTTCCGATTGACCGGTTAAATCATCGTTCATGAAATCACTTTCCGGATTTATTTCATCGTATTTATAGTAAGACCGGGAAGAGTATTTCTTACCAGTTTTATCATAGTACGGTTCGTTTTTTTCGCGCGGACCCTCAAATACTTTTTTAGTGGCAACCTCATCACGTTTATTGATATTTTTTAACGTAGCTGAAAATTCGGGATCATCATTGTAATTCATAACTTCCTTTTGGTACTCTGTATTTCCTTGAAGAGGGTCATATTCATCTTTATAATCAAAAGATGTAATCCGCTTTGCTAATTGATCCGCAGTGATGAATAGATCTCCCATATCAAAATACCTGCGGACAACTTGTCCAGAAATATCCCGTGCACATGAGGTAACCAGCTGCGTCCCAATATTCGTAGATAAAAATTCCTTCATATTTGTATTCATTTGGGTCATAATATTAAGGTAAATCTTCTTTTCTATTTCGGCTAGGCTGTTTCTAAGCAGTACGACTTTTTTTATTTCCATGAATATACTCCTTCATCATGTGAATTGATAATTCTTCATCTTGTTTAACGAGAACATTTTTTTGATTTTCAAGCTGCTTAAAATCGTTATTCGTTGTTTCTTCATTTAACAATTTTGTAAGAATCGGAGTGTTATAGATTTTTTTACATAAAATAAAAAATAAGAAGGAGTTCTTAACGAATAGATAATGTCGATCATAAATGGTCCCTTTAAGTAAGCTAATATCCTTGTTCATAGGAGCATCCGTTGGGTTTTGGTGAACTAGAATCATATTCTTAATGGATTCAGCCTCAAGCATCGCTTCAACCAATTCCATCTCAGGAAGGATCTTCTTTTCGATCGTTTGATCAATCATTTCAATTGTAGTGTAGTATAAACCACCAATTTTTTTAACCATGTTTATGCGTTGTTGTTTAAAATCAATTTGCTTTTCACGGCTTTTGATTTCCATTAGATATTCAGTCAATTCTTCTTTCATTGAAAGGTTTTGACGTCTAGTCTCAGTTCTTACACCAAAGGGTTTGAAAAACGTTTTTTTGAAGACATCATCCTTACTCCAGTCGTTATCTGTAATATAACTTTCTATGGATTCGAAAGCTTTCGTAGGGATGTCTGCAATTTCTTTTTGTTTTTCATTCGCGAAGGTAATCATGCTATCAACTTTCCCAAATTTAATTAAAAAGTTAAGAAGATAGTCAATCTTTACTTTTACTTTATTTTTTCTAAAGTTATTTAGTTGTTGAATGCCTCTGTTAAAGTCTTCAATCAATTTGTTTAATATAGCAACCTTAGTATGAATTGTATCTTTATGCTCCGCATGCACACCCTTAAATTCTTCTACTAATGCTCGCCGTTCCGCTTCTCCAGTAAAAGATTGTACCTTATTTGATAACAAATCTAAAAAACTCACCTTGACGCCTCCTTATAGTAAATAAACTCTTGATATCGACTATTATCTTTACATGCAATAATGACACCGTCTTTTACTAAAAACTCAAAGCGATTATCTTTTTTAATAATAAATTCACCTGTATTCCCAGTAGCCACGTATTGTCCATTTTCATTACTAAAACTTACTTCAACCATTTCCTCAGGAACTTGCTTAGGCGTCCTTTTCTTGATTTTTAAAATAAGAAAGATTACAAGAATAAAAACTAGAATTAATGCAATTAACATATAACAAATCCCCCTCTCTGCAGAGGGACCATTCTCCTGCTGTTTTTCCGGGTAAAGAGTTAGCTGGAGATCGTTCCCTCTGAGATCATCAAGCACTTTTATGGATATTTTTAGAGTCTTATAAAGTGTATTTTTGCTTCATGTTCAACAAATTGCATTTGTAAAATTTTCGTTTCACTTTTTCGATAATTGCAGTAAAAAAATACCAAACCAATGACCCAAGCCAATGCTAATTTTAATTTTATTTTTATTTTTTCTTATCCTTTAAGATTTTCGACAGCCATGCAGAACCAGCCGCGATCCCCCCAATAGCTAAAAATGGTGCTCCTAAAACGCCTCCAAGTAATCCAGCGCTTACAGCCGCTAAAGCTGCTCCTTGAATACCTCCTGAAGCAGTAGCAGCAATAGTTTTTACTCTTTCGGAAATTTTCTCCCGCTCTTCATCGGTATATTCTTCATCGCGATTAAGCAGTATATCTACAACTTGTGGTAAGACCATATTTTCCTTATTTGTTTGAATTTCGAAGTCAATAACGGTCCGAATTGCAATATATTGAGTCAGTGTCATTGGAGTTTTTCCATTCTCAAGATTACTAATGGTTTGTTTTGTAACACCAATCCTTTCACCTAGTTGCGCTGCAGTCCATCCAGCGATTTTCCTGATGGCAGATAAATTTTTTTGTAAACAAGTAATTTGAGCAGTGCGTTGATTGCTAAAATCCATAGGTTGTACCTCCTATCTATATTTCTAGATTATCACCTTTATTTTACTAAGTCAAAATATTTTACACGATAAATATTTTTGTCTATGTTAAATATAAAAGTGCCTAGTCACTACCTGATTCTCGTCGAAGGATTTCGATAAGCTTCACGAAGTGGTAGGCACATATTTTCTAAAAAGCTAATTTTCAGCATTATTTTGAAAACAAAGTAATCTTTCTATTACTGACACCGTATATAATTAAAACAAACTTATCTGCTCAATCTCACTAGCCCTAAACACTGCCTTTTCTAACATCTCATCTCTTTCGACCATGGCAGCCTCCTTGATTTGCTGCTCCAACTGAATGTATTCATTCGTTCCGAAAACATTTTGCCTGATTTTAATCATGTAGATTAAATTAAAGCAATTTAAAATGGAATTTTGTTTCAAGTCGGTTAAACAAATTAATTGCGTGTTGTATTTTTGCGCAATTTTAAACAAGGGTTTCAATAAATGCTCTGAAGAGATTGGTCCAAATGGGTTGTCCATGATTAAGACCTTTGTATCGGTATTGCGCTGATAGTCATCTTCAAACTTCATACTAGTCCGTGTATAAGACATCAACGCAACAAGGACGGCGAAGAATGAAACAAACCGCTCGCCTCCGGAATTCTCTTTCATTACTTGTTCCCAAGATTTGTAGCCGCTGTTATTTACGTTTATATCAATTTTATAAGCCATTATCTTCAACTTCCCAAGGTCTGAGAGAACATTCAGCAATTCTTTTGTGGACATATATTTACTAATCTTTTTCCGGATTTCTTCAAGTCTCTTATCTTCTGTCATATCCTTTTTAATAATCGATACACAGTTTTCAATATAAGCCCTCATTCTGGTGATATTCTCTTCCTCAGTTTCACTTAATGGCTCCATATTGATTTTAAGCATTGGGATTGGTCGGTTTTTCCCCTCCAACTTGATCGATGAGTTCTCAGCGATTTTTTGAATTTCACCATACACTTGTTTGGCATGGAGAAAGCTGTGTTGAATCATATCATGTTTGTTTTTCTCAACATTTGAAAGCCTCTCTTCACAGGCCTTAATCAACTTTGTTAAACTTTCATTGTTAAGAAGCATTCTCTCGCCCAAATAATAATATTTATTTTTGTCGGATTGTGTACCGTCCATTAAAGGTTCAAGGCCGTCTAAAATATTTTCAATATGTCTGTTATTTTTGCTTCGGTAGATTGCCTTAAAATCGCTATATCGACTACTAACGTTTTTCTCATATTTATCATTTTCTTTCTTTAGATATCCAAGCTCTTTTATCAGCACGCGATAATCATGATCAATACTTTGGTTAATTTCATATTCTGCATTAACTTCGAAATTCATTACATCGATTTCTACTTCAATTTTATCAGCGATTTTTTCATAACTCCTTGAATCATAACGCAGCTTTTTAATTTTACTATCTGCATCCTCAATTCTTTTCTTTTCATCCTTCCTTCTATTATCAAAATTAAGCTTGATTAGCGCTTGATCTAATGGTGAATCTGCCAGTTTTTTGACCTCTGTAAATGCTAAGTCTCTCTTTGTTTGCGCTTCACGCAAATCACCATCTATTTGTCTTTGTCTCTGATCAATTTTTTTGTGCTCCTCTCCGAGTACCCCACTTATTTGTTGTAGTTCTGTGAGCCTGCCAGCATCAAAAAGAATGTCAATATACTCACTTTCCTCCAACTGATATGAAGCTAAACCATCCTGCTTTTCCTTCAGTTCACTCTGTTTATCCTGAAAATCACTTTCGAGGCTTTCTAAAGCGTGCGTCACATCGCTTTTTAGTGCTTGAAGTTGACCTTCCATGATTTCTATATCCTGGTTCAGTACAACAGCTCTAGGCGCATCCTTATATAATTCATAAATTTTTCTTTTATCTTCAATTGAATTTTTAATCTTTATTCTTTGTTCAATTAAGTCATCTTTCTCATTAATCAGCCTGGTTATTTCGTTATTAACCGCTTCTTTGTCATTAGTGATCTTTGTAATTTTGGAGGAGATTTCCTGTTCCTCAAGCTTATTGTGAATATATTCTCCATTCGCTTGAACAAATCCCTGGGCTTTTATTTTGCTGGTCGCTTCCTTTTCCAGCGTACGGTCAATTGCTGTATTTCTTTCAGTAAGCTGTCGCTGATTTTCGGCAACACTTAATTGTTCTTCTTCCAGAGCGGTAATTTCATCATGAACCGAATGAATTTGCCCTGCTAATCCTGTCTTTTTACTTTCCAACCCATAAAGATAATCCTTGTCAAAATCGAACTGCTTTAGCAATCGCAAATCTTCTCGAGCCATTTCAAGCTGTTCACGGTAATGATTGAGCCTTTCCTTTACTTGATTAAGCTCTTCCTGCAACTCCGCTAAATACCCATCCAGGTTTTCTGCATCAATCATGCGCTGATCATACAAACACAGCAGCTGAAGCTTATCTTTGATATAAACTGTATTTCCTTCCACAACAAATGTTTCATTTATATCATTATAGGACAGAACTGGAACCATCTGATGAGTTTTACAACCAATTTCCATTTTCTTTAGTTTCTCAAGATCGTCATAATACAAAAGAAAGGCAAATGGCAAAATTGGATTTTGCTGAACAAGGCTTTCCCTAATATGAGAAAACTGCTTTCGTAAATATTTTTCACCTGTTTCAAATTCAATATCCTGGTTAATCAGCCATTGGCTGAATTCCTTTGAAACATGAAGAGTCCCTTCCTTTAATGATGTGATGGTTTCTTTAATTGTATGACTGTTGAGATCACTTTCTCGAACAATCTTTTCCAACTTATGGATTTGATTTTTTACAAATAATTGATTTTCTTGATGGTGAAATCTCTTATTAAAATGAAGATTGTATCGCACAAAAACCGGTTCTAGGGACTCTTCTAACCGATTATATGTAAGAATCGCATGATCGAATTGCCTCGCCTCAATCGCCAAATTTGTTTCGTTCTCTCTTAAAGACTTAAATTTCTCTTTAATATCGCCTGTTTTCTCATCTAGTTTTTCAATTGCAAGTTGATTCCTCTGCTTTTCCTCCTTGAGGTTCTCCACCCTTACATTTAAATCATGAAAATACTTGTCAAAATAATCCTCCTCGATTTCACATAAAAGGTTTCGTTCATAGGTGAAACCAAGTTCCTGACGAATTTTATTTTCATTTTTTTCAAACTGCACGATTTGATTTTTTACTTGCCCCTTTTTATCCCGTAAATCGTCGTTCATAACATTAAGTTCAACTATTTTATCATTAAAGTCTTTATAAGCATCTTTGTTTTTTTCTAAGCTATTTTTAATCATTAATGCTTTTGTCTCTAGTTCTGAAAGGACCTTTTCGTAAGCTAGTTTTAAGGAATATTCGAGATTTTTTATTTTCTCGTCATGGTCGCTATTAAACTTTATCTTATCTATTTCTGCCCGAATTACGGCTATTTTCCGTTGAAGGTTCCTTATGTAACGATAATCCCTGGCAGCTTGTTGGACTTTTATTTCTTTACTATTTCGTTCGATTCTTTCGCTTAGAACAGTAAGCTGGTTGTTTACTTCAGCCAACGATTCAGTCAGTCTGGTCACATTATCCAGTTCATCATAGAAAGCCTTTGACCGCTCCTCCAGATCAATTCTTTTTAGCTCTGCCTGGCTGGTCATCATAAGCTCATTTTGCCGCTCGATTTCTGCTGTCATTTTATTTATTTCTGATTTCAAAAAATAATATAGTTTAGCGATATTGCCCTCAAGCTGGTTCTCTTGATCAATCGATTTAACCAACTCTTCAAGTTTGTTTAAAAATTCATTTGATTGCCGCAAGAAATCTGTGTATAAATCCTTTTCATAAATAAACTGTTCATTGCTGATCATTTCTTCGACTAAATTTTCAAGCATTTGCTCGAGCTTTTTTTGGTCTTTATCTTCGTTAGTTACAACCTTCTCAACTGACTTCAAAATCCAATCATTCATGAGCTGCTGGGATGTCTTGCATTTTTCAAAAATCTCAATAACGCCCCCCTCGGATTCATTAATTTTCAAAATGATAGATTTCCACTCATCCTGAAAAATATTAAAGCTTTCCAGATGCCTTCTGTAGTCCGCGCCATCCTCATCCAAAAAAAGACGAACTGCTCCGTTTTCCTTTTCTTTGGCCGCTATAAGTTTTCTAGTATCCTTAAAATCTTCTATGTAAATTTTTTCATTTTGTTTTCTAATCAATGGGATATTTTTAATATCAAAAGCATTCGACTCCCGGTACGCTGAAGTAAACGTATAATACTTGATGCTATTATTCGCATCGGCTTGCTCCCGAACCTGGGACTCCTTATTTGTTAGGGCAATGCCGGTGAGGAGGTATCCGCCTTGATCCTCTAGCTTCCACTCAATCATGATATAAGATGGAGTCTTCTTTCCTTTAAAAAAGTCTTCAATTCTCCTGCTCATCAGCTTCGTTTTGGGAATGATTGGCTGAAGTAGCAGTTGGACCAAGACGCTTTTCCCACCACCATTTTTCAAATTAAACAGAGCATTCTCGCCTTGCAGCAGATCAAATGTTTCGTCCACTATATTTCTATGGTTGTTGTTATAGGAAAAATTAATGATACGAATTCTATTGATTTGAGGCATTTTTTCCCTCCTCAGCAAATATACTGTTTATTTCCTCAATGCGACTGTCATTCAAGAAAAAATAAGTCATTATATCATCGAGCTTTTTCGTGGTTCTGATTTCCTTTTTGTCTTCCATTAAGCGAATAAGCTTTTCCTGCTCAAGCAGGGAACATATTCGTGTGACGGTTCCCAGCTTTGTCGTCCGCTTATTTTCTTCATGAACAATTTTCAGGTTCCAAACTTCGGCAATACTAATGAGGTTTATACTCAATTCCTCTTCTTTTTTCATCATGTCCTCTTGATTACTGTTTAAAATGACTTCAAACCGCTTATCAAGTTCATCGATTAAGGTCATCATTCGAATAAATTCCCGCTGCTTCGGATTTTTATTTTTCCCGCCATAAAATTGATGAAGGATAAACATAACAATATAATAGGCAAGGTAGACATCACTAAGCCTGGCATTGGCCCCCAGCCATTCCCTGAAATCCTTGTTTCGAAATCCCAATAAACTGTTATCATAGGTCGGAAGCAGATAGATGGTGTTATTTATTTTGATAATCTTGCAGTCCATTTCTTCCTCAAATTCACTCAAAACCTCTTGCACTTCAGAATTTAAGTATTCAATAAATAAATCACTATGCTCATCACGGTCCAATTGGCCCTTTTCAAGCAGAATCTTAAAGATTCGGATTCCTGTCTTGACGCTTGTCACGATACCGTTTCCACCTTTATCATAAAATTAGAAATTTCTATTCTTTCAATAACCGTTAATCCTTCCGCCACATTCCGGTTCACTTCAACCTCAAAAACATGTTTACCATCTTTAACAATTTCTATTTTTCCAATGCTATTAATGTATTCCTGTTTACTCTGTAATTGATATAAACAGTATTCGAGATTAAATTCTTCAGACAGATTCATAACCGCCTTGTCCCCGCGAGCTCGCCACTGGGATAGATCAATAACGCCAATATCATAAAGCTTTAAAACTGTTGTAAACAATAATCGATCCTCTACAAAAAGATGGAACAGGTCCGGACTGGCCTTTAGTGAACCAATGATATTTTCTAAGTAACTTACATTGTTGCTCTGTAAAACAAAACTTAATAGAAAGTCCATTAACTCCACATATGTATCATTGATTCTTTCGACTTTTGCCTGTTCATTGTCCTCTGCTAAAGATTCTTGCTCCATTATATTTTCCTTTCCTTCTTCCTCAAGCTTAATCATTCCCTGCGGTTCGAAAAGGCTTCTGACATTTAAATTTTTATTCAAATTCGGCATAAACAATGGATTGACCAGTTTCCAAAAATGTTCGACTCTATCAATCTGCTGCTCCATCCTCTTTATAATGGTCTCTTCAATATCAAAGCGATTTTCTATACTATAAAGAAAAGAATCGCCAATGGTGTCGATATATAGCTTTGATAAGGATTGCCGACTTAAAATCAAATCTTTTTGTTCACTTAATGTGCCTTTAATATTTTTATTGATTTGCTTAATTTCTACCTGGGCCTTTTTCAAGCTTTCATCAAGCTTTTGATTCAACTCATATTCCTGGCGAATTTTCTCCTCGGACTTCCCGGCCATATCCATGATTTCACTTAACAAATCATATTCTTCAGTTAAAAGTTCGTATGTACTATTCATTAACTTCTCAAACTCTTCAATATCGACACTATGAATATTCTCTTTTACCTTTGTCATAAAAATTTGGATTTCTTTCTTTTTTTGACGGACCATTTGAATTAGATTTTGGCTTTGGTCATGAGCCTTTTTAAAATTTTTCCGCTTAATCAGTTCTTTAAGCTTTAATTCTTCAATCGTAATTTGAATTTCCTGGTCAATTTCTTTCGTGCGAAAAAGAAAATCATAGCCTTGGTCAGTAAGAGAATAGGTAATTTTGTAGCTTCCATTCACTTCTTGAACACGGTCGGCAATTAATCGGATTGTAATATTTTCCCTCGTGCGATTCGTATAGTTAATTGTATTAAAATGATAAGCCACGCCTTCGTTTTGGAGGACATTCTTAATCACATAATCGGTCAATTGTGCCAGTTGTACGTTGTCCAGTTGTAATCCATAGTACTCGGGCAAAATGGCTACGATAAATTTTAAGATATGTTCCCGATCGCAATCGCTGTCCTCTGAAAGTGTTTTTTCCATAATATATAAAAGCACTGAAAAAACCAGATTAATAAAATCATGATCTTTAAATAACCGCTCCAGTTCCATATTGCGATTTTTCCGGTTAACAATAGATTCAACAATCCCGACAATTTCCATCCTCTTGTTAAATCCATCTAAATAATTGAACATGTTATAGCGTCGCCCCCTTCCCCATAGTGGTTTTCAGCAATGGATAATTTAATATTTCTTGCGGGATATATAATCCATTATCGAGTATATTCATAATTTCCTCTGCTTTTGTGTTATTAAAATACTTTAAAAACTCTTGGATGTCTGTCTTTTTTTGACCAGATTTTGTTTTAGGTAGGTTGTATTTTTGTGCTTCTTCCAGCATTAATGAGTAAAGTTCCGTACAAAGATGAATCGATAAGTCTTGATTACTGGACAAGAGTGTTTGATAAATTTCAATCCCTTCAAAATCCAAATCGCCGAAGTAATAATAGGTATTCGTGCTACCATTTAATAGTTGATCATACTCTTGCAATCTGTTGTTTCTGCTGATAATCTTCTTACCTTCTCCATAAAGCAAGGTATGGTAGTTGCGAAACAAATGATTCAATCCATCCTCCCGCATAATTTTGCGCAAACTAAACCATGTATCCTTATTCTCGATAATGAGAATATTCATTTCATTTTCATTTGAATAGTTATACTCAAAAAACGGCTCGGGGGTTTCATAATAATTTAGTGCGGCTATGTCCCAGTCATTATATTGAAAAATACTTTTAATGGTTGATTTTTCTTTTAGAAGCTTTTCAATTCCCCAAATTTGAAAGGAACGTTCGTTAATGGACATAGGTTCGATTAGTAGATTCTCATTTTCCCAGAAGAATTTGGATAGATAGTCTATTTCGATTTTATTTTTTAAATATATTTCCGGGTTTTTGGCGTAGTTTGAGTGGTTAAATTTTGGATGTAGTAATTTTATTTCCTCAAGTGTGTTTGCGTAATCAATTTCCGGCTTGAAAATACGGTATTTAAGGTAAAGTGATGGTCTTCTACCGTTTTTCCCTGATGCTTTAACTGGTTCTAGTAGGTCTTCCTCGACATAGGTATTTATTTTGTATACTAAATCAGTGTAGTCAATATTGTCGGCTAGTTTTGTTAGTTGGTCTAAGGAGATGGTTTTGTATCCGAATGATTGAAGTTTTTTTCTCATTTGCAATGGCTCCTCGATAGCTTTAATTCTTCAGTAATAGAATTATTTTCAGAACATAATAATTTTATGATATATACATCGTAAGCTTTGGATTGATATCGCGTCAATGATAGGCTGTTAAATTATTTCCAAAAATAAAAGGGTTTAGGGCAGGGAAGCCATGAATACTAGTTAAGTTAAGTCCTATATGGATCTGAGCAAATAAATAAAACCCAAATCCCTTATTCATTTGGGATTTGGGTTTTACCAATGTTAAGTTAGAATTTTGTAGGATTCTATAATTTTCATATACTATTCTATACCAGTGGTCGGGTTCGAAAATGGTTTGGAGTTATTGAATTTATAGGGTTTTACACGAGTGATGTGTAAAATTCTTGTAAAAATAATTCTATTTTACAAAAGCTGTGTAAAAAAGCTCTACCTAGTATTGAAAGAACTATTCTAATGATTACTATATCATTAAGAGAAGAAATCCAACTTTCAATTTCTTCTCTTAGTTGGGTTATGAATTCAGAACCTTTTTTAAGGTATCTAACTCATCTTTAGTTAATGTTATACCTTTCCCCATCTTTTCTTTATTTGGATCCCAATCACGTAAATCATACTTTGGTTCTTTACCATTCCAACTTATTAAATTCAGCTCTTTCGTCCATCCTTTAGATGATTCTGAAATGACACCGATATGCTCAATTATCTCGAATTTAATTTCTGCCATAAAATATCCTTCCTCAATTAAGAATATATAACTTGTTGTTCTGTTGCCCTTTTAAATACAATTCCAGTGTCAATTGCTTCGAAGTGTTTTTCACCACAGCGGATTTTGGCTAATTCAGTGGGACGTAAATCTTCTGATGCGGTACTTCCTTTTGTCTCCACAATGAAATAAAGTTTTTCTTTCCCGTCTTGATGCAAGGATAATGCCCAGTCAGGATTATAACTACCTAATGGTGTTTTGATTTTAAATTCTGATGGCAGTTTAATATAAAATTTAACATTTGGATCATGCTCACAGCTTTCTGCAAATTCACGTTCAACTGCAGAATCAACTATCACATGGTCATATGGAGAACGGTTATCATGAACTGGTACAATAGATTCTTTATAACTATCTATTTCTTCCTGCACAAATAACGATTGTTCATACACTTCTCCACCCTGTAACTTTTCATATTTTATGCCATCTACTATAGCCAAACGTTTGGCTGCATTGATAATGCGGGCAGTTTCCATCATGTAAGCTTGCGGATTCCGTCTAAAATCTCGTAACGTATCGCTTTGTTTCAAAATAGCAATAAGGGTTTTACGTGTTAGCTTTGTTTCATTTTGTAAATAAGTTAATATGTCAGGTGCTTTTTCATATTGCTTCTCAGATACTGCAAAAGTGGTTTGTTCCTCTCTCACTGTTTCGATACCTGACCCAGTTGTTTCTAATTTGTGACGCTCATATTCAAGCCTAGTAATTCGGACTTCCAGTTCTTCTGATAATTTATCTGCAGCTTGTTTAATAAATTTGTCAGAATTCAACTCAATCGTATATGTTGTTTTATATTTAATTCGTTCCCAAAGATCCAAAAATGGCCCTGCAAGTGCTTCTTTATTGATTTTTACAGTCACTGCATTATCTTTATCTTTAATTTCAATTTTATCGACATTAAATTTTTCTTGGATCGCGGCTGTTATTTTTTCTTTCATATCCTCTGCAATTTCTTTAAAGCTCTCAGGGATATCAAAGGAACCTTCTTTGATGGCTTTTGCTAAATATTCAGTCCCTTTATTTTTGTCATCTATATATTTGTTTTCTTTCAAAAAGGTTACTAATTCCTTTGATTTTTGATGCCCCAGTGGTGTTTTAAAACCTGTTTCATTGTCGACAGCAATGACTAATGAACTAAATATATCATCCTCAAAAATACCAAATTTAACGCCTTCTTCTTCATACTCCTTTTGAAGACCTGAAGCAAATTCATCATAGCTTTCATTCGCCATAATTGTCAGTGTATTTACTTCAAACCCTGGTACCCGTTCTCCTTCTTGGTTGACAGCAATCCGCAGACCACGGCCAATTTTTTGGCGTTTCGTGATCGTATCCTTTGTTTCAATTAATGTACAGATTTGAAAGACGTTTGGATTGTCCCAGCCTTCTTTTAAAGCAGAGTGTGAAAAAATAAAACGCAATTTATGGGCTTTTTTCACATTCCCCTTTGTCTCATCATAAAAGGTAAGCAAATCTTCTTTGTCTTTCATAATGATTTGGTAAGTACTTTCATCCGCCTGACTAGATCCATTTGTATTTTTAAATTTGCCTTTATCAACCGAAAAATACCCATCATGCACTTCAGAAACCGGTATTTTCACATCTCGTAATCCTCGATATTTTTCTGAACGAATGACATCTTCGTATTCTTCTTCAAAGATCTTTGCAAAAGGCCCTAGAATCCGATTATTTTCTTCGTCGTATTGTCGGTAATTAGCTACATTATCAATAAAAAAGAGACTAAGAACCTTTATTCCAAGTGGGTTTAGCTTAAGCTCCTTATCTAAATGCGCTTCAATAGTCTTACGAATTTGAGCCCTCTTAATTTGTAAATCATTTTCAAGTGATTGACTTAATCGAATAATTGAGGGTTCTCCCGAAAACTCAATATACTCATTTCCTGGCTCAGCTGATATGTCTTTAACAAATCCAACTTGTTCATAGGCCGCGATTCGTTTAGATTTCAGGTAGAGATCATCGTCCTTTTTAAGCTTAATTTCCTTTCTCTCAATTGACGTACTTGTTTTAACATATATTTCTACAGTTGCTGTAATGGATTTCTTTGTTGCTTTTATATCAATCAATTTCATATAGGCTTCATTACCATCAATCGTTCTTTTGATACCTGCTACTTCTATTTGCTTAACTAGTTTGTCCTGATACGCTTCTACTGGACCAAGTTTATAAAGCAATGGATAGCTTTTATTTTTATGGGTGGCAGAAAACCGAAAAATCATTGACGGATTTAAAGCAGCAATAGCCTGTTGTGCATTTTCCGTATTGTCCACACTCTGTGGTTCATCGATTATGACTATTGGATTTGTTTCTCTTACCAATTCTTTTGGTGAATTTCCATATAGTGCATCCATATCCGACCGATTAAAAATATTATCATTGCTGTTAAATGATTGAATATTAATAATCATTATTTCTATATCTTCATTCGTTGCAAAGGCTTGTACATTATCTAGTTTCTTACTATCATACATGAATGCTCTATACATAATTCCTTGCATCTGTGTTTTGAAATAATCTTTTGTCATGCTAATTGACTTCATGACCCCTTCTTTAATTGCAACAGAAGGTACAACAATAATAAACTTTGTGAATCCATACTTTCTGTTCAGTTCTAGAATGGATTTTAAGTACACAAAAGTTTTTCCCGTCCCTGTTTCCATTTCAATATTAAATTGAGGGAATGGCATCGGAATAGACTCTGAAATCGGAATCCCCTGTCCGATTTGAATTTGTTGTACATTTTGTAATAACTTACTAACCGATAAGTCAATCTTATTGCCAATTCCTATTTCACCAAATAATTTCCCTTGAGCATCTTGATCCATAATCGTGAATTCGGATTTACGTACTTGTTGTCCATCAAATGCTTGAATGATTGACTGTATCGCTGCATCTTGATAATCTAGTTCTTTAAATTGTATTTTCATCATACTCACCTCTAAATCGTCAACAAGTTATCTTCCGGATAACCTGCATCCTTTAACAGCTCAATACAATTCAATTTTCCTGAATCGTTACCAGCAAATCCTGCATCGCTAAATACTACGCTACTTGTTTCAATTCCATATTCATCACGTTTCGCAATTATTGCTTTAGCAATGTTTGTATTGATTTTGTCAGCTAAACAAATAAATAGATTACCAAAGGCAATATCATATACATTCTTTCCGTCTACTTTGAAATTTTCTATCGGATAAGTTAACTCTAAACCATATTTAAGCATAATTTCATACACAATATCCAATTCAGACCGATCTTCAATAAACGGCGTTTCATATAAATCTAATTCGTCTTCAAGATGTTCAAAATCAGCATTCCACACACGAATATTAGAAGTGTCAAGTTTTAATACCTTAAAACCAATATCAAAACACTCTGGGTCGACTGTAGGTTCATTTAATATACCAGCAGCTTTCTGGTTTTCAATTAGCTCTTGTTTAATTTTTTCTCCAGCACGACGGATACGCTCTATTGATATTTCCGATAACTTGTGTTTTGCTCCTATATTATCGCATAAATTAATAGCATTTGATATTATAGTTCTTTTATCATTTGATGCCTTTTCGTAGCTTTCATCTAGGTCTTCTGGTAATTGAACTAAAATAAATCTCCTATTGCCCCCATCCTCCGCATTCATTTGCATAACTGCATCTGCTGTAGTCCCTGAACCTGCAAAAAAGTCTAATATAATTGGATTTTTGTCAGTTTCAACTAAATTCAGAATATACTTAATTAGTTTTGTTGGCTTTGGAGTATCAAACACGTCCTCGGGAATCAAATCTAACAGTTCATATTTTGCTTGTCTGTTGTGTCCAGTTTTTTCTAAATCAATCCATAAAGATGATGGTGGCAAACCTTTCATATCTTTCAAATAGGTCCTTCTCCTAAATCTTTTACCATCCTCTGAAAATCTTATCTCCCCTGTATCAATTTTATGTTGTAAAGTTTCTTTGGACCAACGCCAACCATTTTTAGGAGGCTTAATAACATGTCCAGTTGGGGAAATTACATCATAAATTAAGTTCTCTCTATAATTTGGAGAGTTTAATGGATTTCCATCAAAGTAAGGCCCATTCGGATCATTATCCGGATTTTTAAAATGCTGTTGTTTACTTACATCAAATTGTTTCTTAGGTTGCCATAGAGGCGTTTTAGAATAAACTAAAGTATAGTTATGATCATTTGAGAATTGTTTGGCATCATTATTACTGTTATCCGAAGAACGCCATATAGCAGAACAAACAAAGCAGTTTTCTCCAAATATTTCATCACAAACCTTTGTTAAATTTGCAGCTTCATGGTCATCAATACTGATAAAAATGACACCTTTATCCGAAAGTAAATTTTTAGCAAGCTTTAAACGAGGATAAATCATATTTAACCAATCTGTGTGATACCGCCCATTGGATTCTGTGTTAGTCGAAAGTCGATTGCCATTACTATCTATCTGCATAGTTTGTTCAAAATAATTTTCAATACTATTCTTAAAATTATCTTTATACACAAAATCTTTTCCAGTATTATAAGGAGGATCAATATAAACTAAATCAATCCTCCCATTATACGATTTTTGCAATAACTTCAATACCTCTAAGTTATCCCCCTCAATATATAGGTTCTCTGTTGTATTAAAGTTCTTACTTTTTTCTAGCACAGGGCGCAATGTTCCTGTAGATGGTTTTTGTGCTCCTAATATAGTTTGTTTTTTTCCATGCCAAGTGAATTGGTAACGCTCATTATTGTCCTCTACTACTTCTCCAAGTACAGTTCTTAACATGTCAAAATTGATTTTTTCACCCTCTGTTAATACTTCAGGGAATAGTTTTCTTAATCGTTCGATATTTTGCTTCGTAATATCTAATGATCCCCCATACATTTTTTTTGCCATATTATTGCTCCTCACTAATTATTGCTGTTTGATACTTTTAGTTTAATTACCTATACTTGTAAATATTTTCTAACTGTATCTTCACTCCTCTCACCTCTATATCGTTAACAGATTATTTTCTGGATAACCCGCATCCTTTAACAGTTCAATACAATTCAATTTCTCTGAATCATTGCCAGCAAATCCATCATCACTAAACACTACGCTACTTGTTTCAATCCCATACTCATTACGTTTAGCAATAATTGCTTTGACAATATTTGTATCGATGTGTCTTGCTAAACAAATAAATAGATTTCCAAAAGCGATATCATATACATTCTTACCGTCTACTTCGAATGTTTCAATTGGATAAGTTAATTCCAAGCCATATTTGAGCATAATTTCATATACAACATCCAATTCAGTCCGTTCTTCTATAAATGGCGTTTTATGTAAATCTAATTCATCTTCAAGATGCTCAAAATCCGCATTCCACTCGCGAATGTTAGAAGTATCAAGTTGTAATACTTTAAAACCAATATCTAATCTCTCTGGATCGACTGTATGTTCATTTAACATACTAGTAGATTTCTGTTTTTCAATTAATTCCTGTTTACTCTTTTCACCTGCACGACGAATACGTTCCTCACCAATATCACAAATCGTTTTGTATCCAGCTTTATACGCTTCTGTATCCTCCTCTAATGCTTCTGGCAATTGCACCATAATAAACCTACGATTTCCACCGTCTTCAGCGTTTAATTGCATAGTAGCATGCGCTGTGGTTGCTGAGCCTGAAAAGAAATCTAAAATTAAATCTTGATTATTACTATTAGTAGATATTTTTAATGCCTGAATTATTAAATCAGTTGGTTTTGGTGTTTCAAACAGAGAGATACCATTAAATAATTCCTTAAATCTGTTTTTTGCTATTTCGTTAGTAGAAACATCTTCAGCAAACCAAATAGACTCTGGGGTTAAGCCTCGTTCTTTAGAATTCAAATATGTTTTAACTCTAGGAACTCCATTTCCATCTTTACCAAACCAAATCCTATTAGCCTTAATATGCTTTTCCATTTCCTCTTTAGTATAAAGCCAGCACCTTCCACTCTGTAATTTATGTATTTTGCCGTTTGGTGCAACTAAATCATAGAATTGCGATTTAGTTCCATGCCCCGCTTGAGCAGTTGCTGGATCTGATTTCCATAAACCATTTGGATCATTATCAGGATTTTTATAATTAGCTAAAGCTTTTTCGCTCATCGGTAACTGTTTCAAAATTCTCTCTTTTGAATGATAATTTTTTGCATAACAAACTAAATAATCGTGGCGACTAGATACGACCTTTCTATTTTCACGATTAGTTCTTTTTTCGATAACAAAATTAGCGATAAAATTTTTTTCTCCAAAAATTTCATTGCAAATATTATTTAAATTTGTTATTTCATTATCATCTATGGAAACAAAAATAATTCCATCTTCAGTTAATAAATTACGTACCAATTTTAAACGGGCATACATCATATTTAACCAATCGGTATGAAATCGACCGTTACTTTCTGTGTTGGTTGACAGATAATTACCTTCCTTGTCCACTTGTCCCGTCTGTTCTAAATAGTTTTGCATACTATCTTTAAAGTTGTCTTTATAGACAAAATCATTTCCTGTATTATACGGTGGATCTATATAAACCATTTTAATTTTGCTATTATAAGATTTCTGTAATAGCTTTATTACTTCTAAGTTATCCCCTTCAATATAAAGGTTCTCAGTCGTATCAAAGTTTTTACTTTTTTCTGGTAGAGGGCGTAGGGTTCCTTTTGATGGTTTTTGAGCTCCTAAGATAGTTTGTTTTTTTCCATACCATGTGAATTGGTAGCGCTCATTATTGTCCTCTACTACTTCTCCAAGTAAAGTTCTTAATATGTCAAAATCGATCTTTTCACCATCAGTTAATACTTCAGGGAAAAGTTCTTTTAATCTTTCGATATTTTGCTTGGTTATATCAACTGATTTTCCATCCATCTTATTAACCATGTTATTGCTCCTCTTCAATCAATGTTTGTTTGGCACTTTTCAATTTATTTGCTTCCAATTGTATCGCGATTCGCTTGTTCATTTGTTTTTCTCGTTTTGCTTGACCGACAAATTGCTCGATTTGTCGATCAAGGTTTTTTAGTTGTTGCAATATATTATTCTTTAATGAAATTTTACGAGAAATACCATATTTCCATTTTAATTCGGTTTGTAGCAGTTGTTCAATCCATGAATAGTAGATAGATTTTAGATTTATGTTATCCATTTCGGGAAACCTTAAATGTTCCTCTACTTCTTCTTTAGGAATCATTTCATCGAATACATAGATTTCGTCGGTGGATAATAAATGCGTTTGTTTTTGCCTTATATGGGTCGCCATTATCCAACAGTTTTTTTCACCATCAGTAAATAAAATAACTAGAGGGTAAGGCATAATCTGCGCAAAAACTTTATACACGTCTACTGCCTTCTTAAAATTTTGTAGTTGTATGCCATAAAAGTGGATCTCTTCGAATCGTACTGATTCATCTTCATATTTCGCTATTTTCGTGTTGTTCGGGCTGATAATAGCAAGGATTCGTATCCCCCGCGATACAACGTTCTCAAGTATCATTTTTTTCTGACCAGCGCTTAGCTGGGGCTCCATTTTATTATATGGAAATGTTCTCAATACATAGGTTGACCTTGGTAATCCAATCGACTTTAATAGTTGTTCCTCATTCATTACGATTCACCCTTTATGATTAAGAATGAAATAAGCTCGATATCATCAAACTCAAAGTCCATATTCGTTTGAATGCTTGTACCGCCAATAGAGAAGAAACTATCGAAAGCCGTATCTTCCTGTTTATCCTTAATGATATCAACAGCTTGCCTCATTAACTCAGTATATTTGGTCATATCTGTACCATGATGAGTTACTTCATTAAACTGGTCCACTAACTCTAGTATTGGTTTGTTTCTTCCAAGTGATAGCCTACGATAAATATCTAATATTGGTTTTGCGTTCGTATAATGGATTTGAGTTTTTCCTTGCTCATTCACATACAGAAGAATATAGGGGGCTAAACTATTCCCCTTCATTTCAAAGACACCTTGTTGTTTGAAGCAGAAAATAACGCCAGGTTCGGCTTCTAGGAATTCAGCATTTGTCGTAATCGCATAAATTCCTTTTGGTGCTTGCTCTAACTGCTTTTTGTATTGTTTTAGAGCGCCGCTTATATCACTCTTGAAATCCGTATAGGTTAAATCCGTTATTGATATCGCTCCTGATACTTCTTCTAAGTTCACAACTTCATTTTGCAAGGATTTTAATTGATTACGTCGATATTCTAAATCGTTCATTTCCTTCCCAGATGTATCAAAAATATCTTCTTCACCAGTTGCAGATGTATTTAATATTTTCATCCGGCCTTTCACGCGATCTTCTAGGTTGATATATTCGTCTAAATCCATATTGGGCCAGAAATTGACGAGCTGAATCTCTTTGTTGGTAGAGCCGATCCGATCGATACGCCCGAAACGTTGAATAACACGAACGGGATTCCAATGGATATCATAGTTAATTAAGTAATCACAATCCTGCAAGTTCTGACCTTCGGAAATACAGTCTGTCGCAAATAAAATATCAATTTCTTCTACTTTTTTCGGTTCAATCTTTGCTCTTTCTTTTGATTTAGGTGAGAAGTTCATTAAGATATCATTAATATCTTTCACACGAACCCCTTTTAAAGTCGATTTATTCGCACCAGCTCCTACGACCATAGCTGAATGTAATCCACGTCCTTGTAATTCTTCAGCTAATTGGTCATATAGATATTTGACCGTATCCGCAAAGGCAGAAAAGATAATAATTTTATTATTCCCATCATTCATTGGGTTTTCAATTTTATTTCTAATGATGGTTCTTAGCTCATTTAGCTTTGCATCACGATGCACGGAAATTTGTTCAGATTGCTGTAATAAATCTGTTAATATGCTTAAGTCATACTGTAAATCTCCACGCCATTTTAGAGCATCTATGTCTGTTAATTGAATTTGGACCTTTTCACTTCCAACGGTAATCGCTTCTAGTTCTTCATCGTCAAAATCAGATGTCTCCTCGTAGTTTTCTTGGAACGCAACGCTTTTATGAAGCATTAGCAGCTCCAATGTATGTTCTATCCGAGATAGTAATTTTCTTAATGTAAGATTAAAGGATGAAACCGAGCTTTCCAACCGTTTAAATAAATTGACTTTCATTAACGCAGCCACTGCAAATTCACGGTCTGTTTGTTTAAAGGTACTCTTTCCACCCTTTACTTTTGTATCGTATAATTCCTCATATTGCTTCCGCTTTTGAGGCAAGACGTATTTCATAGGCTGATACATACTAAAGGTTAAAGATTCTAATCGTTCATTCACTTGTGCCATATTCATAAATATGTTTTCCGAGTCAATGTCAGCTTTTATTGAAATGGGTTTTAAACGCTTGGGAAATTGACCAATATCTTTGACATTATAATACTTTTCAATATGTTTTCGACTACGAGCAATTGTAAGTAAGTCTAGTAAATGAAAGTAGTCTGGGTTTACCATATCTAAGAAGGAATCGGTTGTGCGCTTTTCTGCTGGTAATGTAGTCCAACGATTAAATGCTGTTTGGGCCATTTTTAATGCATAATCGATGGATTCGATGCCTTCCTTTTCTAAAGCAGCATCATTATCCTCTGTGATGAAGGCAATTTGGTTTTTGATATCATTCATTTTGTTATTAACCGGCGTGGCAGATAATAAGAGTACTTTCGTTTTAACACCTTTTTTAATAATATCCTGCATAAGCTTTTGATAACGTGTCATTCGATCCTTACGGGCATTATTATTCCTAAAGTTATGTGATTCATCTATAACGATAAGATCATAATTAGACCAGTTGATAGTATCAAGACGAATTTCTCCAGAATACCCTTGATCACGACTTAAGTCCGTATGATTCAAAACATCATAGTTAAAGCGATCAGTACTTAGTGAATTCCGTTTGTCATTTTGTGTATAGACTGTCCAATTGTCGCGCAATTTCTTAGGACATAAGACTAAAACACGGTCGTTACGGAGTTCATAGTATTTGATAACTGCTAGAGCTGAGAATGTCTTGCCTAATCCGACACTATCAGCGAGAATACAACCGTTATACTTCTCCATTTTATCAATGATACCAATGACACCATCACGCTGGAATTGATATAGCTTATTCCATATAACGGTATCTTTAAAATTCGTGCCTTCTTTTATAATATTATCTTCTGAAAGTCCTTCTAGGTTTTCCGAGAAAATATGATAAAGGGTTACAAAGTATAACCATTCAGGTGAATTTTCTTGAGAGATCAATTGAAGCTGCTGTAATACTTCTTGAGTAACATCTTTAACTTTCGCTTCATCATTCCAAATACGATTAAATTCATTCACTAATTGATCAGTTAGAGGACCGCCATCAAAAATTACAGGAAAGCTTGCTAAACGATTGGATTGTGTAATACCTAATCCATCAGCTGTAAACTCAATCTCAGATTGAATTTGAACATCTCTGCCTTTTTCACTTTTAACAATCATTTGTTTAGGAAAAGCATTTTCCCCTAAAATTGTTTTAAACTGAGCATTTTCTTGAATCCATTTAGATACCTCTTTTGCTATCGATTTGGAGCTCATTTTATTTCGTAAGGGAAGCTCAAAATCATTTCCATCAAATGTTGGATAATTTTCCTTATTTACTTTTAGTTTGTATTGATAATTTTGATCCTGCTCATGATCGTAAAATGTTGGCTGTGTATATAAAAAGCGAAATTCCTTCGCTTGCGTTAATTCTCTCTTTAACTCTTCAAAGGCATATATACTAAAGTAGGCTGATGCTACAGCGATCTTGGAACCCTTTTTGACCTCATCCTTTAAAGTTTGAATCAATGTATTGTCACCTTTATTATCAACTAATTTAATATCCAATTACCTATCACCTCAACCTCACTCATTAGCGAAAATTTATATATTTAATAGATGATCAAAGTAACCATCATTTTGATTTGGATTAATATTAATTAATGCTCTACGATCAAGCAACATGTTCCCCCACTCACAGGAAGTTTCAGCAACAAAAGTACAAGAATGACATGCGGCACCATTTGCAGTTGTATGATACTCAAAATCACCGTCAGAGCATATTGGGTCAGAAGAACAATGACTCATATTTTCCAAAGCCCGAAGAATTATAGGGTACAATTTATCACTTTGAGCCAGACGAGTTAATCCGCCTAAGCTTCCTTCTGAGTCCCCAGAAGCTGTATAAATGAATACTCCATGCATGCCATCCATTGTATAAATTCGTTCTTTTAAAGATGTGGTTGTATAACCTGAGTAGGCGGCTAATTCACGTAGCAGTGCATGACTAAAAGTATGAATTAAAATATGCCTTGGTTCTAAGTGAATAAGTGAGTTATCAAATTCTTCACGATAATTGTCATATGCTTGGTACACTTCTTTTGTAATTTGTTGCTTCTCTTCCCATTCTCTCAGTTTTGCTAAATTAAATTTAATAAATATTCCCTCACCATAATTTCGAACAGCTGGCAACCATTTTTCATCTTTCTTAACAACAGGCTGTAATTCTTTATTATCGTCACTTAATCGATCGATATAGTCAAGCCGCGTAAATCCCTGTAATACTTGAACTTCTGGAACAGAATCTACTTGATATATTGCATCAAAATAAGGTTCTAATTCCGGATGCATTTCTACCTTTGATGAGGTAAATTTTTGTTCATCTACGTAATTTTGGATTAATGTGTTCCATTCTTGCTTCCGAATAGATTCATAAGTAGTAGTTTCTTCAATAGAGATTTCACCGTTTAGATAACTCTTGATAGTTGGAATAAAATCAGTCGATATTTTGAGAAATCTACACGCCATTTTAAGCCCTACTTCACCCGATTCTTCATATGCTTCTCTGAAATCATCTTCATTGGATTTAACAATATATAAGATGTCCTGTTCTGAACTTGATGACGTTAAAGGAACTTGTAAAAAGCTAGTTACCGCAGGAGCATACACATTTGACGCTCCACGTAAAGTCGTTTTCATCTTGCAACTACATTTTACATTGGCGTTTGGACTAATCCATGGGCGTTCACCTTTACATGTAAATAAGCTATGCTTTTGTTCATTAGGTTTCATAATGGAACCTAGGCTCTCACTATGCTTACAATGAAGACAAATTAAATGCAAATCAGATAATGAACCGCTATTTCCTCTAGTTACTAATTTTAATTTTGGTTCCTTGGTAGGTTCAGTACATTGGTGATTACGATGGACCCACTCATTATATGGAAAATCTGAGATGTGGCCATTTTCACAGATTAATACAAACCGACTTGGATACAGATCCTTTTCTTCGCCCTTCTTTTTACAAAAATAACATTGTTGATTTTCATAGGTTGTCATTCGATGACACGAAGGACAAATTTTCCATTTTGGAAATTCAATAGCTTTTATTTTTTGTCGATCCGGATTTTCATTTATAATTCGGACATGGTCAACTCCAAGTATTGAAGTAATACGTACATCATCTTCTTTTGGGGCGTTCCAAGTATTCCACTGATCCGCAGCCTTAATCATTACACTTTTATCCATTAAATCAACAACTGCTCCCGGACCGGATTGATAGATTAGTTGAGAGGGTCTTATCGTCTCTTTTACTGTCATGATTTTAGCACCTCAATTTCAATTGCCCCTTCCACATTGCGTAAGGACATCATTGCCGGACGAGCTTCTTCTATTTTTCCTTTTTCATTAAATCCTCTTAATAGATGGTACTTAACCCATTCTGATTGTCTATAGGCCAACTTTTGTTCTATATATTTTTCTGCAGTAGAAGTCCACCAATTCATTAATTCATGTGTTTCTTTTTCAATTGAATCATCATTTGCATCCTTTACACGTTCTAGAAATGCGATAATATTATTTTCGAGTTCTTCCTCTAGATTTAATATATTACTTGGACTTTTCTCTGCGTTTACCTCCATTAATGTTTGACGAATATAACCTATAAAAGCCCCTGTAAGGCCTTTATGCAATGACCCTTTAGCAAATGGTGTGACACTCATTGTCTCAACATGACGATACAATGATTGATGGTAAGCTCTAAATCTTTCAAAATGAGAAATATCCCTTGAACGCATCGAGTTTAGTAATACCAAAACAAGCCCTGGGTACTGTCTACCTACTCGACTAGTTGCTTGAATATACTCTGACGTTGTTTTTGGCTGACCTTGAACCATCATTGTTCCTAAGCGATCAACATCAACACCAACAGATATCATATTAGTAGCAAGGACACCATCTAGTACGCCTATTTCATTCATCGTCTTCTCCATTTTATTTAATAATTGTGGAATCTCATGGGCCTTTTTACGGCTTGTTAGTTCCTCAATTACTAAATCATGATTATACGTTTCATTTGGATCTAACATATTTAGTCTCTAATAATTTCATCTTTAAAAGTTGTCATCATTCCAGCTAGTTCTTTCACTGTGTTAAAGTAACCAAGCATAGTATAGTATGGATCAACTTTAAATTTTGCTTGACTCCTAGTAATCGTTGTATAGGCACTATATAAATGAATGGCTTGAATTTTATTACTCACCCCTGGTGCACAAATGCCAACATAATAACGACCATGTCTCAAGTGGCCCTGATATTAAATGGAGCTCATCTTGAATAATTAATTCTGGTGGCTTAAGTCTATTGATAGAGCTATATCCTCGTGTCTTAGTTGAACTATATTTAAAACCGTACTCTACACTATACAAATTTTTATTTCCAAATAATTCATGCATTTCTTTTTTCCATGGAAGTTGTGCAATTTTATCAACAGTACCGATTAATAGTGTTGGTAGCTTTTGATATATTGCTTCATCAACGGTATAAACTGGAATTCCATGATTAAACGAACATTTTTCATTTGCACAATAAATTTTTTGATGCTTATTAGTTATTTCGTATTGCTCATGTGTTAATTCTGTACCACACCATGGACAATGCAATAATTGCATTGGATTACCTACTTTCACTTCTTCTCCATTCCGTATTTGTTCCAATTTCTCAATAGCATCTGAGAATAAATTTGGAGAGGAATCTGCCCCAATCCAAAGTCCAATACTGAAAGGTTCAATTCCAAATTGTTTTGGATTATGTTTTCTTAACATTTCTGCTGCACATATTAACGCTGCTGCACGCTGGAATTGTTGTGTAGTTAATAAACGTAACGTATATCTCATAAATACTGTAACACCTGCATATTTGTCCACATGATCTGGTGCTAATAATCTGCGATAAGCCATCGTGTAGGCCGCAACTCCTAAATATGCCTCTGTCTTTCCTCCTCCAGTTGGAAACCAGATTAAATCAACAATTTTACGATCCTCATGCTGTTCATTAGAAGCACCTGCTACATTCATCAACAAGAAGATTAATTGGAAAAGACGCCATTCACCAGTAAGTTCTGGTCTTATTCTTTTTTTCTCTGAACGATATACTTGAGCTACTTTTGAATATGCTCTTTGTAATACCATTGCCTTATTAGCGAATTGGAAGGCTAAATATTCTAAGGCCTGTTCACTGCGTGTAACTTGTTCTATACCTTCTTCTAAGCGTTGAATAATTTTCTTTACTTGTTTAACATTATTCGTAGCTTCCTTCTTTAGATAGTCTGGTAGAGTTTCAACAATTTCCTCCTGCTCTTTTAACCAATTCTTAAATACATTAGGAATGATTCTAAGTTTTTCATATAATTGTTTTGCAGACAGTTCGCTTAGTTCTTTCATCGAAAAAGATTGATTATCAATTTTACGATGTTCTACACTTGGCAATTCATATCGAGGCATCCATGTTGAATAAATTGTTGTAGTCTTTCCTTGCTCTATCCAATCAACTCCAACCCCGTGACCGATGGATACTTCTTTTTTATCACGGTATAAGAGTTCTTCTTGTAAGTGATAAGAATCAGCTTTTGATGTAAATCTCCCCAAACTCTCTGTATTAACATTTACCTTTAGTTGACATTGAAACATTACTTCACTTTGTTCAGGATATTCACTACGTTTTAGAGGGTTGACTAGGAATACACTTACATGATAAAGATTGTTCCTATACGAAATTACATAGCGAACTTTACCAATTTTGGAGTTATTACTATTGGTTAAATAATCTCTAGTTTCATCCAGTAAATCTATTTTCCAATTTTCTTGATGAGATTCTCGCTTATGTTCTTCCCCTTCATATGTTGCCCAACTTGCCTCAATTTCGATTGGTACTAATTTTTTTAACTTAAAACTGATTCCCATACTAGATGGTCTAAAAATTTTCCGGGTTTTCAGCTGTTCATCAATTTCTTCTTCTGAAACTTCAACATGCGTCTCGATGGCGTTCTCTTTTTCGTTTACAACATCTGAAGTAGCGCCAATTGGGACTAATTTTCCCGTCAAATAAAGTGCCATTGGGCGAATTTTTGCACCTAGTATTTCATCATCATTTCGAGGACCTACTAAATAGGTCTCTAACTCTTCTATTAATTCATTTCTAAGGACTTTATAATTGCTCATCTATGTCACATCCTATAATAAAAATATAAAAATTTCTGTAAAGATGTAAACCTAAACTAATAATCTATTTTCCTTAATTTAGGTGGTATTAAATTTCACACTACTTCCTAGCTAATTAACTTTTGTTAAATTTAATACCTTTTTGACTACTTCTAACCTACGCTTACCGCACTGTTGACGTAATACAGTAGTAAATTGTTCGTCCTTTAAGAACTTACTTTTATTATTGCTATATAGAATCTGAATCATTTCAATCATTTGATTCTCACTTATCTCATTATCCCAATATGAATCTATTAAAATAACTATAGTAACTGCTAATTCTCGTTGTGTTTTCA
The DNA here is from genome assembly GCA_002559145.1 of Bacillus sp. AFS006103. Taxonomy (GTDB): domain Bacteria; phylum Bacillota; class Bacilli; order Bacillales; family Cytobacillaceae; genus Neobacillus. Next base: position 95,222 of record NTXX01000027.1, read on the forward strand.
GAAAGGTTTTTATTTCCATAGAGTCACCTCATTGTTCATTCTTACTTTTTTTATACTTTATTCTTATTCTAAAGCTAGTTCTAAAGTAACACAAGAAGAATACGATAAATAACCGCAATTCTCCAAAATATAACAATTTATACATTAATATTGCTTGCCGTCACACCCCCAATAATTTTGTTTTACAATTCATACCTACTGTTGTACAAATACCAGGTTTGGTATTTGCTCCTAATATAAAATCGCTAAAAGCTATTCACATGCTTAAATTTCATTCTCAAAAGATACTTACATACAAATTAGATTTTGATCTTAATTTTTTAATGTAATTAAAAAAATGTACCCGTAGCTCGGATACATTTCCTTAATTGAACATATATACTAAAAGGGTTAAATCCTAAATTATTTGTTAGACTTCGTAAACCAAGCAGATCTCTTTTTAGTTGCTCTACTACCATTTTCCGTATAGGAGAATTGAATTCCTTGTTTTTCAAGTGATTCTATAATAGGTTTCAAACCTTCTTCATCGATTACCCATAGTGCTCCACCTTTTATGCGCATATCAATAACATCAAATCCTTGGTCTTTTAAAAAGGATACTAACGAATAAGATGTTTTATTTTTATTACTTTTCGTTTCAAAAGTGGTCAATTTTGAAGACGAGGTTTTAACTAGGTCTTCAAATAATTCCAGTTGTTGTTCTGGTTCACTAGTAGTAAATAGCTCCAATTGCTTTATTTTAACACGTTGTTGATTACTGTAATTTGAATGTTTCTTTTCAGTTTGTTCAGGGCCATCCTTAATTTCTTTTGATTTTTTAACTTCACTTATTATTGGAATTGGATTATTTTTTTCCAAATGACTATTTATTACTTCTACTTTAATTATACCTTTGCCTTCCTCACGTAGATTTCCCAGTGTTTTCTCCATATTCAGGTTTGTTGATTTTTTTATATCTAAGTATTCCACGTTAACTTTCTCTTTTTTTATTTCTACAAGTTCATCTACAGTTAAAATAATAGGTTCTATCCCCATCTCATCCAGCTTGACCCATAATGACACCATTGCTTTGGAAGAGTTAGCATAGAAAGCACTTCCCCGGACACGCCAAAAAGTCCATCCAACTCGTTCTAGTACTCGCTGTCGTTCCATATCTTCTTCCCATTTTTCTAGACCATGCCACCTATCGCCGTCACATTCCACCGCTAACCTGGTTCTCATCCCTTCTACTAAGAGATCTATTTTTTTACCAAGTGTACCTACTTTAACTTGTGGAATGACTCTATAACCTCTAGAAAGAATTAGAGAATATACATCTTTTTCAAATTCAGAATCGAACTCTTTCTCATGCTTCTTCAATGCTTCCTGAACTCGGTATGGTTGTTTACAATATTGAAGTAACTTATAGCGAATATCATTCGGACTTAACTGATTAAGATCAACGGAGTGGAACAAGATCATTTGGTCTCGTGCTCGACTTGCTGCTACGTTGTACCTTTGTAAATCAGACCTCTTTGTTAAAGCAGTGAAATGAACATTAGGCGCAATTACCATTGAAAGGAAAATTATATCTCGCTCATCACCTTGGAAAGCATATGCATCTCCAGTAATCAGCCTCCTGTTAATCATTTCCTCCTCACCTATTTTATCTCTTAATAGGTTCTCAATAATCCTTGCTTGGTCATGCCCCTGGAGCGAAATTACACCAAATGTTTTATTGTTATATTTGGGATCTTTTATGCATTTGGCAATGTATTCTACTATTGCTTCTGCCTCTGGTTCATTAATTGCTTTAGAAGTACCTTCTAGTCGATAGCCATCTTCCACCCTAAATGTATCAACAGGCGGTTCAAACACCTCACTCCCAATAGGAAGACGAAGAGGATCAATCATTCCACCATACATTAAGTCATTGCTAAACTGAATAATCTCAGGTACACATCGATAATGCTCTTTTAGTACAATCTTACTATCAAAAATTCTGTTCGCTGTGTCATATAAACTTGTGCGAATATCAAATTGCATTTTGTTTGGAATATCGTAGAGATACCGTTCAATCAGGTCATGAATTTCGCTAATTTCAGTTCCAACACTTTCTGGGCTAATTTGATTTTCATCCCCAACAATAATTGCTTTTTTTGCCCTAAGAAGTGTAGTTAATGAAAATAAGTTACTTTGACTACTTTCATCCACGATAATCACATCAAACAAATCTTCCGTTAGTTCAAAGTTTTCGATAACACGCTGCACTGGCATTATCCATACCGGAATTGCACCTTTTGCTATCATCATTTCCTTACTTGCATCTTTTCGATAGATATTTGCATACTTCCCTGTCCCTTTACCAATCCTTTGGACAGCCTTTAACCAAGCAAAAAGACTTCTTTTTTGACTGCCTGTCGTTCTAATTATTTGTTCTTTCCAAGTTGATTCAGCGACTAAATCTTTTATTAATTTCTTCTCTTTTAATTGTTCTAGTTCTCTTTCCTCTTCCAGCTTTTCAATTTTAGGCTCCGCCTGGATTTCCTTCACCCAATAATCAACCTGTTTCCATAACCAAGCATTTGACATATCTTTAGGAGGAAATAGTGGTGTACCTTTACCACCATATTCCATTAGTTCTATAGTCCATTTGGGCATAACCGTATAAAGTTTTGTTTTTAGATTGGTAAATTGATTGTAGTCTCTTTCCAGTCCTTCTAACCGAATTACTTCTGCAAAACTGTTTCTCCATGTATTTTTGTTTCGTTGTTGTAAAGCATCGAAAAAGTCGTTCCATATTGAATGTGATTTGATATGATTTATCCCATGTGATAGGTATAAGTTAACTTCGTCAACAAATTGTTGTGCTTCTTTCCTTATTTCAATAAATTTTAGAGCCTTTAAACCGTTTAATAGCCCCATAAACCATTGAACATCATTGAAAATAGGTCTCCCCGGCGTCCCTACAACATCTAATAACTCCTTGTACTCTTGATTAGATGCTTTAGTCCAATTAGCAGATTCTTCAATTAAAGAACACTTCTCCCTTATGAATACTACAAGTCTTTTTTGGTTTTCTTTTAACAACGGTCCCTCAATTTCTTCTAACATACGGTTCCATTTTATAGTAAGTCTTTGCTTAGAAGTGACTAACTCGATTTGCTTTAGTAAAAGCAAAACATCTTCCACATTACGAACAGGTAAATCATTCACTTTAAGATCATCAAACAAGTATTTCATTTTTCTACCAGAGACATTTTTGTAAAACCAACCAACTTTAGAATTAGCTGAAAGCTTTTCTTTCAGGATTAATAAATCTTCTTTTACCTCAAATAGACTTTTACTTGAAGGAAATATAAATGAGTACTCGATTAACTCTTTTTCGAGTAGTTGAATATCATTTAATGTTTCACGAACTTCCTTAATAAACTGTAACCAGTAATTTGTTTGTTCTGGATCCTTTAAACAGTCTTCGATAATTGTTTCTAACCATTTTTCACTTTGAAGTTCCCTTAATCTATTGATAGTTTTATTAGTTTTATTTATCCATTCATCGAACTTTACATTTGATAAGTCTTTGGGAGACCAACCACTAAAGTCTTTTCTTGTTTGATCAATCCTCTCTTCTATATAAAATAGATAATCTACTTTTTGTGAAAAAACATTCACATCAGGCAACATACTACTTGCCGGGAGATTTAAAGATAAGGAGTTAATATCCTCACTTGAAAGTGTTCCTAAAAGCTCAAAGAATTTTAATAGCTGTTCATTTGTAAGAGGAAATTCCGTATTTGTCTTTACTTCATCAGGTAGCCATGAATGCTCCTCATTACTTTTAAGCCATTTCGTTGCTTCTAAAGGTGTTACTACCAGATCTCCAAATTTTCGGTTTTCATTTTCCCTCTCAGCTGCTTCATTTATTAAGGTATCATACCGTGCAATATTTCTTTTTACGGTCTTTAATTCTGTTGTTAAACGGTCAATACTTTTCTGTAAGATTTCCGGTTGCTTTGAATCCAAATTCTCGGCTATTGTCCGAACAGAATCCTCAATTTCCTTTACTGATTTTGAATCCCCACCCAAAACACTGACACAAAGAGCTCGGATCTCTTCTGGAATCTTTTCTTTTAAAACTTGTAGTGCCCTTTCTTTCTCACTTGTAACTAAAACTCTTTTTCCATGAGCTAGGAGATGACTAATAAGATTTGCAATCGTATGGCTTTTTCCGGTTCCAGGTGGACCCTGAATAACCACACCACTATTGGTTACTAGTTTTTGTGCAATAAGTTGTTGTTCTTTGTTTGTAGGTAGTGGAAACAATAACTGTTCACCAACAGGTCTCCAGCTTTCTTGAGTGAAATTGGTATGATCAGCATCCGAACTTTTTGTTTCAGTTGTGGTTAAAATCTCAATCGTGTCAGGAACTGGGAAGCCTTCTTTGATTTTATCAATAACTTTTGATAATTCCTGTTGCCACAACCTGCCGCCAACGTTTCTAATAAATATGCCTGAACTGTATGAAATGTTTGGTGCAGTTAGTCCTTTTATAATATCTTGTTTATCCAATTTATATAAACCATCTGGACTAATAGTATGAACGACTTCTTGGAGAAATGGCTTAAGTTGGGTATGATCAGTTGGAGAAAATTCAAAGTCCTCTACCTGACTCTCCATTTGCATTAACCGTATAGCATTTGGAATATTAATATGTAATAACATGTCCGTTTCCATCAAGGTTCCTCAACTTGTAGGCAGTAGATAAAAGATTCCATTTTTAGCATCAAAGATTAATTCGAGCTTAGTAACAAGAACATGTCTAGAAATTTGATGACCCTCAACTTCCCATTGAAGAAGCCCCTGTCCACTTGCTAATTCTAAATCTTCTCCTTCACGCTGAAAACGTTGGTATAATGTAAAAAGCTCCATGTACATTTGTTGAACTTTCTTTTTGGGAGAAGTAACCTTTGCCCATCTATTCCATTCCTGTATCCAGCTCTCATAAAAGGAAAAACAATCTGAATCCGCATCTAATAATTCAGTAATTTCATTACCTTCATCATCTAACCCTATAACTATACTAGTATGTACTTTAGGTTGCTGATCTGGATTATCGTATTTTATGACCCATTTTTTTATTTCTGTTGGTGGTTTAGGAGGAGGTAGAATTTTTTGCTTATGTACTTCATACCAGGCTTCTTCATTAGTGCCTTTCCCACCGATATAAATGCCTTCAATATTCGGTAATTCCTTTTCCCACCACACCTTTTCATAGTCATTTATATTTCGTATAACTTTTTCATTTAAGTTCTTCACTGCAAGTAAATATTCAAAAATTATTGCAACTTTAACAGGTTCCGTTGACATGATTCCCCTCCTTATAAGCAATAGGTCCTATGTCAATATATTAGCATATTTTGGGTATTATGAGGAATTACATTAGGAGTATCCATTTTTGTTTAATGGTTTTATAAATGAATTTATTTATTGATGAAGGTCGGATATAAATCAGGCGGAAAATTACCGTATCGTTGTTTATTATCCCAGCAATGAAACGAATGATGGTTTAAAAGACCATATGAAGACAGAGTAAGGGTTCACCTTCTCCTTTATCGAGGGGCTATGGGGTCAGTCCCTTTGTAAAGTAAAGCTTTAACGAACAGGGGAACTGACTCTAAAATTTATGGATCACGTCATTCTTCAATAAACCTTTAAGTTTTATGAATTTGAGACTTTAAAAAGCATGGAAATTCTGAACACCAATACACTCACCGAAGACGGAGGAAAAACAACTCTTACAATGATTTTGGCGCCCGTATCTCCGACAGTGGAAAAGATTAAAACCTTCGAGAATTCAAAAGAAATGGCTCTGGAAGGATCTTCTGGGACCTTTTATCAATTAGATGAATACTTAACAAATATAAAAGTCGATTTAAAAAAAGTGCCTGACCCCCAGTTCGGTATTGCATCACCGTATTGGGGGTCAGGCACCAGAATTTATGCAAAATAAGCTGCCCAAAAATTTGAGCAGCTCATTATACAACCTATGTAAATGATGAAAAAACCCATGTAAATCAACCTATTTTCTTAAATTAAACCTTTTCTCTTTAACTCTTCAATCATCTTTAATTCTTCAGCGGTTGGAGTTGGAGCTTGTACTTCTTGAACTGGAAAGTCAGATTGATTTAACCCCCAATCATTTAGTAAGATTAACAACTCGTCAGAAATTCGAATATCTCTTTCTCGAATTTCATTTAGCCCCCAATCATTATGCTGGTTAGAAAGGTCAAGTAATATCTGTACTTTTGATTTTTTGTAACTTTCTTGTTTCTTTTTAAAGTATCCATTACTGGCAATAATGTTCAGCTTTTTCTCAAACGGAATTTTATTCCCTATATGTTCCACTAACTCTTTTACTTCTCTATCAGAATTGCTTGGAAAATAACTTGATTGCCATTTCTGAGGAAGAATATGCTCGATTTCCCACTTCTCAGGAAGAAGCTCCTCTTGGCTTTGATAAGCAAGAATCTTCAATATCATCCGAACAGTGTTCCGGTGAGCCGTCTTTATCTTCCCTTTTAATTCCTGTTCATCTACTGTAGCAAAATCAAATGTTGGCATAGGTGAGTTAATAATTTCAGAGTTTAAATTCAAGATTCCTCGCTTTACAGCATTAATAGTTGGCGTAACTATATATCGCGCAGCCAAGACTGCCAGTAGTTTCTTGAGAAATATTAAGAATTGTTCTTCAAAATCTTGCGTACCATGATATTTAAGATAGTAAATGACTACTGGATATTTCCAAAATTCGTTTGGATACGAAGATAACCCATCAAGTACTTTTTTAATTTCAATATTTTTTGACCAGTCTTCATCTTCGATTTCTACACGATTATTAACTACAAGCCATAAGTTAAGCACCGTATTTAGGTTATTCATCACGTCCTTCTTATATAATTGCTCAAAATTATTCCTTGAGTAGTATTTCCTTATCCCTGGTGTTGTTGTATTTCTATCGTTTTCTAACGCTCTCAAATAAAACATATAATAATAAAACAATTTTTGAATACTTTCATTCGCATTTGTAGCTGCATCATCAAGTTGTTGCCACTGTTCAATAAAGACTGCCTTCCCTTTAGAATCCAAGTGATTATAGATCTTGGCTTTAAAAATATCTGCATCGGATAAAGCAAGTCCTCTATCGTTAAGAGTTGAGAAGATTGTTAACGCCGTATCTTGTGAATCTGCGGTAATTGGTAATAAAATCGCTTTGTTCAAAACATTTCGGATGAACCAGAAAAACAGCTCTGGCTCATTCGATGCATATTTCTCTATTAGTTCTGTAAATAATTTGTAGTTTAACGAATAGTTATCTTTCGCACCTTCTTCAAAAGTGCCACTGATAAGAATGGTGGCGAAAGTTTTGTTTCCTTCATCCCCCATCACCCTGGATTCAATAAGTGTTTTTTCGAAATCAACCTCAGCCGTTAATTCATCCTGTTCCCACAATGCCGATTCAATTTGCCCCTTAAAATTTTTCACCTCTTTTGTTTCTGTCATTGAATCTAGCTTTGAGTAAAGTGCACGCAGCAATAAAAACAAAGAAGTGATGCGCTGTTGACCGTCTATAATTTCCTGTTCATTGTTCTCATTTTCGTAGGAAACAATCGTTCCCAGAAAATAAGTACTCTCATTATCATTTTCCGTGTACTCTACTAAATCATCAAAGAGCGTTTGAATTTGTTCGTCTGACCAAGCATATGGACGTTGATACTCAGGGATAATGAATTTGTTAACCTTGCCTGTTTCTAATAACTGTTTGACACTCTGTTTGTTCACTTCGATTGTTGTAGCCATTATCTATTCTCCCTTCTGTAACTTGTTTTATTACATTGCTATTCTTTGATTGTCAATGTTGTTATTGACATTACTTTCGATAGAGTTTTCACTAATTTGTAGATACCTTCATCATTCATGCTCCCTTGGCACTACATACTTGGACAACTTAATTCCATTCCTCACTTCAGTTGCATATGATGGTTTTATTCCTGATAAACGAACAATTTCAGTAGCTTTATAATTATTTTTCAATATACACTCTGCATATTTTACCCCAAATAAATGAACTTTTGCTACTTGATCGCCCTCTGGAGCATTAGAGTACATTTCATTCAATATCCTAGCTAAATCATTTAGATTCATCTAAAGAACTCTCCTTTATTCCGATATTTTTATAGTACTTTTTTCGCTATATGAACAACAAATCCCTTCAACGACATTTTTAAATATCAAAGCATATGAAAAAGGAGAAGAGTAATTATCATCAGGAAAATACTCTTCCCCTTAGTTGTCATACTTTCAACTTCTTTTTTATAAAAGAAACCTCATTTACTTATGGTACGATTTCCCATAATTAATGCTTAACAACTCCTCCACAGTAATCTACACGGTGATTTCTTTAAATACAAACTTCAGATACAGCAAGTAAACAATTAAACAGGTAAATAGGAACAGAGGAGTTTCTATTTTAAATTCATGGAAGCTATAGTTACGAAAATCGGGCGCAAACAGCATACAAATTCCTAGCTGGACAAAATAATATAGGATGAACACTCCGGCAAATCTTGCTATTTGCAGGATACCGCATCATCTTTTGATTCGATCTTCCCCCACTCCTCCTCATAAAAACTATTTATAGCGATAATTAAACGGTCTTTCACCATTTTTGCCAACAATCCACAAAATACAAATGAACCAACGTAAATAAAGATATTGCCTTGAATGAAACCCGGATTAGCCTCTAGCAGGACCGCCATAAGGAAAACCAAACAGCAAAAATATATCAGCGCTTTACGGACGATTTTCTCATAATCTACTAATTTATCAGATAAGTCTTCATCAGCATCCTGCCTTTCACAAACCCATGTATAGAAAAAATGTTCCTATCATTACATCTACTTATCTTTATTTGAAGCCATCCTTAATGCCTCTGCCATAAACTGCTCGTGCGTTATTTCCCCTTTTAATTTACGGTATACGAGGTCACTCATTTCTTTTGTAACAAAATGACCATCGATTGCTAATGACGCAGCACTATTTTTCATCGCTTTTTTGATTTTTTGTTCCTTCTCGTTCAAATTTATCAGCTTCCTCTACTTTTTCTTTTAGGTACTCATTGAGTTTTTCCATACCCAAGTTAAAATCAAGCTCAGCTTAATTCTAACTTTTTTGGAAACACCCTTTTTTATGCTTAGAATCTGTCAATTCAACTATAATATTGATTTTTTCTACCTTCTAATCTGAACCCTATTTTTGGGCTACATTGGACCAGGACTGTCGAATCAATTCTGCCAATTCCTCACTGCCCGCTTCCACTACAGTCCTTACTTTGATGTGACGCATTCGTTTCCCAGTGCCTTCTAAGAGTTTTCTCGGGTCATAAAGATTTGCCCCGAAGTAAAACCCAAGCCTTACATAGTTCCTTTGAGCTGAGATGTAACAAACCCACGTACCCGGAGAGGCCGACAATTTGCAGTTTAGGGCATTATGATACACAAATTCATATGTATCTGGCATATTTGCCTTGGAGACAGAACGTAAGGTTTCTATGATTCCCTTAATCTGGGTTGGGTAATTTTCAATAAGCTTATCAACCGTTTGTATATTGGCAGCGGTAAGGTCAGGCTCCTTTTCCTTGTCCATCCGTGCAACCTCCTTGAATACTTTTTGATATTAAGATGATAAAAGAATCGGACACACATCAAATTTTCAATATTTATCTTAAATATAGCCTATACTTTAGGATAAATCGATAGGAGTTCATATGACCATTTGCTCCTGTCTTAAAGTACAGAGAAAAAGCCTATGAAAACGATAGATTCATAGGCTTTTTACTTTATTAAATATAGAAAAAAGAGTCCGGATACGTTATAGCTTTAGTTCACCGGGGGTCCCTAAAAAGTTTAATTTATTTCTATTTCAATTTGATGAAAATAGAAAAAAAGGTGCCTGACCCCCAATACGTTAACGTATTGGGGGTCAGGCACCAAAATTTATTTTAAAAATTTGGCACCAAGTATGTTAACACTGATTCAAAATCTTAGCTTTTTGCTGAAACCATATTGCCATTAACTAATATCTTTCCGAGAAAACCTATGAATGGCGAGAAATAAGAATCCTACCATGTATATCCCAATGTAGACAAACATCCAAACGCTCGCTGGTTCACCGCTCCCTGACATGCTTGCACCAGACATAACATTCCCGGCAATTTGTGAATTAGGAACTAACACACGTTCCATCGTGTTGTAAATCGTTTGGAAGGGTGAGATTAGACTAATGAATATCCCAGTCCCAATGATTGAATTTCTATTTAAGAACTGCCCAATCATCTCAACCATACCGCCGACATTGCCAAGAATGTAAATAAAAATCATCAAGATTCCGTTTGGTACAGCTTTCATAGAAACAGAGCCATAAACTGTAAGGCACAGAATAGCAATTGGAAGCAATAAATAGAGTACCCATCCCATGAAGATCTGTGAAAAATTCAAGCTAGTAAATGTGCTTAATCCAAATACAGCTCCGATTACAAGAATTAGCATGTAAAGAATGGTTGCATATGCACAAGCAATTAGTACAAGTCCAAAGAACTTACCAAGCACATACTCATATCTCCGTATCGGACGTGAAAGAACTCCCTGAATGAGGCCGGTTTCCATCTCTGTAGAAATGGTTCCTGAACCTAGCATAATCGTTAATAATGCAATGAGCATAGCAGAAAATTGGAATCCCATTTTTGACACCATTTGAATAGCAAACAACCTGAACTGGTCTACTGTCATCCCATGAGTAATGCTTGAATTGGGAAAATAATTGACCATGAGTGTCCAAAATATTAAATATAACCCAGTGACAACTCCCATAACAATGAACGTTTTTTTACGAATTGCCTCTTGTAAAGTTGAGGTAAAAATTGCTACGATGGGAATCCCTCCCTTTGGTGTACAAAACCAGATTCTTCATTCTTTGGATCTCCAACTATATTCAAAAAGACCGATTCCAACGTTTCACGATGTGGTGTTAGTTCGTATAATGCTGCTCCTCCAGAAATGAGATTCTGTGAAATCATCGGAATCTCATCGTAACTTTTTATGGTTACGGCCCAGCTGCCATCTGAAAGTTCTTGAAATGATGGATATTGGTTTTTAAGTTTTGCAAACAAATCATTTGAAATCTCTTTAGCAAAAATGGTTAATGTAATTTTATCCATTAATAAATCTTTCATAGGAGCAGATTTCACTACTGTACCTTTATGGATAAAAGTCACGTTATCACAGACTGCCTCTACTTCACTTAGTAGATGACTATTCAGAAAAACGGTAGTGCCTTCATTCCTCAAGGCAACAATAATATCCCTTACATCCTTCCGGCCAATTGGATCAAGTGCTGAAGTAGGCTCATCGAGAAAGAGCAGTTGAGGGTTTGGCAGCAACGAACAGGCAAGGCCAATACGTTGCTGCATTCCTTTACTATAGGATCCCACTTTGAACTTCTCTTGTCCCTCTAATCCAACTAGCTTCAATACTCGTTTAATTTGATCGTTTTTATTCTTCAGCTTAATAAGCTGCGCATGGAAATTGAGCAAATCCAAGCCAGTCATCCATTCTTGATATCGAAAAAGTTCGGGTAGATAGCCCATTCTTTCTCTAGCTGAAACATCTCCGAGTGGTTTTCCAAGTATTGTTCCACTTCCAGACGTCGGGAACACAAGCCCTGTTAACATTTTGATACAAGTGCTTTTACCTGCCCCGTTTCTGCCAAGAAACCCATACACTTGTCCCTCTTCAACAGCAAGATTAATCCGGTCACAGGCAATCTTATTTCCATATTTTTTTGTAAGATCGACTGTTTCAATGATCATTACCGCACACTCCTCGCAATTTCAGAAAGCTTTGCATCCGATTTATTACCTATTAAGCCATATAAGTTTCCGTCTTTTGTCCATAGCAAGATTGATGCATGATCCATATTTGGCATTTCTTTCATAGCTTTAATATGCGCTTCCTTCAGTGCAGCAAATTTTGACTCGCCATATTTGGAAATAAATTTCCTGTTCAATTCATTTACTTTCGCTTGATGATCTTCTGGTAATGATGTCCCACTTTTTACTTCCTCGTGTATGTATGACCCATTCATGTTCATACCTTCTGGCAAAGTACCAGTTAATGATTTTAAATCAGATAGTGTGTAGATATACCCACTTTTTCCGCCTAAATCCACTTCTCTTCCGAACCCTTGTAGGAAAGGAAGGTAGATGTCCGAACTGTTTTCGTCAATGTCAGACAGCTCACCACGTAAATGTGAAGGTATGAAAGGCAGATTTAATATAACATCATGCAGTTCGCCTTTGACTGACTGTGGACCATCTAAATATGATTTCTGTGTCGCGAAAAATAGTATGTCATCGTACTGAACAAATGCAGCGGCTGCCGACTTCATCTTTAATTCGACATTGTTCAATTTGTTTGAGAGTTTCTTGGGGCTTTTTAAGTCAGTTAACATTTCATTTGCAGAATCTACGTTTACAGTGAATTTCATTTCACTAGAATCTATCGCTGAAATTTTACGATTTTCCGATTCTAATGCTTTTGGTAAACGTAATTTGAATACTTCAAATTCATTTGCTGCTTTCAAAGGCTTCATAACAGGTTTCGGTTCAGATATTACATTGATAACCGGCTCATCGCTAAAAGTTTTACCTTTCAAATCCTCTTTCAGTTTATAGATTGATTTCATGCCTTCTTGAAGATCAGCCATACTTATTTCAATTGTTTTGACATTACTTACGCGGAAAATAGACAAAGCATCCAAAGCGAATGATTGTACTGGCTTTACGAATGCAACTGAGGCAAATGCAACGGTAAACGCACCCATAATAAGAATATTTCTTTTCATCTTAAATTCTCCCTTTTACTTATTTTATTCACACACTATTTATACAGTAAGATTATGACCCCAATGTGACTTGAAGAGAACGTAGTTTTACTAGCCGGCTTTATTCATTCTCCACTGGTAAATGCACTTTAAAGGTTGTCCCTCTGCCAAGTCCACTGACAAATTGAATTTCTCCCCTGCAAATTTCCACGATTTTTTTCACAATGGCAAGTCCCAGGCCACTTCCCTCTTTCGAATGTGAAAGATCAGCCTGAAAGAATTTCTCAAAAATACGTGCCTGATCTTGATTGCTAATCCCGATTCCTTCGTCTTTTATTTCAACATATATGTGATTCGTAAATTTCTTTGCGTTGATAAAAATTTGTCCCTCTTCCTTGGAAAATTTTATAGCATTCTCAATCAAATTCAGCCAGATGTGCTGGATAAGAGCTTCGTCACCTGTATAGGATATCTGATCCAAATTAATTTCCAGCGTTAAGTTTTTACTAGTCCATTTCTCTTCTAAAAGAACTAATGTTTTTCGAATTTGTTCATCCAGGGAAAATGTTTTTACACTTTCAGGTATCCTTTGGTGATCCAGCTTAGATAGGCGCATCATATTCGAGCTTAAATGACTTAATCTCTTTGTTTCTTCAATAATAATATTTGTATAAGTTCGGAAGTCCTCATCCGATAAGTTTTTATTTTGAAGCAACTCTGCAAATCCTTTAATGGAAGCAATTGGTGTTTTGAATTCATGCGACACACTGCTAATAAAGTCTTTTCGAAGATATTCCATATTGTTTAACTCTTCTGTCATCAAGTTAAAATTTTTCGCCAATGTGCCAATTTCATCGTCACTTTGTTGTATTACTTTAATTGAGAAATCACCTTTTGAAACGGCTTTTGCTGCATCGCTAATCCGGATAATCGGTTCGGTAATTTTTCGCATGGCAGTATATAAGAGTATACTGCCCAGTGCCACACAAAGGAAAAAAGACAGAAACATTAGACTGCTAAAAATCCCGTGCGCTTCCCGGATGTTCATATTTTTATCGTAGGAAACTAAAAACAATATGGTTGTGATGGCAGTAGAAACAAAGCATGAGAAAAACAGAATTCCAATAGCAATCAATGTACCCTTTGCACGGATGGATTTCGAAATTTTACCCATCAATCATTTTCACCGCCTTATAGCCTAGTCCCCGTATAGTGACAATTTTAAATTCCGGTCTTTCTTCAAATTTTTTACGCAGCTTTTTTATATGGCCATCAACTGTCCGTTCGTCTGAGTCGGAGTCCATCCCCCATATCTCAGACATCAACTGCTCCCTTGTAAAGATTTGTTTTGGGTAGCTGAGCAATTTAAAAAGTAAGAGAAACTCTTTTTTCGGCAATTCGACTAAGAAGTCTGGGCCGGAAACTGTTAAAGTGTTGTAGTCCAGCACGACTTCTCCTATCACAATTTTACGTTCGTTATTAATTTGGGCACGTCTTAAAAGAGCCGCCACCCTAAGAATCATTTCATTCATGTCAATCGGCTTCACCATATAGTCATCGGTTCCCAAACGAAAGCCTCTTTCTTTGTCTTCGAAACCCTCTTTGGCTGTTACTATAAGGATTGGCATATTGAGATTTGCTTCCCTAAGGGATTCTATTAATTCGAACCCATCCATATGTGGCATCATGATGTCACTGATAATTAAATCGACCTGAAAACTCTCCAATACACGAAGAGCTTGTTGCCCATTTTCTGCCAGTAGTACTCCGTAACCTGACTGTTCCAATCGAGATCTCATCAGAACAAGTAAATTTTTATTGTCCTCGACTACCAAAATTTTAAACATATTATTCCAGCCTTTTTATGATAGTTTTATTGCCTTCATCATCTTTTTCCTCGAATGTGAATTTACTCTACTAAATCTAAATGTACTCTTTATGACCTTTTATGTGTTTCAAAAAAAATAATGTCCATTAAATATTCATAAAATTATTCGTATAGCATTACAAAACGCCCAAGACTGACCCTTGTACCGGTCCCCGCGGCCCCTGCCTAAATAAACGAAAAACCGCACAAGTAAAAAAATCACTGTGCGGTTATATATGTAATAGTATTAATTTTTGGCAGGACTGCGTGGGAATCGAACCCACTATACCTGACACGCAGGTCTCAGGTAGTTTTAAAGAATGTGGAAGATACAAGTTCCCATCATGTCCCAAAGAAAATATATAATTTATGTCCCCTTAGTATAGCGTGGTTAGGTCAGGCGCCTTGTCCTTGTCCATCCGTACAACCTCCCGGAATACTTTTTATATTAAGATTATAAAAGGAATTCGGACACGCATCAATTTTCAACATTAAATACAGCCTATACTTAAGGATAAATCGGTAGGTGATCATATGATTATTTGCTCCTGTCTTAAAGTACAGAGGAAAAGCCTATGAAACGATAGTTCCATAGGCTTTTTACTTTATTTAATATAATTTTTTTGATCGCTAATTATAAATTCTATTCCAGGCGAACAGTGACTGTCACTGTTTGCCATGGTTCTGACATGAAAAAGTGGATTATTTACTATTTCTTTCTGCTAACTCTTTGACAATTTGCGGATACTTTTCATCTAAATCATATTTATGTAGAAGTAAATAGGTAATGATAAACAATGCTAATGGTAAATATACTGTAAGCACAAGAATACTAGTTACTGCCGAAGCAGGTTGTGTTGCCAATGTACCGTCATATTTACCAAAGGCTAGAATCCAACCAATGATAGCAGCAGCTAAGCCGCTGCCGATCTTCACACCAAAGCTGTTTGCACTGTTAACCATCCCTACTAATCTTTTCCCAGACTGCCATTCCCCATATTCGACCGTATTATTTACTAATACTCCACCCACTGCCATCATCGGAATAGTAGCAAATGTAGCAATGCCTCCCAGAATTAAAGCAGCCATAAAGCTGTATGGCATAAAGCAGCGAATAAGACTTGCTATAATCCCTAAGGCTAAGCCGATTCTTGCTGTCTTTGTAAGACCGAATTTTTTCATCATTGGTCCTACTAGAGTAAATCCAAGAAACACAGGAATCAGACCAACAGCACCCATTATTCCAACCAGATTTTCATTACCAAGGATATATTTAGTATAATAAACGCCTGTCGACCCTGAGAGTACATACATCATATTAATGAATAATTGCGCAAATAACATAATAACCCAATACTTATTCTTAAATAGTAATTTAATACTTTCCAAAAATGGAACGCTTTCTTCTTCTTCCTGTATCATACCTTCACTATTTTTCTCCTTTGAAGCAAGGAACGCAATATATAATGAAATACTAGATAACAAACCTAGTACAACCGCAACTTTTATCCATGCAGCTTGGTTTCCGCCTAACATATTTGTTAAAGGAATTAAGATGATCGCTATAATCATTCCAATTATATATCCAAAGATAGAACGAGTAATCCCAATTTTACCACGCTCTTCTGAACTCCTCGTACGGATTGCCATCAAACTTCCATATGGAATGGCAATAGCTGTATAAATGATAGCGGTTGCAAAAGTTACAGTCATCACAGCATAAACATTCTTTATTGTTGCCGAGGCATCTGCTGGAACTGTAAAAAGTAAAATAATAGCTAATAAAGTAGGAATAGAAGTCCATAATAACCAGGGACGGGCCTTACCGTATTTCGATTTCGTCATATCAACGACTTTTCCCATAGCAAGATCAGTAAATGCATTAATCACTTTGGTTATTAACATGATCGTCCCTACACTTGCAGCTGCGATACCAACCTTATCAGTATAAAAATATGTTAGCATCCCGATAAGCCCGCTAATGGAGTTTAAGGCAACCGTTCCAACCCCGTCCCCCAGAAAATGGTGCAGTCTCATCGTTTTTTGAATACCTTGGGAATCTAGACCCAGCTCTTTTTTCTTTTTTGGAACAGGGTTACTTGGATTGCTATTGATAATTTCATTTTCTACTTTCATTCTATTACCTCCAATAAGCTATTTTTGTCAGGACGAGCAAATTATTTGCCCGCCTATTCCCGTTCCATCCATTTTTAAATCAAAATTTCAGTTCGATTAAGAGCATCAATTACCATTTTGAACAAGGTTTCTGTTTCTCCAGGTGCTGTAGCCAATATTTCACTAATAGATAATTGATAGGCAAACTCGATCATCGGATGATTCATCATTTCGGGTGCATACTGATTTAAGATTTGAATTGCCACCGGTTCATCGAAAATTTCCTTCAGGGTAGAATCCATGGTGAACCTGTCCCTTTCCAAATTGGTTTCCGTTTCATATTCAAACTGGTAGGAACCAGAACCCAATTCAAGTGGCTTTTCTTTTTCTGGTAAGTATAGTAAAGCGGTTGTATTTGCAGGGATTTCTACGTCTACTTTTATCTTTTTATCCTTGCACTTCCAAGCACTTTTAATGACTCCATACATCGAATTGAAAGTGGCTTCCACAGAATGGATACCTTTGATAAACTCCGGTTTTATTAAGATTTTTTTATATCCCGGCTCCAGTTGGTTAATACCTGCAAGTTTCCGATACATCCACTCGCCGATGGACCCATATGCATAGTGGTTGAGTGAGTTCATGCCGGAAGTATCAAAATCCCCATTTGGTAAAATGGAATTCCAACGTTCCCAGATGGTTGTTGCTCCTTTTTTTACTGCATATAGCCAAGAAGGATAATCCTCTTTTAAAAATAACGCTCCAGCAAGGTCATGGAGATTGTTTTCCGATAAAGTATGGCATAAGTATGGTGTCCCTACAAAACCAGTAGTAAGATGATTTTTATGGTTTGCGATATTTGTTTCTAAGGATTTCAGAATACGTTTCTGATACTTTTCTTCTGCTAAATCGAAATGTAGGGCCAATACACAACCTGTCTGTGTTTCACTGACCATCCGGCCGGCAGCTGTAATGTACTCCTCATTAATTGCTCTTTTTATTTTTTGATATAACTGATCGTATTTCTGTACATCTTCAAGCTTGTTAAGAACTTCTGCTGTTTTCCTTACAATATTGGTGGAGTATGCATAATAGGCATTGGCTACCAGATATTTGTCGGTCGCGCCTGTTCTTTCTGTGCTTCCTTCTTCTTTATCCAACCCCAGCCAATCTCCATACTGAAAGCCTGTCTGCCATAATCCATTCGTTCCACACCGGGCTGTAATGTAATTAATCCAGCCCTTCATACTTTCAAATTGTTCTTCCAATATCCGTACATCTCCGTATGTCTCATACATGACCCAAGGGATAATGACTGCAGCATCACTCCAGGCAGCTGCTCCATCCTGGTTCCCTAATATATTCGGAACCACATGTGGTACACCAAATTCTTCGGTTTGTTCTGAGGCTAGGTCGTGGAGCCATTTGCTAAAGAACGATGCCACATTCATATTATAAGCAGCTGTTCCGGCAAACACCTGGGCATCACCAGTCCATCCAAGCCTTTCATCTCGTTGTGGACAGTCAGTTGGGATATCGAGGAAATTTCCTCTCTGGCTCCATAAAATATTGCTTTGTAGCTGATTTACCAGCGGATTCGATGAAATAAAGGTTCCAGTCTCCTCCATTTGTGTATGCAATACACAGGCAGTAAAGCTCTCCAAGCTGATTTCTTCCAGCCCCTCAATGGCAATGTAACGAAAACCATGGAAGGTAAAGTGCGGAAGAAACGTCTGCTCCTCGCCATTGCAGATAAACTGGTCAATGGAAATGGCCTGACGAAGTGTGTCCGGATAAAAGTTCCCATCTTTGTCTAAAACCTCTGCGTGACGGATGGTTATCTTCTGACCTGGTTTTCCAGTAACTTTTAACTCAACAAACCCTGTCAGGTTCTGGTGAAAGTCGATGACCTTTTCCCCTTTTGGCGTAATGATTAATTCTTTTGCTGGTAGTCGTTTTGTAATCCGGACTGCTTCACTTTCCTGCCCTACAATTCGTTCCTTATCAAAAGTCGTTAGGACAACCCTTGATAAGTTTTCTTCCTTATAACAAGTATCAATGGTTTCACCCATGTAGATTTCACTACTGCGGATTATTCCAGTGGTCACCATCCAACTATCATCTGTTTTAATAATTTCTGTTGACCCATCACAATACGTGATATGGACTTCTGCAAGAACTGCCACTCTGTCCCCATAGTGATTAGGTGTGCAGGTAAAGCCGAAAATTCCTTTATACCATCCGTTTCCTACGGTAATTTCAAGCTTATTCTCCCCAGGGAGTATTCCATCTGCCTGATACGTTTGGTATTGTAGCCGTTTATGATAGTTCGTCCACCCTGGGGCAAAATAGGTATCTCCTACTTTTTCACCGTTGAGTTTTATTTCATAAACGCCTAATGCAGTTGCATACATTCGGACCTTCGAAATCTTTTTTTCAACCTTAAATTCTTTAGTAAAAACAGGACAACCCGTTTCATCTGCTGGATAATCATGTGTGATCCAGTCTGCGCAAAAGTTTGTTCCTTTTAAAAGGCCAGTTTCAAAACTTCCGCTTACGATTGCTTTGTGTCCTTTGTTATCCCAAACCTCAACTTGAACTTGATACAGCGTGCAGGGCTCTAGTTCCTGCCCGTTATATTCGATTAAGACAGATGAGGAGCAATCCTCTTCACCGGAATCCCAGACACTTTCTCCATCTTTTATTACGAGAATTCGATATGCTGTTTGCAGTATATCCTTTTCTTTAGAGACCAATTTCCATGAAAACCTTGGCTTCTTTATATCCAGTCCTAATGGATTCTCCTGATATTCGACCTTTAAATCTTTTAATTCCATAGTCGTTATTCCTTTCTTGATATATACATTGGCTGATGATCATTCTATTTGGTATCGCTTTCTAAATACATTTTAATCATTAGCAATTGTTTATTATGGTAATTTCAATTTATTTTTGGTAATTTAGTTTAAGAAACTCAAAATATTTATTTCTTTTTCCTTTTATTAAAAAAAGACTGTTAAGATGTACTCAACAGCCCTTTAGGATCATATAATCTTTACATTTTAATATCTTTAAGTATACTTTTTGGATAGTAATTAGCTTCGTCTTTTTCATGCAGCGGATACCAAACTTGTGCAATAAAAGGATTCCTTTTTGCTTCCTCATCATAATTCCAAGGGGTTGGCAAGCATTCAGGACACCAATGTCCTCCTAAAAGTACAAGCGTTGGACTTGCTTCGAAATCATGGCCAAAAGTACAGCACCAGGGTAATTTGGTAGATAGGTCCCCTTTCTGCATGGTTTCGGCTAGACATTCTCCACCCCTAAACTTGGCTGCTTGCTTCATATCTTCAATATCCAGTTCTGATTTTGGTTTGGTTTCATCATAACCGTGGTTAAGTCTAATAGCTGCTTTAGAAGGTTCGACTCCTTTATACTCATTCCAGCTCGGAATCTCTTTCCACTTTTCCTTTGAACCAAAGAAAGCAGTTATCCTGTCATTTTCAGTATTTTTAATCCAATACATCGTACCAAGTTCTTTATTGGCCACAGGCTCCATAATCAATTTTTTGATCAAATATGAAGGGACAAATTTAGCCAATCTCATTTTAAAAGGCGCATTTTCTTTCAACTCTGCGATAAATTCATCTGCTGACCCTCTCCTAAAGTTTAGATATCCCTCCAAGATATCGGAATCTTCATACCATTGGCCATGAAAATTCCTTGTCGCAAACCAGTTTAAATTCGTGACTTTTTTTACATCCATGCCCAATGCACTAAAGCTTTTTTCCATAAATTCATAATTGGTCGTCCTATACTTTTCCCCTCCCCCTATGTTATAGATTCTTCTCCAAAACTCTTCTGGTACGTCTTCTTCACATACATTCGCCAAAAGTCTGCCCGAATCACGGGCAGTAACCCATTCAAAGACACCGTTTATAGGTTCGTGGAACATAATGGGGTCCAGATTATTTAGCATCCCACTATAAAGCACTCCAGTTTGCCGTAAAGATACCCAGTATTTCAAACCGGATTCTATTACTTCCCTCTCGGCAATCGTCTTTGTGATTGCATAGTTGTCATATATACTGATTTTAATAGGGTCACCTGTCCTTCCCCAATGAATAGGCGGATTTCGATCGCCCGTTTCCGCTACGGTTCCGATATAAACCAGTTTCATTTCATCTGGATTTGGCTGAGCTTTTATCGCTTTAATAATATTTCGGACGGCCCCTACATTTACCTGACTCGTCAATGCAGGAAGATAGTCTGCCGCTGGAGAGACTAATCCACCAACATGAAGGACATAATCAGCCCCCTCGACACCTTGAAATACATCATCATAATTTGTTAAATCTCCCCAGATGATTTTTACGCCGGGCTCTTTTTCATATGGAGACATCAAATTTTTATCTTTTTCAGTCGGTAAGACTAACGCCACAATATTAAAATGCTCTCTCCTATTAAGCAATTGTTTAAACCCTTCATACCCCATGTTCCCAGAAGCACCTGTTAAAAACACCGTCTTTTTATTCGTCATACCCTTCACTTCTTTCTATGTTTCCTTTTTACAAAATTCATGATAAGGTATCCCAAGGAATTTTTATGGTATTTTCATTTATTATTTGGTAATTTAATTAATAACTGAACATTGTATACTGAAGGGTAGGACTTCTTTATGTCAAATGGTACGGACAAATTAAAAAACTTATGTAAGTTAGTTTCTGAAACCTTTGATTTATCTGTTTTTTTTGTTAAGCCAACTGGAGAAATTAACTTTGAAATCATTGATAATTCCGTGTTAAATCCGTTATATAAAAATGAAAAGAAAAATCTATTTACCTTATTGAACTTTGAGCCAGAGAAACAATACAGTTACCCGGTCTTAAGAAAGACTTATTTTTATGAGAATTATATTTTAATAAGCGTTGTACACAATGATTTGTATGAAGGTACGGTGATTATAGGTCCTTCTCTTCCCTACGTTTTATTCGAACAGAAAATCAATGGGTTGATCAATGACTTCCATGTTTTTGCTCAACGGGAACAGGTAGTCCATTACTATCATTCCACGCCTGTTATACCGAATGAGAAGCTAATAAAAGTAAGTGTGATGGCGTTTTACCTAATCACCCAAACTCTGATTTCTGCTGAAACGGTAACGAAGCAAAACTTAAACCGTGAACAACTAGGGGAAAATTTGAATCATAAACTCTTCACGAACACAACTAAAAGGGAACAGCCCGCAGCGGTCCACCACGACCCTTTACTAGAGAAAAAGCTATTATCGATTATCAAAGAAGGACGAGTAGAAGAGTTAAAAAGTTTTACTCAAATGGAAGAAGAAAGTACGGGGGTTTTGTCAAAGTCCAGTTATATCCGCTCAAAGAAAAACGTGACCATCGCAGGAGTTACCTTAGCTACTAGAGCTTCAATTGAAGGAGGTCTCCACCCGGAAATGGCATTTTCTTTAAGTGATAGTTACATTCAGCGTCTGGAGGACTTAAAAACGATTAAGGACATTGACCACTTAGCAGGGGAAGCCTTCTTTACCTTTACAGAAAAAGTTCGTCAGGTAAAAGAGGACCGATTTTCTATTACGATTACTAATTGTAAAAATTATATTTACAACACCCGGTATGAAAAAATCACCCATGATGATGTCGCAAACCATGCAGAGTTAAGTCACAGCTACTTATCCATACTGTTTAAAAAGGAAGTTGGCATTTCTGTTAGCGACTATATTCAACAAGTGAAAATAGATGAGGCTAAAAATTTGATTGAATATACCAATACACCTCTTTCGGAAATAGGTTCGTTATTAAACTTCTCTGACCAGAGCTACTTTACGAAGGTTTTCAAAAGACATACAGGGATCACGCCAAAACAATACAAAGAAAAATATCATCTCATAGACCAATAACCCGACAGATTTTTCTGCCGGGCTATTCCTAACATTGTTCATTTTAATTATTTACAGCTTGTAGGATCCCTTTCAGCATTTCTTCCGTAAATAGTCCATTGCTCATCACAGCTGCGTTATGAAGAGTGGTACCCATGATCATTTCCTGCATTCCTGCGCCTAAACTGCTTTCCCCGTCGAATTGTGCCTGACCCATCGCTTTCATCATTTCTGCTCCAACAGGATGTTCCATTAACTCACCAAAAGTGGAATTCCGGGTTAGTAATTTTTTTATGGTCACAGTAGACTCTACGTCAACTGTATCACGAAGAAGAATATTTCTAGATGATGTTCCAACCAAGAGGTCAAAGGTCCCGGTTTCAACGTGCCATTCCTTCAACTTCACATTGTAATAGGCAAATGCACGTTTACCTAATTCAAATGTAACGGTCTTTTCTTCACCAGGCTGAAGAGAAACTTTTTCAAATCCCTTCAGTTCCTTTTCTGGACGTGAAATTGTGCTCTCTACATCTCTTACATAAAGCTGCACCACTTCTTTTCCTGTCATACTACCAGTATTTTTAATCTTGACCGTAACTGTAATGGTTTCATCGTCTTTGATTTGTTTCTTATCCACTTGTAAATCACTATATTCAAAGCTTGTATAACTCAACCCATAACCAAAAGGAAATAATGGTTCCACATCTCTGGTATCATAGTGTCTATAGCCTACAAATATCCCTTCCCGATACTCTACTGTCTCTCCATCTCCAGGGAAATTCAAATAAGAAGGATTATGAATAAGCTTCTTTGGGAACGTCTCTGCAAGCTTCCCGCTTGGGCTGGTATGTCCGAACAGTAAATCAGCAATGGCTCCACCCAATGCTTGACCACCAAGATACCCTTCCAATACACCTTTCACCCTATCCAGCCACGGCATTTCAATCGGTGCACCGTTACTTAACACCACAATTACATTGTTTTGTACTTCTGCTACAGCTTCAATTAATATCTTATGGTTATCAGGGATACTAAGATGCTTGCGGTCAAATCCTTCCGATTCATAGCGTTCCGGAAGCCCAGCAAATATAACGGCGACTTTTGCCTGCTTTGCAGCTTCAACTGCTTCCTCTATTAAAATTTCATTTACTTCATCACTTTCCAACGCATATCCATTCGCAAAAAAGAGAGTTGTTTTATCTCCCGCCACTTTCGCAAGTTCTTCGTAGATACTATCAAGCTTTGTCGGATTGATATGAGAGCTTCCTCCACCTTGATATCTTGGATTCTTTGCAAACGCACCAATGACGGCAATGGATTCTACTTCATTAATCGGTAAAATATTGTCTTCATTTTTCAGCAGAACCATGCTTTCCCTAGCTGCTTCCCTTGCCAAAGCATGATGTACCTCCTTGCTATAAACAGCATTTTCCTGTTTATTCTCAACTGCTTTGAAAATTATCTTTAAAAGCCTTTCTACAGCTTGGTCAAGTACATCTTCAGAGATTCTACCTTCTTTGACTGCCTCGATAATCTTGTTATCTCCAATTCCGCCGCTAGAAGGCATTTCGAGGTCAAGACCCGCTGCAAGTCCGAAGTCCCTTTCATTGATCCCTCCCCAGTCTGTAACAACTAAACCATCAAACCCCCACTCTTCCTTTAACACTTCTGTAAGTAGCTTCTTGTTCTCGGAACAGTAATCTCCATTTACCTTGTTATATGCTGCCATTACGGTCCATGGTTGCCCCTCTTTAACTGCCTCTTCAAAACTAGCTAAATAGATTTCTCTTAATGTCCGTTCATCGACTACTGCATCAATGGACATCCTTTTATACTCTTGATTGTTCACCGCAAAATGTTTTAGGGAAGTGCCGACACCCTGGCTTTGAACACCTTTTATAAATTGGGCAGATAGTTTACTTGAGAGAAAAGGGTCTTCTGAAAAATATTCGAAGTTCCTTCCACATAATGGAGATCTCTTAATATTGGCTCCTGGCCCAAGAACAATGGCCACGTTTTCTGCCTGACACTCTTCACCAATGGCACCACCCACTTTATTCACCAAATCCTTATCCCACGAACAGGCGAGACCTGCTGCGGAAGGAAAACAGGTGGAAGGAACACTTTTATTTATTCCAAGGTGGTCTGTATCTCCTGCTTGTTTTCTAAGCCCATGAGGTCCATCGGTCATCATAATGGAAGGAATACCTAACCTTTCAATAGCCTTCGTATTCCAAAAATCTAAACCTGAACAAAGGATAGCCTTTTCTTCTAAAGTCATTTCGTTAATTAGTTCTTTGATATTTCTGCTCATCCACACTTCCTCCTCAGTTATTACTAGTAAATGACACCGCTTACTACTTAATATTAAATTAGTAAAAAGACTTTTTATGGTGTGTTCATTTTATTTTTAGTAATATCATTTATTCGATAAAAATAAATGGTGATCTCAGGGCAGGAAATAAAAAACGAGCCAGTCCCGCGGTAGCGTATTTTCTGTCTCACATCATAATATTAATTGAAAATATCCCTTTTAATAAACATCGAACTAGCAAACCTCCACATGATCTTCGGTTTTGTCAACCATTGAATTTTTGCATCATTGTTTTGATTTTCAAGGACTTTCTCCACAAGGAACTTCGTTACCGGTTCAACCTTATCGCCCAAGATGTTGAAAATTTTCCGGTTCTGTTCATCGAGCGATTTCCTTAGAAAATCTGTTGCGACCATACCGGGACTTAGCGTGCCAACTTTGATATTTGTCTGCTTAGCTTCAATTGCCAACGAGCGGGTAAAATAGCTGACGGCACTTTTTGATGTTCCATATAGAGTCATCTTTTCGCGCATCATTCCATTGCTGCCGAAGCCCTCCATGTTAAGGATTTGGCCGTAGCCTTGTTTTAACATCTGATTGAAAGCCACATGGCAGCCATTCATTACACCTTTAAGATTGGTGTGAACTACCCTATCGTACGCCTCTTCGTCTAGCTCCCAAAAGTATTTCCGCTCTTGGTCAATTCCTGCATTATTGATCCAAATGTCAACCGTACCAAACTGCTTTTCAGCGTACTTCCATAATTGTTCCACTTCGTCTCGTTTATGTACTGCCGCCATAACGCCCTCTACACTATCAGGATACATTTCTCTTAAACTTTGCAATGCGGTATCCACACTTTCCTGTGATTGTCCGTTGATCATGACCCTGCAACCTGCCCGTAAAAATTCCCGGGCCAATCCATAACCAATTCCTCTTGTACTCCCGGTAATGACAATATGCTTCATTCCTAGCCAACTCCATTTCTATGAAAATATCGAGTACCATTAATGCCATTATATGACTATTTTTCAGTAGAAATAGGAGGCAGACACGTGATAAATATCTAAATTTTGTGAACATATCACCAGGATGATTTCACTTTAGGTACTCATATAACTTGCCCACTAACAATATACTTCATTATAATGGGAATATAGGCAAATTCTGAAAACATCTCTTTCATCCATTTCCATTCTATCTTCCCATTATTCTTCTTTCATATTAATAACGGTCCACCTATGAAACTTCAAAATTTTTTACTCCCTTTCAACAGCGTGATTTCTATTCTTGTTACTGTAAATATTTTTCAGCCTTATTTTTCTGGACTTTTTATTTTCAGTAGTTTAGTATAACTCCTAGATAATAATTATTATAAATACTTTTTAATAATTATTATAATTATAGTGTCTAAGTCTTTTACTAGATACATAATTATATATAAATAAATTTTACATAATAGGAGAGATAAAAAATATGGATGCTAAACAAAATGGCAACATCGAGGGTTGCCCGTTTCACGGCGGAGCAACTAGTGTCAAATCAAGTGGTACGACCAATCGGGAATGGTGGCCTAACGCATTAAACCTGAATATACTCCGTCAGCATGACAAAAAATCGAACCCTATGGGAGAAAACTTTGATTATACAGAGGAATTTAAAAAGTTAGACTACCCTGCCCTTAAGCAGGATCTTCATGACCTCATGACAACCAGTCAAGATTGGTGGCCTGCTGACTATGGCCATTATGGTCCCTTCTTTATCCGTATGTCATGGCACGCTGCGGGTACTTACCGTTCCGGTGATGGACGAGGTGGCGGCGGAACCGGCAACCAGCGGTTTGCTCCACTTAACAGCTGGCCTGACAATACCAGCCTGGATAAAGCCCGACGACTTCTTTGGCCGATTAAGCAAAAGTATGGAAACAAGATTTCATGGGCCGACTTACTTGTACTGGCAGGTAATGTTGCAATTGAAGACATGGGTGGCCCGACAGTTGGTTTTGGAGCGGGACGTGCCGACATTTGGCATCCGGAAGAAGACATTTATTGGGGTACGGAAACAGAATGGCTTGGGGATAATCGTTACACTGGCGATCGTGACCTAGAGAATCCACTTGCTGCTGTTCAAATGGGGCTTATTTATGTTAATCCGGAAGGTCCAAATGGTAAACCAGATCCGGTGGCAAGTGCCAAGGACATTCGTGAAACCTTTGCCCGCATGGGAATGAACGATGAAGAAACCGTTGCCCTCATTGCCGGAGGTCACACTTTCGGTAAGGCACATGGTGCAGGTGATGCCGCTCATGTTGGTCGAGAGCCAGAAGCGGCTCCGATTGAAGAACAAGGCTTAGGCTGGGTCAACTCTTACGGTTCCGGTAAAGGCCGTGACACAATCACGAGCGGTATTGAAGGTGCTTGGACCGCGAACCCAACCCAGTGGGATAATGGTTACTTTGAACTATTATATGGCTATGAATGGTGGTTGACAAAGAGTCCTGCAGGGGCTTGGCAATGGATGATTGTCGATCCTGCGGAGGAGCATCTTGCCCCCGATGCAGAAGATGCATCGATTAAAGTACCAACGATGATGACCACGGCGGATATGGCGTTGCGTCATGATCCGAGCTATGAGAAGATTGGTCGTCGTTTCTATGAGAACCCAAATGAATTTGCCGATGCTTTCGCCCGTGCCTGGTTCAAACTGTTACACCGTGACATGGGTCCTAAAGCACGATATCTCGGTCCGGAAGTTCCAGCAGAAGATTTTGTCTGGCAGGATCCGGTACCAGCTGGTAATTATGAGTTAACGGATGCGGATATTGCCGAGCTGAAAGCAAAAATCTTAGACTCCGGTTTGACCGTTAGCAAGCTAGTAACAACTGCCTGGGCTTCAGCCAGTACTTATCGTGGCTCAGACCATCGCGGCGGTGCCAATGGTGCCCGCATCCGTCTGGCTCCACAGAAGGATTGGGAAGTCAATCAGCCAGAACAACTCGCACAAGTACTTCAAGTCCTGGAAGGGATTCAAAAGGAATTCGATAAAGAAGTCAGCTTGGCTGATTTAATTGTTCTTGGGGGAACTGCCGCCATCGAGAAAGCAGCCAAAGATGCAGGCTTCAATGTAAATGTTCCGTTTGCTCCTGGTCGAGGGGATGCAACCCAAGAACAAACAGATGCCGAAAGCTTTGACGTGCTCGAGCCTGTCGCTGATGGATTCCGCAACTACCAAAAGCAGCAGTTCAGTGTAAGTCCGGAAGAGCTGCTCATCGATAAAGCTCAACTGTTAAACCTAACTGCACCGGAAATGACCGTTCTGATTGGTGGTCTGCGTGTACTCGGTACCAACTATGGCGGCACCGCACACGGCGTTTTCACCGATTCTGTCGGAAAACTCACGAATGATTTCTTTGTCAACTTGCTTGATATGGGTGTGGCGTGGAAGCCTGTCGATGGAGTAGTCTATGAAGGACGCGACCGCAAAACAGGTGAAGTGAAACGTACAGCGACTCGAGTGGACCTCGTGTTTGGTTCAAACTCCGTCCTCCGTTCGATTGCAGAAGTGTATGCTCAAGATGATAACAAAGAGAAATTTGTCCGTGACTTTATTGGTGCCTGGGTGAAGGTGATGAACGCTGACCGCTTTGACCTTAAAGCGGTTGAACAGAAAAAAGCTCAATTTGCAGGTAAGTAAGTGATAGGCTCTATTATGTTGATTTGGCGAAGGTATAAGAATTCATAGGCGGAGAATTTCCGGCTAATTATATAGACGAGGGTATGGAAGCAATAATAAGCGAAAATATTCCGACTAACAGCTCTATATAAGACAAAACCCAACGATTTCGATCATATAAGCGGAAAAACTCCCCTTATTTTTAAGGAAATAGTGGTATTTCCCAATTTAGTCGGAACTTCTCCGCTTAATTAAGGAAATCAATATTCAGTTAATACAGATCCACCTTATAAGAAGAAACCGCCGTTGATTTGATCTGAACCCAAAAAGTTAGACACGAAAATTTAGGCAGCTATCTGGGCATGAGTTCGGTATTGAACCGGACTCAT
>NTXX01000028.1 GCA_002559145.1 Bacillus sp. AFS006103
AAAAAAAGGGGAGGGATTGACCAGTAGGCCTGGTGTGAGAGGAGTTTAGGGTATCTGGCCCCGAGGGGAAAGATACCCTAAACTCCCAAACATCCCCCAAATATGGAAATAACTCAGTATGAAGTGGCTCACTTTTGAAGTGATCGCACTGACTCAAATTAATAGTGTCAAATACAATATTTTCATTCTTTGTGGTGAAGAGCCGATTTTGTACTTCATGGATAGCTAACGTGGAAGTTAAGTTAAAAAAGGAGGGGAAGCCCCCAAAAAAATTTAGGGCTTCTTCTTGCCTTTACTCACGTTCTTTTAATAGTCCTAAATTAACCAAGTCAGTACCCATTATGTTATTTTTGTTAATTACTATCCAACTTTTTTTTGTTTCATCGAAAGATAAAGTATATAAGTTGTTCATTCCACTTAGCTTCTTCTCCAACACATATCCCTTACTCTTTGATTTATTAATATAAAATAGCGGGCTGCAATCAACAAAACCTTGATTTTTTGTTATATCTATGGAGATATTTAATAAGGATTTTTCCTTAACCTGTAAATTCTCTTTATTCTTATGAAGTTCTCTAATATCAAAGAGACTATAATCATTCAAGTCTAAACTATGTGTATTAACGAAGTCTTTTGTAATTGTTTTTATGAACGTTTCTTCCTCTGATGTTAATTTAGCTTGTGCATTAGTCAATAAAAATGAAAAAGAAAACACTGCTAACGTAAAGAATAAAGATATTTTTTTCATATACAATTCTCATTTGCTTTGTTTTCTTTTAGCTTGCCATAGATATTACAAAATATTATAGATTTTTTCACTTTGATAATTTTTTGTGAGAAACCTATTTAAGCTATGGGTACAGGTTTCTTGTATATTATCAATGTTTATTTGAAACTAAAAACACCGTTTTTCAATTCTCTTGTTTTAATTTGCACAAAGATATTTCACATTAATACAATTGACTAAGATTTTTAAACAGATTGATAATTGGCTTCATTTCCATCTTAAACAATCGATCCAGATTGTTTAAGAGTACACCACCACTAATATTATCGTTCGTAAAAGCACACTTTTGCGAACGGGTATTTTTTGTTTAAAATAGGTCGATTTTTGCGTTCGCAAAAGTTTTAAAATTATTTATGAACGTTCTTCGTTTCGCTGATACTTTTACGAACATTTTTGGTAGAATAGTAGAGAGAAAATCAAAAAGAGGAGTATAAATATGGATGTTCGCAAATTTGGATACATACGAGTCAGCAGCAAAGATCAAAATGAAGGACGACAACTCCAAGCCATGAAAGCAAAGGGGCTAGATGAACGTGACATCTTTATGGATAAACAGAGTGGAAAAGATTTCAACCGAGTTCAATATCAATTATTAAAACGTATGATCCGGAAAGGGGATGTTCTTTACATTCATTCACTAGATCGTTTTGGCCGGAACAAGGAAGAGATTCTTCATGAATGGAATGACATCACGAAAAATATTCAGGCAGACATTGTGGTTATGGATATGCCACTGTTGGATACTACACAATTTAAAGATAGCCTTGGCACATTTATTGCAGATTTAGTTTTACAGATTCTTTCCTGGATGGCGCAAGAAGAACGAGATCGTATTCGAAAACGGCAGCGCGAAGGCATTGATGTAGCTTTGAAAAATGGCACAGCGTTTGGTAGACCAAAAGTCCAAGCTTCAGAAGAGTTTAAAGAAGTGTATGATCAATGGAAAGCAGGAGAGATTACAGCAGTTAAAGCCATGGGAGAATTGGATATTAAAAAGACGACTTTTTATCGATTGGTTAAAGAATACGAGAGAGACTTTTAAAGTAGTTCTATTTAATAGAAGAAACTCTTCAAAAGAAGTTTTTACAGGGAAGGTTCTTTCTTAACAAAGTGGTATTTCTATTTTGAATTAATAGATTTGAAACGTACTATATGTTTTAGTAAGGATAACTCCGAAAGCATTTAAACGCTACTATAAGATTATCTAAATTTGAAATTTAAACTTCCCTTCAGATACACTTCTATCCTTTAGATGAAAATTCATACCTTTCTGTTATTTTAAAAGTCACACTATGTTATTATTTGGTTATTAAATAGATTAGGTTCGGTGGCCGTTATTATGGAACATGAAAAAAATATCATAGATATTGTTGAACCAAAAATCAAAATTAAATTATCCAATACAGATTTATTATTAGGAAAAGCTATTGAGCCTATTAAGAGGCTACAAGTTATCTCGGACAAAGATTTTGAAGACCTTGTTAGAGAATGGACTTGTGGTTACTTGAAAAATAAATATGTCAAAGTAAGACGATGTGGCGCTGCAGGGGACATGGGCAGAGATGTTATTGCATTTACCCATTATGAAAAAAGAAAAAATTTAGTTTGGGATAATTATCAATGTAAACATTATAACTCGCCTTTATCCCCAAGTAAGATATGGATTGAACTTGGAAAACTATGTTACTACACCTTTAAGGAAGAATATTCGGTACCAAGAAAATACTATTTCGTAACGCCAAAAGGCATTTCAACTAAACTTTCTAATTTAATCGATACTCCTCATAAATTAAAGCAGCAATTAATTTCAGAATGGAATGAAAAATGCCGTAGTAAAATTACTGCGGGGAAAACTATAGAATTAGTTGGGGATTTCCTTAGTTATGTAGAAAGCTTTGACTTTTCAATTATAGATGATATTGATCCACAAGAATTAATTGAACAACATTCAGAAACAAAGTACTTTTATTATCGGTTTGGTGGTATTCATAAAACACGTCCAGAACCTGTTAATCCACCTGAGAATATAACCGTCAGTGAACTGCCTTACGTAAAAAAATTGCTCGATGCATATTCAGACAACTCCAAATCTGTAATTAAAGATATTAAAGAACTATTAGCACATTCTAAATATTATGGTCACTTTAACAGACAAAGAAAATGCTTCTATTCCGCGGAGTCGTTAATGAAATTCGAGAGAGATACTCTCCCTCCAGGTGTCAATGCCTTTGAAGACCTAAAAGAAGAAGTTTATGACGGGGTAATTGATATTGTTGAATCAGAACATAAGGATGGATTTCAGCGAGTAAAGGAAGTTTGTAAAGTCGCTAGAAATCTCAATATGCCAAGTTACCCACTGTATAATTCTGTAAAAGGTAATGATTTAAGTGGTTTATGCCATCATTTGGCAAATGAAGATAAGATAAGTTGGGTGGATTAATAAATATGGCCAATAACAACAAAATTACCGAATTTATTAGTTTTAATTCGCCTTTTGAAGTTGGATTAAGAACTCTTATAATTTTAGCCGTAGCCTCTCCTAATAGTTTGGATTTACAAAGGCTCATTTATTACGATTACTTAGTAATACATACAAATGATGTGGGTGTTGAAGACAGTCCCCCGTCGTTACATCCTGATACCCCACACAGATCTGGTGAGATAATCGTTAGAAGAAAGGCTATGCAAGAAGGTTTGGAGATAATGTATAGTAAAAGTTTATTGAACATTATTTTTGATGAAAAAGGCATAAGTTATTCAGCTTCAGAATTATCACAGCCCTTTCTAGATTTAATGGAGTCATATTATTGCAAAAGACTAAAAAACAATGCATCATGGGTCACAAAACATTTCTCTGAGTACTCAGAAGAAGAACTAAAAAATTTTATTGAAAGAAACATTGCGAACTGGGGCGGAGAATTTATGTATGAAGCGTTTATTAGGAGTGTTGCTGAGTGACTACCAAAGGTTTTTTTCTAAAGAAGTTAAGATTATTAGGTGAGAATGGATTAAAGTCTGAAATAGAATTTGATAAGGGTCTAAATGTCATTGTCGGACCGACAAATACAGGTAAATCATTTCTGTTTGAATGTATTAATTATATGCTTGGGGGTAAAGACACTCCTGATGAAATTGATGAAATAGTTGATTATGACACTATTTTATTGGAAATTGAAAGTAAAGGAGGTAACAAATATACATTTGAAAGACAACTTACAGGAGGAACATTTAAAAAGTACAACTGCACTTTAGATGAGTTGACCATTAATTCAAAATTTGAAAACCTTTCGCAACAACACAGTAAGAAAAAAGATAGTATGTCTAAATTTCTAATGTCATTATCAGGATATAAAAACACGGATTTGTTTATCAAAACCAACCAAACAAATAAATTAAAAAGATTTACTTATAGAAATTACAACGACTTCATTTTAATAGATGAAATAAAAATAATATCAAAAGAATCTCCAGTTCATTCAGATAATAATAAAACTAAGACTGCAGAAGAAGCTGCATTTAGGCTTATTTTAACAAACAAAGACGATAGCGAATTGACAGAAAATAAGGTTAATAGTAATGTGGAAACCTCGAATACGGCACAAATAAGTATAATTGATAATTTAATTCACGACTTAAAACTAAATGTTATAAACTCCGAACCACTGCAATCAGAGGCCAATCTAAATAACCTTATTACGGGGTTAATCTTAAAAAGAAGTGGAATTAGTTCGGAAATTGAAAAATTATCTGGTTCAAGAAAGAAATTGTGGACGGAGATTCAACGAGATGAATCGAAAATACTTTCTACAAATGAGTTATTAAAAAGGTTTCTTTTGTTAAAAGAACAATACGAAAATGATATGCAGAGAATATCATTTTTATTAGAAGGTGAGCACTATTTTTCTTTATTAAATTATGAAAAGTGTCCACAATGCAAACAGACTCTTATTCTAAATAATGGGGAACTAGCTTGTTCACATCTAGAATTAGAACAAAAGAATGAATCTTATAAAGTTGAAATACAGAAAATACTTTTTCATCTAGAAGACCTTAACAATACAATTGATTCAATGAACGAAGAACTTGAGTCACTAAATAATTCATTAATACTTAAGAAGGAAGATTATAAAAGACAAAGTAAAGTATTAGACGAACAATTAGAGCCTCAAAACCTTATCCTTGAGGAAGAACTTCGAAATATATTGAATACCCAAAAGGCGATTAGTGAAGTGGAGCAAAAAAAAAATACATTGAATAAATTATTGGATGAGAAAAGAAAATTACTAGGACTAATAGAAGATGAGCCCCTGGCAGAAAAAACTTCTCCCCATCAGCTGGATTACACTAATTACTACGAGGACCTATGTGAAAGCATAAAGTATTATTTGTCTGGCTGGAAATATCCAGGTTCAGATAACGTAGAATTTGATGTTAAACAAAAGGATATAGTTATATCTGGAAAGCCAAGAAGATTATTTGGTAAAGGATATCGTTCAATTTCCTACAGTGCTTTTGTTTTGGGTGTAATGAAATACTGCAATTCAAAAAACCTACCCCATCCCGGAATCGTAGTTCTTGATTCTCCTGTAACCTCATACAAAGAGGAGGACAGCTATGAAGATAAAACATCAGATGACTTGCAAGCAAGGTTTTTTGAATTTTTGTCTGAAGTTAGCCAAGATAACCAGATCATTATTTTTGAAAACAAAAAGCCTTCAGAAAAAGTAATTGAAGGCATTAACTTTATAGAATTCACTAAGAGTCATAAAAGGGGAAGACAAGGATTTATAACAACTAAAAAGTAAAATATACATGAATATAAGTGAATACAGTCACATCATTAAAACCTGCCTCAAGTCAATCATGCAACGTAAAACCAGAACTGCAGCTCAGAGGTGGTCGTAAGCGATTTAACCTATGTAAGAGTTAATTAAAAATGGCATTACATATGTGTATTTGTTGATTTCTTTAATCGAGAAATATCGGCTTTAGCACAGGGCCGAATAAAGATGCAGCATTGGTGAATCGTGACTTTTCGTCCATCCAGAAGGACCTGCGTAAAATTGAGTACTTCCATACAGATCGTGGAAGTGAGTTTAAGAACAAGCTAATTGATGATGCTCTAGAGACATTTGTGAACAAGCGATCATTAAGTATGAAAGGCTACCCTTTGATAATGCCGTTGCGGCAATACCTCTAAGGCTAATACCCTCATCGTGTAATTCCAAAATCTTTCGATAATAAATCATACAAAAATACCTCCTGAATAATAAGGGCACACCGGATGTGCTCATTATTTATACAGAAGGTAAAATGGTAAATAGCCTGTTGTCATTTACTGTTACATTCTTTGTCATTTGGTGGTAAGAAAGATGTCATTTGTGGTACATTTCAGTGGCCGTAATCACAACCTTGGTACCCTTACCGGCGGAAGTTATTTTTTGAAAGGAAAACCCCGATAATTCTTCATAACATAGAAATATCAGGGTTTATAATTAATCTTCTTTTTTTATTAAATTAACGGTAAAGTCTGTTTTATTGTTGGACCAGTTAAAAATTTTTAAAATATCTTCATCTTTTAGAGTAAACTTTATTTCGTTTGAAGTGTCTTTTATGTCAAAACTCTTAGGATTTTTAGAATTTTCATCATAGTTATTAACGCCAACGAAAACATAAAATGGCATATTCCCTTCTACATGTAATTCGTAATTTCCTGGTTCAATTTCCATTCCTGCTTGAAAAATCCCCGATTCGTTATCGAGTATAAATTTGTCATCTTGTAAGGAAATTTTATTAAACTCTGCCGGCTCAAGTAATACCGTTCCCTTGCCTTCAACCGAAATAGAATTGTTACTATAGAAAGGAACACCCAGAAATTTATCTCCTTTGTCCAAGTACACGTTGTTAATTCTAGCATTACCTTTTAAACAGGTTATATCATAAAATCCCTGTTTAAACTTTTTATTATCTACTTTATAATCATGACCTGCTTCTAATTCAAGCCTGTAAGCTGTATTTTTATCTTTGTTACGCTGCTCTATTGTTAATGGTGTATTTTCTTTTTGAAAAAAATAAGGATATGAAATGTAACCAATTATTAGCACTATCAATAAAAAAAATACAATTTTTTTTGTTTTAGTCATTATGTATCAACCTTCCCTCCTCAATAAACAAAATTTTATCACATAATATATTTAAATCATCTTGATTATGACTAGCAATTATAATTAAGGCACCTCTTTCTTTCTCTTCAATCAAAATGTTTCTTATTTCGTCAATACCCTTTGTATCGATTGCATTAGTTGGTTCATCAAGTATTAATATATCTGGCTTTTCGAATATTGCTTGAGCTATGCTTAAACGTTGTTTCATACCCAAGGAGAACTTCTTCACAGGAAGCTTGCTACTTGGTTCTAAGCCAACTCTTAGAATTGCATTTCTTATATCTTCGTCAGATGCAATATTTTTTATTTTTGAAAGCATCTTCAAATTAGTAAAAGCACTATATTGAGGAAGAAGGTTTGTATGTTCAATAATAATACCTACTTTATCCGGGAAAGACATATCTTTATGTAACTCTTTACTATTTATTAAAATTTTCCCACTATTAATAACAATCAAACCAGATAATGCTCTTAATAACATGGTTTTTCCCGACCCATTACGGCCGTGTAATCCGTATATAAAACCACTTTTAAACTCATAGGTAAAGTCCTTTAAAATGTCCACTCGTTTAATTTTCTTATTAATATTTTGAACTGAGATAGTCACCAATTTAACCAATCCCCCCTAATAATTAATAAATATCTATTTTCTTTATTCGTCGTAATGCAGTAAAAGTTAAAGTACAAATCAAAATACCTAAAATGAAGAAGGCTTTATTTTGATCTATTGCAAAATCTTCCTTGAGAAAACTATTTGTCCTTAATGCCATCATATAATTTGGAATTCCTAAATATATTATGATACTTCCTTTATCTACAAAAGTTAAATAACTCCAACTTGATATCGATAATGAAACATAGCAATTTATAACTAAGAAAGTTGTAACTGGAGAAAAAAATAATTCTAATACCATTTGAAGTAATACTAAGGTAATTGTAGTCAAAATATATAATGGTAATGTTTTTTCTAAGTTATTGTTGTCCCAATATATATTAGGAGCTTTTAAATTCAGAAAAATACTAACTATATAGAAAATAAGAAACTGAATAATAATTATTCCAATTGTCCATGTAGTTCCGGAGAGAATACTTTTCATAATAAATTTAAATTTGTTGTAATTTCTTACAAGAATGTATTTTCCATAACCATCAATCTTATCTCTAATTACTCCCTTAACAAAAAAACTAATAGTGGCAAACCCAATATACCACATAATAAAAGAAGACATTGGGGAGTCACTTGGTAAGCAGACTAGCAATATAAACGGAATTGGCCAATTAGGATATATTTCATGAATTATCTCAATGAAATTAATAGATTGAACAATTGAAATTGCTATAAAAAAAATAAAAATGTACATTTTTTCCTGTTTCATTCATAATAATCCTTTCGCTGGATTACAATACTTTGAATAATCAATAATATTGAGATTACTGCAATTTGTCGGATATAAATTAGTACAATCTCAATTGTATTTAATCCATCCAAGTCAACATAGGACATTCCAAATATTCTAGTATCAAGGACCGGTGACCAAAAAAACCTATTCAAAAAATAACAACTTAATATTCCAATCACACACAAAATAAGAGAAATATTAACTGAAAAAAATACTTCTATAATTGATAAAAATAAAGCTAATATTAGGAAATATAAAAAAAGCACACTAGCATAAATGATAGAAAGAATAAAAAAATTATTTAAAAAAATACTTTCTTTCCCTATGAGTATATAAGTTGAAATAATTCCTATTAAAGCGTGTATAAGTACGAATCCAAAAGAAATTCCTGTTATTTTAAAAAAATAAATTTTTATAATAGAGTTTCTATTTTTGAGGCGTACTATAAACAGCGGAGATCTATTTAATGTAAAATTTATAAACAGTAAAAAAATCACACTATAAACATATGTAATTGTACGAAGATCATAATAAGCAAAAGGGTTAGTTGTAATATTTATTAACGAAAGATTATTGGGATTCCTTATTTCTGCGCGGTTTAATGTCAAATAAGAAATAAATAGATATATTGTTAAAATTAAAAAGGAATAAAGTAAACTTTTTCTATTAAATTTCATCTGTTTTCACCTTATAAAAATAGGATGAACAAATAATGATAGAAAATAAGATGATAGTTTGTAAGATAATCTTTAATAAATGTTTAAACGGATATTCTGTAAAAGGCTGAAATATAAGTAGGATAGAGGAACTTCCCATAATCAGCAAAAACCATAAAATAAATGATAAAAAATACGCATATTTCCTACTTGGAAAAATAAAACAAATTGAAGTGATTGTTAATGCTAATATACCTACTAATAAGCTGGATATTAATATAAACACTAAATTTGTGATAACAGGATGACTTAACTGATATGCCAACATAGGCCTAACTTCCAATAATTGTTGTGAGATATACGCACTTGGGTTATGGGTACCATCTTTATTGATGATGAAACTTATTATAAAATTTAACAATAATGATAGAAAAAAAACAGCGAATGATGAGATAAAAGATATAAATAAATTTGAGCCAAAATATTTCTTTTTTCCAAGTTTTAAAATTAAAATTTTATTTTCTCCAGTTTCAACATCCTGAATATAGTTCTCACAAACCATTATTAATAAATAAATTGGTAAGAACCACAAAAAAAGAATTTGCATCATATGTCCTTCTGAATTACCTACTAAGAATAATGATTGACTTGGAACAAATTTTCCCCTCCATTGATTATTAAGTAAAATTAAGTCAATGATAGGATACAACAACATAATAATTATTATAAATATGCTTTTTTTATTAGTTAGTAGTCTATGAAAGTAAAATTTCACTTACTATTTCTCCTCTTAGGGTTTATTGAGAGAGATGGTGTACAAGATAGTTTCCTAATTAATTAGTGTGAATAAAATACTCCAGTTTCCTCATCCCAATAGCCAGTAACTCCATAGGTATCACTGGTGTAATTATTATTTTGTGCTGTTAAATACACATCAGTTTGAGAAGCATTATCATATGCTGGGAAATATTTAGTATTTTCAATTTCGGCAACAGGAAAAGCATCAGAAACATTTGTTCCACCAGCATTTTCTAGCCAGTACTGTGTTATAGCAGTATTCCCTTCCCCCGACTCTGTTACATTAACCATCCAAGCTTCATATCTATTGGTAGTTGATCTATATTCTGGAGCGCTTCTTGAATTGGCTTGATTTGCCTTGATAGTAAAAGAATAACCAATTTCATTATAAGATCCAGCATATGAAATTGAAGGAAACAGAAGCCCTAGGCCAATCGTTCCTATTAGTCCTAATTTAAGAAAACTCTTTTTTGATATTCTTATTTTAATTCCCCCTATTTATTACCATCTCTCTTTATTTAATATTACAATACATTTATTTTTCAATCTATTTATAACATTCGACAATAATAGACAACTAAGCTTACTTATAACGCACAAGTTAATCCATCCCTAACATATAAAAACATTAATTCATTTAATCATTTGCTACTCAAATTATCAGTCTTTAAAAAATCCAGAAGATTTAGAAAAAAATGAACTCTTTTAAGGGAAACCTCCACTTTTAGAGTCAATAGTACTAGGAAAGAATCTATTTAGATTTTTTCTGATAAGAGTTAGTACTTGTAATTGCTGATAATGTATGCCATTTTTGCCCAGAATCTGATTTGGTTTTAAAATAATAAAAAAATAAACCAAATATCCATTTTTGTTTGATAAACTAAAAATGATTTTCTCTGCTTTAGCCACTCTTATTCCTGTCTCTAGGCTAGATTGAATGAACATCAGTATACAGGCCAACAGTTGGACCAATCATCTAATTATCGCCTACTCATTCTTCCGCCATATCTAGGAGGATATTTAGAAATGAATCCAGTCATTGGTCTGACATTTCAAAAGAGGAAAGTCAGTTCAAGCATTTCTAGATAAAAGCAATTACCTGACATATAATATACATTATATGCATTTAAACTATCAAAATCCTATGTTATACTCGTCATATAATGTATCTTTTTAGTTCCAATTGGGTTGATTTTTAGAGAGTTAAACTCAGCATATAAGTTAAGAGGTGAGAGTCATGCTGGAAGAGTATATTGCCTATCTTCAGAAAAAGGACAAGTCCCCGAAAACCATTATTTCCTATCGGAATGATATCCATATGTTTTTAGAGGACCTACATATTCGGCCGGATCAATTTGTGACAGCAACGGATGTAAGAAAATGGATTACAAGAATGTTAAATCCACTAGAAGGAAGACCACTAGCAATTACTACCATTAATCGACGGTTAAATGCTTTACGCAGTTTTTATTCCTGGGCCGTTAAACATAAGAAGCTGCAGCATAACCCTATGGAAGAAATTCAGGATATCAAATCGGCTGACGAAGATTCTGAAAAAATTATGTGGCTGACAGAAGAGGAGTTTGAAGATTTATTGAATCGCGTGAGAAAGACACCGGTTAAAAGCAGAGGAGTAGATCCTGAAGAAAAGTACCGAAGGGACCGAGCAATTATTTATTTATTGACCTATGCTGGTTTGAGGGTGGATGAACTATCAAACCTAAAGTTAACCGATCTTGATTTGGAGTTACGACGTATTCGGATAGTTGGGAAGGGAAGGAAGCTGAGGACGGTTCCCATGTCCAATACCTTGTGGCAGGAACTGTACGACTGGTTAA
The DNA here is from genome assembly GCA_002559145.1 of Bacillus sp. AFS006103. GTDB lineage: Bacteria > Bacillota > Bacilli > Bacillales > Cytobacillaceae > Neobacillus. Next base: position 11,644 of record NTXX01000028.1, read on the forward strand.
TGTTTAGGGCAGAAATGTCCAACAAAAAACCTCATGTAGTAGAGTCGACCTATGTATTTTATAGCCAGCGATCACCCAAGTTTACCGTCCGTGGGATCCAAACGATGATTGAAAATTACAGCTTGTCGAAGAAAAAATTAACACCCCATATGTTTAGGCATACATTTTGTAAATGGATGTTAAAAGCCACCAATAATGACATTGAAAAGGTGAGGAGACTCGCCGGTCATAGTAATATTTCGACCACAGCAAGATATTTACGAGATTCATATAGTGACTTAGCGGATGCTGTGGAGGCGATGCCGAAATTTTAATTTTATGAGAGAACCATTTGGTTATGAATTTGGAATTTTTATTTGTTGCACCACCGAATAATCGATTTTACTTTAGTTATTTTAGGTGTACGTAAGTAGTTTTATATATATCTATATATAATAGAAGAAAAACGTCAAAAGGACGAACGTTTACCGTTTATAATATAACCTGTTTCCGTGGTTTAGATATGTGGTGTGTATCTCGCAACTTGTTTTAAAGTAAGGCAACTACCCCAACAAACGAGTGTTGCATTTTTTATCTTCCAGCGGTTTAACATAGCTTTAGTGAAGATGGGGAAGTGCTTCGTGTGTTTCTCAATATAAAAAATCAAGTCTTGGGGCTAGATAGTTTACATGGGGAAGCTTGCACGCGAGTATATTTTTCTTTATTATTTTACGCTGACATCGAGCCTGTTTGACGTCGCCGATGCAACCTTTTGAAAGATGATTTAGGAAGGAAAGGAAACCATTTGACCTGGCAAATGGCTTTTTTTCGATTAATTCAGTTAATATAAAAAGAAGGGGCCTATTTAGATGCACCAACAGTCATCAATAATTTTAATAACTATACCTTTGCCTCAAATGCCTCAGATCTATTATTCTATTATTGTAAGCAAGACAGCCTTAAGGCTGATTTTTTTCTTAAGAAATAATTTTTAGAGAAATTCATTCCTAAATAAGTGAACCGTGTTGAAACAAAGTGAACCATAATGGTCGATTTTTTTTATTTATTTAATAAGATTCTTTCCTAGAGCAACAATGATAGTTGTTGTTTTTTTGATTTATGAAGGAGAAATGTTAAGAAGCGATAATGCCAATATTAAAAAATGATTGATTGGATTTATGGCATATTGCCGGTGAAAGAGCTATGGAGCCAAGTGCCATTCCCTTGGGTATTTTTAAGGGCTTTTTGAATATAGAATTGGGGAAATTTTTTATAAACGATAAGTAAAAATGAGTATAATAAGTTGATAAGCTTGAATTCATCTGATATCAAAATTACATTTCAATAATATAGAATATTTTTCTGCCAATCTGAATAATTATGGATAGTATTTGCATGTTTAGGGGGGATAGAATGTTACTTGGTGAAGTCCAGAGGAAAATTGAAACATACGATATCGTGCCTGACATTGGGGAACTTCCTGAAAAGAAACCAAAAACAAAAATGGAATTAACAAATAAGAGAACACGGAACTCCACCCGGTTTATCAATCCTGATGGTAGTTTTACAGAGGAAATTTACAATCAGCCAATTTTCTACCAAGATATTAGTGATAAAAAATGGAAAAGGATTGATAATACCCTAAAGAAGAGTCCTCTAGCTCCAGATAAATTTATCAACACTGCGAATGAATTTAAGTCGATATTCGCAGAAGAATCAGATATAAGCAAATTAGTTTCTGTACAAAAGCAAGGATACAATTTAGATATGCTACTAGTTGGGGCGAGAAAAGTTAAATCGGTCATTAATAATGATGAAATCATTTATCCTGATATCCTTCCACAAGTTGATTTATCTTATGTAGTGACAAATGATAAGATAAAAGAATCTCTTATTTTAAAAACACCAACGGGGCAAAGTCAATATTCCTTTGAGCTAAAAATACCAGCAAATTTAACAGAAAGTTTGTTGACGAATGGCAATATCACTATTTCCTCTCAATTTGGAGACCTACTGTGGATTCTCGAAAAGCCTAGAATGATTGATTCGAATGGTATCTATTCGGATAATGCCTATTTTAATATTCGTAAAGAGGGCAATCGAACGTTTATTGATATTATCCTTGATACCAGCTATTTAAATAATCCTAGTAGAAGCTACCCTGTCACGATTGACCCTTCCTTTCAATCTACTTTATTAATTCGAGACACGTTTATTTCCAATCGCTATCCCCAATCCTCTTATTCAAGTAGTACGTATATGCATACAGGCATGACTCCATCCTACGGGGTTACTCGTTCTTTAATTCGATTTGCTCTGCCCCCACTGCCTAGTAATAGCCGAATTACAACAGCTACCTTCCAAGCATATCAAACTAACACTGGCGTATCGAATACAACTGTGGATTTGTATCGACTTAATTCATCCTGGGGCGATGCTGTAACTTGGGACACCCAGCCTTTGGCTGCAGCTACAGCAGAATCAAGTTTAGCGCCCAATACTTACAATGCGTTCTGGGTATGGTACATCACAAAATTGACACAAGATTGGTACAATGGGGTCCAATCCAATTATGGGCTGATGTTAAGAAATAGGGATGAAAGCACGGCACCTTGGGCTTCCTTTACGACAAAGGAAAATACAGCAACTTATGTACCCAAAATATCGATTACGTATGAAGTTGATCCGATTGGTCTTGAAGATTATTGGCATCAAACAGAGGAGGGAATAAATCCAAGTAACGGGAATTTAACCCTTTCAGAAACCGATTTCGTCATTTCTGGCCGTGGAACTCCACTCACGATCGAAAGAACGTACAATAGTCGAAATACCATCGAAAAAGGGTTATTTGGGTATGGATGGTCCAGTAATTTGGATGTTCGGCTCAACTACGCTGCATCGGGTCCTGTCGTCTATACGGACGGTGATGGAACCAGGCACTTCTTTGGAGAAGCAGTCGAAGGTGGTTATATAGCTCAAAGTGGGAGCTATTTAAATTTAACGAGGCAATCAGATGGAATTTTTATTCTAACACTTGAAGATAAAACCACAAACATAACCTTTAATAATAATGGGCGTATACAATCCATTACAGATCTTAATGGCAATGTCACCACGTTTACTTATAGTCTTTCAGGTCAGTTACAAAGCATAAAGGACGCTTCAAATCGGACGATAAGTATTTCCTACGGGAGCAGTGGATATATTTCTACGATCACGGTTGAAACTCGTAGTTACCGATATTTACAGGATGCTAATGGCTATTTGACGTCTTATACAAATGCGAAAAATATCACTAAAAATTATGTATATGACGTGATAGGCAGATTAACTGGCAGGAAAGATGGTCGAAGTATTACAACATCTTTCACCTACGATGCTTCAAGCAGGGTCAGTAAAGTTAGCCGCCCGATTACGATTGAAGGCACAGCTAGTGAGAGTGTTATTACATTTAGTTATGATCCTGTAAATACCTGGAGCACACGATATTCTAACATTAATCAACGAACAGACTATAGCTATGATTCATTGGGCAGGGTCAAGCAAATCATTGAAAACATTACAGACCCTGTTAATAAAAAAACGTCAATATTTAGCTTTAGCGACAATAATGAGGTCGTCCAAGTACTAGACCCAAAAAATCAATCGTACGTATATGAGTACGATGATCAAGGGAATCTAACATCCGAAAAATTACCTGAAAATCAAATGGCGTATTATACATTTGATAATCAAAACAATCTCATAACAGAGCAAGACTTCAATCAGAATAAAGAGGTGCATGATTATGATGTGAAAAATAATGAAACGGAATCGATTGATCCCTATGTACAATCGGTTTCAAAAAGATACGATACGGTTGGCAATCTTTTATATCAAACAAATCCCATGTCGGTATCAGATAATCTCTTGCCAAACTCAGGGTTTGAATACGGAGCTACGTGGCCAGATTATTGGAAGCAAGGGGTTGAATATGGAAGAACCGCACAATTTGCCTGGGCAACGAATGCCAAATTTGGTACTCGTTCGATTAGCATTTCCAATCCAACCGGATGGGCGATTGTTTATCAGACGATCAATTTCAGTATTCAAGATACGTATATCTTCAGCGGCTATGTAAAAACAGCGGCTACGACTGGAAAAGCCTATCTCAAGGTGGAATACTTTGATGCTTCCAACACTTTGCTGGGTCAAAGAAACTCCTATGGGCTGACGGGAACACATGAATGGACCCGCTTGCAGACAGTTATTTCTGATATTCCTGCAGGGACGGTAACCTTACGTGTATCTGCCGCTTTAGATGCGGGGCAGGGGACGGCTTACTTTGATGCGATTCAATTTGAAAAAGGAAATGTGGTAAGTGCTTATAACCTCATTGATAATTCCAGCTTTGAAAAATTTAGCAGTCCGACCGATCTGATACCCCAATACTGGTCTACAAGTGGAAATGTAACATCAGCTGATGGCCGTTATCAAAAGACAGATAGTATGGATCCAAGAGTGTATGTTGGCAATGATTCCTTCAAACTCACGGGTGAAAAAGGGAAGAATAAGTATTTGGTTCAGAGGATTCCACTTTCGGGAGATGCCAATACAAAAATGACTTTATCAGGGTGGTCCTATCAGGAAGGGGCCGATCCTGCTGGTGGGGACTATGCTTTACAAGTTGGAATTAATTATACTGACGGCACAACAGATTGGAGATTTGCTAATGATTTTAGTAAAACCATGCAGGGGTGGCAGCATCTTTCCGTAGAGGTAGAACCAGCCAAAGATAAAACTTTCCAATCCATTGATGTCTACTTGTTATTTTATAACCAAACCGGAGCCGCATGGTTTGATGCGATAAGACTCGAAATAGGCCCTTCTCATACTTCCTTTTTATATGATGCCGGTAAAAACTACCTTACATCTAGTGAGGATCCATTAGGAAACACGGTTATTTATTCCTACGATTTTTTTGGAAATAGGACTGTGGTTATTGATGGAAATGGGAATAAAACAACGAATACGTATAATGCAGAGAATGAGCTCACCTCCGTCACAGATGCGAAAGGGTTTATTACTTCCTATCTATATGATGGGGAGGGAAATCTAACCGAGGTAACCAATGCAAAAGGGTTTAAGCAAACGTATCTATTTAATGAGCTTAATCAATTATCGAAGTGGACAGATGCGCTTAATCGTTCGACCACTTTTGAAATAGATAAATTTGGAAATCGAACAAAAGTGCGAAATTCTGATACTACCACTGTTTCAAACGCATATGATATTTTCAATCGTTTAATTTCGATCTCCTATAATGATGTCAAACAGTTTGATTTAGAATATGATCTGAATGATAATATCACAAAAGTTACGAAAACAAACGGTCCCATCACCACCTTTACTTATGATTTGAATAACCGTTTAAAATCAGAAACAGAAGGAGTTAACTCGACTAGTTATAGCTATGATGGTAATTCCAATATCAAGGAATTATCGATTCCAGGAGGAAGTCAAACCAGCTTTATTTATAATAAATTAAATTTACTAAGGTCGCTTCTAAAAAACAACTCAACCATAGCTAACTATATTTATAACGAGAGTGGGCAAGTGCAATCGATTTATTTCACCAACGGTACGTATGCATCCTTTGAATACAATGGTGCAAACCAATTAGTAAGTCTCACTAATTACAACGTCAATGGCATCGTCATGGAACGCTTTTTATATACATTTGCAACAAATGGAAATATCATGAGTGTCCAAACCACGAAAGGAACGGTGAATTATCAATATGATCAGCTAAATCAATTGACACAAGAGACTTTATTAGATGGCACGATGATTTCCTATGAATATGATTCTGTAGGGAATCGGACGAAAAAAACCGTTACGAAAGGAACTAGTTCCACCATCACCACCTACAGCTTTAATCAAGCAAATCAACTAATATCGGAAAATAATCAGCCGTATCTGTACGATCTTAACGGTAACTTGGTGGATAATGGGAAAAGTATATACACTTTTAATGCGGATAATCGTTTGATTGAAGTGAAAGAAAAAGCTACAGGGAACACCGTTACTTTCAGTTACGATTATCAGGGTAGACGCAAAACAATGACCACAACTAGCGGAACAGTCACTTTTCATTATGATCAAGGAAATAATGTTATTTTTGAAACCGATCAATCAGGTGTTGTTCTTGTGGAATACACATGGGATCATGAAAATCGACCTGTAACGATGATCAAAAATAGTCTGACCTATTACTATCATCTTAATGGTCATGGTGATGTTGTTGCACTAACGGATAAGGATGGAAATAATGTGGCATCATATACTTATGATGCATGGGGGAATATTACTTCTTCAGCAGGGACAATAAAGGAAACTAACCCTTACCGTTATGCTGGATATCGTTACGACGAAATTACCGGACTTTATTATTTAATGGCTAGATACTATGAGCCAAGTGTGAGTCGATTTTTGACAAAGGATACTTTTGAAGGGTTTAATTCTAATCCGTTAACTTTAAACCAGTATGCATTTGCAAATAATAATCCTGTAATGTATGTCGACCCCAACGGTCAATTTTCATGGTCACTTGCTGCTGCTTGGTTATCCCTAACTTTAGCAGTTATCGGTGTTATTACTGCATTACCCGGTTATGCTACTGCAGCATTAGCAATTAATATAGGTATCCTTGTATATGATATATATCAAGCAAGAGTTGTAAAGCATTATAGTTTTACTAGTGGTACATTTTGGAAATTTATTGCTCTAGATTTACTTGGTGTCTCTACAGGGGCAGCCGCAAAAATTGGAAGTAAATTTGCAGTTTTAGCTAAAAGTGAGCATGTAGATAGTTTTGCTACATTTGCAATTGGGAAAGCAAGTTTAACTTGGAATACACTTCGCCCTATTGCTGATTATCTTAATAAGAAAATTAAAAATAAAAAGAAAAGGAAATAAAAAGTTGAGTTTTGGAGAAAATAATTATAATAAATAAAACTTTTTTAAAAGGATTTAATAATATGAGTCGATTTCAGCTACATTTATTATTAGGTTACATTTTTTTTGTTGGTGCAATAGGTACGATTATAACTTTTAAATTAGAAAAAAATAAGAAATTACAATTAAAATTTATTCTTATGTTAATTCTTTTAATAACAATTCCATCAGCATTATGGTTTATTTTTTTGGTTCATTTAAATGTTACCGAATCATTAATTATTATGGGTTTATTACTAGGGGTCGGTTTGCTTACTATGGCCCCACATATTATAGATTTATTTTCAATAAATAAAAAAAATAAATAAATATCTTTTAGATTGTTGAGAAATGGTATTTTTTTCTCAGCAATCTTTTGTCTAGTCTTTTTCAAAATTTTTATGTATAAGGGTCTTTCTTAACGGAAATAAGGAAACTTTCACCACTCGGGTTATGCAGAATTATGTCGAAAGTTGATAGAGTCAAATCCGGTCGAAAACAGGACGGCTTTGACTTTATTTTTTTATAAACTATACTTTGATGCTTCCAGTACTAGGAGGGGTCAAAGAAACTCCTATGGGTTGACGGGAACTCATGATTGTATCTCCATAATTAATAGTGTTCATTTAATCTCTTCTGAGTTAAAAGTACTTATTTGTTTTTATCTTCCTTTTCTTCGATTTCCTCAATACAAATTTCAATTATATCCGTGATAATTCCATAACGTTTCTTATTTCTTTGAATTTGCGCTACCATATAAGCAACCGTGGTAACGATAAACATTATTAGTAAGAAATAATCAGAACTCCTAACAAGGGATATTTCAAAACTTTTTTTCAGAACATATTCTCTTAAGACCAATATTACCAATGATGAAAACATTGTCATTAATGCTGTCCAGTAAATTTGATCGGAATTTTCATTAGAAAGTTGTTTATAGTATGCTTTATATAATTTTAAAGTTTCTTTATTTCCACGGGTTAAATTGATAAATGTATTTTTTACTATTTGTAAATTCTCTAAAGTTTTATATTTAACTTTTTGAGAACTAAGAAGATAAATAAGTGACTCATCATGATTTGTTAAATTGTCAAGCCATTGATAAATGCTTATCTTTCTATGTATCCAATTTAAAGGAATTTCAATTTTTGTAATCCAAATTAATATTACCCAATACATATAAATAGCTAACAATGTGATAACCCATGTCATAATAATTTTTGGACTGTGAAAAAGTTCAAAAAAGAATAAAATCAAACCTGGAATGCCAATTAAGTAAAATATGAATTTAACAATATTTAATATAATGCTTTTCAAAACTCTTCCCCCTCAACAAGGAATGTCGTACAGAGGTGAGAGAAGGCGAGGAGTAGCCCCACCTTCTCGATTAGTATCGATACTTAATGGTGAATATTGGATCATACTGCATCCAATATTGTAAGATCTGCCGATTTACATGATTGTCGTTACTGCGTAGTTCCGGTAATGGGCCACCTTGAGGATTTATTACACTTTGCTCAACAAGTTGTGCATCCCTTGGCAAAATAATGATTAATGACATGGTGAATTGACCTTGATTGACTTGGAAGTTACTGAATGGGGCAACAAATGTCAATTCATAAAGACCGCTTTCAGAATTTGGTGAAATTTCCTTTTGTAAGAAAAATTTTAATTCCTGGCTTCCTGCTTCTAATTGCATTTTAGTTAATGCAACCCCATTAGCCTTTTCTTTAATTGCCTCCCACTGTGCTTTGTTAGCAGCAATGGACTCCTCAAAAGCCTTTCGTTCATCTTCGCTCATACTAGAAAGTAGTTCAGGATCAACAGGCGAACTAAAATCCTGTCTATTTTCAACTTCGTCCATCGTTCTTATATACGCTTTCTGTGGATCACCTGAGATGCTAGGAAGGACAAGAGTGATTTCTTGAGGTTCAGGATTGGTTAAATGAACAACAGTATCGATATTTACAAGATCTCCAGTTTTTCCTCCAGCTATTTGTGATGTCCCACTGATTGATACTACCGTATCTTGTTTTAGAATTGCACGTTCAAAAGTACTCATGATTATTCCACCTTTCTTTAAATAATTTTTCTTTGATTTCGAATTACTTTTCTTTTGTTACCCCTTTAAATGGAGTTTTACTACTCGTTTTAACATTCAAGATTCTGCCAGTGTCGGAATCTCTTTTTGCATAGTGACCAGAGGGTGTCTCAAATTGGGTCCTGTTTTTAACTGCCCCTACTCGTCCATTTCCAGCTTGTCCATTTTTAGCCATGATATCACCTTCTTTCGTTATCGGAATCTTTTTCTATCGTTAGGTTAACACGTTCTTAATTTTGAAGTCAATCAAAAATTGCTAAAAAACTAAAAAACGTACACGTATTATTAATAATCGTACATAAAAACGATAAAAACGTGCATAAAATATTATATAGTGGTAATATTTATATAAAGAGATTTATTGGGTAATGAGGAGTGAGTGTGTTTGTGAAAATGCGGACAGAATTAATCAAGATAATTGAAGGCGGCCTTGAAAGGAATCCAGAAAAGGTGAAAAGTTATGCCAAGTTGATTTCTGAAAAACTTCGTGAAACTGGAGAAGAAAAATTCGCTGATAGAATTAACAACCTATTAAATAAAAAAACCATACATCCTGTTTATTTAGATGAGTTTCTATCAAAACCAATGGACAACGATAGTAGACTTCCAATGGTTGATATTGATATTGACACTAAAACCGAGGATGTAGTATTACCACCCATAGTTAAAAATAAAATTGAGGATTATATTCAATCACTAAGTCAAAGGGATAAGTTTTCACAATTAGGTTTAAATCTTCCTGAATCATTATTGCTATTTGGTCCACCAGGATGTGGTAAGACGACTATTGCGCATTATATCTCTGAAAGAACGGGATTACCCCTTGTAACAGCGAAACTTGATGGACTGATTTCATCATTACTTGGTAGCACTGCAAAAAATATAAGAAAAATATTTGAATATGCACAGGAACGGCCATGTATTTTGTTTTTGGATGAATTCGATGCCATTGCAAAAGCACGAAACGATTCACAAGAGGTTGGAGAATTAAAAAGAGTGGTAAATAGTTTACTTCAAAATATTGATACGTTTAATGAAAACAATATTCTAATTGCTGCAACAAATCACGAAAAATTGCTTGATCCAGCTGTATGGAGAAGATTTACGAATCAAATTGAGGTTCCAAAGCCAACTGAGGATGAGATTCCAGAGTTATTAAAGCTTTATCTAAAATCCGTAAACGTTGATTTTATTGAAGACATAAAAAAAATAAAGACGATATCAGAAATACTAAATGGATTGTCCCCATCTGATATTAAAGCTATATGTTTCAATGGCATTAAACGAAGTATTTTAAAAAATGAAGATTCATTATCATATCCTACTTTCTTATATCAATGTTATATAAGTAATGGATATCACAATGATTTAGATGAATTGATTCTGTTTTTAAATGCAAAAGGTGTTTCACAAATTAATATTTCAAAAACACTTGATATTTCTCAAAGACAAGTGAGAAATATTTTGCAAAGAAAGGAGCTATAGAAAAATGGATGAAAGTAAAAAATTGCCAATAAAAATATTTGAGAAGCGTCAGGAGATGGATGAAAGACTGACAGAAGGTGGTGGAAATGATAATAAACCTAAATGGGTGTTACAAGGTGAAGATCTTAAAAATAAAGCAACCATCCTTTCTGATGATTTGGATTTGACACAATCTAAAATTGAAAAGAAATTAAGTAAATATAAAGGAACCCCAGCCATTCTAAAAGCCAAAATTAGTGATAACATCATTGCAAAAAGTCACAGGAAAGATCTATCTAAATTTTTTTCACCAAATTCACAGGAAGAGAAACTCATTGGCATTTCAGGAAATCAAGAGTTTTTAATAAAAATAGATAATCCCAAACAGTTAGCCGGAATAAAACAAAATTTGAGTCAATTTGAACGAAATGATAAGGCTATCTCTGGAATTGATTCAATAGAATCTTTTGAACCGATAATAAACCTTAACGATATAAAGCCACAGAAAAATGGAGAATATACACTCAAAATTAGATTGTTTGATTTTAATAATTTTCAAATAAATAATCATGTAATTAATTTGTTCACTGACATTATGAATAACGAGAAAAATATTCAGTTACAGAAATCAATCAAATACAGTGAAAACTTAATTATCCACCAAGTAGTCACTGACTCTTTAGAGAAAATAGACATATTTAATGATTTTAGTCCTGTTATGTCTATAGAACCGATGCCAATGATAGAAATAGTTGAAGATGATTTTTTTAGTGATAATACCCTTCGTTTTTCGCAGCCAAAAGATGATAAAGAATATCCCATAATTGGTGTTTTAGATTCTGGTATTGCATCAGAATACCCACTAGATGCATGGACGCTAGAAAGGCGGCATTCTAATTATCCTTCCCATATAATTCATCCAGGGCACGGGTCTTTTGTTGCTGGAATTATCAATTTTGGTGATATGTTGGAAGAAAAGGATTATACCGGTGTAAAAGGGTTTAAGTTTTTTGATGCAGCCGTTTTTCCGGATAAAAGATACGAATCCATATCAGAGGCAGAATTAGTTGATAATATTAGGGATGCTGTTGAATCGAACGCAAATGAAATCAAGATTTGGAATCTTTCATTAGGTACAAATGTTGAAATTAAAAATGCTGATTTCTCTGAATTTGGTATAGCGTTAGATAATATTCAAGATGAGTATGATGTATTAATTATAAAGTCAGCTAGTAATTGCTCAAACTTTATAGATGGAAAACCAGTTGGAAGGATAGCAAATGGAGCTGATTCAGTAAGGTCATTAACGATCGGCTCCATTGCACATTCCAAAGAGACGTTAGATATTGCAGATATTAATCATCGGTCACCTTTCAGTAGGATTGGTCCAGGACCAGCCAATATTATAAAACCGGACCTTGTTCATTATGGTGGAAATGCAGGAGTGGAACATGGACGAGCTATTCCAAATGGTGTTACCTCCTTAAATATCAATGGAGGTTTAAAAAAGGCCATAGGGACAAGTTTCTCCACACCCAGGGTGACAGCAATCGCAGCTGATTTAAATCATAAGTTGAAGGAAGATTTTGACCCTGTACTATTAAAAGCCCTTCTTATACATTCTGCAAAATATCCCGTTGAAGTAGATTTACCAATTAACGAAAAAATTAATCAGCTAGGATTTGGAATTCCTAGCAAAGCAGATGAAATTCTTTTTAACAATCAACATGAAATTACACTTGTACTAAGAGATACACTAAATAAAGGGGAATTTATTGAGATTTTGGATTTTCCATTCCCAACATCTCTTGTAAATGAAGAGGGTTATTTTTATGGCCAGATCTTTCTTACACTTGTAAATACTCCGATACTTGCTGAAGGTCAAGGTCCAGAATACTGCCAATCAAACCTTGAAGTATATTTTGGAACATATGACGAAAAGAAGGAAAGAGATACCAGAATAAGAACAGTAAGAAATCCTGTAGGTCGGACTGGTAGTCAAAACCTCTTAACTTCAAACAACTATAGTAAGAAAAAAGATTTAGATAAAAAGGAATTCTCTCGTTCAGAAAAAATATTAATTCAGTATGGTGATAAGTTTTACCCTCACAAGAAATATGCGGTGGACATTTCAGATTTAACACAAGGGAATAAAGAAAAGTTTGTAAAATATCCCAAAAAATGGTATTTTAAAATAGAAGGACTTTATCGTGAATTTATTGAATCACAATCCGAATTCCAAAGATTTGGACTATCACAGGATTTTTGTATGATTCTTACGATTCGGGATCCTTATAGGAATCATAATGTTTATGATGAAGTTACTAATCTATTAGAATCAAATAATTTTATTAATAGGAACATAAGATTAAATACCGAAATTGATATTCGCATTGATGGAAATGAATGAAAATTTTAATTCTTCTCAGTAAGAAGGGCTTTACTTTCCTAGAAAGTGTATTTGCAATTAAAAAACCTACATGTCTGCCAAGAAAGCGTATGTATTATAAAAAAGATCCCATTAATAATTCGCTTAAAACAACACTGTTTCTCATTGTAGAACAGTGTTTTCTTTTCTTTATTGTGAGGAATTGCGGCGAGATATCAATTGAACATCCCTCTTCAGTTTTTTGCCAGTCATGCAGACTTAAGGCTGTGACTTTTCTTCAGAAATAGGACTTAAAATCTAAGTTAATAGCATACAAAACTACTTTGAGCGGCAGCACTACGGACTGATCAGAAAGGAAAAAGCACCCTTTCTGTCATTCCGTACGTGTCGCTTCAGCATTAAATGGACCGATAACCACGGACTGTACGGCTCACGCCTACATTCCGTAGGTTCCTGTTCCATTTACGGCTAACGCCGCCATACCGAACGAGCCGAAAACCGTAAAATCAAAAGTTTGAAAGACAAAAGGAGAGCAGCCGAAACGGCTGCTTTTTATTGTTTATTTTTCCCTTTTGCCTTCCGAATCGTAAAACAGCGCAGGCCTTCTAACCTTCCAGCCGGTAGGACACCCGAACCTTCCCGGCTAGAAGCTAAGAAGGCAAGTCAATCGGTCAAGGGGCAAAAAACTTTTTTACTTAAGGGCGCTTCGCAACAGTAAAAAACTTTTTGTGCTAAGAACGCCCTTGACCCATTGCCTATGCGTGTTTTTCGTTCTACTTGCAAAAGGGGAAAAATAATCCCCCTTTGGGGAACACACTCGCTTCGCAAGGCAAAAGAAAAAATGGAAAATGAAAAACAAAAAACAAATAACAAAGGAGTTTTGAAAAATGGAATTAACGTCAATCTTTGAAGTGGTCCGAATCAAACAAGAAATTAAGGAATCCTCCGTCCCGTTCGCCCTATATCAAATTCGTTCACCGGAAGATGCTCAAAAATTAGCGGCCGCGCACATTGCAGATGAAGACAGAGAAGTATTTCTTGTCATGATGCTCAATACTAAAAATCAGGTGGTAGGGCTACATAGAGCGCATGTAGGAAGCCTGAACGCTAGCATAGTCCATCCTAGAGAGGTCATGAAATGCGCTATCCTCAATAATGCGGCATCCATTATTGTCAGCCATCAGCACCCAAGCGGAGACCCCACACCGAGCAAAGAAGATATTGAGGTAACTAGGAGACTTGCAGAAGCCGGGAAAATTATAGGAGTTGATGTCCTTGACCATGTGATTGTCACCCATACAGGAAAACACGTTAGCCTAAAAGAAAAAGGTTATCTATAAAAATAGAAAAATAACAAAGGGGCTCTGCCCCTTTGTTTGAAAGGAAAAAATTATAGAGAATGAGAATTTTATAATAAGTGAATTTAAGGGTATGAAATCAGGTCCGGGTTATTATTGACATACACCAATAAAAGGACCTGCACCAGCTGGTCCCCAGCAGGTGCAGGTTTACGAAAGGAGGAAAAAACGTCCGTTTTTCCTTGATTATAGCAGGCATCGAGCCTGCTTGACGGTTGCTGAAGCAACCTAAACCCCTTTAAGGATTATTCGGGGAAGAAAGGAGACCATTTACTAAAGTAAATGCTTTCTATATTTGAAAGTTCCTTTAATGCCTTCATCAAGATTAAAATTCCGTTTTCATACAAGCAGGGAAAAACAAAAAAGACAACTATCAATATTGCTAACAAAATACTGCATATCTTGAAGAAGATGAGGACTAAGATTGGATATAACGGGAGACTTAAAGCATATTTATTAGACACGAATGCCTTTGTATACCTACTAGTTTTGGCTAAGATAATAAGGAAAACGTGGAAAGGGATTTTTGTTTGTATGATAACGATGATCTGCTCCTTACTTTGTCTTGGTCTATATTGCTACCGTTCCTGCGGTTCACCTTTATGTTCACGATTGTTCTGTCGCTCAATCCTGTCCCGAAATAAGCAGAATCTTCCGGAGTTGCAGCTTCTTTTTTATGAAGATATTTGTACTTGAATTAAATCGTCAAAAGGAATTTGGAAATGAAGCCAAATGCCACTTTTAGTAAAAATTTTAAAAAATGTGTATAAAAAAAACAAAACAAAGAAAAAATGATATCAATTGGTGGCAAAAAACAAGGGGGTGATATATAATAATTGTATCAACAGATACGAGGGGGTGAAAGTAATGCCTATTGCAGCACCACATGAAATAAATACTTTTTTAAAGCAATATCGGAAATTAATGTTCCAACCCAATAAGTTCCACTTTCAACCTAGAACTTTTGATGGAATAACCAACTTAGGTTTAAACATCCCTGATGCAAAGCAAATGATAAAGAATTTAAGGTACTTTCAATATGATAGAGGGCCGGTTCCCGATTACAATGGAGATGGAATAGATGTATGGGAATTTGGTCAACCCTTTGAAGGTCGATTAATCTACATTAAATTAAAGATAGATCCTATTGAAGGATGCAAATGTTTGTCTTTTAAGGAATCCACTGGACCTTTTACATTGCCTTATAGAAACTGGTAATACATAAATATCTCGGAATGAAGTGCTATTGAATTTATTCCGAGGTATTTATCAAAACAAATAACATAGGGAAAACCAAAAAATTAAACCAATAAATAATTCAATCCAAAATCCAATAATATTTAATCCAATAATTAAATCTAAATTAATTTAATCAATAGTAAATTAAATCAATAATAATTCAATTAAGAGGTGAGGCAAACAATGAGTAAATTAAAAAAGGTGAATTTAAAGCCCGCCACCGAAGTAGAAAAATTTTGTCCAAATTGTAGAGATACAAAAATATTAAAGATAAAAGAAATTAAAGAAACTTATCCAGTGCGAGGAGAAGAGATAGAGGTAGATGCGGTAGTTAGATATTGTGAACAATGTAATGAAATAATTTTTGATGAAGATCTAGATACCGAAAATATAAATAGGGCTTTTGAAAAATACAGATCGTTAAATGACTATTTATCCCCATTAGAAATAGAAACAATTAGAAATAAATATGGTTTATCTCAAAGAGGATTGGCAACTATATTTGATTGGAGTCCTGCAACTGTAGCCAGGTATGAAACTGGTGCAATCCCATCTCCATCACATCATTCTATTCTAACGATGATGAGAGATAATATTGAATATGCAAAAGAATTATTTGAAAGAAAACATAATCACTTAGGACGGTTAGATAAAAAAAGAATGGAAGTAAAACTACAGCAAATAGAAGAGGAAATTTTTGAACGAGACATTGTAAACATCCTTACTAACAAATATCATAAATTTAACGATCATATAAATAGTGGATTCAGCAATTTTGATTTCAATAAACTTTCAAACATAATTCTGTACTTTACTAAGAATATTCCCAAAGTATCAAAAACAAAATTGATGAAGTTACTTTTTTACTTGGATTTTAAGAACTACAAAGAATACGGATTATCTGTTAGTGGTATTGTTTACCAGCATTTACCTTACGGTCCCGTACCATTCCATCATTGGCTAATGCTTGATACTCTGACAGAAAATAAAATAATCGAATTAAAACCTTTTGATAATTATGAAGGGGAATATCTAGAACCCATTTCCGATCTTGATTTGTCATTGTTTTCCCCAGAAGAGCTTGAAACATTAGAAAGTGTTACTGGATTTTTTAGAGATTTTAGTGCTGTAGAGATATCTAATTACTCACACGAAGAAGAAGCATATCTAAAAACAGGAGATCGAGACTTTATTTCTTATGATTTTGCTGATTATTTAAAGGATTTTTGAAAAGGAGATTTATTCTTTGTCTCCTTTTCTTCTTAAATGCCCAAAGATTTTATGGGGTCTGTAATATAGAAGGAAATCGTAAAAAAAGCCTTTGCTCAAAGGAGAGCAAAGGCTTTTATCAATTGGGAATACTTTAATTATATAACCATTCTGGCAATTTGAGAACTGAAAGATATAGAACGGGTTTTGGAGATAATGAACTGGATTTCATTGTTAAAGATAATCTAAATGGGTTAGTACATAGAAAAGATATGAATAAAGAATCTCTTTTGGGATTTATTAGTTATTCGAGCATGGACAAAATGAAAAGAATAATTACTGAAAAAGTTGGTCAAACTCCTGAATTAGATAAAACGCTTTTAAATCATAGAATCTATAAAGCGAAAGAGCGAGATAGAGGTCCTGCTCAATATAGGGATGATATAAATGATTCTATGCACTATATGAATAAACCAATTCTAATCCTTCGGACAATAAGGACCTATTTTACATCTATTGAAAAGCTGGAGGAAAAAGACTATAAAAAGTATAATTTTTTTTAGAAATGCATGCAGGTTATACAACCTTAGTCATTCTCTTGGTCATATTTCATCAACTTCTCAGCTTTCATATCTTGTATCCTCTATAGAGGTCTTATCTAAAACCGAAGGCAGTAAATTCACTCAATTTATAAAAAAATATAACAAGGAAGCTGATATAAAATTATTAGATTTTATGTATGGAAAAGTTAGTGCTTGTTCAAATTGATATTTAAGAAAAGCTTAGGGGGTTTATAACGTTTTATCGTTATAACGATCTTCACACGATATACTCGATATAAAAAACCATAAGAATGATAGTTGGCCTTGCAAACGTAAAATTATCGGCACTCCAAGGACCGAAACGATAAGTATCTTACATCATTGAAACTTTCAGTAAGTGTTTTGCTCGGTAAAGTCTTGTTTTTACGGTTGAGATATTAATATTAAGATACTGTTGTATTTCTTTTAGCTTTAGCTCTTTTACATAAAAAAGGTAAAGAATTTCTTGATACAATTCTGGGAGGTCATCAATGTGATCAATAATCTCTTCTTTTGTCTGTTGAAACATACATTCTAATTCGGGTGTTATTTGATAGGCGACAAAGAAATCATTGGTTGGAATAACATTTTGATGATACTTTGTTCTTAGATAGTCTGTGCATTGATTTTTTGTTACGGTATATAACCATGCTCGTATCGAACAGATATCTTGAAGCTGGAACAGGTTAATGGCGCATTTAAGGAAGACTTCTTGGACGATATCTTCAACCAGATGTGGATCCTTTACATATCTCCAAGCTAATTTTTTTAGATCAGTACTATATGTATTCATTAGATTGGTAAGTTGATCGTTTTCAATACTTTCTCTCATCGTGTCCCACCATCATATTATAATTTTGCTATAGTAGTAGTTTATCATTAAATGGTAAATATTGTATTGGAACTATTGTAATAAATTTGATTGGTGTTCTGTTTGCTCGAGAGGGGCTACTTTAGCTGTAAAACACAAGTGTTTTACGGTATCCGTTTTAACAGCATGAGTTAAGAAACTTAGGTATGGAAAAAGCCTTTAGGCTTACTTTTATTCTTCAGATTGATTTGAGTTTAAAGCCTTGGATTTTTACCCAACACCAAGGTAACTCGTTATGATGGCACTAGTGACCAGAATACCTTTCTTATGAGCAAACACGTTTTTAATCTGCTGACACTTAGCCACATAAAAATTAATGCAACAAAACCGAAGCAATCCTGTATAGCATCGGCTACCTGTTTACAGCGTCTAGTAGTCAAAAGTATCAGGTGCAATTTATAAGAATCAGGTTGGCGAGAAAAAATAATGAGGTTTGTACGTAGGTGGGCCTTGCTTCTGGTATCAAGCCTGCGCAATCCGATTGAAACAGACTAAGCCCTTATGCAATACGCCATTTTTTAGTTTCTACACTATAGGCAGCAACTATAATCTTTAGTCACCAGCATCCCCAAGCCAGGACGTTTAAAAAGGAAATGTAAGAGGAAGGGAGATTGATTCCTCCCTTTTTTTGGGCAAAATAGTATACAATGTATACACGGTGGTTATGATTAATATACAATGTATACAGGAGGAGATTAGAATGAAAAGAACGACAAAGCGTATTATTGAGATTTTCCCAAATTTAGAAGAAAAGATTAGTAAGCAAGAAAATGTAAAGTTGGCCGATGAAGTTCTTCCATCTTTAGACCCCGTTAAGCGTACGTTTTTAAAATTAGCATGTTTTTTTGAAGATCCGGAAGAGGTAAATTTCGATCTCGCTTCTTTGTATAAGGAGTTAGATAATGATTGGTTAGAACTTGCTGTGGAACTCATCACACAGTTTTTTCGAGAAGACACCTATTTAATTCAAAAACCTTCTTATTCCATTATCAAGGATGGTTCCGACTATTTAAATCTAAGCCAGTTTGCAGGGTATTTGACCGAAAGAGGATTAAAATATGACCGACAAAAAGTCAATTTATACTATGTGCGGGGGAGTATTCCTCAGCCTGATTTGATCGTGGGAGGCACAAAGTATTGGCATGAATCTACCGCGGAGACCTATTATAAACAAGAAAAAAGCCGTTTAAATTAATTGGGTTTTATGACCGATGATGTGTAGAAATGAAATGTTTGATTTAATTTAATTGATTATTTAAAGATTGATCAAAACCATTTAAATTTTAGTCTTGATCAATCTTTTTTTTAAATTAACGACAAAAGGCTTTTAGTTAACTTCATTGAGTTTTTCTCCAAACAATGTTTGGAAATTGGCAAACTTACGTACATATTCTTTATCCAGCCTGCTTAATTCCTTTTCGTGTTTTAATTCCATTTTAATAATTTTGTTTTCGAGTTCCCTAACTCTTTCATTCAAACAACTATTATTTTCATCAACTTTTATCAAACGCATATTTTCTCGTTCTGTCTTTTCTAATAATGAATTTAATGTTTCAATCTTTCTATCTTTTTGTGAAAGAGCTTCTTTATATTCCGTATCCGTAATTTTAATAATGTTTTCATGAGATTCAATCATACCCAAGAATTGTTTGATAATAAGAGTAGTTGCCCTTTCAATTTCATTCAAGGTATACCCTAAGTCTGTATCAGTTAACTGTTTTCTTCTTAGATATTCTTCAAAATAAGGATAAGTAATCTCGAAATACTCATTTTTTTCTTTAATATTTCCCAATTCTTTCGCTACATCTAGCAATCCATGAATATTATTATGCAATTCCTGAGTAGTTTTAATTCCGATATTAATTTTTGACATAAAAAGATCCCCGTCCTTCAAAGGTTATTATTAAACCATTATGGACAAATTTTAGGTCCTGTATACCCAATATATTTATTGGTTAACTGGGTAACTGGGTAACCGTCAAATTATTATAAAAAAGTTTCTCCGTTAATATGGAGAATGACAAACGGAGGGAGAACCATGACCGAGATTCAAAAGATTAAGGGCGGGTGGAAAAAAGTGCCCATCCATTTAAAATGTCGAACCGACTTAAAAAAAGGAAAATTTAGTGCCGACAGCTGGACCGGTTGCGGTTGTCTGGAACTCCTATGATTGGATTCGCCTGTACGATGTTAAAGACACCCGGCCAAAAAGGAAACCGACCGAGAAGCAGCTTGGAGCCCTTGCTGAAGGCAGGGAGCGGCTTGAAAAGATGTTGACATGTACAGAATGCGGCTTCCGTTTCTTTAAAAAGGAAGATGTCGTGGAAGGTGTTTGTGCTTATTGTAATGAAAGAACGGCTGAACTGGAACGGATCAAAGTCATTCGGGAAGAAGCCAAAGAGGTTTTTCTTTCCTGGTTGGATGAAGATTTTTTGATTTTGGACACGAAAACAACGGGACTTCAAGGGGAAATTGTAGAAATAGCGATTATTGACCGGCAAAGGAATGTCCTATTTGATTCACTGATTAAACCCACTGTTCCCATTCCGGAAGAAGTCATTGCGATTCATGGGATTACTAATGAAGCGGTAAAAAATGCCCCCAATTGGTTCGATGTGTGGGATACCGTTCGCATGGTCCTCCAGGGGAAGAAAATTTTGATTTACAATGCGGACTTTGACGAACAGATGATTTTTCATTCGTGCGCTGCTCATGGCATTCCATTTACTCCGTTAGGTTCCGAATGCGTTATGAAAACTTATGCTGACTATGTAGGATCGGATCGGTGGCTGAAGCTTTCAGACGCCTCCGGTGAATGCACGCAGCATCGGGCTTTAGATGATTGTTTTTCTGTTTTATCTCTGCTTCAGCGTGTCTTCCAAGAAATTTCAGAAGGACACAGAATCTTAAGTGGGGAGGAAGCGAGTATATGAAAATCCGGTTGCATGGAACGCTTCAGGAGGTTCGGCAAGCATCTGAAAAACTGCATGAGGTATTTCAAGTTGTTTCTGTATCAGAACCATATAAAGACCGTGGACAAAGCGAATTATACCGTGTGTATGTAGAAGTGCGATTTTGAGAAGGTCAGCTGCAGGAGAGGTGAACCTAAAAAGACGATTTGAAATTACCCTTCTTCAGTTAACAACCAGGGCAGGATTCATCCTGTCCTTTTTGGCTTCAGCATGATTTCCCGAACACTGATTATCGTGAGCTGTTTCCGGAATACCCCTAAACAAACTAAAAACCCCCTAAGCTGGATTTTTTAGTCCAACTCAAGAGGTTCACTTCAATGGGTGCTCTTTTGTTTGTGATTATGGAATTTTGGTATTATAACCCTGTGAAACTCCTGCAATTTACTTGTGAGGTTTCTTGTCTTTTACATATCCTAACTCTTTAGATGCTTTTTTACTTGCCTTCACAATCTTTAATGCTAATTCTTTATCTAATTTTTGTTTGGCCATTCTTTAATCTCTCCCATACCATACATGGTTTTATAGTACCATTATGGCCATGATGATTTTCATTTATACTTGGTCTACTCCTCCTTCCTGCCTCATACATTAAATTAAGTAGAATTATGGGATTATGATTCTCGGATATTACTGATCTATTGATAAAACGGAAGTGGGGAAGAGAAGATGAAGCACAAACCAATTGCTCCTTTATTTTTTGAAGAAGAAAAAACACATATAAAAAACTCTTCAGTAACTCGTCCAAAGAATTCATCTAGCGACCGAAAAACAAGATTTGATAAATCTGTTCCCATGAAATTCCCTGTGACGGATGATGAAAATCGGCAATTCAGACGTGTGTATCAATCGTTAAAAACGGAATTACAAGCTGAAAGTATTACACACTTTTTCACTATGCTCGTCCGGTTCGGATTAAGGCATCCTGAAATGTTAGGCAAGCCTTCTACATATAAGAACACTGAAACCCACAAAACCGTAAAACCGAATCAAATTGAAAAAGAATTGTTGATCCGTCTTTCAATTGAATGGAATTTATCTGAAAGAAAAACGCTTCACGGGGTTGTATTCTCTGTATTACGTTATATCGAGAAGGGGGGCCATTTAACACGTGAGAAAGTACAGCCGTTTAGACCTAATAAATAATGCTGTGATCGATCACACAGGTGGTCTCCTAAACCGTTTGTTTGAGTCTAAATATGCTCGGTTAAATATACATGTACCTTTGTACGATTTAAAACGCGCAAAGGTGTTTGTTGGGACGATTAATGAGATCATTAAAGATGAAATCGATGACATCTACACTGTGGAGGAATTAATAAACCTCCTTTTCTTGGATTTCCTTCGTCAAATTGATAGGGGGATGAATTTTGACACATTGGCCAAATGGATTAGTAGTGTTAAGCAGGATGAAAATAATTCAGAGCTTTCCATTAATTATTACCTTGAAGAGAAAGATGAACTAAATATAGAGGATTTAAAACAGCATTTTAAAAGAAAAAATACCAAGAAAGAGGAGTCAGCTTATATAAGTGTAAAAATTGAAAAACAATATGTGTTGAGAGGAGAAGTACTCCTACATGATTTGCAAGAACTTTATCCTGCCCTTCAATTAAATGTAGAAGAGTTTTTAACCCTTCGATTTAAAGACATCATGAGTCAGATTAAATCTGGAAATTATCAAATATTAAAAAATATTGTAGAAATCTTAACTTCTTAGGAAAAGGCTAAAAGATCAAACCCTTCTTTGGAGAGCCCTTAGGGTCTGCTCGTAGGATGTAAGGCTAAAAAACGCAGCCTAACATCCTATGGCATCTCGCTTCCCCTAAAATCCCCGATAACCACGGACTGTACGGCTTATGCCTACATTCCGTAGGTTCCTGTGAATTTCTTCACGGGTGAACGACTCTGTAGTTCAAAACCTAAAAAATCAAAAGAGCAAAAGCAGATAGCAGCCTGAGGGCTGCTCTTTATTTTGTTTTTTCCACCCTTTTGAGCTGCGATCGTACAATGTACGCAATCCGGACTAACCTTCCACCTGGCGGAGCCTCCTAGGCTTCGCCCTACCACCTGCTGAAAGCTAAGTCGGATAGTCAGACAATCAAGGGGCAGAAAAACTTTTTTGTCCTTTTAAGAGCACTGACGGAGCAAAAAACTTTTTCCACTAATCCCTTGACTGCCTGCCTATGCTCATTGTTCGTCCTCCACATCAAAAGGGCGAAAAAATCCCCCTTTGGGGAAATCATTCGCTCCCAGCACAAAAAACAAGGGAGGAAAAACAAATGGCAAAAAACAAAGCCTTAGAAGAAATTAAAAACCAATTAGATCAAGGGATTCAAGAAGTTATGACAAGCAAAAAGTTTCAAGAGTGGTTGAAATTCCTTTCCAGTTTCCACAATTATAGCTTTAATAATACGATTTTAATCTATATGCAAAGCCCGCAAGCAACGCTTGTGAAGGGGTTTAATGAATGGAAAAAAGATGGCCGTTTTGTTAAGAAAGGTGCAAAGGCAATCAAAATATTGGCCCCGTTAATTCGGAAGAAAAAAGAGGATAACAGCAAAAATCAGGAAGGCAAAAAAGAGATTTATGGTTTTCGTTATGTAAATATATTCGACGTTTCTTCTACAGAAGGAAAAGAACTTCCAGATGCGGATGCAGTTAAGAAATTGAAAGGCGGGGGAGAATGGGAAAAGAGTTTGCTTAAGGAATGGATAGAAAAAATAGAAATCCCGGTTCGTTTTGAGGATACAGGAGAGGCAAACGGATATTTTCATCTAGTAAACAATTATATTGCCATTCATGAGGAACGAGACACAACGCAACAATTAAAAACCTTAATCCACGAATATGCTCATTATTTATTGCATGCTAAAGGTGCTAAATTTGAAAAAGAAGGAAAGCGCATGAAAGAAGCCCAAGCTGAAGCTGTTGCTTATGTTGTGATGAATCGCTTTGGATATGATACCGGGCAATACAGCTTTGGGTATATCGCTGGCTGGAGCCGGGACCTAAACATTATGAAGCAGATTGGCGCCGATATCGTGAAATGTAGTCATCAAATTATCGAAATGCTAAATAAGCCTATGAGGAAGGACGTGACCGCCTAAAAAGCGGTTGCCCCTTTCGGGGTAATTCACACATATAGTTAACTGGGTGAACCTGGTTAACCATTGACATAATAGGCCTCGCGGGTTTACTATGGGATTATATTAGTTGGTTAGTTTAAAAATGATAGGTGGGGATTTTGTTGGAAGAAATTAAAATCACAGGTCAAGTTGGCGGAAAAGTTAGTGATGAGGAATTAGAATATCGTTTTAAAACGCTGTTACGGCAGATGAAAGAAGGCCGTGGTCTATTTACCTTCAGCGAACAGCTAAAGGCCATTTTAGATGAGGTAGATAAAAGCTCATTGGCTTCTGAAATGAGCTACGGTTCACAGTTAACCGAGTTGAACCAATTAACAGCACGAATTTCTGAAGTTTTTGTCGGTTTGGCCAAGCAGAATGAAACGGATCGCATTTTCCGAGAGCGACAGCAGGACGAACTTATGGAAAAGAAGGATGTAGCAATCGCAAACTTTAAAGAGCAGCTAGACAATCTGAAGAGGAAGCTGGAACAAAGGGAAATAGACTTTTCTGAAATTGAGGAAAGCCATAAAAAACAAGAAGAAAATTTAAATAACCTAAAAGGCCGTGTAGACGATCAAGCAAAAATGATTATATTCCAAGATGAACAGTTACAGGCCAAAGATCAAACAATCGCCAATCAAGCCCAAAAGATAGACAGCATGAGCCGTGCAGCTTCTCAAAATGAAGAACTGAAGCTTTCAGTCACCCATTTACAAGAAGAGGTTACCAGCCTTCGGGAAAAGCAAGAAAGAGAAAAGCAGCAGTGGGAATTTGATTTTGAACGTCAGCTATTCGCAAAAGAGAGAGAATTGCAGCAGTCATTCCAGGAGCGAATTGAAAAAATACGAGATGATATGAACGATAAATATGAAGAACGACTTTCTTCTATTATTGATAAGCACGACAACCGGGTAGTGGCATTGAATCAGGAAATTAGCTCCCTAAAGGGAGAAAATCAGCAAAGGGCCCGAAAAGAAGAGGATTTAGTGAAAGAAGTAGAATCCCTGAAGAAACAAGCCCAGCAATGGGAAGAAAGAGAAAAGGAATTGCAGAAAGAAATTGAACGATTAACTAAAAAGGATAATAGAAATTCCAAATAACACTATTTAATAAACGGTAAGGGAGAGGATCAAAAATGAAAACTTGTCCTTATTGCGGAAGTGGTTTGAAGTCGTTTGGCCACGATTTTTATTGTGGGTATTGCGAATTGAAATTGTGTTTTAAGGATGTGCAGGAAAACGGAAAGCGAAAGAGTTTTCTTCCGGATTCGCAACCAACTCATGATGATCTGAAGCGCAGCACCCCTGAATTGATGACCGTGACAACGATTGAACTCTTATTCTTGTTGAAGTTTGCCAGGGCGGAGCGCAGCTCCATCTATGGCCAGCGAAACGTTTTTATAAAAGCGTTAAAAACAGGAAATACCGATTTTAAAGAAGGCGAGCAATACACTTTTGGGGAGTATGAGTACTGGACACGAAAATGCTTTGTACTTGAAAATCTGATTCGTGAGCGTATTGGCTACGTTCCAGCAAAACTAACAGAATCTTATCTTCAGAGCCTTGCAGATAGAATGATTGAGTCAACCAAAAAAGATATGGTCATTCAGCAGCCTAGGCCGATTAATTCCTAAATTCGAGGGCCAGTCGGAATTTAAAAGGGAATGTCTTTCCTAATTGGAATGACATTTTTTCTATTTATGACTTTACCACATTTAATCCAGGTGCAGATCAATCAATTGCTTTTACTAATATTTTTACAATATCCAACTTCTAAAAATCCAAGTGAAATTATGTGGCTCTTCGCCATTTAGTGTGGAAAAGTAAGAATCCTAGTACAATTTCAGCCCTAGTGAAGATGCAGTCCTTCTTCACTTTTAATAGGCTTTCATTTCAGGGATAGTCCGTGTCAAGGAAAGCACAACCAAAGTCCCTACGGATTGTTGATAAATTTGATGAATGGGCTTCTATAGGTATTGAAGATATTCTTGATATCCAATAATTCTGTACGGTATTAATAACCGTACACAAATTTTTTTGCTAAGAATTTACTAAGTAAAAAATGGAGTTTTTCCCGGTCAGTCGCATGATGTTCAAGTTTATGGGTTTCACTTATTCTTAATACCGTATTTATCCAAATCAATTACAACAAAATTATTTCTGTCCTGTGTCTCGACTACAGACCTTACGAGCAGCACGTTCACGAACTTAAAGTAAACGAATTCAATCATTTAAACTGTATCTCCATTTTTTAATGCTTCCAAAACGGTAATAAAAACTGGATCTACTGCTTTAGCTGCTTCCTTTTGTGTGAATTTGGAAGTTTGAACCACTTGACTCACAAGAACTGTTTTATTCATTGGTAATATTCCATGAAATTCCTTTGACCCTTTTAGAGCGTACTTCATTTTTATCATACCGTACATTGGTTCATAGGTTTTAAATGTAAGGCTAATGGTACATGTTTGTGAGATTTTCACTTATATTAACGGTAATAGTTAGTTGTAAGAAAGTATAAAGGAAATAATTTGAAAAATAACTTAAAATGAGCAAAATAATAAAAAGTATTTACTATAAAGTTATATTGGGTTATTCCTATACATAGAATAACTATATACATAAAAATTCTATGTTAATTTATTACTTTATAGAAACCCCTCTAAATGGGGGATGTTGGAACAACGGAGAGCTTCTTTTTTAAAATAAATTGTCAGTTAATAAAGTTGAATGAGGTGATGATGGGTTTTTATTATTTTTTATTACTCTTTATAGGTGTTGTTCTTCTTATAATAGGTACACTAAAAAAAGACGTATCTCGTTTAGTTAAAATAGTTATTTTCCTGTTTGTTATCGGAATTCTATTTATCGTCACTTCGTTATTTTTATTAATGCCTGGTAGTTCTGATATTATTTCCGAACTTATAAAATTGTAATAACAGGGAGTTAGTTGAACAAATATATCGAGTGGTACTCGGAGTAATCGCAGTGCACACTTTTTAATGCACTGCTTTTGGTTTTTCATTTTTGGATTAAAATCGCTTTAAATGTGCCAAAATCGATTTTTGTATCTTTGTGAATTCCCCTGGATCTTCACATTATCAATGAAGTCTAAGTGAATTATCGCAATTAATTCCTCGATTGTTATGTCTGTCCCATAAGGTTCTAAATCGAACGATAATACTTCTCCATGTAAGACCTCAGCTTGACGCATTCTAATTTCTAAATAAGCTGTCATACTCTCTTCACTTTGATATTCATCTATCACTTCCTCGAGTGTTTCAAATTCAAATGCATTCTTGGTTAGGGGTTTCATGGTCCGCTTCTGTTTCATATTTTTTTGAAAGTACTTCCTTTTCCCGGTGATTAAAAAGTCAGCAAGCTGTTGTGGCTTTCCTAACCCTCTCTTTATTCGATGAAGGGGAAGGAAAGTAGCCATAAGGCTGGAAATTTATACTTACTTCGATATATCCATCTCTCCTCAATCGTTTCAGAACAGCAGTGCAGCATTTTATAGGCTGTTTAAGCTAATGCAAGCTTAAACTTGAAGATTGTATTTTTAAATCTATGTATTTGCGAAACAGCTAAAAGGCGTTTGGCTCACCTATTCCCTTAAAAATAAGAAAAGGGGGTATGTAAGATGTGCAAGCTTGCGCCTCATAAACGTAGTGGTCATACAGTTTGTGGACATTTCCGTGCTGGTAGATGGATTCATGAACATTTTCGTTCTGAATCATATGTGAATGCTCACTGCGGTCTATAATTAAAAGAAGAAGGAGGGTAGCCTATTCTTCTTCTTTTACGTAATTTAAATATAAATGTACCTTTGTACGATTTAAAACATGCAAAAGTGTTTGTAGAGACAATTAATGAGATCATTCAAGAGAAGATAGAGGACATCTATGCAATAGAGGAATTAATAAACCTCCTTTTCTTAGATTTCCTTCGTCAGATTGATAGGGGAATGAATCTTGATACATTGGCCAAATGGATTAGAAGTGTTCAGAAAGATGAGATTGATTCAGAACTTTCCATTAACCATTACCTTCAAGAGAAAAATGAATTAAATATAGAGGATTTAAAACAGCATTTTAAAAGAAGAAATAACAGAAAAGAGGAATCAACTTATATAAGTGTAAAAATAGAAAAACAACATGTGCTGAGAGGAGAAGTACTCCTTCATGATTTGCAAGAACTTTAACCTGACCTCAAAGAAGGTTTTGATTTTTTAGCTTTTTCCTAAGAAGTTACGATCTCTACAATATTTTTTAATATTTGGTAATTTCCAGATTTAATCTGACTCATGATGTCTTTAAATCGAAGGGTTAAAAACTCTTCTACATTTAATTGACATAATAGTACGAACTAAATAGCTAATAATAATCTATATTTTTCAATGATTACATTCTCTTTTTTGTCCTTAAATTTGAAAAAGAAGTTTATAAAAACCCTCAAGTATAAGAGGAGGAAAACGGAAGTCTTGACTCTTCAGATAAACCTATACACGGGGAGGTATTTTCATTTTATTACAACATTCCAAACATACTCTAATTATGTTAAAAAAAGTAAATGCGATAGGTTGTTATGTTATTATAGTATAAGACTATCTGCCATTTTTGGAGGATTATTAAATGGATGTATTAGTACTAGAACAGGAAATTAAGGACTTGCGTTCTGAATTATATAAATTAGGGAGAGAAACAAATAAATATTCTAAGGGTGAAATATTAAAAGTTAGCCAAAAATTAGACGAGAAAATTGTGCTTTATCAAAAGGCAAAAATAGCGTTAACATTATTTTATTAAAACAATAAATAAAGGATTATTTTCCAGGGAAAATTACATATGACTATTTTACTATTTTTAGTATAATAATAGAAAAATAAACAGAATTATAAATTTTTCTATTGGAAGGGTAATTTGAATGGAGAAAATAGTAGTAACTGGTTATGGAGTCAAAGGTCCAAAATCAAATAATATTGAAGAATTATTATACAATTTAGAAAATGGAGTTAATTGTTTAGAAATCGTATCTAATCTGTCACCTAAAGGGGAGGAATCCCTTGTTGGCAGAATAAACGAAGCTTTACATGAATTTGAAACTGATAAACGCTTCAAAAGATTTCCAAGGGTTACCCTAATGGGGATGGCGGCAGGCAAAGAGGCAATTGATCAGGCTAAATTGATAAATCTGCAAGATAAAAAAGTAGGTGTCTTTTTTGGCACTTCTTTAGGTTCTGTTGGTGAAAAAATTTACCAGGAGTCTATCATAAATGTTCATCATTCCAATTATCGAGAAATTCCTGTCACCTTTTCTCATTATGTAAATTATCATAGTATCACCTCAGCCATTGCCCATTATTTAGGAGCTAAAGGTATTACGAAAACGATTACTACCGGCTGTACGTCCAGTTTAGAAGCCATTCAGGACGCAATCGTATACTTAAAGTGTGGTATGATTGATGTAGCGATAGTTGGCGGAACGGATAGCTTGATTGATAAAATGGCTACATATGGATTTGCTAAAACAAAATCAATTGCTTTAAATCAATCGTTACAAGAGGGGGCCGTTCCTTTTAGTGAAAACAGTAAGGGTTTTGCCATTTCGGAAGCCTCCGGGGTTGTCATTTTGGAAAGAGAGGAACATGCATTACAAAGATCTATTCCTATTTTGGGTGAAATTGAGAATGTGGTCTCCAATAATGACGGTGTTTACTTATACTCTTTAGATGAAACTGGCGATCAAATGGTTAGTGCCTTGAAAGAAGTACTAAGGAATAGAAAACCTGACTATATTAATAGTCAGGCAGTAGGAATTCAAGTAAACGATAAAATCGAAAAGCGTTGCTCCGAGGAGCTATTCAACCATGCTGTTCCTTATACGTCCATTAAAAGCATGATGGGAAATCCTTATGGAGCTACTGGAATCCTACAAGTTATAACGTCCTTATTAAGTATTAATCATGGATTTATCCCTCCAACCATTCGAACAAACAAAAAGGGGTTCGAAGAAATGAACATTGTGACGACAACCTTATTTCAAGAAATAAAAGAGGTAGCGGTCACTACTCATGGTCATGGAGGGAATAATGCCTGTGCCTATATAAAGAGATATCAATAGAGTGGTGAAAAACTTTGATCATTGCATTTTTGATCGCTATTATTGGAATTATTCCAATAGTGTTAGCGATTTCGGTTTTAAAAATATATAAAGGTTCGGAATTAGCATTTGCTTTATTTCTTTATATGCTCTCCATCAGTTTTTGGCAATTAGACATTGCCGTTTTATATTTAAAAGGTGTACTTTCAGAAGAGTTAATTACTTGGCTTTTTAGGTTTTTTAGGATCGGGCCAACTTTTATGATTCCTCTTGTATTTTATTTAGCGTATGTTCTAATCAATAAACATACCACCAACATTAAAAATCAAGCTTTTTATAAGTTTCAATTTTCTATGTTTAATCCTAAAGTGTTGTTTTATCTAGTCGTATGGAGCTTTATTGTCTATCTAATAAATATGACAAGATTCGGAATCATCGGAGTAAAAGAGGTTAAAATTGTTAATTCTGATCTTTATTTCTATTTTCCGGAATATGGACCGCTGCAATTTTTGTACCTTTTTCATACTAGTAGTTTCTTTATTCTAATTATTTTTACTTTTATTATTTCTAGACAAATTCATAACCTCTATTTAAAAAATTTTTTAGGAACTTTTTCTTATTGTAGCTTGTTACTATTTATTTTTGGTTTATTAAATTTTATACCTGGGACAGGAGCATTATTTAGCAGTTTAGGGACCATCATCTTTTCCGTTATTATTGTTTTTTCTTTTGTTAAACTGAACACGATATTGACTGTAAACTATAATCGTTTAATGGAACGTCAGAAGAAACTAGATAATGCGGGCAGTCTTACTGCTAGTTTAGTGCATGAAGTGAAAAATACTCTACAAATTATTAACGGCTATTCGAAATTATTAGGCGAATCACAACTGCCTTCTGAAGGTAAAAGGATGAACGTAATGATTCAAACTACTGCAAATCAAATGGAAGATTTAATTAATAATTACACAAAATTATTAAAGTACAAATCCATTGATTTCAAAATGGTGGATTTGAATGAAATAATAGAACAATCAATTGAAATATCAGCAGAGTTTTTCCTAAGAAATGATGTAGAAGTTGTTTTTGGTAAAAAATATTCAACATTAAAAACCTATGCCAACCAAGCGTATTTAAAGCAAGTTTTTGTCAATTTAATTAAAAATAGTTCGGAGGCTTTTCCGAAGGAAAGTTCCATAAGAAATATCACGATTTCTACCGATATTCAAGTGGATAGAATTATTATTAATATTATTGATACCGGAAAAGGAATTCCTGCGGACCATTGGAATAGTATTTTTGATCCTTTTACGACTTCTAAAAATGAGGGATTAGGATTAGGTTTACCATTTGTAAAAAACATCATTCTTGAACATCGAGGAGATATAAACGTGGTGGATAGCAGTTCAAAAGGAACTCATATACGAATTATTTTACCCCAGTATTATTTTAGTAACCTTTAAGAATGGATATTCCAAATGAAAATTAGATCCTTTTATTTTTTTCTGGTAAGGGATGAACATAGAGCGTGGAATGAAAGAGGTAAAGAGGCGATAAAAGAAGTTCCTTCGTTGATTCTAAGTTTTGGCATGTTTATTATCGCTGTTTTGAATTTTTATGATAAAAATTAGACTTCCTGAACACGCCAAAATTTAAAAACAATTTTTCATTAACAAAAGTTGAAACCTGTTAAAAAAAATTCTAACCAGGTTTCAAGGGAACGATTGCGTTGTTTGAGTAACATCTGAGTTGTCTCCTTTTAAATTCGGCTAGGCTGATCACACGATATGAAGCCAAAACACAACCTGCAATACATAATAAAAGCTGTATTCCTAATTTTTTCAATAGGGATACAGCTTTTTTTCTATTAAAATAAAGGGAAAATCAACCATAATAGAGAATCTATTAAACAAAATTATATATTACTAATAAAGGGAACATGAATAATAGTGGAGGTCAGTGTATGGAAAAGGAAAAAATCAAATACGATGAACCTAACTTAATTCTTGTCAACGGTATAGGGAAGAATAAAGAGGAAATATGCAAGGCATATATTGAACTGTTCCAAAGCGGTTACACTTTAACAGCTGAAAAAATTGCTGATTATCTGCGTTGTAGTTATCAGCATGTGATTGAGACAATTGTGCCAAAGGTTAAACATATTCGTATAACTGAAATGGCAAAGATGCTGCTCCTAAAGCATTTTGAAGGTGAAGAGTATGCTTCGTTATTTTATAAAAGAATCTTATTTCATGAAAATGACTTTAAACGATATATTATGAAGAATGCTGAAAACATTATCTCTTACAAAAAATTTTTTGAACGTGATTTTGAACCAGTAGTAATTGAGCAAATCAAAGCTAAGCTCTTAGTATCTAATGCAAAGACAACAGGTAAGCATTTAACTCTTGAATCTTATATGCAACGGGTGTTGAACTCCTTTTTATGGAGAAATTTTAAAAATGAGCCGATCATAATTAAAACCCTGGAGGATTCCCCAACTACCTTATATAGTCAAAGAGATTTAATGGAGATTTTTCGAGTGAATTTTAAAGCGGAGTTTTATCGCAAGCTGGAATCGCTGGGGATTAATAAAATGAAATTGGGCAATATGGTCCGCTATCGTAAAGAAGAAGTAGAAGAAGAGTTTCTTGCGAAAATGTATATTACTGCTTTCCAAAGATTATACAAATTGTCAGATGGCCGATACATAGAGGCTATTCAGGAAAGAGCATTAGAGCTTTTAGGGTAAATAATAGGATACAAGATAATAAAGGTAACTTATTTTAAATATAGTGTTTCTTTACACCACGCGCTAATTTCTAAATTGAAACTCTTAAATGCTTAAAATGTGTTCACTATGGAAGTATGTCTGTTAAGCGAAATGGTAAATATCGTTCCCCTCAACGCTATCTTTGAGGGGATGTGGGAAATCTTTCAATGATATGACAGGCAGCCCATTGCTCACCCTGCAATAGAATAGAAAAATGGAAGCCCTCCAAATTTTTGAGGGCTTTTTCTAAGGGCGTAATTCTGGATGTGCTTTATATTTAAACACTTTTAAGTTGCAGATGCAATTAAAGAGGGAGAAGAAAGAATAACTCTTGAATACACTATAAAATCTGGAAGAGATTTTAAAACTGACTATGTCATGGAGAGAGTCAACCTGGACAATGGACGATAGGTTTTTCCTTATAACACGCAAAAAAAACCAGCAATTATGCTGGATTTTTTTTGTGCGACAGGCAGTTGTACCTTGGTGCAGAACTACTGCACTGAATGAGTTGGATAACTAGTTCAGTAAAAAACCTAACTTTAATTCCATAAATTTTAAAATTTTAAAATAAATTTAGGGTTATTATAATTCCAAATGTGTACGATATCAAATAGCATTAAAGAAACACGAGTTGTGAATTTCAACCTAAAAAGTCGAATTCCTGTACACTAAGGAACCGACTTTTTTAGATTGAATTGTCAACAAAAGCTACCCTGTCACTAGGCCTGTAAGGTGAGCAAATAAAAGGAATCAAATATATTAAATGGTTTAATAATTGAACTTTATAACTCTAAAATCATAGCTAGAAGCACTAATATCAGTTAATGCTTTATGAAGATGATTATTTGTATGACCAGAATAGTATACTACACCGTTAGAAACATAGTTAACTATTACCGTATGATACCATTTTCCAGTGGATTGATTTTTAATTTGGATAATATCTCCCGGTTTAACATAAGACGCAATACCAGTATGACCTGTGAAAACTTTATAACTATGCCCTCTATGTCCTACCCAATAAGAGTAAAAATCACCTACTACTGTCCATGAAGTTGACCATCCTCTACTGTTATAAGGTAAGGTTTTATTATACCAA
Source organism: Bacillus sp. AFS006103 (assembly GCA_002559145.1). Lineage (GTDB taxonomy): Bacteria > Bacillota > Bacilli > Bacillales > Cytobacillaceae > Neobacillus. The sequence goes on from NTXX01000028.1 coordinate 45,880, forward strand.
TCTGTAGTTGTAGTATGATAACCAGGTGAACTAGTAGTGCCGTCCATTGGCAACCCTGCATACCAAACAATTTGAGAAGCATAGTTGGTACAATCGTTTGGCATTTCTCCGAATGATGAATTGATTGAATTCCAATAAGTGTTCATATATGACTGAGCTTTTGAACCACTGAAGCTATAGGTGGAAGTACTAAGTGAAGTTGACAACTCTACAGCAGAAACAGATTGTTGTTCTTTAACAGAATTATCTAGTAAGTAATTTGCCATATTAGAATAAGTTCTTACTTCCTGAATTGTTTGTGCTTTTAATGAGTCACTTAATATATAAGGTACTGGTTCAGCATTCGGATCAATGGTGCTTATATATATATCATAATTATCTAAGTAAATACTTGCATAAGCTCGTATTAAATCCTGTTCTATTTCGTCTGCTAATTGGAGTTCAACTGCTGATGTCAAAAATTGAATATATTCATTTGAGCCTACTGGATAATCTAATCCATTGTTATGTAGATAATCAACAGTATGTTGCTCAGCTTCACCAACTGTGAAACTATCAATGCTAGTTGTTATAATAGTAGGCGTAGTGGATTCTGCAAATGATACCCCCGATACTGAAAAGCTTAGAATGACTGCAAGTAATGCCGATGTTAAGATTTTTACCATTTTCCCCATGATTTTTCTCCAACTCCCAAATTGTAAAATTTTTCATTTCTACTAAATAATACCATAAAAAATAAAAAATGTAATAATTTCAAATATTTTGTTATAATAGATAAAGAAAGGATGGGATAAAAATGGTTAAGAAAAGAAAGAAAAATATTTATTTAATAATTGCTATTGTTATTATTTTGCTTTCATCAATAGTTGGATGGAAATTTTATGATGGAAACCAATGGAAGAACCCAAGATGGGAAGGGAAAAGTAGTGAAGGTAATTGGAAAGCAGTTTTGTCAAAGGATAAGAATTCTAATTCAGACAAGTTTTTTGGAATGCTTTACTGGACAGGAAATAAAAAGGATGAAAAAAAAATATATATAACACTTTCTCAATTTTATATAAATGATAAATATGTTGCAGGGGATCGAGCTGAAAGAGTAAGCAAAAAAGAGCAGATTGTAACGGATAAAGATAATAGGGGATTTGTTGATTGGGAACAGCTAGAAAATATAAAAGATAATAAATTAGTTGTTTATTTACATTGGAAACAAGATAACCAATTACATAAAACAAAAATTCAATTAAAAAAGGTAACAGACCATTAAATTAACCATTTTGCATTTATGAAGTGCTGAAATTAAAACAGTAAGACCCTAAGCATCCTTAAGCCGTTCTCTTTTGGAGTACCCGCAGCTATAAAAACACATATAAAAACAGCTAAAATAGCAGAGTAATTCGTATAAGAATTCGCTCTTTTTTTTTGTTGATATAATTGGGTTTATGACAATTTTCATACAAAATTTACTTTATAAACCGCAGGTGAATTAGCACGAGCATAATAAAAATTATGCTTATGCTATTTCCAGTGCCAATAGGCTTGCTAATTGATAACTAAAAAAACGACAGTTACCCTGTCGTCATTAAAACTTCTTATTGAACATAAGGACCCTATAGTTCAACAAGCTGTTTCTCTTTTTTATTTGTATTCATCTAGGATTGCAATAAACCACTTTATGATTAGGTGTTCCACTGAATAAATTTACTCCTCAGATTAACAATAACCCTAGTGTTATCATTTAACACTAAACTTCAATGTGGAGGGATATACTTTGAATATTCTTTTTAGCTTATTATCGACCATAATTATTTTGGGTATTAGAGCAGGATTCTTAATTAGTAGTATAACTTCCAGATTAACATCTTTGTTAAGAATGCCATCTTTAACTTAGGCAATGAGTATTCCACAAGTATCGTCTATTTCGCATTGTTGTAAGAAAAAGGTGAGCATGTATTATGCTTACCTTTTTTAGTGATTTCGTTATTTCCTAAAGAGTGTTTTTCCTCTTCGTAACAATCAAAAAAAATTTCATACCTCTTGATGAATTGGTAAATAATATCATAGAGGTGACGGAATGGAAAAGGATAAATTAAAACTCACATCTTCCGAAATAGGAACTTTATGGGGAGAGTATGTAAATGGAACAGCCGTTGATATTGTAAATAGATATATGGTCTCTATTATTGAGGATGAGCAAATTAAAGCTATTTTTGAGGATGCTATCAAGACATTCGAAAAGCAAAAACAACAAATCGTTACTTTTATGGAGAACGATGGGTTTCCCGTTCCAATTGGTTTTACAGAATTCGACCTCTTCAAAGGTAAACCGAGGTTGTTCACAGATATATTTTGCCTGAATTATTTACACATCATGACATTACATGGTTTGCTAGGACACTCCACTTCATTGGGCGTTTCTGTCAGAGAGGACTTAAGATTTTTTTACGACTCTTGTGATAATGATGGGAAAAGGATGTATCATCAAACAATTGATTTATTGCTTGAAAAAGGAAGTTTTCAGAGAGACCCTTTATTTTATCCAGGTAAAAACCCTGAAAATATTTCCAGCCAAGATTTCACAGATGGATTTTTCGGAAAGGGTAGAACGTTAGCAGCGACAGAAATCATAAGTATTTCTTTCAATCTTAAAAAAAGTATTATGGCAAAAACTCTTTCAATCGCATTCAGTCAAGTCGCACAATCAAAAGAAGTAAGGAAATTTTTAGAGGATGCCGAAAAAGCGGCTGACAAACAAATAAAAAGTTTTTCAAAAATTATGCAAACGGATAATTTACCCGTTCCTAAGTCGTGGGAAGCTGAAGTTACAACCTCAACAGACTCCCCTTTTTCCGATAAGTTAATGTTGTATCATACTGGTTTCTTATTCCAAGCTGCACAAGCGTATCACGGGGTAGGTTTAGCATCCGCAATGCGAGCAGACCTTGTAGCCACTTACGAAAGCACCATTCTACAAAATCTTATTGTAACGAAGAAATGGTTTAATATTATGGTGCAAAATAAATGGTTAGAACAGCCTCCACTTGCTCCTAATAGAAAAGAAATTGCAAAAGAAAAATAATAAGAACTCTGTTTATAGGATATGTATAAGTGAATAGGAGTCCATTTGAAAAACTAATGTGGAGCATTGCACTTCCTGGGTTTGGGCAGTATTTAAACGGAAAGTATTTTAAAGGCACTGTTCTATTGATACTTGAATTTCTGATTAATGTACAAGCTAATTTTAATCAGGTCATACTTCTAAGTTTTCATGGAGAAATTGGAGATGCCATAAAACATGCTGAATATCAGTGGTTGATGTTTTATCCTTGTTTGTACTTTTTCTCTATGTGGGACGCAGTGAAAGATGCAGGCGGAGGGAAAGACCCTTATTCTTTTCTTCCGTATGTGTTTGCTGCATTTTTTGTAACTGTTGGATTGATTTTTTCCTCGAACTTAATGATATTTGGAGTATTATTGGGTCCTGTTTGGCTCCCAATATTGTTTGTTTTTCCTGGAATAATAATTGGGTTTATTACTAGAGAAATCATAAAAAACATTCCTTAAAATACTAAAAGCAGTGCGATTTCAGTTGCGAAATCCACTGCTTTTATACTTGTTTTTATATCTGCTTTTCCCTATGTGGGTACTCCAAAAGAGAACGGCTTATAAGCATCCTTAGGGTGCTTTTTTATTTTCACCTCCTCTCTTCTTTTTTGCTATAACTCTATATAGGGGTACCACCAAATTCTGTCCTAACGACAATTGACTAGGAAAATAGAAATCTGATTTAATGTAGTAAAGGAACCTTTAAAATTAATAGTTTATGTTTTTAGTCCAGTGGCCATTCCAATAATCTGTGGAGTCATCGCTATACTTATTAGTGCAATAATTCTACTGGAGGTGTTGCCAATGGAAACTAATAAATATTTTCTTGCAGGTAAAACTATATCAACAGGTATAATGATTAACTTTGCTAGTGACTTAATCAAGATTGTGGTACTAGCACTGGCTTAAGAACATAAAAGTAAAAGACACTTCTCAAGGGGGAGTGTCTTTTTATCACTAACAACAATTCGTATAATGCTAATTTTACGCAAAATATACAATAAGATTAAATGTTTGGTATAATATTCCTACACCATAATTTTTAGGAGATGAAATCCATGGAATTATCTCAGGAACAATTTTTCAAAAGTTATAACATTAGCAAATCTGATTTTGATGCGGCAGAAATAAATTGGGAGTCCCTATTAGACATATATAAAGAATACTCCTCATATAAAGAAACGTTAAAGCCCACAGCAGAGTATATATCAAATATGTTACGTACACACCCGGAAGCTCATTCAGTTAGATCGAGAGTTAAAGACCCAGAACATCTAATTGATAAAATTATTAGAAAGATAATTAGAGAAAAGAAAAATAAACCTGATTATACAGTTGACATTAATAATTACAAAAACGAAATTACTGATTTAATTGGGATTCGAGTTCTTCATCTTTATAAGGATCAGGCCGTTTCCATTGATAAATTTATCAGGGAGCTATGGAATTTAAAAGAAAAGTGTACGATTAATTACCGTGAAGGTGATTACGCCAAAGAGGAAGAACACAAAGACAATGAATTATTTAACTTCAAAGTACATCCTGCTGGTTATCGTTCATGGCATTATCTAATTAGCACTAAAGCAACAAAACATCTACATATTGCAGAAATACAGGTAAGAACAATCTTTGAAGAAGGTTGGAGCGAAATCGATCACCAACTCAGATATCCTAACGATACAAATAACGCGCAGCTTACTAAGCAATTATTAGTATTAAATAGAATTGCCGGTAGTGCTGACGAAATGGCAACGTCAATTAGAGAATTAAAGCTTAACACAGGGAAATTAGAAGCTGAAAATCTCAAAAAACAAAATGCAATTGATGAATTAAAAACGCAGCTTGAAGAGGTACTAAAAGATTATAAGGTTGAAAAAGCTGATAAAGAAAAACTTCAATCTAAAGTTCAAAAACTGGAAAGCTCACTTACATTTACAATTCCTAGTAAACAACAGCAAGAGTTCATGGTTATTGGTAGTGGGAAAATTAGAAATGGCTTAAACTTAAACTTATTTGCTGGTCCAGGGCCATTAGTAGTTGAACATGATAAAAATGGTATATTTGATACAAAGAAATATTTAGAGGGCTATACACACCCTGCTCTTAAAAAGGATGATACTCCCCCCTCTATTTCAATTAAAAACAGAAAATAATGATTAATATGGATACTTTGCTTAAAGCACAAAAAGAGAAAGTAACATAGGGATATTAGTTTGTGGGGAGGCATTATGAAATTAAATGGTTTAAAAGAATTATATCAATGTATGAAGCAACAAAAGATAGAACGCTATAAATTCGATTTTATTTACCAATCTGTACAGTTTGATGTTCTGTACTTTATCGATGAAATTCCCAATATACTTGCTTTTGGAATTAAGCAGCATAACTACTATTTTGAAATTCCTGTTGGTAAAGATTTTGAGATAACAGCCTACTTAAATGAGTACCATAAGTTTTGCAAAATTATGGGCTTTGAATATAACCCAGATAGTCATTATAAACCTGCTTACTTTTTCGAAGAGTTTAATAAAAATATCCCTAAGATAGCCTTACCCACCAATGTTCCAAAGCCTAGCCAAGTAGCAATATATCGAGATAAAGTTGAGGAAGCAGCTAAAATCTATTTTGTTAAATGGCGAGATAATAGTAAAGTTGGACATAAAGTAAGCACCGAAAATCTTGAAAAGACAAGGTTGTTACTCTCTTATAAAGCGTATCGTATGTGTAAAGAAAAAAACATTAGTAGCTGCTGGAGTGCTAATCCTGAAGACGAAAATCCATTTAAACACCCTAATTAAATTTTTTGGTGAAACCTTTGGTCACTATTTAATTAAATAAGCTAAAAAGCAAATTTAAGATGTTTCTAAACGGCCAGAATTAATGAATAGAGCACAAATAACAAGCCAATTTTCAAATGTATCTTATCCGATATTTCTTAAGCTTGGTCTTATAAAAACAAAAGGAAAACTAAATATGGAGGAAAGAATATGAATCAAGAGCATCACATTCCATTTTCAAATATGAAATGTGATTATAAACATTGCTTTTTGTGTGGCGCACCACTAACAGAAGAAAATTCTTCGGATGAGCATGTGATACCCTCATGGTTGCAAAAAAAACATGACTTATGGAATCAACAATTAAGATTAATGAATCATACATATATATCATACAGGTACCTTAAGATTCCTTGCTGTAAACCATGCAACAATACTTTTTTAAGTGAAATTGAAAATGAAATTAAAAATGCGTCGGTTTCTTTTGAAGAGTTTAATAAGCTTGATAGAATAACCATTTTCAAATGGTTATTGAAAATATATTACGGATTGCTATTTAAAGACATGTCCTTAATTGCTGATAGGAAAAATCTAAATCGAGGGACAATAGTAAGTAAGGAATTACTAAAAAAATATAAGATGATCCACGAATTTTTGCAGTCTACACGTATTACTATGCACTTTCATAAGGAACCATTTTCCTTATTTATTTTCAAATTACATTTAAGCCCATATAATGATTCAAGATTTGATTTTCATTATACAGATGACCAACAACGAACTCAGTTAGCCATTCAAATTGGAGAAATTGGAATTATTCTTTGTATTGGGGAAGATGGGATAATTTCGGAGTTGATGAGTGAAGAAATTATTCCATTTCAGCAACACACCCTGCATCCAATTCAATTTTCAGAATTAATAGCTAAGGTATTTTATAATAGAGCTAGGTTAATAACTCCGCCATCTTATTTATTAGTAAATGGTAAAGGGACAAGCGAAATTATTTCTCACCTTAATTCATTTAGAGGTGAATATTTTACTGAATTTAAGTTAAAAGAATTTGCAATGTTCTTTTCACACCAATTACAAAAGTTTAGAATAAGTTTTGATGATATCTATTTTAAGGAATCTGACCTCGTTTCCAGTTACTTGTATAATCAAGAAAATGAACTTTATTTATTGGATAAATTTGGGATTACTCTAAAGGATAAAATTAATCAACATTAATACTATTATTCGTAAAAATCATATTATGCGAACGTTAGTTCTATTATGTATAATATATTTTACTGAGGTGTTTTTTTATGGCAATTTCCAAACAACATGAGAAATATGAGAAACAATTAGAAATCTTGCTCAAAGAAATGCCTACCTATGTGGTGGAATACGTGGATGCTAAGCAAGACAACCGCTCTCCCCTAACGCTATTTAATTACGTTAGAGATTTCCGTGATTTCTTTTATTGGTTAATAACTGAGGGAATTGCTAAGTGTGAACAAATTAAAGATATCCCAACAGATATACTAGCAACCCTTACACTAGATGAAGCCAGGAATTATTTTAAATTTTTGGCGAGGAAAAAGTATAAGGTATCACAAGCAGATGATGAAACGAAGCAAATTCATGCTAAGACGGTAAACCGACATAAGTCCTCCCTCCGCTCCTTGTTTAAATATCTAACTATCGAAGCGGAATTAGACAATAATGAACCCTATTTTCACAGGAACGTGATGCAAAAAATTGAAGTAACTAAAGTCAAAGAAACCTTTAATGAGAGAGCCAAACAATTGACCGATAAGATTTTTATTGGGGATAAGGATCTAGAGTTCTTAGATTATATAAAAGGTTTTGAATATGAGAGCTCCCTCTCCCCAACTCAACTTAAATATTTTAATCGTGATCGGGAACGAAATATTAGTATCGTCTCCCTCTTTTTAGGGACCGGAATCCGGGTAAATGAACTATCGAACCTAAGGATTAAAGATATTGATTTTACTTCAAAAGAGATTAGTGTAATACGAAAAGGAAATAAAAAAGATACTGTTTCAGTCACCCCTTCTAGTATGGATGATCTTCAAGCTTATCTTTCCGTTAGAAACGAAAGATATAAAGCTGGTACCGGGGAAAACGAATTTGTGTATGTCAAATTATACAATAATGAACCTAGGCCACTTACCAATCGAGCAATTGAAGATATTGTTTACAAATATACTAAAGCGTTTGACAAAAGGATGTCCCCTCATAAACTAAGACATACTTATGCAACGAATCTTGCAGAACAAACTAATGGTGATATTCCATTGATTATGTCACAACTTGGTCATAGTTCTTCCGATATTTCATTGTTATACATTAATACAACGAGAGAAAAAGCTAGATTGGCTTCAGAGGCATTGGATAAACGTAGAGAAAAATGAATTTCTTAAAAAGACGTGGAGGACATTTGTATGTACACAGTTATGTGTGTCCGTGATTTTAATTCATTTAAACAAAGATCATTTTATGATGCCACCAGGAAACTAATTTTGTTTTCCTAATAAAAGAAGGTACAAATGGGGAATTTCAAAGAATACATATCAATGGTTATTCCGCCTATTTTAACTATGTAAACGATGTATTTTAGTACCGAGCGAAGTAAAAGTTAAAAGGTTTTTAAAAACTGATATAATGGAAATACGGGAAACAATGTATTCAGCAGAAGCCATAGTAGTTCCAAAAGAATGAAAGGCTGAACAAATACAACGAAATCAATCTTGAAGAATTACTTGCTTGAGTAGCTTTTACAAAATTACATAGTGTTAAGAAACGGGCAAGTATTCCTCCTCTACCCTTCTTGGCGATGTTCATGAATTTTATTAGTTTTTTCAATGGCTGAACAAGTTTATTTAGCCTTTACAATAGCGTTGTTATGTATTCAATTTGAATCAGCAATAACAAATCAACGGTTAAATAAAAAAAGTCTGGTAACAGGCTTATAATTTACTTTTAACTGTCATATATTCAACATTTTTTATTGGAATAACATAATCGTATCCTTGGCGACCTTTTAGTGAAAACATGGATATTTCGGGATGATAACCAGTAAAGTACCCTTCAATTCTTTCAATTTCATTACCTACTTTGTGGGCTACTTCAATCGTTAAATTGTTTCGATCACAAAAATCAAAAAAATTGTATTCTTCATCAGTTCTAATAATATGATCATCTTCATCTCTATATTTAGACAAGCTACCACCTCATCAGCTTTATTATCAATAAAACCTATGAATAGATTGGACGAGTTATGCTTGAAAAAATAAAATTTAATTTATTGGTTTATGAACGTTCTTCCAGGGAAAACCTAGGTAGAACCTATGGAAATCCCCTTTTCCGTATGATACAATATCTCTAATAAGAGAGGAGTGGTTTTCTAATGATTAAAAATCGTGAGAAGATCGCAGATCAAGCTGAATTCGAAACAGAAAATAATGGTGTTAAAGTAGGAAAAGCTTACGAGTTTCTTTTTGAAGGGGAAAATAAAGATTATGACGAAGAGTACGCCGATTACATCTGATGAGGTTCTCCAACAAGGACATCTATGGGTGGCGCCAATATGGTCCCATACAGACAATAAATTTGTTCCACGTCCCGTTCTTATTGTTGGTAATGATAGAGCTAACGATAAGGTTGGTTTAATTATCAACTTTGTAACGAAACAAGGTGCCCGTGATGACTTCGATGTTAAACTTAAATATTGGTCTGAATCAGGTTTAAAAGTCCCCTCTTGGGTAAGAACGTCTAAACCTCTTACAATTCTAAAAAACGATTTAAAACAAGATATTGTTGAGAGAGATGGCGTTGAAAAACCTAGGGGATACATAGGGGAACTTCATCCAGAAGATCTCGCCAATGTTTTGGAAATGTGTAGACATATATTTTAAAGGGGACCGAGTAGGTTCTTTTTTACTTTACATATGAAATTTATTAATTAAAGGGGTGCAAATAATAAAATGCACTCCTTTTTTCTGCAATTATGATTTGGACTAAGGTGTACAAAAGTGCGGTTTTGTAGTGGATTTATAGACTTATTAAGAACTATGAAAGGAAGAAAATATTTTGAAATATAAAGACGCAAAATCTCTATTTGATCAAGATCAAAAAAGATTTCAACAGATGTTAAGACCGTTGGATTCTGCTTTATCAGTTTATCAGAGAAATTTCATATCTGTGAGGGACAATATTAGTAAGCATGAAACAATGTTGAAGTCTACTGTCTCATCTTCCGAACTACTTAGAAATCAATTGCTCGAGACAATTAATCAGACTCAAAATATTCTTAACAATAGCTTGATTCCTGCTATGAAATCAGTGTCGGTAAGTCGAATTGACCTAAATGAAGCAATTAGTCCAATTTTAAAATCTGTTGCTCAAAATCAACGTACTCTCGCTTACTCAATTGATCCATTTATAGCAAAACAAAACAAGTTGTTTAAAAATATAACCAGACAGTTATCAAACATTGCAGTGCCTCTACCTCAAAATAGAGCAGCGGCGGTAATTATAGATTCTTCTCGGATAAACGAATTAATGACTTCCTTTAGAACTACTTTGAGTCAAGCTGCTTTAAATATCGATTTTACTGGATTAGATGAACTTGACATAACTATAAATTCAGAAGAGGCTAATCAGGCGATAAATATAGCTGAAGCAGATTTACCAGGGTCTATCTTAGTAACTAGTCCTAAGAAAAAGTTAATTGATATGACTGAAGAAGATTTAATCAACTTGCTGAAAAGATGTATTAATCCTAAAACACAAGCATTTTCATTGCTAGGATTTATATACGCATTATATTCAGACTATGTTAATGAGGCAGCACGGATCCTTATAGAAATCATGTTGGTTGTTTGCTGTTCGTTATTAACTGGCCATTATGATGCAGAAGTAAAAGCTGCTATTAAGGAACGTGTTATGGAAACAACAACAGTGAAAGATTTAAGAAAGGTTATTACTAAATATGTAAAATTCAATCCTTATGGACAATTAGCTTTTGTTAGAAAAGACTCCTACCTTCGTAAAGGTTCTTCAAAGAATGCTCCTTTGGTTACGAAAACAAAAATAACATCTAAAACCCCTTTAACAATATTGGACAGGCGTAGTAATTGGTTAAAAGTTGAGATAGACGATGGGGACTACCATGGTGAAATAGGGTGGGTACAAGAATCAGCGGTGGTTAAGTATAAAAGAGTGAAATGAACATAAAGAGAACTAAGCCGTATTAAGGGAATGACAAATGAAAAAACTAAAACCTATCTTTATGGATAGGCTTTTTTTATGAAAATCATTAATTTGCTATTGGAAAATTCATTAAATAGTACATTATTTAATGATAACCTTCTGTTTTCTGAGTTTTTTTGTCTGTTTTTATTAATTCTCTAACTATAATTATCATTTTAGTCTAATGGTGAATATTGATTCTGGATCCAATTTGAAGGTGGTATAAAGGTGGTTTTTTATGCAAAAAAAATTGGGCATATCAGCTCCCGTTGAGTATCAGCCCCACCTACGCTGAATACCTTGATGGCCACCTTTGCCATCCAACCCAGATTGATGAAGAAATGCCGATTTTCCTCAAAGGAATCATCGGCTTTTCATTATTGGATAGGAGAACGCAGCGAATATAGTTTAAAGGTTATAGATTTATAGAAACCATAGGGATTCATTTCCTTACAAACTACTAACTCTAAGCGTGTACAGATATTCGACTACCATTATTTTTTTGTAGTATTAATAACTTCAGCCAATTGAATAATGACTTCTCCTAATTTTTCAAGTTTCTTTTCAAATCGGAGAAATAGATAAATTGTAATTGCTATTGGAAATCCGAAGTTTCCTAACAAAGCCACCCAAAGGGGAATTTCTGCAGGAGTCATTGTCTCACCTCTTCTTTAATAATTTTATTTAAAAAGAAAATTAGAAATTTATTTTTATAACACACAAACCAAATTCATGATAAGTATAATGCTCCACATCCTTCGATTTCTTTATGTCCCAAATTCATAGGTTTTGTACTTTTGCATAACAGGGAAAATATCTCGCTTTCATTTAAAGTTTTCCCTTTTCTTCTTTCTTGATCTATTAATAATGCGATTGCACCAGACACATGTGGTGTAGCCATTGAAGTGCCGGATAAAGCAATTAGACTCCCATTTAAATAAGATGACATTATCTCAACACCGGGAGCGTAAATATCAATTTGTTCATTTGTATTGGAAAAGGCAGTAATTTTATTATTTTTATCAATAGCGCCTACTTCAATCACTTCTTGATATGCACCGGGGTACAAATATTCTCTGCTAAAAATATTGCCATCTCCATAATTTCCTGCTGCGGTTACTATAGGTATTTGAGCCTTAACAGCTCTTTTTACAGCTTCATGCAGATCGGAATTGTCAATTCTAACTCCTAATGATATATTAATCACACACACTTTTTCCTGATTTGGACCACGCCAATCAATAGAATAATGTATGGCTTCAATCAAGGATTTAACATCCCCTGCACCGTCTTCATTCAATACTTTTAAAGCAAGTATTCTAGCATCAGGTGCTATTCCTATTACTTCATTATCGGTACTAAACTTTCCGGCGATAATGCCAGCAACATGAGTTCCATGGCCGTTGTTATCTTTATAGATAGATATGTCTCCTTTATAGTCATTGGTAAAATTAAATCCATCAATAACCTGTCCTTTAAGATTCGGGTGTAAATCGTCTACTCCTGTATCAATCACTGAGATAATTACATTCTTACCGGTTATATTTTGTTTCCATTTATTATTAGCTCCCACCTGATTAATATTGGATAAATATAAATCTTTAAAATCCATCGTTTTTAATGGATATAGATGTATTCTATTGCTCACTTTAACCACCTCCTTTTTTAAAAATAAAGGGTGGTTAATAAAAAAAATTACAACCTTTTAAAAGTATATATACTGCTTGTAAACATTTTTCATTAGACTTTCAAATCATATATAGATATTTAGTCTTATTTATTATTTTAAATATAAAACCCTGCCATTATATGTTAATATTAGGTAAATAGTTGACAAAATGAGGTGAGCAGTATGTTACTTTTACCTATTCCATTAGTTTATTTTATTATTCTTGGTATATCCATAAAGAATGGAACATCTAAAACGCAATTACCTTCCTTAATTATTTTTGCACTAGGATTAATTATTACCTTATTTTCTAGGGGAAAAGGCTTTGAGTTGGCACCGATTACAACAACAGGTATAGCAATGATGCTAATTGCTATAATAGTTAGTTTTGTTACACTATTTGTAAAAAGACAAAGAGCACAATAGTACGAAAAAGGAGCAACTCAACAATAAAATCCCGTTGAATTGCTCCTTTTTTCAGTTTTTAAGGCAAGACCTATATATCACTTTATAGAGCTTAGAACAACCCCTTTGTATTCTAACAGAAGTAAAGTTGAATCATAGTGGAAGCAACACCAAATGGGTCTACCCGGATCGCACATGAGCATAGCGAATCATCACATGATGCATGTGTCCTTCCTTCGTAGTAGCAACAGTCATGAATTCGGCAGCAATTGTCTAAATCCGGATTATTAGGATTGTAAACATAAGGTCCATTACATCCATTTCCATCAATGTAACAACCCTTTCCGCACCATAAATATCCTCCCGTGACACACCCATCCCAGAACCCTTGAGCCGATGCCTCTTTAAATAAATCCCCCGGTTGATATGACTCATTTGGAACGAGGTCATCAAATTTGTCTAGACTTTTCTTCCAAAATTCCCGCATCTCTTGTTTTGTTAATGGTACCGTTTCATTCTTTTGTACCATCACATCAAGCTCAGGATGAATTATAATACGATTTAACTCAGTTCCTTGTTCTTGAATAGTGACACCGAATACTTTAGTACGTGCATCTGTACTATCATTAGTGGTAGCCTCCGTGTATTTGATGAATGCATCATCCATTACTTTAAATACCGCAGTTTGCACCGAATAAAAAATATTATCATTAACTGAGTCAAATTTTAATGGTTTTAACACATCAATAAGGGAAATTTTTGAGCCGTGAATGTTCTCCAATTCAGAAAGAATAGTTTTAAAGTCAGAATTGTTTAAGGCTCTTTCTTTTAACGATTGTATTTCCTTTTTTGTAAGGAAATCCCCTTTGACATTTTTTTGTTTTTCCATTTTTTTATCTCCTTTATTAATTATTTGTTGATGGCCATCTATTATTTAAAGAGATAAAAAAGGGAAGAAATACAACCCTTTTATAAAAATTATGAGTTATTTCCTATTTCCATATCGTCATTACCAGCTTTGAACAGAGGAGGGTTGCAATTAAATTTATCAGATTTGGAGAAACAGTCTCGATAAAAGACACTTTTTCTGTAAAATTAAATAGAATAACATGATGCCAATTTGGTAATGTACCAATTGTAATAAAATCTATTAAACAGTATAAACTTATAGCTAAAACAGATATGTCTGTATTTTTTAAAAGCATCGTAATGAACAATCCTAAAGATGAAAAGAAACAACATTGAAAAAGCAAGAACGAAAAAAATGGGAGAAATGGTAGACTATACTGAAACCAAAGGGTGATACAAATAATAAGTAACAGCGCTGCATAAATTATCATGAAAAAAGAATAAAATTTTTTATGCGCATATCTGTAATTCACTAATAGAAAATCGTTTTGTTCCCGAAAAAAAATATCCCTATAAATATTACTAAACCACCATGCTGCTATTGACCCCATTGATACCTGTATTAACACGAGTAATTTTTGTAAATCCTCTTCCCGGTAAAACCCACTAAATATAATAAAAATTATTATCAAAACTACTAATAGCGGCACATAAAATGAGAATCCTATTGATTTTATTTTTAAGTAGTAAATATTCATTTTGAAGCCTTCTCTCTGTTTAGAAGAAACTGATAGCTTTCATGAAATCCTTGCTTGCATTGTGATTGAGATAATTTTAGAAAATTATCTAATGTATCGTTGAATAAAACATTTCCTTTGACCAACATAGTCACTTCTTTACATATTTGAGTTATGTCCTCAACTTCATGGGAAGCTATAATTATATTCACATCTTTACTTACCATTCTTAAAAAGTTCCGTATACTGATCCTTTCCTCTTGGTCCAGACCAGTTGTTGGTTCATCAATAATCAGATAGTGTGGATTATTTAAAAGAGCTTGAACTATGCCAATTCTTTTTATTACACCTTCCGATAAATCGCTCAATCGATTGTCTTTATATTCAATCAAACCTGACATTGTTAATAACCTGTTGATATTATTATGATGATCATTTCTGGAATTCCTTAATTTAGAAATGAAATACAAAGATTCTAGAACAGTCAATTTGGGATATAAATTAAACTGGTTAGGAACAAAACTAATTATATTACGCATTTTCTGTTTATCTGTAATTTCTTTTTCAAAGACTATTTTGCCAGTATCTGAGTTTAATAAAGTGGAAATAATTTTTAATAAAGTAGATTTACCTGCGCCATGAGGACCAATAAATCCATGTATACCGTCATTTATTCTAATATTTATATCATTTAATACTTGTTTTCTATTTATTTTTTTATTAAGTTTAATAATTTGTATCACTATTTATTCTTCCTTTCATCTCCAAAATGTAATAAAAAATCACCATATGTCCTTTTTCCCTCGTTTAGCCCTAATTTTTTATTTAACTGAATACCAGCTTCTGCAGTTGTATCCATTATTCTTAAAATTCTATTTTGCGTTACATTCATTAATTTCCTTTTTTCAATTGCAAAGGGGAGTTGATAAGCTATTAATGGAATAGGTTCTTTTAGCATTGAAACCTTGCTTGGCTCCAATTGCACAATGAGATGATTATTTGTTAAAGACATATAATCGATTAAATTACTATTAGAACGGTCTAATAAAGGCATCATGTAAATTTTTTTGGGTAATTCATAATTTGTGTTATTGCTTTGATTATAATCTTTTAATACTTGTTGCAATGTTAATAGATACTTATCTAAAAATGCTTCCTCCAATAGCCATGTATAGGGATATATAAAAGAGTATCCTTTATAAAATTTTGTTTTTAAGTTGCCAGCAAAAATACTTAGACCATCGGAATAACCTTCATAAGCTCCTTCACTTTTTTTGTTAATATTGGTAAAAATAGGTTTTTTACTTTTGTGAATTTTTAATGTGTACTTTCTTTGTATTTGATCTAAATTTGGTTTTTGCATAGGTTGATCCATTATTCTCAGACGAGTTGGAAGGATAGAATTAGAAGGCAACCATCCATAATTAGTAGGAAGGAATAATCCTGTAGATTTTTGATTTTCTATATAACTAACTTCTATTGAAAAACTATCAAGCCTTTCTGGAAGCTGAACTATTATAAAGTCCCCAACAGTGTTAAAATGCAGTTTTTTGTTATTTAAAGTAATATTAAGAACAGAAAATCCTTGATACAAACTAAATATTATTTTTTTACTTCTTAGTTGTGTTATTTTCATATTTACTTTATAAGAAGGTCTTTTCTCCATATAAATGTCAATGTTATATGAATTAATTTGATACTTGAAGCTTTCCTTCTCAATGTCTACTAATGGTTGATAATAACTGTCTGCCGATTTCTCATTTTTAAAAACATAAGGATTTAGGGAGTTTAGTAATAAAACACTGATAATTGATAAAAATAATAAATTCCTATTTCCATTGCCTACTTGATTCCTTAATGCCACTATCACAAAAATGATTATCAAAAATATAGTGAAAATGAGCTTTTTTAACCAGAATATTTCTTCTCCAAAATATGTGTTATATGGCATATCCGGTTCTATTATGGAAACATTTATATTGTTAAAGTAGGAAAGTAACTCATCTGAATAACGTATATTCATAGCACTGAACAATGGGATAAGTACATTATTAATTGGAGTTAGCAGCAGACAGATTATTATAAGCATTAAAAAACCAAATTTTTTAAAATTTAATAAGCCTATAGTTAAACCTAAGATGCTAGATATAAGAAATGGAAAACACCAATTATTTAACAAATATAGAAGTGTATCGATATATAAATTTATATTTGCATGAGATATAACATAATAGATCAGAATGTATAATAAATTTATAGATACGAACAAGAGGTTAATTAAATTTACAATAATTAGATTGACTACATTCCTTAGCAAGTATGGAACATATATTGAAGAGAAATAAACATTGTATCCTTTATCTTGCAAAGAATTTCTATACCCGAGAATGGTAAAGTTGAGCATACCTAAAGTAACTATATAACTTGAATATTTAATTGTACTACCCGGATCACCTTCCAGATATAGATAGTAAGTAATACAATAAATAGAATAGGCTAAAATAAGAATTTGAATCACCCAAAAATACCATACTCTTTTCAGTAGATTCAGCTTTAAACACATTAACGCCAACACTGATCTGATCATTTACATTCCTCCTGAAAGTGAATATATATTCAAAAAAAGGAACCATCAAAGACGATTCCTTTTTTTGATATTCTAATTAATAATGATAATCTGAAATTTTCACATAACCATTCGTAATTAGGTAGTCTCCGGTAGCAACTGCACGATACTGACCGGATTCTAATGGTACAGCTCCTCCAACTGAGTATCCCGGTCTAACTGTTTGAGAATAAACAATATCGTCAATTAATAATGCTCTGGAATGTTTTACTTTTGCATACATGGTGTCTTTGTCATCACCATTATATGCATTCATTGTTGCTTCCCCATCATAGACGGATATCCAGCCACCTTCATTGTAATTGTTAATAGTTAGTGTAGCTTGTGAAGTAACCGTTCCTGCTTTTGCTCCAATAGCTACCATCAACAAAGACATTGCAATTCCAAATAAAACCATATACTTTTTATTTAATACTTTAAGGTTGATTGCCATTTGTATTCACCTCCTTTCATTTAAAGATAATAAAATACTCCTAATTTAATTTGACAACTGCTTCAATAATTTTTTGAAGGCAGTACCCAGATTTGAACTGGGGTTCAAGGTTTTGCAGACCTTTGCCTTACCACTTGGCTATACTGCCACTGGAAAGTTAGTAACGGCTAGTCCTAACTTTTAATTAATTAACAACGCTTCCAGCTTTCTTTGATTAAAACCACTAACAATCGTGTCTTTGCCGTTACTTTTAATAACAATTAGAGGAACACCTACTCCATTCAAATCATTGAATTCTTGCTCATGTTCTAAACTATTAATGATGTTACGTTCTTCGTATTGAATTTGATTTGTTTCCATCCACTTTTTTAGATTTATACAAAAAATACAATTAGACATGGTATAAACTATGATTTTTTTCTCCAAGTTTTCATCTCCTTTCTTATACTTTTTAAAGAATAATAACTTTCAAATTTAACAACCCTAACGTTAAGAAATTTTATTTTGCACCATTTCTTGAAACTCCCAAAAGCCAACCACTTTGTCCAAATCGTACATTTTAATCAAACTCACCAACTTAATCTGAAGTTCTTGTTCCAGGTCATCTCTATTTTGTAAACCAGTTTGGAGCAGAGTCTTTTTTATTTTAGGTTGGAATATCTTTAACACCTTTTCAATTGCCTCATTATCTTCTTTTGATTTAATTGCTAATTGATATAAAGTTTTTTCCATGTAAATCGCCCCTTATCTATTTTGAATTACATAGTTGATTTCCCTGAATTTCCTTCAATATACTTCCGGACTTTCTTCAACGCTTTACTACGTGACTTAGAAACGGCTTGTTGTGATTTGTTTAAAAGAATACTAACTTCTGAATCTGTAAATCCTTTTACATACACAAAGTACAAAATTTTCCTTTGATTGGATGTTATGTCCTGTAACGCCTTATAAAGGTTGGAATCGATTATATAATCTAAAAGATTATCTGATTCTATTTCGAAATCTTCGCGATGCTCGGCTAAGTCCTTATAGGATATCTCCGAATTATCTCCTATAGGTTGATCTAACGTTATTGGAAAACGATAATTTGTTTCTCGAATCTTTTTATCTAAATTAATCCCATGAAAGTAAAGTGTTGAAGATACATATGCAGTAAAACGAATATGAAAATAAAAAGCCCGAAATGTCTGGTCTAACAGTTCTTGGTTTTGCAAAGTCGGATAACAAATGGACTTTTTTAATAATTGATAATTCTCTTCCTTTGATAAAAAAGCTTTAATTACTGGATTATTTAAAAATTCTTCATTTTCCTTGATAAATCCGAAGAATTTATCGCAACAATCTTCTTTATTTTCCATTTTTAAAACCAGCTTTCTGGAACGTATGTTCGAATTTTAGTATAAAAAAATTTTACACTATTATCATGATTAATTCATAGAATAAAAGTAGATTCTTTTTCCTTTTTTTGAATTAATTCACAAAATGCTCTAATTTCATTAGATGTTTTGGTTGCAGACTTTACTAATTCTGCTAAGAATTCTTTTTCCTCATTAGTAACAGCATCATTTAAACAATTTGTATAGAAAGCTTGTGTCCGCCTAGCTTCACAAAAACACTGTAATAACTTCATAGACATCAATTAGATCACCTCGTATATAACTTTTACACCTATTAAATAAAGAAAGGTTTAGTGAATAAATAACAACCCTTTCCAAAAGGTTTACAGTTTTTCTCCAAAAATTTAATATAAACATATTCCGATCTTTACATTTATTTAAAATATTCCCTGAAACGAACGTTTTAGGGATTTTTTTTGCACGCTTATATTTACATAGTTTTGAACTGTTTACCGTTCCCTAAACTATTCCCTTTAACTTTTTCCCTAAAATTGACGGTACATCCGTATTAGTGTAGATTGCCTTGACTGAGTGCCACTTGTGCCAAAATTGAGAGCCACTAAGGAATACCTAATAGCCACCAATAAAAAGTGTTCTGGATGCAGCCAGTGGTATCTGATTGTCACTTTACATGGAGCCTCTACGAGCATGGATTCCCAGCCAAAAAGCCAGCATTCATAGGGCTGGCTAAGCCTACAAGGCTATCATGCCCGCCTCTCCATATAAAGTGCACGTCTCGTCCGTTTTACTTTTTAGTGTGGCTCCCTCGATGGCAGGCGTGGCTCTAAAGTCTGTCCGAAGTGGCTCTAAAAAATGGCAGAGGTGGCACTTTTACATGGCTGTAAACAGTATTAGGGAATAATTAATTCAGGAGGGGAATAGAATGGGGAAAATTTTTGGATATGCCCGAGTTTCTACTCAAGATCAAAATTTAGAATTACAAATGGATGCCTTACAAAAAGCTGGTGCAGCTGTTATCTACTAGGAAAAAATGACGGGCACAAAAAAAGAGCGTTTAGAATTAGAGCAACTCTTAAAAGCAATAAGTGAAGGAGATACAGTGGTTGTCTATAAACTAGATCGTATCTCAAGATCTACCAAGCACTTAATTGAATTAGCAGAAACCTTTGAGGAAAGAAAAGTGAATTTTGTTTCTATAAGTGACAACATTGATACGTCAACTGCAATGGGTCGTTTTTTCTTCCGTACCATGGCAAGTATTGCTGAGTTAGAACGGGATATCATCAGTGAACGCACTAAAGCAGGATTACAATCTGCAAGAATTAGAGGTAGAAATGGCGGAAGACCAATTAAGGATCCAAAATTAGTAGAACGAGCATTAAAACTACATGCTTCTAAGGAGTACAGTATAAAAGAGATTTCAGATATGACTGGTGTTAGTAAATCTGTGTTGTTCTAAGTGAAAAAGGGATACTACGAGAGCAAATGATAAAACATATTTCACCATTAGGATGGGAACACATTAATTTCTTAGGAGAGTATACTTTTGACATAAAAAAAATGACAGGACTCAACTCTTTAAGACCATTAGATCGATAAACTCCTGAGCCGGTACCCTTACAGTAAAGGATATCGGCTTTTTATATTGTAAAAAATGTCTTAACGTGGGTTTTATGTCAAAATATTGGCGGTACCCCGACATAGAAAATTTCTAAGTCGCCTTGCTATTGGATTTCTTTGTCTGCCTGGACAATGGCTAGAAAATGCCCTATTTTTGTACTATTCTTTTTCATATTTATTTCTGAACTAAAGTAAACGTATGGAGCAAACGCTGTGGAGCGGTCAATATGTCCTTCTCGGTGCAATCTTAGTAGGATATTATTAGCGGCGTATTTTGGGCTTTTAAGCCTTTAAAAGGCAAGTCGGCTATAATCCCTACTCATGTACCTAAAGCGGTTTAAATCGTAAATTATGGCCTTATCTCTGGTTGTTAACATCACTTTAGCACCTCGTTAAAAACATCTTCTTCTTTCAATTCTCCATCTTCATCTATAGGCTCTGAATAGCCCATAAAAAGATTTTTCAGTTTGCTAGACTTGTAGCCTTCCAGAATATTTTTAGCCTAAAAAGCTTGATCCAACAAATTACTTGTTTGTTGGCCAAAAGCAGATCATTTCAGCGAAATCATTAGATAAAAAAAGATAAGCGGTTTTTAAATCCTGCTTACCTCAGACCATAACGAAATAATAATTTTAAAAAAAAGAGCATAGTTCTCTCTTTTTGAAATTCCTTTTACGTAATACCCTTTATTGTTGCTGTCTCTTGTTTCGTGATTTCTATTTGAAGGCTTGAAAATTGTTCTTTTTCTGTTTGCAAAAGTTTATTCACCCTGTTCTTTTCTTCCTTAAGTTTTTGAATTTCCTCCATTTGTTCCTTAACTTGACCTTCTACTTCGCGATCCATCTTTCCCTTGAGCGTTGTTTCAATTTCCTTTGATATTTGCTCAATATTGATTTCATCATTCTTTTTAAACAAAGCAAAAAGAGACGGTTTCTGCATTGTTTTCTTTAAAGAATTGATTAACAGTCGGGACTGCTTTTCTTCTAAATATCTCATATACGACTCGGATTTAATTCGGTTGATAGTAGTTTTAGCGTTTTCTATCATTCTTTCAATATCAGACAAATCTTTTTCATATTTAAGGATATTCAGCATAATTCCCTGGATGCCTAAATTATTTTCCAAAGTTATTAATCTTTCTTGGATTTCTTCCTGGTTATTCTCGTTCTGTTGATTCCATTCCTGTAATTCTCTACTATCAATCCTCTGAATTCGTTTTAAACTTCCTCCCATTGAAATAGCTGGCTTTATACCTAGCTCTGCCAATATATCGATAGTTGTCTTTGAGGCTTTCTCCATTAACAAAAAAATTAGGTGTAAGCGAAATACACTTTTATAATTTAAGCGATAGAACTTACCGAATTTTTCAGGTTCTATGTACTCAATTAAATCAGATCGAAAATGATTTCGTATAGTTGAATCAGAACGAACAATGATTCTCCCTGTTTCTACCGTACTATAAGAGATATCTTTATGCATAGAAAGAATACCTGGCGTAAACACACTTTCTTGTAATCCTTCCAACATTACAAGCCGATATACAGGATCTTTCGCAAATTCTTGCTTCAACAAAGTTTCCATATCCTGATTTTCCATTCTATCACCCCCTATTCTCGTTTTTGTCTAATAATAAAAATTTTACACTCAAAAAGCTTACAAATCAATCGATTTTGTTGATTTGCAGGGCGTTACATCCTCTTGGACGGTGCGCAGCGGTTGCGCTGTTTGGAATAAACGACGTGTAGCGATTGCGGTAGCTTACGATAATCGATGAATCAAATTCGAAAATGATTCGTCAAAACAAGATTGAATGATTCGGTTGTGAATTTGAATGAAATCAAACTAATTTTATCGATCAATGACGATTGCGCTGAGGATCGTTTGCGGATCGGTAACGCCCGATAAATCAATGTTTGTACAAATTTTTCAATTGAAGTAGTTGGCGAATGTATATGATTGATAAAAACCATAGTGCATGAGTAACGTTTTCGTAAGATCAATCAATCGCTTTCGTAAATGAATCATAAATACAAATAGGAAGTAAGTAATTTTTTAGTTTGAATGAAATTCATTTCATTTTACCATTCAATATCGATAGCGCTATGTGTCTTTTGAAGGGATAAAGCTCGAAAAATCAATACTTGATAAAATCAGTACATTAAAGGTGTTGGTGAAGGGGTAAGCTTGATAAAAACGAATGCGTTAAGCAGCGTTAATGTCCGCGGTCGATGATTGAAAATGATTTTACGCTAAGGGGGAAAATCAACCATTTATCACATTTTCCACAAAGCTCAGATTTAATACAACAAGTGTTGTATCATGGATTTAACAAAACATTCTTTGTATTAAATAGGATCGGTGATTTGATGGACATTTATAGTGTTGACGAAGTGTTTGAATTGTTAAAAACCTATAAAAATCACGACAATCAAAGAAAGCGTTCGTAGATGGTTACGTCAAGGTAAACTTATAGGAATAGTACCTTCTACTCGAAAAGAAGGCTGGAAAATCGCCAAGGAGGCGTTATATGATTTTCTTCAACAACGTCTGCCAGAAGGTTATACAGCAGATGTTGTAAAAGAATCTAGCTCAGCAATTGTTGAAAAAGAAGTAGAAAAATGTATTCGGTCTGAAATGTGGATAGAACTAGATATGGGAAGGGCATGTGGAGTTGAAGAAAACACGTATTCACAAGTGCGTCCAACATTGTCACTAATCGAAAGAGTTTGAAGCTTTGGTTTGGCAGCGATGTATAGCGAATAGTCGAGCATACAAGAAACCAAGTGTTTTCTACTTACTTGAGGCGTTTCGATTTGAAGGAAGACATCTTTTACTCGATAAAAACTTTGCAGTTCTAGAAGAGCAGATAATCTTTGCAATTATTGAGCATGTGAGGATCTCTCATTCATAATAACGTTTAAAGCAACAAATGTGTCATAAACATCGTACGAAAAGCGGTCGTTTCTGGTTAATTTAAAAGTACATTTTTCATTGCTATTTTTTGATCTGTTTTTCTATCACTCAAAGTAAAACAAAAAACAAATAACCGAAATCATACTCAGATAACCGTTTTTGGTATAGATTCATAGTCCAAACACACATTTTTTACAATATCTGTATTAACGTATAAAATCTGCGTTTGGACATCAGGACCCCTATAAGAACAGCTGTAGGTTTCAACGGAATCCTACAGCTGTTTCTATTTTAAAAATCAATATCCTCTAGCGCAGTAGCCTGAATTTTCTTAGGCTGGTTTTTAGCATCCCTGAAATCCTCATTTAGATCATCTAAAGTTAGTTTCTTTCTAATCGAAGCTGTATTGGTAGAAGAGAAAAATTCATCAAATTCATCAAGTCCAATGCTGGCAGCGGCTTGTTTTTTGGCTTCCTCTTGTTCTTTCTCAATCTGTTCCCATTGTTTTAACTCTTCTTTTAATTTCTGAATACGAGTGGAAGGGGTAGGATAGACTGCCAATCCATAAAGAGTAAGGCTGTCCAATTTTGAATTCTTTGCAATTGATAAATTTACTTTTGTATTTAATAAGTTGGACGTATAACTGTATATATCATCCGCAATCTTTGGAGAGATATTCTTATTAGACGGATAAAGGACCGCAACAGCACCTGCAAAAGCATTTTCTACTTCGTAATTGGCAAGCACTTCGTTGTTGTTAAATAAGTTGTCGATAACGGATTCAATGTTTTCATCGCTTTTTAGATCTTTATGTTTTGAGATTGAGAGCCAACCAGGGGTAGAGACTGTTGTCAAAAACTCCGTTTTATCAAATACGGACCTTCCTTCCATTATCGGCAAGGATGACACTTCAGCGATGGTGCTTGCTATTACCATGTTACTGTACGATTTCGCATCTATTTCGGTGCCACCATACGTTTTCAATGGATTATTCGCATAATAGTCTTTCATCTTTTCGTTATCAATGACAATTGCCGTACCCATTTTGTTTTCGCTCATTAATTGCTGGATAACACTAATTCCTGCCAGTGCATTTCTTCTAAATGCGGAGCCTTTTTCATCAGAAGACGGCAGGGAACAGATAACGCCCAACGGGATCTTTCCGCCTGGCAAAGCTCTGTTTTCTCTTACTTTTGAGAGATAGGTCAGTGCCACTTTTAAAGCTCCATTTCCAGTGCCTCCACCTAAACTAACACAGACCCATACAAATTCAGCTTCCTGAATCGTATCGTCAAGAGCCACTTTTACGTATAAATCTTTATTTTCTTTTGCTATCTGGAACCCTAATTGAGCATTCTTATCAGTTCCTTCAAGTTCTGGATAGTCTTTACTTGATGTCACAATTCTACGGTTTTCAGGAATTAAGTTTTTGTGTTCTTCCAAATCTGATTTAGAAGAGTTCAGCAAATAGGTTGAAAAACCGAAACGAGACAATTCAGCTGCAATTCTTCCGCCTCCTTGGCCTAATCCAACAATTGCTTGGGATGGGAAACGGCCTATTTCTGATTTTACTTCTTCTGATAGTAAGTGAGATGATAATAAAGCTTTTATGGCTCCAAGTTTTTCATTTTCACTAAATGGCTTAATCATATCAAAGCCCCTCTCGCTTGAGTTTTTCTTCTTTTAACAGTTGTCCCAATTGTCTTCCGCGAATCGTGACAAAATAGGGAGTGGCTGTCCCATCTTCTTTTTTCTCAATAAAACCCTGAGATTCTAAAACTAAGAAAGAAGCATCGTATCTTTTTCTCATTGAATGAAAATCGTCAATTCGGGCCTTAATCAACCCTCTATGAATCTTATTTTCATTCACGATCTTTCTAAACACTTCAATCGTAAAATCATCTAGTTTTTTTCTTAAAAAATGCAAGGTGTTCGCATCATATTCTAGTTGATCCAAGTCTTTATAACTATACTCAACAGGTTGATTCATTTTCCCACCACCTTATGGACCTAAAAGGCTGGTATTTATGTACCTTTAAGGTACATTATAGAAAACAAGCTAAATATATGCAATTAAAAACGTAGAATTAGAGAAAAAAACAAACCTTTAGGTACCGAGATTAGGGTACGCAATTGCGTTACTTAACGTTTAGTCTATTTAATAAGCCATGTAAAATTATAAGACAGATACTAACTATTTTTGTAATACGCCCATTATATACCGCCATAAAAGGCAGATTCATTACCTTTTTAAGTTAGAAAGATAATTAAGGGCCGCAATCAAGGTCCTTAATTGGCAGTTTTATCATTTGTTTTATTAGGGCATCGAACATATATAGTACATTTTGTATCCTTAACTTAAGATTTACATAAATATGTATTCTTTAAGAAAACCTTTTTTTATACAAACTGCTAAATAAGTGGGACTCTGTACAATCATATTTTCTTATATAGACAAATAGATTCCAGAAAACTACCTTTCAATCAAATAAAATCTTACACGTTTAAAGTGAAGGTGAGAGGAGGATACACCGCTGATGTACATTCAAGTGAGATTGAAGTCTTTCTAGTATTGTTTTAGAAAAGTAAAAGCCATTCAATTCCAAAACTTTTGTGTTTGAGTGCAAGTGATTTTAGTTAAGCTAACAATCAAGTTGATAATAAGATAGATCTAGATTCTTAGTGCAATGTCTGATTTATGTAGATTCAATAGCAGAAGCATATGCTCCCAGTTGAATGAAGAACCTCACTGTTCAAGTTTAATCGAAGGCAAACTTTTGCGGCCATATTTTTAAACAAACAAAGACCCCGATAACCAAAGTGTTGCAATAAGACCAAGGAACGGGGCATTTGTGTTTATTAAGAAGTTAGTGAACATCAGGACGTAGTTATATCGGCTGTTTGCTTTTTTCCTTCAGCCAATTTAGCATTTTTTCAGCATTGTTATTGTTTTGACGCTTATTTTCTTTTTTAAGGTACCGAGAGAGAGTAGTGTGGGCAATCCCAATTTCTTCAGCTGCCTGGCGAATACTCATATTTAATTGATTAATCATTTGATCCATGGCTTCGGACGATAATTTAATTTCTTGTATTTCATCAAAATCAAACGCTTGTTGTGCAATTTTGAAAGTTTTCGTCTGGTCATGAATTTTATAGTTTCCTTTCATTAATGTTTTTTCAATCATATTTGCTGTTTCTATTGTTGAAGCCGTTTCTTGTATTACAGACTTTGAACTGCTAACAAACCTTGCTTCTTCCGTTCTTAACAAGGTGTTTTCTGGACTTATTTGATGCCTTTTTTTTAAGATGGTTTCATCTATTATCGCTGGAGATGGCAGTTCCAAATGCTTTTTGTACCCTTCGAGCAAGTTGTCTGTTGGATAAATAATAATACTATAGTTGAGCCAGTTCTTATACCAGCCTTTTTTGCCTACTACAGATTCATCAAAGCGTTCTTTATACAACCAATTCTTTATGACTCCATCCGTTTTAAAGTCATCCAATACATTTTCCAACTTATCTTTTTTGTCACTCCAGTTATATCGTAGAGGTATATCCATCTCTTTTAATAAGGTTGATATTTTAAAAGGTTGAGTCAATTTTGATTTGAGTCGGATTCGCATTTTCCATTGTCGATCAATGTATCGCAGCAGCCGTTTATGCTCTTTTTGTGTTTGATGGCTATACTGAAAAACCTTGATATGTAACAAACCAATCATTTGACTAGAGGCATTGATTAAAGGAGTGAGTATGGCTGTTGGTTTAATTTGTAACGCATAGATCCCTTGTGCTTCACCTGAATTCTTATCATAGGCCACACGCAAGGCTCCAATATCAAACATTCGCTTAAAATCTTGGAAATCATACTGTTTATCCTCTTGAGTAATAACCTTCCCATCACTTAATGACACCCACATGCTTGATAAAGCGACCACTCTTTTCATAATATTAAAACGATCTCGTTCTCGAATGATTAACTCTTTTGTATTTTCCTCAGAGTCCTGTGTTTGCCTTAGTTGTAAAGCATCGTTACTATGAAATTCAATATATCCTTCGGTGTTTTTAGGAGATACTAGCCATAGATAGGTGATCAAATCAAATACATCAGCTGTCCATTCATCCAATGCATTATAAGCTGAATCTACCAACCTTATCCAAATATTTTCTTGATCCTCTTTCAATGTAATGTGTGTTGTTTGAGTGGGACGGAGTTCGGCCATTCCTCTAAAATTGCCTTTATTATCAATTAGATCAGCAGCCAATTGCCCCGCACCCCTTTCTTTAAATTCTTTCTTTTTCGCGACAATATTCCTTATCATATGATAGTCATTATCCATACTGGTAAATAAATAATTCTGTTCGATGGTTTGGTCAATCGTTATTTCGTTTAAACTCAGATTGAC
The DNA here is from genome assembly GCA_002559145.1 of Bacillus sp. AFS006103. Taxonomy (GTDB): domain Bacteria; phylum Bacillota; class Bacilli; order Bacillales; family Cytobacillaceae; genus Neobacillus. Next base: position 74,028 of record NTXX01000028.1, read on the forward strand.
CTCTTCAGGAAATTCATTATATAAATAACTTGATATGGTAGTAATAATGGTTTCCCAATATCTTAAAACGGCTTCTTTAATCATGTATTTTGTAATATGCTTTTTAAAATATAACCCTTCTGTTAGGAAAAAATATAATGCCTTAAAACTCGGACTCATTCCGTTAGGAGGATATTGATTCCTGACCTCATCCTCAGTCATTTGATAGGCTTCTTTGCACCATTTTTCTGTTATAATTACTCGTTCTTCAAAAAGATGTTTTGTTTCTTCAAATATAGCAATTTTTAATAATTGATACGGTAAAATTAATTGATCTTCAATTTCTGAATAATTGACTGTAATCAATTATGGACCTCCTTTACCTTTTAATTATGTGTTGTTTAATGGCTAGAAGGAGTTATAGTAGTATGTTTTTGAATCAGATCTTTTACGGCTTCGTCTAACAAGCGAGACATAGGGATACGAGTAACATTAGAAAGTTCTTTTAATTTTTCTAGTAAATTTGAATCTAGTGTATTGCCGATTCTTGTTCTGGTTTTTAAATCGCTCATTCATATCACTCCTTTGAAAAAAGTACGTCCATAAACTTATATAAGGTTATGGTACTCTATTTAAAATAAAAATGCACCACAAATTTGCACCACTTTGTCCAACCTGTGCCGCAAAATCCTTTAAAATGCACCATTATAAGCTTTTGACGTCCAAATCGTGTGGAATAAAAGTAATTTTTAATTACTTGAAATGACCATTAAATATAATTTCGTCCAACCCGTGTGCCAGATTAGCACTTATATATCAATAGTTTGAAAAAATATGTAAAATAAATATCATGAAAATGCACCATGAATTTTCACTACTTCGTCCAACCCGTGCCTTAAAAATGCACCATGCAGTAGGACCTCATTGTCCAACCTGTGTAGTAAATATTTATAATTATCAGGCGAAATCCTTGGTAAATAAAACCTTTATGAGTACTTATTTCAAATAGGCAAGTACGGCAAAATTGGTGCATTTTTATGTTTTTTGGTGCGTTTTCTCGTCCAAACCGTGTAGTAAAAAAAATCAATCTTTTTTTCAACCCCTTGAGGCTCTAAGCCCCAAGGGGCCTTTTATTTTTGGTGCATTTCTCTTAGAGAGCAGCCTTTTTCAAAAACCGAGTTCGATATACTTTATTCAACAAATATTTGCATGTAAGAAATGGAAATCGGTGCAATTTATGGCGGAAATAGATTAAGAGAGTCTGCAATAGAAGAAGGTGTACAAATGGGAATAACAATGACAGGAAATGAAATGATAAGTGTAATTTCAACAGTTGAAGTCATGCAATTCATGACACATAATAGCCTGCATTTATACAAGAAAAAAGGCTCCAGTGGACCATTTAGTAGAGTTGTAGCTTACTCGAAAACCGTGCATGAGGATCCACATCGTAAAGGTATAGTCTTCGTATCGCCGTCAAAAGCCGCTCTTATGGATGGAAAAGGTTACATCGTGACTTCGTATGAAACACTGCACGAGAAGTATCAGAGGTTGTCTCATTGGACGCCAAATACCTATCGTGGTGGTACATACTATGAATTCAAAAACCGAATAATTAAAGGACACGAGCGTGAGAATTTAAAACAAATCAATGTCATTAGTATCGATATTGATACAAAAGAAGTAGACCTATACGCTCTTTATTTAGGATGTGAAGAACTAGGGTTGCCTCGGCCAAATCTCCTACTGGAGACCCCAAGAGGGTTCCAGGGCTTCTTTGTGCTGGATACGCCTTTTTATATACATAAAAATCAAGATTACAAGGCTTTGAGAGTAGCGGAACGCTTGTCAGATAATGTTCGAAAAGCATTAAGTAAATATGTTCCAGTTGATACATCATGTGTGCCCTTCGGCTTTTATCGTATTCCTAGAGAAGACAATACGCTTGATTTTTACGATCACCCCGCAAGCACTAGCAGGCTTATAGAATGGTCCAGGCAGTATGAGGAACAAGAGAAAAGAGCCTTTTTGCGGGTTGTTTACAACAAAGACGATTCAGCTTTTGATCAAACGTCTTCTGACTGGTATCGTGCACTGATCTGTGCTACCGATATTCAAAAAGGCCATCATGGAGCCAGCCGTAACAATGCTCTTTTAACTATGGCCATTGCTAACTATGCTAGTGGAAAGTCTATTGAAGAAGCCTATGACGAGTTAGATCAATTCAATAGCAATTTGGAGCATCCTCTATCAAAACATGAATTTGAACGAACTTTGAGAAGTGCTTATTCTGGTAAGTATAAAGGGGCAAAACGTAGTTATGTAGAGGGTTTGCTTGATTTATGGACGGATGGACAAGTTCAATTTTCCGGAAGGGAAGGTTGGTATAAATTTAAAAAACCCCGTGAAGAACGGATACGCTCCCATTACGAAGAGAGAGAAGAAGATATTATTGCCTATTTAGAAGCCCATACAAGCCCGGAAACGGCGTTTTTAGAGGGTTCTTTAAATACGCTTGCAGAATCATTCGGTATGGCTGTATCCACCCTTAAAGAAGTCCTGAAGCGTTCAAAAAAAATAATAAAGCGTAGTATTGGCCAAGGGCGTGCAGCTGTCACAAAAGTAGCCTGTCGATCTATGCTTTTAAAAAGGCTGCTGCGGTTACGAAAAAACCAAATTGAGCAAGCTCAATTATCATGTGTTGAATTAATGCCGGAATTGAATACAACTATTCGCACATTACCTATGCCAACGTTAGAAACAGAGCTAGTGCTTCACGAAGTTGATTTATTGTATCGATCAGGAATTTCTCCGCCATCTAGGGCAGGCTAAAATTAATGAGCCAGTCTGCCAATACATATCTATACTATCCTTTGCTCGCGTTCTTGCTTCCCTATCTTTATGCTTATTCAGGCCAAGAATTCCTCTGCATGACTAGGTATCTCTTTCAGTTCGATATCTAGTTTTCGATTAGCTGGAGTAGTTTGCTAGATTAAATAAGACTAATATTATATTTCTTAAGTGGGGGTCACACAAAGTTTATACAATATTTTATGCAGATAATTGCTGTCTGTATAGTTGGCAGTTGTTGTAAAGAAAGTCTAATGAGTTTCTGGGATTGATGGGGGAATTTGAAAAGGATATAATGAAAGGTCAGGGTCTTATTTAGTTGTAAATAAATGTTAATTATAATTTTATTGGAGATGGGGTTAATAGGCTATTATACATATGTGAATAGTCAGAATTCTAGTGATTTGGAATCAAATTCCATTACTTTTATTGTCAAACAAGTGTACGTGTAGTACACTGAATTCAAATTAATAGAACACAAACTATATAGATTTATATACGTAAATCTAATGTTAATGAATGTCTTTATTATTTGCGATTTGAAATCGTTGCTCACCCCAATGATGTAAGGAAATATTACCTCCTGTTTATCCCGTAACCAGCAGAAGACCTCGCCTATACTACGTAAACATAGCCGAGGTCTTCTACTACTAGTCTAAAGGCGGAGGTAATATAAAGTGAGATGGGGGTGTGTTGGATAGATTTTAGATGATGGAGTGAGTGGTAAAGAGGTAGTTCAAGAGATAAGTTCAAGTAAATGTAGTTCAAGTGAGTAAGTTCAAAGTCAAAAAATAGGTTCAAGATCAAGGTCAAGTGCTAGGTCAAAAAGAGGAATGATAAGGACTTAATGGTGAAAGAGGAAAAATTGAATATTATGATTCTAGGTAAGTATTCTTAAGGTTTGTCAGGGGAGAATTGTATATTTTTCTATAATTCCCGATGCATAATTATTCATCTCCAGTGATTCTTATTCCGAGAATTGGTGGATTAAAGCTTATGTGGGTGAGCGTGAAAATGCTTAAACTTAGTTGTACTGTTGTTTGCGGTATTAATTGTAATTATTGTTTATGCAATTAGTTGTTGTTTTGGTAAACTTCTAAAAGGGAGAGTGATTCCTATATTTGGTGGTAAAGGATGATAATTTTATGATGCTAAAGTACACTTCGTTAAAAGAAAAAGATTTAGAATACCTTTCGTTTATTTTGAGAAATGGGATGGTGACGGCCAAACAGATTATGTTGAAATTCTGTGAGCCGAATATTCACCGAGTATACCGAAGGCTTCGGAAATTGGAACAATACAAGTACGTGAAGCATGAACGTATTGCGCATAAGGTTGGAGTATATCTCGGCACAATTGATGCCCGGAAGATTACGAATGTGAATGTAACCGTTCCGAATAAAGCAACTATTTACACCATGCAGCATGATCTTCTTATCACCGATCTTATTTTGTTTTATGAGTTTCAAGCGAATAAGCAGGGAGTTGAATTTAAATATCGGACGGAAAGAGAAATTCGTCACTCAATGATTGGGGAGGGAGATAATCAAAGTAAATTAAAGGCCTACAATGCAATGAGGGACCGAATACCTGATGCTGTGTTCTTTTTCAAGTCGGCTGATGAAAAGGTTACGACAACTTGGGTAGAGCTGGAACTGAATAAGAAAGAACGAAAACGATATGATGAAAAGTTTACATTTTTTGAGGAATTGCTTTCAAGTGAACGATTAAAAGACCAGCCTTATTCTTATGATCAAGTTATTTATTTTGCTGATGATGTCAAAATACACAATGTTATCAATGAAGCGAAGCAACGATTAATTAACGCTAGTAAAATTTCAGTACGTAAAATTCCTTCGGTTATTGTGGAAGAACGTTGGGAAGAGGTGATGCCAAGTGGATCCAATGGCGAAGAGCCAGGAGCAAACACAACAGACTGAAACAGATCATATCATTGGTGAACTTGTCCTGTATGGCTTGATTGGGATTATCGGGATCATCTTCTTTTTACCTGCCTTATTGGGAATGTTGATCTTTGCGATCATTCATATTTTTAAACGAGATTGGATTTCTTATGTTGCTCTTGGAGTAGGAATTTTCCTTCTTCTTTGGCAATTTCAATCAGGTAACATACTTACTTATTTTGGATTTGTTTCAGAAATGAATATTCCTTATCTATCAACGGGTGCTGAACGTTTTTTTAATGAAGGAAATGTCATTGGCGTCAAAACTTCTTCATATGTGATGTTAGTAGGATTAGCTTTGTTATTTTCATTCGGGTACTTTATCTTTGCGAAGTTTTTTTGGAAAAAGAGAGTGACAACCAAATCCGGCGAAGTAAAGAAGAAAAAGACAGAACAGAAATATAAAGCATTTCGTAAAAACAGAGTGAAATTTTTGAACAAGAAGCAGCAAACATATCGAGAAAAGTCTTCTGAAGAAGTATTTGTAGGGTACACCGATTTTAAAGAACGTGTTTCTCTTGGATCCAAAGAATTAAACTATCACATGCTTGCTACAGGCGGAACAGGTACAGGTAAAACGACATTAATTGCCTCTTTAATGGAAGCCGCATTGCAACAAAATAAGCCTGTTATTTTTGTTGACGGCAAGGGCGAACGAAAATCCATGCTTGAATTTAAAGCCTTGTGTGAAGCGTATGGCAGAAAGGTCTATCTGTTTTCTGAAATGGATGATTTAACGTATAACCCTATTAAAAACGGAACCCCTACTGAAACCCGAGATAAGCTTATGTCCTTGTTTAGTTTTTCGAGTGAGGGGGACGGGGCGTATTATACGGATATTGCTTCCCGTTATCTACAGCTTGTCGTTAAACTTATCGATGAAGCGGGTGTTCCAAGAGATTTTAAGACCATTGCGCGATTAACGAACTTTAAGTACATGAATGAATTTTTTAAAGAACACAGTATAGAGGTAGAAATTGAGGAAGAGATCGAGGTTGAAGTAGAAGAGAAGATTGTGATCGGAAAGCCAGAACAAATGTCTCTGGATGATGATTTAAGCGATTTTATTGCTCCTTCTGAGCCAAAGATCGAGACGGTTAAAACAATAGTTTTAGAGAAGCGTAAACGATCCGTAACGAAACTTCAAGAGGGAATGAAACGTATCAAGAAAATATTGGATGATGAATTTCCTGAATCGATTGTAGAAGGGTGTCTTACCCGTCTGAAAATGCAATTAGGTGAGTTGTTAGAATCTGATTTAGGTCATTTATTTGTAGAAAGTGAAAAGGGAATTGACCTTCAAGCGATTACAGATCAAAACGACGTTGTCATTTTTAGTATATCTGGAAGCCGATATGCTGATTACATAAAAAAGATCGGAAAGATGATCATTCTTGACGTTAATAGTTTAGTAGCTTACAGACAGGTGCAAGGAAGAAAGGCCATTTTTGGAGTATATGACGAATTTTCTGCTTATGGAGATCGGCGAATTGTAGACATTGTTAATAAATCACGTTCAGCCGGCTTCGAATGTATTATTTCTACACAAACGTTATCCGATATTGATGCGGTTGACCCGATTATGACCGAACAGATTATCTCAAACTGTAACATTATTGCCACTGGCCGTGTCAATTCATCTAAGGATGCTGAGCGAATAGCACAAGTTTTCGGTACGTTCTCCGATCGGGAAATTACGCAGCAGGTTGAGAAAAAATATCCTCACCTACGTTATGAAGCTAATATGGGGACCGTGCGAGATGTAGAACGATTTAAAGCCAATCCAAGCGAAATTAAAAATCTCCAAATCGGTGAAATTTTTATTAATCGAAAAATGATTGAGGAAGAGGGAAGTGATACCTATTTTCGCCGTGTATATGTCCGAAATGCCTTAGAAATAGGAGGGATTAAATGAGTTTTTTCGGCAAATTGATGGGTGGGCTAAAAAAAAATGCAGAACAAGGTAGAAAGAAAGTCCTAAAAGATGAAAGACGTCTGAGATCCTCTCGTTTTAATGGAAGAAGGGTCTTCTCCATCCTATTTTGGTTGGTGCTAGTGGGAGTCATTTTTTTCGCTTTCCAATCATGGGCTAGGACAGGGTTTTTAAATGAAAAAGTAAATGGATATCAGGCTAAAGCAGCAGCGCAAATCGCCAGTTTATATAAGGTGGGTTTTGCCAATTCGCCTGCTGGTAAAACTTATGCCAATCAGTTTATAGATACTTATATCAATGTATCGAATGATGAAAAAGAGCGAGAGGAACGAGCAAAAACACTTCAACGTTTCCTTGCTGAAGGCTTAAAAGTAGGAGAGTTAGAGAATCTTACAGCGTTTCAAGGAAAACGTGTTTTGAAGAGTGCTAGCTTATATGATGTGGAGAATGTAAACGAAGATGCAGCCAGTTATGTGTACGCAATCGAATATGAACTTTTCAAGGTCATTGAAAAAAAAGAACAAGTAGATGTTAAGAAGATAAACAATGAAGGCAAAGAAGATGTAGGAAAAGAGGACAAGGTTACGAAAAGTGACGAATCGCTAGGAGTTAAAGAGCAAATGATTGTTGTTCGACTTGGAACCGACGGGAACTCTTTCAATGTGATTGAACAGCCCTATTATCAAGCTCTACCGAGCGAGACGCGAATGGTAGCTGTCCAAGATCAAACTGATCAATCAAAAAAGAATGTGAAAATTGAGGATCAAATGAAACAGTTTGCTACACAGTTCTTCACTTCGTATACGACCAATTCTATTGAGGAGATGTCATACTTAATGGAAAATCCCGAGTCTCTTAAAGAACTTTATGAGTACAAGGGATTGGAAGACTTTGTCGTCTATGATGGAAAGAAAGAAGGTCAATACATTGTGAAGGCTCTTGTGCTCTTACAGGAGGCCAATACGGGGCTACAAACGAAACATCCGTTTACTCTTGTTGTGAACAAAGAGAACAATAAATTTTATGTTCAAGAATTAAAACATACTTTAGGAGGATGATTTAAATGCCAGATATTACAGGACTTACCCAATATGCTTCATCACAAGTCGCTGCGGTTTTGTTCATTATCATGATTATCATGATTGTTCGAGCGTTTATTTCGCAACGTTGGGGCATGTTTTTCTCTAGCTTTATCTTTGCGGTTGTCTGTTATGTGATTGTTTCTAGTCCAGGAGAGTTTGAAAGTATAGCAACTGCTATCTGGAACAAAGTAAAAAGTGGTGGTCTTAATTGAGATCAGAAGCTTATAGTTACCGGAAGTTCTTCAAATACCCCTTGAAAATTTGGAAAATTGGGAAAGGTGAAAAATCTATCGTCTTTTCCAAAGGGATTGAAATTCGGCAAATCGTTGTTGCTATTCTGATATTTGGGCTTTTGTTTTTGTTTAGAGGAAGTATTAATCAAGTTTTACCCACGGCCTTGCAACTAGCTTTTTACGCCGTGTTGCCGTGGATGATCGCCGGAACGATTTGTAGAAGTAGACTAGATGGGAAACGCTTAGACCGTTTCTTTATTGGTTACTTCCGATATTTGTTTACTAAACGATTCAGTTATTGCAGCTATAAACCTATTTACCAGCCTCAAATGAAAAAAGCACAGTCTTATGAGCGATTCCAATAAGGTGGTGGATCCATGTTACAATTTCCGATTCAATCATATAAAGAAAATGTTATCTATACGCATGAAATGGAAGCTTGGTCTTACTATCGTTTATACGAAAACACCGTAGGCGTAAATGAGCAGGAAGCCGAAAATCATCTTGTGGACCGTCTTCAAAGGCTTGCATGGCAGTTAGCGGCCTTTGAGGAAATTGATTATAAAATCATTCCCATCCCTGTTGATATTGATAAACGGATGAATAGTCTTCAACAACAGTATGAAGGCAACTATGCGGAGATAGGGAAATATTATGCGGAACGAACAAAAGAGATTTTGCGTGAAGAAGTCAAAAATGTTGTAGAATACAAATTCTTTGTCGGTGTGAAGCTGAAACGTCGAGAACTTGATGAAAGTATCATTGGTGCCTTTTCTTCTTCTTTTAAAAGTATGAATCGATACATACAAAAGCTTGCGGGTTTTGGAGGAAATGAGGTTGATGATTTAACCGTCAGCCTGTTTGAAGAATCGGAAGAAGATGCTTATACAACCCTTACTAACTATTTAGGGGCTTACCGAGTAAAAGAGAAAGAATTACGCTATATTATCCGTCATCAGTTCGCCAGAGGTCAGAAACAACCTGACGGAGAGGGAAGTATTTATAGCCTGACGGAAGGCATGCTTGACCCAGGGAAAGCGGGATATTTACATATTAATCAGTTAGATGATGAATCTTGGTGTGCGTTTCTCCCAGTTTCAGAATTTCCGATTGATTTAAGCTATAAAGAATGGGCGTATTTCTTCCAGTCCTATAACTTTCCAGTAGAAGTCAATATGCGGACGATTTACAAGAAGAAGAAGGAGGATGAAAACCAAACCAATACGATTAAAAAGCGTTTTCGCGACCAAGACGCTCAATTGATCGAAGCGAATGAAGATGACGATAGCTTGATTAATACAGGGCGAGAACTTTTACATGGGTTAGAAAATCAAATTAAAAATCAAGGAAAACCACTTCTTAGAACTCACATCCATTTTGTTGTATACGGTCAGACGAAAGAGGAAGTCCGAAAAAGAGCCAGAAGGCTCATCATCGATTTTAAAGACCAACAAATTGAACTTGTGCAGCCATTAGCCGATCAACTCCTTTTATTCCATCAATCGTTACCAGCAGCCAAAATAGTAGCGGAGGATTGGGAACAAGTTCTTACTCCTGAATCGTTTGCGGAATCCCTTTTTTCTCTTACACGTAAAATTGGTAATACGGTAGGTTTTTATTTAGGGAAAAACCTATCTCATGTAGGAGAAAGCATTGAAAGCTCTCAATCTCTTGTTTTTTACCATCCCTTTCTCGCTCATTTGGGCTTGAAAGGTTCCAAGTATTCTTCTCCCCATGTCACGATCTCGGGACCAACGGGGATGGGGAAATCTTATCTTTTAAAAGATATCTTACTAAATTCCGTCTTCTTTGGAGCCAAAATCCTTATGACGGACCCAAAAAACGAAGTCGAAAAAAAATTCAAACAGGCGCTTACGCCTGAAATGGAGCGTACAGCTCCATTTTTCAAAGAGTTAATTGAAAGCTTTAACTATATCACTCTATCGAGTGAAAGGAAGGATGCTGGGAAGCTTGACCCTCTTACCTTTCTTGAAGGAGAGGAAGCTCAGGATGCAGCTGTAGGCATTCTTGAATATTTATCGGAGCTTCAGTCCAATGAACGGAATGTTAAAACTTCCATTTATAAAGGTGTCCGACATATTATGCAGCAGGACAAAAAGCCAGGGCTTTTAAAGGTTGTTCGCTATTTACAAGATTCTGATGATCAAGATGTTCAAAATGTAGGTGACTTGCTTTATGAAATCGGCACAAATGGGATTGCCAAATTAATGTTTTCAGATGGTAATGTGGAAGGGATTAGCCTTAATGAACAAGTAAATATCCTGCAGATTCAAAACTTGAATCTGCCAGATGAAGGCGAAAAGGCTGCCACTCGAGATGAACACATTGCCGTTGCCCTCATGCAGCCATTAGCGAAATTTGCCACGAAATTTGCCCGTGATGATTCGGTCGTGAAGTTAACCATTTTCGAAGAAGCGTGGATGTTGATGAATACGGGCGCTGGTGATCGACTCATTAATGAATTGTTGCGTACTGGCCGTTCCTTACGCTCAGCCGTTTATATCATTACACAGTCCACTTATGAATATAACAAGCCACAAATTAAAGAAAATATAGGAACGAAATTTGCTTTTAAAGCAAAGACGACAGAAGAAGCAGCCAATATCATTGAGTTTCTAGGCATGGAGGATAACAAAGAGAATCGGGATATGCTGAAAAACCTGACAGAAGGTCAGTGTATTGTAGAAGATATGTACGGTCGTACTGCCAAAATTCAAACGGATGTGTTGTTTAACGAATGGATTAGTGCCTTCAATACAAAAGAAAAGGACCGAGGCAGAGCAGAAACCGAGGAGGCATTTATTTGATGAAAAAATTATTAATCTTATTTATTGCTTTGATGGCACTATTAGCGGGGTGCAATCAGGGAACTTCTCCTGAAGAAATTGCAAAAATCGCATATAAGTGGGAAAAAGCCAAGTTTGATCGAGATTATAAAAAAGAGCAAGAATTTATCTATGAGAAGGGTTCGTATGAGGTTCATAAGACTACTAAGAAAATAGATTCAGGTCTGAAATATGAAAATATTCGTTTTGAATTATACTACGATAAAGAATTAAAGCAATATTATGTTTTTGCGGATTTTGACAATCCGAATGGTGATAATGCAGTAGAGGACAATATTGTTTTCCGTAAAAAAGCTGATATGTGGAAAGTTGATACAAGTAAAAGTTTGGATATTAACCGTGATGAAATTAAACAGAAATTTGAACGGGAAGCTTGTATCAACTGTAAATAGGAGGGATTGGATGAAATTCCTGAAACGGGGAATAGGGATATGTTTTGCGTTACTTTTTCTCCTAATGCCAACAGCTTCACTTGCGGATGATATCTCACCGACTGTTCAGAAAAAAGAAGAAACCGTTGGCCGTGTGACATTGGAAAGCAAGGAATATCCTCTCGATCATTACAGGATGGAAGCGAATATTGGGGACAGTCTTAAAGATACTGGTGATAATGCCTTACATGCCATTAATCAAGGAATGTGGGGGTTTAATAAAACAGTCGCTAGCTTTACCCTTTATTCAATTGATCAGCTTATGTCTTTCGATTTAATTAGTATCATTGCAAGCGAAGCAGGAATTATGAGTCAACGAATCTATGAAATTATGTCAGGGACTTTCTTATCTTTGTTTGTCATTTTTGTAGGAGGAGCCGCAGCATGGCGTTATTTTGTCAATCAACAAGCGGGGCATGCGGTAAAAGCAATCGTTGGTGCTTTGGCTATCATGGTTCTCACCTTTTGGTTTTATTCTGATGCAACAGGAAATATCAAATGGCTGAATGACAGAGGGGCGGAACTTGAAGGGATTGCCAGCTCGGTAAACGTTCTTGTTAGTTCTGATGGATTTGACAGCAACGCAGCCTATAATCCCAAAGAAGGAATGGCGGTATTAGAAAATCAATTGTTTAATCTTATGGTCAAGCGTCCGTATTTACTTTTAAATTATGGCTCAACGAAAGAAGCGGACATTGTAAGTGAGGATACAAACCGAGTAGATAAACTTTTGGAAATTAAGCCTTATACAAAGGAAGGAAAAGAGGAAAGAAAAGTTATTGTAAGTGATGAAGTAGCCAACTTTAACAACAAGCAAATGACACCGGATTTTAGCGGTGAACGATTTGGGTATTTAATCGTTACGATCATTTCCACCATTGCCCTTTCTATTCCTGTTTTGTTGTTAGGAATCTTTAAGTTTTTGCTTCAAGTATGGTTCTTAGCATTAGTGATCTTCACGGGAATTCCACTCGTTCTTTCGTTAATCCCTTCTTATAGTGAAAGTGCATTAAATCACGGAAAAAAGATAGTAGGCGTGTTACTGATGAAAGCAGGATTGGTGCTTTTAATCGCTGTCATTACGGGAATTGTTAGCTTGCTTTATGAATCGGTCAAAGTCACGAATGGAGTAGAAGGCTATGCATTTGTCGTCTTCTTGATATGTATTACTATGTGGGGCTTATTTAAATACCGCTCTGAACTATTCGAAGTTGCTTCAGCGGGGATGATACAAGGTCAGCAAATCGTCGAGAGAGCGACAACAAACTCCTTTAGTAAAATGGGTGACGCTGGCGAAAAGGGTTTCAAAGGGGCAAAAAGAATGGTAGGGCAAGCTTATAAAAATCGTCAAGAAGGGTTTCAATCAGGAGAAGAAGGAGCAGGACGGAAAACGGCTATAACTGCTACACCTGGTACAGTAACGAGTGGAATCCGATCAAAACACCGAAATGCAGGGGGAGAAAATACCCCTCAAAAACAAGGCTCTAGCAACAATCCAGGGCAACAAGCTACTGGTAAAGGTGGGAAAACTGCAGCTGCTACATTGGCAGCAGGAGCAGCCCCACGTTCAGCTTCACGAAATGCTGGTGCTGCTATTGTGCATTTAGATGATTACAAAAGTGGAAAAGGTGAAGACGCTAATAAGAGTAGTAATTCTAGTCGGGCGGCCCGAGAAGCTAGAAAAAACGAAGAGGTTAAACCTTCCTCTCACCGTAGTCCGTCAGGAAGAATGGATAGTAAAAATGAAGTAGCAGCTTCAAGAGAATCGGGCAAACATCTCACTCAATGGGAAGCTCAACAACAAATTAAATCGCGAAATGCCAATCCATCTACTGAAAATGTCAAGAAATCAGAAAGTAGAAACCCAACAAGAACTAAACAACGAAAATGATGTTGGAGAAAAGCATTATGACGCAATTACATTTCATTTTATAAACAATGACCTGTTTCATTGTGTCAGAACTGCTTTTAGAAAGGAGAGCATATGCAAGGTGTTTTGGAGAAGGGGGCAAAAGTTGCTAAAACCATAGCCGTTCTTAAAAACCCTCTGACTTGGATTATTGCTGGTATCCTTCTTCTTCTCACATTTATTTTCGGAATCGCTTTATTTATTTCTATTAGCTTAGGCGGAGAGAATCAATTTGATTCGGGCATTTCAGGAGAAGGAACAGGAGGGACAGCGCAAGTAGCGGCTGACGTCTTGCGGTATGAACCTCTTATAAGGAAATATGCAGAGGAATATGGAATTGGTGAATATGTGGGGCTTATCATGGCTCTTATTCAACAAGAATCAGGAGGACGGCATTTAGATGTGATGCAATCGTCGGAATCAATTGGACTTCCTCCTGGAACCATTACTGACCCTGAATATTCGATTCAAATCGGAGTGGAACATTTTGCAAAGGTAATGAAGCAAGCCAAAGGCGACATAAACCTAGCTTTGCAATCGTACAACTTCGGAAATGGCTTTATTGATTACGCATTACAGCGTGGGGGATATTCCAAAAAAACAGCTAGTGAATTTAGTCAGTTGATGGCTGCTAAAATGGGTTGGTCCGGATACGGTGACGTGAATTATGTGGAACATGTGCTTCGCTATTACAATGGTGAAAATGACAGCGTTGTCGTTGTAGGTGACGGTACTCAACGTTTTGATGTGGAGGAAGTCCTTGCTATTATGAATCAGTTTCTTGGGCGACCTTATGTGTGGGGTGGTAGAACCCCAGCAGCAGGAGGATTTGATTGTTCAGGGTTAATAGAATACACCTTCGCACAAGTTGGAATTGAGCTGTCCGGGACAGCTCAATCACAATACGATAAAACGATACCCGTTCCTGAAGATCAAATTAAGCCTGGCGATTTAGTTTTCTTCTCTACCTACAAACCAGGAGCTTCCCATGTTGGAATGTATGTGGGAGATGGGAAATTCATTAATTCTAATGACAGTAATGGAACGTCCTATTCTTCTGTTGAACAATGGAAAAGCTTGTATCCCTTCTTAGGTTTTAGACGGATTCAGTAATGGAGGTGAGACGTCATAGAACCAAATAAAAAGAAAAATTATATTTTACTAATGCTTGGATTTATTGCTGCTGCCGTTTTTATTGTGTATGCCTTCAGTTTACGAACACAATTACAAGAAGTCAGAGCGAACCAAAGCAACTACGAAGAGAAGATCGCTTCCTTATCATCTATCCAAAACACGGACGCATTAGAGGTAAACAGAAAATTTCTAACAAACTTTTTCACCTACCAAACGACCGCTGAACGATATAAGAATATTAAGCCTTTCATGACCGATCAGGGATATAAGGCAACCCACCCTTCGGGCATGGAACTTCCGAATTCGGACCAATCAGTTCAATCTTCAATGGTAGGATTAAAGCCTTTTGAATATCAATCTTCAAAGACAGAAGCTGAATTTTTTAATGAATTTAAGCTAAGCACAGAATTTAATAATGTTACCAACACGGAAACAGTCATTGTCAAAACGTCCTTGATCTATGTGAAAGAGCAAGGTTGGAAAATAGATGATGTTGAGTTTGTTGGGCAATTTACAGGTCGAGAATAAAATTAATCGGATATTAAAAGGTTAAAAGAGTTAAATAGCTGGATATTAATACAAATTGACGAATATAGAAATTAATTAGTATTTTAATAGAGATATATTTTATTATTTATTGAGAAGGAGAATGTTTAAATGAAATCTACAGGTATTGTTCGTAAGGTTGATGAATTAGGTCGTGTGGTAATCCCTATCGAATTAAGACGTACACTTGATATTGAAGAAAAAGATTCTCACGAAATTTACGTTGATGGGGATCAGATCATCTTGAAAAAATATAAACCCAATATGACCTGTGTAGTAACAGGTGACGTTTCTGATAAAAATTTAATTCTTGCTGAGGGTAAATTAATCCTTTCTCGTGAAGGTGCAGAAAAATTAATACAAGAAATCCAACAATCATTTGAATTAGCGATATAAAAAGAACTCCAGCCCTGTGAAAGGTGTTGGATTTTTTTATTTGAAATAACGCGATTTTAAGGCGTTTAGAGAATTGAAAAAATTATTGTCTAATTTAGGCCCCTTTGTAGACGCCATAAAGTCAGTCATATCATTGGATTGAGAGAATAAAAACGCCTGAAAAACACCTAGCGTTTACACAGATGAAACGCGTTTATCAACGCGTGAATACGGGGTTCAGCCGAGATGTCACAAATATTTAAAGCTTTATCCGATGACACTAGGATTAAAATTGCCTACGCCTTAAGCGTAGAAGATGAATTATGTGTATGTGATGTAGCAAATATAGTTGGAAGTACAACAGCTACTCCATCGCATCATTTACGACTTATCAAAGGACTATGTAAAGGCGTGGGTTTTACGGAGAAGATAGAATACAAAACTTTTTAGACTTATCTTTTGTAAGGAGGAAAGGGTGATTTTCAAGGTAAAACTTCTTTCAATTAAGATTACAAAATAGTGGTAAATCCTTTACCTTTTTACCACTATTTACTCTATATCCAATATTTAATAATCTAGGTATAATTATCTGGACTATCCGGATTAGTACATAAATTGAGAGAGGATGAAGTATATTACATGCCTTTATTTAGGTCATTCTATCGTTATGTGGCAATTGTTTTATCATTTTGCCTGATTTTTAGCTTAATAGGGCCAAATTTTGCAAAAGCAGCACCAGGAGAAGCAAAAAGAGCACCAAAGAAGCAAACTTTAATTGCAGATATTGGTGAATTGCCAAGCAAACTTCCAAAGGAGAAACTGGAACTAACCAGTAAACGTACTTCATTTTCAACCAGATATTTAAATCCCGATGGAAGCTTCACAGAAGAAATCTTCATGAATCAACAGTTTTACCAGGATTCATCCGATAAAAAGTGGAAAAAAGTTGACAATAAATTAAAAAACAGTCCTTCCAAACTTGATAAGTTTGAAAATACTGCGAATGATGTAAAAACCTTGTTCGCCCAACAATCTGGAAATGACGAGCTCGTAACGGTTGAAAAAAACGGAAAAAGTATCGGCCTTGTACCAGTAGCTGCTAATAAGGTACCGGGAACTATTAAAGAAAATGAAGTGACATTTAAAGGGATGTTACAGGATACCGATATTCGTTACCGTGTAAACGGCGGAACAGTCAAAGAGGATATTGTTCTGAATCAATACCAAAATAATAACACTTTTAGTTTTGAACTAAAACAAAAAGATGTTACAGCTAATAAAGAAAAGAATGGAACAATTGTTTTCAAAGATTCAAAGGGAAATCCAGTATGGTTTTTCGAAAACCCTTTTATGACCGATGCAGATGGAAAATATTCTGAAAAGGTTACCCTTCAGCTACGTCAAGAGAATGGAAAAACATTTGTAGATGTGGTAGCTGACCCAGAATTTTTGAAGGATCCCAAGACAAAGTTTCCAGTAACGATTGATCCTACGATTGATGATTGGAACATTCTAAGGGACAACTTTGTCGCAAGTAATTCTCCTGATTCCATTTATTCAAGCAATACCTATTTGGACACAGGCTATAATAGTACATTTGGAACGACAAGGGCTCTTGCTAGATTCTATCTGCCTAGCCTTCCTAGCAATAGTTCAATTACGAGTGCGACGTTTAATGCGTATCAAACAAATAATGATGGGCAGCAGGTTTCGGTTGATTTATACCGAATCAACAGTGATTGGCCTGCATCTGTAACATGGAATTCACAGCCAGCAACATCAAGTACAAAAGAATCCACTGTGACAAGCAATACGTATAATGCTTATTGGAGCTGGGACATTACAACTCTTGCGAAGGACTGGTATAACGGTTACCAAGCAAATTATGGTTTCATGCTGAAACAACAGAACGAAGCCACATCACCGTATCGTTCTTTTAACAGTGTGAATAGTGGAACAAACACTCCTCGCCTGACAATTAACTATCGAGTAGAGCCCATCGGTGCAGAATCATTTTGGTTAACAACCAATGACGGAGTTAACCCAGCAAATGGAAATCTTTTTTATCAGGAAACAGATATCGATATTCCAGGGAATGGTCCTGAAGTAAGTCTCACTCGCACTTTTAATAACCGAAAATCGCAAACAAAAGGAATATTCGGTTACGGATGGTTTACCAATTGGGAAAGGTATTTATCAGATAAAGGAAGCGGCCCGATCACTTATGTAGATGAAGATAGTACACGCCAAATTTTTGGAGAAAAAGTCGGTGGCGGATATGAATCGCCCGTGGGTATCTATCTTGATTTAGCTAAAAACAGTGATGGCACTTATACGATTACTGATAACGACGGTACTAAAACCAATTTTAATTCCAATCGGAATATCAGTTCAATTGTAGACACGAATGGAAATAAAACTACTTTTATATATGATACATCTGGAAGGTTAACAAAAGTCCAAGATGCATCCTTAAGGGAAACCGCCATCGCTTATGGTACAAATGGATATGTATCCAGTGTGACGGATCCTGCAGGGAGGGTAACTAATTACGAATATGATAACTCTGGTAATCTAATAAAAGTTACAGATGCAAAAGGGAAAACAACTACTTTTACGTATGATACAGATCATAATTTGACTGGGATTATTGATCCAAGCAATATTAAAACTACAATTGTATATGACACATTAGACCGTGTGACCAGTGTTAGTAGACCAATCACAACCAATGGCGTTACCAATACAAGTCAAACAACGTATTCCTATGATACAACGAATCTTGTAACATCAGTAACAGATGGAGAAGGAAAAAAGGTTGACTATACAACAAATCCGAATGGAAATGTTGTAAAAATCACGGAAAACCCGCAGGATGTGTCGAGTAAAGCTGTCACACAATATTGTTATAACGATAATAATGATTTGACGACAGTGATTGATGCGAATCTAAGTAAAGACTCGAGTAATACGTGTAATAATTTTAAAATTAATCCTTCTTTAACAAAAGGTTATGTTTACACATATGACACAAATGGAAATTTAACAGGGGAACAGCTCCCAGATAACCAGAAGGCAACGTATGAATATGATAGCCAGAACAACATAACAAAAGAAACTGATTTCAATCAAAATACTAGTACCAACGATTACGATGGAAATAACAATCAAATGGAAACGACTGATCCAAACATTCAAACGACTGCTGGTCGGTATGACTCAAAAGGGAACCTCCTTTACGATACCCATCCTATGTCAGCGGCCGACAACCTGTTATCAAACTCGAGCTTTGAACTGGATAAGAATAGCGATAACTGGCCAGATGGATGGACTAAGTATATGCAGGACCAAAAAACTGCCACTTTTGGTTGGTCCACTACGAAGAGGTTTGGCATTAAGGCAGTTAGCATTTCCAATCCAACCGGTTGGGCGATTGTCAGCTCCAAGCAGATTAAATATACGGCTGGCGATCAATACATTGCTAGTGCCTATATAAAAACTGAAAACACGGCCGGCACCGCTTTAATAAAAATTGAATACCTGGATACGCAAGGAACTCCAATTGAACCTACATCCTACTCATTTGGTTTGAAGGGTACTCATGACTGGACTAGGGTCCAAGCTGTTGTTTCCGATGTGCCAAGTGGAACGGATTCTATTCGAGTATCTGTTGGTCTTAATGCTGGATCTGGTACTGCTCATTTTGACGGCGTCCAGTTGGAAAAAGGAACCACTCTTTCAGCTTATAACTTGGTTGATAACTCAAGTTATGAAAGAATGGATGCCAATCCACCAAGTATGCCTGAAAACTGGGAAACTAGCGGCAATCTTTCTGCCAATGACAAAATCATTCAAAACGTTAATCAAAGTGATGACAACGTTTATATTGGCGAATCTTCTTTCCAAATGACAGGGGAAACTGGAAAGGATAAATTTATCAAACAGCACATTAATATTTCTGGGGATGCCAATACGAAATTGACGTTTTCAGGATGGTCCAAACAAGTGGGAGCAAATCCTAACGGTGGCGATTATGCCCTGCAGGTAGGCATCCATTATACCGATGGAACCGCATTCGATTGGACTAATGCCAACGATTTTAGTAAAACAGCATCTGATTGGCAGCATGTCGCAGCAGAAGTCAATCCTAAAGCGACGTTTGATTATATTGATGTGTACTATTATTATAAAAACCAGACTGGAACTGCATGGTTTGATGCGATGCGTCTTGAACTTGGAGCGTCCATTACCTCCAACACTTATGATGCAGGGGGAAATTATGTAACAAGTATCAAAGATCCGCTTGGAAATGCCATTACGTTCGGTTATGATGCTGTTGGTAATCGTACTAGCGTTAAAGATGCAAAAGCACAAACGACTTCGTTTGCATATGATGGTCGTAATTTACTGACGAAAGTTACTGATACAAAAACGGGAATTACTTCTTATGGTTATGATGCAAATGGAAACCGTACAAGCGTTACCGATGCGAAAGGCAATGTAACTAATTATGGTTATAATGAGTTTAATCATTTATCTAAAATTACAAACCCGTTAAACCAGATTACCCAATTTAATTACGATAAAAATGGGAACCAAACAAAGATCGTATACCCAAAAGGGGATTCGATTACTAGCACGTATGATGATTTAAATCGTTTAAGCGCTACCTATGTCAATAGCGTAAAAAAATGGGATTTTGTTTATGATGCGAATAAAAATTTAACTTCAGTTACAGATGCATTAGGCAAACAAACTACCTTTACCTATGACAGTAATAATCGATTGACCAAAGAATCTCGTGATTCTTTTCCGATCGATTACATTTATGATTCTAATAGTAATCCTAATTCTGTAAAATTCCCATCAGGGACAACAACTGTTTCTTTAGATTATGCTTATAACAAGTTAAATCAACTAATTTCGTTAGCAAGAAACGGTTCGAATCGAGCAAAGTTTGTCTATGACGAACGCGGGAATGTAACTTCCGTTAAACGAGCAAACAATTCCTATGCTTCCCTTCAATATGATAGTAGCAATCGCATAAACGAATTGAAAAATTACAAAAATACTGGGGACATATTAGACTCTTATAAATATAGCTATGACCCCAATGGAAACCAAACAAGCGTTGTAACAGATAAAGGGACAATGTCCTATGAATACGATGCTCTAAACCAATTAACGAAAGAATCGTTAACGGATGGAACTACAATTTCATATGAATACGACGCAGTTGGCAACCGTACAAAGAAAATTGAGACAAAAGATACTTCTTCTACAACAACGACTTATTCATATAGTGCCGCAAATGAGTTAACCGGTGTTAACAGCCTAGCGTATACGTATGACCAGAATGGTAACCTTACGAACGACGGCGATAAAACATTTGTTTACAATGAAAATAACCAGCTGATCGAAGTAAAAGACCAGAATGGAAGCTCTTTGGCTAAGTTTACTTACGACTACAAAGGTAACCGTACAAGTATGACAACATCAACTGGTACAACAAATTTCTATTATGCCGGTGATAAAGTTATCGCTGAGACAGATGCAAGTACCAATGTAATTGTAGAATATTCCTGGGATGATCAAGGTAATCCAGTAACAATGGTTAAGGGTGGAAAAACATATTATTATCATTTGAACGGGCATGGAGATGTAACAGCTCTAACAGATGAGAACGGAAATATAGTAGCCCAATATCAATATGATGCGTGGGGAAAGATAACTTCTTCAACAGGAACAATGAAAGATATTAACCCTTATCGCTACGCAGGTTATCGTTTTGACCAGCAAACAGGTTTATATTATTTAATGGCCCGTTACTATAATTCGAGCCTAGGACGGTTTATAACAGAGGATACGTACAAAGGGAAGTTAGATGACCCACTTAGTATGAATCTATATGCATATACCGATAATAACCCATTAATATATACTGATTCTAGTGGACATTGCTTTTGGGATGCCTGTGTAATAGAAGGTTCTGTCGTATATGCTACAGTTGCCGGATTAGCTGCAGTTGGAGCTGGAATTGGAGTAGGACAATTAATTAGCAGATCTAATAATGACCCAGCAACAGGTATAATTTATATGAGAAGAGTTGTCGCTGGTCCAAGAGGAACTGTAGGGTTAAAGTATGTTGGAAAATCTAAAAGTCCAACTTCTTATTCAATCCGTATGGCGGCACATAAGTCTAACGGCAAAAAGGTAGGTTTAACATATGGATTTGCTAGGTTGAAGCAAAATATAAGATTGAGCCAATTAAGTTGGTGGGAACAACATTATATTAATATGCATGGTGGTGCCAAGAGCATGAATGGTACATTACAAAATAAAATTAACGCTATTTCACCAAAGAAATGGAGTGACCTTGGTGGGGAAACCTATGTAAGATGGTAAATAATATTTTGGTAGAAATTGGTTCCCTGCTTTTTAAGGACAAGTAATTTTTCAAAATTAAATAATTATAAGTTCTTGACTAACTAATCAATTTTTATCCTATATTTAAATCACACACCTTTTCAAGAACTGAGCGACAAGAATTTCAATTGTCGCCGGTTCTTTTTTATATTCATGAATGGTATCGAGATTTAAATGAATCTTGATTCAATGAATGTATAATTTTTCTTTGAAAAATAAAAAAACGGAGGATTAGTTATGGTTATAAATGAAAATTGCACTGTAGAAGTAGGGGATGTAAAAATTAATTTACCTAGCGTTGGCTACCAAAATTTTTTGATTGCCCAAAGTTTGGCAGAAGAATTTGGCCTTGAAACGAATTATGAAGCTGAACAAAAATTACGTGAAGCATTAAAAAGATATAATAATGAAGTTTATAAAAAAATTAAAATTGATGCTGAAGCTGGTTGTATTTTTATAACTTCAAACCCTAAACATGGTGAACATATTCTTGAAGTCGCAATTCTTATAAATCAATTATTAATTCCTCCATATCACCAAGTGCTAAATGATGAAGATGTAGAAAAAATTAGAAACATTCTGATTCATTGGAAACGCCCGAAACCTCAAAAATGGAAAGATGGAGATGTTTTTTCCATACCTTTATCTAATGGTTCCTATGGTTATGGACAGATATTATGGCATAAAGGTAAAAAATCAGTAACTTGTGCTATATTAAAAATGAACAGTGAGAATATTTTGTTAGTCGAAGAAATCATTCAATCAATCGTGGTATCTGTAATTACTACTCGTTCAGAAGATTTAGACGAAGGAAAGTGGAAAATAATTGGTAATGTTCCGTTGATGATAAAAGAAGAAATGGTACCCTGGGAACATAGTGGGAAACCCGGAGTTGGCTCGAAGATTTACCAAGAATTAATATTAGTCAGTTTAATTGAAGCATTTTTTGCTATAAAGCCATGGAACTTTTTGAACTTTAAAGATAGCTTTATGGATACCCTCCTATTGCCTGGTATAAATCGACCTAGTAATGTTATTTATCTAACAAAAGAACAAAAAAGGTTAAATAGATGAACAATTAAGAAAGTTGATGATGGGGTACCGCCAACAAGCGTGGAAAGCTGTCGGTACCCCTAAAAGAGATTTACGCAATTACAGAGGTTAGCCAGGCAGCGTTTTATCGAAAGATAAAAGAAATAGAATAAGATATGTCATAAAACTTGGAAATTTCTTCTTATGTGTCCCCTTAATCCTCGAATCGTTTCCGTTCCCCTGTAACGAAAGTCTAAAAAATTTTCACCTGTAATGAGTGGCCCCAAAAAGAACGAATTCTTGCCGTATCCCGTTTAGAGAATTGGAAAAATTTATGTCTAATTCAGTCCCCTTTGTAGACGCCATAAAAGCAGTCGTATCAATGAATTTAGAGAATAAAAACACCTAGCGTTTACACAGATGAAATGCGTTTATTAAAGCGTTTTTAGGGGTTTGGAAACGATTCGAACGATGAGGGGGCACTATGGGAGTAAATACCATTTAAACAATTCTGATAAGTGTATGTGAGATGCTTTAAGGGTGTTTTTGCACATCCCCCGAAAAAGGGGAATAGCACCCTGGCATTCACTTAATGGCGGGTGCTAATGTTTCATGATAATAAAGTTGTTTAAAAAATATAGTCGATTAAAAAATAATAAAGTCGTTTAAATCTAAAGGTTATACAACAATCGCGCCCTTTAAGGGGTCCCACCAACAAAACGCGGAAAACATACGCTAAGCAAAATTCGACATGAATAAATTTTTCATACGTTAAGACATCACCGGCATTTGATTTTTTGTGTTTCCTGATAATTATATTAATGATTTTGTAAATTTAGTTTTGACTATATCGAATTACATCTTGGCTGTAAAATAAACAGCAGTCCTTTAAATCTTAAAAAGCTTTGATGGAAGACTATGGCCCAATTAGTGTCCATCAATAAAGCCAATTTTCCCCATAGCGTAGGAAAAATTGGCTTTATGATTGGACTTTGGTAATTTAAACTTTCTACTATTTTCAATAACAAATTTTTGAGTCAAACAACAAAATTGATATCCCTAAATTAATTGGTAAAGAATTTAAGTCTCATTAATGGATCTCCCCAATTTTTTGCACTTACGTAGGCAGGTTCAGTTTTGCTGCAACCCAAATTGAGATCAGAATTATTATAAGCATATTCACGGCACCACCCCCACCAAACATCTATAGCATAATCTGATAGGAGTGAAGAGACGCCTGTATCTTCGATATAAAAAGTGTTTTTGCTAGACCCATTGTAATTTGTTATATATTGTGGTGTTATGGCTTGAGATCCGAATGGGACTGAACCACTGACTGTTGTCGCCTTCATCGCTGCAGAACCATTATATGGAGTTACACCATGGGCAGTCTTTCTAATACTTCCATTTGCTTTATAATGACTTGCAGAATAAGCAGACACATTTTCACTAGCTTTTTCAAAATAAGCAGCATTTCCGGTTAGAGGCGCTAAAGAAAATATTAAACAAACAATAAACAATATACTCATTTTCTTTTTCATTTTAAATTCCTCCCCCTATGAAGGTAATAAATTATTTTCTTCTTCTTTCTTGAATCTTGGTTTAAAAATTCTCATTCTTTTAAATTATGTACATTATAATTTAAAAGAGTTCCTCTTCAATTCATAGGTTCCCAAAAATAATCTGGTTGTGTTCCTATAAAGAAATCATTTTGTGCGACTTCCAAATCTGTAACAATCCCCTCTGTTCCTTCGAACAACCTTTCGGCTATCCATCCATTAGCATCACCTCCAACAAGTTTAATTAAATAAATCGCTCCATTTTCTGAAATCCCAAATAAATTGTTTCTCTTTTTAATTAATTGAATTATTTGTTCATTGATTTTTATTTTGTTCCATCTATTATTTTTAAGATTATAAACTAACAATGAATTATTTGTTGCGAGGAATAAATTATCCCCAACTACCTTTATATCTGACACTGCAACTTCACTTGCAGTCATTTTAAGAGTATCCCATTTATCAGCTTTTTTAAGGAGAAGTTTTCGATCGTTTGTAAAAAGTATCAAATTACCTCCATCCGAAATTAGAAGTGAAATAATAGGTTCGGGTAGGAAAATTTTATCCCATTTTTTACCACTATCGGTTGTTGTGTATATATAGTTGTTAGATAAAACTGCCATGTTATTATTTTGAGAGTAGTCAATTTTTTCAATCTTCCTTTTTAATGTTAAAATTCTTTTTGTTTTATTTTCAGAGGTTCCAATATGCCAGATTCCTAGTTTAGTTGCAGCATATAATTCGTTATCAGAAACCCAAGCATTTTGTATATTCTCATTAAAATCCAGTGGAGTCCAAGACTTCCCATGGTTATTACTTACTTCTATGAAAGGCTGTACTGCTGAATTAAACACTCTTGGCTTTCGATCTCCCCAAGTAACTAAACCATCATTTTTCGCTAAAATCCCCTTTATAGCCATACTTTTTTTTGATATTTCAGATTTATTTGTTCCCAACCGTACTTTGATTAACCCTCCTCCGTTTGGTACTTTGTGTATGGCACTCGTTATTTTCCCGTTTTTAGGATCTAAATTAATTCGTGTAAAAAGGTTATCCTTATCTAGTCCAAATATGGTTACAGTAGGTTTGCCGTTGTTATCACGGGAAAGTGTAAACTGGTACCCTGTGGCCCAATCGACACCTTTTTGAAGAGCGTATTTCTGCTTTGCGATTTTCAGTAGATGAGGGCTATCAAATTTAATAATATCTAATTTTAGATACCCTCCATCATTGGGTTCTTCATACTCTTGAAACGTACTTATTTCCCCTTTTGAAATTCCTAAGAGCAATGCTTTATTTGTACCTGGAACCATAAAATTTAAATGCCATTTATACCGTTTCCCTGTTCCTCCTCTTGAACCTCCCATTTTTTCATCAACACTGCTAACTCTCGATAAAGAAGCATTTTCATTCCATTTTTTGGCTCTATCTAATCCAAGATTAATTGCCTCTTTAAGGGATAATTCTTTATTACTCACATCAGAGGCTGCTTTATTTTCATTTTTAAACCCTAAGTAAAAAAGACTGGATACTATTGATAAGGCAACTAGGATAAAAATAATTTTTTTTATGTTATTCAATATCAACATCCTCAATTCCGGCGTAATTTATATTTACAATGTAGTAATTCTGCTAAAAACCAATTTTTTCCTTCCGGTGTTAAATAATTTTTAAAAATTCATAATTATCATTCAGTTCTTTGTTCATATATTTTTTATTTTTATTCTTTTTATTGGCCCAAACCAGATAAAGTCTGGAAAGAACGCTAAAATATTATTGTTCAGAAAACCATCCCTTTCTGTACATCGAGAAATTTAAATAGTTTTCTAGCTTTTTATCTACTATATGTGTTCATAAACCCTATAAAGAAATCTACGTTCAGATATTACCCCTAACATTAAGTTATGATGCGATAAAACTGAAAAAATAAAAAATGGGGGGAGAATTTAATGAAGGTGGGATATGCTCGTGTTTCAACAGGCATTCAAAATCTTGATTTACAATTGGATGCTCTTAGAGAACATGGTTGTGAAGAAATATTTACAGATAAAATTAGTGGAGCAAGAGATAAAAGACAAGGATTGGATGAAGCCCTTCGATTTGTACGCTCTGGTGATACGATAGTAGTTTGGCGCTTAGATCGATTAGGTAGAAATATGCAGCATTTAATTAAAATTGTGAATGACCTTAATGACCGAGGTATTAGTTTCCACAGCTTGCAGGAAAACATTACGATGGACAAGGCTAGTGCAACGGGGCAACTTATGTTTCATCTATTTGCAGCCTTTGCTGAGTTTGAGCGTAATCTTATTCAGGAGCGATCAGCAGCTGGCCGTGTTGCAGCAAGAGCCAGAGGACGATTAGGAGGACGACCAGAGAAGTTAGATAAGAAAGAGTTAGAAATGTTAAAGACATTAGTGGCAAATGGGACGCCCATTACGGATATTGCTCAAAGGTGGGGTGTTTCCCGAACAACTGTTTATCGATATTTAGAAAAGAAATAAGTCTTTGAATACGAAAGGATGGGGAGGAAATGGCATCAAGAGGGAAAGAATTACTTACAGCAGACCAAAGAGCTGAATTTGTACGGATTCCATCCGATATAACCGAACGAGATGGAAATCTATTATACTTTTTCGCAATATGACTTGGAAGTTATTAAACGACATAGAAGAGATCATAATCGTTTAGGATTTGCTGTCCAAATATGTGTATTGCGCTATCCCGGTTGGTCTCTCTCAGATGTCGAACCTATACCAGATTATGTAATCCAATACATAGCAAAACAAATAGATGCTAATCCCGATTCTTTTTCTTTATATGCCCAACGTGACCCAACTAAGCATGAACATATGGAAGAAATTCGACAGGTATATGGATACCAGAATTTTTCTGTAAGGACATATCGGGAGTTATCCCAGTATCTTTTGAAACATGCTCTTCAAAATGGCAATTCCATGTATCTACTTCGAACTGTTAAAGAAGAACTTAGGAATCGAAAAATAATTCTTCCTGGAATGACTACAATAGAGCGACTTGTGTGGGAAACCCGTCGGAGAGCAGAGGAAAAGATTTTTAAATCCTTAACCGGGTCCCTTTCAAGCTGGCAAAAGAAAAAGTTGGATGAATTTATCAATCCACTTGCGGAGAGCAGGAAAACCCCATTAGCATGGTTGAGGGAAATTCCCGGCCAGTCATCACCTGATGCTTTTCTAAAAGTAATAAAGCGTTTGGAATATATTCGGGATTTGAAACTTCCGACAAATATACATGAAGTACATCCCAATCGATTGCTTCAATTATCACGTATTGGAGCACGTTATGAACCCCATTCATTTCGCAGATTTAAAGAAAATAAGAAATATGCCATTCTTGTAGCATATCTAGGAACACTAAGTCAGGACTTAATTGACCAAGCAATTGAGATTCATGATCGACAAATGATGATTTTACAATCGAAAGGTCGCAAAACACAAGAGGAAATGCAAAGAGAAAATGGAAAAGCAGTTAATGAAAAGGTTGTTCACTTTGCAGATATTGGGGCTGCGCTTATTCAAGCACGAGATGAAGGGCTTGATCCATTTAGTACCATTGAAAAGGTAATGCCTTGGGATAAAATTGTTACTTCCATTGAAGAAGCAAAAAAGTTAGCACGACCAATGGATTATGATTACCTTGACTTGCTAGAGAATAGATTTATTTATCTAAGAAAGTATACCCCTACTCTTCTTAAATCATTAGAATTTCGTTCTACAAATGCAGCAGAACCATTATTACGTGCATTAAAAACATTGAATGAGATGAATGAATCAGGAAAAAGAAAAGTACCAGATGGAGCGCCATTAGATTTCGTCCCAAAACGATGGGAAAAGCATGTATACGATGAGGAAGGAACAATTAATCGACATTATTATGAAATGGCTGCCCTAACGGAATTAAAAAATCATATTCGTTCAGGAGACGTATCTGTAGTCGGTAGTAGGCTTCATAAGGACTTTGAGGAGTACCTTGTTCCTAAAAATGAATGGACAACAACCAATCTTAAAGATACCAGATTGGCAGTTCGCTCATCAGCAGAGGAATACCTTGAGGAAAGAAGGAAAGCTCTAGCTGAACGCTTTACATGGGTTTCAAATAACCTTGATAGTCTTGAAGGAGTAAATATAGAAAAAGCAAAACTTAGGGTAGATCGTTTGGAAAAGGATACCCCAGAAGATGCACGAACCTTCAGTTTATCCTTATATAATATGCTTCCAAGAATTAAGCTCACTGATCTTTTAATGGAGGTAGCGCACTGGACAGGGTTTGACGAAATGTTAATACATGCTTCCACCAATCGCCCTCCAAAGGGAGAAGAAAAGGTAATTTTAATGGCTGCGCTTATGGCAATGGGGACGAATATTGGATTGACTAAAATGGCAGATGCTACACCTGGAGTTACTTATCATCAGCTGGCCAATGCCGCACAATGGCGTTTGTATGACGATGCTATAAATCGAGCACAGGCAACTTTGGTAAATTTTCAGCATAAGCATGCTCTAGCCTCTTATTGGGGGGATGGAACCACATCTTCATCTGACGGAATGCGAGTACAAGTTGGTGTTTCATCGTTGCATGCCGAAGCAAATCCCCATTACGGCACAGGGAAAGGAGCAACTATTTATAGGTTTACAAGTGATCAATTTTCGTCTTTTTATACGAAAGTCATTAATACCAATGCAAGAGATGCAGTACATGTCATCGATGGGTTACTTCATCATGAAACAGAATTAAATATTGAGGAACACTTTACTGATACAGCCGGTTATACCGATCAAGTTTTTGGTTTAAGCCATTTGTTAGGATTTCGTTTTGCTCCAAGACTTCGTGATTTAGCCGATGCCAAACTATACACCATTCAAAAGCCAAGTGATTTTCCAAACCTACTGTGAATGTCCCTTGATCACCGAGTATTGGATGCTTTATTTGCGTCCGTTTCTTAAGAACTGGCCTACCACTAAATTTTGGGGTAGGTCTAGTTTTTTTAAGTTTTTTAAAAAGTATAGGTGGGACCAAATGAAATTATTTTATTATTCAAAAGGCCATAAATTTAAGATATTTTTAGTCATAATTTTGATATTTCTAATATCTCTGACACAATCTTTTTTTCCATTTATAAATAAAATTCTTATTGATGATGTTTTTGGAGAGGGTCAATTTAATTTGCTCCCAAAACTTATATTTGGAATAGCATTAGCAGCAATTATTTATTTTGCACTTAATATAGCCAAACAATTGATTATTACTTTTATATCACAAAAAATAACTATTGAAATTAAAAATGACTTGATTTCACAAATAAGAGAATTATCATTTTCCGAGTATAACAAGAAAAGTATTGGAGAGTACTTATCCATTTTTCAGAGTGATCTATCACTTATAACAAATATTCTTAATAATATTTTACCCAATTTCATTACAATTATTCAGCAATTGCTGATAACAAGTACCATATTAATCTTATTGAATCCTAAATTGCTAATGATAGTTATTATCCTAATTCCTATAAATTTAGGTGTGAATTTATTCTTTTTAAAACCGATAAACAAATTATCTCAGAAAATACAATTAATAATTTCCGACATTACCGAAAAAACACAAGAAAGTTTAATAAATACAAAGGAGATAATTGGATTTTTACGAAAGGATTGGGATATTCAAAGACTTAATCAGGTAAATTTAAGGTTACTTCCGGTACAACTAAAGAGAGAATTTATCAGTGCTAGTTCTTCAAATGTTAATTTTATTATATATTGGTTTGTTTTTATAATTATTGTTTACTTTGGAGGGAAGCAAGTACAAAATGGTGAAATGTCATTAGGTACATTAATTGTTTTTATAACTTACCTAATGGGTTTGTTTGGTCCGATTAGCATTATTTTAAATTTAAATGTAGAATTTCAAAGATGTCTAGGTGGAGCTAAAAGAGTTTTTGAGCTATTTGACAATCCAAAAGAAGTTATCCATTTCAATGAAATTAAAACAGATTTGTTTCCAATAGTATTAGAAGGTGTATCTCTTTCTTATGGTCATGATAAAAGTGTATTGAATAATATTGCTCTTGAAATTAATAAAGGTGAAACTATAGCTATAATTGGAAAAAGTGGGGAAGGAAAAACAACTTTAATAAATATTTTGTTAGGATTCTGGTTTCCACAGGTTGGGACTATGACTATTAACGGAACAAATATTAGACAATTAAATTTAAAATCCTACCTTGATAAAATAGCTGTTGTGTTTCAAGATAGTAATTTATTTTCCGGAACAATAAAAGAAAATATACAGTTCGGGAATTTATTAGCTAGCCAGGATGACATTATTCATGCTGCTAAATCCGCAAGTGCTCATGATTTTATTGAAAATTTACCATTGGGTTATGAAACAGTTATAGGTCAAAAATTTATAAATCTCTCTGGAGGGCAAAAACAACGAATTGCTATAGCAAGAGCGTTAGTAAAAAAACCTCAACTATTGATATTAGATGAAGCTACATCTGGACTTGATTACCTTACAGAAAGAAAAATAGATTTTACAATGGAAAGTGATCAAACAACCCTGATTATTACCCATAGATTGGAAAGTTTAAAAGGAGCTGATAAAATATATATGCTTAATAATGGGGAAATTTCAGTTTTCTTCCTATGATGAGGCAATTGGAAATATGGTAGTAAGTCCTGGAACATAAGAGTAACACTTAGATAATGCAATTTATTCAAATTTAGGAAAGTCAATCATTTTGAAAATAAAAAGAAAAATAAGATTTAACAATGAAATTGTAAGCAGAATAATTAGTAAGAGTATGCTGTTAATATTTAGATTGTTAAATGATTTATAATAATGCTCCTTTTCCCATCGTTACAGTTACATTAGCAATTAGAACCTTTATAATACCAGAAATATTCAAATTAAAACTGATTATAGATGAACTTGGCTACGTGCCATTCACGAAGATTGGATCTGAGCTCTTGTTCCAATTCTTTGTCAGTCGTTATGAACGAGCTAGTGTCATGATAACTACGAATCTCGAATTTACAGATTGGACCTCTATATTCGGAGATGAAAAGATGACCTCAGCTCTTCTGGACCGACTAACCCAAAGGGCCCATATCTTCCTCCTTAATGGAGGATCGTATCGATTTAGACAAAGTATGAAAAAAAGGGGAGAGATTGACCAGTAGGCCTGGTGTGAGAGGAGTTTAGGGGAATTTTGCCCCGGGGGGCAGGATACCCTAAACTCCCAAACATCCCCCAAAAATGGAAATAA
>NTXX01000075.1 GCA_002559145.1 Bacillus sp. AFS006103
TATGTCAATATAATATTTTAGCTTTTTTCTATCACTTTTTGCTATAAAATATGTTCGGCTAAAAGCGACTTTCTTATAGTATCATCTTTGATTTATTTATGCAATAGGGAGATTTATTTTTTTAATAGAAGTTTTTGAATTGAATGCTTTTCGAATAATTTTTCACATGATATAGATCAAATAGAAAATTGCTTTATTTCCAAATGAAAAGTTTTCACATTCCAACTATTCAAAGAGCCAATCGAAGGACTGGCTCAACGAACAATCTTTCTAAATGTATTTGGATAAACCTCTTTCTCAAGCTTTTCCAAATACCACATTTAATCAAACCTCATACATACTGTCCAGCTTTCATTGTTTACGGTCCACTTTCCAGCCTTTACTATCCACTTCTAACAATATACTTCTGCTTTTTACAAGGAAGCATGAGAACCGTCCCCGCGGGCAAAACCTTGAAAATTAGGAAAAAAATCAACTACTAATTGTAATAAATTTCTATATAATAGATTTAGGTAGGAGCACTTCAGTGTCTCTGCAGTGCTCGTTTATATAGATAAAAAGAGAGGGGCGAAGCATTCAATGTCGAATGATCATGAGGTTTTATTAGATAAAGGAAAGCAAAATGATCCAAAAGTGAAAATAGAAAGGAAAGAGGGAGAACCGACACCAGCTTTCAAAGGGGCTTCTTGGGCAGCGTTATTGGTAGGTGTGACGGCTTATCTAATCGGCCTATATAACGCATCGATGCAACTGAACGAAAAGGGATACTACTTTGCCGTTTTGGTATTCGGGCTCTATTCAGCAGTTTCTTTACAAAAAGCAGTAAGAGATAAAGATGAGGGAATACCAGTTACTAATATATATTTTGGTATTAGTTGGTTTGCACTTATTGTAGCTATCGCATTAATGGGGATTGGTTTATTCAATGCAGGAAGTATTGATTTAAGCGAGAAGGGATTTTACGGTATGGCATTTGTTCTAAGTTTATTTGCAGCCATTACGGTTCAAAAGAACATTAGAGATACACAGGTGGCAAGAGAACGAAATTGATTAAGGAAGTAGGGAGCAAGAGAACCGTCCCCTTGCTTCCCCCTTGCTAGCTCTTTAACTTTTCAATTTCCTGATTGAGCTCTTCCTCACTCACAAAGCTGTTATAGGCTGCGTCAAAGTGAGAGAGTGGTGTAGAAAACTGATTGCCCACTTGTACTTCTGCCTCCATAATTAAGATCCGATCTTCAGCACGGGCTACTCCTCTTGCGATATCATCTGTATTGAAGGAAATCGTCGCTTTTTGAATTTGTTTCATCGACTGCGCCACATTTGCACGGGAAGCGAGCAAGTTTTTCTTTTGCTGCATTTGGTTGTATGTTTCCTTTAGTTGGTCCAATTTTTCGATAAGAATTTTTGTTAGTCCCTTGAGCGACTCTAATTGCCCCTGATAAAGATGTAACTGGCTTTCTTGATTGAGCTTCTCTTGAACAGCTAATTTTGCCATCGCCTCGTCGCCATGTTCAATCGCGAGTTTGGCCTGACGAGTACGCTTGTCCACCAACGCTTTCACCTGTGAAATTAGTGCCTCTTGCTTTTTCTCTACATAAATTTGTCTTGCTAGTGCTTTCTGACCTTTGACAATTTCCTGCTCCATTTCCCTCGAATACTCATTTAACATCGCAATCGGATCCTCAATCCCGTCTAATAATCCGTTAATGTCTGCCCTTGCAATCGTTTTGATTCTTTTAAAAATACTCATATTATTCATTCTCCTTTTTATTTAATAGATTTTTTTCCCATTGATCCAAAACGCTAGCATTTTGGTTTGTGACCGGTATATGCGAGCCTATCACAGAAGTGTCAATAAATTGTTGCATCGATGAAGCTTTTGACTTCTTTCTAAGCCATCTCACTAATAGAACCACGGCTACCAGTCCAATAATAAGGAAAAGCCCAGGGAATCCACCGCCATGGTGCGCGCCTTTCATCATCTGCTGGCCGGCATCAAATCCGCCACCATGCTGACCCATGCCACCGCCATGTCCATGTGGACCTCTAGCATGCTCGCTGCCCCCTCCTAATAGAAAGTGGAATACGTTGATCACTAGTACCGAAGAAGCAATAATGCCTCCCCAGAAAATACCCTTTTTCACCTTTGTGTTCATCTCTCTTATCTCCTTTCGTTATCTTATGTAGTGAATATAATAGAGTTTGGTGAAATCTTGGTGAAAAGCGGAGGCTAGTTATAAAGCTTTTTACTTTTTTAGGAATTTTACTAACAAAAAGGGGTATTCTTGGTGTCATACAGGCATCCGAACCAAATGATCCCCATTTATTACCTAGCAAATGTCGTAAGTCTCAAAAAATATGTCATAATTTCCACTAAGCACGTAATAAGTCTCGGAAACAAAGGATTTTGATAGTATAGAAAATCAAATGGGTGTCCATTCTATTAGAAAAGGCATGTCAAAAGATTGCTAGAGGAGAAGCAGCCTGGGTTACATGTGGTTTTTCAAAAATAATAGGTAAGGGGAATAAACAAATGCACGATTTAACGAATATTTACAACGAACTCACTGCGATGAAAACGTCGGAATTAGAGAAATGCAACATTGAACTCAATAACAATCATAACGAAACGGTAAAAAAGGCATTAATGGTATATAAAATAGAACTTCTCGAATGTTTAGATATGTACGACCACTATTTAAACTCCTAACGATACCCAGGCTATTCGATGCCTGGGTATTCCTTTGTTCACTATTTCTATAGAAGGAAAATAAATTTCCACACAAGCACTAATAACGAGGTTGATCAAATGATGAAAATGGGAAAAATATACCCTCATAAAAGGGAGCATGCTCCCCGCCAATGCTCCCACCAGGTAAATAAGAATCCACGTTGTTGTATCCAATATACATCCTCCTTTCTGCGTGAGATAGAAAGAGAAGCACCCAGCCTATTAGGCGGTGCTCCTCGTCCCCCCATTAAAATTAAGGTTAAAATGCAGTTACTTTTTCTTTTTCATTCTTTAACTTTTCAATTTCCTTATTTAGCTCTTCATCGCTCACAAGGTTATTGTAGGCTGAGTCAAACTGAGCCAATGGTGTCGAGAACTGATTTCCCGCCTGTACTTCTGCTTCCATCATTAAGATCCGGTCTTCAGCACGTGCTACTCCTCTCGCGATATCATCTGTATTGAAGGATACCGTCGCTTTCTGTATCTGTTTCATCGACTGCGCCACATTGGCACGTGAAGCGAGCAAGATTTTCTTTTGCTGCAATTGGTTGTACGTTTCCTTTAGCTCGTTTAATTTTTCAATAAGGATTTGAGTTTGTCCCTTAATCGACGCCAATTGGTCCACATATAGCTGTAACTGATTTTCTTTCGTGAGCTTTTCTTGGACGGCTAATTTTGCCATCGCCTCATCGCCTTTTTCAATCGCCAACTTTGCCTGGCGAGTACGATTGTCCACCAATGCTCGTGTTTCAGAAATAAGTGCTTCTGTTTTTTTCTCGGCAAAGATTTGTCTCGCGAGAGCTTTCTGGCCTTTCGTTATTTCCTGTTCCATTTCCCTTGAATACTCATTTAACATCGCAATCGGATCTTCAATCCCGTCTAATAGTCCATTAATATCTGCCTTTGCAATCGTTTTGATTCTTTTAAAAATACCCATGTTATTCGTTCTCCTTTTTAGTTAAAGTATTATTTTCCCATTGGTCCAAAACGCTAGCATTTTGGTTGGTTACTGGTATATGCGAACCTACAACTGAGGTGTCAATAAACTGTTGCACGGAAGAAGCTTTCGACTTCTTTCTAAGCCATCTTACTACTAGAACTAGAAGTGCTAGTCCCATAATAAGGAAAAGCCAAGGGAATCCGCCGTCATGGTGGACGCCATTCATCATCTCGTGGCCGCCAAATCCACCACCACGCTGACCCATACCGCCGTGTCCATGAGGACCTCTAGCAAAAGCATTGCTTCTTCCAAAGAACAAGTGTAGTACGTTAATCACCAGTACAGAAGAGGCAATGATGCCCCCCCAGAAAATCCCCTTTTTTACTCTTGTATCCATTTCTTTCATCCTCCTTTCGTTACTTGATGTAATGAATATTAATAGAGGATGGTGAAATCTTGGTGAAAAGGGAATCTAGTAATAAATTTTTCACCCTGTTCTATGGGCAGGGTTCTCATACTCCTAGGTTACCTATATACCTTTGGGACCCTAACCAACTCATCCGTCCTAAACCACGCTTTCCGTAAAATGTAAAGGCTTCCATTGAAATGTTCATATTTTTGTCATACTTATTGTGAAGTGTTTCACAAACTAGTGGTATACTAACACCATCAAGTTATTAAATATCAAAAAATCACTACAAGCTTAAAGGATACTAGTTTAATAAAAATTCCATATATAAAGGAGATTATCATCATGGAAAACAGAAATAAAAAAGTAAATCGGGTTGTCTTAGTTGGAACAGGTGCAGTCGGCTGCAGTTATGCTTATTCAATGATTAATCAAGGAGTTGCGGAAGAGTTAGTTCTTATTGATGTGAATGAGGCAAAATCGGAAGGCGAAGCGATGGATCTTAACCACGGAATCCCGTTTGCTCCGTCACCCATCAAGGTCTGGAGCGGTACTTATCAAGATTGCGAACAGGCAGATTTAGTGGTGATTACCGCAGGATTGGCTCAAAAACCTGGCGAAACCCGTTTAGAATTAGTGGAAAAGAACACGAAAATTTTTAAACAAATCGTAAAAAACATTATGGCAAGCGGATTTGACGGAATCTTCTTGGTCGCAACAAACCCTGTTGATATTTTAACCTATGTGACTTGGAAAGAGTCCGGGCTGCCAAAAGAACGAGTGATTGGTTCCGGTACCGTATTAGATTCAGCGCGTCTCCGCTTTGCACTTGGCCAGCATTTCAACATGGATACAAGAAATGTTCATGCCTATATCATCGGCGAACATGGTGATACAGAACTTCCGGTTTGGAGCCGTGCCTCAGTCGGTGTGGAAAGACTGGAAGAACTCCCTGCCGGAAAAATAACCAATGAAAGCTTAGAAGATATTTTCGTAAGCGTCCGTGATGCGGCCTATCATATCATTGAACGAAAAGGTGCCACCTACTACGGAATCGGCATGTCCCTCGTTCGAATTACAAAGGCGATTTTAAACAATGAAAACTGTATCTTGACTGTCTCCTCCTATCTAGACGGACAATATGGACAAAACGATGTGTTTATCGGTGTACCTGCAGTCATTGACCGTGGCGGTATCCGTGAAGTCCTTGAAATAGAACTAAATGAACTTGAAAAACAACAATTTAACCACTCCGTTACAGTATTAAAAGAAACAATGAAACCAGTAATCTAATTCAAGGGTTCCACAGGGACGGTTCTTATGGTTTTTTTGAGGCAATAAAAACTACCAGAACCGTCCCTCGGATAAAATCACGAATGAAAGCAGATGAAGGTATGGAAACTATGAATCATTCAAAAAAGGGTTATTTTATGATGGCTGTTTTATGGCTGGCCTATGTAACTTTTGCGATGAACTGGGTGGCGGGCTCTTCATTGACACCGCAAATAACCGAGACGTTTTTCGGTAGACCGGTTGACCCGATTATTTCTCAATTAGTAAATTACTCGATTACGACGGCTCGTGTATTTGCTAATATTTTAGCTGCAATTGTGCTCATGAAATTAGGACCCCGAAAAGCCGCAGGGTTGGCAATTGGGCTTTTAATGATGGGGCTTGTTGCAATCTATTTACCGAATTATTGGGCCTATACAGTCGCTAGGATGGTTATGGCCGTAGGGGGCTCGATGGTTATTGTCTATATGAACCCTATCGT
The DNA here is from genome assembly GCA_002559145.1 of Bacillus sp. AFS006103. Classification (GTDB taxonomy): domain Bacteria; phylum Bacillota; class Bacilli; order Bacillales; family Cytobacillaceae; genus Neobacillus. The sequence goes on from NTXX01000075.1 coordinate 5,855, forward strand.
TGCTCACTATGTAAAAAATTCAAATGTAAAGCTGCGCATTAATGCGGCCAATACCGTCGCCTATAATGCCGGAGCCTTTATTGTCGCCGTCTTATTTACGGTTTTTGCCAAGCAAATGGTGGCCAACTGGCGTTTAACTCTAACTTTCTTCGCATCGTTAACGATTTTGTTCTTTATCGCATGGCTTTGGAAAGCAGAGACTTTTGAAACAAAAGAAACGGGTGGGAAAGCAGAAAAATACGGTTATAAAGAGGCTCTCAAGGACGGATTTCTCTGGCGCTATGGCCTAGCGTTTGCTTCCTTTTTGACCTTGTATGTCCTATCGTTGGTGAGCTTTAAAGCGATTTTTGATCAATATACCTTGTTAAATGGCTCTGTAACCAACCTATTAATCTCAGGCTTTGGTATTCTCGGTACATTTGCAGGGATTCGAATCGGGAATAAGGGCGTGCCGCGGAAGCCGATTCTCCTGTTCTCAGGAATTGTCATGGTTGGGACCTTTGCCCTTGCACTCGTTTTTGCTAATAAAATTCCGCTTCTATCGTACTCCCTCATTTCGGTATCGGGATTTGCGATGTATATCCAGTACCCAATCTTTTTGAATCTGCCCCATGAGTTAAAAGGGATGACTCCACAAAGATTGACAATTATGTTCGGACTATTCTGGGCGATCGCCTATGCGGGCCAAACCATTGCTACCATTGTGTGGAGCTTTATTCTAGGCTCTTCCGGATACACGCCAGCAATGATATTCTTTATCGCAGTATCCAGTTTGTACATCTTCTTAGTGGCTACCTTCCCAGAAACACGACAACAGGTAGCAGACATGAGAAAAGCAGCGTAACCAAGGGGACCGAATTCGATTGAATTCGGTCCCTCTTTATACTTCCCTACAGCACTAATGATTGAAAATTCCCATTTAATATCCTAATATGGAAGTTGATTTATAAGTCCATAGGGGAGTAGGGATTAAATAGAATGAAATTTTTTAATAAATTGTCCGATGGAATATCCGCACTGTTTATTACGATCATCATTTACGTGGTATTTTATGCAATTGTTTATATGAATCCTGGGGATGAAATGAATAGTGAGTTGATTGCATTCGCTACTTTTATAGCCATCACCTTTTTTATAAACTTCCCACTGTGCTGGTGGATTGTAAAACGGATCCTTAAAGCAAATCGTAATAAGAATCATTGAGTCCACGGGGTGTATATTACTTTTTTTCATCAGGCTGTTTCGACCACAGGAACCACCCCCTGTGGTCTTTTCTTTTTCAAAAGCTCTGTTATAACTGAATGTTGATTTCACTGTGTTTGAAAATTGCCGGAAAAATTCCGTTTAAATTGGGAAATACTCATATTTCCTTAAAAGTAAACGAAGTTTTTCCGGTTATATGCTCCAACTCTTTTGATTTTGTCTTATTTGGAGCAGTTAATCGGAAGATCTCCGCTTATATCTGCAACTTAAGCTTCCTCTATATCCATTAGCCGGAAATTCTCCGCCTATGAATTATCAGACCTCCACGAAAATCAACAATGAATAATAACAGAGCCTTTTCAAAAAAGCAGGGCTTTATCCACTTTTGTAGAAATATTCCATATAGAACTGAAGCAGAGAGGGGAATATGATCGATGGATGTAGAACACAAAACCTATACACTGATTGGTCCTGACAGAAAACCGTATAAGAGCTCCACTCCAGGAACGTTTGGAGGGTATCGAAAAAATAAAATATATGGCCGAATGGATTGTCGAGCAGCCTTACGTGCCATCGAAAAAGGAGGATACATCAACGAAAGAGTATTTTTTGCGGATGAACAAACAGCGATTGCTGCAGGATACAGACCATGTGGTGTGTGTTTGCGTGAGAAATATGTTATTTGGAAGGAAAAGCGAAATTCAAATGAGGAAGGGATTTAAATGTACCAGGCTCTCATCAATGGAACTAATCAATCCTATGACCGGATGGGTAGCGGCGAACCACTTGTCCTAATTCATGGGTTAGGTGAACAAAAGGAAGGTTGGAAGTTTCAACATCGTTTATCAGACCATTTCGATGTCATTATCCCTGATTTACGGGGATTCGGGAAAACAAAATGCCCCGAAGGTGAGGAAATATCCATTAACGCGTTTGCGAGAGATATCGTGGGCTTATTGGATCACTTGGCGATAAAAAATGCGCATATTCTTGGTTTTTCAATGGGCGGAATCATTTCGCAAGAGATTTATAAGATTTCTCCTGAAAAAGTAAAGTCTTTTATTCTAGCAAGCACCATTTTCTACATTCCCACGTGGCTAGAGAAACTATTATCACTGAGTAATAAAAAATATGCCAAGATGAACGTTGAACAATTTAAAGAGGAAGCGACATTGCGGTGCCTTTATGATAAAAGCGATGAGATGATTCAAAAAGTTATGCCGAATTGGTCCAACCATTTAGACGGCTTTCTGCCATCATGGAAGGCATGTTTACATATTGATTACCGAGAAACATTAAAAAATATCAATGTCCCCACCCTGATCATATCTTGTCAAAACGATAAAATTTGTCCTTCCTTCATGCAAAAAAGAATGCATCAATTAATACCAAATTCAAAGAGGTACTTTATCAAAAAAGCAGGGCATGTGGCAAAAATTGAAAAGAATGAGGAATTCAATAGAGTGGTATTAAATTTTCTGTTGGAGCTTCAAAGGGAACTGCTCGGGAATGATTTACATGACCTTAATAGAGCTTTATGACCCTCCAACCTTCCCCCCATTGCCCCTTTGGAAGGCTGGAGGGTGGAAGTATTATATAAAAGTGGCAACCACTTATAGCTAAGATTATTTTTAATAAAAGAGGTTATTTTTCCAGCTGTAAATCATAAAGCTTATTGGCCAAGTTCTCGATGAATTCAAGCTGAACGAGTTGCTTCCGCCATCGCTCTGGAATCATCGAGAACCCGTAATAGGCTCCGGCTAATTGACCAAAAATGGCTCCCGTTGTATCGGCGTCATCTCCTAAATTAACAACTTTCAATAACCCTTCGCTAAAATTTTCAGTGAGATTAAATGCCCAGAGTACGGCTTCAAGGGAGTGGACAACATAACCACTTCCATTAATAAGCGGTGGGTTTCGATCTTTATAGGAACCTACAGCCACTTCTTTAATCTTAGGACTCAGTGTTCTTCCCAGTTTATTTTCTACAAAAGAAACAAACTCATGAGAAAGAAGATACTCCTTCGAAAAGTCATTTACGGCCCCTGCAATCAACCCGCCGAGGTAAAAACAGGCATCTATCGCTTCTTCAGCCTGGTGGGTAGTTCGTGAGCTTTCGCCAGAATAATAGATCGCCCGTTCCATATCATTCGACCAAGCCAAAGGGACGGGGGCTAATCTCATAATCGAACCATTTCCTGCTTTAAAGGGATCAGTCGACCCACTGTAGGGCTTCACTGTCTTGAGATATTGACTCAACGCTTCTCTCGTCGCGATGCCAATATCAAAACATTCCCCTGTACTGCTCAAATAACCTTCTTGATACCAGCGGGTATAGCGCTCCATTTGATCGACAGCATCAAACCCCTTCCTTTCAATAATACTTTCTGCCAGGCACAGAGCCATCGATGTATCATCCGTCCATTCCCCTGGCTTTAAATCAAAAGGACCGCCTCCCCTCATATCACTCACCGGTTCAAAGGACCCCGGGGGACAGAACTCAACAGCTGCACCCATGCAATCACCAACGGCTAATCCGATAAGACTTCCTAGAAATCGGTCACTTTTCTTCATATTGCCCTCTCCTTCATTAAGCTTTAGTATTCGGATCTCACCTCTTTTCATTCTTCATGACCAACTCTATGATGACAAGGGTGATTTCCAGTTATTTTCCAACAAATGTCATAAGTTTTGTAAATTGTGTAATAAGAGTCTAAAAATATGTCGTAAGTCTTGATAAATATGTAAGAAGCATTTGGAGATCGAGGTGATTACCAATTTCTTCCCAGTAAATGTCGTAAGTTCCGAAAATTATGTAATAAGAGTCTAAAAATATGTCGTAAATTCCGAAATACTTCAATTAATCGCTGATAAGTTGCCGAAAAAGCGTATCGAGAAAACTCACTACCGGACAGTAGCGTTTCACATTTAAGGATCTGTAGGAGTCAAAGAAGATTGGAATCGTCCCTATAGCACCAATGCTTAAATAGTCTTTCCTATCAAACTGATAAATCCTCCGTATGTCGGCACTTAGGGAAACTGCTGCAACCTAAGAATTCCCCCCGCTTTCCAGTCCTTAAGACCATGGGACTTCCGCATTTACTACACGTTCCATTCGTACTACTAGGAACCAAAGTGGTTAACTTTGCTGGCGCTGGTCTTACACTAAAAGGATTTAACACCAGAATGTAATCGATGAACATCTCCCGGTCCACCAGCAGCACAGTACCTTTTTGAGCCAATTCTTTAGCCGCTCTGGTAAAATGACTGTTAGAAACTACCCAAGCCTCATCCGCCTTATAATAAGATTTTGCCCCGATTACTTCTTGAACTGCTTTTATGCCTACATCCTTCGAATAGCGTTTTGCTTGAACAACAATCTTTTTTCCATCCTTATTAAGCAAAAGATCTGCACCATAATCACCGCTGGCATTTGTTACTTCGGCACCGTACCCCCTTGAACGATAAAGTTCCTTTAAATAATGCTCAAACTGAATGCCATCCATTGAATCAATATCTCTGATTCCAGATTTTCTTAACCGCTCTTTTTGCCTGTTATTTTGAAATACAACTAAAACAATGATCAGTACCATTGCCGCTCCTACAATCCACAGTGTTGCATAAAGCGATTGGGTAAGATACCCGGCAACTCCAGCCACCAATAAAAGGATTAACTTTATACCTTCTTCAAATTGTCTTAGTTGCTTTTTGGTTTTCCTTTTACTCACACGAAATTCCCCCACTATTAAGCTATACATTCATCATGCCCCTATAATTCTACCATTTATCACCAGTTGAAAACTCACCATTTTTGATAAAATTCGACGGATAGCTTCCTAACCACTCTGACTATAGAGCAGTTTCTTATGACCGCGGTACTTCCCTCCATAAGCTAGTCTCCCATGGTCAACCAATACACTTACCAAAAATTAACTTGATTTTTCATAAAATTAAAAATAGGATATAACTACATCATTGATTCTTCTCTAATCAAGTTTTACTCATAGGATCTATAGTTAAAAAAAAGGGTGAGGATGATTTCCATGGTAAAGGAAAAAAGGGATTTTGCTTCTGTATTAAGGATGATACCTAAGATTCTCCAGGTGTTTTTAAATGTTTCTCTCATTCTTTTAGCCATTATTCTATCGATTCTACTCATGAAGGAATTAATTATTTTCAGCCGTATTTTGATTGAAAGTGGCAGCGATGACTATAAACTTTTTCTGGATAATATCCTCATCTTCTTTTTATATTTTGAGTTTATTACGATGATCGTTAAATATTTCAAGGAAGAATACCATTTTCCAATTAGATACTTTATATACATTGGCATCACGGCAATGGTAAGAATAATTATTGTCGACCACGATCAGCCTGTAAATACCATGCTTTATTCCCTTGTCATCTTAATCCTGATCATTGGGTATTTTATCTTAAACTTAACTCCTCGTGACCGACCTGATAGTAAATGGTTCTTTAATAAAAATAATGCTTGAAGTCGTTAAAAGGAATTCAGAGAGAAGCTTTCATCTTCACCGCAACACACTAACCATTATAAAAAAATAAAAGGAAGTAGGCACGTCTTTATGAGAGATGCAACTGCTTCCTTTTAACTATTAATTCAAGCAATCAAATAAACTAATATTTTTATTGAACAGACTCGATTTCATTCACATGCAAGCGAATATCTTTCTGACCTTCCCCCGTATTTTTCACTTTTAGTTTTCCTTCATATAACGACACTCCTGTTTTTAAATCACGAATAGAAATGTTAGAGCCATTCGTGGTTGAATGAATGATATATATTTTTCCATTCATTAACTTAATAAATGAGGCATCTTCACCATCTATATTATTTGGTAAATCTACAGTCAGTTTTTTACCCCATTTCTCTTTTTCGATATCATACTGGTTTACTTCTAAATGATCCGCTGACTGGGATGGTAGAAAGACTTTCGAATGAAAGATCGCAGAGAGATCACCCAGAGTTCCACGGATTTGATCCGGAACCACTAACTTTTTTAACTGGTTCTTTTCGATATCGTAAACCATGACTTCATTGGCAACTAAATTCGGTGCACCGTCCCTTACCATTTCTCCCTCAGCTGGGACTTGCTTATCTTCATACGTCTCTGTTTTAAACAAAAGATATTTTTCGGACTGAATCGAATGAGGATCATTGATCATGATAATATCCGACCAGCCATTCCCTGCCGCTGGAACTGTATGAATCCTTTCATCCTTCACTAATTTTTGTTCATCGAGGTTAATCGTGTATCCGTTCAGATCATTTCCACCCTCAGTCCGAAACCCGCGCGAAATCACCTTTAAGTTACGTTCTGAGACTTGAACATCGAGAACCTCTATCCAGGAGTAATTTCCTTTTTTCGGCACAGCTAACTGGATGGAAGTAGTTTCTTCTGACTTTTTATTTAAAATCTCAATATCAAATTCCTTTGCTTTTATGCTGGCGTAGGCTACTAGATTTTCATTTTCATAAAAGTAATTGGGCATTAATTCCTTCCCCCGCATAAAAGTCCGATGCTGTTCGATTAATTTTTTTAAAACAGGCAAGGTGTAATTTCTTTTTAGTTGTTGAAACAGAGATTGATTATTTAGATTGGTTGTTTCTTTATTTGTCATTTGAAGGGATTGAAATAGGTTACCAACTGTATAATCACCATAAAAAATGACATTTTTCACTTCCTCTTCATTCCCGCTTACTTTTTCAAATTTAACATTTACATTCTCTTTGGCAGCCAAACTAGATTGTATATAGAACGTTCCAATCACCAGCACCGTAACGATGCAAACCGAGATGATTTTCCAATATCGTTTCATTTTCGTGACCTCCTATTAAACTCTTACTTTTTTCGTGATGAGGAAATTTCCTATCCATATAGCACCCATCAAAACAATCAAACCTGTTGCTAATTCCATGAAAAAAAGTTCCAGTGGGTAAAAGTAATTTCCTAGAATAAATTCATTCACTAATATGGGAGCTAAGAAAATTAGTATAGAAGCGCCGCTATAGAGTATCCCGCAGAACACCCCTTTGATCCGAAAAGAACGTTCAAACAAAATAGCCGTAAAAACCATAAATACAGCAGCCATGCCACCGACATAATAAAGAATAAATTCACTAAACGTATTTGGAAATATGATCATTAAATTAGGTTCTTTAATTATTTCATACAGCGAGAGATTGGTAAGCAACTCATTCGGAACGATCCGTAGTAACAATTGATTTTCGATCGGTAATAATAGGAGCTGCAAGGCTACAAGGCCTAAAGTCAATAGTAAAATTGTTGTCGCTTTTGCTAAATAGATATGGAGTCGGGCAGTCGGCAACATGAGCAAACGATAGATAAATGTATTTTTTCCAAGCCAATCCCGATACCAGATAAAAAAGACATAAATGATTAACACCGCCAAACAAAGGCCAATCGGGCCCATAAACCAAAGAGTCTGAGAAATATTATGAAAAGATAGGGTGCCATTTTGTTCGATAAACTTACTCATTGGCATGGATTCCTCGTAAATCATTTTATTTGCTTGATTTACATAGTCTCGTGATACAACAGTCACGCCAATTAATTGGGATAGAATCGTAATTCCTATTAAAACGATATATAGCTTCCAAAAACGATTAAACTCGAAATTGACCAACTTCAAATAACGACTCATGCTTTATACACCTCTCTCATAACATCGATAACCGATTTTCCTTCACTTTCTCTGACCTCTTCGGTATCAAATTCCTTTAACACGACTCCGTGATCAAGTAACACGACTTTATCAATGAGATGTTCGATATCATTAATTTCATGTGTCGTGATGATAACACCACGGTTCTCGATGAGATGGCTCGTGGCTCGTAAATACATTAGCAATTTGCTCACGGCTAAATATATCAATTCCTGAAAAAGGTTCGTCCATTAAAACATAATCTACATCCATCGCTAAACCGAGCAAAAGGTTCACTTTTGCGGTATTGCCTTTCGAAAGTTCAGAAATGCGATCACTTTCTTTCAGCTTGAAAAATTGGAGCAGTTCACCTGCCCTTTCCTGATTCCAGCAATCGTAAAAATCAGCCATAAAGGTAAACGCATCACTTATTTTCATTTGGGGGAGCATCGTAATCGTATCAGGGATAAAGGTGATTCTTTCATAGCTTCCTTTATGAATTTTTTCACCATTTATTAATATTTCACCATCATCAATAGGGGTTAAGGCCATAATCGCTTTCATAATGGTTGTCTTCCCTACACCATTAATACCAATTAAACAAGTAATCTTCCCTTTTTCAGCCGTAAAAGAAACTCCATTCAACACTTTCTTCCGGCCAAATTTTTTCGTTACCTCTTTCACTTCAATCACATAAATCCCCCCTATTCATTACTTTCTCTGTCATACTTTGTTTTCACTAAATTCAAGACCTCATGTAAAGGGACATTGATGGTGCGAACGGAATCAACAAATGCATCCACTGCCTCATGAATCAATTCCTCTCGCACCATTTTCAACACCTGCTCATCCTTCGTAATACGACTCGGTAAGTTTCCTTCCGTAAAAATCAACCCCTGTTCCTCCATTTCTTTATACGCACGCTGCGCCGTATTCGGATTAATCTTCAGTTGATTTGCTAGTTCTCTTCTTGATGGAATCTCTTGACCAGGTTCAAAAAGGCCCGTGGCAATTTGTTCTTTAAAATGCCGAATTACTTGAACATAAACAGGATCCCGATTGTTAAACTTGACATCCATAGACCCAACTCCCAAAACATAATAGTTTCCTACCTGCTGTATCATTTGTTTAATACAGTTGTTACAAAAAAAAGCAGATTCCGTGTATCTTACTGAACACTGGTCTAATAACCGACTGTATTAAGTCCTTGGTACATTTAGTGTAAACCAAGGTGTTATATTCATGAAACTGCTTCACACTTGGAATGTATTAAGCTTATAATACACCTAATAAAGTGTATTATACATATAATACACTATTAATGCAATAAAGTTTATTCGGATTCCCGTGAGTTCGCCTTTTTGCCTTCGACGGGCATTAGTCGCTTCCACTAGTTCCCGGTGATTCGCCTTTTTCCTTTCGACGGGCATTAGTCGCTTCCACTAGTTCCCGGTGATTCGCCTTTTTCCTTCGATAAGCTAAAATTTGAACATTCTGTGACAAAAGGAGATTTACTTTTAACTTTTAGGATTAACCATTACATACATCACTATTTACTAGAAAACCCTATTGTTACAATGAGTGAAATTATGCTTCACTTAAAAAACGTAATGAAATGGGGTTATTTTTTTGAACTTTCCACAATTGAAAATAGGTCATATGATGCCGAAGTTTCCAATCATGCAAGGTGGTATGGGTGTAGGGATTTCCTTAAGTGGACTCTCTTCCGCCGTAGCGAATGCTGGAGGAATTGGGATCATATCAGGAACTGGGATTACCGTCGATGAAATGAGATCTCACATAAGGAAGGCAAAGGAAAGTATAAAGGATTCCGGCTATATTGGGGTAAACGTTCTTTTCGCTATGAATGACTTTGCTGAAAAAATGAAAGCTGCCATTGATGAAAAGGTTGATTTCATCATATCAGGTGCTGGAATTTCAAGAGATATGTATGCTTGGGGCAAAGAATCCGGAATACCCGTCATATCGATCGTGTCTTCGGCGAAGCTCGCTAGATTGTCAGAACGTCTTGGTGCTTCAGCAGTTGTTGTAGAAGGTCATGAGGCCGGTGGACACCTTGGTACGGAAAGACCTTTATTTGATATTTTGCCAGAAGTGGTTGAAGCTGTTAAGATTCCAGTTATTGCTGCTGGAGGAATTATGACTGGAGAAGATCTTGCGAGAGCTTTACGTGCAGGTGCGTCTGGGGTACAGATGGGAACTAGATTCGTTGCTAGTGAAGAGTGTGATGCACCCTTATCATTTAAAGAAAAATATGTACATGCCGAGCAGGAAGATACCCTCTTGGTAAAAACAACTGTTGGTCTCCATGGTCGTGCAATTAAGAACCAGTTCACTGAACTTATTTCCGATGATAAAAAGGTAAAAATTAAAAAATGCATAGATTGCCTAAAAAATTGTTCTTATCGTTTTTGTACGCTAGATTCTTTGATCACATCAATGAATGGAGATTGCGAGAATGGACTGGTTTTTGCGGGGGCAAGAGTACATGAAATCAAAGAAATCCTGCCAGTCGAAACAATTATCAACAATATTATGAGTGAATATAAAGCTTGTATGTAAATTTGAATGCCAAGGGGACGATTCTCATGGCTCGATTTGGTCAACTTCGACCAATAAAAAGCCGGCAGAACCGTCCCCATGGACTCTTATCTTACTAATTCTTTGGCTGCTTGTGCTGGAAGTACGGTTTCTACTTCTGCGTGTGGACGTGGGATCACGTGGACGGAAACTAATTCGCCAACACGCTCTGCCGCTGCTGCTCCTGCATCTGTTGCTGCTTTAACCGCGCCTACGTCTCCTCTTACCATGACAGTTACAAGGCCGCCGCCTATATGTTCTTTTCCAATCAGATAAACATTTGCTGCTTTAACCATGGCATCTGCTGCTTCAATTGCTCCCACTAAACCCTTTGTTTCGATCATTCCTAATGCATCATATTTCATCGTTGAGCCCTCCAAAATAGTATTTTTTTTTGCTGCCAAATACACGAATTCTATTAAACTTAGACTGTTACAGATTCCTTAACTGCTTTCTCTCCAGGAAGAATACCTTCCATTTCTCCGTGTGGACGTGGGATCACGTGAACGGAAATAAGCTCTCCTACCCGTTCTGCTGCTGCAGCTCCTGCATCCGTTGCCGCCTTAACAGCACCAACATCTCCTCTTACCATGACAGTGACCAAACCGCCGCCAACAAGTTCTTTTCCGATTAAGTTAACATTTGCTGCTTTAACCATGGCATCTGCCGCCTCAATTGCAGCAACCAAACCTTTAGTTTCGATCATTCCTAATGCATCGTATCTCATGTTTTATTCCTCCAAAATGGTTATTTTATGATTTTAACTTTTGTAGATGATTTAGCACCCATGGCATTTGCTTCCTCTGTGTCAATATGGCATTCCAGCGCAGAAGTGGCATTTGCCCGAATCGCTACATTGTTTAAAATACCGCCGCGCGGACCATTAAACTCAATCGAGACAATCTGTTTGTCACGGACACCCAGACGCTCAGAATCAGTGAGGTTCATATGGATATGTCTTTGGGCAATAATTAGACCCTCAGTAAGCTGCACAGACCCTTTTGGTCCGATGATGGTGATCCCTGGTGATCCCTTCAATTGGCCTGACATTCTTGGCTGTGTGGCAATTCCAAGCTTAAAGGTATCACCTTCAAGAATTTCCACCTGCGTCTGCTCGCGAAGAGGTCCAAGAATTCGCACCTTTTCAATTGCACCTTTTGGACCGCATATAGTCACGGTTTCATTACATGCATACTGTCCAGGCTGGGATAAATCCTTTGTTTTTTTCAGCTGATACCAATCTCCAAACAAGCTATATAAATCATCCTTGGATAAATGAATATGCCGATTAGACACCCCGACTGGAATATCGAAGGAATCTACATTTACCTCTGCCGTAGTGGATGCGGCAACTTTACGCACCTCTTTCACTGCTGTAGAAGCCTGATTGGATTGTAGCGCCTCCATTAAAAGTTGTAGAACATTCTCATATTTGTCCATTGGAACTTACCCCTTCGCCATTGCTGCTACTAACTCGTTGATGAGCTTGACAAGCTGTTCATTATTTGAAAAGTCTGTGCCAATATTCCCTTTTAAGGAATCTGCCTCTTCATGACTTCTTTCACAGCTAGTTAATGATAACTCAGGATAGTTGAATGTCGGGTCAGCAGAGGCTAATGTGCTACAATCCCTTAGTCCGTAAGCCACTCTCTTAATATTGATCAAATGGACTGGGCTGACATTTTCCGAAACCGAGCTACCGCCCCATGTTCCGCATCCCAGTGTGAAGGAAGGCATAAGTCCGGTGCTTGCTCCAGTAGCTCCCTGTGTACTGCCAGTATTCACCAATATCCGCGATGCCGGTTTCTTAGCAAACTTCATGACGATATCTTTATCTTGAGTATGAAGGCTCATGCTGTGGCCGATACCGTTTTGAAGCAGTTGAATACAAAGCTGGCATGCTTCTTCCCAATCTTTTGCGGTATAAAAAGCAAGAACAGATGTTAGTTTTTCATAGGATAATGGATAAGCTGGGCCGACCCCCTTTTGCTCTCCAATCAGAACTTTGGTTCCTTCCGGAGTGGAAAACCCTGCTGCGGCTGCAATCACCTGTGGTGATCTTCCAACATACTTTGCATTCATGGCATGTCCATTTTTAAAAAGTAATTCACAGACTTTTGCTGTTTCTTCAGGGCTCATAAAATAGCCACCCTGCTTTTTGAATTCTGCTATCACCTGCTCTTGGTTGCACTCTTCCACAATAACGGACTGTTCAGATGCACAAATGGTGCCGTAATCAAACGTCTTACTGGCCAAAATATCCTTCACGGCCTTTTGAACATTGGCCGTTCTCTCAATATAGGCGGGACAGTTGCCAGCGCCAACGCCAAGTGCCGGCTTTCCTTTACTGTATGAGGCTTTTACTAGTCCTGGGCCACCCGTAGCAATAATCATTTTCACTTCTTTGCATTCCATCAGTTCATTGGTTGCATTCATGCTTGGCAGCGAAATACATCCAATAATATTGGCAGGAGCACCCGCCTCTACTGCCGCCTGGTTCATGATTTCAGCAGCCTTCACTGTACATTTCGCGGCAGATGGATGCGGCGAAAAGACAATCGCATTACGAGATTTAATGGCAATCATCGCTTTATAAATCGCTGTTGATGTGGGATTGGTGGAAGGGATGATCCCCATGACCAACCCGACAGGCTCCGCCACATCCATAATTTGAGTCGCTTCATCATGCTGAATGATACCAATAGTTTTCAAATCTTTTATGGATTGATACAAAATAGTCGATGCTAAATGATTTTTGTAGGTTTTATCCTCTACTTTACCAAAACCAGTTTCTTCAACAGCCATTTTGGCCAGCATGACCGCGTGGTCTTTAGCTGCTTTTACCATATTGCGCAGGATTTGATCAATTTGTTCTTCTGTATAGTCAGCCATCTGTTCCGCTGCTGCTTTTCCTAAACGGGCAAGATCTCTAACTGCTTGGATGGACCTTAAATCATAGTCGAAATTCTCCATTAGAGAATTCCCCCCTTTCACGTAATCTAGTCATCTATTTTTTCGTTGTTTTTTGGTAATAGTTAGCTAACTCTAAAAGTAGCGTTTTCTTATCGGCTTTCGATATGAATCGTCCTGCAATACCTAAGCTCTTATATTCCCTTGCCAGAGTTCGAAGGTTTGTTACTTTTAGACTGCCGATAAGCTCAAGGGCAATGTCTAAACCATATTCGAGAACAATATAGTCAATTCTCTTCTTATTGATTTCTTTCGGGTCTAGTTTCAGGGAGTTTTTCCTATATCCTTCAACCACTCCAACCTGGTCTGCAGCTTCCTCAACAATTTCAGTCACTTGATTTTCTTCCACAGCTTCCGCAACTGGTTCAGCCACTATATCTTCGCCCACTACTTCCCCAACTGGATCTACTGATCTATCTTCAGCCACTGGTTTTTCTGACCCGATCAAGTCAGCCAATTCCTCATGAGGTCGGGGAATGACATGTTGAGAAACTAATAGTGCACGATTAAGCTGCTCCACTGCAGCAGCCCCGGCTTCAACAGCTGCTTTTACGGCGCCAACATCACCGGTTACAGTGATAGCAACAAGGCCTCCGCCTACAACGGTCTTTTCGATAAGAGTAACGTTTGCCGCCTTAAGCATGGCATCGGCACATTCCACTGCTGCCAGGAGTCCTTTCGTTTCGATTAACCCCAGTGCCTGCATTTTTCCCCCTCCTTACCACTAAACAAGGTCAGCCCAGTTGGCCGGATATGTAGTATAAAATATTTTGGCCTTATCAGGAGAGCCCCAAACTACCTTGGAACCTGAAGGAACATAGAGAACATCACCAGGGTAGGCGGTATAGGTTTTTCCATTAATGGAGACCGTCACCGTGCCTTCAATGACATAATCGATTTCCTCATAGGTTAATTCCCATTCAAAGCTGGATTTTTCTATGGTTAAAAATCCTGCACTCATCGAAGATTCATCTTTACTAATTAACTCTTGATAAAAAACTTTATTGGCGGGATTACCAGTATCAAATACATCAAATTTTACGGAATTTCCGCGAATCAGCTTCAGGCCGCCGCCATCACGTTCAGCCATATATGGTGCTGTAGGGAGATTTTCTACTAGTCCCTTTAACAGGCCTTTATCTGAAAGTGCTTTAAGCACCGTATAAATCATCTGGCTGTCTATTTTACCGCTGCTTGAATTTTCCAGTTTAGAAAGTTCTGATTCACTACTTTTTTGCTCTGTAGAAAATTCGATTCCAAACACTTTCGCTGCATCCTTAGCTGCTGGAGTAATAATGGTTTTACAATTGATATAAAGGACCTTCTGTCCCTGTTTTTCCACAGCCTCCACATCTTTAACGCAGATTAATTTCTTCATATCTTCACCTCCTCATTGGCGAAAATTTATTGTCACGCCCCGACTTTGGTTCAGCCCTTTAGAATAGACTTGGAATCAGCCGGTCCGATACCGAGGCGATTACCTCGCAATTGACCAGTAATCCTTTTTCTTTTGCAATGGCCTTCCCTGCATCCATACTCGTATTCACCGCTGCCACATCGCCGGTAAACGTGAAGAATGCCTTGCCACCGAGCCCATTTCCCAAGCGAAGTTCAAGCGCCTCTACATCAGCCGTCTTTAGAATGGCATCAGCCGCTAAAATCATCGATGCCAGGGAGAAGGATTCGATAATGCCAAGAGCCTGAATTCGATCTGGCACGGTCGTCCCTGCAATGGCAGAAAATACCGCAGGACTGACATTCGGGATAATCAGCGAGTCAACAAAATATTCCTCTGCCAGCCGTTCGCCTGTTTCGACTGAATCAGAAACGGAAGCAACATCCCCATGAACAATCGCAATATATTTACCGGGGCAGGTAGATGAAGCCGTAACGATTTCTACATCCGAAATCTTCACCATCTGATCAGCCGCATACATTCCACGGGCAATGCTCGTAAATTCAACCACTCCAATCGCGTTTGCCATCACTGGTCCCTCCTTATCGCTATATAAGCATTTTCAGTTTCTATCACCGTTCCGGAAATACTGGCATGAATGGCCGCCCCTAAACTGTTTTCCGGAATTTTTCCGATCATCTGGCCAGCGTTCACGTAATCGCCAACCGAAACGACTGGAATAGCAGGTGCTCCGACATGCTGGCTTTTGGCAATATAGACAACCTCTGGCTCTAGCGAAATATCGGTCATTGGCGCCGGTTGATCTAAATGATGCAAGCCCAATTTAGCCACAAGTCGTTTACTGGGAACCAAACGATATTCGCGGTTTTTGCGGGGCTCGAAAGACGTCGGCACCGCTGTATGGCGAATATTCTTTTCGATTAATTTCTGTTTCAAATATTGATGGTTTGACTTCGGAAATAATCCGATGGGGCAGGAAAACAATTCACACAAATTGCACTGCGAGCAAAGATAAACCATCGTTTGGTCTTCTGCATCCTGCAGGCTATAGTTGGTGACTCTCATCATCTTATGCGGCTGCAAGTTGTGCCCTAGCAGATAACGCGGACACAAATCTGTACACATCCGGCATTGCTCGCACGACTTATTGACTCTCTTTGCCTGTTCCAGACTGGTTGTTTTTCGTTTAATCAAAGGATGCTGCTTTTTTAAAATCACTAAGCCCTTGGTTTTCTTAGTTACATAAGCCTCCATGCTCCTCATGACCGGTCCCATCATTGGACCGCCATCTATGACCGAAAAATCAGAAAAATTCTCAATACCGCTTAACTTGAGTACCTCGATCATCGGTGTGCCGACCGGAACCTTTACGGTCAAGCGCTTCGGAATATCGCCGGCAATGGTGATATATTTTTCCGTCACAGCCCTTTTCATCGAAGCGTGGTAAATATTCAAAGCCGTTTCCGAATTGATGACGACACAGCCAACATGAATCGGAATGCCGCCCTCCGGAACCACCCTTCCCGTCAGTTCGTAGACCAAGACCTGTTCATCACCTGCAGGATAGGCGTCTTTAAGCTCTCTAACCTCAACGAAATCGCTCAAGCCTAAGGCATCAATTCGCTCCTTCAGAGTCGAAACAACGTCTTTATGCTTTCCTTTAATACCAATCAGCGCCTTCTCTGCGCCTGCCAATCGGCCGGCTGCTTCAAACCCTTTGATGATTTCTTCAGGAAAGAGCGCCATTAATTGCTGGTCCACTCTTAGCAGCGGCTCACATTCGGCCCCGTTAAGAAGGATATATTCTGCCTTTGCCGAAAGCTTCACATGAGTGGGGAATCCTGCCCCTCCTGCACCGACAACGCCGGCTTCTCTTACCAAATCTAGCAAACTCAATTTCCCACCACCCTTATCACGTAAACTGGCAATCTTCATCGATGATCCCAACAACACAAGCATCAACCGGAATGGCATCCTCACCAAGCATTCTGCGGGCCGATGAGCCGGTGGTAACAATCACTCTGTCTCCGATACCGGCACCTATGATATCAACAACAACCATACGCTCCCCTTCATTGCTGCCACCGCCAATCACTTCTGCCAGCATAAACTTTAGACCGTTAAGTGATTCCGCTTTTCTTGTTGCCCATACATTATCAATTAGTATAGCGGTTATCATAAAACACACCCTCTTCCGACTTGTATTGCAGGTTTACAAATTTTCTTTTTGTTAGTCCATAATCTCCTGCGTGCAGCTAAGCGCAATTCCTAAAGGAGTGACAAACAATGGGTTCTTGGGCTTATGTGTGTATATTCCCGTCTTCTTCTCAATAATTCCCTCAATACCGGCCAAGCAGGCAGTTCCGCCCACCAAGGATATTTCCCTTACGTCATAGTCGCTAACATGGCGGGTGATAATCGATGAGATTTTTTCAATGACAGGCTTTAATACCGGCAGCAATTCCTTGTGATTCTTGGGATTTCGTTTATATTGATCTGCCTCGGCAAAAGGGAGTTTATAGGCCCCGGCAATCACCAGCGAAAAATGAGT
The DNA here is from genome assembly GCA_002559145.1 of Bacillus sp. AFS006103. Lineage (GTDB taxonomy): Bacteria > Bacillota > Bacilli > Bacillales > Cytobacillaceae > Neobacillus. The sequence goes on from NTXX01000075.1 coordinate 23,284, forward strand.
ACCGCCTGTCGGCTCATCCTCGACATAATCAACCTTGCCGTCCTTAAGAATGGAAATGCCGGTTGTCCCGCCGCCGATGTCAACGACCGCGCCGTTCTGCATTTTGAGAACTTCATTCGCAGCTGTTGGCTCATCGAGCAGATTGGTTATTTCAAAGCCAGCAGCCTGAACAACGTTCTTTACGGCTCCCGAGTCTATCGTCTCGGTTCCCGGTGGGATGGCGGCTGCCGCAAAAGTGAGTTCCGTTCCTAATTTCTCCTCAAGCTCGCGCTTCATTTCTCGGACGATAGTCACAGCGCCAATGTAATCAACGACCATCCCGTCGCGGACGACATCTGCATAACGGTAGGCGCCTGCTGCCGGACGATAGTTTTCATCCAAAACGGCTAAAACGACACAGGCGGTTCCCAAATCGACGCCTGTATAGTAAACAGAGGATTTACCTACGATGGGATGGTCGATGACTTTTTCAAAATCCTCTACCAGCCGATCACAGAATTCAAAGGTCAACCTTTCCTTAGACATTTGTTCCCTCCTACCGTCAAATGGATTAATTGCGAAAGACTGTTAATCATCTGATTGATCTTGCCGATCATATCTTCGTACCACTCTTTTTCTTCCTTACTGATATCACAGATCTCCAGCATCAGCGGCTCCATTTCCTGAAGCGCACAGCGAAGTCTATGTAAGGTTAAGATCTCCCTGCCCTTTCCAAGCTGCATGTGAAAGTCTGTTATTTCAAAACAATCACCCAGATTGCTGGAAAAATTGGATTCCTTGATTCCCTCGCATTCTGTACAGGGGAGGTTTTCTACAGTGCCATTGGATTTTACAGCACGATTGATCGAAGTAAATTGTTTATAGATTTTTACAACCGCATGAGCCAAATCCACATCTTTACCCAGCAGCTCCTCACAGGTTAACAAACACAAGGATTCGATTGACTTCATCCGGCTTTGAAACTGCAGCTTCTTCCAATCCGGCTTAACCTCCGGCGGCGCCTCGGCTTGCTTCTTCGTGTCTTCCGTCTTTTTCTGAATACTGGAATCTAGGAATTTAATTCCCCGATCTGATAAATACTGACGACCGCCTGGTGTAAGTCGTGCTCCTTGTCCTAACTCATAAATAGTAAAAGGTTCCTTTTTATATTGATTCCTCAGGTAACTTTCGGTAATAAATTTCATTTTCATTACCTATCTTTCTTTTCGAATAAACATTCTTTTAACGCTTGGATTCCGGTGCCATCCTGTACGCTAATTTTAAAATAAGGGTCTGATGCTCCCGTTTTTTGAAGCTGTTTGATACAAAATTCTTCATTCTCCGGCCTTAGATCCGCTTTGGTAATCACACCAATAACAGGACATCTAAATACTTTGGCAAAACCTGGCGAATAGACCGCTGCTGTCTTGGATTGATCTACCAATATCAAGACATGTGAGGCATCTTGCATCGCAGAAATGAGATATTTATACATCCAGGTATTTTCAATATAAGAGCCCGGAACATCGATGGTATGCTTTCCATAAATCAAATTCTGTGTTTTTCGGATGGGCCTCATTTCATCATTTAAGGCATTGACTAATGTGCTCTTGCCGCAGTTGGTCGGTCCGATGACCATGATCCGCTTCTTTCTCATGTCCGTGTTACTGGGGTTGTCACAAATCCCAGCATATTTTTGAAGGTTTCATTTACGGCTTCAAGTGCTGTTACCACACTTTGGACATCCCCGCTAATGACGACCGAGCCTGTAAAGCGATCAAGAAAGCCAATTTCAACATCAGCCGTTTTTGTTGCTATATCGGCGGCAATAATGGCTGTCTCATAAGGTGTCAGCGTAAGAATTCCGATTGCCCCTTTTTCGTCTATTCCCAGCCGTTCATAAATATCCGGCATGGGGGAAGCAATAACATGGGCAATGGTCACTTGTTTTCCCGGCACCGATTCCTGGATGATCCGCTCGATTGATTTTTCACCAAATGCTCCCATTTCCATTACCTCAATCTAGTAAACTTTTAGTGATTGACTACCTTCACTTGGAAGTCATATTGTTTAAACCAGCTTTCAATTCTCTCCATATCCTCAGCCGTCATGCCAGGGTTTCCGGTGATTTGGTAATCCTTCCCGAGCTGATTGTATTTATTGACCCCGAATTTATGGTAGGGCAATAAATCAATTCCTTTGAAATTTTTATAATCCTTATAAGGTAGCAAGAACTGAATGACTTGGTCTATTTCTTCCCAACTGTCGTTAATTCCTTTTAAAAGCGGCATCCTGATTCTCACGTTATACCTGCGTTTTAGCAGTTCTGACAAATTGTTCAAAATCCGCTCATTGCGTACGCCCGTGTATTCGAAGTGCTCATCAGAATCCATGTGCTTCATATCATAAAGGAATAGGTCGGTAAACTCGGCAACTTGAAGGACAGCCGAAAGACTTGCATAGCCGCTGGTTTCAATGGCCGTATTAATTCCTTCCTTCTTGCAAGCCATCAGTAGATTAGCGGCAGCCTCAGGCTGCATCAATACTTCCCCGCCGCCCAAGGTGACTCCCCCGCCGGACATTTCATAAAAGGACCGATCCTCTTCGACAATTTCCAACAGTTCTGAAATTGTTTTTGCTTCCCCTGCAATGGATAAGGCAGATTCAGGACAAACATCGATACATTTTCGGCAGCCAATACAGTCAATGTCACGGGCTACCTCAAGTTTGGAGGTTCCTTTTGAAAGATTGAGCATTCCAACCGGGCAGACAGGAACACAAGCACCGCAATCTGTACATAAGCTTTGTTTTAACATGACTTGAATATTCCGTTCCAAACCTTCAGGATTAGCACACCACTTACAGCGAAGGGGGCATCCTTTAAAAAATACGATTGTTCTTACACCTGGTCCATCAAACATGTTATATTTCTGCACGTTGAAGATGAATGCTTTTCTTTCAATCAAACCCGTGGTTGTATTGCCCATACCCCTAATCTCCTATTGGTTATTTAAATAATTTTTTGCGGCTGCCTGTCCATTTTCGAATGAGCAGCCGCAAGTTTTTTTGAAAAATTAGAACGACTTCAGCATCGTTCTGCTGATGATTTCGTCCTGAACATCTTTGCATAGCTCAACAAAGAAGGCACTGTAACCGGCTACGCGGACAATTAAATCACGATAGCGCTCCGGATGTTTCTGCGCTTCAATCAAAGTATTGTTATCAAGATAGTTGAACTGCATCTCGCCATTACCAAGGACAGATGCTGTCCGTAAAAGAGTAATAATCCCCTCTTCGCCTTCCGGTGTATCAAGGAGCCCCGACATCAGCTTAAAGTTATGAACCATTCCGATGTTCATACTATCGTTGGCCATCTTCGATATCGACTTGATAATCGCCGTCGGACCCTTGACATCAGAACCATGTGATGGGCTGATTCCATCGGATAATGGCAGCCAGGCACGGCGGCCGTTGGCAGATGCTCCTGTTAATTGTCCAAATGGCGTATTGTTCGAAATAGATAACGTACCATGGCTCAAAACGGAATATAGCGTTTTGTATTTACGATGTTCTATTTCTGTAAAATGAACTAAGTCTGATGCGATTAAATCAGCATAGTCCTCATCATTACCATACTTCGGAGCATTCAAGCAGTCTGTTCGAATCTGCTCATAGCCGACGAAGTCTGCTTTTAATGCTTCATTCAACTGCTGCAAAGTATATTTTTTATCTTCGAATACTAGTTTCTTAATCGCTGCCATCGAGTCTGTATAGGTAGCCAAACCAGACCAGATCACCCCTGGACCAAAGTTGTACATCGCACCGCCTGCAGAAACATCGCGGCCACTTTCCATACAGCCTTCGTACATGATGGACATAAGCGGTTTTGGTGCCATTACTTTGTGAATACGCTGGGAAATGACGGTAGCAACGGACGACCATTTGGTAATATATTTTATTTGCTCTTTAACGGCCTTTTCAAAGTCTTCGTACGTTTTAAATTGGCTCAGGTCTCCCATATCCGGAGTTACCTTCTTTCCGTACCATAGCGGTACCCCATGGTTGAGCACCAATTCGATACAGATTGGCCACTGGGTATAAGCTGTGGATGTCCACTGATAAAGACGGCCAGACTTCTGTGGTTCCACACAGCCCATTAAACAGTAATCCCTGGCATCCTCGATGGAAACCCCTTTTGCGAGCATCATCTTGATATGTGCATCATCGAAGTGGCAGGCCGGGAAACCCATTCCTGAACGAATAACTTCAACAATTTTCTTAAGATATTTCTGTGGTGATTTATTATGAATCCGTGCAGCTAACGATGGCTGGTAAATCTTTACGTGACGAACGGCATCCATCAGCAGGTAAGTAAGCTCGTTCGTTGCATCACGGCCGTCCCTGGTCACACCGCCGACACACATATTGACAAATGGCTGATACCCTGCAAAGAATTTAGAACCTCCTTCACTTGTGACCCACATCATTTCAGACATTTTGATAAGCATACAACCAGAGAGTTCAAATGCTTCATAGTCACTCATTCGGCCGCTTTCTATGTCTGCCTTATAGAGTGGATACATATACTGGTCCACCCGGCCGATCGACATTCCTGTCTGATTCTCTTCCACCACAAGCAGGGATTCAATCGTCCAAACTGCCTGAATGGCTTCCCAGTAAGTTTCCGGCTTATGCGCAGGTACCCGTGCATTCACTTCGGAAATCTTAAGTAATTCAGCTTTACGCTTCGGATTTGTTTCCTTTGCCGCAAGTTCAGCTGCATAGGCGGATAGACGTTTGGCGTAAATCATCACGCCTTCTGTTGTATCAATAACAGATTTATAGAAATATATTTTTTCAATATCCTCAGGATTTTCATAATCCAGCTTGGCGAGATGATCTTTTGCCTCCTGTTGAATATCGAGCATCCCCTTCTTCATTAGGATGACATCGTATCCAGGATTGGAGTCTCCTCCGCCATTTAGGGCATGGTACGAACAGTCCGAAACGTAGGACTCACCGGAAAGCTCCCAAAGGCCTGCTTCACGATATTGGTCTTCGCAGTGTTCATCAACGGATTTGCCTACCCAGAATGGGAACAGCTCCTCACGCATCACCCGTTTATCTTCCTCAGAAATATAAAATGGATCCTGCGGACGGCTGCCAATGGTATCAATTTCATCTACCATCCAGCGCCAAGCAATGTCAGGTGAAAATGCGCCTGCACGAGGTGCTCCGTTTGGTGCTCCGACAATCAATTCATCAGCCTGTATCACGATGGGTGCTGTTTCACAGCAATAACGGAAGCATTTAGCCCGCAGCATAATCTTCGGCATACCCGGGTTTTCCTTTGCAATCTTCGTAATTGCTCTGGCACGGTAAGTCGTAATGGACGGAACATGCTTCAAGTAAGTTTCTTTCAGCTTTTTCAGACGTTCGGTCATTCCATTGGGAATTCCGCCATCGTTATGGCTGACTTCACTGCCATTGTTAGGCGCTTCTTTTGCCATATCCTTCGAAACACCTTCAAATAATTTAAGTAAAGATGCCCGCTCTGATTCAGACATGTTTTTTGTTGCTTCAGCTAATTTTACTGAAAGGTCACGCATATCTAACATTCCTTTCCTCTCCTCCTTTAAAACTTATCGATTTTTCATGATTGCTCCTCGGGTCAAATGCCTTGAAGCACATTTTTCAAAATTTGCTGGAGCATCTCCAGGTCTTCTAATTTGTATTCGTGAGATGGCCTGGAATCATGGGCTAAAGATGGTTCCTCTATGAAAAGGTCATTGCTCATTTCTTTTGACTTTCGAACCCCATAGCCAACTTTACGGATATAAATAAGATTCAACGGCGATACATTATCCGTCGTAATCCCGACACCTGCCGAACCGCTGCCAAGTGTCATCGCAGGGAATAAATTGGTGGTTGCCCCCATGCTCCCAAAAGAAGCCGGGGTATTGACCAGCACTCTTCCGACAGGTTTTTTCAAAGCAAACTGGCTAATCACCGCTTCATCTGTGGAGTGAATCACCAGCGTATGCCCGTTCTTTTCATTGATCAACAATTCAATGCATTTTTCGCAGGCATTCATCCAGTCATCTTCTATGTAGTAGGCAAAAACGGGACAAAGGATTTCCTTCGTGAACGGATTATCATCGGAGACATATCTTTGCTCTGAAACTAGTACCCTCACATTGTCTGGTACGGAAAAGCCAGCGCGCTTCGCTATTTGGGAGGCCGTTTTACCTACCATTTCGGAATCAACACACCCATTTGCTAGAAAAAGATGGGCACTTAACTTTGCTGATTCCTCAGAGGTCATAAAATACGCTCCGTTTTCCTTAAACTCACGTTTGACCTCTGCTGCGATACAGCGGTCGACCACAACCGAATGTTCTGCTGCGGATACGACACCATTGTCAAACGTTTTGCTGGCAATAATATCTCTAACCGACTGCTTGATATCAGCTGTTCGTTCAATAAATGCCGGGCCATTGCCATTTCCTCCATAAATAACGGGCTTCCCGGAATTATTCGCTGCTTTCATCATGCCCGGTACACCGGTATTCATAATGATGGAAGAAGCAGGATGATTCATTAACTCCAACGTTCCGCTTGGCGTCACGGTATGCAGGTAGGCAAGGGCTCCTTCCGGCAAACCAGCTTCCTCGGCGGTACGAATCATACGATCAAGTGTCTTTCCAATTGTCTTTCTTGCTCTTGGATGTGGCGAGAAAATGATGGCATTGCCGGATTTAATGGAGATTAAGGTCTTGTAGATTGTAGTAGACACTGGGCTTGTTGCAGGACACAGGCCAATAATAACGCCTAGCGGCACGCCAATATCCATTGTCTTGTTTTCTTCATCATGACTGATGACTCCTACACAAGTCATTCCTCTAAGTTTTTTGGGCAAATACTCACTGACGAAACGATTTTTCATGTATTTATCCTGCCAAATACCATAATCCGTTTCATCACTAGACATGATGGCAAGTTCCTGTGCCTGCTTCGCCATTTCTTTTGCCATGTGTTCAACAATCTCATCTAGCTTTTCCTGTGGAAAAGCGGCGAGCTTTTTCTGTGCTTCACGCGCATTTTCTACAAGAATTCGCGCTTCTTGGATAGAGAGCAAATCATTATCGATAATATTCATTTCTGTCTCTCCTCCTTTCCTTCCATCTATAAATTATCCAAGCAAGTTCTCAATAGAATACCGTTCAATGATTTTTTCAATATCTTGATGCGGTCTTGGAATCACAACGGAACTATAGACTTCGGCACCCATATTTTCTACCGCTTTTACGCCGGTTTCTACAGCAGTATTGCATGCTCCGACATCTCCGTGGACAAGTACGGAAATGTACCCTGAAGCAACGTTTTCAAAGCCGATCAATTCTACATCTGCTGCTTTGCACATCGCATCAGCAGCCTCTAGCACATAAACAATCCCAAAAGTTTCAATTAATCCTAAAGCTTCGTATCGATCCATTTAGTTAGTCCCCTAACCTGAATTTATTTATCAATGTCATATAATGAAACGATGTTACCAACACTCTTAATCGGGCGGGGCATGACATTGTAGGCCGTTAATTTACCGATTGCCCGAGCAGCTGCCGCTCCCGCTTCCACTGATTCTCTTACAGCAGCAACGTCACCCTTTACCATGATGGTAACAAGTGTGGAACCGACGTTTTCGTATGATACAAGCTCAACATTTGCTGCCTTCAGCATTTTATCTGCTGCCGAAATCGCCGGAACCATACCTACTGTTTCGACAAGTCCTAAGGCTTCATCTCCTTGATACCTCATCTTGCTCCCCCCGTTAGTCCTTAATATAATTATTTATGGTGCTGGCACCATCTTCGTGGGCATGGTAATAAATTCTTAAGGTACCTGACTGATCCATTTCGAATTTTGTTTCTTCAATAAGACCATTAGCTTCAGCGGTCATTAAAGCCGAAATGACATCGTTTCGATTAAGGGCCCTAAACTTTCCATATTCACCTCTTAGAGCATCAATAACGTCTTCCGCACAAGCTTCTTCCACTTTTGTAAAGTGTTTTAAAATAGCATAGTTAAGCGGTTTCAAAAGTTTCCCCCTCCTATTTCCTTGTCTTTTGTCAGCTGGCTATTTTTTGTTCGCCCTGACCCTTGCCTTTTCTGAATAGATCAAGCGGGTTCATTGCGATAAGTAAAATCCCAAATATCATGACGACAGCAGCAATCCAAGCGATTGTTGGTATTGACCAACCATCCATACCGAAGATGACACCGAGTACAATCCAGCAACAGAATGGTCCCCAGAAGGAGTAAGTGCCGTTACAGGCCATTCCAAGAGCTGCACCGCACATACTGTTTCCACGATACCAGCTCATGTAGGAAATCCAAGCACAGAAACCGGCAATCGCAATCCAAATCATGGCCGAGCCACTTGTAAATGCCTGTATAGCAAGATCTGTTGAAAGGCCAATATCACCGGCTATTAATGCAAATATAGGAAGTAAAATGATTAAGTTAGAAAGACCTGAAATAACTTGGCGGATGGTGATACTAATCTCATAATCAATCATTGAGGTGCCATATCCAGCCACACAACCTTCAAAGCCCCACCCTAGTGCCGCGATAAACGCTATACAAATGCCTAGGAACATTCCTTTTGGTGCGTCTCCGCCAATGCTCGTGCTCCCAATCATGAAGCTTGCAGCCACACAGATGGCAATCCCCAGCATCATTCGTTTATTTAATTGCTGTTTAAAAAGAATTCTGCCCAGGATGGCACCAATTGCCGGACAAAGGGCCGTAATCGGGATAACGATAGAGCCAGCCATTTGAAGTCCCACAACATAGGCGGTACTGGAGATAGGTCCTCCGACAAGAGCCGCCAAAATCATGATCCGACCAGGCTTCGTTTTAAGTGTTCGAAAGAAGTCTCCCATTTTTCCTTTTACACCGACATTCAATAATGCCCAGCCAGCGCTAGCAGTATCATTAACCGCACTGCCCAGTGCACCCAGCAAATAGGTGACTGCAAAAGCGGATAAAACTGTTTTAGCACTATACCATTCGGCCCAAACGCCCTTTGACATCCCCAAGGTCAAGAATGCGGAATAGAAACCATACATAAGACCAGAGAATAAAGCGATTACAATTCCCTTTTTGAAAAATTGCGATGATAGCTTCTTTTTTGCAGCAATGGCTAACGAATTAGGTGCCCCCGTTATATCGTTCATACGCAAAACTCCTTTTTCCTTAAAGAATTTTTGATAGTTTAATTGCATATTTATCATAACTTGAAGAAAGCGTTTTATTATGGTATCTTGGGAAGGTTTTTACTGGATAATATCCTTTAATTTTTTGCCAATTTGGACAATCGTTACCTTTTCCAAAAAATCCCCGTTCGTAACTTTGACATAAATATTGTAAAAATCCCATAAAAAAGACGCCTTGATTTCTCGAAAGCGTCTTTTTTGCTTGATTATTTAATTTTTCACTATGCCGGAAATGGTATATTCTGATACATGGTTTAGCTGCTTTATATTCTTGCGAAAACGTTCATACCTAAAATAGCAATAATCGAGAAAATCATCGCCATGGTAATGCCGGACCAATGCCCATACCGTCCAAAGCAAATCCTGTGCCAGCATAAACGCTTTTATTTTTAATTCCTCAGCGGCTGACGGCCATTGACCATAGTAGTCCAGAAGAAAATCGCGAATCGGTTCTTCGGTCAGTTTGGATTCTAGAATATAGGCGGCTATATCCCAGGCAGGGTCGTTCATACCAGAATATTCCCAGTCGATTAAATACGCTTCACCCTTATCATTAACGACAAAATTCTCTGGTACTGTGTCATTGTGACAGGGATGGGTGGAGTTTTGTTCAATATTTTTATCGAAAAAATCTAGCAGATTTTTCTTTAAGTCTTCGTAATCATAGAAAAAATCGCCGTTAAGCTCTTTCACAATTTCCTCATACTTGGCTAATTCATGCTCCCAATCAAAGGAATTAGGAAAACACTTGGTGCTAGAATGAGTTTTTTTCAGTAGAGATGAGACAGCCCTCAAGCTATCAGGGCTGCATGGATCGGCCATGGCTAAGTTCTTCCCATTTTTAATAAATGCACTGATTTTAATTCCGCTGATTTCATCAAAATAAACACATTCTGAATTCAAACCAAGTTCTGAGGCGATTTGATTGTTGACTTTTTCATTCATGCGATCGATCATTTGATTCGTCATGCCGCCTGGCTGTCTAATAATATACTCTGTACCTTTGATGTTCATTATGTAGTTGTAATTGGTGAGTCCACCAGCAAAACGGGATTTATCATAGATAATTCGGTCATCGTTGAAAATGCTCCGTAATATGTTCTGTATCAAATCTTCTATTTTCATTCAATATTCCACCAGTGCACATTAAAATTATTATAAAATAGTATACTTCCAATAAATTGGCAGGTCAATAAACCTATGTGAATAAAATAGGAATTTTACCTTTAAAAATAACCATTGTCCAAGAAAAATGAATAAATACAATATTGGAGTTTATTAGGCTACGATAATGCTACATTTTCTAGCAAATCTTCCATCTCCGGATTATTTTCTATGATAAGGTTAAGTGGCAATAGTTAATAAAAAGGTGTTTAAGTTGGGAGGTAACGATCATCGAAGACCAGTTTATACTCAAAACCAAGGTTTATCTTAATAGGCAATCATTACAATATTTAAAACAGATTAAAGGCTCCCGGGCATTTATTGTCTCTGATTCAATTATGGAATCTCTCGGATATCTGCAGCAAGTGGTAGATTACTTGAGCGAAGCCGGAATCAGCACAACCATTTTCACAGGAGTCCGCCCTGATCCGGATGTTGCGTTAATTACCGAAGGGCTGAAGCTTTACAAAGAAAGCGGCGCTGACGTCCTGATTGCCATCGGCGGCGGGTCAGCCATTGATTCAGCGAAAGGAATTCTTTATTTTGCCTGGAAGCTCGGCAGTGCCCCAGGTGAAGAAATCCAAAAACCGCTCTTTATTGCCATCCCTTCAACGAGCGGGACAGGCTCTGAGGTAACGGACTTTTCCGTTATTACCTCCGAGGGAGAAAAGGTAGTCGTTATTGACGAGTTTATCGCACCTGATATTGCGATACTAGACTCCACCTGCATTCAACATGTGCCGCCGCGTGTCATCGCAGATACGGGAATAGATGTTTTGGTTCATGCCATCGAGGCCTATGTTTCTACGAACGCAAATGATTTCAGCGATGCACTTGCCGAAAAAGCGATTAAACTGATTTTCGAAAATCTCGAAACCCTTTTCAAGGATCCAAAGAACGACGAGGCACGGGATCGTGTGCTGAATGCTTCCTGTTTAGCGGGAATGGCCTTTACCAATACAGGTCTTGGCATCAATCACAGCCTTGCCCATGCCTTCGGGGCCACTTTTCACATTTCCCATGGCCGCTCCAATGCCCTTCTACTGAATGCAGTGATGGAATACAATGCTGACTTAAGCGGAAGCGCGGCCAATTCTGCTGCCGAACGCTATTCCAAACTAGCAGTGGTTCTTCAGAAGCCGGCAAGAACCAAACGTGAAGGGGCTGTTCATTTCATACTGGCAGTTAAGCAGCTGAAAAAAGCACTCGGAGTCGAGAATCAGATTCGGGCCCTTGGCATTGATCAGGCCGAGTTTGCAAACGTACTGGAGCATATGGCTGAAACAGCCATGCTTGACCGCTGCACCCCTTCGAATCCAAGACAGCCTTCAAAAGATGATTTGGTGCAAATTTTTAAAAAATGTTTTTAAGAAAAGCGCAAGCGCCCTGGTCAGCGGCGTATGGCCTCCTCGGAAAAGCTAACGCTTTCCCTTCGTTCGATGCCAATGCTGCCGAAGACTTCCTTATGGAGCGCTCCAACTGAGATAAANNGCCGCTAGGGCGCTGGAGCTAGACCTTTGAAAAAATTCCCCACCGACAGGAAACTCCAGGTGGGGAATTTTCAGATCATCTTACTAGCTGAATCATGGTGGTTTACTACATGTGAATATTTCCGATAGTTTTGCGGTGTCATGTTCATTTTGACACAGAATACCCTGTTAAAATAAGACGGATCCGAAAAGCCGCATTCAGATGAGATCCTGTATGCCTGATAGTTGGTAGTTTCTAGCAGTCTGCAGGCATATTGAATTCTCATTTGAATAATATAATCCGTAAATGCGACACCCATCTCCTTTTTAAACACATGGCTGAAGTATTTTGCATTGACAAATACCTTCGTTGCCACCATTTCGAGTGTTAATTTTTCCTTAAAGTGCTCTTCGATATATTTAATCGATTCTTCGATAAAGGTAGAGCGTTCGTCTCTTATTTTCATGCTTTCCACCACAAGACTTTTGTCTGCAGAAGAAGGAGCAGGAGGACTGATTCCTGCTTTCAACATTTTGCCAAGTACCTCTTTAAGGGCAATTGGTTTGATTGGCTTTAAAAGATACTCAAAAACTTTTAAACTAATCGCTTTTTGAGCATAGGAAAAGTCTGAATACGCGGACAAAATAGTGATATTTGAATAGGGCAGGAATGTTCTAATCTCCTCAATCGTGCTCAGACCATCCATTTCAGGAATCATCAAATCCATAAAAATAATATTGGGCTGATATTGCTTTGCCAGTTTGACTGCTTCTATTCCACTGTCGCAAGTCAGCAGCATATCCTCCGGATGAAGCTCATCACGAATCACCATGGTAAGGAACTCACGTTCAAGGATTTCATCTTCGACTATTAGGACAACATTCACTCGTCAGCACCTCCCTATCGGCTGCATGGGAATCTTTATGGCAACTGTACTTCCGCTAAAATCAGACTTTACAATCTCCAAGCCGTAGCAATCCCCGTAATATTGTTTTAACCGTTTGGCGGTACTCCTTACCCCAAGCCCAGAGTTGTTTTCTAACTGGTTTATTTTTTCTAGGACGTCCTTCGGGAAACCGCTTCCATTATCCTCAACAGAAATAATGACTAAATCCTGGAATTCCTCTGCGATAATACTAATCTTTCCCCCGTCACGCTTGGGCGTGATCCCATGAATGAGAGCATTCTCAACAATGGGCTGGATCACCATGTTCGGAATTCTGTAGGCCCTAATATTCTCAGGGACATCAATGGTATATTCCAAACGGTTGGTAAAGCGTGCCTTCTGGATGTACAGATATTTCTCAATGTTGTCTATTTCAGAAGCGATGGTATGTAGCTGATCATCCTGCTTTAAATTGTATCTCAGCAAATCGGAAAGACAGTAGATCAGTTCTTCTGTCTTCTGGGAATGTTCAAAATAGGCGATGCGGGCAATACAGTTCAACGTATTAAACAAAAAATGCGGGTTGACGACAAGGGATGCGTTTTTTGCCTCTAAGTCGATAATCTTTTTCTCAAGCATTTCCTTCTCAATAGACAGTCTAGCTACGTCAGAATCAGTATGTCCCTTGATGCTTTCCGAGAGGTCAATTGAAATATTCTTAGCAATGTGGCTGCATAATTGTTCATGCATTTTCATTTTATTTTCATCAACGGTTTTTAGCGCGGCAATCGATTTGGCGATATACTCCAATTCCGTGTTTGTTTCTTCTTTGAGCGACTGGACATCAATCATAAATTTTTGATATTCGGTAGCCTGTGAATAGACCTGCATTCCTGCCACATACCCCAACGTCTCATCATGCAATTTAATGGGAAGGAAGATATTTTGGAGTCCGTGATGGCAGACGAAGGTTCCCTCTTCCTCGTCCGAGTTAAATCGGTCTCTGTAGTCGCAGCATACCTGGTCTCGCCTTTTTCGGCATAAAAGGGTGCAAAAATCAGGCGATGGGATTAACTCATTCAAGACATATCCATTGGTATCTACTAAAAACAAGGGAATATCTGAAAGGGACAAAATACCACTATAGCGGGCGTATAAATTGGAAGCAATTAATTCATTTAGAGGATTTTCGGTTTTCTTCATCCTAATAGTACACCTTCCACTATGCTATGAATGCGAAGATTTATATCTTTGTTATCGAAAATGAATATACCAACTCTATTATACAAACTCATAGCTTCAATAATTGGGTAAAATATGAAATTTTTGTGGCGGGGCGAGGGGGTGGTTCGAAACCTGTGAAAAAGTCCCTTTTCCAGCCCAAAAGCGAATAATTTGAAAATAAAGTTGCTATTAATCAATGAGAAGCTAATAGGAATGGATATTTTGTGTAAAATTACACTCCGGAATTCGAACATTCATGAATATTCGTTGATTTATCCCTTCAATGGGCGAATTTTATCTTTTTATGAGCGAATTTGGGGTTTCAATGAGCGAATTTCGGGCTCCAATGAGCGAATTTCAGACTCCAATGAGCGAATTCCGGACTCTAATGAGCGAATTCCGGACTCTAATGAGCGAATTCCGGACTATAATGAGCGAATCCCGTATTTCTATGAGCGAATTTAAGAAGTAACCATTCATTTAGAGTTGTAAAGAGAAAGTGGGGATTCCCAATTAATTTCATGATGGTACTGAGGCAGCCTTTTAGCGTATACTAATCTATGGATATATATGTTAAATATAAATAATGAATTTAATTCCAACGCACAGGCTGGAGAGGATTGCGGTATGAGAATAGTAACAAAATTTCAAAGTGAAGAACTAGAAATTATAAAAATCTACATCAGCCTAGGGTTTACGATTACAGTAGAAATATTCAGGGATCCTGAAGGATATAAAAGCTTAGCAAATAACTCCTTTCCTCAACACGATGATTTATTAGGAATCGGGATACATAAGAATAAAAAAGAGAGTGTAATACTAGCCATCAATGATTTGCGTAAATTGATGACAGCGACTCGCGGATAATGACTAAAGAGGGACATGGCAGGGGATATTTTCTTCTCCAAATTTCCAAAGGAGACGTGTTCTCATGGTTTTTTGCCATAAGAACCGTCCCCAAGGACAACCCATGATCACTAGTTATTCGGCTCAACGGATCCATCATCATTAACTAAATAAGCCTCTATGGTTCCATCGGCAGTATTCGCTGCATTTGGATCTTCAGTCCATATACTATAATAACGTCTGCCATCATCATCCATAAATACTTCCCTACGCCCATTGTAAAAGAATGTATCATCCTCTTTTCCGAGAACTTTTACAATAGTATTATAGGCGTCATCCCATGTAAAACTAGGATCTTCATCCATTCCGTACCAGGACTGTTTTCTATACGTTTCTACTTTATTGGCTCTAGCCTTGGCCTCAGCAGCAACCTTCGGCCGGGCTTCTTTTTTCGCTTGGGCAATTTCTTCCTTCTTAACAGATTCATCATTAAAATCCTTTAATTTCAGTGCTTCGTTTTTAATGTCTGCAAATTGGGTTAAATCTGCTTTTAACAAGACATCCAGTTTTTCATTCGAGTTTTTATAATCACCAGATTCATTTGATTTTTTTACCGATAACATCATCCCTCGTGTCGGTGCCATTGTGCGGTGTCAGGCACCAGGATAATAGGGTTATCCCAACTTCCCAAAAAAAGTAATTCCCTGGAATCAATGGAGACTCTTCTTCCATAAAGGGCGATTATGGAGAAGGCTTTCATTGGCATGAAGGTGGAACTTATTCATGAGCACCAGAAAACGTTATATACCTTAAAAAACATCTACTTTGGACCAAACAATACGTATAACATTGTTTAAACAACTATGACTAAAGTTAGAAGGAGTCTAACGCCAAAACATCGCGATGTCTCAAGATAAATGAACATAAATTTTATTAGGTAAAAAGGGAGGTTAATACATTTAAAACATTAAACACAACCTCGGTCCAAAACGCAAAAAATGATATAAATGCCTAATGCGTATCAAGTAAGGAACTTCCATGTCACAGTGGAGATCCTCTTTATTTGCTTATACGACTTGCTCACTTCACACAACCCTTAGTGTAGAAAATGGTAAAAGTCGGTCATTAACTTTCCTATCTGAAATTAAAATTTTATAAAATGACATAATTATTGGAAAGCATCTCCCTATTTTTTGGTATTATGATATATTTATATAGGGAAAAACTACTGTCTTTCTCACTAGTGAAGTAGGGTCTAAAATCCTAAAATACGATTTCAATCGCGAGGTGAACAATTTAGATCTATCACTTCTTTTTTTCAATAAAAACTAAAGGAGAATTAGAATGCGAATAAAGAATATTAAAAAATTCTTTATTATTTTCCTAATACTCTGCTTATTATTACCTGAGATGGAAAGTGCCGTTCTTGCTAGTAATAATGATCAGACTAAAGACTTTAATAAAGACAAGATTACTAGTTTGAATCTTACGAATGATTTAGAAAAGAAGATTGCTAAAAGTGGAAAGGCTAAAGTAATTGTTGAACTGAATGAACAGTTTTCTCCAGAAGGGCTTATTTCTAAAAATAAGATCGGTATTCAAAAAAGCAAAATAAAGGAAGCTCAAGAAACTGTCCTGGAACATTTAAAAGATAAGGCAAACCCTAAGAAAATTTCCTTATTTAAAACGATTCCCTTTATGGCATTGGAAGTTGACTCAGAAGGGCTTAAGGAATTACGTGAAAATAAATTGGTTAAAAATATTACTGAAGATTTAAAGGTAACCAAAAGTGATATAAATACAAAGAATGAAGAAGATACGGCCATTAGTCCTCAACTTTATTCTACAAATAATTTAATGGATACAGAAAAAGCGTGGTCCGCAGGATATACAGGACAAGGAAAAACCATAGCTATTCTTGATACAGGCGTGGATAAATATCATCCATTCCTACAAAACAAAGTAGTGTCAGAGGCATGTTATAGTTCACTTGGACTTTGTCCGGGGAATTCTACAGCATCAACGGGTCCGGGTTCTGCGGTTGATACCGAAGGACATGGTACACATGTTGCAGGAATAGCAACTGGCCGAGGTACACAATTTTCTGGTGTTGCGAAGAATGCAAATATCATTGCGATTAAGGTATTAGCCAATGATGGAAATGGAAATTTTTCAGATTTAATAAATGGATTAGAGCAAGTTTACTCCTTAAGAAGCCAGTATGATATTTCTGCAATTAATTTAAGCTTGGGAGGAGGCAGTTTTTCCAGCACTTGTGATTATACATATTCCAGTATGAAAAGTATTATTGATAATTTAAAAAGTGTAGGAATTGCCACCATTGTAGCTTCAGGGAATGAATACACTAAGAACGCCCTAAGTGCACCCGCTTGTATCTCTTCTGTTGTGAGTGTAGGAGCCACTAATAATAGTGATGTTGTGGCTAGCTTTTCAAATAGTTCATCTTACTTGGATTTATTAGCACCGGGTAATCCAGTATATTCCTCTGTACCAGGAGGCGGTTATAGCTCATATTCCGGGACTTCTATGGCTACTCCTCAGGTAACAGGAGGATTTACACTTGTACAACAAAAATATCCAAACGCTTCAGTCGATCAAATTGTTTCTTATCTCCGCCAAAATGGAGTAAATGTCAGAGATTCAGCAAACGGCCTAACGACACCTAGATTAGACTTTACATGGATGGAGGCAAGTTTACCCTCATTAGGCCAAGTTCAAAGACCTACTTGGAACGGTGATGTCATTCAGTGGTCCGAAGTTTCGAATACCAGCCAATATGAAATCAAGTTATACCGAGGTACTACAGTAGTAAATACACAACGTGTTGGGACGAGTGTTCGACAATATAACTTTGCTTCCCTAATGACCACTCCCGGAGTTTACACGGCAACCATTCAAGCGATTGGGGATCATACCTATTATGCAGATGGAGATACCTCCCTACCTTCTAATGGGAATAAAAAAGGTATCGCATTCTTCGAGGACTTTGAAAGTAACAACGGAAATTTCACTGCGGCAGGCACCTATTCAAGCTGGCAATGGGGAACACCAACCTTTGGCCCGAATGCTGCATATTCAGGAACCAAGGTCTGGGGCACTAATTTAAGTGGATACTACAACAATGATGAAAATAGCTATATTATTTCACCGACTATCAACTTAAGCAATTTTAGCTCACCGATTACATTAAGTTGGATGCAATATGCCGTTACAGAACTTAATTACGATTATCTAAACGTGGAAATTAGTAATGATGGCGGTCTGACGTGGGAGTCTATTTATAGCAATTCTGGTACTATCAACCAGAGTTGGGGAAATCATGAGGTCAGTATAGATCCCTCCTATGCTGTGTCTAACTTTAAAGTAAGATTTAGGATACAAACGGATGTTTCAAATACCTCTTCAGGTATCTATATTGATGATGTCATGGTAACAGGGTCAACTGCAATGCCTTCTCTTACTCAAGTCCAAAGACCTACTTGGAACGGTGATGTCATTCAATGGATTGGTGTTGCCAATGCCAACCAATACGAACTTAAATTATACAAGGGAACGGAATTAGTTAGTACGCAGCGCGTTGATGCTAGTGTTCGACAAAATAACTTCGCGTCTTTAATGACAAGTTCGGGAGGATACACGGTTACGGTTCAAGCCATTGGTGACCATACAAGTTATCGCGATGGCCTAATCTCCTTATCATCCGCTGAATACCGAAAAGTCATCACCTTAGCTCAAGTCCAGAAACCAACCTGGAATGGTGATGTTATCCAATGGTCCGGTGTTTCCAATGCGGACCAATATGAAATCAAATTATTCCAGGGAGCGACCTTAATTGATACACAGCGCGTTAGTGCCAGTGTAAGACAGGTTAACTTTGCTTCCCAAATGAACAGTACGGGGGCGTACACTACCACTGTCCAAGCCATTGGTGATAATTCCAATTATCGAGATGGGCCAACCTCGATACGTTCTGATGAAAATAGAAAAGTATTAACCTTAGCTCAAGTTGCAAAGCCATCTTGGAACAGTGATGTCCTTCAATGGAATGGTGTAGACAATGCTACTCAATATGAAGTCAAATTATACAAAGGAACGACCTTAGTAGATACAAAGCGCGTTAGTGCCAGTGTAAGGCAGGTTAACTTTGCTTCCCAAATGTACAGCCCGGGGATATACAATGCCACTGTCCAAGCCATTGGTGACAATAGTCTCTTTAGGAATGGTTCCGTATCAATACTATCGAATCAAAGGATCACCATCAGCCAAGTTCAAAAACCTACATGGAACGGTGATGTTATCAAATGGTTCGGTGTAGCAAGTACTACCCAATACGAAGTTAAATTATTTAGAGGAACGGCTTTAATAAATACAAGACGCGTTGGGGGTTTGGTTAGACAATATAACTATGCCTCATTAATGAAGACTCCTGGCAGTTATTCCGTAACGGTCAAAGCCATTGGTGACAACAGCTTGTATAGAAATGGACCCGTTTCAGCACGTTCTACCCAGAAGATAACATTAAACTCAGTACAAAAACCTACATGGAGCGGTGATGTTATTAAATGGTCCAGTATAGCAAGTGCCAACCAGTATGAAGTTAAATTATACAGAGGAACAGCCTTAATAGTTACAAAACGCGTTGGGGGTACTGTTAGACAATATAACTTTGCCATATTGATGAAGACTCCCGGCAGATATTCCGTAACGGTTCAAGCTATTGGCGATAACAGGTTGTCTAGAAATGGATCTGTTTCAGCACGATCTACTCAAAGAATTACATTAAACTCAGTGCAAAAACCTATATGGAATGGAACGGTAATAAAATGGAAGGGCGTGGCAAACGCCAAGCAATACGAAGTTAAATTGTACAGAGGAACGGCCTTAGTAAATAAGAGACGTGTTCTAGCTACTGTTAGGCATTATAACTATGCCTCATTAATGAAAAAATCCGGTAGTTATACCGTAACAGTTCAAGCAATTGGCAATACTAGATACTTCAAGAATGGACCGGTGTCACCTCGGTCTAATCCGAAACGAAAATAGCTATCTTTTCCCGACAATATTCATTCTTGGATTGCCGCTAGCAGGACGCTTCTTAAATCATAAGCTAAAACCCCATCTATTGGTGCGGTTTTAGTTTTCATTGTTTATCTCAAACATCTCGATGTACGCTTCTCCTCTATTTAGTTAGTGGCCTCTAGAAATAATAAACTTGAATATTATTGCCAGGATATTTTGTTTAGTCACAGTGTGTTTCCACTTTTCCCCTCATATGGATAGCGTTTTTCAGCTGGATTAAAATAATCATTCATTTACTTTTTACATAATCGTTTTCAGTGCCACCAAGAACCGCCACACGGACTCGGACTCACCACTTTCTGGCACCCCTTCGATTAAATTTCAAATAAGCTATACTAACCAAACGGCTGGTTAAATCAGCCGAAGTAATCACCTATAAACAGAGTTGTCTCCAACTATCCTTACTCTCCAAAAAGGAACCATTTCTCCTGCCTCTGTTCATTTGTTCCCTTATGATAGTCTATTAGGTAGAGAAGGATTTTTTTCCATCCACGATGACCAACAGCACTTCTTTGGTACCGGCGAGGGCCTTTTCCCTCTCGTTCGGTAACATAAGACCCTTCTATGTTACCGTTAGTGGCCTTTTTCTTCTTCTTCGGTAAAATAAGAACTTCCTTTATTACCGTTGAAGGCCCTTTTCCTCTTCTTCGGTAAAATAATAAGAACCTTCTATATTACCGTCCATGACCCTTTTCCTCCTCCACGGGCACAAACACGAAAAAAACAACCATTTCTGGTTGTCTTAAGTTTGCCTGGCAACGTCCTACTCTCACAGGGACGCGTGTCCCAACTACCATCGGCGCTGAGAAGCTTAACTTCCGTGTTCGGTATGGGAACGGGTGTGACCTTCTCGCCATAATTGCCAGACTATTTTGTTGAGGAATCATTCCCTCAAAA
>NTXX01000076.1 GCA_002559145.1 Bacillus sp. AFS006103
GTTGGCTTAGTTTCATTGCTAAAACTAATAATTTTTGTTTGTTTGCACGATTTTGTTTGTTTAGTTTTCAAAGAACAATGTAATTTAAAGCTCTTTTTTAAGTAGTCGTTCAAAAGCGACTCCATAAATTTATCATATCTCACATCATGATGTCAACAAATTATTTAATTTCTTTTTTCGTTTGTTGACTCACTCGGTGAGGACGAGATTTAATATAACATGATAAATAAATGTTTGCAATATAATTTTAAAAGTTTTTTCGAATCTAATAGGCAAAGCTTTATTCCTTCACTTACATCATATACTAAATAGACTGTTAATCATTCCTCGTTTATGTGTAAAATCAAAGTAGAAGTTTTTTATTCAAAATAAAACTTTAGTCTTCAAACTATTTAATTGGACGTGAACTGTGATGAGTAGTGTCGATATCGATATATTAATTAAGTTAGGTATTTCTGCTGTTTTTGGACTTATTATCGGTCTGGAACGAGAATTAAAAAGGAAACCAGTTGGATTAAAGACAAGTCTAGTTATTTCTGTTGTGAGCTGTCTGCTAACGATTGTGTCAATTGAATCAGCGTACATGTTTCCTGAATCAGATGATGTTAAGATTACTATGGATCCTCTACGCTTAGCAGCACAAATTGTGTCAGGGATTGGTTTTTTAGGTGCGGGCGTTATCTTAAGGAGGGGCAATGATAGTATTTCAGGATTGACGACGGCTGCCATGATATGGGGAGCAGCGGGGATTGGCATAGCTGTTGGCGCTGGTTTTTTCATAGAGGCTTTTGCTGGGGTTGCTTTGCTTATACTTAGTGTGGAATTTGTTCCTTTTTTAATGAAAATCATTGGTCCCAAACAATTACGAGAAAAAGAAGTCATGCTGCACTTGTTTATAAGAGATCAAAATCAAATTGAAAAAGCAATTTCATTCTTAGTAGAAAAAAAGTATATTGTTCGTAGACTTAAGATAAAAGATTTAGACAACGGGGACCATCTTGTTCAAATCTTGGTTGCAGTAGATTACCGAGAAAAAACAACGGATGTATATTCCGCTGCTTCAAATTTAGACGGTGTTCAGAAGGTAGAAATTGAGAGTATTAGTTAGACAAAAAAATTTTATTCTATTTAATAATTTTCTCTTGCAAGATAATTGTAATACAGATATAATTTTTCTTGTACCAATCAACTGGGGGATTAGCTCAGCTGGGAGAGCGCTTGCATGGCATGCAAGAGGTCAGGGGTTCGAGCCCCCTATTCTCCATTATTTTAAAACCTTTGCGCTGCAAGGGTTTTTTTATTTTTTCAAATAAAACAATACTCTATCAAACCTCTCCGTTATTTCCTTCATCTAATAAATCCACATGGGTATTTTTACCTTATTATGAAAAATATTCTTGCAAAAATCCTAATAATTATAATAAGATTGTAAATGTAGTGAAAATGTTCAGAAAAATCTGTTATTATCGGAGGGACGCATCCTAAAAAATTTACCTACCTATTTATAACCAAGCCACGATTTATTTTTTCCTCAACAATTGATCAATCAACATTGTTTTTATTTTTGACCTCAGAAGTGAACAAAGGCTTTTATATGAGAGGGGGGCTTCCGTTGGAGGCACAAAATACTAAAATAAATCAAGAAAGCGATTACACATCAATTGTTCAGTCATCATCTTTTCAAACATTACTTTCCGAAAAGAAAAAATTCATCGTCCCAATCACGATCTTCTTTTTTTGTTTTTATTTTGCATTACCTGTTCTAACATCTTACACCACAGTGTTAAATCACAAGTTTATCGGCAGTATAACCTGGGCTTGGGTCTTTGCTTTCTTACAATTTGTCATGACTTGGGTACTATGTATGCTTTATTCAAAAAAAGCAGCAAGATTCGATGATCTAGCAAATAAAGTTATCCAAGAAGGGGGGACTAACTAATGAATACAGCTGCATTTACTATGTTTCTGTGTATCGTTTTTGTAACGTTAGTAATTACATACTACGCTTCAAAACGAACAAAAAATGCTAGTGAGTTCTACACTGCGGGCGGAGGTCTTACAGGCTGGCAAAATGGACTAGCTATCGCTGGGGACTATATGTCTGCTGCATCCTTCCTTGGAATCGCAGGAGCAGTCGCCTTAACAGGCTTTGATGGATTCTTTTATAGTATTGGTTTCCTAGTTGCCTACCTAGTTGTCCTTTATCTAGTTGCAGAGCCTCTGAGAAATCTCGGGAAATATACATTTGCTGATATGATTGCTGCAAGATTTGATGCCAAAAAAGTACGTGGGTTTGCTGCCATGAACACAGTAACCATTTCAATTTTCTACATGATTGCTCAGCTAGTTGGAGCGGGTGCACTTATCAAATTATTATTAGGCTTAGAATATACTACATCGGTATTAATTGTTGGGGTTTTAATGACTGTCTACGTTATTTTTGGTGGGATGCATGCTACCAGCTGGGTCCAAATTATTAAAGCAGTCCTATTAATGGGCGGAACCTTGGTCATCTCCATTATTGTTTTCTCCAAATTCAACTGGAGTATTACCGATATGTTTGCACAAATGAAAACTGCCACTCCCTTAAAGGAAACCTTTTTAAATCCGGGAGTTAAATACAAAATTGGTCTTGATACGATTTCTTTAAACATGGGCTTGGTCTTAGGAACAGCGGGACTTCCACATATTCTTGTCCGCTTCTTTACAGTAAAGGATGCAAAAACGGCACGTTCATCAGTTGTTTATGCAACTTGGATTATCGGGATTTTTTACGTAATGACCATTTTCCTTGGCTTCGGTGCAGCGGCTTTTGTGGGGAACAGCGCAATTGTTGCAGCGAATCCAGCAGGTAATATGGCTGCTCCACTTTTAGCCCAAGCTCTCGGTGGAAATATGCTATTTGCTTTTATTTCAGCAGTAGCTTTTGCAACTATTTTAGCAGTTGTCGCCGGCCTTGTTCTGACCGCCGCTTCAGCATTTGCCCATGATTTCTATAACGTGATCCTTAAAAAAGGAAAAGCAACAGAAAAGCAGCAAGTAGGTATGGCTCGCTGGGCAGCCGTTGGAGTTTCAGTTGTCTCAATTATCCTTGCCCTAGGTGCACAAACCCTTAATGTCGCCTTCTTAGTATCACTAGCCTTTGCCGTCGCCGCGAGTGCAAATCTACCTGTTATTCTATACACAATTTACTGGAAACGCTTTAATACAACCGGAGCCGTTTGGGCCATGGTGGTTGGGCTTATTTCTGCAATTGGTCTCGTTATCGTAAGCCCAAATGTATTCAGCCCAGAAGTGGGAAAAGCTATTTTTGTAGGTGAACCGTGGTTCCCATATACAACTCCAGGGATTGTTTCCATTCCACTCGGGTTTATTGCAGGATATCTTGGAACTATTTTCTCAAGTCAAAAAGCAGATGTGAAAAAATATGAAGAAGTACTGGTTAAATCGAATACAGGGATTAGAATTGGCAGTTAAATAAACAAATGGGACTGAATCTTGTTCAGTCCCATTTTTCTTATTATCATTGATTTTTTTAAAGGAATGTATATTATCTTGGACCTTTTCTTCCCGAACCTGTTCTTGAACTATTTCTTCCGGATGGAACTGTATGGGACCTTTTTTCAGAGGCACTTCTTCCTCCAGTTCTATTTTCCCTTTTTCCAGTTTCATTTCGATTTCGTGATGTACCTGGCCGAGCCTTTCCCTTACTACCGTTATCTTTTTGACCAACATAACGTCCTTTTTTCTCTTCATCCTCTTCTTTATTACCAATACTTTGTTTTGGAATGATGATTCTTAGCTCGTGCTCAATCGTTGCAAGCATGGGCCTGTCTGCAGACGAATAAAAGGTAATCGCAAGACCTGTCATTCCTGCTCTGCCAGTTCGGCCAATTCGATGAACATAGCTGTCAGCATCTTCAGGGATATCATAATTAAACACATGGGTAACACCTTCAACATCCAGTCCTCTTGCCGCTACATCTGTTGCAATTAACAATTGTATTTCAGCATCCCTAAAACGCTTCATTACTCGTTCCCTCTTCGCTTGAGACAAATCACCATGTAATTCATCGCAAGAAAAGCCATTTGCTTTTAGCACATCAAAAAGTTTACTTACTCTGCGTTTTGTCCGACAAAAAACTACCGCTAAATAGGGACGATACGTTTCCACTAATTGAATAAGCGTCGCTTGTTTTGCACGATCTGTTGTATGAATCGCAATTTGCTTCACACTTTCTGCAGGTCCCTGTGTTTTTTCAACTTGAATATACTCAGGATCACGCATATGCTTTTTAGCTAGTTGACGGATTTCAGGCGGCATCGTGGCTGAAAACAACATCGTTTGCCTGCTTGCCGGAGTTTCTCTAATTATATCCTCCACTTCATTGAGGAACCCAATATGAAGCATTTGGTCTGCTTCATCCAAAACAAGAAAGGAAATTTCTGATAAACGAATGGTTTCTCTTCTAATATGATCTAATAGTCGGCCGGGAGTCCCTACAACTATTTGCATACCCTTTTTTAATTTTTTCAATTGCTTTTCGACATCTTGTCCGCCGTAAACAGCAAGGACATCTACACCGTTGATGTCTGATATTAATTTTTCAATTTCCTCTGTAATTTGTAATGCTAGTTCTCTCGTTGGCGTCACGATAAGCGCTTGAACTTGCTCCGCCTCAAGATTAATTTTTTCTAAAATTGGCAGGATAAATGCAAACGTCTTTCCCGTTCCTGTCTGCGCCTGCGCTATTATATCGGTACCCTTCAGCACTGACGGAATCGCTTGTTGTTGAATCGGTGTTGGCTTAGCAATTCCGTGACCGCGTAGTTTTTCCACGATTGGACTTGAAATACCTAGTAATGAAAAATCTGACAAAAAAACCCCTACCTTCTATTTAACCTATCTCATTAATATTGATTGTTTATCATTCCAAATGCAAATATACTTTTTCATTCTCGTTAAAAATAAAATAATGCTTAATCATTTGTTGCCTTTTTCGATTAAACCAACTATAATTTCCGTATATTAATACCAACTTATTTCATCGGAATAGTATATTTTGGAGGTAGAGAACCATATGAACCAAAATAGTTTTCTTATCATTCATGGCTTAGGTGGGAGCGGAGCGGATCATTGGCAAACATGGCTGGCTCATGAATTAGAACAAGGGAATCATCATGTTTGTTACCCAGCCTTCTCACACTTTGATTCACCTAATAAGAAAGTCTGGTTGGAGGAGCTGTCAGCTTCAATGAAGGCGATTCCGGAGAATAACAATCTAACTGTCATTACACACAGTTTAGGATGCATTCTTTGGCTTCATTATACTTGTAGTCAAAATAAACAAATTGCCAAAAGAGTTATTCTGGTAGCCCCACCTTCTCCATCAATCATTCTTTCAGAGGCAAAATCTTTTTATCCCGTTCCACTAGTTGAAAACCATTTAAAGAGAACAGCCGAAGAGATATTATTTGTCCATTCATCCAACGATCCCTATTGCAGTATAGATGATACAAAAAACTATATTAATCTCGGGCATCCATCCATTACTATACCAAATGCAGGTCATATTAATCCGAAATCAGGACATGGGAAATGGCCTTGGATCTTAGATTTATGCTTAAAGAAGGAAAAGATATCTTTATATGCCTAAAGAAATGAAGGAGTGATTAAAATTTCACTCCTTCATTTTTTGCTAAATTTAGAAATAAGTCTAAAACCATTCATAATCCTTAATATCCGTGCGTCATCAAAAGATGATATGATGATATCAGGTTAATCTATCTATTTTACCGATGTAAATTAATTTATTATTTGAATATCAAAGGAGAAGATTATGAATGGATTTGCATCAGTTGTATGTTTTTACAAAGGTGGTTGAACACAAAAGTTTTTCAAAAGCGGCAGAAGATATTTTTTTAAGTCAATCTACCGTTAGTTCTCATATTCAAGCATTAGAAAAGATGTTAAATATGAATCTTTTTGACCGTGTCGGAAGGGAAAGTATTCTTACCCCTCAGGGAGAACGCTTGTATCAATGGGCACTTAAACTCTTACTCATTAAAGACCAAGCCTTGCTAGATTTAAAAGAGGGAATGACAGACCTTCGCGGAATGATTCGGATTGCCGCAAGTTCAGTACCGGGACAATTTATGGTCCCGCGAATGGTCAAGCAGTTTAGGGAAGATTATCCTGAAGTGACGTTTCATATTAACCAAGCCTCTTCAAAAACTGTGGCAGAAAAGGTGCTCAACGGTTCAGTAGATGTGGGGATTTTAGGTGATAAGTACGAAAATGATAAACTTCATTATATTCCTTTATTAAAGGAAAAATTAGTCCTTATCACATCGAACCAAAACAAAATTGAAGGACCTGTCAATATCGAGGGAATTTTGGATTATCCATTCGTGATGCGTCATTCTAACTCAGGAACGAATGCACTTTTGGAACGCTTCCTTAAAAAGAGTAAGATTCATAAGGACCAATTAAATATTATCGCCTATACCGAAAGCGGTCAGAGTTTGATGCAATTTGTGATTCAAGACATTGGCATATCGATTATTTCTGAAATCGCTGCCAGTGAATATTCTTCAAAAAATATGCTTAAGATGCATGAAATAAATGGCTTTGATCACGAAAGATATTTTTATCTGGTTTACAACAATAATAAAACACAATCACTTTTATCAAAATTATTCATTGAAGAAGCGATGGAATTAGTTGCCGACGACCAGCAAAAAATGGGCTGAGGAAATACTCAGCCTGTTTTATTTTTAAGGAACAAGCTTTTACTATGGTTTCAGGATAACTTTAATGCAATCTTCCATTTTCGAATCAAACACTTCATACCCATGCTTTGCTTGAGCAAGTGGCAATACATGGGTGATAATGTCACCGGGGTCAAATTTCCCTTCATTGATCATCTCATATAGGAAGGGCATATACGGGATGACTGGTGCCTGACCAGTCTTGATATCAATATTCCGATTAAAAATGTCCCCCAGAGGAAAGGCATTATACCTGCCCCCATAAACACCTGTTATTTGAATGGTCCCGCCTTTTCGGACAGCTTGACTTGCAATAACGATAGCCCCCATTGCTCCGCCCTGCAGCTTCAATCCTGAAGCAAGAAACTCCATTGGTGTCATCTTCCCATCCATTCCGACCGCATCAATGACAATATCTGCCCCGCCTTTAGTAATTTCAAGCAAATAATCGCCAACATTCTCATGATCTTCAAAATTAACAATTTCCACTTTATTTGTCCGTTTGGCATGCTGCAGGCGATAATTGATATAGTCAACAGCAATCACCCGTTTTGCTCCTTTTAACCAGGCAAATTTTTGTGCAAGCAACCCTATTGGACCGCAGCCGAGAATGATAACGGTATCCCCCTCTTTTACTCCCGCATGGTCGACACTCCAATAGGCTGTTGGAGCTGCATCCGCGAGTAAAGCTAATTTCTCGTCCTCGACTACACAGTTTTCCGGAATCTTAAAAGGAGTAAAGTTACCAAAAGGCACCCGCATATATTCCGCCTGTCCACCGGCATACCCACCGGTTGTTTCCGAATAACCAAAAAAGCCCGATCCTTGTCCATGAGGATTTCCATTATCACACTGACTCGTCAAATCATGCGTACAATACCAACAATGTCCGCAACTGACGTTAAAAGGAATGATAACCCGGTCGCCTTTTTTTACTTTAGTAACCTCTGAACCTACCTCCTCAACAACCCCCATCGGCTCATGCCCGATGACAAAATCTGTCGGCAGATTGGGAATCATCGCATGAATCAAGTGTAAATCAGATCCACAAATAGCCGAAGAAGTAATTTTCACAATGATATCATCAGCATTTTTTAATTCAGGATCTTTCACCTCTTTCACTTCAATATCCTTTATGCCTTGGTATGTAACTGCCTTCATCAGTTTTTCTCCTCCTTTTTATTTATTTGGCGTAGCGAACATGCCAAGGCGGTCGGTATCATTAGGAAATAGCTTTAATTGGGAAATTTGCACGGCTGTTTCTGCGGATTTCAAATCGATTGGCAATTGTTCTTTTATATTATGGGGATGAAGCCAGCCTTTTTTAATCATTAAGTCAGAAATTTCAGTGTGCAAATCGATTGCTGCTTCCATTTGTTTGTGTAAAGCTCTTCTTAGTTCGGGGTTTGCAGTCTCGGTAATTGCAAAACCATAATTTCGAATTCCCGTTTTCACGGTAAGTAAGAAGTCCATAGCAAAAGCTGAATCGGCCAAATTCGGCATACCTTCGGCGTTTCTAGGATCTAAATAGTCCTCCATTTTTCCACCTCACTTATTGTAGTAGCTGGCTTTGTTTATAAAAACCGATGAGTTCATTAATATCCTTAATTGACTGCTGTACATCCTTCTCCATCAGTGCTTTTAATTCATTATCAAAACAAATCCCTTGCATTAGTTTTGAGCGCAGCAAGCAAACCGTTTTAAAATTTAGAATTTCATGTGTTTCCATTGTTTCATGTAAAGCCAAGCTTTCAGCGTCCATACATACACACCTCCAGGTTCTTACCATTTGTAATTTCCCCTTTTGGCGGGCCAATTTATACACCTGTTTTTTAAAGTGCATAACCTGGGATTATCTAAGAAAATATAATGAGGATTAAGTATGTGCGTGTTGGAGGGAACAACAATGGCAAAATATTTAGGCCTTCATGAAACATTGGATCTTCATGAATTGTTATCATTTAAAAATCTCTGTTTAACCAAAGCGACCACGATGAGTGCTTTGGCCCAAGACGAAGAACTAAAAGCTATTCTATCAGATGAAGTCACGGCAGGAATCCATCACATTCAGCAATTACAGCAGTTTTTGACCGATCGGAGTGAAAAGCAGTGAATCAATTCATTCAAAACATAATGGGAATGGGCGGAATGACGGATCAAGTCATTGCCACTGACTTTCTTATCTCAGCTAAAGCGGGGGTGAGAAATTATGCTGTCGCGATCACGGAAACTGCTACACCTGAATTAAAAGCTGCCTTGCGTACACAATTAAATGACGCTATTGCTACACATGAAAAAATAACCAACTTTATGTTAGCAAAGGGTTACTATCATCCGCATGATCTAAGTGAACAATTGCAAGCAGACTTAACCGTATCAAATACGGCATTAAAACTTGCACAAAAAAAGGAAAATACCTCGGACTAGACATCAAAAAGGGAGAACAGCCAGTTCTCCCAATAAATGTTTTTTTCTAGGTAATAAATATAAATGCTGGAAAAGTATAACTGTGACTCCTTCCTTTAAAAATGGAAGTCACAGGTTAATTGGAGTGTTGCGTCATTGTCCATCAAAAAAAAGATGCCGTTGATTTTTTGCTTGCTGGTTTTTTTGATTTTAGTATCTAATAATACCATTCATTATCTTCGCTCCAAAAATCAGCTGCTCGCTAATAATGAAAGAGAAATCGATATGATTACTCAAGAAGTGTCATTTCAAGTTGATAATATAAGAAAAGGTTCATTATATGTTGAAGATATTCTCGGCAGAGAATTAAGGATGGCATCGTTGGCCATAAAGAATGCACTGCCGCCAAATTATCAAGACATAACCAATGAACAGCTAAAAAAACTTGCCAAAGAAGTAAGGGTCTCACATATAACCCTGTTAGCGAAAACAGAGGATGATATTATCGGTGTTAGATCCTCCGACCTAAAAGAAATCAAGATGTCCACAAAGGGTTGGGGCTATTGGTATGATGCCTACAAACAGCTTTTCGCCTTAAAACCTGTTTCTGTTGGAAAAGGTTTAACCTTACCTCATTTTTGGTCAGGTCCAATTGAAGTTGCTTCCTCCAATCCAGATCATACGGATAAATGGGGCTATTTTTTTGATGGGACGACCAACTATATTATCAATCCATACTTTCGTGACAATGAAGTACTTGAGTATGAAAGACGTTTTGGTCCTGGGCAGGTCATTAAAGGTTTTACAAAAGAGCGGGGAGTTTTAGAAATATCTGTTTTCAATCCTAAAAACTTTGGCAAAAAGAAAGAAATTGTCCATTTAAACGGTAATAGTTATATTCGTATATCGGCCCAACAAATTTGGTATGGGTCCTATAAGTATCGGAACGAAAAAGTGGATTCATCATTTATTCAACGGGCGATGCATACAAAAAAAGTACAATCCTACCGGGATAATATTCAGGATAAAAATTTGATGAAAACCTTTGTTCCAGTTTTTTCGACCTCTACAGAGCCATTTGTAATTGGTCTTGTCTATAATTACGGACTCATTAAGAAGGAACTTACCCATGAACTATTGGTCCATTTATTACTTTCCTTCATCATTATGATTATCGTCTTTGTTATCAGTTTGATCTTTTCCCGTTCGATTACACAGCCAATCGGTTATATTGTGGACCAAGTGAATCGTATCGCTCAAGGGAATTTCGGTAATAAATTACACTTAAATAGAAAAGATGAATTAGGCTTGCTGACGGAAAATGTGAATGCTTTATCCAATCATTTGCAGAATTATGTCAATGATTTGAATAAGAGCAAGGAATTTATTGAATACCAAGCCTATCACGACCCATTAACTGGTTTGTCTAACAGAAGGTATTTTCAGGAAAAGTTAAAACCATGCATCGAACATGCGAAGGAAACCGGTGAAACGGTGTCTATCTTATTCATTGATATGGATCGTTTTAAACAGGTCAATGATTCTTTTGGACATAACAAAGGAGATGAAATACTCAAAATCGTTGCGGAACGGCTTACTGAAAGTTTACCTAGTGAACATAGTATCATTACTAGACAAGGCGGCGATGAATTTATTATTTTGCTAATGAATTTTGATCCTACTGCTACAAAAGCAATCGCAGAAAAAGTTGTTAATACCCTAAAAAAAACATATCTCTTAGATAGCAACGAAATATATCTCAGTGCGAGCTGCGGGATTAGTATATTTCCTGAACATACCAAAAATATGGAAAAACTTGTCGTTTATGCTGACATTGCTATGTACTCAGCGAAAAAGCTGGGTGGTAACAAAGTCATTGTTTACACCGAAAAGTTAATTGAGTCAAACTTTGAAAGACCCAAACTTGAGGCCCGTTTACGGAAGGCCATTGAAAATGGAAACGTAGAAGTTTATTATCAACCAAAGATCGCCGTAGTTTCGGGTCTAATTTTTGGAACGGAGGCGCTTTTAAGATGGAATGATGAAGAATTCGGATTCGTCTCACCTGAACTGTTTATTCCGATTGCAGAAGATATCGGCTTAATCCATCCATTATGGGAATTTGTTATGAAGGAAGCATGTCTACAGGTGAGCAAATGGAATCTTAACCGCTCAGATCCCATATCTGTTTCAGTTAATTTCTCCGCCCATCAATTTCAAGAACCTGACAGCATGGTAAAAAAAGTTCAAGAGATTCTGAGCGAAAGTCATTTGGATCCTAGCAATTTTGAAATAGAAATTACCGAAAGCATTCTCCTGAATAATTCAACAGAAATTGTTCAATCTCTTAACTCGCTTCAAAGTATGGGCATTGCTATATCGATTGATGATTTTGGAACAGGTTATTCTTCCTTAAACTATTTGAAAAACCTGCCGATTAATACCTTGAAGATTGATAAATCATTCATCCAAGACATCCATGAAGATTATGCAAATTCAGAGATTCCGGAGGCAATTATTAATCTTGCTCGAAGCCTCCATCTTAATGTCATTGCAGAGGGCGTCGAAAAAGAACATCAAAGAGATTTTTTACTATCGAAAAACTGCACTCAAATGCAAGGCTATTTATTTAGCAAACCGTTAAACTCAGAGGAATTTGAACGACTCCTTAAAGGGGAATAAAAAAAAAGGGAGAGATTATTTAATAAATCTCTCCACCGTTTTAACACTGCTTCCACAATAATCTATATTTAGTAATTTGGCAGACATCGTTGTGAATGCACGTTGCAAGCCTGATGCTAGCTGGTTTCCTCTCCCTTTTTCAGTAAAACAAAGAATAGTTGGTCCTGCACCGCTTAGTGCCACTCCGAAAGCACCATTGGATTTAGCGACCTCTTCTATTTCTTGGTAAAGGTTAATCAGTGGTTTCCGGTAGGGCTGGTGAAAAAGGTCCTGCTCCATCATTTTCCCGGCCATCTCCCAATTTTGAGTTAATAAAGCCGCTACCAAAAGATTGGCAGTGGATGAGGCTTGAATGGCTGCTTCACGGGAAAATGTTGCTGGAAGTACCCCGCGAGAATCCTTTGTCAGGAGAATCTCGTCTGGAATAACCGCAACCATCTCAAAGGAAATATTCGAAATGCTAAGTATGTCTACTTCGTTTTGTAGATAGGAGCCGATAACCAGCCCCCCGAATAAAGAAGCACCCACATTATCAGGATGACCCTCAATCTCAGTTGCGATTAACAGCTTTTCTTTTTGTGTGAGTCCTATTCTTCCAATCGTGTCAGCAAGTTCAATCCCCGCAACGATGGCTGCAGCACTTGAACCAAGCCCACGTGCTAAAGGAATATCACTGTCGACTTTTATTTTACAAGGATGTAAGTCGATTCCATAGTTTGCAGCTGTTTTAATTGCAATTTGACAGATAAAGTGAGTCTCATCGGATGGAAAGTTCATTAATTCATCACGAGCCGACTGAATCTCCCATTTTACACTTTTCTCCACTTCTAACGTTAAATACAAATCAACAGCAAGGCCCATTGAATCAAAGCCTGGGCCAAGATTAGCTGTACTAGCCGGTACTTTTATAACAAAACGGTCATTTAGAGTCATCCTTTGACAACTCCTCGAATAGGATGTGTCACTGTTTTTTCGTCATTTAATCCTTTCCAGTAGGCACTAATATTTAGTAACGGGGTGTCATTATTTACTGGTAAAAATTCTTTGTACGCTTCTAACAATCCCGGCCATCTCATAACGACTTTCGCACCACCTTATAGGCACTTTTTATTTCCTTAACTGCGTTGAGGTCATTTAATTCTTGTAAAATTTGATCGTAATTAGTTAACGAAGCTCGATGTGTTACTAATACAATTTCAGAGGTTTCATTTTTCTTAACTGGCAGCTGTAAGATTTTTTCAAAGCTGACGCCGTATTTTGCAAAGATGGTCGTAATATCTGCGAAAACACCAACCTCGTCCTGGACATGAATCCTTAGGAAATATTTAGAATACTTCTCGCCATTGTCTTTTAATTGTTTCGGATATTGAGGTGTCACAGCACTTCGTCCATTTACCCCTAGTCGTAGATTTTTAATGACCGCAACTAAGTCTGAAACAATGGCAGTGGCAGTTGGCAGGCTTCCGGCACCAGGTCCATAAAACATCGTTTCGCCTACCGACTCACCATAAACATATACAGCATTATACTCATTTTGTACCGAAGCAAGTGGGTGATTGTTTGATAAGAAGGTAGGAGCTACACTTACCTCAACTTTCTCCCCTTCACGATGGGCATAACCAATTAATTTCATGGTATATCCCAGTTGTTTTCCATAACGCAAATCTTCATCAGTCACCTTTGAGATACCGGATACTTGGACATCTTCTAAATCAATATGCATCGAAAAGCCCAATGTCGCTAATATCGTCATTTTACGGGCAGCATCTAGTCCTTCGACATCGGAAGTTGGATCTGCCTCGGCAAATCCCAGTTCCTGGGCTTCCTTAAGGACCTCCTCGTAGGAACGGCCTTCGTCACTCATTTTTGTTAGAATATAATTGGTTGTTCCATTTACAATACCCATTAGCTGCTTAATACGGTCTGAGGCAAGTCCATCAACTAATCCTCGGAGAATTGGGATACCACCGGCCACACTTGCTTCATAAAACAGATCACAGCCATGTTCAGAAGCAACTGTTAACAGCTCAGAACCATGCAAAGCCATTAAATCCTTATTTGCGGTTACAACATGCTTACCCTGACGAAGGGCAGTGATTAAATAATCTTTTGTATCCTGTACTCCGCCCATAACCTCGATTACAA
This sequence comes from Bacillus sp. AFS006103, assembly GCA_002559145.1. Taxonomy (GTDB): domain Bacteria; phylum Bacillota; class Bacilli; order Bacillales; family Cytobacillaceae; genus Neobacillus. The sequence goes on from NTXX01000076.1 coordinate 14,005, forward strand.
CATCAATTTCCTTATCGAAAAGGATTTCGTCTGCATTTGAGGTTAAAACCTTAGTATCTATTTCAACCGGTCTTTCTTTATGTAAATCTTGAACAAGAATCTTTTTTATGATAACTGGGCAACCCACCTGATGGATTAATTTATCTTGATTTTTTTTAATGATTTTTACTACCCCACAACCCACAGTACCTAAACCTAATAACCCAATCGAGATTGCTTTCATAATTAATCCTCCTGCTCCCCTGTCCCCTCAGGACACACATTTGTTTTTCTCTTGTAGACATTATATGATTCTCTTTATTTTTTTACAATAGGTTTGTTTCTAGCAATTATACTGTAAACGTTTACTAACGCGCCATAAAAGGATTCCAATTTTGATTATTTTTTTAGAAAAATTAGAAATTTCACTTCTTTTTATAATATCCCTTTCAAATCAAGCACTGTATCTAGAATATAGTCTGCTTCATGCTTTTCAAAATCACTTCTCGCATCTTTTCCTGACAGACCCGTTAACACCGCGGCAAACTGGCAGCCTAGTTGTCTTGCCGCTAGCAAATCAGCCAAAGAGTCTCCCACAACTAGAATTGCCTCCGCATTTTCAAGCGGTAAAGATGTATTTAAGCACTCCTTTACCGGTGCATCTTTACCAAGTAGTCCCATGATATAGGTAAATGGATGCGGCTTCGACAGCGATTTCCGTTCGGGGAGCTCTTTTTCCGCCTTTAGCACTTCATCCGCTGTAATGATTCGTTTTTCATCAAATTGTTCCAACCAATCTAAATGCTGAAACGGCTGAATGGTTTCAAGCTCAGGCCTGCCAGTTCCGATTCCAATCGTGAATCCTTCTGCGTTTAGGAATTGGAATAACTCATCAATTTCCTGCTTCGGAGCTAATGTCGTTTCATTTGCGAGAAAGCCCTTCTTCCCCTTTTGAACCGATGGTCTCCCCGTAGAGGCGAGAACATGTTCATCCCCCACATACCATTCTTGGGAAACATGCTCACAAACAGACCATAGCTCACCCTTTTTAAAAATAGTAGTTTCTACACCAAGTTTCTCTGACACCAGCTCATTCAAATAACTAAATAATTCCTGCTTCGTTGCCTCTGATCGTGCAAACTCTTCCACAAACAAACGGAAATCCAGCTTTACAGGATAACGACTCAACACCTGGCCAATCTCCAATAATGTTTCTCTTGTAATTGGTGCCTGACACCAGTTATTGATTTTCTCATACTCAGTATCGTTAATTTGCGACAACAGATGAATGAGTTGGTGGCAGAATGAAAGGTAGATCATGTCCCAGTTAGCGTTTAGACCGCGTGATTTCATAAATTTGAGGACTTTATCATTTTCAAATACTAACTCTCGTATTTCCTTGATTTGTTCTTCATTATAATCCGTTACAAACTGCTCTGGTTCGAGGCCCAAATAATTACTGCTAATCAACATCTCCCATACCGTTAAAGCAGATGCATCAAAATAATGCTCCTCGCTTAAAAGTACCCCATCAACGTCAAACAAAATTGTTTTAATCACTTTCTACACCCTCTTTTTCCCATTTGCTTTTATACGATATCGTAACACAGCAAGGTAAACGATTTGAAGTAAATTGTTCAATTAAACAGATAATAATCTTACATTGACATAAGAAATAAATTCCTGTAAATTAAATCGTACACGACTTACTTTCAATAGGGGTATTAACCTATCAATCAACCGAGGTGAGAAAGATGACAATCTCTTTAGAAAAACCATTTACGGCGGATAAACAATCTTTTAAAGATCTCATTAAAAATCAAAAAAGCATCGTTGTTTTTGTTAGACACCCTGGATGACCAGTTTGCAGAGAAATACTTACGCAGTTGCGTGAGAGATATGAAGAACTAGAGGCTACAGGCTATCAAGTGCTTATTATTGCCCCATCCATCCAAGCGTATTTAGAACAATTTGTTCAAGTATTTGGACCGTATCCCTTTACTATATACGGTGATCCGGAAAGAAATCTTTACCGGGAAATGGGCCACCATACAATGCCAAAGTGGAAACTGCTCCTTCAAGCAGGAAAAGCCTATCTTAAGCATGGGTCAAAAGCATTCTTGCCTGAGGACGACGCTCAGAAGAAGCTGGTCCAAAAAGCGATGAAAACCCATGATATTTATATCCAGGGCGGTACATGGATTTATGATGAAAAGGGAAATGTCATTTGGAAACACATTGATACCGAGCCCGCTGATCATGCTTCGATTGATTCAATCTTAGCAGTGATAAAAAAACATTAAAAAGAACAAGCCGTGTCCGAAGTTTCAGGACTCCACGGCTTGTTCTTTTTACTAAAAAAGTATCTTTTTCATTCAACTTTCTTTACGAAGGGCTCTTATAAATCCAGACCTATTGATATATATTTTACTTCTAAAAACTCTTCGATGCCATAGTGACCGCCTTCACGGCCAAGACCGCTCTCCTTAAAGCCTCCGAATGGGGCTTGAACAACAGATGGCAAGGCATCATTCAGGCCGATAATTCCGTACTCCAGTTGTTCTGTGATTCTAAAGGAGCGGCTTAGATTTTCTGTATACACATAAGCAGCTAGTCCGTAACAAGAATTATTTGCCCGTTCAATCACTTCCTCTTCCGTTTTAAAGGTGGAAATCGGAGCGAGAGGGCCAAAGATTTCATCCTGCATACATTCCATTTCATCCTTAATATTGGTCAAAATGGTTGGAGCATAGAAATAGCCGCTGTTTTCCGCAGGCATAAGTCCGCTATAAGTGACTGTCCCACCTTTTTCAACTGCATCCTTAACCAATCCTTCAACTTTTTTATAAGCGGCTTCATCAATCAATGGACCGATATCCGTTCCTTCCACGAGACCGTTTCCGACTTTAAGCTTTTCAACTTCTCCTTGAAACAGCTTAATAAATTCTTCCACGACCCCCTCTTGTACATAAACCCGATTCGTGCAAATACAGGTTTGACCCGCATTACGAAATTTTGATTGGACAAGTCCTGCCGCTGCTTTCGCCAAATTAGCATCATCCATTACGATAAACGGAGCATTTCCGCCAAGTTCAAGTGATACCTTTTTAACCGTTTCCGCGGCACCACGCATCAAGGTTTTACCTACCTCTGTTGACCCGGTAAAGGTAATCTTTGTGACGCGTGGGTCCTTCAGCCATGCTTCCCCTATTTCTGATGACCTTCCAGTAATCACGTTTAATACACCTGCAGGTATGCCTGCTTCATGGGCTAGTTCGGCGATTTTTAGTGCCGTTAGCGGAGTTTGGTTTGCAGGTTTCACAACAGCCGTGCAGCCTGCAGCAAGTGCCGGTGCTACTTTTCTGGTAATCATTGCTGCTGGGAAATTCCACGGCGTAATTGCGGCAATCACGCCAACTGGTTCTTTTCTTACGAGTATTCTTTTATTCGGATGTGATGCAGGGATTGATTCGCCGTACACACGTTTCCCCTCTTCGGCATACCAAGAAATGAAGCCATTCGCATACTGAACTTCACCAAGTGCTTCTTTGAATGGTTTTCCTTGCTCAATTGTCATAATCCGCGCAACTTCATCCTTGTTTTCATCTATTAATTTGAACCAATTCATCAACAGTTGATAGCGTTCTTCCGCTGTTTTCTTTGACCAGATTCTGAAGGCCTTACTGGCCGCATCTACTGCCTGCTCTGCCTCATATGCGCCCCCTGTTGGAACCGCACCGATAACTTCCTTTGTGGCAGGATTGATCACTTTAGTTAAAACCTCATAGTCATTGCCTACCCATTCTCCATTTAGATACATGGGATAAACTTGATAATTTTTCCTGACAATATCCACTTTATTCTCCTCCAACCGATAAAGCAGGATCATTTTTAAAAACGGCTTCGATTGCTTCTTCAAGAATTTGTAAGCCCTCTTCAAGTTGTTCATCTGTGATTGTAATCGGCATAAGGAGGCGAATAACATTACTGTAAATCCCTGCACTAAGTAACATCAAACCACGTTCCGCTGCTGCTTTTACAATTTTCCCGGTTGCTTCTTTATCCGGTGTTTTCGATTGTCTATCCTTGACCATTTCCATTGCACACATCGCACCGAGGCCGCGAACATCACCAATACCTTCGAAGCGCTCCGCTAAAAGGTGCATCTTTTCAAGCACTCGGTTACCTATTTTCCGTGCCCGGTCATTGAGTTGTTCACTTTCAATGATATCCAATACAGTTAGTGCAGCCCGGCATCCAAGCGGACTCCCCGCATACGTTCCGCCGATTTCACCAACTTCAGCGCTATTCATAATTTCCGCCCTGCCAATCACACCGCTAATAGGAACCCCAGCACCCATCGATTTCGAAATTGTGATTAAATCAGGAACAACATCAAAATGGTCTATAGCAAAGTATTTTCCAGTCCGTGCAAACCCGGTTTGGATTTCATCAGCAATAAACAAGATCCCATATTGTGTACAGATTTCTCTGATCCGTTTCACAAAGGCGGTGTCAGGCACTATAAATCCGCCTTCACCCTGAACAGGCTCCATTACGACAGCCGCAATCGTTTCTGGGGCGACTTCTGCAAGTAGAAACTGTTCAAATTGCTCGATGATCATCGCGCTATATTGCTGCTCATTCATTCCTTCCGGACGGCGGTACACATAGGGATATGGTGCCTTGTAAACTTCCGGAGCGAATGGTCCAAAGCCATACTTATAGGGTTTCACTTTACTTGTCATCGTCATGGTCATTAATGTCCGGCCATGGAACCCTCTCGTAAACGAAACAATCCCCTGGCGTTTCGTATATTTCCTAGCAATCTTTACGGCGTTCTCCACCGCTTCTGCACCACTGTTAAAAAAAGCAGCCTGCTTGTCAAATTCACCCGGCGCAAGTTCACATAATCGCTCGGCTAAATTAATATACGATTCATACATCATGACATTAAAGCCTGTGTGGATATATTGACTTGCTTGTTCCTGTAACGCTCTTACTACTCTTGGATGGGAGTGGCCAACGTTTATCGTTCCAATCGCACCGGCAAAATCAATGTAACAATTACCGTCCACATCTTCGACCAGGGCTCCTTGTGCCTTTTTAACAAAGGCCTGGCTGTTATTTGAAATTCCTTTTGGGACATATTTATTTCTTCGCTCCAATATTTGCTTCGATTTCGGTCCGGGTATCTCTGTTTGGAGTTTGACATATTTTTTCTCCACTTCTGTGCTCCCCCTTTAAAAAACCTTATCCATTTATGTGTTCTAATACCTCTTTCAAGGTGTTGACTACTTTGTTGACTTCTTCATAACTAATTGTCAATGCTGGCTCGATGCGAATGGTTTTTGAATTAATCAATGTCCCGGCAACTAAGATTCCTCTATCGAACATTCCCTTTGAGACTTCGTAGCCGATTTCATCTTGATGGAATTCTATGCCAATCATTAAGCCTTGACCACGGATTTCCTGAACCTTATCTTCGTGGCCTTTTACCGCCTTTTTCAGTTCTGCAAGAAAATAGGCTCCCACTTCGGCTGCTCTTTCCGGTAACTTTTCTTCGATTAAAACCCCAATTGTTGCAATCGCTGCCGCACATGCTAACGGATTGCCGCCGAAGGTTGTTGTATGCATAAACGGATTATCAAACCAGCTCTTGAAGACATTCTCCGTAGCTACAACTGCACCTGCCGGCATTACACCGCCGCCAAATGCTTTTGCTAGACAGATAATATCTGGAACTACCTCATACAATTCTGCGGCAAACATTTTTCCTGTCCGGCCCATTCCTGTTTGGACTTCATCAAAGATGAGCAAGGAACCATACTGATCACAAAGCTCCCGAACCTGTTTTAAATAGCCCTCCGGCGGAAGAATAATTCCGCCTTCCCCTTGAATCGGCTCTAAAAGAACTGCCGCCACATCTTCGCCAACAGCAGCGCAGACTTCAAACGTTTTTCTCATCATGTCAATATCGCCAAAAGGCACATGACGGAAGCCCGGGATTAATGGTAAAAATGGTTTTCGGAACATTCCCTTCGCCGTCCCTGACAATGAGCCTAAGCTTTTCCCGTGGAACGCACGTGTCGTAGAGATGAATGTTGTCCGCTCACTGTACATCTTTGCTAGCTTTAAGGCTGCTTCCACACTTTCTGTCCCGCTATTTGTAAAAAAGGCATACTTTAAATCCCCCGGAGTGATATCAGCTAAAATTTTTGCTAACATCGCACGAAGTGGATCGAGCAAATCCTGACTATGAAGTGCCTGACGTTTTAATTGGTCCGTTACTGCCTTAACAACTTTGGGATTGCGGTGCCCTACATTATAAATACCAAAACCGCCAAGACAATCAATGTATTCCTTTCCATTAACATCTTTAAAGCAGGATCCATTATCCGACCATTCCACTGCTGCAAATTGGCCGCCTTCAGTAACTGTCTTTCGGTATTCCAGGAATCCCGGGTTTACATGTTCACGGAACCCGTCCACCGTTTCTTTTGTAATCCAGGCCGCTTCCGCTTCATTGATTTCCTCTTTTTCTATTAATCTTAGAACCTTATTAATATATTCACTTACATTTTGATTTTGCTTACTTTTTAATTCTTGTTTGAGATCGATACTCATAGTTTATTCCTCCAATTTTATATTTAGTTAGAAAACCAGCCAATAGGTTCTACCTGTAAATTGATATTGATTTGTTTTATTTCTTGAAATTCTTCCAGTCCGAACGTTCCAAGACTACGGCCAATCCCACTTTGCTTGTAACCGCCCCATGGTGCCTCGTTATACGTCGGATGGTAGGAGTTTACCCATGTAATCCCTGCACGCAGCTTTTTAATAACACGCAGACCCTTTGCACCATTATTAGTAAACACACCACCGGCTAACCCATAAATCGTACCATTTGCAAGTTTAATAGCTTCCTCTTCGCCCTTGAACTTCTGGATGACAACAACAGGGCCGAAGATTTCCTCCTGGACAATTCGCATCTCTTCGTTCACATTGACAAAAACGGTTGGTTCAACAAAATAACCTTTTTCTAACCCGTTACCAACAATCCGCTTTCCACCGCAAGCAATCTGCGCACCTTCTTGCTTACCTATTTCAATGTAAGAAAGAACTTTTTCTAAGTGTTCTTGACTGACAAGCGGGCCCATCTCTGTTCCAGAGGCATTCCCGGGTCCTACTTGAATTTGTTTAGCCCGTTCAACAAATCGAGCGACGAATTGATCATAAATGCTTTCTTCAACAAGAATTCTTGAACCTGCGGAGCATACTTGACCAGAACCTGCGTAGATACCAAATAGGGCATAATCGACTGCGGTTTCAAAGTCAGCATCAGCAAAAATGATATTGGGCGATTTACCACCTAACTCTAAAGAAACCTTCTTCATCGTATCTGCTGCCGTTTTCATAATGTGCTTACCCGTTTTCGTTCCGCCTGTAAACGAAATCATATCGACCTCAGGGTGGGAAGCGATTTCATTTCCAACCACCGCACCGGCACCCATCACCATATTGGCTACCCCTTTTGGCAATCCGACTTCTTCAAAAATTTCAAAAAGCTTTTTCGGGGTGACAGGTGTCACCTCTGACGGTTTAAAGACAATTGTATTTCCTGCAGCTAAGGCAGGAGCAATTTTCCAAACACTCATTAACAGTGGATAGTTCCACGGAACAATTAAGCCGCAAACACCGACAGGTTCACGGACAACCATTGCCTGCATTGGATCGGCGACATGGTAGGTCTGTCCATCCGGTTTTGTAATTAGGCCTGCATAATAGCGAAAACAAGCGGCGGCATCACCTACATCAAAACCTGCTTCTCGCAATGGTTTTCCGTTATCCATCGTTTCTAATTGGGTTAATTCATCGGCATAATCCTCAATTTTATCAGCAATTTTTAATAAATAAGATGCTCTTTCTTGAGCAGAAATCCCAGACCAGACTCCCTCTTCGAAAGCTCTTCGTGCTGCATATATGGCTGCACGAGCGTCAGCGGCCGTTCCTTCAGGGGCATATGAAATAACCTCACCATTTGCAGGATTAATAACTGGGCGTGTATCTTGATTTTCGGCATCTTTCCATTCACCATCAATAAACATCTTCAGGTTTACAACTCGTTTTTTTACCTCGACCATTTAAATTCCTCCTTTATTCACCCTCACTATCATTATTGCAAGAAGCGTGCCAATTCCTATTGACTATCAAAATAACCTTTATTCGAAGTATTCAAAAAAATAATATTCAACTTTGCATAATCGTATTATGATTTGCATAACAAAAAAAATGCTTTAGATCTCAATGATCTAAAGCATTTTTTACAGGGTAGACAAGTTTTCTATTTTCATATTTTTCTCATTTAATATTTTTTGGTATTTCCTACTTACAGATGATTGACTGATTCCTAAGGCTTTGGCAGCTTTGGTTGTTGTTTTGTATTGATTCATCGCCATCACAATCAACTGCTCCTCTACATAATCGACAGCCTCCTGTAAGGGAATGACCCTTGTAATGACAGGCTTCATCTTTTTATGCTCAAAACCCATTGATAAAAATTGACTGACGAACTCCGCATCAATGGATGAATGTTCGGCAGTAACTACTAATCTTTCAATAATATTTTGTAGTTCCCTGACATTACCCGGCCATGGATAAAACTCTAAAACATTAATCGCATCAGGGGTTAGATGGTAATTCCGCTCATATTTTTCATTCAATTGCTGAAGGAAATGAAAGGCGAGCAGCGAAATATCCTCTGTGCGTTCTCTTAAAGGCGGAATGTGAATCGGAATGACATTCAAGCGATAGAACAAATCCTCGCGGAAGGTACCCTCTTCAACCATTTTCTCCAACTTTTTATTTGTCGCCGCGATAATCTGCACATTCACCTTAATGGGCGTAGTACTTCCAATCGGAATGATTTCCTGCTCTTGCAGAACTCGTAACAATTTTACTTGCAGATGGATTGGCATCTCACCGATTTCATCCAGAAATAAAATTCCGCCATCTGCCTGTTTAAAGTATCCTTCTTTTCCGTTCTTATCAGCACCCGTAAAAGACCCTTTCGAATAGCCGAAAAGTTCACTTTCGAGTAAATTTTCTGGGATAGCCCCACAGTTTAATTTAAGAAATGGCTTTGCCTGGCGCCTGCCTAATTGATGGATTGCTTGGGCAATCACTTCTTTTCCGACTCCGGATTCACCGTATAGAAGGACTGTCGAAGAAAAGTCGGCTATCTTCTTAGCTTGATTGATAATCATCTCCATTTTCGGGCTGCAGTAAATAAGCTTTTTCAAAAAGCGGTCCTTACTTTTAAAGTCATCCAATTCCTTTTTATATTGTTCTGATATTTTTTTAATTTCATGAAGTTCACTTTTTAATTTTGTTGTTTCGGTAATATCACGTGAAGCGATGATAATTCGGTCAAGTTCATTTTTTTCATTAAAGACAGGATTTCCGACAGCAAGAATTTTTCTTCCTGTCTTCGTTTCTTGAACCACGGAGACCTTTTTTCGCTTTTCTAAAACAAGTCTTGTGACCGATGGTGTAAACAACCCTAGGTCTTCAAGTTCGAGAATATTTTTTCCAATTAGTTCTTTTAAATCAACATTCCAAAAATCTCGAATGATATTTTCACTATATCTGAGGAGCTCTCCTTTGTTATTCACAACGAGGATTTCATCATAGATACTGGACAAAATTGCATTCAAGTCTTTATTTAAATCTTTAATATATTCAATTTCCATCGCCATTTCTTCAACCATGGGCAAATCCTGGGCAACAATAATGATGCCATCGACTTCATTCTTATAGTTTAAAATCGGGCTATAATCGACGAGAATACCGATTTCATTTTTAATGACCAGATGATTCAGCAGCGTCTTACCGGTTGCAAATACCTGATCAAGATGAGTTCGGCTAAAGATCTCACCTGCAGGAAGATTCTTGATCTTTTCTGCGGTTGATCGAATCATTTTTAATCCAGCTTCATTATAATTAATAATTTGTTTTTCACTATCTAATACAAAAATCCCCATTGGAATCGAGGTTAGAATAATTTTTAGTAAGTCGACACTTTTATTTTCCTGTTTAAATAGTTCAGCCAAAACGTCTTCTCTGCGAATATAACCTGTTGGTAAACCGTTCTCTCCTCTAACGATGGCGAAGGGTTCTCCAATAATTTGGAACAAAACAGGCAAGGATATTTGATCGCTCAAATGGCAGATGCTATCTATCGCTTTCGCTTCTTCAACCAGGGAGGCAATCGTAACTTGCTCTTTTTTATGACTTTCTATTAATACATAAGCAAATAAATGATTTTGTTTTTTTAAAAATAAAAAGGGTTCTTTAAGGTCATTTAAGGCAGAACGAAGAACAGCTTCATTTTCATCCACGTCTATTGAAATAATTGGTTTCACTTTTTCTTTGGCAACGGAAAACATGGTTACTTCCCCCTAACTCCTTATCACTCTAATATTATCACTTTATTTGCAATAGTATAAATTAATATTGCAAAAAAAAAGAAGATGCGCTTCACATCTTCTTTTTTCCATCCATTAATCACTGCCAGTTACAAATAAATCTTCCTTTATATACGCCAGGACCATTCCTGGAATAACATAATCACCTTCTTGCACCTCAAGTGATTTAACTTCGCCGCTCAAACAAGTCTGAACTGGTTCTAATTCGCCTGATTCTAATTTAATCATAAATAAGTCTTCCCATTCATAAATCCTTGACTCGCCCTTAATCGAAATCTTTTCGACCTGACCATGACAAGGGCTAATAACTACACCATAATACATAGATATCACCCTCTATTTTATTTAATACTGCTCCTGAAATGGCCGTGTCTGTAATACTAAACTGAAAAATTCCTGAAATTCTGGGATATCCTCTCTTTCAATCCCCAGCCTTTCTGCCCAATGATGGTCTGAGAGCGTATCCTCTTGACAAAGTAAAACCATTTTTCCCGACTGAATTGAAGTAACCATCGCTTTCCCAAAAAATTGCTCTGAATAACCTATTGTCAAATCGTAGCGGTGATTATTTGAAATTAAGCAAAAGTAATGTAGCAGTTGCTGTTCTTTTTGTTCGGTTAATATATCAAGCGTCATAAAAAACTACCTCCTCATTTAAAATTTCAACCAGCCTCGAAGTCTAGATGCCTCTGCTAGCTTTTGAATTCCTTCAATATAAGCAGCAAGTTTCATATTAACTCCATATCTTTTGGAAGTTTGATAAACCTTTAAAAAGCTGGCTGTCATCTTCTCCTTGAGCCGCTCATCGACGATTTCCTCGGTCCAGTAATAGCCTTGATTGTTCTGACACCACTCAAAATAGGAGACAATCACCCCGCCAGAATTAGCAAGAATATCAGGGACAACAAGGATTTCTCGCTCATCTAGTATCTTTAACGCTTCCTTGGTGGTAGGTCCATTGGCTGCTTCAATGATAATATTGCAATTTAGCTTGCTTGCATTATATTTATTGATGACCCCAGAGATGGCAGCCGGAATGAGGACATCACATTCTTTTTCCAATAAATCCTGATTTGAAATTGAACTATTAAAGCGATTAGAAATGATCCCAAATGAATCTCTATTTTCCAATAGATAAGGAATATCTAAGCCATTTTCATCATATAAACCGCCGAGCATATCTCCGATTCCAATTACCTTTGCTCCCATCTCATCTAAATACTGGGCAAGGTAACTACCGACATTTCCAAACCCTTGAATGATGACCCGGGTATCCTTTAATTCCATTTTCCTTAATTCACAGACCATTTGCAGCGTATATAATACACCTTTTGATGTCGCTGTTTCCCTACCCTTCGATCCCCCTAATGCAATTGGCTTCCCAGTGATAAAACTAGGAGAATCAAATTCACGGATATGATCATATTCATCGAGCATCCACGCCATAATTTGCGAGTTCGTATACATATCAGGCGCGGGAATATCCTTTGTTGGACCGACTAGCTGACTCACCGCTCTTACATATCCACGGCTCAACTTTTCCAATTCATCTAAGCTCATTTTACGAGGATCGCAAATGATCCCGCCTTTTGCACCGCCATAAGGAAGGTCAGTAATACCGCACTTTAAGCTCATCCAGCCCGCCAAGGCCTTTACCTCATCCGCAGTAACATCTGGATGAAACCGGATTCCCCCTTTCGTCGGTCCTGAGGCATCATTATGTTGAGCCCGGTATCCCTGAAATATTTCTGTTTGTCCATTGTCCATTCGAACAGGGATACTTACTTCTAAAAATCTCATCGGCTTCTTTAGAAATTCGAATACTTGAGTCGGATAGTTCAGGATGTTCACTGCTTCCTTTAGTGTTTCTTGGAACTCACTAAGGGAATTGTCCTGTTCTCTTTCTTTTGTATTCTTCATATCTAGAGATTCAACTGTCATTCTAACACCTCATTTTTTATTGTTACTTAAGGATAAAGCAAGTTTCGTGCCAACTAATAAATAGCGGTTTTTATAAGGTAATCCGGTAAATTGAACCCATAGTTATGAAAAAATGATTGGATTATTCATTTCTACATACTTTTAAATACGTACTTAAAAATGTAAAAAGCCAGGCACTTAGCCTGGCTTAAGTAACTTTTTTTGCTAAAAGGAAGAAGTCTTTTCTGCGTCATCGATATTTAAATCAGCAATTTTGATTTTAAAGAATCTAGTTTGGAAAACCATATAAATAATACCAATGACAATCCAAACAATTCCGCCCATGAGGGCATCAAATTGTAGGTTAGCCCACAAAATCCCCGTTAAACCCGCCCCTAGGATTGGCATGATTAGATAGGAGAAAATATCTTTAGCTGTTTTATATCTCTTTTGGCGGAAGACAAAATGGGCGATGACGGATAAATTAACGAATGTAAAAGCAATTAATGCTCCAAAGTTAATAAAGGAAGAAATTAACTCAAGACTCGGGGCAATCGCAAGTAATGAAACGACTCCAACTAAGATAACATTAAAGATTGGTGTCCTATATTTTGGATGAACATACCCGAATGTCTTTCTAGGCAATACCCCGTTTCGGCCCATAACGTACAAAAGCCTGGATACACTTGCATGGGATGCAAGTCCGGAAGCTACTGTTGCAGCAAAAGCACCAGATAGGAAAATGAGTTTAAAGATGGTTCCACCTACAAACAACCCAATTTCCGGTAAGGTATCATCCGTTACCTTAAAGTTCGATACATCTGGAAATAAAGCTTGGGCGAAGTAACTGCAAACGAAAAAGATTGCGCCACCGATAAAGACTGTCAACATAATCGCTCTCGGCATCGTTTTTTGGTCAATTGCTTCTTCGGCATACATGGTTACTGCATCAAATCCAATAAAGGAGAAACAAACCACTGTTGCCCCTGTCAAAATGGCTCCAAGTTGAATATCTGAATGGAAAAGTGGCGTTGTTGTAAAAATTGTTCCTTGCCCCATTCCCTTGGAAAGCTGGACGATAGCAAGGACAATAAATGCAGCAATTAACACCACCTCAAAAATAACAAGCAGTGAATTTAAACTAGATGTCTTCCCCATACTCCAAGCATTAATCGCCGTGACAATTGCTACATAAGCGACAACCCAAATCCATGCCGGAACACTTGGAAATACTGATACCATATAAATCCGAATAATCAACGCATTTACCATTGGAAGCAATATATAATCAAGCAACGCTGCCCAGCCGACTATGAAACCAAGATGCGGGCTCATCGTTTCTCGGGTATACGTATAGGCCGAACCGGCACTCGGAAATACCCGGACCATTTTCCCATAACTTATCGCCGTAAATACCATAACAACTAATGCTGCTAGATAGGCAAGTGGGACCACACCATTTGTTTCCTCAGAAACAATCCCAAAGGTATCAAATACAATGGTTGGTGTCATATAGCCTAATCCAAGCATGACAATCGCCCATAATCCAAGTGAGCGTTTAAGACTAGTATTCTCCAATTTTACCATCTCTCCTTTTATATTCACGTTATTGTAAGCCTTTACATTTCGCTTTAAGCATTGATAGTGTAATGAATTTTAATAAAGTAAATTAATAGTTCTCAGGAAAGCTCCTCCTTTCATTTTACTAAAAATATCTAACTATTTAAAATAATTGCAATTTTCGTGCCAAGTATAATAAATATAATCTACGAGTACTTCTGATCCTCCTTTTTCTAATGTGCTACTTAATTAAAACTCTAATAAAGAGTGATGGTTATTATGTAATTTTGCATAACCTACTCTTTTTTGCATAAAAAAAACAGTGAATTCCATTTTTGAGAATTCACTGTATCTTTGTTTTTTTAAGTCAAGCCCATTATTATG
>NTXX01000077.1 GCA_002559145.1 Bacillus sp. AFS006103
ATTAATTTAGGTTAGTCCAGCACTAATTAAAGTGCCTCCGCTTTTTTCTATCTACCTAATAATCTTAATCCTTCGGGTGTCATTTTATCCGGTGACCATGCTGGTTCCCAGACGAGATTTACTTCAACCTTTCCGGTTTCCTCGAGCCCTTCGACGCTATAACGAACCCCGCTGGTAATGCTGTCATGGAGTGGACAGCCTGGCGTTGTTAACGTCATGGTGATGGTAACATCATTTGATTCTGTTATCTCAATATTATAAATCAAGCCTAGGTCAACTACATTTATGTTTAATTCGGGATCATAAACACTTTTTAACGCAGATAGAATTTTTTCTTTAGTATTCATCATAAACACCTCACTAATTTTTTAAAACCTTTAGGATACTGATAGCAATAATAATAAAAACAATTGATAGTACAAACTGACCGATATTAAAGAGAATAGCTACATGAAAAGTTAGAGCGCAAAAGACAATCAGTACAGCGACGATAAATAAAGAAAATAACGTCGGAACAATTTTTTCATTCATCATTTCTTTCAATGAAGGAACCTTGTTTTTCCCGATTTCCTTACTATATTTATAAGTCCACCAAAGGAATGGAACAATTTTATATAAATAACTAACAATGCTTAAGACAATCCAGAGTAATAAATAGGCATAGATGAGTGGGCCGGCAAAATGGCCAACATCTTGATTCCATAACATGATAAAGGCAGCTAAATGAATTACATTTCCAAACCCAATCGCAACTAAAGCAAACCTAAATGGTTTATCAAGTGTCTTCTTCAATCTTTTTTTGATGATTATTTTTATATGCCAACTGAAAATAGAAAATCCAATCAAAAGTAATAAGAAACCAATTTTCAGAAGGATACTGTTATTCGTAAAAAAGGAAACAAGTGAGACGACAAGTCCGGAAAAATAAAACCCATAAACATATTTAGCTTGAACCATTGGAAAACCATGGGAAAGAGAAAACATCGGTACCATTTTATAGGAAAATCCAAAAATCAACAGTGTAAACCAGCCAGTAACTCCCATTAATAAATGTGCTTTAAAGATTGATTGATAATATTCACTGGCAAATCCTGTTTTTAAGCTATAAATTAATGTAATTCCCAAAGAAATCGTTACAAATAAACAAACAAGGGACGAACCGACAAAGGCTGTCATAATCGTTGGTTTAGCTTGCTTACTAAGCGTCATAACCATTTGTACTAAAAACATTAAGATTCCAAGTAAAGTTAGCACACCAGGGATGATTGCATTTTGCGGCGACCAATATAACATCACTGCAAATGAAGTAATTCCGACAGCAGTAACGAAAAACTGGATGAAGCCAAATCTCTCGTTCCAAATATTGGTTAGGAATGCAACGGGTACCAGCTGATACATGGCTCCCATTGCTGCCATCAATGCCCAGCCTAGGACTAATAAATGAGCTGAAGACCAGATAACAGGGATTCTAAAGCTCCCATCCGTCATCAATTGTCCATTAACTAAAAGTTGAATTTGCGAAAGTACCAAGGCAAATAGACTAAAAAATATAAAAGAAATTGGAAGCTTAATATTTGTTTCACTTCCCATAGTTTGAGGAAGCATGATTGTTCACCCTCTTACCGGAAGATTTCAATTTTAAAGCTTCCGTCATTTTGTTCTTCTGTACGCTGTTGATAGCCTAATTCCTCTAATTGCTCATAAAGGAACATGGGCCTGCGATCATTTATGATTGTTAATATCTCATTTTCACCTAGGGTTTCCAAAGCGGCTAAGGTTCGCATCATTGGCTGGGGCGGTTCTAAACCACGATTATCTAAGATCATGAATATTTCACCTTTCTTCCTTTAGGCTTTCTTTGTGAATGTGACTTTCCAATGCTTGCTATCAATTTCTTCTTCTTCATGCGTGAAACCTTTTGCTTTTAATACCGCGAAAAGTGGTACTGGTTTAAAAGGGGCATGGAGGATAAATATATCATTATCCTTTACTTCCTTAATTGCCTCCATAATTTTTTGAAAAGGTTCAATTTTATTTTTTAAATCCTCGCGAACATCAAGTTCAATAATACGTTGTTCCATCGTTGTTTCATCTCCTCTTATATTATTAGTTCAAGACCGATAAATTAATAAAATAATTCCTGTTGAAGCGCTTCTCGGTCTATTAAGTAAAAACCATTTTCATCCAATGTAACATAATCTTTCTTCTTTACATGATTGATCGTCCTGCTGACAGTTTCTCTCGAAGTACCAATCATATTCGCTAGTTCACGATTCGTGAACTGAGTGGTTAGCTTATAGCGCCTCCCAACTACCTCACCGTTAGATTTACAGAGCCTAATAAGCAGCAAAATTATTTGTTCAAAAGTATTATGGAGAACTTGTGCTTCTAATCTTCCTTGCAAATCTACTATTTTTTCTCCTAATACTTTAAATAACTTAATGCAAAGCTCTGGATAGGAAATAAGTATTTCTTCAAATTTATCTATGGGAATGACGATGATATGTGAATCTTCCATCACTTCCGCATGAGCGGGGAAATTCCCCTTTCGGAAAAATCCGGCGTGAGGAAACATTTCACCAGGTTCAAGCACGGATATGAGTTGCTCTTTCCCTGATTGGTCAGTTCTGCAAATCTTTATTTTTCCACTATGAATAAAGAAAACTCGGTCAAGTGGATCATCCTGCATAAAAATATACATCTTATGTTTATAAAAACGAGTTTGTGCAATCTTCACGATGGGCTCTAGTTCTTCTGCCGACAGTTCTTTGAAGATTGGGACAACAGATAATCTTTTCACAATGTCCTCTTGCTTCATTAACATCACCTTCGTATTAGTAATTCTGTTTGACTAAATTGTAGCAGTGTTTTCAATGTAATTATGTGACCTCCGTCATAGTTAATTAGTTTTTATGAAAATAATTCTCAGTCTGCACAGGAGTGAGAAATATCACAGGAGTTTGATGAGTTGCTTCACTGTGTGAAGCTCTTGTGAAAGTTACAATACGATTTGTGACAAAATATGAAAGGGTGAATTTGGCATGGAGATACAACGAGGGACACCAACAACAAAAGTGGTGAAGACAAATAAAAATGCAATGCTGAAATCTATATTAGTTATAACCATTTTACTTAGCTTCACCGTGTTACTAGTAGGCGGTTATTGGATCTTTAAGGAGCAGGCACCAAGACCTGTTGAGGTTACCAATGAAAAAGGTGACGTTTTATTTACAAAAGATACGATTATGGGCGGACAGGCAGTTTTCCAAAAATACGGTTTAATGGATTACGGTACCGTTTTAGGTCACGGTTCTTATATGGGTCCCGATTATACAGCAGAATCTTTAAAGCTGTATACTGAAGGAATGCAGGATTATAAAGCGAATGATAAATTCGGAAAAGACTACGCTTCATTAAATGAAGATGAAAAATCAGTCATAAAAAATAAAGTAATCAAAGAAATGCGGAAGAACCGCTATGATTCAAATAGCGACACCATGAAGTTAACAAATGCTCAGGCGTTTGGACTTGAAAGAGTAAGAGAGTACTATAAAGAAATATTTACTAAAGGTGACGGTTGGGGATTAAAGGCAAACCTTATAAAAGAAGGAGACTTGCCTAAAACGGATCGAGCTTATGTTGCAACAGGCGACCAAATCACTCAAATATCAGATTTCTTTTTCTGGACTGCATGGCTTTCAAGTACAGTCCGTGAAGGTGATAAAATTACTTATACGAATAATTGGCCTTACTACGAAGACGCAGGGAATCATTTATCCTTTTCTGCTATTTGGTGGAGCGGTGCCAGCGTAACTCTATTTGTGTTAATGGTTGGAATTATCCTGTTTATTTTCTACCGCTACAACTTTGGAATGCAGGAAGCGTATAAAGAGGGTAAATTCCCACAGATTGATTTGCGGAAAATGCCAGTGACAAGTTCACAAGTGAAAACAGGGAAATACTTTGTGATTGTTGCTGCTTTATTCTTTGTACAGTGTATGTTTGGGGCTTTACTTGCTCACTATTATATCGAACCTGATAGTTTCTTCGGTATCAAATGGATTCATGATATTCTTCCATTCAATATTTCTAAAGGTTACCACCTACAGCTGGCTATCTTCTGGATCGCAACAGCATGGCTTGGAATGGGAATTTATGTAGCACCACTTGTTGGCGGTTATGAGCCTAAGAAACAAGGTTTATTAGTAGATATTTTATTCTGGGCTCTGGTTGTTCTTGTTGTTGGCAGTATGGTCGGTGAATGGCTTGGTGCGAACGGCTACTTAGGAAACAATTGGTTCTTATTTGGACATACAGGCTGGGAATATATTGAGCTTGGACGAATTTGGCAGCTTATTTTGATTGTAGGGATGCTCATCTGGCTGTTCATCGTATATCGAGGAATTAAGGCAGGGCTTAAGCGAGAAACGGACAAGGGTGGATTGATCCATCTCTTATTCTACGCGGCCATTGCTGTACCTGCATTCTATATTTTTGCATTGTTTATTAACCCGGGTACTAGCTTTACCTTCGCTGATTACTGGCGTTGGTGGATTATCCATTTATGGGTAGAAGGTATTTTTGAAGTATTTGCAGTTGTTGTTATTGGTTTCTTATTGGTTCAACTCGGACTAGTAACGAAAAAATCAACAGTTAGACAACTTTACTTCCAATTGATCCTGCTCCTGGGCAGTGGCGTAATTGGAATCGGTCACCATTACTACTATAATGGTTCTGCTGAAGTTTGGTTAGCACTTGGAGCAGTGTTCTCGGCATTAGAAGTTATTCCATTAACTTTGTTAATCCTAGAAGCATATGAGCAATACAAAATGATGCGCGAGGGCGGAGTAAACTTCCCTTATAAAGGAACGTTCTGGTTCTTAATCTCGGTTGCTATCTGGAACTTGGTTGGCGCAGGTGTACTTGGTTTCTTAATCAACTTACCGGCAGTCAGCTATTTCGAACACGGACAATTCTTAACTCCAGCACATGGTCATGGTTCAATGATGGGTGTATACGGAATGTTTGCAATTGCTGTCCTCCTATATACATTAAGAAATATTGTCAAACCAGAGGCATGGAATGATAAATGGCTCAAAGTTAGTTGTATCTTGTTAAACATTGGCCTTGCAGGAATGGTCTTCTTATCCTTACTTCCTGTCGGCATCATCCAAATTAAGGAAGCCTTCAATCATGGCTATGCCGCTTCTCGTTCAGCATCATTCTTGCAAAAGGATATTGTTGCAACATTATTAACATGGCGTGCGGTGCCTGACACCATTTTCTTAATTGGTGTAGTGATATTGTTAGTATTTTGTATTAAAGCAATCTTTAATTTACGGAAGCCAACACACCAAGAAGGTGAAAAACTTCCTGTAAAAGATTTATCGCTTGACGAAGATTAAAATAGATAAATCCGCAAAGGTCAACTTTGCGGATTTTCTTTATCCATTTTCTCATAGCATTCAAAACAATAAATCTCCTTATCCTCAGTGTGAATTCCGTTAAAAAAGCCATCTAAGCAATAGATTTCTTTACTACAGCATTTACAAGTTCCAATTAGTTCCTTCATTTGTCATACCTCCAGTATTAATAAAATCATCTGATCAGTGTGATACTACTCACTAAGTTTTTGTCTAAGTTTTCTTATAATAAAATAGAAGTTAACAAACTAATAGGAGTGATAATAATGCAAACTTACGCAAAAGTTATCAATGTACCAGATTTTCCACCACGTGAAAAACACCCTACAATATTTAACGGCTTTGATGGTTTAGCATCAGGTGAGACAATGATGATTGTAAATGACCATGATCCAAAACCACTTTTATATCAATTCATGATGGAAAGACCTGAACAATTTTCTTGGGAGTACCTTGAAGAAGGCCCGGAGACTTGGAAAGTAGCAATTAATAAAAAGTAAAATTTTATAGGTCATTTAACCGTCATCAACATTTTGTGTGTTTATTTTCCAATTAACTATCTCTTATCCCATTAAATACATTTTACAACAGAAATTCTTTCTGTTGTTTTTTTTATACACTGAAAAGGGGCATTACCTTCTTTTTAGAATAATATGTTAAAATTTAATTGGAATCGAGAGGGGGGATTGCATTGAAGTATGCACAATTAGAAAAAGAGTTTTTAGATTATGTAAAGAAGATGGCAGCCTACAATGAAGCACTTGGATTAGTATATTGGGATCTAAGAACAGGGGCACCGAAGCAGGGAGTTGAACAACGGTCAGAAGTAATTGGGTTGTTATCATCTGAAGTTTTTAAAATGTCTACTTCGGAGGAGATGGCCGCATACATAGCTTATTTATCAAAACAGTCACTCTCCGAAAAGACGAGGAAAATCCTTGAAGAATGTAAAAAAGAATATGAAAGAAATAAAAAAATCCCAGCAGAAGAATACAAAGAATTTGTCATTCTTCAGTCAAAGGCAGAAAGTGTTTGGGAGGAAGCAAAGGCAAGTTCGAGTTTCGCCTTATTTAGTCCATATCTAGAAAAACTTGTCGTGATGACAAAGAAGTTTGTTAGTTATTGGGGTCATAATGATAATAAATATGATGTGTTATTAGACATGTACGAACCCGGAATGACTATGAAGGTTTTAGATCAAGTATTTGGTGAATTAAGAGAAAAAATAGTTCCATTGGTTAAGCAAATTTCTGCCTCTCCACATAAACCAAAGACGGATTTTCTATTTGAAAAATTCCCAAAGGAAAATCAACGTGAATTTAGTTTGAAAATCCTCGGCAAAATGGGTTATAACTTCCAAGCTGGGAGGTTGGATGAAACTGTTCACCCTTTTGCAATCGGGTTAAACCCCGGCGATGTGCGCGTTACCACAAAGTATGATGAAAATGATTTCCGAACAGCAGTTTTTGGAACCATTCATGAAGGCGGTCATGCTTTATATGAACAAAATGTTTCTAAAAGCCTGATCGGTACTCCGCTATGTTCAGGAACTTCTACCGGAATTCATGAATCTCAGTCGCTTTTTTATGAAAATATCCTTGGACGAAGTTTACCATTTTGGAAAAATAACTACGATCTTCTAAAGACATATGCAAATGGTCAATTTGAACAAGTTGACATTGAGGATTTCTATCAAGCTATTAATGAATCTAAACCATCATTTATTAGAATTGAAGCAGATGAGCTAACGTACCCGCTCCATGTTATTATCCGTTATGAAATTGAAAAAGGCTTATTTAATGATGAGATTGATGTGAAGGATTTACCGAAGACATGGAATGATAAGTACGAAGAGTACTTAGGCATTCGACCTGAAAATGATGCACAAGGAGTTCTTCAAGATGTCCATTGGGCAGGAGGAAGCTTTGGTTATTTCCCGTCTTATGCTTTAGGCTATATGTATGCAGCCCAATTTAAGCATAAAATGCTTGAAGCACTTCCGAATTTTGATCAATTAGTCGAGGAAGGGGACCTTTTACCGATAAAAGAATGGCTGACCGAAAATATTCACCAATTTGGAAAAATAAAAAAGCCGCTTGAAATCTTACACGATGTCACTGGTGAAGGCCTCAATCCGAAATATTTAATTGATTATCTATATGAGAAATATGGCAAGGTGTATAGGTTAAATTAAAGAGAAAAGATAAAAAAAGGGCTCCAATCTCAAAGATTGGAGCCTTTTAGCCTCTGAACAAGGCGCTTCCGCTTTTCTTTTACCATTTACTCCATGTCTGAAATCCTTTTGAGCCTGGAGGTGCATTTTGAATGATATCGATAAACGGTATGGTGTACGCAAAAAGAATGAGGGCTGCTGCAATTCCAAGCCATAATTTCCAGTTTTCAAATACCATTGGTGCCTTTTCCTCAAGATTCTCAGCTACCGCAACAGGGAATTCCTCTTCCCCCTTAGGTGCAAAGAAAGCAAGATTGATGAAGATGATAATAACAAGGATAATGCCTATGAATAGTATCGTTCCACCAACCGCTTGAGCAATTTGATATGGAATCCATTCTGCTGCTTGCTTGGCACCGCCGTAGGTGGAGAAAGCAGAACGTCTTGGTCCGCCAAGCAGACCTTCGAAGTGCATTGCACCAGACATGAAGACCATCCCAATAAACCAAACCCAAGCTTGGATAATTCCTAATTTATTCATTGCTTTTGTTAATTTACGTCCGGTTAAATGTGGAACTAACCAATAAGAAATCCCAAAGAACGTTAACACTACTGATGTTGCGGCTGTTAAATGGAAATGACCTGTTACCCAAATAGTATTATGAATTACTTGGTCCATTTGGTTAGATGCATTGATAATTCCCCCCGCACCGGCAGGGATAAATGATGCCATACCGATAAATGGAACGGTAAAACGAGCATCACCCCAAGGGAGAACTTTAAACCAGCCAAACAGACCAGTTGCTCCTTTTGAGCGTCCATATCTTTCAAATGTAGCAAACAATGAGAAAGCCGTCATTAACGAAGGAATTATAACCATGAAGGTTAAAATAACCTGTAAGAACTTCCATGCAGGGTCAATCCCCGGTTCTGTTAATTGGTGGTGAAAACCTACCGGAATCGAGAAGAGAAGGAACAAAATAAAAGACAAACGTGCTAATGAATCAGAGAAAATTTTCCCACCGATAATTTTCGGGATAATCGCATACCAGCACATATATGCAGGTAATAACCAGAAATAAACTAATGGGTGTCCAAAATACCAGAATAGAGTACGGCTGACTAAAACATCAACTGTATCAACTAATCCAAGTGACCAAGGAAGTAATTGGAATAAAACGGTTGCAGCAACCCCAAGTGTCGCAATTATCCACATAACTGTATTAATAACAGCCATAAAGCTTAATAACGGACTTGGCTGACCAGGATTATTCTTCCTCCATTTTGCATAGGTCATAATTTGTGCGGCACCATCAATCCAACTGCCTACAATTACGAACGTTAGACCTAAGTAAAAAATCCAATGTGCCTTAAGTGGTGCATAAAAAGTGTAAAGAACCGATGCTTCTTTAAGTAAGACCATGGTTGCAGCCATTAAGGTACCGACTAACATGATCCAAAAGCCAATCCAGCCAGTTCGTCGGGCTGCGTTTGAATGACCGCCGGTTGTTCTGCTTACGGCAGCATACTGAAACCCCATAATAAAAAATGTAGTTAAAACCAATCCCATTAATACACCATGGACGGTTAAGATTTGGTAATAATCGATGCCCCATGGAAGCTCCCATTTACCAGAACGGACAAGGGTTTGTAACAGCCCCATTAAACCGCCAAGTGCAAGAGCAGAGAAGGCCACAAAGAAGTGCGCCATTGATAGCTTAGCATCACGAGGGTCAACTTTTACTTTTGCTGCTGTAGAGTTAGCCATTATTTTACCACCTCAATCATCGAACTCATTAAATGGTGACCTGCACCACAATATTCATTACAAACTATTAAATATTCGCCTGTCTTATCAAATGTTGTCGTATATTCGCTGACATATCCAGGCTCAAGCATCATGTTTATATTTGTTCCAGCCACTTCAAAGCCGTGGACGACGTCTTTTGTCGTGGCAATAACTTTGACCTTCGCACCAACTGGTACTTCAACTTTTAATGGATTATACGAGAATGCTTGAGCTACATAGACTAATTCATAGTCCCAATCTTTACCTTCAACCTTATGTAATCCTGGTTTATCAAATGGTTTTGTTTGATCGACTTTATCCACATTAATCGTAGTTAAACAACTTGGCGGCTTGTTACCAAGATAGAATGCGCTTACTCCTACAACCGTTAAAAATACGACCAAAGCACTAATTCCAAAAGTTAACCAAATCTTCTCGAACTTATGCATATGCATATTTCTTTCCCCCTTCAATCATTAAAAACGTTCAACAAACAGGTAATAGACACTTACCCAAGTGACAACAATAAAAGCTCCCAATAAGAAAACAGACGCTAATGTCCCTTTAAGAGAAGAGCTGTCTTCAATTTCTGTTTTTTGATTTGTTTTAAGTTCCGCTTTCGCCATCCCCCTGCACTCCCTTCAGAGTATTGTTAAATTAATTATTAGTTCTCTTTCATAATACAAAACAATTGTTAAGAAAAAATAACAAATTTTGTAGTTCACAAAATGTTCATTCCTCAGATATCTACTATGTTAATATTATAAAACTGATGCAACAGTGATTTATATCACAATCACCAGGGGGTATTTGTGACCAAAATGTGAACTATCACACTTTACCTGTGATAAAAGTAATTGAATATTGCCTTACTCAAGAAAGTGAATAACTTTTTAGAATTGTGTCACACTTTGAGAGCCTCTAAATATGATAGTAATAAATTTATATTTTCCTTCAGAAAAGAGTGTGTTTTTGTGGAAAAATATTATTGTGATCGTTGCCGCCTTCTGTATAATGATGTAGAAATCTGTAAAATCTGTGGGGCATTAGTGAAGAATAAAATTAAAATTGAGGTTCAAAAACAACCAGATAAAAAATAAGACGAAAGAAGCATGTGATTGCTTCTGCTATGCTTTTTGCTTCGAATTTTAAAAATGGAAATCATTAGCTAGTGAATGAAATTATTATCCATTATATAATTTAAGAGCACAGCAACAACCTTCAAAACGTTTGCTTCCCCTCAAGGGAAGCTTTTTTTATGCCTTTTAACACTAACGAATAATTACCATTAATTTGGAAAGAGTAACCTTACATAGATTGAAGGAGCAAATACATGCCTACGATTATTTCTGTTGCTGAGGTTATACCGCCGTTTGAAGTGAACCAAAATCAAGCATCTGAATTTGCAAGAGAGCTTTTCGCTGATTCCTTTAAGGATATTGAAAGGCTTTTACGGGCTTTTCAAAATGGTCAAATTGAAAAAAGGCATTTCGTTAAAAATCTTGATTGGTTTAAAGAAGATCACACTTTTGAAGAAAAAAATTCAGCCTACATTGAAGCTGCGTGCACTTTAGGAAAAGAAGCTGTCGAGAAATGTTTACATAATACAGACTTTTTAAAAAGGAATATTCCCTATCAAGAAATAGATATGATTTTTTATATTTCAACCACCGGAATCGCCACTCCTAGTATAGAAGCAAGAATTATGAACCTCCTGCCGTTTAATTCGCACACAAAGAGGGTACCGATTTGGGGACTTGGCTGTGCAGGTGGTGCTGTTGGAATGTCGAGAGCCTATGAATATTGCCTGGCCTTTCCAAAAGCAAAGGTACTTGTCCTCTCAGTTGAACTCTGCAGCTTAACCTTTCAGCGCAATGATCTTTCCAAAAGTAATTTAATTGGTACTTCTTTGTTTGCCGATGGTGTAGCTTGTGCATTGGTTTGCGGTGATGAATCAAATATTGCAGATTTTAGGAAGAAGGCGACGTCACCGTCCATCATAGCAACACAGTCCACTCTGATGCCGAACTCCTTAGATGTGATGGGCTGGGATATTAGGAGTACAGGTCTGTTTGTCGTATTTTCTCGGGATATCCCCAAAATCATAGAGGATTGGTTAAAGCCGAATGTAAGTGAATTTTTAGCAGAACATCAAATCAATCTTGAAAAAATTGACTATTTTATTGCCCATCCGGGTGGGAAAAAAGTGATCGATGCCTATGTAAAATCATTAGAGATACCGAGTTCAATGACTGATGTTTCGCTTGAAGTGTTAAGACAGTTTGGCAATATGTCTTCCACAACGATATTTTATGTGCTGAAGCGTTACCTGGAGATGGATATTCCTCAGGATGCGATAGGACTTGGTACCGCGCTTGGACCAGGTTTTAGTTCAGAACTGCTTTTGTTTAGGTGGGTATAAAAAAATGACCGATATTTTCTCATTTCTGCTGTTAGTTGGATTCATTGTTATTCAGCGGTTATTTGAACTTAGAATTGCAAAAAGTAATGAAAAATGGATGAAGCAGCGAGGGGCCGTTGAATTTGGAGAAAAGCATTACCGCTATATGGTGATGATGCATTTGTTCTTCTTTCTCTTCTTAAGTTGTGAAAAGGTTTTTAGGAATCAGGGGCTTTCTCCTTTTTGGGGCATCCTAATTATTCTTTTTCTAGTTGCCCAGTTATTCAGGATTTGGGCAATTACCTCGCTTGGAAGGTTCTGGAATACAAAGATCATTGTGTTAAGAAATGCAAGTGTGATCAGAAAGGGACCTTACTGTTTTATCAAGCATCCTAATTATTTTGTTGTAGCGGTTGAACTGGCAGTTGTACCATTAATGTTCAACGCCTTTTTAACAGCAGGTTTATTTACACTATTAAATATCATAATGCTGATGATTCGGATCCCTGAGGAGGAAAAGGCGCTAAAGGAACTGACGGAATATGAAGGATCATTTAAAGATTGTAATCGGTTTCTTCCCAATATTGTTAAAAAAGTGTGACAATTTTTAGAGGTCTATTGAAAATGATTATCACCTATGTTAAACTTTGATTATCGATGAAAATCATTCTCAACGAGAGTCTGATAAGGAAGGTGTTACAATTGACTTTTGCTTTAGTTGGCGGAACGGTTATTATTTATGCATTTGTCATGAAGCACGTCTTAAAAAACGTTACACATTAAATGAATACTTTTTCGTGAGCCAGGGTCCTTCACCTTGGCTCTTTGTCGTTTTAGGGAGAAATTTGTTTATAGTAATAGCCGTGTCAAGATAGGAAAAGTTTGAATTATCGTATAAAATAAAAAATATTACAAAGTTGTTAAGGGGAATAAGTAAATGGTGAAAACAGCCGATCAGAAAGCAGACATCCAAACACTAAAAACAAAAATCGTTTCAATATACGAATATCTATCCAAACAAGCGGATTATGATCATGCAGAAAAGGTTAAACAACTAGCAATAAAGCTGAAGGACAGAGAGTTTATGATTGCATTCTGCGGCCATTTCTCCGCAGGGAAATCGACAATGATTAATCAGCTCGTTGGAGAGAATTTACTTCCAGCTAGCCCAATTCCAACAAGTGCAAATTTAGTGAAGGTGAAGGCAGGAGAGGAATATGCAAAGGTCTTTTTCAAAAATGAGAAGCCGCGCATCTATTTAGCACCTTATAATTATGAAATTGTTAAGAATTATTGCAAAGATGGCGACCAAATTGAAGAAATTGAGATTAGTCATAGTGACACAGGGCTACCCGCCAATACGGTAATAATGGATACACCCGGAATTGATTCTGCTGATGACGCCCACCGAATAGCTACCGAATCGGCCCTTCATCTTGCCGATATCATTCTTTATGTCATGGATTATAATCATGTCCAAGCAGAGTTGAATTTTTTATTTACAAAGGAACTAACCCAAGCTGGAAAAGAAGTTTACTTAGTAATCAACCAAATTGATAAACATAATGAGGAAGAGTTGAGCTTCATTGAGTTTCAAAGTAGTGTGGTGGATTCGTTTGCATCATGGGGAGTGAAACCGGCTCGGATTTTTTATACATCATTGAAGAATGAGGATCAACCTTTTAATCAATTCAAAGATCTTAAACAATTTATTGCCGAAAAATTGGAGTCAAAGGACCAATTATTAGTTCCATCCATTTTTCATTCCTTAAAAAAAATTACCCAAGATCATCTCGCTCATAGCAATAAGCAGGATGAGATTGAGCTAAGTCCCATTCTTGAGATATTGAATGAGTTATCTGAGGAAGAAAGAAGAGAATTGTCCAATGCTTCTCGAGAACTGGAAGGGAACCTTACGACTTTAAAAGAGGGGGCAGCCGTAACTGAGAAGGAATTTGATCACCAAATTGCCCAAATACTGAAAAATGCGTACCTAATGCCTTTTCAAACCAGAGAGTTAGCTGAGCGCTATTTGGAATCCTGCCAGCCGGAATACAAAGTGGGATTCTTATTTTCTAAGCAAAAGACGTTGGATGAGAAAAAGCTGAGGCTCGAAAGCTTCCATCATGATATTCTTGATAAAACAAAATCTCAGCTGGAGTGGCATATACGCGAATTTTTGCTGCGCATTTTAAAGGAAACGGGTCTAAACGCGAGGGAATTACAAAGCTTGGCACAATCTTATTCCATCGATGTTCAGGCAAACCTTTTATCAGAAACAGTAAAGTCCGGTGCACGAGTATCGGGAGAATATGTTCTACATTACACAGAAGATGTGGCCAATGAAATTAAAAAAATTGCGCGACAAAACCTGGCGCTTTTTAAAGAAGAGTTCTTAGAAGCCTTAAGACAACAAACAGCACAATTAATAGAACAGTATGAACAGGATAAGACCAAAAACGGGAGATATATTGATGCCTTAACAGTGCTGACAAATTATCAAAATAAAGCTAAATTGAAAGAAACCAAGATTGAAGAGTTATTAACAAAAGATGAAATCTTCCAAGAAGATCTTCATCATCTATTTAGCCAAGACGAAAAAGAGTATGAAGTGGTCAGGACACAGGAGAAAATGTCAGAGAACGGAAGAAGCATGAATAGGAACAGTTTAAAAATTGATGATGTCAATATGCCTTCGTTCAATGAACTTAAGCTTCCATCCTCAGGTGATCATTTAGAGCAAACCGTGGAACGGCTTCAAAAAACGTCATCTTTAATCCAAGACCTTCCGGGTTTTCGGAAGCTGTCTAAAGATCTAGTCGATAAAGCAGAAAGACTCGAAAACAAGGGCTTTACGGTGGCATTATTTGGTGCATTCAGTGCCGGTAAATCTTCATTTGCGAATGCGCTTATGGGTGCTAAGATTCTGCCTGTTTCACCAAATCCAACTACCGCTGCCATTAATAAAATTAAACCTGTTACGGAGACCCATCCGCATGGCACCGTGCTTGTTAAATTTAAGGAAGCAGCTGCGATGCTTGAGGATGTTAATCGCTCATTGAGAGTGTTTGAACTTCAGGCAGAGGATTTTGAGGGGGCTGCCAAAAAAATTAACGAGATGATCCTTCAAGATGGGCAGGATGGCGGTGTCTTAGAGAAGACACATTTTGCATTCTTACAGGCATTCACTAGAGGATATCAAGCGTTTGGAAATTTATTAGGAACAATACTTGAAACAGACGTAAGTGAATTTACCGAATTCGTGGCAAATGAAGAAAAATCCTGTTACGTCGAATGGATTGAGCTCTACTATGATTGTGAGTTGACCAAAAAAGGGATCACACTTGTTGATACACCCGGAGCTGATTCAATCAATGCCCGCCATACAGGTGTTGCATTTGATTACATTAAAAATTCAGATGCCTGTTTTTTTGTTACCTATTACAATCATGCTTTTTCGAAAGCCGACCGTGAATTTTTAATTCAGCTTGGACGGGTAAAGGAATCCTTTCAAATGGATAAATTGTTCTTTATTATTAACGCAATTGACCTTGCTGAGAATGAAGATGAAAAGGACACAGTTCTTGATTATGTCGAGGAACAACTCGGCAAATATGGAATAAGAAATCCCCATCTGTATCCTGTATCAAGTTTGCAAGCATTAAAAGAAAAGGTTACGCAAAATCCACATTCGGAATCGGGAATGGCTAACTTTGAGCAGGCCTTTTATCATTTTATTACCAATGAATTAACGGAAATGGCTATTACTTCAGCTGAAAAGGAAATAACCCGTGTCTATGATTTAATTGATAAACTTATCAAAAGTTCACTGGAAGACCAATCGGTAAAAGAGAAGAAACGCGACACGATTGAAAAACAAAAAGCAAGAATCTTAGTATTATTACAAGGCCAAATGATGGACAGCATGCAAAACCGCCTGAATCAAGAAGCAGAAGAATTGGTTTATTACATTAAACAAAGAGTTTTCCTGCGCTTTGGGGATTTCTTTAGGGAGTCATTTAATCCCGCCACACTAAAGGATGACGGGCGGAATTTGAAAAATGTACTATTAGCGGCACTGGATGAATTTCTTGAAAGCCTGGGATTCGATTTTGCTCAGGAAATGAGAGCAACAACTGTCCGGCTCGAGCGATTTGCTGAAAAGCAATTGGCAGATTACCAATCAGGTCTGATCCGGAATTTACTAGAAATCAATCAAGACCTATCCTTTTCAGTCTTTGAAGTAAACCATCAACAATCAATCGAATTTCCTATTGCCTTTAAAGATATGAATAAACAGCTATTTACGAAAGCCCTATCATACTTTAAAAATCCAAAATCATTTTTTGAGAAAAATGAAAAGAAATTCATGAGTGATGAACTGTATCAAGTGCTTAATATACCCGTGGATGAATATTTAACGCATGAAGCTCAGCGTTTAAAAACACATTATTCAGATGAAATCGCAAAGGAATTCAACCGCTTACTAGAAGAAATGAATGAACAGGTGGATAATTTTTATTTAAGCCACCTCTCAGCCTTAGATGGAGGAATTTCCATTGAATATTTAAGAAATATACAAAAAAACTTGTAAGGTATTATTCAAGGACAAGGAGGAAGCTTCGTGAAGTTTGTTAAAGACAAGGAATGGCTAGTTAAATGCTTAAACGAGAGCAAGGTTAGGGTTGTCGATTGCCGATTTTCATTAGCTGAGCCGGAAAAAGGGAGTCAAGACTATAATAAGGGCCATCTTCCAGGCGCAGTTTTCTTTGATTTAGCAAGAGATTTGTCAAGTCCGATTCAAGTCCATGGCGGTCGGCATCCATTGCCATTGGTAGAGGACTTAATAAAAAAAATAGAAGCTGCAGGTATTGATGAAAACACTGTAGTTGTCGCCTATGATAACGGGGAAGGTGCGTATGCAGCCCGTTTATGGTGGCTGCTTCAGTACCTTGGTCATGACAATGTTTATGTACTTGATGGGGGATTTAATGGGTGGGCAGCGGCAAATTATCCAATAACCCAAGTTATTCCTTCATTTGATAAGACAGAATTCCGATACATCATTAAGCCAGAATTACTGGCAACCACAATAGAAGTAAAAGATATAGTTGAAAAAAAGCCAGAAGAGAAGATCTTAATCGATTCCAGAGAACCAAAAAGGTACCTGGGTTTAGAAGAACCGATTGATAAAAAAGCTGGGCATATTCCCGGTGCCATAAATAAACCCTGGATGGAAGGGTTTATTGAGAGTCGATATAAAAATACAGAAAAACAGAAGCAAAGGTTTTCAGACATCGATCCGAATAAAGAGATTATTGTTTACTGTGGTTCAGGGGTTACTGCAACTCCTAATTACCTTGCATTAAAAGAAGCTGGTTATGAAAAAGTAAAACTCTATGTCGGGAGCTTCAGTGATTGGATCTCCTATGAGGATCATAAAATAGAATAATCTTTCAGGCCAACTTATGTTATAATAGAAATCGTGTTGTTTTAAAACGACACAAAATAAGGAGGTCAATAATGACGAATCAAAAGCCTTCACTTATGCTTGTTGATGGAATGGCCTTGCTATTTCGTGCATTCTACGCTACTGCAGTTACAGGACAATTTATGATAAATTCAAATGGAACACCGACAAATGGAATACATGGCTTTGTTAAGCATTTATTCACGGCGGTTTCTTCATTTAAACCCTCACACCTCGCCGTTTGTTGGGATATGGGCAGTAAGACCTTTCGTACGGAATTATTTTCGGATTATAAAGGCAATCGCGGTGAAGCACCGATCGAGCTGATCCCGCAATTTGATCTAGTCAAAGAAGTGGTCGCATCTTTTGATATTCCCAATATTGGATTAGCAGGCTATGAAGCAGATGATTGCATTGGAACGATCGCCAATCAATCGAAAGACTTTGCCCATGTGTCGATCCTGACGGGTGATCAGGATATGTTGCAACTGCTTGATGAAAGTATTTCTGTTATTTTATTAAAAAAGGGATATGGTAACTACTTGGTGCATACACCTGAGACCTTTTTTGAAGATAAAGGAATTACACCCAAACAAATGATTGATTTAAAAGCCCTCATGGGGGACACAAGCGATAATTATCCCGGCGTTAAAGGGATTGGGGAAAAGACAGCACTTAAGCTCCTACAGGAGTTTGAACATGTTGAAGGGATTATCTCTAATTTAGATCGATTGTCCAAGTCAAATAAGACTAAGATCGAGCAAGATTTAGAAATGCTCCATTTGTCGAGGCTGCTTGCCGAGATAAAATGCGATGTTCCCGTAAGTTGTGCATTAGATGATGCCAGCCTGCGAATTGAAAAAGAAAAAGCAGTAAATAAGTTAATGGAATTAGAGCTCCGTGGATTGCAGAGGCTCCTGCCAATAGACGAAATGTTTGTTTCATAAAAAATGAGGTTGTCCACTTGAGACAACCTCATTTTTTATGGTTATACATACAAGAATTCTTGTCTCAATAATAATATGATATAAAAAAGCCAAGTTCACAAAGGGGGAACTACATTCGAAAAGTATATATTGGATCACCAACCTATAGGGAAGGGTGCGACAAGCCTGGTCTTTTTTGGTCTGAATGAACAAAAAAAGCAGGTAGTAATAAAAAAGGTTGAAAGCAAAAAAGAAGCAGAACAAGAGAGCAATCTACTAAAAAGCATACCCATTCATAAACATATCATTACCTTTGTAGATTTTTTCGAGGAGGAACAAACAGGGGATATTGTATTAGAATATCACCCTGGCGGAAGACTTGGTTATTATAAAAAAGGAATCATCCACGATCAACAATGTGCTGTTCAAATAACAATGAGTATCCTTGAAGGATTAAAGGTAATCCACCAACATGGCATTCTCCATTGTGATATTACTCCACATAACATTTTAATTTGTAATAATGACCCGAAAACAGTCAAAATCATTGATTTCGGTTCTTCTGTCCGCACAAATGACTCGGGTGAATATATAGGAAATCATCGAGGGGCAACAAGATGGTATCGACCACCGGAGCTTAAGAAACAAAATCACATCTTTTCTGCCAACTTAACCTATAGTTCAGATTTATATAGTGCTGCATGTGTATGTTTGTACCTGTTAACAGGTTTTGCACCCATTCGAAAAATACAAGCGTGCAAACAGATTCCCAATCAGAAATTACAAAAAGTTATGAGGAAAGCAACAAGAAAGAATAAACTCAAACGTTTTCAATCGGCACAAGAGTTTATTGATGCACTCCTTCCATTTGTCTAATATGTAGGTCTCCGGAAATGTTTTAACAAGGTAGAAAAAAAATTTCAAAAAAGGAGATAATGCCAGATGAATGATTTTACCCAAATTGTCGTTATGCCGGGGAAACCAGTTCAGGTTCAAATCAATCCAACCGACTATCCCCTGATTGGAAAAGGATTGCAAGGAGCAGTGTTTAAACTATCCGATGACCGCTGTGTGAAAATTTATTCGAAACAAATTTATTGCCTTCGAGAGAAGCAGGTATTACAACAAATCGGTGAAAAAACAGCCATTTTACCGGAGGTTTATGAAGCGGGAGAAAATTATATTCTTATGGAATACCTTACCGGGCCATCCTTGCAAGAATATCTTGAAAAATCCACGGGAATTTCCGAAGAGTTAACAATTGAAATTATTAATTTAATTAAAGAAATTAGAAGTTTACAGTTTATGAGAATTGATTTCTCCTTAAGACATGCGATCTATGATAAAAATGGAAAGTTGAAAATCATCGATCATGTTAATTCTTTTAAAATTCACAGGTCGTTTCCAAAACGACTTTTCAAAGACTTAAAACAATTAGGTCTATTAGCAACCTTTTTAGAGCATGTAAAAATTCAAGAACCAGACATCTATGAACAATGGAAAAAATCGTTGAAAATAAAAGACTAACATCAACAAAAAAATAATAAATGACCTGAAATGATTGAGGGTGACAGATAAATGGATGATAAGTCTATTGGTATTATTTTACCAAATCGGCAATGGAATAGGCTTGCCCAAGAGGAATTAACCGAGGATGATGCCTTTGTTTTCCAATATGCTATAGCGGGCGAAGAGTTGAATTTGGACATACTATTTTTTAATATAGAAGAATTACAGGTAAACGAACGTAAGGGAAATGCAATGATGATTATAGATGAGGAGATAGTTTTACTAGGTTTCATAGAAATTCCTTCAGTAATCTATAATCCCTCAAATTATCATCGAAAGAAAAACAATCGGACAATCTTTGAACTTGCACAGCAAACAGGTATTACGCTTATTAATGAAAAGACTAATATTAAGAATAAGCATTTCCTGGATTTGATGGCAACACATCCTGCCCTAAAGGATGTTAATTTAGTTACGAGGAATCAAAATCCGACATCTTTCAGTTTTTACATTTTAGGACAAAAACATTGTAACCATCAATGGGATACGCCGATCATTTATGCAAAGAAGGATGACGAAGTATTACCCTTTAAGGAAGCCTATTTGCTACTAACTAATAATCTTTTAATGCTAGAGGAAACGCAAGAATACCTTTTTGAAGTAAGTCACCAAATTTTAGAGATTCTCCATTATTATTATCCAAGAATCTATGAAATTGGTCTTCAGTTTGTGTTGATGGAAAATGGTGAAATTAGAATTAAGTCCACATGTCCTATCCTCACCCTAGTGAAAGACATAAGTTTTAGCAATCAAAAAGTAGCTGGCACGATTCTTAAGTGGCCGATTGAGCTCGCTAAAGAAATCATGGACTTGAACAATGATGATCAAACCATGCACACGAATATTGGGGAAACTGAAGCAAACGTTCAGGAAAGCAATCTAGAATTACACCATGATAATATTACCCCGTTTGTCAAAAAATCAAGTCCCCATTTTGAAAATGTTTGGGTGGAATTTAAGGTTTTTCATGATAATGAAATGAAAATGAAATTACCGGATCGACTTACCGAGAAGTGGAGGGAACAACCTGAAATTGTAAAATTTGGGGTGAATGAAGAGACCTGTCACTTTGAAATTTACGAAGACGCAATTCCGCTAAGACATAATTCCTATCAGAATCCAGTGGAACTGTTTGTTTCTGACGCTTTGGTAAAACTTATGCATCTCCCTGTGGATCTGGTATATCAAATCCAATTTTCAGAGAGAAAGGCAATTATTGGTCCAACCATCGGCTTTCTGCTAGGTGAAAAAAATCATGTCTATAATTTAGATTATATGGAGAAATTCAATGATCGTTTTGGGGAATACCATCGTTATGGCGGAGTAACAATCGCCTTTTCAGCAAGTTCAGTCGATTGGGAAAAGAGAATTGCCTATGGGATGATCTATGACCCAGTAAAAAAACATTGGCGCTATGATTCTACCCCCATCCCCTCTACCATCTACCGTCGAAATTTCCATCAAAAGAAAGATGATATTCGACAACTTGTGGAATTAACCGATAATCATTTATTTAATTCCTACCACTTCAAAAAATCAGATCTTTATTTACTAAAAAACAACCCGGAACTTAAGCAGCACTTACCGGCAACTATCCTTTTAGATACCATGGAAGAATTAATCAACTTTGTAATAGAAAATGGGAAGGTTATTTTAAAGCCTGTTAGCTTATCCAGAGGACGCGGAATTTTTATAGTAGAATTAGATTCTGAAACAGAAGGTTTTAGCTTATTCGATTATCGAAATATGATAAAGGTAGAGCACAGACTGAAGGATAAAGAAGAATTACAAGTACTGTTAGAGGAAATGGGAATTTTCGATCAAGAGTATTTATTTCAAACCTATATCCCGCTCCTAAAGGTAAATAATCGATCCCTTGATGTCAGGGTTGTGATGCAGAAATATAACAAAAGGAAGTGGCAATGCTCAGGAATTGAATGCAGGGTTGCTCGAGAAGATGAGGAGTTAACCAATATTGCTCGGGGTGGAGAGGCGATGACATTGGAAACAGTCATCAAGAGTTCAACCCAAGGGCTAAACTTTTCGCTTGTTCACCGGAACATTTTAAACCTTTGCCAAAGGTTTTGCCGGATTATGGATCAAAAAAATGAACATTTCGCTGAATTTGGTATTGATATTGCTTTAGATGAACATGGCTTCCCGTGGATTTTAGAAGCAAATATATATCCCAGCTTCAAAGGCTTTAAGGCAATGGATTATGACACGTATTTAAAAATCCGGACCCAGCCGATGTTTTATGCGGTTCAAATTCAAGGGTTCCAAATTCTTGATGAAGATGCGTATGGGAATAAAATTCGGTTCCGTGAAAGAGCATTTTTATAGTTAGGAATGTCCCTTTAGGAACTATTCTTAAAAGGACATTCTATTTTTTATCGATTACCATTTGGATATACAATTGAAGAATGCGGTTAGAACTCTTCTCCCAAGTGAAATGCTCCATTACTCGTTCAACACTG
The DNA here is from genome assembly GCA_002559145.1 of Bacillus sp. AFS006103. Taxonomy (GTDB): domain Bacteria; phylum Bacillota; class Bacilli; order Bacillales; family Cytobacillaceae; genus Neobacillus. The sequence continues at coordinate 22,229 of NTXX01000077.1, forward strand.
TTAAGCCCTAACAATTCCACTTTTTTAGGATTGTTTAAGAGCTGAATGACACAATTGGATAGTTCCACTTCAATATTTTGTGGATCTATCAAATACCCCGTTCTCCCATGTTCAATAACTTCTGGCATTCCCCCCATTTTAGTTGCGATAACCGGAACACCACATGCCATTGCTTCTACATTCACTAATCCAAATGCTTCCTGTCCAATTGAGGGGACTAACACAATCTCTGCAGCCTCAAACCAATGGTGGATTTCCTCATGTGGGATAAACGATACAAACCGGACGTGTTCCGGAAAATTCTTTGCTAATTCAAATAATTTGTCAACATAGATGGTTCCTCTTTCTGAACCATAAAACGCACTGCCGGCAATAAGTAATAAGGTGTCAGGCACCGCTTTGATAATTGAAGGCATAGCCCGAAGTATCTTATGAATTCCCTTTATTTTTCTTAAACGCCCAACAAATAGAATGATTTTCCTACCTGCAAGGTTCATTTGTTTAATAAACTTTTCTTTATTATTTATCTGATTTAATGACCATTTCGATTGGAATTGAGTAGTATCCACCCCTAAATAATTGACAATGACTTTATTTGCATCACAATCTGTTAGTTTTATTAAATAATCTTTAAGAAAATGGCTGTTGACTATAATTTTATCAGCTTGATGGAGATTACTAATTAACGCTTCCTTTTCAATATGTGATTTAGAAATAAACATGGTCGAGTGCAGTGATAAGATAATCAGTGCATTTTGAAACTTGTGCCGAATGAGGGGAATATATTTTGGGCGATTTTCTATTTGGATGATATCGGGATTGAGTTTTGACAGTTTTGATATGACTTTTGAGAGGTACCTTGTCCAATGTCGATAAATAATCCTGACATAAGAAATATTTCCTTGTTTATCAACGGAAGGGAGATCTTTTGTCTTTTTCCCAAAGACTGTGAATTGAATATCGTTTTGAAGAACGTTGGTTTGCATCTCTACAACTGTTTCAACGGAACTTGAACGAGATGATGGAATGGGGAAGGAACCAGGGGTTATGATGGCCACTTTTGGTTTTATTTTCATCATACAAAGCACCTCTTAAAGTAATGTAACTTAGTGTATTCGAATATTTTATGAATGTTTCAAAAAAATTGGAGTATTTATCTCCCCAAATCTATAATCCTTGCATTTAATAGTAAGAAGCGGTTTGTTGAGGTCACCTGAACGTAAACCCTATTTATAAGGCGGGGAAATAGCTTGAAACAGGAGTATATTGGAATTATCATCAGTTCGCAACTATATCAAGAAATTGTGAACGGTAAACAGTCACAAGTTTTAGCTTTCTATGAGGAAGCGGGTAAGATAAATAATCTCATTCCGGTTTATCTTCGGTTGGAGGATTTGCAGCCCGGTTTATCTGAGACAACGGGTTATGTGATGAATAGCTACGGTAAGTATCAGAAAAATACTATTCCTAAACCCTTCGTTATTCATAACAGGGGCTATCAATGTAGCTCAGCAGCCAAGAAACAGCTTAAAAGTTTACAAGCAGAAGGCATAATATTTTATAATGAATGGAATCAGTATGGGAAATACAAAATTCATAAGCTATTAGCGGAAAGTGAAGACTTAAGAACCCATCTCCCTGAGACGGTTCAATTTAATCAAAGTAATATGTTCGAAATGATGGGGAAACACAGAGAATTAATAATCAAACCGAGCAGTGGTACATTTGGAAGACGTAACATGAAAGCAACACGCCTAAACGACACAGAGTGGTTGTTAACCTATCCGCAAAAAGAAAGATGGCTGGAAGAAATCATCCTTGCAGACCGGTTACCATTGAAAATAGATTCTTTAGTAACGAGCGGGATTTATATTATCCAAGCGAGAATTCGACTTGCAGAATTTAATAATAATCCATTTGACCTTCGGGTATCTGTCCAACGAAATGGGAATGGAGCATGGCAAGTGACTGGGATGGTGGGGAAAGTAGCCAAAACAGGCAGTTTTGTTACAAATGTTGCTCAAGGTGGTATCTGTTTTGCCTTTGAAGATATTCTAAGAAACCTTCCCGACTTGGATGATAAACAAGTAGTGGCTGACGTGGAGGAATTATCCTTGAAGGTTGCCGAGCAACTGAGTAATCAAATTGAAAACTTAGCAGATATTGGACTTGATGTCGGGATTACAAGAGATGGTTTTCCCATGTTTATTGAATGTAATGCTCGAGATTTAAGGTTAACCTTTCGTCATGCATTAATGTTCGAAACATGGCGAGATACTTACATTACTCCAATAAGCTATGGGAAGTACTTATTAACAAAAAGAATCAGCCAATAAAAAACACAGGGGAAGTAGGTAGATATGCAAACAATTATCTTTGTTGGAAGTAACAAATCAGGAACAAGCAGAGAAGCCCTCGGTACGTCAAAAACTATGGGTTATTATACAGTTCTATTAACGAACAGAAGAGAATTTGTCAAACAAATAGATGAATTTCCTGAAGTGGACCGGATGGTGTTTGTAGATAATTTATTTGAAAAGGAGATTGTCTTTTCAATCATCAAAAATCTCAAAGATGATCGAAAACAAATCTGTGCGGTTATTAGTTTCATAGATCCTTATGTTTCCTTTGCGGCACGAATCTCTGAAGAATTAGGACTTTTTCGTGTGTCCAAGGATGCTTTGGTAATCATGGAGGAGAAAACACGTTTTCGTGAACATCTTAAAACGCTGCCTGTATCACCGAAATTTACTATATTTCATGAAGAACAGTTGTCTATTCAGCAATTTACTGAGGAAAATCAGCAGCATTTACCACTGATATTAAAGTATCCAGTATCCAACGGGTCAAAGGATGTCTTACTAGTTGAAACCATCTCGGAGCTAAAAGCAGGATTAGAATATTTAAATAAAAAATTCCCTTCCAGCCCCGTTTTAATTGAAGAATATTTGTTTGGAACACAATACTTAATTGAAGTCGTTGTTAAGGATGGGCAGATTTCGATGGTGGCAGTAATTGAACAGGAGGTATCAAATGGTGAGCGGTTTATCATTACTGGGTATTGTTATCCAGCCCAACTAGATCAAAAGACTTTTGATGACTTACAAAGCGCAGTTGAAAGTATTATTCAAGCGCTGAAATTGGAAAATGGAACATGTCATTTAGAAATGAGGCTCATTGATGGAAAGTGGAAGTTAATCGAAATTAATCCTCGTATGTCAGGGGGGGCAATGAATAGAATTATTCAAGAGGGAACCGGAATCAATTTAGTGAAAGAAACACTTAAACTCTACCTAGGGCAAGACCTGATCCTAGAAGCAACCAAAAAAACAAATGTTTATGCAAAATATCTTACTATTAATTCACGCGGCAGACTCATAAAAGTGACCGGCAAAAATAAAGCTTCAAATTATGATGGTGTTAAAGAGGTTTATGTAAAACCAAGAAAAGGTGCGATTTTAACAAAACCATTTTCACTGGGTGATCGCTATGCCTATGTAATTGCAACTGCTGATACCCCTGACAAAGCGAAGGAGATTGCCTTGTCAGCATCAAAAGAAATCAAGTTTTATTTAGAGCCACTTTAAGGATGTGATGATTTTGAAGTCAATCGGCATGCTTCACAATCGAAAAAATCCGCAAGAAGTTAAAAAAGCATACCCTTTTGCTGCTGTTGCAAAAATGGAGGGAATTCCTTTTTTTTATTTTTCATTCAACAATGTTGATTTTAATCTTATGAAAATTAATGGCTGGGTCTATCAACAGGGGGAATGGGTACAAACAGTAATGGACTTTCCAGCAGTCATCATTAACAGCTGCAACCCTAAGACGGAAAGGCAATCGGCTATTTTGAAAAAATTAAAGGAATATTCAATATTCACAAGTTATCCAGTTGGAAATAAGTTTAAAGTTTATAAAAAGCTACTGAAAGCGAACGAATTCTCTAGTTATTTGATTCCTTCCGTAAGATTAAGTAATCCACAGGTGTTTAATTCTTTTCTTCAGCTGCATTCTTGTGCTGTTCTAAAACCAGTATCTGGAAACCAGGGTAAAAAAATATTGTTCATCGAAAAACTTAATGACATGCAAACGTTCAAATTAACGGACGGTCCCAATGTTCAACTGTATAACACAAAGGAAATGGAAGTTCTAATTGAACAGTTAGTCCTAGAGCAGAAATATTTGCTTCAGCCGTTTATTGAATGTAAAACAAAAGCCGGATTAACCTATGACTTTCGCTTACATGTTCAAAAAAATAGACAGGGTTTATGGGAAATCACATTGATTTATCCACGAATAAGCGGTAACGGTAAATTGATAAGCAATATTAGCAGCGGAGGGTACCGCGGCGACTTAGAACCTTTTCTTTTTGATGAATTTGGGGAAGATTCCGAACGAATAAAAACAGACTTGGAGAAATTTGCACTGACAATTTCAGCCCATTTAGACACATTATATGAACATTCCTTCGATGAACTTGGGATTGACGTTGGAATCGATTCGCAGCAAAGTTTCCGGCTATTTGAAGTGAACTGGAGACCGGGTTGTAAACACAGGGAATTTGAAGTGGCTAGGCGGCTAATTCCTTATTGTACCTACCTGGCTGATACTGCTCATAAAACATGAAACCGACTGTCACAATAGGGGCAGTCAGATTCATGTTTACGGGATTATTTTGTATTCTTTTTCTTAGCCGCATTTTCTAGTTTACTCTTTGGTTCTTCAGCGAACTCGGCATCTTGACCATATCCTTGAGGATTAACTCCAGGGGCTTTTACGCCTCGATTTGCTTGCCCTTTTTTACCCATTCACGTTCACCTCCCACTTTTTTTAGTATTTCCATACAGAATAATAAAACTCGGACTTTCGAACAATAATGGCAGGGGTGATATAATGAATAAAGGGATTTATTTAGCACTTCTCAGCATGGGACTAGCCCAAGGAATGAAAATTCCAATTCACTTTTATAAAAAAAAGGAATGGCGCCCAGAGCTGTTTTTTGGTACCGGAGGTATGCCCAGCTCGCATTCTGCCGGCGTTTCTACCTTAACAACATACATTGCGATGCAGAGAGGACTGCCAACCTTTGATTTTGCCCTTTCCCTCATCTATGGATTAATTGTCATGTATGATGCGCAAGGGGTTAGAAGGCAAACAGGCGAACTCACCTTAAAGGTAAATTCAATGAATGAATTAATTGAAAAAATTCATAAAGAGGAAAGTGTTGAATTTAAACAAGACTCACCAAAAAAGCTAAAAGAGATGTTAGGCCATCAGCCTGAAGAAGTTGTTGGAGGAGCCATTCTGGGTGTTTTAGTGGGGGTCATCGGTCACTTATGTACAAAAAAGAATAGAAAATTATCAAAATTTAAGATAAGATTCTAAAGGGATATTCACAGTTTTTTGGGGAGAGGGATGGCAAGTCAGTGGGTACAGTCGAAAATTATTTGCAACACTTGGAAGGAAAAGGATTTCAATTCCAAGAGGATGCAATTGGCTTTATTTTCTTTGGGAAACACTATACCAATGCTTCCGATGAAATGATTAATACTGCCATTGAGCTAACATTAAAAGCACAAAAAAGTTTTGATGGCAGTTTTTATGTCTCATTGCTGGAAACATTAATTTCGAATAAGATTAACACAAGGAAAGATGCGATTAGATTCGTGAAAGAAAAGGAACTATTAGTGATATAACCATGAAAAACTCCCTTTTGCGTAAGGGAGTTTTTTTAAGAGACCTTATCCTCTATGGATTTGTTTTTTCTTAGTAATGGGATTTTGGTTGCTGGCATCTCGGCAAAGATCATTCCCGCAAAAATGAGGCAGCAGCCAATTAGCGCACTGTATGAAAGTCGTTCATTTGCCCAGTAATAACCTGTAATTGCTGCAAATACCGGCTCCATTGCAAAAATTAACGCCACACGTGTGGCTGATGTATATTTTTGGAAATTGGTTTGAATCATAAATGCCAGCGCTGTTGCAAATATACTTGTGATGATCAGGGCAATCAGAACATCTTGCTTAAGCAGAATCGCAGGATTAAAAGACTTTTCCCAATCTTCAAACAGGAACGAACAAAAAATTGATAAGACAGCAACAGTCGAAATTTGAATGACAGTTAATAGCAGAGTCGGATATTTATTACTAAACTTACCAGTGTAGATAATCTGCAGGGCGAAACTAATGGCACAAATGAAAACAAAGCCATCTCCTTGGTTTAATGAAGTGACATCTGTCATTGTAAGCAGGAATAAGCCGATGGTTGCCGTTAATACCCCCACCACTGCATTCTTGTTCGGAAACTGTTTTAATAACATCATTGAAAATATCGGAACAAGGACTACGTTTAAACCTGTAATAAAGCCAGCTTTGGAAGAAGTGGTATATAAAAGACCGATTGTTTGGGTGGCGTAACCAAGAAAAAGCCAAAATCCGATAAATACTCCTGATAAAAGTAGCTTTATATCCAATTGTTTTAGCTGTTTTTTCTCAAATATCACAAGACAGAAAATCAATAATATCGCTGCAGCAAGAAAGCGAATGCTGTTAAACGAAAACGGTTCAAGAAAGTCTATCGCATTTTGAACTAATACAAAAGTAGTACCCCAGATGATTGTCACTAGGAGCAAACTTACATCAGCAACTAAAGGTTTTTTCATAAAGTATCATTGCTCCTCGGGGATATTTTTTCGAATGCCTTGTCTAGCTAATTCATCGGCGGCTTTATTTTCAGCGCTTGGAATCCATTTCATAAAAAACAAAGTGAACTGTTTTGATAAGTGTAAGGCCTGTTCAAGTAATGGCGCGTATAACCTGTTTTTTACAAATTCTTTTTCGACCGCCCTGTTTACTAATTCGGAGTCTGTTCGGAAAGATAAGACACTATCCCGATATCCTTTTTCTAAACAAATCTCCAAAGCCTTAATAAATGCATGATATTCTGCTTCGTGATTTGACATGATTCCTAAGGGAATGGAATATTTTTCTGTAATGCCATATCCTTTGATAAATATCCCTGCCCCGCTTGGCCCGGGATTACCGGCACTAGCCCCGTCAATATATACCTCAATCAATTCTTTATCCTCCATAAGTGTATTATTGAAAGTTTATCATATTTCTTTTAAGGCAGAAAATATTTATTCTTATAACTACTATGAAGAAGTGGGTATGATAAGAATATAGATTAGAATAGGGTAGAATGATGTGGGCATTTCTGCCGGATGGATTTTGTTTTGAAAAAGCCACCTGAATACTTTTACGAGAGGTTGAGGACATTGAAATATCGGTTAGAATGGATGTATAAATTAAGAAGTAATGAAAAGGTACAGTTTTCCTCTGAATGGGTCTCAGGTGAAACGGCTATACAAATTGGCGAAGAGCTTGAAATGACTGGGAAAGTATCAGATTTGTTTTTTTATGATGAAAAGGAAACATCCTGGGTCTTAAAAGAATTGAAAAAATTGCTGACCGAAATTGAAGAAGACCCACATGAAATAACCGTTTACTTTGATGGAGGATTTCAAAAGGAAACCAATCAGGCTGGTCTTGGAGCGGTCATCTTTTTTAAACAAGGGAAGAAGAAATATCGGATCCGAGCCAATGAACGGATTGATGAATTGGAGACAAACAATGAAGCAGAATATGCTGCTTTTTATTATGCGTTAAATATTTTAGAAGATTTGGGAGTTCATCATTTATCATGTGAATTTAAGGGCGACTCACAAGTGGTGTTAAAACAACTAGAAGGGGAATGGCCATGCTATGAGGATACACTTAATAGCTGGCTTGACAGAATTGAAGGGAAAATAAAAACCCTTGGGTTAGTTCCCAAATATACGCCCATATCTAGAAAAGACAATAAAGAAGCAGATAAATTAGCGACACAAGCATTAGCGGGAAAAGAAATATTTGCAAAAACATTGATACTCTAAGAAATGGGTGTGAGACCTCAGTGAAGGAATTAAACAGGAAGGAATTGCTGGGTCATGTCGAATCTTTAATGGTTCAATATTGTGAAGGCTGCTTTTTACACCAGCATTTGAAAAAAGAAGGCGGACGGAGGGCTGCACACCGGTTTTGCATTTCCAATTGTACAGTAGGAGAACAGCTTCAGGAGTACGGGAAAAGATTAAGTTGAACATATAAAAAGGCTGACGAAAACGTCAGCCCTAGATTGGCTATTTTAGATTAAAGTTTTACAACGTTAGCTGCTTGTGGCCCACGGTTTCCTTCAACGATTTCAAAAGAAACTTCTTGACCTTCTTCTAAAGATTTGAAACCTTCGCCAGTGATAGCACTGAAGTGTACGAATACATCGTCGCCGCCTTCTACTTCAATAAAACCAAAACCTTTTTCATTGTTAAACCATTTTACTTTACCGTTTTGCATGTACTTCTTCCTCCTAAGCCTTTTAAAGCTACCCTTAATGGTGCCAAAGAAAAATATTATCATGCAGCCATTTACTATGCATATATAGTTACATGATTCTTTAAATATACAATATTGAAAATTTACAGTCAAGGAATGACTTGCGCCTTTCGGTGAATAAATAATAGTTTCTATGAGAATATATTTTTGTCTGAATTTGTCAGGACGAATATCATGAAAAATACTTCTGCTTCATATCTTAAATTAAGCAAATTAATTTGCAGAAGGCGGGGATTGAATGTACCGATTTTCCATTGAAGGTGATGAATGGATACTGAGATTTTCACCGCAAGTTTATATGGATTCGGATGAAAAGCAGACGATATTATTCGCAATGCTCAAAATAGGAGAGAAACTTGATAATTATTCTCATGGAAGTGCCTTCATCATTTTTATAAAGGACATTGGTGCGATTGTATTCGATGTGGAGAGAATCCCGTCCTTGATTTTAACAGTTTCGAATATTATCCCTGAGGATCATTGGTATTGTCAGGATTTTCCTTCCTTGAAGACATTAGATTAACCATTGTTATATTGAGGTGGTCAATAATTGACCATCCTTTTTTTTATTGTTCAGTGGTATTTGTCACAAAACAGACAAAAAAATAAGGAGAATTCGTGACATTGTCTGCTATTATAAGAGTGAGTTCTATAAGAGTAATTCTAAAAAAATAATAATTATTAATATTACCACTGTGTTAAGGAATACTATGAAAGTTTTTTTCATTAAGTTTGTGAAAACCTGAACATGTTAATAAAAATTTAGGAGGTAGTCAACTATGGATCCAGTGTTTTTAGCAAGATTTCAATTTGCAGCAACAACGATATTCCACTTTTTCTTCGTGCCGCTTTCGATTGGTTTAGTGTTTATGGTGGCATTAATGGAAACACTGTACGTTGTTAAAAAGAAAGAGATTTACAAAAAGATGGCAAAGTTTTGGGGACATTTGTTTTTGATTAACTTTGCGGTTGGCGTCGTAACAGGGATTATACAGGAATTCCAATTTGGGATGAACTGGTCTGATTATTCGAGATTTGTCGGGGATGTTTTTGGTGCTCCGCTCGCGATTGAAGCATTACTAGCATTTTTCATGGAGTCAACCTTTATTGGGTTATGGATTTTTGGCTGGGATCGTTTACCGAAGAAAGTTCATTTAGCATGTATATGGCTTGTTTCTTTCGGAACGCTCTTGTCAGGTTTTTGGATTTTAATGGCCAACTCTTTTATGCAAGTACCAGTCGGGTTTGAGATCAATAATGGCCGGGCAGAAATGAATGACTTCCTAGCCCTAATTACCAACGGGCAATTATGGGTGGAATTCCCGCATGTCATTACAGGAGCTTTATGTACGGGGGCATTTTTCATTGCGGGTGTAAGTGCTGTGAATCTCCTTAAGAAAAGACACGTTGAGTTTTATCTAAAATCTATGAAAATTGCAATCATTATTGGCTTGATTGGAAGTATCGGAACTGCCTTAAGCGGACATACACAAGCACAATATCTGGTGAAAACACAGCCGATGAAAATGGCTGCTGCTGAGGGAATCTGGAAAGATACAGCGGATCCCGCCCCGTGGTCTGCCTTTGCAATAATAGATTCATATAAACAAGAGAATAAGTTTGAAATAAACATTCCCTATGCTATGAGCTTCTTAGCCTATTCTAAATTTGAAGGCGGACTTAAAGGGATGGAGACACTGCAGAAAGAATATACCGTTAAATACGATTCGGTAGTAGGTGAAGGTACCAACTATATCCCGCCAGTTAAAACCACGTATTGGAGCTTTAGACTGATGATTGGCTTTGGTATGGGAATGATTTTATTATCATTAATGGGTGCTTACCTATGGAGAAAAGGCAGATTAGAGCGAAGCTCGCTATTCTTAAAGTTCCTTTTACCAGCTATTGCCTTTCCATTCTTAGCCAATACATTTGGCTGGGTGATGACAGAGGTTGGACGTCAGCCATGGACTGTTTTCGGTCTAATGACAACTGCTGATTCCATTTCTCCCAATGTTTCAGGAGGAACGATTCTTTTTTCAATCATCATGTACCTGCTGTTATTTACAATCCTTGCCAGCGTCATGATTTACTTAATGGTTCATGAAATTAAAAAAGGTCCTGAAAACCTCCATGGAATTGATTCCAAGGTCACAACGGATCCATTTAATAAGGTAGGTGCTTAAGATGGAACTAAGCGAATTATGGTTTTTACTCATCGCAATCCTTTTTATTGGTTTCTTTTTCCTTGAAGGCTTTGATTTTGGAGTAGGTATGTCAACAAGATTGCTTGCCCGTAACCATATAGAACGGACCGTAATGGTCAATACAATTGGTCCGTTCTGGGATGCCAACGAAGTATGGCTGCTAACGGGCGGCGGTGCTATCTTTGCAGCTTTTCCAAATTGGTATGCCACCATGTTTAGCGGATATTACTTGCCGTTATTAGCTGTTTTGCTATGCTTAATTGGGCGGGGAGTTTCATTTGAATTCCGCCGAAAAGTCGATAATCCACGTTGGACGAATACTTGGGATTGGGTTATTTTCTTTGGCAGTTTATTCCCTCCTTTCCTGCTTGGAGTCCTTTTTACAAGTATGTTAAGGGGAATGCCGATTCAAGCTGATATGAATATGAATGCTGGTTTTACAGATTTTATTAATATCTACTCACTTTGGGGCGGTTTAACCGTCACATTGTTATGCTTCTTTCATGGACTTAATTTTCTTGCTTTAAAAACAGTGGGTGACATTAGACAACGTGCTGCTGCATTGGCCAAAAAGGTAGTCTTAGCGGTACTAGGTGCTTTGGTGATTTTTGTGGTCCTATCTTGGGGAATGACAGACATATTTAAAGTTCGTCCGGTAATGGAGTCAGTACTTGTTGTTTTAATTGTTCTCGCTTATGTATTGTCCTATTTCTTTATTAACAAAAAACGCGAAGGCTTAGCCTTTACCATGTCAGGACTTGGTTTGGCTTTTACGGTTTCAGCCATTTTCGCTGGGTTGTTCCCAAGAGTGATGATCAGTTCTATCAATAAAGCATTTGATTTAACCGTTTATAATGCTTCTAGCGGTTCATACTCTTTAAAAATTATGACGATTGTCGCGTTAACTATTCTACCATTTGTATTGGGTTATACTATTTGGAGTTACTATATTTTCCGGAAACGTGTAACGGATAAGGAGCAATTAACCTACTAATGGAAAAAGTTTTGTTCTCTTACAAGGGAGTCAAACCACTTCTCGTAAAACTAGCTATTTTAACTGCTATACAAGGAGTTATGATCATTACCCAGGCTTACTATTTGGCAGATGCAATCTCCTCGCTTTTTGCGGGGGGGGTGTTTCATACAGTCAAAAAAAAGTTGGTGATCTTTTTATTGGCGCTCATCATTCGTAAGATTGTAACGGTTTGGAAGAAAAAGCTAAGTTTCCATTTTTCGGCGCGAACAAGCGCTCAGTTTCGCGGGGAGCTGCTGAAAAAACTTTTTCAACTGGGTCCCCGTTTTGTTAGAGAAGAGGGATCAGGTCAGACGGTTACGCTTGTGATGGAAGGCGTGCTGAGATTTCGACGGTACCTTGAAATCATTTTTATAAAAATGGTCGATATGGCGATCATCCCTGTAGTTGTTTGTTTGTTTATCTTTACAGAAAATATACGGTCAGCTGTTATTTTAGTGATAGCCCTTCCAATTTTGATTGTCTTTATGATTCTGCTCGGCCTTGCAGCAAAAGGAAAAGCTGATCATCAGTATAAATCCTATCAATTACTTTCGAACCATTTTGTCGACTCATTAAGAGGAATAGAAACTCTTAAATACTTAGGGTTAAGCAAGCAGCACATCGACAAAATTGCCTTAGTCAGCGAAAAATATCGCCGTGCTACAATTGGGACATTAAGGATTGCTTTTTTATCCTCATTTGCCCTTGATTTTATTACGATGCTTTCAATCGCAACAGTTGCTGTTTTTCTTGGGATGGGATTAATAAATGGAGCAATGGAATTACACCCAGCTTTGACCATACTGATTTTGGCACCGGAATATTTTTTACCGATCAGAGAATTAGGTGCAGATTACCATGCAACCCTTGATGGAAAAAACGCAGGTAAAAACATTGATGACATCCTTGCTCATGAATCACAGCCGCGAGCAAAAGAGACTATTCCAGTCTGGAATTCCAGCGCTCTCTTTGCTGTTAAAGGTGTAAATATCCAATATGACGTCAATAACCAAGCTGGCTTACAGGATATTAATCTATCAGTTTTCGGTGCAAAAAAAATTGGTATTATCGGGGCAAGTGGTGCAGGGAAATCAACTCTGATCGATATTTTAAGTGGATTTTTAGCACCTTCTTCAGGAGAGTTTCAAATTAGTAACATAACGGTTACCTCATTATCCCATTCCGGCTGGCAGAACCAAGTAACCTATATTCCACAGCATCCATATATTTTTAACGATACAATCCTTAATAATATTCGCTTTTATGGACCTGAAGCAACCGAGGAAGAAGTCCTGGTTGCTGCCAAGCAGGCAGGGTTACTTGAAGTGATTCAAGCGCTGCCGCAAGGAGTAGGGACGATAATAGGTGAAGGAGGCAGGGCCTTAAGTGGAGGCCAAGAACAGCGAATTGCACTTGCTCGTGCTTTTTTAGTTAAACGATCTGTCTTAATGTTAGATGAGCCAACAGCCCATTTGGATATCGAAACAGAAGCTGAATTGAAGCGGACCATGCTGCGATTATTTGATGGAAAACTTGTCTTCTTTGCAACCCATCGCTTACATTGGATGCTGGAAATGGATGAAATTCTTGTGATTGACCAAGGAAGAATTGTCGAATCAGGTACACACGAACAATTAATGAAACAAAAGTCAGCCTATTATCATCTTGTAAACGTTCAGAAAGGGGGAATCTAAGTGGGGAAGGAGAAATGGATTTATCCATATTTACGATTCTATCGTTGGCAGTTTTTACTTGCCGGCTTTCTAGGCACCATGACGATTCTCTTTGGGGCGGGCTTAATGTTTACCTCAGGTTATTTAATATCTAAAGCAGCGACCCAGCCGGAATCGATCTTAATGGTCTATGTGCCAATTGTTGGGGTTCGCACCTTTGGGATTGGCCGTGCAGCATTAAGTTATGTCGAAAGGCTGACAGGACACTCTATCATATTGAAAGTTCTTTCAGAAATGCGTGTAAGATTATATAAAATAATCGAACCTCAAGCTTTTTTCCTCCGTTCCCGGTTTCGAACGGGAGACGTTCTCGGTGTCCTTGCAGATGATATCGAGCATTTACAGGACTTTTACTTAAAAACCCTGTTTCCCTCCCTTGTTTCTATTATCATTTACGCGCTGATTATTATTTGTGCCGGTATGTTTTCTCTTCCATTCGCCCTAACACTCGCAGGTCTGATAGGATTGATTTTGTTTATTGGCCCTCTTTTTTCATTCCTATACACGAGAGCACTAAATGAGAAATTGAAGATAGGAAGACATCAGCTTTATTACCAATTCACGGATGCAGTCTTTGGAATTAGCGATTGGATTTTTAGTGGGAATCATTCCAGTTTCATCCGTCGGAATGAAAAACATGAACAGCACTTGATTTTGATGGAAGCACGAAAGCTTTCTTTTGTGAATTGGAGAGATGTTGCAAATCAAATCGTACTTGGTACGATTGTTGTCGTGACAATTGCTTGGGCGAATGGACTAACAATGAGCGGAGAAATCCCGTCAACCTTAATCGCTGCATTTGGTCTTGTATTGTTATCCTTGGTGGAATCGTTTTTGCCCATCGCAGGTGCCGTCAGTGAAACGCAGACATATCAGGATTCAATAAAACGTCTTGATAGCATCGAAAGCGATAGACCGCTAGGTGTGAGTTCTGCTGTGGTTATCCCGGATACCTTCTCTACAGGACAGGTTACGCTAGAAATCAACAAGTTATCATTTGAATTTCATCCTAACGAGTCGCTTTTAAAAGATATTACGCTTAATGTTGTACAAGGTGAAAAAATTGCGATTATTGGGCGAAGCGGTTCAGGTAAATCGACTCTTTTAAATTTGATTCAGGGTGCACTTGCACCAACTAGTGGTGTAGTCCGAATAAATGGCTTAAATGCTAAGAACCTTGAACCCGTTATTCCAACCCTCATGTCAGTACTGAATCAAAAGGCTTATCTATTTAATACTTCAGTTCTAAATAATATCCGCTTGGGCCGTCCGGAGGCGAGTGATGAGGAGGTTTATCGAGTCGCTCGAATGGTCCAATTAAATGGATTAATAGAAAAATTACCTGAAGGTTATCAAACAAATATGCAGGAAACCGGACATCGTTTCTCAGGAGGGGAACGGCAAAGAATTGCTCTGGCTAGGATACTCCTTCAAAATACTCCAGTTGTTATCCTTGATGAACCAACAGTTGGCCTAGATCCGATAACAGAAATAGCCCTGTTGAATACAATATTTACAACGTTAGAGGATAAAACAATAATTTGGGTGACACACCATTTGATGGGTGTTGAGAATATGGGTCGCATCATTTTTCTGGATCGAGGAAAAATTGCTATGGAAGGAAGTCATCAACAATTATTGGAAAGTGAAGAAAGATACAGGCGATTATATCGTCTCGATTGTCCATTGTTATAATATGTTAGGGAATAACTGGATATTGATATTTATTTGTCTTTACGAACACTGGACTTAATGGGTAAAATGGATTTCGGGATGCTTTGTAAAAAGGGAGCAATCATAATGAAATTAATTATTGCCGAAAAGCCGGATCAAGGATCAACCTTAGCATCAATCTTTAAGCATAAAAAACAAAATGGTTTTATTGAAATTTTTGCAAATGATGTTTTTCCTCAAGGAGCCTATGTGACCTGGGCAATTGGTCATGTCTGCCAACTAGTCTCGCCCGAAAAATACCAGCAGGGCTGGAAAAAATGGTCGTTAGATAATTTACCAATTATCCCTGACCAGTTTGAATACGAGGTAACGAAAGATAAGGCAAAACAATTTGCAGTCATAAAAAAGTTAGTTTCTGATCCTAATGTGAATGAAATTATTCATGCAGGTGATGCGGGACGCGAAGGTGAACTGATTATCCGCAATATTCTCAGGCTAACAAAATGTCACAAACCAATGAAAAGACTATGGATTTCATCGTTAACAGCAAACAGCATTCGAGAGGGGTTTAAGAAGCTGTTAGATGAGCAGGAAACGAGGAGCTTATTTTTTGAGGCATATACAAGGGCTTGTGCTGACTGGGTGGTTGGTATGAATGCTTCACGTTTGTATAGCTTACTTTTACAAAAACAAGGATTTTCCGATGTATTTTCAGTTGGAAGAGTACAAACTCCAACCTTAGCTCTTATTGTGAAAAGAGAACTAGAAATAGAGAATTTTAAATCCGAGCCCTTTTGGGAGGTTCTTGCACATTTTCTGATAAATGGGAAAAAATATACCGGGAAATGGCAGAATAATGGAGAAACACGAGTAAATAAAAAAGAGCTAGCTGAAAAGGTTGCGGCTTTTTGCAAGGATAAACCTGCGGAAGTTAGTGAGCTTCTTTCAGAAAGAAAAGAATTCTATCCCCCACTTTTATATAATTTGTCTGCCCTCCAAGCGGAGGCAAATAAACGCTTTAAATTCTCTCCGAAGAAAACTCTGGATGTTATGCAAAAGCTCTATCAAAAGGGAAATGTCTCGTACCCTCGTTCTGATTCACGGTACGTAACAAAAGAAGAAGCGAATACGTTCCCGGAAATCTTAAACAAGTTAAGCCATATCAAGGATTACGAAAGCTTTTTTCCATTACCTCTGGCTTCGATTTCAGAAAATAAACGCTACGTGAATGAAAAAAAGGTCACGGACCACTATGCGATTATTCCGACGGAACAAATCCCAAATGTAGAGCGACTCAGCCCTGATGAGAAAATGATCTACGATTTAGTCGTAACAAGTTTGATTGCCGCACACTATAATAAGGCTATTGCTGAATATACAACTGTGACCACTATGGTCGATGGGAGGGCAGCATTTATCTCGAAAGGGAAGGTGCAAATTGAAGATGGCTGGCGAAAAGTACTGAATCCAAAAGATAATGATGATGAGCCAGCCTTGCCAAAGTTATCAGAAGGTGAGCAGGGCCAAACAGATAAAGTGGAAGTCAAAGAAAGCAAAACACAACCGCCAAAACGCTATACCGAAGGACAATTGATTACGTTAATGAAAACGGCCGGTAAGCATATAGATGATAAGGAACTGGAAAAAATTCTGACAAAGACCGAGGGCCTTGGAACTGAAGCTACAAGAGCAGGCATCATTACAATGCTAAAGGACCGCCTATACATTGAGGTTAATAAGAATTTAGTTTATGCTACAGCCAAAGCCAAAATCCTGATTGAGGCCATCGGCAAAGAAATTTTAGCTTCACCGGAAATGACTGCAAAATGGGAGCAGAAACTAAAGGAAATATCAGACGGGTCCGCTGCACCAAAGCAGTTTATGGAGCAAACAAAGAAAATGGTTATTCACTTAATTTCTTCAAGTATGGGTCAAGCTACAACCTGGACTTTCTCAGAGGATATTCGCGAAAATTTTGCACCGGGGAAGCAAAAAGGAAGGAAGCAGACCGTTACAAAGCTTGGTCCTTGTAAAAAATGTGATGGGTCAGTAGTAGATAAGGGGAGTTTTTACGGTTGTTCAAATTACCAAAAGAATCACTGCAATTTCACCATTTCAAAGAAAATATTAGGTAAAAACATTACCCAAAAGAACATTAAGCTCCTTTTATCAGAAGGAAAAACAGACCTGATTGAAGGATTCGTTAATAAAGAAAAAACCTTTAATGCACGGCTTTTTTTAGATGAAGCTGAAAAAAGGGTCAAATTTTTATGGGAAGAAAAAGCCTCAAAATAAAATTGTAATTTAGAAGTGATAAAGTACCTTGTTTACTATTTTTTTATATAGTAAACTTTTAGGTGAGTAATTTTTTTGGAGGGTATGGGATGCCAACACCAAGTATGGAAGATTATATTGAACAAATATATATTTTGATAGAAGAAAAAGGATACGCGCGGGTCTCAGATATTGCCGAAGCGCTGTCTGTACATCCCTCCTCAGTAACGAAAATGGTGCAGAAGCTTGATAAAGATGAATATTTAGTTTACGAAAAATATAGAGGGCTCGTGTTAACAGCCAAGGGTAAAAAGATTGGCAAGCGACTGGTCTTCAGACATGATTTACTTGAACAATTCCTAAAAATCATCGGTGTTAAAAATGAAAATATTTATAACGATGTCGAAGGGATTGAACACCATTTAAGTTGGGATTCAATTGATCGAATTGGTGACCTGGTTCAGTTTTTTGAAGAAGATCAAAAACGGATTGAGGCTCTAACTGAAATTCAAAAACAGAATGAAAATTAACCAAAAGGAAGCACCTGGCAGAAATTTCCGGGTGCTTTTAATATAAATCCGGGTATTGATCAAAAGATTGGTTACTTTCTGGAATTAATGACAATCTTCCATGTTCTTCCTCTACGGCTATTATCCCTTGAATTAGACCGTTTTCTGCTTCTTGGATTGCTTTTCGATAAGAGATGATTCTTCCATTAGAAGTGACAAAATTAATTATTTCCCCAAAATAATTACGGTGAAGTGCAACAATGGATTCGATGATAATTATCCCCCTCTAGAATATAAATTAAAATTTTTACCATGCTTTTACCTATATTCTTTCTTTTTTTTTCAAATAATAAACAAAAAAGCATCGGAATTTACCCGATGCTTGGTATTAACCCCAAAAAAAAGGAGTTTCCTGGTAAACATAATAATTAAGCCAGTTTGAAAAGAATAAATGTCCATGAGAACGCCATCGATTTATTGGCGGTTGAGTCGGATCATTATTAGGGAAGTAGTTCTCCGGAATATGGATTTCAAGACCCCTATTCAAATCCCGTTCGTATTCCTGTGCAAGCGAATCTGATTCATATTCCAAATGTCCGGTAATCATGACATGCTTTCTGTCTCGTGAGGCAATTAATAATGCTCCTGCATCCTCAGAAGCAGCAAGCAATGTTAATTTAGGATTCTTTTTAATTGCTTCAATTGATACATCGGTATAGCGAGAATGAGGAGCATAAAATTGGTCATCAAACCCTCGCAGCAAAGTATCATTTGGTTCGAAAATACGATGAGCATAAATTCCGGAGCATTTTCGCTGTAATTCAAATTTACCAATCCCGTAATGATAGTTAAGTGCCGCCTGTGCCCCCCAGCAAATATGCAGGGTCGAGGTGACATTTTGATTAGCCCAGTCCATTATCTCGGTTAATTCCGACCAATATTTCACTTGATCAAATTCTAATAATTCGACAGGAGCACCAGTTATGATCATCCCATCAAATTTTAGGCTTTTCACTTGAGAAAAGGTGGTGTAAAACTGTTCAAGATGCTGTTTGCTCGTATGGGTTGATTCATACGAGTTCGTTTTTAGGAAATTAACATTTACTTGCAAAGGTGAGTTTCCCAGTAATCGTAAAATCTGTGTTTCAGCTTTCTCTTTTTCGGGCATCAAATTCAGAATGAGAATATTTAATGGTCTGATGTCTTGTGCAATGGCACGCTCATCGTCCATGATGAAAATATTCTCTGTTTCGAGTATTTCCCTTGCTGGAAGGAGTTTTGGAATGTTTATTGGCAAGTGACCATCCCCTTTTTAAGTTTAATTAGGTATTTTTCAAAATCCTTCATCCATTAAATATAACTACCTACAGCTGGAAGTCAATGAATATTTAAAATATTTGATAATTATATATTATAAACAGTATTATAAATTCAGAAAAGTTATTAATTTATTCATAATTATATATCGGAATGAAAGCGCTTGTTTGATACAATGAATCCGTAAGCCAATACTAATGAGGAATGCGGGGGATAAAGGTGGTATTGAAAACAGCAGTGAAATCAGACATTGAAATTGCACAAGAATCAAAAATGAAACCAATTGTTGAAATCGCCGAAAAAATTGGTTTGGAAGAAGATGATCTAGAGCTCTTTGGTAAATATAAAGCGAAACTTTCAAATGAGGCTTTAGCTAAACTCAAAACAAAGGAAAGTGGGAAAATTATCCTTGTTACTTCAATTAATCCAACACCTGCAGGCGAAGGTAAATCAACTGTAACTGTTGGACTAGCCGATGCTTTTAACCGGATCGGTAAAAAAACAATGATCGCCCTAAGAGAGCCTTCACTTGGGCCAACTATGGGTATAAAGGGTGGAGCAACTGGCGGTGGATACTCACAAGTCCTGCCAATGGAAGACATCAATTTACATTTTACCGGAGATCTGCATGCGATAACGACTGCAAATAATGCTCTGGCAGCATTAATCGATAATCATCTCCAACAAGGAAATGAACTTAACATCGATCAACGGAGAATTGTCTGGAAACGGGCTGTAGATTTAAATGATCGCGCATTAAGAAAAGTAATTATTGGACTTGGTGGTCCACTTCAAGGGGTTCCTAGGGAAGACGGCTTTGATATAACTGTTGCATCTGAGATTATGGCAGTTTTATGTTTAGCCACAGACCTAAAAGATTTAAAATTACGTTTATCACGGATGGTAGTCGCTTATAATTATCATAAGGAACCAGTTACCGTTGGTGATTTAGGGGTGGAAGGCGCATTAACGTTATTGTTAAAGGATGCGGTTAAACCAAACCTCGTGCAAACGATTGAACATACTCCTGCTCTAATTCATGGCGGGCCATTTGCAAATATTGCCCATGGATGTAATAGCGTCATCGCCACACAAGCTGCAGCTAAGTTAGCAGATTATGTAATCACTGAAGCCGGCTTTGGAGCGGATTTGGGAGCGGAAAAGTTTTTACATATTAAATCAAGAAGTGCGGGTATTAAACCGGAGGCAGTTGTTATCGTTGCGACGATTCGTGCGTTGAAAATGCATGGTGGAGTTCCGAAAAATGAATTAGCTAAAGAGAATATTTCGTCACTGATACTTGGTTTTGCTAATCTAAAAAAACACATTGAGACGATCAATAGCTTTGGATTACCAGTAGTTGTTGCAATTAACAAATTCATCACTGATTCAGAACTCGAAGTAAAAACATTACTCGATCTGTGTAAAAGAGAGAACGTTCCGGTGGCATTAACCGAAGTCTGGGAAAAAGGCGGAGCGGGTGGTATCGAGCTTGCTGAAACACTTTTAGCAGTCATTGACTCACGTGAAAATAATTTTAAATGCTTATACGACCTATCTGACTCGATTGAACAGAAAGTTAGAACCATTGTTCAAAAGGTTTACGGCGGTAGGGATGTTGAATTTTCTTCGAAAGCTAAAAAACAATTAATTGATTTTGAAAAGTTTGGCTGGTCTCATTTGGCCGTATGCATGGCGAAATCCCAGTACTCTTTGTCTGATGATCCGGTCAAGCTTGGTAGACCTTCTGATTTCGTCGTGACGGTTAGGGAGTTTAAACCATCGATTGGGGCTGGATTTATTGTCGCATTAACTGGTGATGTAATGACCATGCCAGGTCTGCCGAAAAAACCTTCCGCTTTAAATATGGATGTGGATGAAGACGGGAATGCAATAGGGCTTTTCTAAAGAGGGAGTATCGTACATGTTTGATCCAACAGCCTTCGATAACATGAAAGTGGTGATTGAAGGGGCTCTTTACGATTTAGATATTATCGGGGAGATTATTATTACCGATCGAAACGATCTAATCAACATAGCGAAGATGTCTCGAAATTTTGATGTGTCGTTTCAATTACCTAATCGCAATGTTTCAGCTAAGTTAGAAATGAAAGCAAATCTAATTAATCTGGCAGCCGAGCTTTTGCCGCCACTCCTATCAGAGCAGGAAGCAGGATGTCAACTGAGACTCCAGTTTTTATCTGAACCTAAGGTCCAAGAGATTGATTTTCAAAAGATTGAAACCATTCTCCTTGGTGTTTGGGGTTCGACCAGAAAAATTACTCAAACGGTTCAATATCACCCGCTTGAAATCGAAAGTAGACTTAATCATCAAATTACAATTGAATTTGATCGATTGATTCGGGAAGACCAAATGGATGATTTGATTGAAATGACAGAGTTTATCATGATAACATTAAAAAAACTTAGCCTCGAATATTAGAGTCAAAAGAAAAATCAGCTTTTTTATCAAGAGCTGGTTTTTCTTACGTCTTTTAAATATTTACAATATTCAAACTTTTAGGTACGATTGATTTATATGTTTAATTTTTAATAAGAAGGGGAGATGACGTTGGTCAAAACAGCTTGGGTCACGGATAGTACCGCCTATTTAGACGAAGAATTAAAAAATCATCCGGATTTATATACAATACCACTAACTATATTACTTGATGGTGAGGAATTTTCTGATGGAATCGACTTAACCTCTGCCCAATTATTTGAAAGATTAAAGCAGCTTAAAAATCCCCCAAAGACCTCCCAACCTTCGATTGGAGCTTTTCAGACATTATACGAACAACTGTCTAAGGAGTACGACCAAGTGGTTGCCGTGCTTTTATCAGGAAAATTAAGCGGGACAGTTTCCTCGAGTGAACAAGCAGCGAAGTTGGTTGAGATTCCAGTTACCACCTTTGATTCGAATATCTTAACCTATCCAATGACGGCTTTACTAAAGGAAGGGATTAGGCTGGTTGAAGAAGGAGCTGGTATTGAATTGGTAATTAATCGGCTTGATATCATTAAAAAAACGAACGAGACTTATGTTCTTGTCGGCAGTTTAGAACAGCTCCACCGCAGTGGCCGAATGTCAGGTCTAAAATTCTTTCTGGGCAGTATGCTGAACGTAAAACCAATTATTTCGATTGTTGATGGTGCGCTAAGTGTGAAAGAAAAAGCACGAAGTGAGAAAAAGGCAAAGGAAAAAATATTGGATTACTTACGATCCTCCTACGAGCAGTACCATTTTAAAGAAGTATATTTATTATATGGGTTGCACGAGGAACATGCAGCGAATTGGAAGGACGAATTAGGAAAGGAATTTCCTCAG
Organism: Bacillus sp. AFS006103; assembly: GCA_002559145.1. GTDB lineage: Bacteria > Bacillota > Bacilli > Bacillales > Cytobacillaceae > Neobacillus. The sequence continues at coordinate 44,715 of NTXX01000077.1, forward strand.
CTAGAGATTATTTCTTGTCCATTAGGGGCGGTCATTGGTGTACATGCCGGTGAAAATACACTGGGCATCAGCTGGCATAATGAGTTGAAATAATAACAAAAAATAATCCCGAACATTCGGGGTTATTTTTTGTTTGTTATTCATGTTAAAATGACAAAGATGAAAGTAGGTGTGCTCAAAAAAATGAAGAATACGATAATTGAACAAACGGAAGTATTTGTCCAGAATGAATTAGGGGAGGATGCGACAGGTCATGATTGGTTCCATGTCGACCGCGTCCGACGGAATGCTTTACATATTTGCAAGGAAGAAAATGCAGGAGAGGCGTTCATTATTGAAATGGCTGCATTACTCCATGACATACCTGATGAAAAGCTGAATGAAAGTATCGAAAAAGGTGAAGAAAAACTTGAAACCTATTTACAAACTATTCCGCTAACAGATAATGATAAAAAACATATAAAACAAATTATCGCAACGATTTCCTATAAAGGTGGACAACACACAGAGCTATCGACTATTGAAGCTAAAATCGTCCAAGACGCAGACCGTTTAGATGCGATTGGAGCCATCGGAATTGCCCGGGTCTTTGCCTATGGCGGCAAAAAAGGCCACCCCATTTATGACCCCGGCATTCAGGTGCGAGATGCAATGAGCTTAGAGGAGTATCGAAACGGTAAATCCACAAGCATTCATCATTTTTATGAAAAGCTGCTTAAATTACAAGATTTACTAAATACAAAAGCTGCCCGAGAAATGGCAGAAAGCCGTCACCAAATGATGGAAACATTTTTAGAACAATTTTACCAAGAATGGGATGGACAAGAATGAAAATGCTCACTGGAGAAAATGTTTCGAAAACGTATGGGGAGAAACAGCTTTTTAACAATATCTCCTTTACAATTAAAGAAAAAGAACGTGTGGGATTAATCGGGATAAATGGGACGGGAAAATCATCCTTATTAAAAATTATTGCAAGTCTTGATACACCGGATGATGGGAAAATCATCACGAGCAAGGACTATTCGATTACCTTTTTAGATCAGCAGCCGGAATTAGACGTAGAAAAAACAGTGCTTGAACAAGTCTTCCACGGGGATGCTCCAATCTTAAAGCTCATGCGTGCCTATGAAAAAACGTTATTAGAGTTGAATCTTTCTCCTAATGACACCTTGGTACAAGAAGCTCTTTTCCAATTGCAAAAGCAAATGGATGCATTAAATGGTTGGGATGCCAGCACAAATGCAAAATCAATATTAATGAAATTAGGGATTGAGGATTTTTCAAAAAAAATCGGCGAATTATCCGGCGGGCAGAAAAAGCGTGTAGCCTTAGCGCAAGTTTTAATCGCCGAACCGGATTTACTTATTTTAGACGAGCCCACGAACCATCTCGATTTCGACTCAGTTAAATGGTTGGAAGAGTACCTAAGTAGATATAGTGGCTCTATTTTACTTGTCACACATGATCGGTATTTTTTAGACCGTGTCGCCAATCGAATGTTCGAACTCGATGGTGGACTGCTATACAGTTATAAAGGCAATTATGCGGCCTTTTTAGAAGCAAAAGCCATTCGTGAAGAGAATGAAGCAGCGACCTTTGAAAAAAGAAAAAATCTTTTCCGTAGAGAGCTCGAGTGGATTAGACGTGGTGCAAAAGCTAGGTCAACCAAACAAAAGGCCAGGATTCAGCGATTTGATGAACTGGATGAAAAGGTTTCTAATGGGAAGTTGTCTTCTGAAAAGCTGGATATTTCGTTAAATGGCAGCCGGCTTGGGAAGCAAGTGTTTGAGTTAAAGGGTGCTTCTAAGCGTTACGGGGCAAAAACGATCTTAAATCATTTTGATTTGCTCGTAAAGCCGGGGGACCGGATCGGCATTATCGGGAAAAATGGAACAGGGAAATCCACCTTGTTAAATATCCTCGCAAAACAAATCCCCCTTGATGAAGGTGAGTTTATCATGGGGCAAACCGTGAAAATTGCTTATTATACACAGGAAAGCGAAGATATGGATGAAAGTAAACGGATGATTGAATACATTAAAGAGACAGCCGAAATCGTCGAAACTTCAGATGGAAAGACAATCTCTGCGGCACAAATGCTTGAACGGTTTCTATTTCCTCCATTTACGCACGGTACGCCGATTCGAAAGCTCTCAGGCGGAGAAAAACGACGTTTATATTTGTTGAAAATATTGATGACCGCTCCAAATGTATTATTACTAGATGAGCCAACCAACGATCTTGATACTCAGACACTAACGGTTCTAGAAGATTATTTGGAAGATTTTCCGGGTGTGGTCATTACTGTTTCCCATGATCGCTATTTCTTAGATAAAGTGGCAGAGCAGCTTCTCGTGCTACAAGGAGAAGGTTACATAGATTCGTTCTTTGGGAATTACACGGAGTTTCTTGAAAAGGAATTAATCCTTGAAGGACAAAAAACAGCCACAGTTTCGGTTAAGCCAACGAAAGCCATTGAGAAAGAAAAAAAGAAAAAGATGACCTATCAAGAGAAAAAAGAGTGGGAATCAATCGACGAAGACATCGCGAAAACGGAGAACCGTCTTGAAGAAATAGGTGTCGAAATGGCGAAAACAGGCAGTGATTTTACGAAGGCCCAGGAATTAATGAAGCAGGAAACAGAATTAAACCAAAAGCTGGAATACTTAATTGAGCGCTGGTCGTATCTGGCAGAGCAGGCTGAAAAGGAATAAGAGTGCGTCCACGGCGTACTCTTTTTTCTACAAGCAGATCCGGTGATTGAAATGTATCTAATATGATAAACTTGATAAAGAAATCATAAGAATTAGGTGATCTTGTTGAAAATTAAGGCAATTGAACCAACGCCAAGTCCAAATACCATGAAAATTAATTTAGATGAAGAACTTCCGATGGGGAAAAGCCATAATTATAAAAAAGAAACAGCTGCTGATGCACCTGCTGTTATTCAATCCATCCTTCAAATCGAAGGAATCAAAGGCGTTTACCATGTTGCAGATTTTCTTGCGGTTGAGCGGAATGCAAAATATGATTGGAAGGAATTATTACCTCAAGTTCGTGGGGCCTTTGGAGAAAAGGCGAATGAAGCTGTGAACATAGCAAAAATGGATGAACATTTTGGGGAAATTAAGGTCGAAATCCAAATGTTTAAGAGTATACCCCTTCAAGTCAAGCTTACCGATGGCACAAGCGAAAGACGATTTGGAATGCCGGAATACTTTTTAACGGCAAGAGAAATGGCTCAGCTTCCTGAAGATAACTATATCTTATTGCGAAAATGGAAAAATCAAGGCGTCCGCTATGGTGACTTTGACCAAATTGGCCAAGAAGTAGTCGATGAAATCATTGCTGCGTATTCACCGAAACGATTAGAAGACTTAGTTTCAATCGCTCAATCCAGGGAGCCTAATCAAGAACTAAAACCACTTCGTCCCCGGAAAAGGGTTACAATAGATGCTTTTCAGAATCCTGATTGGCAGGTTCGCTATCAACTCCTCGAGCAAATGGATGATCCGGAACTAGACGATTTACCACTCCTTGAAAAAGCATTATCAGACGAAAAGGCATCGATTCGAAGACTTGCCACCGTATACCTCGGCATGGTCAAAGAGAAAGAGGTATTACCGCTTCTTTATAAGGCACTGAACGATAAAACGGTGACCGTTCGAAGAACCGCAGGAGATTGTTTATCTGATTTAGGATTTCCAGAAGCAGAAAATGAAATGATGAAAGCATTGCAGGATAAAAGCAAGCTTGTTCGCTGGCGGGCAGCAATGTATTTATACGAAGTTGGAGATGAAAAGGCACTACCCGCATTAAAGGCTGCTGAAAATGATGCGGAATTTGAAGTTCGATTGCAAATTAAAATGGCGATTGAAAGAATTGAGGGCGGCGAAGAAGCTAAAGGATCTGTCTGGAAGCAGATGACTGAGGCAAGAAAAGCAGACCAATAAAATTGCAAAAAGCAAATAGATTAGTTATTCTAAAATGGATGAACCGAAACGGAGTGATTTAGATTGTCAAATGCGTATGATGAATATATGAAAAAAATGGTTTTACCGATGCGAGAAGAATTAGCAAGGGCTGGCTTCGAAGAGCTCTCGAATGCACAAGAGGTTGAACATTTTATTGAAAATGTGAGCGGAACAACACTGGTTGTCGTTAATTCCGTTTGCGGATGTGCTGCTGGTCTGGCTCGTCCTGCGGCAACTCAAGCTGTGCTAAATAGCGAGAAAAAGCCTAACCACCTCGTAACAGTTTTTGCGGGACAGGATAAAGAAGCCACAGCGAAAATGCGCGAATATTTTGAGGGGATTGAACCATCATCACCATCAATGGCATTATTAAAGGATAAAAAAGTCGTTCATTTCATTCCGAGACATGATATTGAAGGCATGCCAATGGAAGCAGTTATGCAAAATTTACTCGGGGCATTTGAAGCCCATTGCTAATTAGGATGTCAGCCGACATCCTTTTTTTTTAATTGGTAAGAGTACAGAAAATTTTCCATTTATACAAAAAAAGAAGTATAATATTTTTTATAATACCTATTTTTTGAACATATGAGAATAAAGAAAAGAATAAGGTGATCTAAAAAATGAACAATTGGCTTCGAAAAACACTTTTTGTACTAGTATCTGTTTTAACCTTTGGTCTCGTAACCCCTACACAATTAATTAACACAGTTAACGCTGAGAATCTCGCTGATCGAGATGCCTTCGAAGCGCCTTCCACCGAAAGTACTTTCGGACAAACCAACACGTTTATTGAAGATTCGAAATTTGATAAAGAAAAATTTATTGGAGAACTAATAAAACAAGCTGAATTGCAAACCTATCAGAAATTTGGTACAAGAATTAAACCCGTCATCGAAAATGAATTCCGAGAGATTATTTTGCCAAATATTGAAAAGGCACTGGAGGAAGTGGCTGTCCAATTTCCTGAAGAAGATTTGAAGAACCTCACCATTTCAGAACAGCCTGGTGCGGGGCTTTCTGAAAAAATCTTTAATGTTAACAATCGCGTTTTCGGAAAGGATATCCTTCGTTTTCATGTTAGACGAGATAATCCACCGCAGGCAGGATATTGGTTTAATTTTCATTACCATACCTACCATGACCAATTCCAGAGCCATCATGAGTTAGGTTCGATTTATTGGGCAAAAAATACACCACCCAAGTGGATGAGTTAGTGTTGATTTGCTTATAGGCAGGAAAAATAATTATTATAATAAATAAATGAAACCTTTTTATCACAAACTCGTAAATAGACTATCACCTAAATTGGAGGAATGAAAAAATGGCAGTAAGTTTATCAAAAGGACAAAAAGTTGATTTAACAAAAACAAATCCCGGTTTGACAAATGTTGTGGTTGGACTTGGATGGGATACAAACAAATATGATGGTGGGAATGACTTTGATTTAGATTCTTCTGTATTCCTGCTGGGAGAGAATGGGAAAGTTACAAATGAAAGTGACTTTATTTTCTATAATAATCCACAAGGAGCAAATGGAGCCGTCGTACATACTGGAGACAATCGCACTGGTGCTGGTGATGGTGATGATGAAGGTGTAAAAGTAAGTCTTACCACTATACCTGCTAATATTCAGCGGATTGCATTTACTATTACAATTCATGAGGCAGACAGCAGAAGTCAAAACTTTGGTCAGGTTTCCAATGCTTATGCGCGAATTTACAATGAGGCAAATGGTGAAGAACTGATCCGTTATGATTTAGGTGAGGACTTCTCAATTGAAACGGCAATTGTTGTCGGTGAATTATACCGTCACAATGGTGAATGGAAATTTAGTGCCATCGGCAGTGGTTATCAAGGTGGATTAGCTGCACTTGCAACTGACTTTGGACTATCGATCGGTTAATATTTAATAATTAAGAGACCCAATCCATAATGGGTCTTTTTCAAAAATTTTGTTTTGTCAATCTGTCTAGCTGCAGCGCCTAGGGGCTCGAGGATATAAGCCCCTGAGAAAGGCGCTTCCGCTTTTATATTCTAGGAGGAATTTTTTTAATGTCAGTTTTGAATCATATCTTGGACACATATGCACAATTTTTTGATTTGAATATGTGGGGTAAAATATTATCCGACCCAGTCAGCTGGGGACTTATTGGGACACTTATTATTTTGGAAGGATTACTTTCTGCTGATAATGCGCTTGTTTTAGCCGTTATGGTTAAACATTTGGAACCTAAAAAGCGTAAGAAAGCCTTGTTCTACGGTCTATTAGGAGCATATATATTCCGATTTATTGCGATTGGAATCGGTGTATACTTAATCAAGTTTTGGGTCATTAAAGCACTTGGGGCCGCGTATCTTGCCTGGTTAGCGATTAAGTATTTCATCGATAAGCGTAAAGGGGATACTGGTCACGATGAGGAAGAAACAGAAGGAATTAACCAAGGTGGTTTGCTTATACGTTTATTCGGTACCTTCTGGGGAACGGTAGCTGCAGTTGAATTAATGGATATTGCATTCTCGGTTGACAGTGTTCTTGCAGCATTTGGTGTCAGCAATCAGGTATGGATTTTATTTGTAGGCGGGATTCTTGGGGTATTAATGATGCGTGGTGTTGCCGGAGTATTTCTAACACTCATTGATAGGATTCCTGAGCTTGAAACCACTGCTTATATCTTAATCCTAATCATTGCTATTAAAATGGCACTTACGTTACCGTTATTCAATATCCATATTGAATCGTTGCATTTCTTTATTATTCTAGCTGTAACATTTGGGGCTACTTTTATTGTTCACTTCATGAATAAGAAAAAGGAAACCAGCAAAGAAAACTAAAAACTGTAGACGAAAATGGGGAGCTGACGAGAGTCCGTCTCCCCTATTTTTTTACCTTTTAAGAGGAGAAATTGGTTATGGAATTTTTTACATACTTTTACGAAAACGATATTAAACGTTTCTTCTTTCAGAAACCACAGGCGTTTACTAAATATTCAAAGCGTGAGCTTCTGTCTTATGGTTTAGGCGCCACACTTTATATGCCTGCTACACGCCCGAATATCCATCAGGAGATTCTCTCCAAGAAACATGAAGGGTTAACCTCCCTTGTTATCGACTTAGAAGATGCCGTAGGTGATAACGAAGTAACAGATGCGGAGGCATTGCTTATCAATGAATTATTAAAGTTGTATAGTGAATTAAATAGGGGCTTTTTGAGCTATACGGATCTACCGCTCATGTTTATTAGAATCCGGAACCTCGAGCAGTTTAAACGGGTAAGCGAACAATTAGGGGATGCTATCAGCCTGCTTACAGGGGTCGTACTTCCTAAATTCAACGTTGAAAATGGTGAAGAACTGTTAGTTGAGGTTCTCCGATTCCATACGGTTGAACATCCTTTTTATGCGATGCCGATTCTGGAGACAGCCAAGGTCATTCAAAAAGAAACCAGAATGGAAGAATTAATGGGTATAAAGAATCTTCTCGATCGCTATAAGGACATTATTTTAAATGTTCGAATTGGGGCCACGGATTTTTGTGGATTATATGGAATTCGCCGGAGTGCGGATACAACCGTTTATGATATCGCTGTTTTAAGAGATTGTATTTCTGATATAATCAATGTCTTTCAACGATTTGAAAGTGCCTATGTTGTCTCAGGCCCTGTTTGGGAGTATTTCTCAGCGAAAAAGAGAATGTTAAAGCCGCAACTTAGGCAAACACCATTCCGTGAACGGTACGGGGATGAAGGGTTGAAATGGAGAGCTAAATTAATTGATGAACATATGGATGGGTTAATTCAAGAAATCCTAATGGATATCGCAAACGGTTTAACAGGAAAAACGATTATTCACCCATCTCACATCAAAGTAGTTCAAGCTCTTAATGTTGTATCCTACGAGGAATTCATCGATGCTACCAATATCATAAAAGCTTCAACCGGAGAAATTGGAGTTATGAAAAGCAATTTTTCTAATAAAATGAACGAGATAAAACCTCACTTTTATTGGGCAAAGAAGACTATCTTAAAATCACAGCTGTACGGGGTGTTACATGAAGAATTTACAACTATTGACCTTATCAAAAAAGAAGTATACGTATAATATCCTTGACTCGATCGAAACCGAGATTGAAGTGTCTGAAAATCCGTATGACTTGCCGCTGGAAGATTTTTTTACAATGGCAGCAAGGATTAATAAGAAACGCTCGTTCCTGTTCGTAAGTAAGGTGCTTGGTAAACACCTTCCTATTAATCCTAATAAAGGGCTGCTGACTGGTGCCCTTCTTGGTGCGAGATATATTGAAACAGTTAAGGGGACTGAGTGTTTTGAAACTAAGAATCTATTAGCCATGTTTAGAAAAGGAGAATCATACCGGTCTAAGGCCTTTATCCCGGAAAATATTCGTCCTGTCGTGATAGGATTCGCTGAAACAGCAACTGCCCTTGGGCATGCTTTCTTTAACTGTTTTCAATCTGCAGAATACTTTCATACTACCAGGGAAGAACTCAAACAGGAAAAACCGGAGATTACTTTTGAAGAAGAGCATTCCCATGCGACATCCCATCGCTGTTATATTCCATTAGAAATGATCCGAAATGAACGAGAAATCATTCTCGTTGACGATGAAATGACAACGGGTAAAACTGCTTTAAATATTATCGAATCGATTCATGCTAAATTCCCGAGAGATGTTTATACCGTTATTTCCATTCTAGATTGGCGTTCAGAAGAAAATCTTCATCGTTTTAACTGTCTTGAACAGAAACTTGGGATTAAAATTAATGTGGTCAGTCTATTGGCGGGTACAGTACAGGTGAAGGAGCATGGTGAAATTGTTAATCGGCCAAACAACGTTGTATTCAACAAAAGAGTTGAGGCAGCAGTAGAACAAATCGATCTATCCTCTTTTTTTACCACTACTCCCTATTCAGTAAATAACCCGTTGAATAGCTATGCATTTATTAAAGAGACTGGCCGATTTGGGCTGACTGGTTCAGAAAATATTAGTCTTCACCAGAAGGTTGAGGCAGCTGCGAATGTATTGATCCAAAAAAGGAACGGAAAAAGGACACTTTGCCTAGGCACGGGTGAGTTTATGTATCTACCTATGAAACTCACTGCCGAAATGGGTAGAGATGTTTTTTATCAATCAACTACTCGAAGTCCCATCTTTATCGAAGACGAAGTTGGTTACGGTGCAAGATATGGTGCGTCTTTCCCAAATCCAGAAGACCAAGACATAACACACTATTTTTATAATATCCCGCAAGGATACTACGATGAAATATTTATTTTTTTTGAGAGAAAAGTATTGTTAGAGAATATGCAGCCATTATTGAAAGAACTGGAGAAATTACAAATTAAGATGATTAGGCTCGTCTTTTTTTCTGAATACCGAGGTGATCAAATTGAAAACCACAATGAATAAGCCAGCAAATATCGGAAGCTATAAAGCGGAGGATGTTGAATTCCTTTTAAAGGATTTAAGCTCTATTAAGCTAGAGGATTCCACAGAAAATCGGGAATTAAAGGTTCAATCAGGGATTCATTACAGCGAATCTCTTCCCATAGAATACCAGCCTCCAAAGGCATATGTAGATTTATTTTGGGAAACTTTACAGGAACACAAACAAAAAGTAGCTTTATGTATTGGCATTGTCGCAGAACAAATCTATCAATTGAAGGGTGATAAGACCGTGCTGGTCTCCCTGGCACGTGCTGGTACACCTGTGGGGATATTAATCAAAAGATATATCCATATGCACTACCATGTTTATTTGCCGCATTACAGTGTTTCAATCATTCGCGACAGAGGGATTGACGAAAATGCACTTCAATATATATTGAACCAGCATCCAGAGGCAGATATTCAATTTGTGGATGGCTGGACTGGAAAAGGGGCAATTTCACTTGAATTGACAAAAGCCTGCGATGATTATTACAAAAAATATGGGATTAAGCTTGATGATACATTAGCAGTCATCGCTGATCCTGGATATTGTACCACTCTGTTCGGAACCCGAGAGGATTTTTTAATCCCTAGTGCTTGCCTTAATTCAACCGTCTCAGGTCTGGTAAGCAGGACGGTTTTAAATCAACAATATATCGGAAAAGATGATTTCCATGGAGCAAAGTATTACCATGAGTTGATTCCGGTTGATGTTTCCAATGAATATATTAATTTGATTAGTAAGGAATTTGTACACATTGCCCGGGAATCAGCGAAGCTTGCGACAAAAAAGAACAACGAAAAAATAGAAACCGGATTCTTAGGGATGGAGGATGTCAAACGCATTCAAGCTGAATTTGCAATTGAAAGCACCCATTATATTAAACCGGGAGTCGGAGAAACAACAAGAGTTCTCCTTCGCAGGGTTCCGTGGAAGATTCTGATGCGCGACCCATCTAGTCCTTTTGTCAAACATATTCTTATGCTTGCAGAAGAAAAGGGTGTAGAGATTGTACCCTATCCAAATTTAAAGTATTTATGCTGCGGCTTAATCAAGTCGGTTAAGGGGATTAACCAATGATTTTTGCATCCGACCTTGATCGTACCTTGGTTTATTCGAAACGGGCCATCGAAGAACTGGGAGAATTCGATAAAACAGCCCTTAGACCCGTAGAAAAAAAAGATAATGACTGGGTTGCTTTTATGACTGATCAATCTTTTCTTGCTTTAAAAGAGCTGTCTCAAGCATGTCTATTTGTGCCGGTTACTACGAGGACAACGGAGCAATTTAACCGTTTCTTCATCTTTAAGAAAGACATTCCGCTAAAATATGCGATTACTTCAAATGGGGCCAATATTATTTATGAAGGTGAAATGATGGAAGAGTGGTCATCACATATTTTTAATCGAATGAACGCGGAATCAGCTTCCCAAACAGAGCTGCTTGCTAATCTAAAAAGAGAAGGCTTTCAATTTGATGGGCAAATAAAGCAGGCAGAGAACTTATTTTTCTATTATATATTAAACAGTCTCCCACCTGCTCTAGACCGAAAAGCAATTAATGATGTGGCCGTTTCTTTTGGATGGAGAATCTCTTTACAAGGAAGGAAGCTATACTTTATCCCACGGGCAATTAGCAAAGGGGATGCACTTGAATTTATCTCTAAGCGAGAAGGAATCGAAGTCATTGCAGGTGCGGGGGACTCCGTTCTAGATTGGGACTTTCTAAAAAACTGTCAAAATCGATTTGTACCGGCCCATGGTGAGCTCGCTAGGGTGTCAGGCACCAGTAATTATACTCTTACAAATAATCATGGTGTGGGTGCAGGGGAAGAGATTATCCAACAGTTTTTACAGCTAATGCAGCTTAGAGTTTAATCTTCTTTTCTTTTCGGTTAAATATATAAAAATATACACAAGCAAATAAACTATAGCAGCCAAAAAAGAATAGAATTGATAGGGCTAGTGAAGGCAATGCTGAAGAAAGCAGCATGGTAAAGATGAAACTGAACACAAATAAGTCCAGATAAATAAATACATCGGAAACCATTACTTCCATCACCGTATTTAATTCATCCTGTATGTGTTCCATCCTTGGCCGCTTATATAAAAACCTCATTCGAGTCACCTACTTTAGTGTCAGTACTCAAATAGTATGTAAGGACAAGGGAAAAGGTGAAAAATGAGGAAATGGTGAAAATAGCGAAACATTTTTTAATGACATTCGTATAAACAAATGAACCAATTAATTAACTGTGATATGATGATATGGAAACCTTACATAATTTGCTAAAGAATTAAGCTTTCTTTTTTAAGGAAGGGATTATGAATGCATCTACCATTAAATCAGTTAATCGCCCATCCTGTATCCCTTACGTATGAAACCTGGTCTACGTTGCTGAAAAAAACGCTGCCAGAACGGCCCAATTATTCATTAGAAAATGGAGCAATCCATATTGGGCAAGTACTTGGGAAGTTCCTCGGGATCCCAATCGATACGGATAACTATTATAACCAGCTGTTTGATTATGTTAATAACTCAGAATGGAACATTCAGTTGTTAAGTGAGGAATCACTTGATAAAACCATTAATAATACTCACTTTCAATCCATTCAAAAAGTCATCAATATTAATCGGGAACAAAAGTTGTCCATCAATCGCTTTACAGCTTTTTTAGATGGGGAACAGCTTTTGTTGAAATCAAAGGTGCCAGTTATCCATCGAAAGCTAAGAGAGGCGATGATCGCAACCCTAGAGTTGTACGCAAAACTTGAAAAAGACGGGCTAAATAACCATGAACTTAGAAGGGTTCTTGTTGATATTGTTAAATGGTCAATCAATCATTTACAACCCGTTTTGGAAAAGGCTGATCTACAAAAGGAAATGCCTAAATTTTTGTGGTACGGCGACTTTAAGAAAAGTCACCAATATTTCTTATATTATTTAAGCAAACTCGCCTGTGATATTGTTATTTTCCATCCAGAAGGTAAGGATATTTTAGAGGGTATGGTTCATGAGCCAATCTTCTCTCATCAATTTCAAAATAAGCTGCCAGCAGAACCATTTCCAAAAGAAAAGCGCAGTCGAAAGGCTACCGTTGCCTATCGGGCCTCAAAGGAAATTGAAACGATTTTAAACCAAGAAGGTTCTGGTCTTTACAAGCCTTGGCAATTAAGGGATTATACGCCATCCTCCATTACCTTAAAAACAACCTATGATGAACTATTTATTCTTGGGAAAGAAATAGCCATGGTCAGGCCTGATTTTGAAGTAGGCAACGGAGGAGTCAAAATCCCATCGATTTTTGCGAAGGTGCAGGGTGTTAGTAAGAATCGAAAAGAGTACTGGGACCGCCTGCAATCGCTCAGTGAATTAGATCATAGTCTTATGATTCGCCGCTTGCCAATTACAATGACAAGCACAAGTGATTTTCGCTTTCATTATCGAAATGCTCTGGGGAAGGATGGCTTTATTAATCCAGCGATCATGATGCAAGCACATTACTGGCCCTATTCCTTTTTATCTTCAGGCTTACAAAAGGGAATCGCGAATGCAATTCGGAGAATGTGCGAAAAACCAGGTTTAAAGCTCCAACCGAGGGAAAGTATAGAAGATGTTAAAATGTATTTATTTACACAGGGATTATTTATGCCAAAGCCCATCATTCAATTGCTAGAGCGATTTGACTACTCACAACATGTACCGAAGTTAATCATTTTTAATAATGAATTATCGGGAATACTGTCACGGTCGGATGCAGCGTTAATCCTATTATTAAATCAATTTGGTATTGATATCATCTTGTATAATCCTCCCGGCCATAATGATATTGAAAGTTACTTAGACGAACGCTTATTTGATACACATTGGCTTGAAGACGTTGTTTTTAATTTAGAATTTAAAGAGCCGTCTATTTTTAAAAAAGGGCTTTTTCAAGGAATCTTAAAAAATTTAAGGGGAGATTAACTAGTGAATCTTACGCCAAGTTCATCAAGCGGCTTAACGCCAGCAGGTGCGGATGACATCCTGACAGAAACAAAAGTCTCTGATATTAAACTTGCACTTCGCAAAGAACCAGAAATTCAGAATTTAGCACGAACCATTGATGAACGTGATCAAATTCAAGTTTTAGAGTTTGGAAAGGAACCAGCCGTTCAAATTTCTCGTTTTTCTGACCAAATATTAAATAATATGCGGACAACAAAAGTTGAGGATTCAGGTGAACTTCTAAAACAATTGGGTCGTATCATGGATAAATTTGATGCTAAGGACTTCCAAAAGACCTCAGGTGGATTTTTTGGAAAGCTTTTTAAAAAGGGTGAAAAGGTAGTCGAAAAGCTGTTTGGAAAGTATCAAACGATGGGCTCCGAAATTGATAAAGTATACATAGAAATATCGAAATATCAGCATGAAATGGTTGATTCAACAAATATGCTCGAGCAAATGTATGAGCAAAACTACCAATACTATTTAACGCTTGAAAAATATATTGTTGCCGGTGAAATAAAAGTGGAGGAACTAAAAAACAATCAACTTCCACAGCTTGAAGCCCGTTCCGCATCTGGTGACCAACTCGCCTCCATGCAATTAGATTCGCTGAAAAATGTCCTGGAGTTATTGGAACAGCGTATTTATGATTTAGAAATGGCCAAAATGGTCTCACTGCAAACAGCGCCTCAAATTCGGCTATTGCAAAGAGGGAATACAAAACTGATAGGAAAAATCAATTCAGCATTTGTGACCACCATCCCGATTTTTAAAAATGGTTTGATCCAAGCGATGGCGGCGAAAAGACAAAAGCTGGTTGCTGATTCAATGAGTGAGCTTGACCGCAGGACCAATGAAATGCTTCTTAAAAATGCGCAAAACATTTCGCAGCAAAGCACGGACATTGCTAGGCTCGCGGGTGGTCCAAGTATTAAAATCGAGACCATTGAAGAATCTTGGAACATTATTATCAAGGGCATGCAGGAAACAAGGGCGATTGAAGAAGAAAATAAACGAATGCGGATTGAAGGTACCAAACGTCTAGAACAGCTGCAGGATAACTTTAAAAAGTTGAAACAATCTTAATTATATTTTGATTTACTAAATTCTTATTGGGGTGATTGAATTGGCTATTAATTTACAAAAAGGTCAACGTGTTGATTTAACAAAGAGTAATCCGGGATTATCTAAAATCATGGTAGGTTTAGGCTGGGACCCAGTCCAAAGCGGAGGTGGCGGCGGCTTATTTGGTGGTTTATTCAGCGGCGGCGGTGCTGCTAATATTGACTGTGATGCATCTGTTATCATGCTTGGTGCAAATGATAAGCTTCAAAACAATAAGGACGTCGTTTACTTTGGAAACCTAAAAAGTTTGGATGGCAGTGTTCAACATTCAGGTGATAATTTAACAGGCGATGGAGACGGCGATGACGAGCAGGTAATCATCGATTTAAGCAGAGTACCTTCCCATATTCAAAAACTTGTTTTCGTAGTTAATATCTATGATTGCGTGAAGAGAAAGCAGCACTTTGGCATGATCAAGAATGCCTTTATCAGAGTCGTGAATCCAGGAAACAATCAAGAGCTGCTTCACTACAATTTAACGGATAATTACAGCGGGTTAACCTGTCTTGTGACAGGAGAAATTTATCGCCATGGTAATGAGTGGAAGTTTGCGGCAATTGGCAGCGGTACAAATGCAGCCAGCTTAAGTGAAGTTGTTCGGAGCTTTAGTTAAGTAAGAAATAAAGTTTAGATAGAGGTGATACGTTTGGGTATTAACTTAGCAAAGGGACAAAGAATCGATTTAACAAAAACGAACCCTGGGTTAACCAAGGCTATAATTGGCCTCGGCTGGGATACGAATCGTTATCATGGAGGAAATGACTTTGACCTGGATGCATCAGCGTTTTTAGCAGATGCAAATGGCAGAGTTACACAGGATTCTGACTTTATTTTTTATAATAATTTGGTTCACCCTTCAGGCTCCGTCGAACATACAGGTGATAACCGTACCGGGGAAGGTGACGGCGACGACGAGCAAATCAAGATTGACTTTAGTAAAGTGCCTTCTCACGTGCATCGGATTGCGATAACTGTGACCATTCATGATGCGGAAGCAAGATTCCAGAATTTTGGTCAGGTTTCCAATGCCTTTGTTCGTTTAGTTGACGAGGACACGAATAATGAGGTTTTACGATTTGACCTGGGTGAAGATTTTTCTGTCGAGACTGCCGTGGTCATTTGTGAACTATACCGCCATAACGGTGATTGGAAATTCAACGCGATTGGCAGTGGGTTTGCTGGTGGATTAGCCGCGCTTTGCCGAAACTATGGTTTAGAAGTTTAAATAATTAAAATTGTGAAGCTGCCATATTCGGTGGCTTTTTTCCTTTATTCCCCAACTTTGGCTTAGGAATTCAAATTAAGCTGCCAAATTCCTATGCTATAATTCAATTAAGCTATTGAATGAATAGGGGGATGATGTGATGCGTAAATCGTTTATAGTGATAATATTCGCTGGTTTATTTCTATCATCCATAACGACCTCACAAGCTTCCAATGCGGAAATTTTGCTAGGAGATTATTCGAAAAACTCAATACTCTATCAATCTCTACAATTTGATCATTCGTTCCCACTTTTAGAGCAAATCATTGTCTTGCCGCGGCAGTTTTTTGATGAGCAGGAAGCGGCCGCAATGATTTCGAGAATTAATTCCTTACCGTATTCCCTTTTGGAAAAAATAAACCATCAAGGAATAAACCTGAAACTATTTACAGGGAAACTCACTGATAATCCCACTGCTCGGCAATATGCAGGGCAGGTCCCAAGGGGGTATACCTCTAATGTAACATGGGATGATATTCCAGGGATGGGAGGATCGAAGGTCGTCCTTGTCAAGATTGGTGCCAGTGAAAAAGGGGAAGGGCATGGTTCTGTCAATTTAGAATTGCATGAAATGGCGCATTCGATTGATCGCTATGTGTATGACGAAATCAGTGGTTCAAAGGATTTTTTACGTGTGTGGAAAAAGGAACATGAACAATTGTTTCCGGGAAACAGTTATTTCTTTTACCCGGAAGAATATTTTGCCGAGAGTTTCGCGATGTACTATTTGAATAATGGTACAAAAGAATTATTACGTAAGAAAGCTCCGGAGACATTCGATTTGATTAAACAGCTTCACTAATTCGTCCTTGATTGATAAAATAGAGAAATATGAAATGCAGTTAGGAGAGTGTCCAAGTTGAAACAATATCTGGAGCTATGTAAGCATGTACTAGAAAATGGAACTGTGAAGGGTGACAGGACGGGTACTGGAACGATCAGCACCTTCGGTTATCAAATGAGATTTGATTTGGCGGAAGGATTTCCACTGGTAACAACCAAAAAGTTGCACTTAAAATCAATTATTTATGAATTGCTCTGGTTTTTAAATGGAGATACGAATGTTCGGTATTTACAGGAGAACGGGGTTCGTATTTGGAATGAATGGGCAGATGAAAATGGGGAATTAGGACCTGTTTATGGTCATCAATGGCGCTCCTGGACAGGTGCAGACGGTAAAACTGTTGACCAAATTACAGAGTTAATTAGCCAGATAAAAACGAATCCAAATTCAAGAAGATTGCTTGTTAATGCTTGGAATGTCGCTGAGATTGATTACATGGCGTTGCCGCCCTGTCACTGTATGTTCCAATTCAATGTGGCAGACGGAAAGCTGTCATGCCAGCTTTACCAACGCTCAGCCGATGTGTTTCTTGGCGTCCCGTTTAACATCGCTTCTTATGCGCTTCTAACCATGATGATTGCACAAGTATGTGACCTGGAGCCAGGCGAATTTATCCACACTTTTGGTGATGTTCATATTTATCAGAACCATCTCGAACAGGTGAAACTGCAAATGAGTCGAGAAATACGGTCCTTACCGATCGTAAAAATTAACCCGCTTGTCAAAGATATCTACTCTTTTGAATATGAAGACTTTGCTCTGGAAGGGTATGACCCTCATCCGCATATTAAAGGAGTGGTTAGTGTATGATATCCTTTATTGTTGCGATGGACGAAAATAGAGTCATCGGGAAAAATAATCAATTGCCTTGGCGGTTGCCAGAAGATTTAAAATTTTTCAAGAAGGTTACGATGGGCCACCCTATCGCGATGGGAAGAAAAACTCATGAATCGATTGGGCGTGTCCTTCCCGGCAGAGAAAATATTGTCATCACCCGGCAAAAAGAATACCGAAGGGAGGATTGTACGGTAGTATACTCCGTTGAGGATTTTGTTCAGTACTGCAAGAAGCAAAGCGACGAAATCTTCGTTATTGGCGGGGCGGAAATATTTAATGAGACATTTGATTATGCGGACCGACTATACATTACGCTTATTCATGATGAATTTGCAGGGGATACGTATTTTCCTGAATTTGATGTCAGCAATTGGGAAATGGTATCTTGTGAAAAGGGATTAAAGGATAATAAGAATCCGTACGATTATGAATTCAGAATTTATAATCGAAAATAGTAATACAAATTGATTTGGGTATTATAAAGTTCCAATTATATTCAAAAAAAGCATGTTGTAATATATTTTATAAATTATTTAAACTAAATAATCATTGACTTCATTAGTGGTAATTGATAAATTGTCATTAGTAATGAATAATGTGGTAAGAAAATGCTAAATATCACTTTAAGGGTAATTAAAATAGATATTGTGAATTTACTATGAATTATCGCATATAACTAACTCAAAATGGATTTTCGGTACTATAATCATAGTAGAAATATACAACAATTGAAGGGGATGTAAATCCATGTTTTCTAATATCGGTGTACCCGGATTAATTTTAATCTTAACATTAGCTTTGATTATTTTTGGACCTAAGAAACTTCCAGAAATTGGTCGTGCTTTCGGACAAACATTAAAGGAATTTAAAAAATCTACACGTGAACTCACTGATGATGTTATGAAGGATATTGACGAAGAAAAGAAAAACTTGACTAAATAAGGTGTGAGATTTTGTATCTTACACCTTTTTCTTCTCTAATTTAACCTATAAGAATATGTGAAAAGATATTCATAATAATAACATGGCACAAATAATTTATAGTTATATTTATCTCTGAAAGCTATATACACGTGCACATCTTTAACCTTTTGAAATTGGCAGGGGAAGTACATGGATGATAAAGAATTAAATTTAGTTGATCATTTAGAGGAATTACGAAAACGAATTATTGTGACCGCACTTGCATTTGTAGCCTTTTTTATCGCCGGCTTTATTTATGTAGATGATATCTATAAATGGTTTGTCGGGACTACGAAACTGATGGTGCTTGGACCAAGTGATATTATGTGGATTTATTTCATGCTGGCAACTGTTGTAGCTGTGGCGGGAACAATTCCTGTTCTAGCGTTACAAATTTGGTTGTTTGTCAGACCCGCACTGAGACCGATTGAAAGAAAAATAACGATTTCTTATGTTCCTGCATTATTTTTCTTGTTTATCATTGGGCTTGCCTTCGGATATTTTATTATCTTTCCAATGGTTCTAGACTTTTTGGTTAACATGGGTAAAGATATGTTTGTTACAAACTTCACTGCCGAACGATATTTTAGTTTTATCATGAATATGACCTTGCCATTCGGTGTATTATTTGAACTTCCGGTGGTTGTTATGTTTTTAACTTCACTTGGGATTATCAATCCGTTTGTCCTTTCAAAAATTCGTAAATATGCGTACTTCGTTCTGATAATTATTGCAATCGTTATTACACCACCGGACTTTATGTCTGATTTTGTCGTAACCGTACCACTCTTGCTCCTTTATGAGATTAGTATTAATTTATCGAAGTTTGTCTATCGTAAACGTTTGAAAAATCAGCAAGAAGATGAATTGGATGAGGAAGTAGCAGAGGCTTAATTAATAATGCATAGACCCTAAGGGATTAAATTCTCTTCGGGTCTTTTTTTATGATCCTTTTTCGGGCATTTACAACTTAATTACTGATAAAAATGTATTAATACAGTTAAGGATAGTTTGTGTACATTCTTGAATAATCATGACTAAAGACCTGCCATTATAATACAATTTCCTTGTAATTAAATATATTTACTTATTTTCATGATAGGTGGAGGGGTTAGCGGATGAAGAAAAAGAAAACAGTATATGAAGCCGCAATCGATCACGGATTTAGCCGGCGTGACTTCCTGAAAATGTGTACAGCATTAGCTGCGACATTGGGGCTAGAGTTTACCCAGACAGATCAAGTTGTTAAAGCCATGGAAACTAAAACGAGAGTTCCTGTTGTCTGGCTGCAATTTCAAGATTGCACGGGCTGCTCAGAATCGTTTATTCGATCATCACAACCAAAGACTGAAAGCGTTTTACTAGAAATGATTTCTCTGGAGTATTCTGAAGTATTATCTGCTGCTTCTGGTCATCAGGTAGAAGCTTCCATGAAACAAGTATTAAAGGATTATAAAGGGGAATATGTTCTTGCAGTGGAAGGCAGCATTCCTGAGGATGATTCCTTCCTAACCGTTTCTGGTCAATCAGCAAAAGAAACATTCCTAGAAATGGCTGCAGGAGCAAAAGCAATTATTGCCTATGGTTCATGTTCGTCCTGGGGAGGAATTGCCGCAGCACATCCTAACCCAACGGGAGCGAAGCCAGTAACTAGCTTTGTAAAAGATACTCCAACCATCCTTGTGCCGGGCTGTCCGCCAATTTCTGAAGTAATGACAGGAGTGATAGCTCATATTATTACCTTTGGCAAATTACCGGAACTTGATCAATTTGGACGTCCGAAAGCTTTTTATCGCCATCGTATTCATGACAAATGTAACCGACGTGCTTATTTTGATGCTGGCCTGTTCGTAGAATCCTTTGATGATGAAGGAGCCAAACAAGGCTACTGTTTATATAAAGTCGGCTGTAAAGGCCCGACAACTTACAACTCTTGTGCAGAAATGCGCTGGAATGGAGGGGTTAGCTACCCGATTCAATCCGGTAATCCATGCTTCGGCTGTTCCGAAAAGGACTTCTGGGATAATGGTCCATTCTACACGAGAAGAGCCAAAATTCCCGGAACGCAAACGACCATTAATCCGGACGCAGTTGGCTTAACGGCTATTGGCTTAACTTCTGCAGGTATTGCCGTCCATGCAGCAGGGACGGTAATCAAGAGAAAGAGAGACGACAAACGGGGTGAAGAGGAATGAGTGAACGTATAGTTGTAGACCCAATAACGAGAATCGAAGGTCACCTTCGAGTCGAAGTAGATGTGGATGAAAAAGGCGTTATTAAAGACGCATTTAGCTCAGGTACCGCAGTTCGTGGACTAGAATTGATTGTAAAAGACCGTGACCCGCGTGATGTTTGGGCATATGTGCAAAGAATTTGCGGCGTTTGTACAACCGTACATGCCCTTGCTTCGATTCGTTCTGTTGAAGATGCATTAAAGATAAAAATTCCAAGAAACGCTCATTTAATTCGTGACATCATGAACGAAGCATTGTTTGTTCACGACCATGTGGTCCATTTTTATCACTTGCATGCACTAGACTGGGTTGATGTCGTTAGTGCGATTAGTGCCAATCCAGCCGAAACTTCAAGAATTGCACAGTCGATTTCAAGCTGGCCAAAATCATCTCCCGGTTACTTCACTGATGTACAAAACAAAGTAAAGAAATTAGTGCAAAGTGGTCAACTCGGCATTTTCGCAAATGGTTATTGGGGCCATAAAGCATATAAGCTTCCTCCAGAGGTCAACTTGTTAGCTGTGGCTCATTATCTGGAAGCACTGGATTGGCAAAAGGAAATTGTCAAAATTCATACCATTTTTGGCGGTAAAAACCCGCATCCGCATTATGTGGTCGGTGGAATGGCAACCCCACTTGATATTGATAGTGATAACGGCGTACATGCAGAACGATTAATGCATGTATCACAACTGATCGACCAAGCGAAGGAATTTGTAAACCAAGTCTATATCCCGGATTTACTTGCAATTGGTTCATTTTATAAGGATTGGACCTATGGAGGCGGTTTAAATAATTACCTCTGCTATGGAGATTTCTCTACAGGGGATATTTATGACACGAAGCTCTATCGGATGCCAAGAGGAATTATCTTAAATGGTAACTTGAAAGAAGTTTTAGACGTTGACCTTAAAGATCCAGAGCATGTTCAGGAGTTTATTGATCATTCCTGGTATACCTATGATGGTGATTCAGGCGGCAAAGGAAAACATCCATTTGATGGTGAAACCACTTTTAACTATACGGGTCCTAAAGCACCATTTAAACAATTGGATACCGATAAGGAATATAGCTGGCTCAAAGCACCGCGCTGGAAAGAGCATCCGATGGAAACAGGACCACTCGCCAGGATGATTGTCGGCTATGCATCAGGAAAAGAAGAAATCGTAAATATCGTCGACGAAACATTGAAAAAGCTGGATTTACCTATTTCGGCCTTACAATCAGCTTTAGGAAGAACCGTCGCTCGCGGACTTGAAACGGTGTTAATTTCAGGATGGTTACGCAATGACATGGATGAATTATTAAAGAATGTGAAGAGCGGCGACCAAACCACCTTTGATCGGACAAAATGGGAACCAAATACATGGCCAGAACGTGCCAAAGGTGTCGGTTGGATGGAAGCACCGCGCGGAGCACTCGGACATTGGATTGATATTAAAGATGGTAAAACGCATAACTATCAAGCTGTGGTTCCATCAACATGGAATGCATCACCACGGGACCACAAAAATACGATCGGTGCTTATGAAGCAGCGCTTAAAGGGACTCCAATGCTAAATAAGGAGCAGCCGCTTGAAATTATGCGGATTATCCACTCGTTTGACCCATGTCTTGCATGTGCCGTACACTTAACAGATTTGGAAACGAATACGACGACCGAAATTCGTTTAGGTTAGGAGGGAGACATATGGCTGCGCCAAAATTACCGACTCAACCACCGGGTCCATTCCCTAATCTTCCGGGAATTAACAGCGAGAATTCTTTTCACACCGAGAGACCGATTCAGTATAAACCAGTTAAAAATGAAGTAAGAGTTTATGTTTGGGAGTTGCCTGTTAGGATTTTTCATTGGTTGAACATGTTCGCTATCATCCTGTTAATGGGGACCGGTGTGTATATTGGGAAACCATTTTCGGCTGCAATAATTCCAGAAGAAGCCTATTATTCCAATCTTATGGGCTGGATGAGATACATTCACTTTTTTGCCGCATTTCTTTTTACGATCAATCTCATCTTTCGTTTGTATTGGGTTTTTAAAGGAAACAAATTTGCGACCTCAAACCCATTAAGATGGCTTTTCTGGAAAGAAGTCTTTGAAACCGTCAAATTCTATTTATTTTTGAAAAACAAAAAACCTCATTATGTCGGCCATAACCCATTAGCACAGTTAAGTTATTGGATTTTTATCGGACTCGGCTCTTGGATTGTTATGTTGACAGGCTTCTATATGTATTTTGAGCCGCAACAAGAATCCTTCTGGGCAAAACTGTTTGTCTGGGTGCCATACCTGTTCGGGGGAGAAAGCTATACACTTCGCTCCTGGCATCATTTAGCGGCATGGGGTTTTATGCTATTCACACTTATTCATGTCTACATGGCTTTTCGTGATGATTATCTTGAACGGAATGGTTCTATCTCTTCCATGTTTTCAGGTTATAAAACAACAACGAGAAAATCTGTAGGTGAAAAAAACAATGAATAGACAAATAGACCAAAAGATTACCATTTTAGGAATTGGCAACACCCTCTTTTCGGATGAGGGTGTTGGCATTCACCTTTTGCCATTGTTGGAAGAGGCATTAAAAAACTATGATAATATCGAAATTATTGAAGGTTTGACTGATGGCATGAAATTATTGGGTCCAGTAGAGGATGCGGAAAACTTAATCATCATTGATGCCATCAATGCTGGGAAAGAACCGGGTACAATCATCACTTTAGTAGGCGACGAAATACCTGCCTATTTTGGGATTAAAATGTCAATTCATCAGCTTGGATTTCAAGAGGTTTTACTTGCTGCAAAGTTAAGAGAACGATATCCAAAACAAATTGTAATGTTCGGGATGCAGCCTACTTCCCTTCAAATGGGGATAGAGTTAACCGAAACAAATCAGAACAAACTTGGGGAGCTTGCCGAAACAGTCATCAATCAAGTAAAACGTTGGAGAGATGCATCATGAGACGGGGCGATTTTCTAAGGGAAATGGCCGGCAGTTTATTTCAAACGGTTAAGTCTGTCTATGAACCTTTTTTAAGTGAGGATTTGGAGAAGGTCGAAGTGGCAGCAGACCGTGCCCTTGGCATTACTTGGTTTCCTTTAGTGAAAGACAATGACGGGGCATCTGAACTAGAAATGAAATTTATCGGTGGAAAACCAGTTATAGTAACACGAAATGGTACGAACATGCAGGCAATGGACGGGGTGTGTCCTGTATGTTCGAATATTATTATTGTTACAACACTATATTCAACGGGGAAATGTTTGAATTGTCAAAAAGAATACAATTTTAAAACACATACAGGTGATTTACAGCTTGAATCTTACCCGATAAAAATTAAAGATGATACATGTTTAATCGGTTTTCAGAAGCACAGGAAACAGGGTGAAAAGCATGCATGAAATGGCGTTAATGGGAGATATCCTCCAGCTAGTCCATGAAGACGCAGCCGAAAAAGGATTGAACAAAATTGAAAAAGTAGAATTAATCGTTGGGGAAATTGCGAATGCCATGCCTGATGCGCTTCGCATGGCGTTTGCAATTTTTCGTGAGCAAAATCCGCATCTGTTCACAAACCAAGCGGAATTAGTCATTCATTTGGAAGTAGCAGAAGCAGAATGTATTCTATGTGGTGAAAAATACAGACCAGATCAAAAAATCGCCCTATGTCCAAATTGTAACGTCCCATCCGGGAAAGTGTTAACAGGAGAAACATTTCAGGTTTTGTCATACGAAGGGAGTCTTGAAAAATGAAGGTAACATTAAGAACTGATGTATTAACCAATAACAACAAGGCCGCTGATTTCAATCGGGAGCTCTTTGAAAGTACGAATACTTTGGTCGTTAATATAATGAGTTCTCCTGGTGCAGGCAAGACGACTTTGCTGGAAGAAACAGTTAGGGCATTAGCAAGAAAATATCGTATTGCTGTTATCGAGGGCGATTTAGCGACGGAAAGAGATGCAGACAGGATTCGGGCAATGGGGGCAAGGGCCGTTCAAATAAATACCCATGGCGGCTGCCACCTTGATGCCAGAATGATTGCTGCTACTCTAGGAGAATTGGATCTAGATGAAATCGATTTATTGTTTATTGAAAATGTCGGTAATCTTGTCTGTCCATCGGGCTATGATCTAGGTCAGCATCATAAAGTGGCCGTTCTCAGTGTTCCAGAAGGAAATGATAAAATCCCTAAATATCCGCAAATGTTCCTGCGGACGGAACTCGTCTTATTAAATAAAATCGATTTACTTCCATACCTTGATTTTAGTGTGGAAGAAGCGCGGAAGGACTTATCGGAAATCAATCCAGAATCCATGCTAATCCCGCTTTCTGCAAGAACACAGGAAGGGTTGCATGAGTGGTTCTCTTGGATTGAAGGGGCCTATGCAAAATGCGTACGGCAGTAAAGGTTGCTGTTCAGGGCAGGGTGCAAGGCGTTGGCTTCCGGCCGTTTGTCTTTCAACTAGCTGATAAATATCATCTTAATGGTACCGTGCAGAATAATATGGATGGTGTCAAAATTCATATTGAAGGAGAGACTGCGGCTATTCAGTTATTTCTAGCAGACTTGAAAAACAAAGCACCGAGATTGTCAAAAATCAATGAAATAGTTGTTAATGGAACCGAACCGGAGAACGCAGAAGACTTTACGATTATTGCAAGTGAGCGGAGCGGAACATCCATGCTTGTTATCCCCATCGACTCGGGGGTTTGTGAGGATTGTTTAAATGAAATGAATGATCCTAAGGATTTTCGCTATCAATACCCGTTTATCAATTGTACTCAGTGTGGTCCGCGCTACACGATTATCGAGGAATTACCATACGACCGGCCCTACACATCAATGAAGGAATTTCCGATGTGTGAGGATTGCCGGAAGGAATATGAGGATCCAACGAACAGGCGCCACCATGCTCAGCCAATCGCCTGCCCGAAATGTGGACCAAAACTGCGATTGTTAGGGAAACATGGAGAAGAGATAGATTCTGAGAATCCGCTAGTCGATACAATCAAGCTTATAAAAGAAGGATCCATTATCGCCATTAAGGGGCTAGGCGGCTACCACTTGTGCTGCGATGCTCGAAATGAGCGGGCTGTAGTCGAATTGAGGAGACGAAAAAAACGGCCGTTGCGGCCGCTTGCAATCATGGCTGCTTCGATTTCAGCGGTGGAGCAGCTTGCGGAAGTAGATAATGCAGAGTCTGAACTGTTGTGGAGTCCTGAAGCACCGATAGTCGTGCTGAAAAAGAGCTGCGAGTATGAGTTGGCATCAAGTGTGGCACCTAATATGGGGACAATTGGTGTCATGCTTCCCTATACACCGCATCATCATTTACTATTGGCTGACCCGGAGCTATCGTGCCTTGTGATGACCAGTGCTAATCCTTCCGGCTTGCCAATTGTATTCAAAGACGATGAGGCCACTCGCTACCTAGAGGGCATTGCTGATTATTTTTTGATTAATAACCGCGAGATCCTTCATCCCGTTGATGATTCGGTAGTTCAAATAAATGATGGGAAAGTTGATTTCTTCAGAAGGTCAAGGGGCTATGTCCCCGACCCGTTTACGACAACTAGTGATGTAACAGGAATAGTTGCCTTTGGTGGTCAGCAAAAAACAACGTTTACGATTGGACGAAATGAGCAAATTTTTGTCGGCCCCCATATTGGTGATTTGGAGAATATCGAAACGATTGGCCATTATAAGCATGAATTGGAACACCTATTGAGATGGATTGATACGCCGAAGAAGATAGCGGTGATTGATGCCCATCCAGGCTATCAAGTTCACAAACTAGCCAATGAATATAAGTTTACGGATGTCATCGAGGTTCAGCATCACCATGCCCATATGGCTGCCTGCATCGCTGAACATCAACTTTCTGGTCAGGCATTTGGGATCATTTTAGATGGAACGGGGTATGGGCTTGACGGAAAAATCTGGGGATTTGAAATCCTCTATGGAGATGCTGTTGGGTTTGAACGCCTGGCCCATTTACACTATACTCCCCTTCCAGGAAGTGAAAAATGTATTCGCGAGCCTTGGCGAAATGCCGCTGCCATGCTGATTTCGCTTCATGGTAGTAAAGGGGTAGAGCTTGCAAAAGCAGTTTTTAAAGATAAAACCTCAGAGATTGATATTCTAGAAAAGATGATTGAAAGAAATATAAATACTGTTTACGCAGGGACATGTGGCCGACTGTTTGATGCGGTGAGTGCAATTTGCGGTGTGACAAAAGTGTCTAGCTATGACGGAGAAGCGGCCATTCAGTTAGCTGAACTTGCTAATGATCAGGTAATTTATCAGCCATATCGATACGATATAGAGGATACAAAGTTTTTGAAGATTGATTTTTCCAAGATGATTAAAGAAATAAGCGTGGATGTTTTAGCCAGTGAAGACATCCCAACGATTAGCGGTCGCTTCCATGAAACGGTTGTCCAGGCGATTATTGCCTCGATGGTGCAATTGGAAAGGAGAAACCCTGGTGCTAACAAGAACGTTGTTTTATCTGGCGGCAGTTTTCATAACCGCTATTTAAGAATGAGAATCAGAGCAGAATTGTTGCAAAGGGATTTTAATGTCTACGTACCTGAAAAAGTCCCCTGTAATGATGGGGGATTATCATACGGCCAATTAGTTGTAGCCGCAGCAAAAAGGAGTGCTAACCAATGTGTGTTGGAGTACCAGCAAAAGTAGTCAAAAAAATGGAATACAGTGCAGTCGTTGATGTGATGGGTTCACAAACCACGGTAGGGATCATTTTTGTTCCTGAGGTCGAGCTTGGTGATTACGTGATTGTTCATGCCGGTCAGGCGATGAGTATTGTCGATGAAACCTATGCAAAACAAAGTGTGGAAGAATGGAGGAAGCTGGTCCATGCTCGAAATTCTGAAACAGTCCAATAACCCCGAAATTTGTAAACCCTTAGTGGCGGCCGTGATCGAAAAAGCAAGAGAATTTCAGGGGAAATTTGGCCGGAGGCCGGCACTCATGGAGGTGTGCGGCTCACATACGATGTCGCTAGCACGCACCGGCGTGAAGCAATGCTTAAAGGACGATGTCAACTTGATTTCGGGGCCGGGCTGCCCTGTCTGCGTGACCGACCAACGTTCGATCGACGCCATGATTGCTCTTGCTGAAGAAGAAAACCGGATTATCTGTACATTTGGCGATATGATGAAGGTCCCGGGGTCGAATAAAACTTTACTAGATTCAAAGATTGCCGGGAAGGATATCCGTGTCTTGTATGCACCGGTTGATGCGGTAAAAGTTGCCGAGGAGAATCCCGATAAGGAAGTAATCTTTCTTGGGATTGGTTTTGAAACAACGATTCCAATTTTGACACTGATGGTTGGGGAAGCGGAAAAATGCGGAATTAATAACTTTTCGATTTGGATGACGACAAAACTGGTGGAACCTGTACTTCGTTATTTATTAGATGCCGGTGAAGTGAATTTGGACGGCTTCTTACTTCCCGGACATGTATCGATTGTTTTAGGGGAGGATTCTTATCAGTATTTAGTCAATGAATATCATATTTCCGGTGTGATTACAGGCTTTGAAACAGCGGAATTACTAATGGGCATATATAAGTCAATTGAGTTAGCACTAACAGGGCAGGCTGCAATTGTTAATAACCATCCTGCAATTGTCAGTAAAACCGGGAATCAAGTGATTCACCAATGGATGGATAGATATTTAACCAAATGTGATGAGGCTTGGCGCGGCATTGGTGTGATTCCAAAGAGTGGACTAGACCTAAAACCGGAATTCGATCAGTATAATGCCAAAAAACGGTTTACCGTGGAAGTCGGGGAGCCAAGAAAAACGAAGTGCCGTTGTGGTGAGGTCATCCGTGGTTTGATTTCTCCGGATGAATGTCCGCTGTTTGGTAAAGCCTGTCACCCAATGAACCCGGTGGGACCTTGTATGGTATCGGCGGAAGGCAGTTGTGCAGCCTATTATCAATACATGAGGGAGAGTTTCTAATGGAGAAATTTATCAGCTTGGCACATGGTGATGGCGGGGAGCTAAGCCACCGCTTAATCAAGGATGTGTTTATAGAAGCATTTGGGGACGGAGATTCCGCCTTGTTTGATGCGGCCTCTGTCGATATTCCTGTTGGTCGGATTGCCGTTACTACGGATTCCTTTGTAATTAAACCGATTTTTTTTCCAGGCGGATCGATTGGTAAATTAGCCGTCGCTGGCACCATCAATGACCTTGCAGTGAGCGGCGCTAAACCTTTGTATTTAACTTGCGGTTTTGTCATCGAAGAAGGCTTCTCTATCTCAGATTTACGAAAGATTGTCTACGATATGGCGAACGAAGCAAAGAAAACCGGTGTTTCCATCGTCGCTGGTGACACAAAAGTAGTCGAACGAGGCAGTGCCGATGGAGTCTACATTAACACAACCGGAATTGGCATCTATGAACCGCACAAAGGGTGCAGCCTTGCGTTTGAAGAAGGGGACACTATCTTGGTGTCAGGCACCATTGGGGATCATGGGGTTGCGGTTCTTGCAGCCAGAGGTGAGTTAGGCATTACCGTTCCGATTAATAGTGATTGTGCTTCTCTGAATCGAATACTTGCTGAAGTGTTGGATCATACAACAGGTGTCCGGATTATGCGTGACCCGACAAGAGGCGGGTTAGCGACGACACTTGTTGAAATCGCTGAAGACTTTCAAGTTACAATGAAAATTAACGAACTCGACCTGCCTGTTAGGGAAGAGGTACATGGGGTTTGTGATCTATTAGGATTTGACCCTCTGTATTTAGCTAACGAGGGTAAAGCAATCATTATCGTGGCCAATCAGGAAAAGGAAAAGGTGTTAGATATATTGCGTGAATACCCTGAAGGCAAGGATGCTGTGGTAATCGGTTCAGTTATTGGAAAAGAAAAAGGGCAGTTGCTATTAGAAACACCACTTGGTTCAAAACGGTTATTAACTAGATTATCAGGAACGATGTTTCCGAGAATATGTTAATAAATGCCGCCATTCTATTAAGAATGGCGGTTAAAAGCTTTAGTAATCTAAGCAAAATTAGACACTTTTCGATATCAAAAAGGTGTATAATATACTTAAACGGGTGAAAAAGAGGATTGATATTTTGTTATTCAAAAGCCTAGAGTTCAAAAATGTTGTTGGACAGAAGGTTAAAGTCGTAGAAATTCCTGTATTGGTGGAAGATAACACTTATAAATTTTTGATCCAAGTCCGTTTACAGAAGTATGTTACGTCTCTTTACAACGAAAAAAACTTGAAAAAAAGCTACTCCTTTAAAGATTACTTGAAAAAAGTCATGAAATGGCCGGATTATGAACAATTGTTTATAGTTGGAGAATTAAAGAATAACGCTTAATTTAATTCGAGCATCGTTGGGGGAGGTTCCTAGCGATGCTTTTTATTATTATAAAAATTAAAAGTGATGGATGTTATTCCCTTCAATAGTAGTTAACTGTATAATACTAAGCAGTACTGGTAGGGAAGTGATTTGTTATGAGCAAAATTAAAATTGTAACCGATTCAACAATGGACATGCCGATAGAAATGGCTGAAAAGCTTGGGATTGTTGTTGTGCCATTGTCCGTAACGATAAATGGAGAAACCTATTTAGATAGAGTAGAAATTCAGCCTGCAGAATTCATTGAAACAATGAAAAACTTAGAAGAATTGCCAAAAAGCTCCCAACCTTCTACTGGGACCTTCCTTGAAATTTTTGACCGGCTTGGGGAAGAAGGCTATGAGGTTTTATCCATTCATATGACAGGAAAAATGAGCGGGACGGTCCGTTCTGCAGAGAGTGCTGCCCAAATGACGAATACGAAAGTGACTGTTATTGACTCGCTGTTTATCTCGTTGGCACTCCAGTTCCAGGTTAGGGAAGCAGCTAAAATGGCGAAACAGGGTAAAAGTATGGAGGAAATCATCTCCCGCCTCGAAAAGGTACGGGAACATACTAAGCTCTATATTATGATAGATACGCTGGAGAACATGGTGAAGGGTGGACGGATTGGTAAGGGAAAGGCCTTTATTGGATCGTTATTAAATATCAAACCGATTGCTTCACTTGAAGGGGCAGAATACAATCCCGTCACCAAGGTCCGCAGTCATTCACAAGTAGTTAAATTTTTGGCCAAGCAATTTACGGAAGATGTTAAAGGGAAAACCATCTTAGGAGCCGGCATTGTTCATGCGGAAGCATACGAACTATCCGCAAAACTAAAAGCGGCAATTACTGACTTAACCGGGTATAAAGATATTTCGATTGACTATACGGGGCCAACGATTAGCACACATACAGGGCCTGGTACAATCGCCTTAATGTATTATTTTGAATAGAAAGTTTATCAAATAAAGGGTGTCAGGCACCATGTGAAAAATTCACATGGTGCCTGACACCCTTTTTCTATTAAACAATTTTCACATGGATTCCTCTTAAATTTCTTAAGCAAACGTTAAGGTTACGATGCTAGATTTGAGTTACTAGAGAGGACTCTTCTATTTTCTATAGTCATTCTCAAAAAGGGGGCCTATCATGAATATTTTATTAGCAGAGGATGATATCCGACTTGGGGAATTGATCGTATATATGTTAAAAAAGAAAGGCGGCTACCAGGTCGAATGGGTGGTGGATGGGGAAGATGCGTACTATTACGCCACCGCCTCACATTACGATGTCATCATCATGGATTGGATGATGCCTAACGGGACTGGTATTGATGTCTGCCAGCGGTTACGTAAACAAGGATATTCAGGTGCTATTTTGATGTTAACCGCCAAAGATACCATCGGCGATCGGATTGAGGGATTAGATGCCGGTGCGGATGATTACCTTGTTAAACCATTTGAAATTGATGAGCTCTTAGCCCGGCTCAGAGCGCTTTCCCGCCGTAACTACGCACCGATTTTGGAGGAGGAAATCCAAATTCAAGGATTGATTCTAAATCGGATGAGCCATAGTGTTCGTTTAGGAAGCAGTGAAATTCAATTAAGCCCGCGTGAATTTCAACTCTTAGATTTATTGGTGAAAAATAAGGGACAGGTTCTGCCGCGTGAGGTGATTCTTGAACGAATCTGGGGCTTTGATTCAGAGGTTGCCCCGAAAACCATCGATGCAACCGTTAAATTAATCCGAAAAAAACTTCAATCCTTCGGGAAGCAAGAGTTGGTGGAAAGTATCAGAGGGGTAGGTTATAAGTTTGGAAGCTAAAATTCGCTCATTTTTCCAAACGCTCATGAACCACAGGGAAAAAGATATTTTTAAAGCCACACAAGGTCGGTTAACGCGCATGTACAGTGGGCTGCTCATTCTTTTTCTCGTTCTTTTTATTGGAATCGTGTATACCGTTTTGTATGTTGTGATTCTAAATAACCAGGAGCGTGAACTTCAATCATTAATAAATCAAGAAGCAAACTATCTTGAGAATTACTTATCAACAAATGAACAGCGCAATCTCCCGGGAGTAGAAAACCAAGCGGTGGTCTTTGCAGGAGTGGATCAGTTCTTTTATTATGTCATAAATTCGAACGGGAAAATCATCATGGGTAATGAAACGGATTCGCGCCTACGGACTGATATCCTGCGGCTGATAACAGGGGGGATTCAAACTGATAGGGAAATTCAAAAGGCAACCTTATTTGTGGAAGGTAATGTAAAGGGAAGGGGAAATAAGGGAGAATTTCGCCCGCGTAAGGAACCTCAGGATATTCGTCTGATGATAGGGAGTCAGGAAATTTATGGTAATGGTCAATACATGGGTCAGTTATATGTCGCTAAGGACATCACCTTTGCCTACCAGCTATTCCACTTGCTGTTAATAATACTCACAGCGATGGGGGCCGTATTTTTTGGCGTAGCCATTTACATGAGTGTAGTCATGTCTAAAAAGGCGATGATACCGATAAGTGGTGCATTTTCAAGGCAGCGTGAATTTGTGGCCGATGCCTCGCATGAATTGAGGACGCCGTTAAGTGTCTTGCTATCATCCATCGATGCGGTGGAAATGACCATCGAGCCTCCGAAAAATGACCTGGCAGGGAAAATGCTTACGAACATGAGGCAGGAAGTAAAGCGGATGACACATTTGGTGAGTGATTTATTGACGCTTGCTCGGTCTGATTCCAATACAAATCAACTTAGCTTAGTGACCTTTGACTTCTGTCCACAAGCAGGAAGAGCGATCGAGTCTGTTCGTCCACTAGCGGCTTCTAAGCAAATAGCACTTCACTTCCATTCACCTGCTTCACTATATATTGTTGGTGACCCGCAAAGATTATCCCAGCTTTTATATATTCTTTTAGACAATGCGATAAAATACACACCAAACAGCGGGGAAGTTAAGCTCTCGATTTTTATAGAAGGAAAACAGCTCTGTATTACGGTTGAGGATACGGGGATCGGAATTGGGCAAGAGGATTACCAGCGTATATTTGAACGTTTTTACAGGTCTGATAAATCCCGTACCCGGCAAATAGGCGGACATGGCTTGGGACTTTCCATTGCCAAGTGGATCGTGGATACCCATCAAGGGACAATTAAAGTATCAAGTGAAATCGGAAAAGGGAGTACATTCATCGTTCAAATTCCACTTGTTCAAAATACAACCGGTCACGGTAAAAATTAAAATAAGCTTGCAGACTCATCTAAAAGGTAGATTGAGTCTGCAAGCAAATGCAAGTGGAAGCTGCCTATAAAAGTTTATCTATTCTTATTTCAACCCATTAAGACTTACAGCTATTTTAGCTCCGACAACGGCATTGTTTTTAACTAAAGCAATGTTTGCCTCCAAGCTCTTGCCTCCAGTCAGTTCTTTCACCTTACCAAGCATAAAAGGTGTGACATCTTTACCGGCAATCTTGCGTTCATCTGCCTCTTTTAATGCTGTCTCAATGATGCCATTAATAAATTGCTCGTCCATTGCGTGTTCTTCAGGAATCGGATTCGCAATGACAGCGCCGCCTTTTAGACCTAAATCCCATTGTACCTTTAAAGTAGAGGCGATTGAATCCACATCATCTGCACGCAGGTTTAACGGGAATTCGCTTGTGCGTGTAAAGAAAGCAGGGAGAACATCGGTTTGATAACCAATCACAGGTACGCCTTTTGTTTCAAGATATTCCATTGTTAACCCTAAATCTAAAATCGACTTAGCACCTGCACAAATGACAGCCACGTTTGTTTGTCCTAATTCTTCCAAGTCTGCTGAAATATCCATGGTAGTCTCGGCACCACGGTGAGCACCGCCAATACCTCCGGTTACGAAGATATGAATATCTGCTAATTCAGCGCAAATCATTGTTGCTGCAACGGTTGTAGCGCCCAGCTGTTTTGTCGCAATCAAATAAGCTATATCGCGTCTTGATACTTTTGCTACTCCAGAACTTTTTCCGAACATTTCTAGCTCGTCATCAGATAATCCGACTTTAATTTTTCCATCAATGATTGCAATCGTTGCCGGTACTGCTCCGTTATCACGGATAATTTGCTCTACTTCACGTGCGGTTTGCACGTTTTGTGGGTATGGCATACCGTGAGAGATAATGGTTGACTCTAAGGCAACGATTGGTTTTCCTTGTTCCTTGGCGATACGTACTTCTTCTGATAATGTAATATATTGTTTCAAGATAATTCCTCCATGTCTTTTTGTAGTTGTTCTGCTGATAAATCCTGTCTTACTGTATAAGATGATTGCAAGGTTTTAGAAGCATTCATACTCCCGGCATTAGCAATTTCAATCAATGATTTACCTTCTAACCAAGAGTAAATAACTGCGGAGGAAAAAGCATCGCCCGCACCCGTTACATCGACGACTTCATCAATTTCAATAGGAGGAACATGAAAAATTCCTTCCTTCGTATTACCAATCATCGAGCCTTGTTTTCCGTTCGTTATCACCACATTGGCTATCCCTTGTGCCAGCCATTTTTCCACTGCGTTCTTCCAATCTACTTCATCTTTGATTTCCATTTGGAAATATGTTTCAGATTCATCCCGGTTTGTAATGAGCCATGTAACACCTTCTAAATTATCCGGTAATCGATTCATCTTTGGTGATGAAACGGGTATTAACACAATCGGGAGATCGTGACTATAGGCAAAGGAACACAAGAATTGAATCGCTTCTTTCGGACAGTTTAAATCGACGATAATGCATTTTGAGCGACTTAATAAAACATCATGTTTAAGCAGTAAATCTGGTGTGATCGCCTCATACACTTCCATATCCGCTAAAGCAATCACTAGTTCTCCGCTCGCGTCTAAAACAGCCGTGTAGGAACCTGTTGACTTTTCAGGGAACTGGGTCACGGTTTCTAAGTTCATATAAAGAGATGATGAATCTTCAATGACCGACCAGTCCTTATCAGCGCCGCTTGTTGAAATAAGTGATACGTCCATTCCAAGCCGCCCTAAGTTTTCAGCGATATTCCGGGCAACCCCGCCTGCATTTTGAGTAGCGTAAATTGGATTGGAAGTACCTAATTGAGCTTTTTCTTTGATATGGAATTTACGGTCAATATTAGCCCCGCCTATACAAATAACCTGTTGCGATTCATTTAAAATATATGCTCTGCCTAGAATATTGCCCTTTTTAATCAAACCAGAAATAATATTGGCAATAGAAGGCCGCGATAAGCCTAATATTTCGGCCAATTCTTGTTGAGAAACATAGGGGTTCTTTCGGATTAAATCGATAATCAATTGTTCTTTATCATTCATTCTTTCAGGCACAAACTCACCCCATTTAATCTTGTACATTCTAGTACGATTACTTTGGACTAAAAGTTTTTAATTCTTTACGTGTTTCAGGGACCTTGACAGTACCTGATTTAATCTTTTCAACCCATTCTTTAATAGCAGCTTCAGTATCCGCTTTGTTTGCCGCTTTTGCATTGATAGGGGCTAAGCCAACACCATCCTCCGCTAAACCATATAACGCAACTTCACCGCCAGGGAAATTACCCTCTTTCGTTTTTGTTGCAAGGTTTTTAACAGCTATATCCACGCGTTTTAAAGCGGATGTTAGGACAACATCCGGACCCATATCAGCTTGGTCACGGTCTACACCAATTGCCCAATATTCCTTGCCGGGATCCTTTGCCTTGCGGTCATTGGCCTCTTTGAATAAACCGACACCGGTTGCCCCTGCTGAGTGAAAAATGACGTCCGCTCCGGAAGAATACATTTTTGACGCGATAGATTGACCAAGTTCGGCCTTGTCAAACGCACCTGCATATTGCACGTCCACTTTTACCTCTGGTTTAGACGCTTTAACACCAGCTAAGAATCCAGCTTCGAAACGTTCGACAACAGGAATTTCCATGCCGCCAATAAATCCGATATGGTTAGACTTTGTTGTATTAGCCGCTGCTATTCCCGCTAGGAACCCGGCTTCTTGCTCTTTGAAAAGAATACTTGCAACGTTTGGCTGTTTTACTTCAGCATCAACGATCGCGAATTTAGAATCTTTTTGTTGTTTTGCAATTTCTTCTACTGCTGCCGGCATCAAGAAGCCAATCGCATAAACTAAGTCAAATCCTTCACGAGCAAGTTTGTTTAAGTTTGTTGTATAATCAGCATCCGATTTAGATTGAAGGTAATCGTAGCCACCCTTACCTTTTTTCATACCGTTTTCTTCACCAAAACTTTTGAGGCCTTCCCAAGATGATTGGTTAAATGATTTGTCATCAACACCGCCGATGTCTGTCACCATTGCTACTGAGAAAGTTTTTTCTGCCTTTTCCTTGCCTTGGTTATCATTGCTTTTTCCACAAGCGCCTAATATTGTTCCTGCAGCAAGAACGAGTGTTAGTGCCATTCCAACTTTTTGTTTTTTCAAAATAAGTTCCCCCTTATGATGTATGTTGGTTAAAATAAATGCACTTGCAAACTTTTGTTTTGGATTTAAACTTATGTTTGAATTATAACCCTAGACTTATTTTAGGTCAACCCATGTTATCTATAATTTTCTTAGTACAAGGTAAACTATCCCTGGCAACTTTTAGTATGCTCTATTCTTCAAAAAATAAGGGACTCCAATTAAGAGGAGTCCCTTTAAATATATCCATTTATATAATTTTCTTCAGCTTTTCCTCCAATAGTCCAACCTGTATAAGCCCGTTAAGAATTCCGTGATGTGATGAGGAGGTAGTGACGATATCCGCAACAGCCTTTGCTTCTGGAACAGCGTTCCCCATCGCGATTCCAGTGCCGGCAGAAGACAACATCTCCAAGTCATTCAGTCCATCCCCAAAAGCATAGCAATTCTCATTATTTATATTTAGAACTTTTAATAGCGCCTGAATTCCAATAGCTTTTGAAGCTCCCTTTGGAAGAATATCGTAGGCGTAATCATGCCATTTCACAAATTCAAAATCAGGAAAGTGATCGACATACATCTGGTGATTACTAGTATCACAGTATAGGTGTCCTTGGTAGATAGGCTTTTGTTTATAAAAATGATGATTAACCTCAGGATAGGTCATCATTAAATTGTCGAAACTACTTTCAATAAAAGGATGATTGGATGCACTTACCTTAATATCTTGATCACTGCAGTAGGCTAAGGCATCGCCATTTTCTGCTGTCCTTAGGGATAAGGAATGAAGCCGCTCTGGATTCATCGGATTTGAATAAATTTCTTTCCCGTCATATACGACGTATTGTCCATTCGTGGATACGTATGAATCAATATTTAATTCTTTACGGATCCAATAAAACATTTCCGGTACCCGCCCTGTCGCAATAACTGTATGGATACCTTTATCTTGGAGTAAACGAACGGCGGTCTTTGTTGACTCCGGAATGATTTTATTCTCATTTAGTAATGTTCCATCAATATCGAAAAATACAATTGGTTTATTCATTGTTCTTCCCCCTGTCAAACACAACACTGCCGTTACGCTCCGTTTCCGGATCACGCCGGCTTGTGTTGTGATTTTCCTGCAAGGAAAGAATAATTTATGAAACGCATTTCATGTCAAGAGGATATATGTAAATTTAAAAATAGAATTCGATTATAGACAGTTCGCTATATGATGAAAAAGGGATTAAACTGTTTGACGTTCAATTAATGTCACGGGTATTTCCTGATAAGAAGGCTCTTTTGTATCACTTAATCCTTGGAGAAATAACTTACTCCCAATTTCCATAAGCGGGATTTCAATGGTCGTAATATTCATCATTTTTGCGATGGGTTGATTATTGAATCCAATGAGAGCAAGGTCACGAGGGATTGAAAAAGCTTGAGTCTGTGCATAGGTAACAATCCCTGCTGCAACCTCATCACTAGTGACTAACAAGGCTGTTGGCGGATGAGCCATTTGTTTAATTTGTTCAATTACTCGTTCTCCATCTTCAAAATGTAGACATTGCTCAAAAATATAGTCAGTTTCATAAGACAACTGGTACTCCGCGCAAAAGTCCATAAATGCCGCTTTTCTATTTCTGCTGTTCGTTCCTGAGTTTCTTCCAATACAATACCCAATTTTGCGATGACCTTTGGTGTATAGGTATTTTAATGCAAAAATAAAGCTTTTATAGTGGTCCACGTACGTGGAGGACACCATCTTGCCTCTGGTATCTTCACATAAAATAATGGGTCCATAGGGTAAATACGCTTCTACTGTGCTCCATGAACATATTCTAGAACAAATAATTAATGCATCAATCTGCTTTTGCTTTAACATTTGCATGGCGTCTAATTCTCGGCTTTCTATATAGTTAGTTTGAAATAATACCAAATTGTAATTGTTTTTTAACGCTTCATTGGCTATGCCTTTTATTAACATGGCAAAGTAAGCATGATCGATAAAGGGGACAACCACACCAATAAGAAACGTTTTCCCCATACTTAAATGGACGGCGTTAATGTTTTGTTGGTAATTACTTTGTTGAATGGCTTCCTGCACAGCTTTCCGTTTTTCATCACTTACATACGGATGCTTATTTAACACTCGAGAAACAGTGGTTACAGATACACCAGCCATCTTCGCCAAATCTTTAATGTTTGTCATACCATTACCTTCCTTAACGGTGCCTGACACCATAGTTAATCTTTGCACCATTGTATATTATCAGCCTGTCGTTTTGTAGTATCATCATCTACAGCTGTTATATTATGATCGAAATAATTAATTTAATTATTAATAGAATAGTAGTTGACTTTACTTATACATGATAGTAATATAGTAAATCTGATGAGGGCATTGCGAAAGAGGATATGAAATTCTCGGAAAAATCCCTTCACCAGTTGACAAGTATGATAACGAATGATATGATAATAACCTCGCTGATTTATTGAAAAAAGTTATTTTAAAATAACATTTGACTTTATTGAAGCGGCGTGATAAACTATTGTTCTGTCACAAAAATAGTTCTTTGAAAACTAAACAAAGCAGAAACGTCAACAAAATTTTATTAGTGGATCTTTCGTAAGAAAGTGAAGCTGAGCCAACGTAACTTTTATGAGCTAATCAACTTTCTTGGAGAGTTTGATCCTGGCTCAGGACGAACGCTGGCGGCGTGCCTAATACATGCAAGTTGAGCGAACCACTTCGGTGGTTAGCGGCG
>NTXX01000003.1 GCA_002559145.1 Bacillus sp. AFS006103
TGCATGTATTCGCCAGCGACAGGTAGATTTTTGAACTCCGACAGTGCTTTTCTCCGAATCAATTCTAGCACGCTTGGTGTATTGGTTCCGATGTAGAAGACCTTTTCGCTTTGTTCCTTCGGGAAAGTATCGAGCCGCACGGCGAACACGGCAACTTTGCCAGCAGAACCTGAAGATTCATAGAGCTGATTAGGGTCAGCATTGTATCTAGCTGGGCTATCTGCCTCAATGTCACGTACGCGCGTTTGATAAGTATGATCATGTCCGTGTTTTGGGGATTCTGGGACAGCATTTGGGTCGAAATTTCTAGCATCAAGATTGGCAATAATTTGCTCAGGCGTATCGCCTAAGTCGATCCCAAGATGATTTACCAGCTGTAGCTCGCCATTTTCATCAATACTGGCAAAAAGCGACAGCTCTGTATATGCAGGGCCGCGTTTGACGAGTGAGCCGCCCGAGTTATTGCAAATCCCACCGATGGCTGACGCACCGAGACAAGACGAGCCAATCACAGAGTGTGGCTCTCGCCCGAGCGGTTTCAACGCACTTTCAAGTGAATAGAGCGTTGTACCCGGAAAGGCCAAGACTTGTTTGCCTTGGTTGATTAACTGGAGGTGATCCATCCGTGTGGTTGACACAATGATGACCTCACGATCATAGCCGCCTGCAGGAATTGATCCTTCTGTCAAACTTGTATTTGATGCTTGCATAATGATGATTTTGTCAAATTTAACAGCCGTTTTAAGGACTTGCCAGAGCTCTGTCAAAGTTCCTGGCTTAA
Organism: Bacillus sp. AFS006103; assembly: GCA_002559145.1. Classification (GTDB taxonomy): domain Bacteria; phylum Bacillota; class Bacilli; order Bacillales; family Cytobacillaceae; genus Neobacillus. The sequence goes on from NTXX01000003.1 coordinate 782, forward strand.
CAACAGCTAATGCATCTCCGCGTCCCGAGCGGTAGCCTTTGCGATAACGTAAGGTTTTTGAGGGATTGGTAATTATATATTTACGATCTAAAATCGCTTCAAGTGCTTTGATAACCGAATTTTCCATTCTTCTGCCTCCTAAATATGAAAAGTATTGCTCGTAAAAGGATTTGTGATTTTGTGAGCGATTACATTTTCATGTGATACATAAACTTTTGCTATTACTCTACTAATATAATAAATCTAAAATAATAACATATCAACTAGAAAAATGTGTTTAACCTAATATTTCGAAAGGGTGCCTATGCTGACGAGCTTAGTTGGTATCGAATTCCGAGTCTATTAAGGCAGCTAAATGAAGATGAAATTGAAAAAGTGGGACAACTACCAAAGGAACTTGTTATATTGTCAAAGTATTCAACTGTAGGAATCGGGACTGTCCAGAAGCTATTTGATCAAATAAAGGAAAAACAACTAAATAGTAGAGTTCCTGAACCTGTCACATCGCAATTGTAATGATGAACATGACAAATTAAAAGATTCCACTTATGTTTTTAATTTTAGAATAAACATAGGACTTATCAGTTTATATTTGTATAGTGGAATAATACAATAAAGGGTGCAGGATAAAAACAAATTAATGGAAGGTAGTGCTAACTTTGGATCAAAAGTACGCAGGTCATACTTTGTTACAATCTGTACCATTTGGAAATGAAATGTTAGCAAGTCGGTTGGTGATGGCTCCAATGACAAGAATGTTTTCACCGGAAGGGATTCCAGGAGAAAATGTTGCACAATATTATCGAAAACGTGCAGAGAATGGGATTGGGCTCATCATAACGGAAGGGACAGCGATTAACCACCCGGCTGCAGTCATGAGCCCTGATATTCCCCGTTTTTATGGTGAGGAAGCCTTAAATGGCTGGGCAAATGTGGTGGATGAAGTCCACCAAGCAGGCGGCAAAATTATTCCACAATTATGGCATGTAGGTGCTGCCCGAAGAACAGGCAGTGAACCTAATATTGATGCCCCTCCTGTCAGTCCGTCTGGATTTACGTTAAAAGGCCAGAGAAATGAGAAAATAAAGGCCTTAACGAAAGAAGAAGTGGCTGAAATGGTTGATGCGTACGCCGAAGCGGCAGCAAATGCGAAACGCATCGGCTTTGACGGAATTGAGTTGCATGGGGCACACGGATACTTAATTGATCAATTCTTTTGGGACCTAACGAACAAACGGACAGATGAGTATGGCGGGGATATAGGAGAGCGGACAAAATTCGCAGCCGATATTGTTCGGGCTTGCCGGAAAGAAGTTGGGCCTGATTTTCCCATTGTCTTTCGTTATTCACAATGGAAAGGAACCGATTATCAAGCTAAATTAGCAAAGAACTCGAAGGAACTTGAACAATTGCTTTCCCCATTGGTTGAAGCGGGTGTAGATATTTTCCACTGCTCGACAAGACGAATATGGGAAGCTGAATTTAAAGAGGAAGATCCATCATTAACCTTGGCTGGCTGGACGAAACGAATGACTAAGAAACCAACGATTGCGGTCGGTTCTGTCGGAATTAACCGCGCCTTTTTGAGCAATCAGGATCATGATCAAGTAACAATAGAAGACAATCTCAAAATGGTAGATGAAAAAATCAAATCAGGTGAATTTGACTATGTTGCCGTTGGCCGTGCCATACTAGCTGATCCAGAATGGGCCGTAAAACTCAAAAATGGACATCTTAATCAAGTCGTGCATTATACGAAGGAATCAGAGAAATACTTGATTTAATATCCGCATAAAAAGATAGAGTAGTACAAGACAAAGGCCCATCGATGAGATGGGCCTTACTTTATCCTATTTACCTGTTAAAGCTGAGTAAGCATTTGCTTCACCTTTTCCAAAGTATGGATCATAACCTGGTTTTCCATAATCTAATGCGGTCTTTTCAATAAGTGCCTCCACTTGAGCTGGTTTGTAGTCAGGATGTGCAGCTTTGATGACTCCAGCGATGCCGGCTACCTTTGGCGAAGCCATGGAGGTTCCGTGGAGGTATGCATATCCTGGATGCTCCGGATCAATGGTAGTGAAATAAGGCTCTAAATAAGTTGGCCATGTTGACAACGCACGGTAAGTAAAGTCACGATCATTTAAATTACGGGTTGAAGCATATTTAGGACCGTTGTCCCCGCCAGGAGCGGCTACCGTAATAAAGCTATTTCCATAGTTTGAATAGAATGCCAATTGATTCTTCGACCATTGATTTGAGGAAGATACTGTAATGACGCCCGGAACTCCACCTGGTGTTTCAATGGTAACCCCTTTAAAAATAAGGTTCGTATCACCATAATTGGCATTTAAATAATCCGTTAATGATTTTTTATCCGCGTAGTTTAACGACTCATTACCGGCAGAGGCCACAAGGGTTACATTATTATTCACTGCATATTTTACCGCTCGTTTCCAAAGGAGAACATCTGCAATATCACTATACTGAGTGCCATTGTATTCATATTTTAAATTGTCGTAGCCGCCAATGGACATATTCACAACGTCCACTTTATCTTTAGCAGCTTGAATCATTGCTTTAACAATTGGGGCAGTTGGGGCACTTCCAGAACTGTCAAATATGCGGTAAGCCATGATGCCTAGATCTGGACCGACACCTTTTATTTTTCCATTACCCGCAATGGAACCAGCTACGTGTGTACCATGACCTTCACGATCTAGTACATCACTAGGGCTGCCTGTTTCAGAGGTGTCATTTCCACCATACCCTCCTGCCGGAACGAAACTTTGACCTCCCACATAGTTGGCTTTAAGATCTGGATGATTGGCATCAATACCTGTGTCGATAACCCCGACTACAGCCTTATGAGTAACCTTTCCGTTTGCTTCCGTACCGCCTGATTCGATTTTAAAGGATTTTCCTTCATTGGTTAAATGTTGAATATCCCATTGAGAGCCCCAATATGTACCATCTGGATCAGGATGAAGCGTTACAGGCTTACCGTCAGCTCCTGCCGGTTGCTCGTCATCGAGCTTATAGTGCATTTCTACGTTTGCCGCAAGAATACTAGAATTAGATTTTAAATTGTTCAAAAAGTTAGGATTGGATGAGCGGACTTCTAATCCACCGATTTCCGGGATGGCATTTATCACTTCTCCTCCGGCATTTTTAATGTCTGTCTGGTAGGTTTTAGGTAATGATGACTGGTTGTAAGCAATGAGGTAGCTTTTAACTGGTGAAGTGGCAGATGTGTGCAGATTAAAAGATGATAGTGAGAGTGCTAAGATACTGCTGGCAACAATAGCTATTCCTTTTTTTCTTTTTTTCAATAAAAAAACCTCCTAATCATATGTCTAACAGCTCTATTATAATAGATCGTCCACCTTTTAGAAATAATAACTTCTCGATAAAGAACGACACCGTTCTAAGATTTTTTTGCTAATTTTGTTACAAAACCTTCTCTAGGAACAGCAAGTTAAGGACCCGGCAGACATCCCCTTTAAATATTTTTAAGCGATTTGTAGTATCTTTTGCATTTGACCGAGATAGGGACAAGTTTCGACAGTAGCCCTGTCTTATAATATATATACGCATGATCTACAAATGTAATGGAGGGGAGAAGATGAAGGTTGAAGATTATTTTATTAAAGAGGCTTTGTCCGTTCCATGGCTAGCGTCTATGGAAGAGATATTGTTCAATGCCTTGGAGTCAACATATTCATTTTTCTTATTAATCGACGGGGAGAAAATAGTAGGGTGTATTAAACGTGAGACGTTATCTACCAAGATAAAAGAAGTGGGCCTAAATAAGATTTGCTAATACCCATTGAAAGTATCACGACAAATGTTTCTATCGTTACCAAAGAACAGGTAACCGAAAAACTGGATGATCCCAACAAATTATAGTTGTTAATGCGGAATCAGGAAAAATCAAAGGGGTATTTGACTTGCAGATCCATACCAACTTACAGGAAAAAGTCGGTGAAGATAAGTGGTTGTTTAAGGAAATGCAGGCTTTTCTTGATGAATTCTTTCTTAGTGTCTTTGTGACTGATGAAAAAGGAAAGGTTCTCCGTGTCACTTCACATGACGATCAGCAGCATTTAGGCAAAAATGTGTTTGAACTTGAACAGGAAAGAGTCTTTTACCCTTCCATCGGAGGCAAATTGTTTCCCTTTTGCAAAAGCTGTTAGTCGTGAAAGAAGAACCAATTTGGGGGAAAGATTCATTGCTTGTTGAGGTAAAAGGCTGGAAGAATGGAAATAAAGCATCTGTGAAATTAGAATTGCTGACAGACTATCAGCCAAAATGGAAGGCCAGCGGCACTCAATACGCGACAGCCATCCCAGCCTCTATCGTGGCCCAAATGATCATCAACGGTGAGGTGACGGAAACAGGAGTAAAACCACCTGAAACTTGTATTGATCCAAAAACATTCCTAGCCTATCTGAACCAAAAAAATGTCAACCTGCATATCACCTACACCGAAACCGTTACACCAAATCGTGAAACAGCTAACTGGCAAGCGCCTAGATTTGTGGAAACCGAACATTGACAGACACATACAGGTTGAGAATTTTGAGGTCAGTCCCCCCGGTGCATTAAAGCATTACTTCACCGGGGGACTGGCCTCATTTCTCTGAAAAGGTGCCTGATCCCCCGGATATTCCATTAATTACATAGGTACTTTTCAAGGTGTCTGCCTTTGGATTAATAGATTTACGTTTTACCTACCATACAATACACTACCTATTTGATGTCAGAATCTGATCATCAGACCACTTCATTAAATAATTAAAGACAGCCATACTAAAAGCATTATAGCCTTCTGCCGTTAAATGGATACCGTCCTCGCTGATTAAATTAATCGAGTCACCGGCTTTTTTAATTGCTGTTCTAACATCAATTTTTGGTACCTTTAACTCATCTGCCAATTTATTTAAATGGTAGTTATACATTCCATGCCAGTGTTGAATACCCCCTAATTTACCGATCCAGTTTCCAATAGAAGGGCTATATTGGGTGGAAATGGTCTGATAATATCTGACTGGGTCTAATGGTGGCAGGGTAGCTATGATTGGGATAATACCACTATCCCGCATTTTTTTAACAATTTCACTGATATTCGCTAAATACCGTTGGAGAGAAACGATTGCTTGATGTTCCTCCTTGGGTTTTTCGATAATTTCATTCCAATTAAAATTGCAGTCGTTTCCGCCAACTTCAATTATCGTATAATCGGGATGTTCATTTAGTACATCCTTTTCTAGTCTTGATAACATTAAATCAGAGTTATCATTAAAAACTCCTTTGTTAATAACGGTAACATCATTTTCTTCCTGCTGATTAAATAACTCTTGCAAGAAAGCAGGATAGTTTTCCTTCAGAATTCGCAATCTCCCTTTTACTACGGAAACCCCACGAGTTAAACTATCGCCAAAACAAATAATTTTCATTCATATCACCATTCTTGGGCGGATTTTTCTTTTAATATAACATCTTCATAAAATGAAGAATAATTACATTCGTCATCTTTTTGATAAAAATTAAAAAGGGGAGTGACTTTTTGTCACATTTTTAGGGTTAGCGAATTTCAACAATAAAGGCATTGTAGATATATGTTTTTTTTTAAGTCATCAGAAAGCATTGTAAACCCCTAATATTACAAAATAAAAATTATAATACTTTTGTTTCTCATTGGCATTGTAACGAGTAGCAGAAGCATATAAAGATTAGCATGGCAGGGCTGCCGACACTATTGTGTCAGCGTCCTGCTTTTTTAATTGAATGGAAAGAATAATATAAATGAACGTTTGTGCGCTTATGTAGTTTTAATCGTGCATTTGTAGCTCGTTTTGAATGAGGAAACACCTTTATGTGATATATTTCACAAAATGTTCAATTTTAATATGGTAACAGAATGGTATATCGTTGTATATTATCACTACGTTCATGTTGTTTATAATTCAAGGGGGATTACAGTTGAAAAAGATATTTCAGATTCTATTATCATTAGGGCTTATTATGACACCTATATTTGCACAAGCGCATGTGAAGTGGTTTACACATGTCGTTCCACATAAGGCGTCGATTGAACATATAGTATCACCAGTGTTTATTTTCTTAACTCTAGTTGCAGCCATGGTTTTAGCTACATTAACATTGATTATTCCGAAAATGGCTGAATGGGGACCAGTGAAAAAAATGGAGGATCGTCTCTCCAATTTAAGAAAGTATTCTAGGTATTTATTAAAATATGGAACCGCCCTTGCGTTGATGATTCAAGTGATGAATGGAACTCTCTTTGCTCCTGAGTTCCATGTTAGTAGTATGATTATTACAGTATTAACATGGGTGACAATTGGTTTCTTATTAATTCCGCATCATATATCAACAAAAATTGGTGCTTCGATTTTATTTGGATTATTTATTTATGTGACGATCCATCATGGCATTTTCTATATGTTAGATTACGGATTTTACGTAGCCATTATTGGTGTCTTATTGGTAGGAAATACAAAGCTAGAAAAGGTAGGATTCCCATTTTTATATTTAGGGACAGGCTTATCACTTAGCTGGGTAGCGGTTGAGAAATGGGTTTATCCAAGTATGGCTTTAGATATTGTCGCTAACCACCATGTACCAACATTTGGCTTTGAACCGAGCTTGTTTGTTGTTATGGCAGCGTTTATTGAATTTGTCGTCGGTTATTTATTAGTCGTCGGTGTCTTAAATCGTGTGTTAGGTTTTGTGGTCACAGCTATTTTCATCTCAACCACGATGCTGTTTGGAATGACAGAAGTGATTGGACATTTCATGATCCACATTGTGTTAATTATCTTCATTATTGAAGGTGTTTCATTCTATAACCCGCCAATTAAAATGCATAAAACGAAAACCGACCAATTTATCTTTGTGTTTTTAAACTTCATTTTTGTTCTAGCAACATTTTTATTGATTTACTATCGTTTTGCATAAATTGTCATTCAGCAGTTATTTCATAATGTGTTCATTTTATTCTGCCATAAAAATACACCCCAAAGATTAGATTTCACTCTAACTTTTGGGGTGCAGTACAAAATGGAAGGGTGCTGTTTCTATTAAAGGTGATATCCTCACTTATTTTACGCGGTTCACCGAAACGCATTTATAAGTGGTTTTATCTAGCGTTAATTATGGGGAATATAGGAATAATCTATCTTTTAAACCATCCAAGACTTCTTCAGGCATTTCCCTAACCTTGATATCCCCACCTAGGAACAGCAGCCAATTGGTTATTTCGGCCATTTCTTCTGTGTTATTAACATGGATAAACGTCTTTAGAACAGCTGTGGTTTGATATGGATTCGTATAGGAAATGGAAACATTTAAAGGATGGTATTTTTTGAACTGGGCAATCGCCTTAGGACCAAGTTCAAGGACTAGATTGATTTCTTTTTCGTTCTTACTGAGTCTTTCCAAAATCCTTTTCTCAGTTAATCTTTGTTTCGTAATGTATGGTTCTACATTGGTGAGATTGTCGACAGGAATTATTTTTAGCTTCTCTTCCGTTAAATCAAAGCTTTCAATCAGCCAAAAGCTTTTTTCACGATACAGGTGTAAGAGATAAATGGGGTATGTCTTTTTTATTTTCTCTTCCTCGATACTAATCAATAAATAACGATCCAACAGCAAGAGTTGGATTAGTTTTTCTAACATCGGATGGGGAAGGTCTGACAGATCAAGCAGGTCGGGATTATGGGGATTTGTCCCTTCAAAAAGCAAGATTTGATTTAACAGAACGATGGTCTCTTGTTGGTTTTCCGAGATGAGGCCAAGTAATTTTTCAGCTAACGACTGACGACTCTTTAGATAGGGGAGTTGTTGATTCCTTGTGGCCATAAAGGCTATAAAAAGAGCTTTGATTTCATTATCCGTAAAGCGAACCGTGGGCAGGACAGAGTTGTTCATGACAAAGTAACCCCCATCCCTGCCAACTTCAGCGACTAGCGGCATCCCCATGGCTTCAATTTCTCTGATATCCCGAATAGCGGTCGAACGAGAGATGTTAAATTCCTGCATGATTTCAGAAATGGTAAAGTGGGCACGGTTGTTGATATACCGCATGATGGTATTAATCCGTTCAACTTTTTTCATCGTGACCTCCAAAACAGTATCATTTTTTGACATGATTTAAGGCTATTATAAACTCATCAAGTGAAAAGAGAAATCATTTGATTCACTTTTATAAAAAGGAAGGTTTTGAATATGACAAATTATACTTTAGAAGAAAAAGACAGCTTTAACGTTTTAGGTTTTGGTACGGAGCTTAAGAGCGATTACACAGACTATGCTGGCATAACCAAGGAAAAGTCAGACTTTTGGAAGGCCGTCAAACAAGATGGCAGGCTTGATTCGTTAAAATCTGTTGCGACAAATGACTACATTTTTGCTGTGAACGAAGCAGTGAATAACAAGATGATGCATTATGCTGGCGTTATGACAAAGACTACGCTTCCAGAGGCAACCCGAATGATCCAATTTCCTAAAGGGGAATACCTGGTTGTTAAAGGGGAAGGGAAAACTGCTGAAGAGTTGAGTAATAGGCTAACTGGCATTGCTTTCGGTCAAGTTTTGCCAGAAGAAAAGAACTATGCTTATGTCGGCGGTCCAAATACGTCGGTTGTGATGGGGCAGCGAGACGGTTTAGTATTTGGTGAAATGTGGATTCCAGTTGTCAGGAAATAAGGAGGGATGGTAATGTCCTATAGTGTTGATTTTAAAAATGTATCTACGGTTGGGTTAGAGTCTTCACCAGTCGCAGAAGCGCTTGCGGGTTTACGTGCGAATGAAGCCCGTTACTTTATGAATAAATACAAGCATGAATTTACGGTAGAACCAGCTAGCGAAAGCCAAGAAACTCTTGATTATGTGAACCAAATTTTGAAAGAACGTGATATTGAGTTTGCTTCCAAACCTTTAGAAACGTCGCGTTTTCAAGTGGAAAATATCAAAATGGCCTATGTGTTTTATGAGGATGGGCTTAGTGTCAATGCCATGTATACGATGGATGACCCGAAGAAGCGGGCCGTTGGTTTTAAGCTTTCTGAGGGGATGGAGGTACCACAGGAGTTAGAGGGAAAGTTCAAGTTTGCCAGGCAGAAGTCTAAACTTGCTGGAACGATTCGGGGTTCGTATTTTGTCATTAAAGGAGAATATTAACGTATACAAATACAACAATACATGCAACAGCACGCTCTATCAAATAGAGGGTGCTGTTACTTTTTTAAAAAATATCCTTATTTGCAGTCAGCTATTCTTTAGTGGGTAAAGGGCTTTTATTTTTTAGCTTTTAAGTTTTGATTCTACTATGCTTATTATGAAACAAGTTTTAGTCCTACCGCTGCACTTAGTACCATAGATATAAAGACCAACCTTTTCCAATCTTTTGATTCTCCATATAAAAGCATTCCTAATATTGCTCCACCAGACGCACCAATTCCTGTCCATATTGCATAAGCTGTCCCCATAGGGAGAGTTTTCATTGCATAAGAAAGAAACATGAAGCTTGCTCCAAATCCAAGAAATAATAGAATTAGGGACTTCCAACTACGGTCCTTATGAAGTTTATTTATCATAGCAACACCAAACATTTCAAATAAGCCTGCTAAGATTAAAGTAATCCACGCCATTAGGAATCAGCCCCTTCCTGAACTTTCCCCGTTGTAACTAATTTCAAGCCAATTACACCTGCAAGTAATAGTAAAACCAAAAGTATTTTACTCATTTTCAATGGTTCACCAAAGAAAAGTATTTCTGAAATAACAGTTCCCGCTGTACCTAAACCTACAAAAACTGCATATACAGTTCCTACAGGAAGTTTTCTTCCCGCCATAATCATTCCATAGAAACTGATAATGATTGAAATGACTGTTCCAGCCCAAGTCCAAAAGTCATCTGCGTGTTTCAATCCAACAACCCAAAATACCTCAAATAGAGCCGCAACAAATACTTTAATCCAATCTGTCTTCATTAAATGATACCTCCAATTTTAATCTTTTCAAAACTCAAAAAAGCCTGGGGGAACTGTTGAACAGTTTCTCCCAGGCTTTTATCCTTCCGTGACACAGCAAAGCTGTGAGTTTTCTCTCGGACCAGACCAACGTTAAAGCTGCGGAACCCTAGAAAACATTTCTCTTATGCAATTAATTTTAATTATACACACACCTTCAACTTATTCAATAACAATATAAAAACATTATTCATTGCCAAATACATGTTGGCATACCAAAATCAGTCTACAAGATAGTCTTTCATTCATTTTCCCAATCTCTCAGCCGCCTTGTTTTTCATTTCTAAGGCATATATTGGTAGATATTATGAACATTATAGATTTTGAATAAAGAAAAATTAATATTTTTGTATAATAACGAAGACAGTTATTAAATCAAGAGGAGATTTGATATGAAAGTAACATTATTTACAACCTGTATTGTTGATTTTATGGCAATGAATGTCGGTAAAGCTACGGTTGAATTACTTGAAGGTCTGGGTCATGAGATCGATTATCCTAAGAACCAAACATGTTGCGGGCAACCTACATACAACACCGGATACGTAGAAAAAACAAAAAATACAGTAAAGCACTTTATCGAAACGTTTGAACATGCTGAAGTAATTGTTTCACCTTCAGGTTCTTGTGTATCCTTTGTAAAAGAATATCCACATATTTTTGCTGATGATAAAGAATGGAAAGAACGAGCGGAAAAAGTTGCAGCAAAAACATATGAATTATCCCAATTTCTAATCGAAGTTATTAATGTAGATGACTTTTCTGCGAAACTTCCTGGAAAGGCTGTTTACCACCACAACTGCCATACAGCAAGATTTTTACAAGTGAAAGAACAGCCACTAACCCTTCTTTCGAAAGTAGAAGGTCTAGAATTAGTAGATTTCCACAATTCGGGCAAGTGTTGCGGGTTTGGTGGTACCTTCTCTGTTAAAATGGGGGAAATTTCAGCTGAAGTGGCTGATGAAAAAGCAAGGTACATCCAAGAGGCGAACCCTGATTATTTGATCGGTGCAGACTTTGCTTGTCTCATGAATATTGGTGGACGTTTAAGTAGACTTGGATCAAATATCAAAGTCATGCATATTGCTGAAGTGCTAAATTCTAAATAGTAAGGAGAGCCATAATGGGAATTAAGATTAATGACCAAAGTTTTGAGAAAAATCTTGAGAAGAATCTAAACGATGATTTCATGCGTGCTGCCATGGTGAAAGCTCAAGATTTAATTACTAAAAATAGACAGAACGTACTATCACAATTGGGAGATGGTAATTTCCGCGAGTGGCAACAACTATCAGGAGATATTCGTGCCCATGTTCTTGAAAACTTAGATTTCTACTTAGATCAATTCGCTGAAAACGTTGTCAAAAATGGGGGTAACGTATTTTTTGCCAAGGATGCGAAGGAAGCCTCTCAGTATGTTACGAATCTAGCATTAGAAAGAGGCGTCAAAAAAGTTGTTAAAGCAAAATCGATGGTGACAGAGGAAATTGGACTGAACCATTCATTGATGGATGCTGGGGTAGATGTAAAAGAAACGGACTTAGCTGAATACATTCTGCAATTAGATGACTGGAATCCACCTTCCCATATGGTTGTACCATCTTTACATTTAAACAAAACCCAAATTCGTGAAGTTTTTGCCGATAATGGATATACGGGCGAAGATCTTCCAGAAGACTTAGCTGCATTCGCTCGTGCTCAACTGCGTAATGAGTTTGTAACGGCTGATATGGGAATTTACGGATGTAACTTTGCGATTGCAGAATCGGGAGCAATCACCTTAATTAGTAATGAAGGAAATATCGATCTTTGTACAGCTGCACCTGAGTTACAGGTATCTGTAATGGGGATGGAACGTATTGTCGCAACCTATGAAGATGCAGATATCTGTATTAGCTTATTAGGTAGAAGTGCAGTAGGGGCAAAGAATACAAGCTATACGACTTTTGTCAACGGGATTACTGAAGAAGGGGCAGCGGATGGTGCGAAAGAATTTCATGTAGTGATTGTTGATAATGGACGTTCTGAAGTATTAGCGTCTCAATTCAAAGAAGTATTACAATGTATGCGCTGTGCTGCCTGTTTAAATGCCTGTCCAGTCTACCGACAAGTGGGTGGACACTCCTATAATGCGATCTATTCTGGGCCACTTGGCGTTGTATTAACACCGCTGCTTGCTGGCTATGATGACTTCAAAGACCTTCCATATATGTGTTCACTTTGTGGTGAGTGTACAGAAGTTTGTCCATCTAATATCCCTTTACATAAATTAATTCATGAGCACAAGCGTGTATTAGCTGAAGAAAAGAAGGCTTCTGCATTTTGGGGTGCGAGTATGTCTGGAGCAGGTATGGTTCTAAGCCGTCCTTGGATGTACAAGCTAGGAACAAGTGTTGCGCCATTAATGACAAAACCATTGATGGTCGATGGAAAAATTAAAAAAGGTGTGAGTGTTCTTAAAGGTTGGACAGACAAACGTGATTTGCCTGCATTGGAAAAAACTCGTTTCAGAGATTGGTATGAATCTAGAAGTAAAGGAGGAAATAAATCATGATAAAAGGACAAATTTTAAATCGAGAGTCATTTATTTCTAACCTTTCAAACATACTCGGTCGAGAGATGCCGAAAGAGGTTGTGCATCCTGAATTTTCAAGCAAACCTCAGCTTGAAATTTATAAAGGCTATACTCAAGCCCAATTAGCTGAAGAATTCCATAAGAATGCTCAAGTTAACAAAGCTGGATCCGGTGGTAAGATTGATTCCTTAATTATTGAGAAAAAAGATCTTGCAAAATCTGTAGCTGCGAAACTAGTGGAACATGGAACAGGTCCAATTATCGCATGGAACGATGAGCGTTTTGCAGAATGGGGTCTAAATGATGTCTTGAAAGATGCGTATGTTTGGACGGATGAGAAAGGCCGTGAAAATGTCGAAAAGGCATTGAATGCGTCTTATGGCGTGTGTATTAGTGATCTCTCCATTGCGGAAACAGCTTCTTACACTGTCATTGATAAGTTGGGAAAAGGAAGATCATCAAACTTCCTACCTTTAAATTATGTTTGCATTGTACCGCAAAGTACCATTGTTCCTCGTTTAACACAAGGAATGCAAAAACTTCATGAAATGTCAAAAAAGGGGATAAATCCTGCAGCCATTAACTTTATTTGTGGTTCAAGTAGTTCCTCGGATATTGAGTTGAACAAGGTATGGGGAGTACATGGACCGGTTCGTTTATCATATATCATTGTTACTGATTTATAAGGTGAAACTTCCATCAGTGGGGGGCTTCATCCCCCGCTGATGGTTAGTTGAACCAATCGGACCTTAACGGGCAGTTTATCCCCCACCTACCTTTTTTGTAAACTCGGAATCTTGAGGTAGGGGTATTACTGCCCGTTAAGGTGGGATAAACTATAAAATGATGAGTTCCAGATTCCTTATTAAGGGGTTTGGAACTCATTTTTTATTTTGCTTCTTTACCCTCTCTTTTGTTGTCAGAATTTTTAGCAATAATGTTCACAAAATAATAAAATGAATGAATAGACTAGAATAAATAGTTATCTTCCGAGAAAACGATGGCATGAACATACAATGTTTATGCTTTTTTATAAGCATGGCTCTGTTATTATTCAATGTTGATTTTCGTGGAGGTATGATAATTCATAGGCGGAGAATTTCCGGCTAATGTATATAAAGGAAGCTTAAGTAGCAGATATAAGCGGAGATATTACGACTAACTGCTCTACAAAAACTTCCTTTATTTTTAAGGAAATATGGGTATTTCCCAATTTAAACGGAATTTTTCCGTCTATTTTTCAAACACAGTGAATTAAACATTCAGTTATAACAGAGCCATAAACATAAAAAAGGCTTCAGACATAAGATAAACAAAAGACTACAAGCTTTCTTCCGTATCTATTATTTTCAAAAGTTTACGAGAATTTGAGGTTTATTCATACTTGTAGCCATTCTTACAGTATTAACCATGATACGGGATTTATAGGGGGAATTGTGATGTATAACATGGTTCGCATTTTCGAAAAGGAAGGGCGAAAGTTTCCAGGGGCGACCTATTCAGAGGTAGTATTGGCACCTGCTTATGAGCACGCTAAGCAATCTTTACTTGAGCCGATGCTGGCCATCCATAAAGCCCACCTGATTATGCTCGTGAAACAAGGATTGCTGCAGGTGGGTGAAGCTTCGCAAATTATGAAAGGTATTTGGGCACTTGATAAAGAGGCACTTCTTCAATCCACCTACGATGGACAGCACGAGGATCTTTTTTTTCTTGTCGAAAGTCAAATTGTGAATGTTGCAGGCGAAGTTGGCGGAAGTTTGCACCTTGGTCGGAGCCGGAACGATATGGGGGTGGCGATGTACAGGATGGTTCTTAGGGACAAGATTCTAGTTGCCACCCGGGCGCTGTTTTCCTTTCAAGAAACACTTTTGAAGGTGATTGATACCTATAAGGAAACCATTGTTCTGGGGCATACTCATACGCAGCAGGCCCAACCGATGACATTCTCCCATTATCTTTTGGGAATGTACGATGTCGTTGACCGTGACTTAAAAAGATTGAAAGCAGCATATGATACATGTAATGCCAGCCCTCTCGGCGCGGCGGCCCTCACTACAACCGGATTTCCGATTGACCGAAATATGGTCGCAGAATTATTAGGATTCCCGAAAATCATCAAGAGTGCCTATGATTCGATTGGTGGTGCCGATTATTTAGGGGAAATTGCCACCGCCATACAATTAACCTTTATCAATCTCGGCCGGTTTGCCCAAGATCTTCTTTTATGGTCGAGCCAGGAGTTTTCAGCGATTCGTGTGGCAGATCCCTATGTGCAAACGAGTTCCATTATGCCGCAAAAAAGAAATCCTGTTTCTCTCGAGCATATTCGCGCATTAAGCTCAAGTGGTATTGGAAATGCTCAAACCGTACTTCAAATGTTACATAACACACCATACGGAGATATAAACGATACCGAGGATGACCTTCAGCCATATTTGTGGAAAGGTTTGCACCTCATTGATCAAGTATTTCGGTTAACAAAAGTGGTGGTTGGAACACTTGAAGTAAATGAAGCACTTTTAAAAAGAAGAGCCCAAGAAAGTTTTGCGACGATAACGGAATTAGCCGACACGCTATTTAGGGAAGCAAACATCCCGTTCCGAACCTCACATTCCATAGCCAGCCAGGTGGTCAAAATTGCCATGGCAAGAGGACTGAATGCTACCCATGTCACATCTGCACTCGTAGATGAAGCGGCGAAATCAGTTGTTGGAGTTCCATTGAATTTACCAGAGGAGGTTATTCTTACTGCAATGGACCCAGAGCATTTTGTGAAAATTCGGTCGCTGCCTGGGGGTCCTGCACCAGAGGAAATGAAGCGAGCGATTATGGAAAGAGAAGCTAGTTTACAATCTCAACTTACCTTACACCAGACTGAGGTTACTCGAATTACAATTTGTATGGAAAAACTAGACCAATTGACAAGCCAGTGGGGCAATGCGGACGAAAACAACCAACCTGTTTAAATCTTGATGATTGGAAAAGGTTGGAGTAGGGATGGTTTTGAAAACTAAAGGTGTGTTTATGATGAGAAAGAACGACGAAAAAAAGCGGCAAAAACTTATCAATAAACTTATTTTTTGAATGTATATAAAAAAGAAGATGAAAAGCTTTATAATTTGCCGTTATCAAAATTAGAATACGGGTATAGGAGATTTAAAGTTCAAAGCCATCCTCATGGTGAGTTTGGGTCTATTCATTCCATATTCGCCCCAATTTCTGCGATGATAATTGCAGCAGTTTTAGACCTCCATGTCTCTATAAATTACATCTGTAAATGTTAAGAAAGCACGAAATTATGATTCTATAAAAAACGAGTATTTTTAGTGTTCATTTGTTTCAAATGCTTCTATTAAAAATTACTTATGCAATGACAATTATCAAAAATATTCTGTCTATTGTTAATTCTGATTTTAAAACCGCTATATTAAACGACCTTTCCCTGATTGAATATCAAGGAAAGGCCGCTGGGGGTGCTTCTGCTTTTTTTAAAATCAATGGGTAAATGTTAATGATTTTATCTCCGCTATCCCGTTCATAAAGATTCAATATCAATGACCCATTAGAAAAAAGTTTCTCTTTTGGAATTTGAATATGAAGTTTAAATGGCTCCCACTCTTGCTCCCCATTAACAACAATCTGTTTTTCTTTTATGTACTCCACATGGCCATCCTCAACCGAATAATATAGTACACCTTTTGTTGACCTGAATTCTCCCGTAATTATATAATCCCCTTTGGTGCCTGACACCTTTACAAACCTGTAGGCAGCGTTTTCCTCAGGGACATTTAGTTTTTGAGTACTGTATAGCTTCATACGGTTTTGGATGGGTTCATCATTTAATCTGGTCGGTTTTAACATAGCATTGACAGTATATTCTCCAGGAGGAACCCTTTTTCCCTTGAAATGATAGTTCCATTTTTCATATCTTTTAATGGTTTGGTGTGGATTTACACTAATAGTCTGAAATGCCTGTAAAAAATACTTCCCTTGTGAATAAACATAAACCACTGAACCAGCTTGGTTGGTAATTGTTATTTCAACCATTTGGGAAGTGGGAAATTCAAAGTGGAGCGGTATTTCTCCCTCGTTTTTTAGGATCATTTCGAGTTCTGCCATTTCAGGACTTGCTGTCGGGATTATATAAAATGCGTAATCCAAATCATTCACCCCTTTTGCTCCCGTTATTCTTACAAATGGAAAAAAAATCAAGATTACACATAGAAATATTCGCATTTTGGTCTCCTTTTTCCTTTATTCTCTCCGAAAAAATCCATAGACCCATGGACTAACTCCTCTATTAAATTTCAGTTATTTTGCTCAAAGAGGAAATCGTTAATGCAAGGTCTGAAAAATATATATTATAGAAATAGAGGGAAATGGGGGAATCAGAAAGGTTCAAGGGTGTGATTTTTTGACAATTATTTTTTAAAATCGACACTATACGACTAATAAGTAAGAGCAACCAAAATTCAGCCATATTGGGAATTAAACATGATTTCACCTAGTAATCTCTGTTTTGAATCTGTTATGCAAAAAGTCTTTTTATACCTACCAAATGCCGAATAAAAAAGCGCATGAAAAGAACTATTTCTAAGTTCATTTAATAGTTTTGGGGTATTAAAAATGTTTTACAAAAAACACAAAAAATGTCGATTTTAAAAAGAAGATGAATTCAATATTTCCCCCAATTTACTAATCTTCCGAAAATTCATATTATTAAAAATGAAAGTAAAAGAGGATACATAAAGGGGAGAGGATTTTCAGATGAAAGTTTCGAAAGGTATACCATTTAAAGTACTCACGACTGCAGCGTTGTCAGTGATGTTACTTTCCAGCACAAACGCTTCGGCTGAAACGCCAAACGATAGCGTAAGTGATGAGATTACACTTCAAGACATTTTGAAGCAGGGTCATGAAATTTTAATGGCTGATCAAGGACAAGCAACAGATGAAGCAAGCAATGACCCAATGGATTATCGGAATGTGAAAAACGGAAAAAACCCGTTTAAGGCAAACCAAGATGTACGAGTCATCGTGGAGCTTGATCAGCCAACTGATCAAGCTGCAGCTACATCTTCCGAGAATATTCAAGATGAAGTTATCAGCAAGCTTCCAAAAGGGCAAGCGAAGTCTGTAAGACATCGCTTCCACACCGGTTTTAATGGATTTTCAATGGAAACGAAATTCAAAGACTTAAAAGACATTCAAAAAATCGATGGCGTTAAGCGGATTCATATTGCCCGCACGTTCACCGCAGCGGCGGATGAGAGTAAAGGCTTAGTTCAAGCACAAAAAGTTTGGCAGTCTATTGGCTATGAAGGGGAAGGCATGCTAGTTGCCGTTGTCGATTCAGGCGTAGATTACAAGCATAAAGATTTGACCTTAACGGATAAAGGCAAGGCACAAGAGAAGCTGAACTCCACTAATATCCAAGCAAAACTTGCTTCAACTGAAACAGTAAACGATGTTTGGTACAACGATAAAGTTCCGACAGGATATGACTGGGCGGATAATGATAACGACGTGTTCCCTTACGCAAATCCGCATGGTATGCACGTATCAGGTATCATCTCTGCAAATGGAGATGAAAGCGCAAATGGCGTAAAAGGAATCGCATCAGGCGCACAAATCCTGGCTGAAAAAGTCTTTTCGGATAAAGGCGGCGGCGGCGCACAGGAAGATGATATCATCGCCGGAATTCAGCACGCAGTGGAAATGGGCGCAGATGTCATTAACATGAGCTTAGGCTCTGATGCAGGTCCAGTAAGTGAATCGGAAGATCCAGTTCAACAAGCGATCCGCGAAGCAACCGAACAAGGCGTATTAGTGGTGGTTGCAGGCGGAAACGCTTCTTATTCTAGCAAAAACAATGTGCTGATGAGTTCATTATTACCTTATGCTGACAATCCAGATATTGGTGTGGTTGGCTCACCTGGCGTAAGCCCATATTCATTGTCTGTTGCAAGTTACGAAAACAACAGCATCAACTACAATACGGTTCGTCTATCAGACGGAACGGAATTGGCTTATCAAGACCAAACGTATTCTGGATTTGTACTAGGGGACAAGCTTGACCCGAATAAAGAATATGAACTCGTCTATGGTGTGGAAGGAAAAGATGCCGACATCAAAAACATGGATTTAACAGGTAAAATCATGATCTGTCAGCCAAAAAGTCCATACAGCAGTTACTCGTATGTTCAAATCTATGCGCAGCGTAAAGGCGCAGTCGCAACAATCTTTGTGCCGCCGACTGTGATGAAAGACTATTCACAAGTCCAGTTCAACCCGTCTCCTGCGATTCCAGTCGTTACCACAAGCAAGTCGGACGGGCAAAGTGTCATAGAGAAGCTTCAAGCAGGTCAAAAAATCACCATGAAATTGTCGAAGGGCACATGGATTGACAATCCATTAAAGAACAATGTTTCTAATTTTTCTTCATGGGGAACACCTGAAAATCTTGATTTCAAACCAGAAATCACCGGTGTCGGCGGACAGATTTATTCGACCATTCCAAACAATAAATACCAAGTGATGAGCGGAACGTCCATGGCTACACCTCAAGTAGCAGGCGGCGCAGCATTATTAATGGAAGCCATGAAGAATAAAGGCCTCGGAAAATCGGAAGAAACTGCGCTTTTAGCGAAGCTTGCGTTAATGAATACATCAAGCATCATCGCAGACCCGAGAACCAACAATGTGCTTCCATATTCTCCGCGCATGCAAGGTTCAGGCATAATGCAGATTGCGAATGCGATCAATACGCCAGTATTATTGCGTAACAAGCGTGCATCGCTTGAGCAGGCAGGAAGTGTTGCGCTTCATGAAATCGGTGATACTCACTTTAATTTAAAACTTGAGATGCAAGCACTTGACGGCAAGGATGTTCCAGATTCCATGGAATATAAAGTAGTAGTCGATGTGCTAACCGACGAAACCACGCATGCGTCATATGATCTTGCACCGTTCGGTTTCAAAACACGCGAAAACGACTACCTTACAACCAAAACAACCCGCATTGAAGGGGCTAATGTTCATGTGAACGGAGGCGATGCGATTACGATCAAACGTGGCAAGCAAAAAGAGCTGAGCATTGACGTTAAACTCCCAGAGAATTTAAAGAAAAACACCTTTGTTGAAGGTTTCGTGAGATTGGTTCCGACTTCTTCAAATAAAAGTGACAAAGTCGTTCCATTATCGATGCCATACATGGGCTTCTACGGAAAATGGGATGAACCGAAAAACATCGACCCATCAGCAGAGAAAAATGATGCGTTCTTAGGTTACACGACACTTTGGGATGATATTACTGATGGACCGCTGGCATTAGACCCGGTAACACATAAATATAACGCAGTCCGCGTGGGGACCTCGCCATATTCCATAGCAAACGGCGTCATTCCGTCCTTCACGGTGCTTCGAAACTTGTCAGAACTTGAGGCTTATATCCTCGATAAAGACGGAAATCAGGTGAACTACCTTGGTAACTACAGCGATTTCACCGGCGAGCCGTGGAAATTCCAGAAAAACATTATGAGCATCGGCGACACCTACTACAATATTGACGTTGATTCTTACTATTGGAAAGGTCAAGATAAAAATGGTAATACCCTCCCAGATGGCGATTACAAATATGTGCTTCGCTCGACCTTAGATGTTCCAGGTGCAAGACCGCAAACTACTGAAATTCCGGTGAAATTGGACTCGAAAGCGCCGCATGCCTCTAACATTCAAGTGACGCCGACTGCGGACGGAAAGTATCAAATTTCGTTCGATGTAGCAGATAACGAAGGCGGAGTAGGTTTCTTACAAGCAGTTGTCTACTTAGATGGTAACTATAACGTTTTAAAGCCAGGTCTAACCAGCTTTATCGTGAAGAAAGAGCCAAAGAGCATTGTCGTTATGGCGGAAGATGCTGCTTATAACGAGGGTTACACCGTATGGGGAGATACTTCCTACATCAAGTCAAGCATGCTCATTCAGTACATGACAGTGCAAAATTATACGAAAGTTAACGAAAATAGCCCAGCGAAAATCATCGCGTTCTCGGATAATAAACTTCACTGGAAATTCTATATCAAGGATGCAAACGGCAATGTCGTGTTCACGAAAGAATATCCATTGGAAGATGAAATCCGATTCACATGGGCACCAGGTCCTGAGATTCCAAATGGAACATATACGCTTTATGCGGACGGCGAGAATGTGGAAGGATTTAAAGTGACAGCAACTGCAACAAGCAAGATAAATGTCTTACATTAAACCCTATTTAACTCCGCCTAAACAAGTAACGGTTGTTCAATAGCGATAAAAAGTAAATAGAATTTTTGGAAAAGCTATCAAGCCTCTTACTCATATTAGGAGTTTGATAGCTTTTTTATTATGTGAATCCGGTGCAAAATTTGTCATATTTAATAGATTTTAAATAATGGTTAACCCAATATTTACTATCATACTTTCTTGTTAATTCTTTAAAATTCCCCCAAGTTTTAATAGCTATTTATTTCCAATTATCATTTAAGAAATCCTTGAATTAATTGAATTCCTCTAAAAACGTTTCCATATTTAGTGTAAAAACATGCATTTTTTTGGGGAAATCACCGATAAACGTCAAATAAAATCGTTATTTTCCCCCAATGTACGAATTTTGTGATTTCAATTACTATTTAAATATATTTAAGTATTGAGAAAATTTTCGCTACTTAAATATAAAAATAATTTTGAACGCCTAGTAAAATATTCAAACAAGGGTGTGCAAAACTACTATTTTTATATATTTTAAAGGAGGGTAAAAATGAGTACAAGAATCAGAAGAAAAAAGAGAATGTTATCCATCTCTGTGCTAATTGCAATGTTATTAAACTTTGCGGTGCCACAGAGTTTAACACTCGTACATGCTGCTGCTAACTCAAGTCAGCGGAATACGTCAGATGGAAGATTTGATGCAAAAGAAGTAAACCGTATTCTGGACGGTCTTACTCCTGAGCAAAAAGCAAGCATTAATAAGCTCACTGGAGCAGATAATGCCCAAAAAATTCGTGTAGATCAAAAAGATTTACGTAGTTCAAAAACTATTAATGTAATTGTTCAATTTAAACAAGATCCAGCAAAGATACAAATCATTAAGCAATCATTGGCTAAAGGTGGAGCAACTGTCAATAGTCAAGCTTTTGCAAGCGAATATTCCGACGCACAAAAAAAGGTTAAGGATTCTCACGCTAAATTTAAAAGCTTTTTAGAGACTCAGCCTAAAACGCAAATAATTGGCGGTAAATCTGTTAAGGCAGCTACGACCATTACGCGAGAATATACAGAAGCCTTTAATGGTGTATCTTTATCTCTACCTGCAAAATTAGTAGAAAAAATTGCCCAAAATCCAGAAGTTGCTTCTATTTGGTCTTCAGTAGAGTACACTGTTGCCGAAGGAGGAACTACTACACAAGCGACAAGTGAATCTGTAGGCAAACCTACAGGAGGGCTTTCTTTATTAGGATTAGATAAACTTCAAGCTGAAGGTCATACAGGTATTATTAAATCAGGTCCTCGTGCAGGCCAAAAAGTTAAGGTTGGTGTATTGGATACTGGTATTGACTACAATCACCCTGATTTGAAGGCTGTCTATAAAGGTGGACATGACTTAGTCAATAATGTAGGAATTGACCCAAATGGAAATGTTAAATATGTAGATGACCTTGACCCAATGGAAACCACATATGAAGATTGGGTAGCTGCTAAGGCGAATCCAGATCTAGTAGTAGGACCACCACCTGCAGATTATAAGCAGTATATTACAGAGCATGGATCTCACGTTTCAGGGACAATTGCTGCAAATACGACAAATAATAACGACGTATATTCAGCAAATGGTGTTGCGCCAGATGTGGCCCTTTATGGCTACCGTGTACTAGGACCAGGTGGACGCGGGACATCAGAATCTGTATTAAACGGTATTGATCAAGCAGTTAAGGATAAAATGGATGTCATCAATCTTTCGCTTGGTGCAACGATAAATGATCCTCTTTACCCAACAAGTATCGCTATTAACAATGCTACTTTAGCGGGTGTTGTGTGTGATGTTGCAGCAGGTAATGCTGGTCCGGGTACAGCTACGGTAGGATCCCCAGGAACTTCAGCATTAGCCATTACTGTTGGTGCAAGTACAATCCCGGGAGACATTCCTGTAATGACCCTAAAGAATGGCTCAGTATCTTATAAAGCACGTTTATTTGGTAAAAACTTTACCCAAGCAGACGATGCTTTTAAAGGACAAACCTTTCCAATTGTGGATGTCGGTTTAGGTCGTGCGGCAGATTACAGTGGATTAGATATGTCTGGTAAAATTGCTCTCGTGAAACGTGGTGGAGAGTTTTTATCGACTAAAATGGCAAATGCAAATAAAGCCGGCGTAGCAGGTATGATTATTTGGAACAATACTGCCGATGCAGATAACCAAGGCTATATCAACAGCTTCTTAGGCGTTAGCATGGATAATGTGTATTCTGTTTCATTAACGCAAGCAGAGGGACAAGCTCTTTCTGATGCCATTTACAAGGATCCGAAATCAGCAACGATTACGTTCCCAAATACACTTGAAACACCAGTCTCAAAGAAAGGGGACGAGTTAGCAAGCTTTAGCTCAACGGGACCAGTAAAGGATTGGACAATCAAGCCAGATGTTGTAGCGCCAGGTGTTGACATTTCTTCCACCATTCCTTATGACGTTTATGAGCCACAAGCAGGTGTAGGTGAAGAAGATAGAGATTATAAGTATTCTTATATGTTAATGTCCGGGACTTCAATGGCAACGCCTCACGTTGCAGGTATTTCAGCATTGATTTTAGCTGCTAATCCAGAATATACTCCGGCAGATGTTAAGTCGGCTTTAATGAATACAGCTAAGGATATTAATACAGATTCAAAGACTTATAGCGTATACCAAGTCGGTGCTGGACGTGTAGATCCTGCACGTGCAATTAAAGAGAATGTAAAAATCCAAGTTTTAGAAAAAGCATATGTTTCTAATTCAGATTCTACATTGAGTCAAGTTGATAATCTTACTGGAAGCATATTCTTTGGCTTTAAGGGTAGAGGAGAAGGGGCTACGAACGGCTCTGATGATGTGGTCTCATCAAAGGACTTTAGCGTAACGAATCAAGGAACAAGCAGTAAAACGTTTAATGTAAGTACTCAATTTATTTCAACCAAATTTGCTGGATCCAATAAAGTAGGACCTGGCACAGGAAATGATGTCAAAATCGATTTTTCTACCGGTGGTACAAAAGTGACATCTATTCAAGTTGGTGGAGGAAGTACCGTTAAAGAAACAGCAAGTATTACGGTTCCGTCAAACTCATTAGATGGCACTTACGAGGGTTATATTTACCTTGTAAATGCGGCGGATTCATCGGAGTCATATCGCATTCCGTTCACGATTACGGTTGCGGAAAAAGGTATTAATTCTTTTAAAGTTAATCTCAAGGCGATGACACCGGATTCAGCATCTGCCTATTCCTTCTCGGTAAATAGTGAAATGGAAAACACTTATATTTTATTAAAAGATAAGGACGGAAAATATCTAGGAGTAACAAACACTTTAACAAGTGCTAGTGGAATTTCACCAGGTGTACAATACGGCCCTAGATTAATGCTATTATCTGGACAATACCTTCCATTTAAAAAGCCATATGATGGCACCTATGATCAATCGGGATTAGCAGATAAGACAGCAGTGATAACGGAAGGTGCTTATTCTGTTGAGATGATCATGACTGACAAAGATGGGAAACGTTATACAGCAGAAGATACAGTCTATGTTGACGATACACCGCCAACGATTGCGATGGACAGTGATTCAAAGCCTGGCATTTATGAAATCGACCCTACAGGGTATCAACCGGGTCAAGAGATTAAAGGATTTTATGGTACAGTCGATGATTCTAACGTAGAAGTCATGAAAAATAATGGCGAAACTTCGGTTCCAAGTCCAAAAGATGGTAGAACACCTGTACCTGTCGATCAAGCATTGAACGGGGTTGTGGGTTACCAAGATAGTTATTTCCCAACTGTATTCTTCGATACAGATGCGAAAGGTCGTTTCCATTTTGGAGTAACTCCTGAGGACTTAAATTCAAAATTCGGTAGCTCTTTTTGGATTTATCCACATGATTATGCTGGTTCAGGAGATCCAGGCACAACAAGACAACAATATTACTTTATCAAAAAAGGTAACCCGTATGTAACCATTACCTCTTCGAGTGATGTAGATGCAGGGCCAGGTAATGAAGATAAGGTTGTAGTCGATGCGAATAAACCATTCAAGACGACAATCGCTACGAAATATGGCATCGGAATGACAGGCGCTAAAATTACACTCAATAATGCTGGTGTCTATACTTTTAGCAATATTAGACTTTCAGAAGAGTATAAAAACTATTTAATCAGCAAAGGTATTGATGACCCGACAGCAGTTCTAACTGTAGGTCAACCATATAAACATCCAGTCTATACAAAAGGTGAAAATACGGATATTACGATATCGGGAATTGGTGCAAATGGTGCGCTTGACCATGATATGAATATTATAGAAGCGGATGTTACCTATAATAACCCTGATCCGATTGTAGGACCATTTGAGTTTCCAATGTTACAACCGCCGGTTTTAACCTTGTCAGGTGTGGATACCCAAACAGCGTGGTTCTCGGCCAATGAACCTTATGTGCGACAATCAACATCGGTGATGAGAGGTCGTGTAGCGGCTGAATCATTTGCAAGAAACAATGTAACCAATAATTATCCTCAATTTACAGTGGATTCAGGTGCGAAGGTAACGGTTATAGATGACAAAGATAAAAAGTTTACAACAGATAACCCAACATCATTTAATAATACAATTGCATATACGTTTATCAACCCGTATTATGCCGTAACCATGGATGTAAGTAATTCACCATATTCTGTCGAAGCAAGTGTACCAGGACATTTCAAGGGATATGCAAAAACACCAGTCATTGGTGAAAACAAATATGGATTTCAATCAGGTACAGTTAAAGATCTTCCAGGTCTCTTCCCAATTCTTTTAGGTGGAGATGTCAATGACGACAACGTCATCGACATGAAGGATTTACTGAAAGAAATCGATGTTTATTATCAATATAAAAACCTAAACAACTTTAATAATCCAGCCAATAACGTAGCAAACAAAACAGCATTCTTAAACACGAACCGTGATGCAGATATTTATTGGATTAAACCAACGGGCTTTGGTTACGGAATTGATTACAACGACTTCTATTACATCTTTAAAAACTTTGGTCACCAAAATCAAAGTGCGATTGATGCAGGATTAACGGTTCCAACTGCCCAATTAACAGTAGATCAAGATAAAACGATTACAACTGACTTTGCGGGCTCAATTACGTTAAATGCAGGTGACACGTTACAGCAAGTCATGCAAAAGCTTAATTTTGCAGGTCCAGCTCAAGCAACCATAACAGCACCAAAGTTACAAGACTTGCAAAATGGAGCGACAATCTCGATGTCCCCTTCAAGCACGGTGTTCGTTGATGATGTAGTATGGAGAAAATCAATAACAAAAATTATGCTAGGTTCAACGGATGTAACAAATTTAGTAACAATCAACCCAGGATATACGTATTATGACGCAAATGGTGCATCGCAAACAATGCCATCAAAAATTACGTTCCCAGGTTCACTATTCCCGACAGCAACGAATTACACGGTAACAGTGAAGGCGACAGGGTATCAAGATGTAACGAAAACTCTAACAGTATCAGCAGTCCCAATTCCGACACCAGTGATTCCAATTATCACAGACCCAACGGTAGCGCATATCGGACAGGATTTAACATTAACCTTCCCAGAAAATGCGAACTGGCGAAATGGAATCAATAAAGTGATTGTGACGACAAACACTGGAAAGAGTATGGATATAAGTAATTTAATCAATCCAGATACAAATCAAAAATATTATGACATCAGTAAGCCAGGAAAAATTACGTTCAATGCGAAAACATTTATGACAGATTCGACACTTAATCCGAATAGTGGTTTAACATATAATGCAGCGACTGTTAACCCTGGTGGAAAAAACTATCTGCCACAACTTTACAAATTTACAATCGGCTCAATAGGAACAGATGGCACTGTTTATCCAGATGACATCGCAGGTTCTGATCCTATTTATACAGCTCAACAGCCAGTTGGATACACTATTAATTTTGACAGCCAAGGCGGTACAGTGATTAACCCGTTTGCGGTAGGATTCAAAGCCTCATCAAGTAGATCGGATGGTCCGAATAGTAGTTTAATGGGCGCTATGGATCCCGCTCCAACAAGATCAGGATATAAATTCCTTGGATGGTATAATGATCCAACATATTCCAGTCAGTGGGATCCTAGTGCTGTTTTAACAGAGGATAAAACCGTCTATGCGAAATGGCAAATGAACTTTACACAAAGCTATTCGCCGGTTGAAGCAACGAAACCAAATGGTATCAAGTTTGATGGAACTAGTGGAGGAAGTGGAGTTGGTTGGGTGCTTGGTGAGGGAGATTTGAAAATCAATATCCCAGACTATGCAGCGAACATTCCTTGGTTAACAGGTAAGGAAAAAATTGAAAAAATAGAAGCCACTTACTATAAATTAAAGAGTGATGGAAAAGCAGAGGCTTCACCGACCACGTATACGTTAGACCCAAGCACATATGTAATGTCAACCAATGATCGAATTGGAACGCTTTCATTTACAACGGCGACAGAAAAATATGCAACTGAACATCTGGATCAAAAATTTGCCTTTAGTGCTGCGCCAAGTTTATCAAATGCTGGCCAAATTTTTGGATATAAGTTAGAGGTTACCGCAACAACTGGCGAAAAGATTGTGATTCCAGATTTGAAACTTGCATATAGACGACACATTGACTTAAATGGTGGTACTTTAAAGAATTCAACAGATACATTCTTGGCTGATGCATTAGTCAACGGTAAAGCTACTTCACCAAATATGTCAGCAGCAGGATCTCATGTTACAAATGGCACTCTTTCACTAAGTGAAAAATTATATCTGGACAGTGCAAACTCAAGTGACCAGGGTACGGATATTTCACAAAACAATGGCATTTACCTAACCGATAATGCAACTTACTATTTATGTTGGATGAAAACACCTCCAACCGTTTCAAAGGATACAGTTGAAAACATTGTAGGAAGCGATATTACGTTACCATTTACAGATGATGGAACATGGAGAAATAATATCAAAAAAGTAACAATCGGCTCAAAAGAATTAGTTCTTAATACTGATTATCAAATAGCGTATGATGAGGCAACGAAAAAAGGAACAATAACACTTGATAAATCATTATTCACAGCAGGTCAAAAGTTCAATGTGGTCATTGTTTCAGAAGGTTATGCTGATGCACTTGTTATTGATCAAGTTATCGGTTATAAAGTATCGTTTGTATCTAATGGCGGTGATCCTGTTCCAGCACAAATCGTAGATAGAGCTGCAACGAAGCCACTAGATCCAACAAAGGTCGGCTATAAGTTTTATTTCTGGTATACGGATCAAGATCTAACAATGCCTTATGATTTTGCAAACATTGTAACAAAACCAATTACACTTTATGCAAAATATGCTTTAACCGGTTCTCTAGTATTAGTAGATACAACAGATAACGCGCTAGGGAATGATATGACACTAGAATTCACTGATTCAGAATGGGCAAATGCTATTTCAAGAATCAAGGTTGGTGCGGCTACTGTAGATGGAACGAAATACAAAGTAGATATGGATGCACGTACGATTACGTTAGATAAGAGTCTTTTCACAAAAACTGGAGATTTCACCATCAATATCAGTGCAACTAGTTATGCAGATGTAACCGTTACCCAAAAAGTGGTGAATGGTTATAACGTACATTTCGTCCTTCCAAGCGATGCTCCTGATGAACTGAAAGATGGAGTTAAAGATCAAATTGTAGCACGAAGAATAACAGCGCCGACTGTTTATGGATATGATTTAGCTTGGTTCGCAGATGAAGCATGTACCATTCCATGGGAATTCACAAGCTCGATCTATTCCGCAAAAACACTTTATAGTAAATGGTCACTTCATAAATTCACAGTCATCTTTAAAACACAAGATGGTGGATTGGTAGAAAGTAAGTCCGCAGATTATAAAACGACAACCACGGCTCCAAAGGCGCCAACGAGAGAGGGTTATGCATTCCTAGGCTGGTATAAAGATACTGCCGGAAAAACACCATGGAATTTTGCGATAGATAAAGTTGAAGGAGACGTTATTCTTTACGCAAAATGGGCTAAAGGTGTAGAAAACAATGGGTATTACAACAAAGATGTAACTATTACATTTAATGAAGCAACAGCTACATTAAATGGAAAAGCTTTCACAAGCGGAACGATAGTTAAAAAAGAAGGAACCTACACATTAGTCGTAAGGGATGCTGCTGGTAATGAAACAACCGTGAAATTTACGATTGACAAAACAGCTCCGAAAGCACCAATTGTGAATAAAGTGACTTCTACAAATACATTAGTAACAGGTACTGCTGAACCAGGAACTAAGATTTATGTAAGCGTTGAGACAAGAATCATTGGAACTGGAATTGCGGACAAATATGGTAATTTCACTGTTTCCATAGATAAACAAAAAGTAAGTACAAAACTTTACGTAACAGCGGAAGACGAAGCTGGCAACGAAAGTGATGCGACAAAAGTAACGGTTAGCAAATAAGGAACAAGAAATATCCCTGAAATTTTTTCAGGGATATTTTTATTGTACATAAAAGAAAGGGCATGAATATAACAAAAGACACCCGAAACTGTGTCGGAATGTCTTTTGTCAAAATAATTTTACCAAGGATTAATTCACCATTTATGTGTTGATGATTAATTGGGCTAGTTCCAATGCGTCTTCTTTTAACTTCATTTTATAATAATAATTGAATATTTCCTTTTTAGAACGCTCAATCAAATAAGTGAAACCGAATTTAGTAAACATTGGTAAAGCTTTGTCAGACAAATATTGATAATATTGATCTTCTTTTGATTTTAATAAATAAAGAAGTAGTCTAAATAAATGAATATATAATATTTGATCACGATTAATTGCCGTCTTTAATCCATTTTTTGCTAGGTGTATTAATTCCTCTTTTGGGAGAAGGTCACCATCAAATGAACTCCGTATAAATCCTTCTAAGGAAAGTAAAAAGGAAGGAGACTCTATTTCTTTAAGAGACATGGATTCTTTAAAATACATACTCGCTTGATCATATTTTTTTCTTCTAAAGTAGGCATAAGCTAAATTATGCATTACTTTTGCTTTTCGATCAGGGGCATTGCACAATTCGCAGCTTTTCATTAATTTTTTTAACCTGATTATTACTTCTTCATTAATTTCATCATCGTCAATTTGAATAATCATAATCATTTCAGCATCAATGACTCTCAGATAGTTATTCATATCTTTAAAATATTGGTGGGATTTTTCAGCATAATAATAAGCCAAAACGGGTGATTGTATGGTGTGATAAGCTATTGCCAGGTGATAATAATATTCTGGATTATTATAATTTTCGTTTTGTATGGTTTTTAATGTTTCGATTGCAGTAAAGTAGTCTTGTTTTTCTATATAATAAATACCTAAAACATGTTTTAAAAAATTGGTTTCATAGGGTGTTAATTTATTTTCCATTTTTTGAATTTTTTTAATGATTTTAAAACCATCATGGATATTACCATTCATAAATAGATACCTGGCTCGAAGTAATTGATACATATATAAATATTCGGAGATCTGAACTAATTCTTCTCTCTCTATTTCAGTAAAAAGTTGGTCAGTATCATTAACCATCTGCATAATGATGGCTTCGTGCAGATTAAATATTTGTTGTTTTATATTTATAAGTTTTTTTACTTCTTTCTCTATATTTATTCCGAGGCGTTTGGATAATAAAGAAATGATTTCTGTTGCGAATGTTGTTTGACCGCATTCGATTTTACTTATATGTGTTATGGAACAAATATTTTTCCCTAACTCTTCTTGAGTTAGTTTGTATTTTTCTCGATAAAATTTGATGATTTTCCCCTCATACATAATCAATAGCCTCCTTATCAGAGTAATCCTAATACATTCTACATTCTTCAAAAAATTAAGTACATTTAGAAAAATGGAGTATCTTGTGAAGTAATACTTAAGAAGAGGTTGTGATAATCTTTTGAGGTAAGTCAAAATAGAGAGGACACTTAATTAAACAAAAAGCTCTGGAAGTGAGCTTAAAATTGGTTTCTTAAATCAAAACTTTGGAGGAATATGGGTAAAATAGAATAAACCATCGGATTTATCCATACAAACAGTAATTGAGGTGAAGGGATGAATTTTGAACAAATGGAGTATATAGTTAATGTTGCAAATGAAATGTCTATTTCAAAAGCGGCTGAAAAATTATATATATCTCCTTCCGGTATGAGCCAATCTATAACACAACTAGAGAGTGAGCTTGGGATAAAAATCTTTAACCGTTCAAAACAAGGAGTAACTCCCACCTTCGAAGGTAAAATAGTTATTTCAAAAGCAATTACAGTACTAAACACCATTAAGGAACTAAACAAAGAAATTAATGAATATAAAAATAGTAATCAAACTCATTTAAAAATCCTTACTGCACCTACTTTTTCTTATATACTTCAAGAAAGCATGGTAAAGTTTAATTCAAAAAACAGTGAATGTACATTTGAATTAATTGAGCAAAACCCTACAGATATTATTCAGAATTTCAATAAGGAAAATTACGATTTTGCTGTAATTCATGCATCAATAAATGAGTTAAAAAAACAAAAAAATATTCGGTTTGAACATATTCATGAGGGTCATATATGTATCGCAGTGGGGAAAAAGTCACCTTTTTATTCTTTGGATTATGTCACTCTAAATAATCTAGAACATTCTCAATTTGTTATGTATAATTCATCCGATTATAAAAGGGTATTAAAATTAATAAAATTGGATCCAAATGCTGTTTTAATTAAATCGAATAGCAGTAGTCTTCTTTTCGAGTTAGTAAAAGAGAGCGAGGCTGTTTTATTTTTACATGATTTTTCTATTAAAAAAAGTCCAATGGTTACAAATGAGGAGATAAAAATTATCCCATTAAGGCAGGAAAACTATTTTCCAATTGATTTCTGGCTTATTTATTTAGAAACGAAAGGTTTATCAAAGGTAGCCCAGGAATTCATTGATGATTTTTTACATAATTTTAAAGAGAGCAAATGAATAAAGAATGTAGACCGATTGTAAAAGGTAGGAGCCACTTGAAGCTACTAAATAAACATTATTTCATTAACTGATTGAAATTTATAAGCATACCCACAGTGAGCTCTCTCTTGGGGAATTCTAAGCACATATTAAAACGATATTCTGATGGCCATGAATCATGGAACAATTTCAAAAACAGTACCCTGGTTATAATCAGTCACATTCGTAGACCCATAAAACCCCATAACGAGTATAGGAGATTTAAAGTTCAAAACCATCCGCATGGTGAGTTTGGATCTATTCAATGGGTATAAAATAGATTGGCCCCAACACTTGTTTATCAAGAATTGGGGCCATTATATTTAGTAAATGGAGAAATTGTTGTAAACAACGAATTGCCGAAAGTCTAAAAGTGAAAGTTGAGTAACAATAGATATATACAAAGCGAAGAATTTAACCAGCGCATCTCTTACGACTAAAAATATATTTTGGTAGTAAAGTTAATGGTATGGTCTGATGAATTTACATAGGAAATGGGGGATATTGGAGACTGACCCCATCTCTCGCGAAAACTAATTGCCGGGCAGTTGAATGCCGTGCCAGCCGCTTACATCGCATTGGCCATATTCATTATCACCCACAGCCACCACCGTGCCGTCCGATTGAAGGCCGATGGTATGAGAGCAACCCGCCGCAACCGCCACAATATCACGCCAATCACTTACATTGCATTGACCATATGCGTTCCACCCAACAGCCGCAACTGTGCCGTCCGATTGAAGGCCGATGGTATGATTACTACCCGCTGCGATCGCCACAATATCGCGCCATCCGCTCACATCGCATTGTCCAACCTTATTTTGACCCACAGCCGTGACCGTGCCGTCCGATTTAAGCCCAACAGTATGAAGATAACCCGCCGCAACTGCCTCTATGCTGTACCATTCTCTTACATTGCATTGGCGATACCGATTATTACCCACTGCCGTCACTGTGCCGTCCAATTTAAGCCCGATGGTATGCCAGTCGCCCGCCGCGACTGCCACCATATCATGCCAGCTGCTTACATTGCATTCACCTTCATTATTTCGGCCCACAGCTACCACCGTGCCGTCCGATTTAAGCCCAATGGTACGACGCCATCCCGCCGCAACCGCTACAATATCGCACCAGTCGTTTACATCGCATTGGTTATGCTTATTCCAACCTACTGCCGTCATCGTACCGTCCGATTTAAGCCCGATGGTATGAGCATTACCCGTGTTCGTCGCCATATGAACATTACCCGTCGCGACCGCCACCATATCATGCCAACCACTTACATCACATTGGCCAAATTTATTATCACCCACAGCGGTCACCGTGCCGTCCGATTTAAGCCCAATGGTATGACGACGGCCCGCAGCTATGGTGTCATTAGACCATCGTTTTTGTTTCAGAATTTTTTCATAAGGATTTCGAATTTCACTATTCATTTTTCTCACCTCACTAATAAGTATATCAGTTTGAAACAAAATTCTTTTTTAGATTAGGAGCCTCTCTATTGAAACATTTATGTGTTTGGTAAGTAAAATGTCCCTTAAATAAAAAATAGACGCATTCCTTGTTAGAGAAACGCACCCCTTTATTAAGAAGTTTGGCCTCGTATGATTTACTCATTTGCCACACAAACATAGTATTGTAACTGAAAGCCTTAGTGGGTAGTCCCTTTCATTAACTATTGTGCTAAAGTAATATCGTGTTAAAATTCGGAATTTTCTGTTGACAATTAAGATTTACGTTACATATAATAGTTTCATGGTGATAATATTATAGACTATGAAGAAGGGATGGATAACGCATGAGGCAGCTTATAAAAATTGTTAAATATTCAAAAGTGGGAATAAAAGAGGCTGGACTCCAATTCTAATAGGAATCGGAATCCAGCCTCTTTCTTTATTATACTAGAGTGGTAGAGGAGTGACATTAATGATAACATTAACAGGTCAAAATTTAACATTGAAAGAAATGAAGGAAATTTTATACGGAAATCAGAGGGTAAGTGCTTCAGAAAAGAGTATGGAGTCTGCTAGAAAGAGTCGGGAAGCGGTTGAAAGAATAGTTTCAGAATCAAAAGTAGTCTATGGGATTACAACCGGGTTTGGAAAATTTAGTGATGTCCTTATTAATAAAGATCATGTTCAAGATCTTCAGCTTAATTTAATTCGTTCACATGCTTGCGGCGTAGGTGAGCCGTTCCCAGAGGTTGTCGCAAAGGCAATGGTCCTACTTCGCGCTAACGCATTATTAAAAGGGTATTCTGGAATTAGACCGCTTGTTATTGAAAGGTTACTAGATTTAGTAAACAAGGATATTATCCCTGTGATTCCGCAGCAAGGTTCCCTTGGAGCAAGCGGAGATTTGGCACCGCTTTCACACTTGGCGTTAGTGCTAATCGGGGAAGGAGAAGTATTTTATAAAGGAAATCGATTGGATTCAATGGAAGCCTTACAGGAAGAAGGAATTTTCCCAGTAACACTTGAGGCAAAAGAAGGCCTTGCCCTTATCAATGGAACCCAAGCAATGACTGCAATGGGAGTTGTCGGTTATCTAGAAGCAGAACAGCTCGCATTCCAAAGTGAGTTAATTTCTTCTATGACCATTGAAGGATTACAAGGGATTATTGATGCCTTTGCTGAAGAGGTTCATATCGCAAGGGGGTATAAACAGCAAATTGATACCGCCGCACGAATCCGAGGTTACCTAAGCGATAGTTTATTGACGACGACACAGGGGGAATTGAGAGTGCAGGATGCTTATTCCCTCCGCTGTATCCCGCAAGTTCATGGTGCCACATGGCAAACACTTGATTATGTTAAAGAAAAATTAGAAATTGAGATGAATGCAGCAACAGATAATCCACTAATTTTTGATGACGGTGAAAAAGTCATTTCGGGTGGGAACTTCCATGGGCAGCCCATTGCTTTTGCCATGGATTTTATGAAAATTGCTGTTGCGGAAATGGCAAATATATCTGAAAGACGAATTGAACGGTTAATCAATCCACAGTTAAATGATTTACCGCCATTTTTAAGCCCTGAACCGGGATTACAATCTGGTGCTATGATCATGCAATATGTTGCCGCCTCTCTTGTATCAGAAAACAAAACGCTGGCACATCCAGCAAGTGTGGATTCAATTCCTTCATCGGCGAATCAAGAGGACCATGTCAGCATGGGAACAATCGGTTCAAGGCATGCTCATCAAATTATTCAGAATACAAGAAGAGTCCTCGCCATTGAGTTTATTTGTGCGATGCAGGCAGTTGAATACCGTGGAGTTGAAAAAATGGCTAGCCAAACCAAGCGGCTTTATGAGAAAGGAAGAGAACTTGTTCCGTCCATTAAAAAGGACCGCATTTTTTCAAAAGATATTGAGAAATCTGCAGAAGGTCTAAAAACTATGAATCTGTCAAGATTACTTGAGCAAGTCGACTGTGTAAAGTAAATTTTACCAGTTAAATTAAATAGAAAAGAAGAAGACCTACTAACCAACTTTAATATTAAAAAAAGAGGTGTTATATGCAAAATACGGCACTTAAAGCCCAAGAAACAGTCCATGAACACGAGTTTGGCGAGCACTTAGAAAGAAAGCTTAAAACACGGCATCTTACCATGATTGCTATCGGGGGAACAATTGGAACAGGGTTATTTTTAGCAAGTGGAACAACGATTCATGATGCTGGGCCTGGTGGAGCTTTAGCTGCCTATATCATTGCAGGAATAATGGTGTATTTTATCATGGGTAGCTTAGGCGAAATGGCAGCATTTATTCCGATTTCAGGTTCCTTTAGTACTTATACCTCAAGGTTTGTCGACCCTGCATTGGGTTTTGCAGTTGGCTGGAACTATTGGTACAATAATGCGATTATATTTGCTTTAGAATTATCAGCATCGGCATTGATCATGAAATTTTGGTTTCCAAATGTCCCAGGTATTATTTGGAGCGCAAGTTTCCTTGTAATCATTTTTGGTCTAAACTTTTTATCTGTTAAGGGGTATGGTGAATCAGAATTCTGGTTTTCATTGATTAAAGTTGCAACAATTATATTATTTATTGTTGTTGGGTTATTAATGATCTTTGGAATTTTGAAGGGCCATAGTGGCGGATTTGAAAATTTCACAAAAGGAGAAGCTCCATTTAAAGGTGGCTTGTTATCCATATTTAGTGTATTTATGGTGGTGGGATTTGCCTTTCAAGGGACGGAGCTCGTCGGGATTACAGCCGGTGAAAGTGAAAATCCTGCGAAAAATTTACCTAAGGCAGTAAAGCAGATTTTCTGGAGAATTTTATTGTTTTATGTTTTAGCGATTTTTATTATTGGATGTTTAATCAGCTATGCCGACCCCAAATTATTAAGCGCTGATTTAGAGAATATTGCAGTGAGTCCGTTTACTTTAGTATTTGAAAATGCAGGTCTTGCCTTTGCGGCTGCTGCCATGAATGCGGTAATCCTTACCTCAGTTTTGTCAGCTGGGAATTCCACTTTATACGCCGCTTCGCGTGTCCTTTGGGTATTGGCGGAAGAAGGAAAAGCTCCGTCATTCTTGAAAAAATTAAATAAAGGTGGTGTTCCGATTTACGCATTATATGCGTCAACCCTTGTTGGAATGCTGTGCTTCCTTACCTCCCTTTTTGGTGATGGGGCTGTTTATTCTTGGCTATTGAATGCTGCTGGCTTAGCTGGTTATATTTCTTGGTTAAGTATTTCGGTGACACATTATCGATTCCGTAAAGCTTTTGTTGCACAAGGAAAAGATTTCAAAGACCTGCCCTATAAAGCAAAGTGGTTTCCATTTGGGCCAATTTTGGCGACAGTATTATGTTTAATCGCAATGCTTGGAACAAACTACGGGGCATTTATTGGCTCAAAGGTTGACTGGTATGGTATATTGGTTTCTTATATTGGACTACCTCTATTCCTAATAGGTTATTTAGGCTATAAAAGTATTAACAAAACAAAAATCGTGCCATTAAAAGAGGCCGATTTCAGAAGAGATTAAGTATATATGAATCATCTTTAGCAATAACAGTGGATTTCACAAAAAGAAATCCACTGTTTTTTTATACGCAAAATAGATAATCATTTTAGGATTTACACAGTTCAAGAAAGAGGATATCCTGTAACGAATATTCAAAAAGAAGACATATATGTAAAATAATATTTTATTTTATTGGGATATAATGGTTTACAAATTTATCAATAAACAAAATGAAACTAAGGGGGGAAGGAAATGAATGAGGTTGAAGAATGGTACGATACAAAATACGATGAGTGGAAAAGACTTGAGAGACATAAAATAGAATTCGATATAACCAAAAAGTACCTAGATGAATATTTACAAGGAGATCATTTGGAAGTATTTGATATTGGTGGTGGACCAGGAAGATATTCTTTGTACCTGGCAGAAAAAGGACATAAGGTGTCTTTATTGGATTTATCTAAACAAAATATTGTTGTTGCTAAAGAGAAATCCTTAGAAAGAGGAATTACATTAGAATCATATATTCACGGAAACGCATTGGAATTAGAGAATTTTAACAGGACATTTGATGTTATTCTACTTATGGGACCTTTATATCACTTAACTAAGGAGTCTGATAGAAGAATCGCTGTAGAAGGCGCATTAAGATTATTAAAGCCTAATGGCATTATTGTTACGGCGTTTATCTCTAACTATGCACCATTACAAAATTATTTATCAGACGTCTCTCCAATCGATTCCGTTAGTGAAATCCTGGAGTATTTAGAAAGTGAAAAAGACAAAACATTAGAAGGTTTTACAACAGCTTACTTTACGGATTTTAAAGAAGCTAAAAACTTCATGAAAAGCTTTGAGTTAACAGAATTAGTATTTGCTGGAGTTGAAAATGTTTTACGTTGTAAAGAAAAAGAGATTAACTCGTTAGAAGAAAGCGAATATAAAAAGTGGTTAGAAATAGGTTATCACTTAAGTAGAGATGAAAATGTCATCGGAACTAGTCAACACTTTTTATACATTGGACGTAAATAGGTGTTGCTTTGCCTATTTTTATCTAGTGAATGTCAACCTATGGGATTCAAAGGGTGATTATATGCTAGGAGGAAAATTCTGAATATCTATTACGGACTGGGCATTAGAAAAAATGGAAATCACAAGGGGGAATTCAGATGAATATCGTTCAGAAAGCAATTAATTTTGCATCAGTAGCACATCGAAATCAGACGAGGAAAGCAACAGATATTCCATATATCACTCATCCTTTTGCCGTGGGGATGCTTTTGCAAAAGGAGAGGTGTTCGGATTCTGTCATCGCTGCGGGTATTCTTCATGATACGCTCGAAGATACCGATACAACTTATGAAACATTAGTAGAGAATTTTGGAGAGCATATTGCGAGTTTGGTCAGAGCTGCTTCAGAACAAGATAAAAGCCTCCCTTGGCATGTAAGAAAACAACATACCATTGATATGTTAAAAGATTTATCTATAGAAGAAATACAAGTCATCACTGCTGATAAATTACATAATCTGCAATCCATTAGCGCGGACCTTGAAACCATTGGTGACAGGGTTTGGGAGCGCTTTAACCAGGGAGTAAAGGATCAGCATTGGTATTATGCCAGTATTGTGAAAGAATTAGCACCTAGAAAAAAAGAATTTACACCGATACGGGAGCTGGAGTTGGAAGTAATCCAATTGTTTGGGACATTTAAATTCCCTTCAAATGATGAACCTAACAGATCATGAATTAATTTAGATACTACAAGAAGTAGACACATATAATATAATTAATGGCATGTAAGATCTACTCTATAAGCAGGAGAATTCCAATTAATGAAAAAATACGAAAATCAACTACCGACAACTATGACTATGGGATGGAAATCGATGATCAGTATGCTGAGAGATTCTCTCACACGAGCTACGAATCGGAGACCTAAGGCTATAATCGAGGCGGAAACATTCCTGCCTGGTGAGATGATCTCAATCTCTGATGCTCCTCGGGTCACCTGGTTTGGCCACTCGGCTTTTTTTCTCGAAATAGAGGGCAAGAGGCTTTTATTTGATCCCATGTTCGGTCCACGTCCTTCACCTGTTTCGTGGGCAGGCACCAAGCGATACAAAAGTAATCTTTCTGTGCATCTTGAGGATTTTCCGACACTCGATGCAATTATTATTTCCCACGATCATTATGATCATCTAGATTACCAATCCATTTGTAAATTAAAGGATAAAGCATCGCGTTTTTTTGTACCGCTCGGTGTTCGTCAGCGTTTGATCAAATGGGGGGTTCCTTCAGAAAAAATTACTGAACATGCTTGGTGGGAAGAGGTGGAATTTAAAGGACTCACACTGGCATGTACACCGGCAAGACATTTCTCGGGCAGGGGATTATTTGACCGTGATTCTACCATGTGGTGCTCATGGGTCATTGCAGGCAAGGGGACGAAGGTATTCTTCAGTGGAGACAGCGGATATGGTCCTCACTTTAAAGAAATTGGCCAAAAATATGGTCCGTTTGATTTAACGCTGTTAGAATGCGGGCAATATGACGAGCGATGGTCCAGTATTCATATGATGCCGGAAGAGACGGTACAGGCTCATCTGGATCTTGGAGGGCAATTGTTAATTCCCGTTCATTGGGGTGCGTTTACACTTGCCTTTCATGCGTGGACAGATCCAGTTGAAAGAGTAACGGAAGCTGCATTAAACCACCAGGTTCGTATTTCAACACCTAAAATAGGTGAGACCGTTGTGATTACTTCAAAAGACTTTCCGACCAGTCTATGGTGGAGATGAAATACAATAACGGAGCAATCCTTACTGACAAACTACAATCTGTTCAAGGATACAGGTATAGAATTTAATAAACATTATAAACGGTACTTCTGGAGTCGGTGGTATTGCGCCAGGTGTTCAACTATTAGCTCTGCGGGTATGAAAGAGGAGGAAAAAAATGGTAATAGTCGCTCTCTTATTGAAAGCAATGAGTTAAAAGAAATAAGTATGCGTGATTTAGAATAAATTCTTCATTTTTCTTCGATATCAATTACCGACAGTTCTTCCTTTTTAAAAAAGATTTATTATACAAAAGCAAACCCCTTCAGAGTGGCTTTATTGTTTTATTATCGGTATTACCTCTTGTCTTATTAAGGCAGATTTTGCAGAGGAATCTATAATCACTTGATTTAAACTGGAAAGGAACAACACTATGAAAAAGTTGATTATGAAAATGCTGTTCATTTTAATAGCATTATTACTTATTAATGGTTGTTCAAATAAAAATACAACTAATAATAATAAGGATAATCAAAAAGAGATGAATACAAGCCAAACTGAACATACCAAAACAGAAGATACCAAAACAGAAGATACCCAAAAGACAACTTTACCACCTAAGAAAGATCCAATTCAAGAGCAGCTTAATAAGATGACTTTAAATGAAAAAATCGGGCAAATGATAATCGCAGGATTTGATGGTATAACCGTTAATTCAAATACACAAAACCTAATTAATAAATACAAGCCAGGCGGGTTAATCCTATATCAGACGAATGTTAAGGATGCTGCTCAATTAGTTAACTTAACAAATGCAATTAAGACAGTAAACAGCAAGAATAAAGTACCACTATTCATATCCGTTGACCAGGAAGGCGGAAGGGTACACCGAATGCCAACATCCATCCAAAACACACCGAGTGCAAGAACCATTGGAAATAAAAATGATGAAAAATACGCCTATAATATCGGTAAGGTGATCGCCTATGAATTGCAAGCTTTTGGATTTAACACAGATTTCGCTCCGGTCCTAGATATCCAAAGTAATCCTAAAAATACTGTTATAGGGGACCGTTCATTTGGATCAAATTCCAGTATTGTTTCTAATCTGGGAGTTAGTATGATGAAAGGTATTGGTTCTGGAAAAATCATTCCAGTTATTAAACATTTCCCAGGTCACGGAGACACTTCCGTTGATTCTCATTTGGAACTTCCATTTGTACTGAATGATCTTACAAGACTAAAAAAGGTTGAATTAGTTCCTTTTAACAATGCTATCAAAGACCATGCCGATATGGTGATGATTGCTCACATATTAGTTAAAAAAATTGATCCTAATTATCCTGCATCTATGTCAAAAACTATTATTACAAATCTTTTACGTAAACAATCTGGATTTGGCGGAGTTGTCATTACAGATGATATGACGATGGGTGCGATTGCTAAGCACTACAACTTGAAAGACGCAGCCGTAAGGGCGGTAAACGCGGGGAGCGACATTATTTTAGTTGGTCATGGAATGGATAATGTGGCCACTGTCTACAAAAGTATTTATTCAGCAGTAAAAAATCATACTATTTCTGAAGATACTATAAATAAGAGTGTATACAGGATTTTAACTTTGAAACATAAATATAATATTAATAATAATAAAGTTGCACCTGTAAATGTAAATAATCTAAATAATCGAATAACAAAAACAATATCAAATGCTTCAGTGTCTGCGACAAATAGCACAAAGAATAAATTGCTAATAAATATAGCGACTAAAGCAAAAGTAGGTTCAATAATAAACGCTGATTTTCATTTGAAAAGTAATACTATTGATGAAGTAAGAAAGAGTTGGGGAAAAGAAGATAAATGTGATTATGTTGCCGCTGCGAAAGGCACTTTCTGCACTTATAGTAAACAACATGTAGTTGTGGCTTATTATAAAGGGCAGCAGTTGTTTGAGATTCGATCTTATGATCCTAGTTTAAAAGCCTTAACCATTCAGGATATAAAGAATTATTTTGGTTCTCCGAAAACAGATGTTAAAACAACGAACAAGGAAGAAATTATCAGCTATACAGTTGGCACCAATACCTTAAAGTTTGTATTTCCTTTAGGAACTCAACACTTGTATCTTGATCATTACTCTCTCTATAACGCATCCATAGTTAAAAATAATATGGCTGGTTAAAAAAAGATAGGTGTCGACACCTAAAATATCAAAGACCGTCTTTTTATGTTCCGATTATTGTTCATTTTCACGATTTATGATTCGTAGTATGTTCTCCGAGAAGATACGGCTGTCTTAAGGTAGTAACTTTTTTTGCTGTGGTGTTTTTTCTCGAAATAGAGGGCAAAAGGGCTTTTATTTGATCCCATATATTCGGCTGCCATTTTGGCGGCTTTTTCTTATTGCATTAACGGGGGATTAGTGGAACAAGATATCTAATGGTTATTCAACTTAAAGTACCATTTGTAAAATTTCCATGCTAAAAATAAAGTAGCGTAAACGGATGCCCAAGTATAATACCATTTCCAATTAATATATGAAATGAGGTTGGTGTACTTTTCAATGATGACTTCAGGTATGGTTAGTCCTGTGGAAAAGGCAATTAGATATAAAAACTTTTTCCACTTACATAACCGATTTTTCAGGTGTTGTATGCAGTAAACTCAGTAAACTTCTTGCATGAAAAATATACCTTCTGGAAAAATTATATTAAAGAAAGGAAGGTGAATTATATGCCAGATGTTTTGAAGGCTATTAAAAATGTAGTGCAATCGTTGCTTGACGAAGAGCCCAAATCACCTTTACATGTTGGTGAAGTGATGTCTTACTGGTTATTTTTAGCTTTATGCGCGGAAACACAGGTACAGACGGAAGCTGGAATTAATAGCACGACCGACCCTGAATTGAGAAAAGCGCTTCATGAAGCAGTCGAGATGTTCAAATCGCAGAAAGAGCAGCTCACAGCATTTTTGCGGTTAGAAGGAGTACCCTTACCCCCTACAAGTGAATCGAAACCTATCTCAGATCCAAACAGTGTCCCGTTTGGCGTCAAGTTAACGGATAAAGAACTTGCAAACAGCCTGAAGAAAAAAATATCGATGGCGATAACAAACTGTGCAAATGCATCAGCTCAAATCATTCGTAACGATGTTGGTATAATGTGGGGCAAATTTTTGCAGGAACATATAACCTTTTTAATAACTTTTAAATCACAAATGCGAAAACGTGGATGGCTTAATGCGCCACCGCCGTATCATCCAGCAGGTTCACCGAATTCAGGAAGGTGAGAAATGTGCCAGACGTATTAGAAGCTGTTAAAAATGTTTTGCAATCTTTGATGGACGATG
Source organism: Bacillus sp. AFS006103 (assembly GCA_002559145.1). GTDB lineage: Bacteria > Bacillota > Bacilli > Bacillales > Cytobacillaceae > Neobacillus. Next base: position 43,860 of record NTXX01000003.1, read on the forward strand.
AGCCCAAACCACCCTTACATGTTGGTGAGGTTATGACTTTCTGGTCATTCCTTTCTGAGGTGGCGGGGGAACAAGTACATTCAGAAGCAGGCATTAATAGTACAACTGACCCCGAATTGAGGAAAGCTTTTCATGCTGCCGTAAAAATGTTCAAATCTCAGAAAGAACGACTAACAGCATTTATGAGAATAGAAGGAGTCCCTTTACCACCTTTAAGTGAATCTAAGCCAATCTCCGATCCAAATATGGTACCGTTTGGCGTCAAGTTGACGGATGATGAACTTGCAAACAGCATTGGTATAAAAATATATCTAGGTATTTCATATTGTGCTACCGCCATAATTGAGTCGATACGCACCGATGTTGGTTTATTATGGGTTGAATTTTTACAGGAATACATGACATTTGGAGTAACCATAAAAACACTAATGAAAAGAAGAGGATGGCTTAAAGTGCCGCCTTACTATTTTCCACCCGGTTCACCCAGTCAATGGCAGAATGAAAGCAATCAAAATATATAAATGTTCTGAAACTAGTATGGACCGAAGTCTATTACTTGTTCATCTGAGGGGTACTTTCTAGAAGATACGGCTGTCTTAAAGAGGCAGCTTTTTCTTGTTGTGGAGACACCTATGTTTGAATGGAGAAAATAATCAAATTTAAATAAATGGAAAAAGAAGCACTTTTAAAAAATTCATGCACATTTTTGAATCATTCAGCATATAGTAACTTCTGTGAGAAATTTTTCTAGGAAGGAAGTAAGAACAATGAATAACATTCAATTCAAAACATCAAAGGAAAACGACTGTAAAAATGGAGGGAATGGATATAAAATTGTTGAGATCAATGTCTCGGATCCAAATGAAAATTTATTTGCCGTAGTTACACCTATTAAAAAACAATAAGAGAGAGAATCTCTCTAATTAGTTGAAGATCCTTTTTTTAATACATAGAAAGATAGTTTCCATTACTAGTCCACTATGATATTTAAAAGAAGTGAAACGAAATTCAGATGGAAAGGTTTGGGAGTTAAATATTATAAACTATGATAATAATTAATAGTAAATGTCAGGTTAAGAAAGTTGTCTATGCATTAAGACAGTCCTCTTATTCCGATTAGGGTTTTTTTAGACTCTGTTATAGCTGAATGTTGATTTTATTGTGTTTGAAAAATAAGCGGAAAAATTCCGTTTAAATTGGGAAATACCCATATTTCCTTGAAAATAAAGGAAGTTTTTCCGGTTATATGATCTAAATCTTTGGATTTTATCTTATTTAGAGCAGTTAGTCGGAAAATGTCCGCTTATATCTGCTTCCTAAGCTTCCTCTATATACAATAGCCGGAAATTCTCCGCTTATGAATTCTCATATCTACACGAAAATTAACAATTATGATCTATTTTTCAATAGGGTGGCAAATTTTTTTTTCAAGTAAGTCCCTATAGAATATTTATTAACCAAAAGCAAACCCCTTCAGAAAAAGTGAAGGGGTTGTTGTATACTATTTTTTCTCCATAATAACCAATAAAACACCAATAAGAATGAGGATGGAGCCCATCCAAAACGTTATACCAATGTACTCTCCTAGAACTACCCAACCGAGTAAGGTCCCAACTACGGGTTGAAAGAAGAAAAATATCCCTCCACTGGAGGCATTGAGCATTTGTAATCCACGATTCCAAAGTAGAAATCCGCCTGCTGTTGAGACAATACCCAAATATAAGATGCCTCCCCAAATGGTCGGGTGAGTCAGTTGAGAGATATTAATTGCGTGTAACCGAGGCAAAACAAAAGGTGTTAACACGATTAGAGCTACTAAGATGGAATAGGTCGTTACCACAATTTGTGAATAATCACTCGGTACAAGCTTTATGAGTACCGACATGAGCGCCCAGGTTAAAGCAGCAATAATTAGTGAAATCCCACCAAGTGTACTGGAAAAGTTCACATGACTGACTCCAACAATGAGAAAAACCCCAATTGTCGCTAAACAAACGGAGAGTCCCTTTTTTAACGTCACCTCGTCTTTAAGGAGTAAGCGAGCAAATATAACCATAAATGCTGGTGTTGAAGATGTAATGATAGCTCCCATTTGTGCGGAGGACAGCATGGTCCCCGTTTCCTGTGTAACAATTGAAATGGCGTTACCAATGATTCCAATGGCTATGATTATTAAGAAATGACGTTTATCGATTCGCCATTTTTGTCGTGTAATGAAGCCGATAATGAGAAGTGTGACAATAGCGACAAGGTAACGCATCCAGACAAGTTCCAGTGGGGGTATGACCGATACCACAATTTTAACAACAACGTACATCCCGCCCCAAATACTAGAGGCTAAAGCTAAATAGATAGAACCTAATAAGCTGTTTTTCAATTTATATTCCCTCCGTTTTTTAGTTAGGTCGAAATTGCCCTTACGGAGAGATGTAGTCACCTTCACTCCATTAAGAGCAGAAGTGAGCTACTGGTACATCATTTTCAAATAATGGAATCCAATACATTTTCATTCACCTCAAGTCCAATCGATCGACAATTATCTGTGATTTATTGTAACAGAATATTAAGATTATTAACATAAATTTGATGGGCGAGCGTTTAATCCAATACTTTACAATTGACAAAATGAACTGTAACGCTTAAATTTACAGTATAGAAACTGTAATGTTTTTTATTACATTTAAAAGTGAATAAAACAAAAAACACCTAAGGAGTGTGTAGAAGTATGGTGACTCTATATACCACACCTAGCTGTGGTTCTTGCCGAAAAGCAAAAGCTTGGCTTGAGGAACATCAAATCGACTATATGGAAAGAAACATCTTATCTAATCCGCTCACTGTCGATGAAATTAAATCAATTCTTCGCATGACAGAAGAAGGGACTAGCGAAATTATTTCCACGAATTCAAAGGCGTTCCAAGAATTAAACGTAAATATTGAATCCCTACCGCTTAATGAATTGTACAAATTAATAATCGAGCATCCCAAAATGGTGCGCCGGCCAATTATCCTAGACGAAAAAAGATTACAGGTTGGCTATAACGAGGACGAAATTCGTAGTTTTCTGCCCCGTAGAGTTCGATCATATTTGTACACCGAATTACAAAAAAGGGCAAATTAAGGGGCAGGCCAATACAGAAATTTTAATAGGAGGAAAAAAGGATGATTGAAGTATTTGTGAAAGTAAATTTTAATAATCAAAACTACCATACTAACGTGATTGTGAAAAAAGATATAACTTGGGAAAAAATTAAACGAATAGCAGAAGAACAGGTCAAAAAACAATGGGGCATATAAATCGAATCTGCTTACCATGAAACACTAAGCTAAAGTCTTGACTAACTTAACTGTAATGTACAGTACGTTAATTTTTATAAAAATGCTGACCATAAATGTATTAGTAAATATAGATGAAAAGTTGTCTTAGGAGGCAAGCTCATGAATAGTGATTTTACTCTTGCCATTCATAGTTTAACTTTTCTTGCGTTACAGACGGACCGCATGTCAACAAGTGAGGCCATCTCTGAAAGTGCTGGCGTCCATCCGGTACGTATACGAAAAGTGCTAAGTTTGTTAAAGAAACATGGATTTATTAAATCAAAAGAGGGAACAGGCGGCGGATTTATTTTTGCCCTAGATCTAAGTGAAGTGAATCTTTGGGATATCTATAGGATAACATCAGAAGGTGCACTAAAGCCCAAGTGTCCAGAATCCAATGAAACATGTATTGTTGGAGCGAATATGGAAAGAATTCTATGTAGCATTTTCTTTGGTGTGGAAGAACATATGGGAGAATATTTAAAGGAGTATACAATCAAAGAAGTTGTTAATCTTGTAAATAAGCGGCAATAAACAGGTTTATGGCTGTTGATTTCTATATAAAATGTAATGAAAAAAGTTACAGTTAAACCTCATATCCTATAGGATCGAACTTAAAATAATTCAAGAAGGTGAAAAAAGTGTTCTCAAATAATAATACTCTATTAAAAACAGGTGATTGGATTAAGGCGGAATCATGGGATGGCGAATTAATAATCGGTTATATTGAAGCACTATCTAGTATAGAAGGAGTATTGAAGGTCAAGGTAGTTACAAGTGACAATAACCAAACGGTTGGCAAAACCATACCGATTATAAGCCAACAGGTTAAAAAACTGCCTGTTTCAAATGTAACCAATAAAGCACAAATTGAATTTCTCCTAGACTTGGCATTATTAACAGGGGATAAGGAATGGTTTTTGGCGCTTTCCTCGGAGTTAAACGCCATGAAGCAGCTTGTTAACGGAGTCCATAGCGAACAGTGACCATCACTGTTCGCATAAAAGAGTGCTTTGAAATTCTTTTACCATATTATTTTAGAAGACGGAGGGAAAAGACCCATACCCAAGAAGTCACATCCAAAATAACTCTACACCGTTTTCTATATATATTGTGTTATCTAATCCGGTTTGGCTTTTCAGATATTCAAATACATTTTTTGCTATGCTTCTGATCGTCACGCTTAGCCCCAAGTTTTCAATCACGCGCGCGTAGCAGCAGATGATTAACGTATCATTTTCTATGAATAAATGATAATAGATGGTTTCTTTCTGCATTTTCGAATAACAGTTGATAAATAGATATTCATCTGTTTTAGACGTTTAAATAATTTTATTATAATTATATTATGTTAACTTAGATAAGGAACAGCTGTTTATTATCCACTACAGTTCAAACGATGGATTTTAGGACTAATCTCCCGACTTCATCAGCTGGAAAATTATTAAAGAGATCTTTGAAAGAAGAATACAAAAATTCATCGCAGGAAATGGAAAAGTATAGAAAACTACAAAAATAGGAATCCGTCTAAATGGCGGTTTTTTTTATTGGTATATCCATAGTACAATCTCGCGCTGCTCCCTCCTTTAATTTAACCAACACATGTATATAAGGTGTTGGATAACCAACACAGCTGTTATTTCTGATTATTGAACTGAATTGGAATCAATTATAAAATCTAAAATATAATAAACAACAAGTTGTTCATTATTATATCAAAAAATGAAGGAGGTTAAAATATGTTCAAAAACAAACTGGTATTACTTTCACCGGTATTCGCATTGGCAATTATTTTTATTTTTTCTCTAACATTATTTCCATCAGTCCAGCCACAACCCAAAAATCTGCCTATTGCCATCGTAAATGAGGATGAGGGAGTACAAATTCCTAATCAACCAGAAATGAATATGGGTAAAACCATCGTTGAAACAATGGAAAAAAGTTCAAAAGCAACAACAGATGAAGACCCTGCTGTAAAATGGGTGGAAGTCAAAAGTTCAGAGGACGTATTAAAAGGGTTAGATCATCAAAAATATTATGCTGCATTGGTGATTCCGAAAGATTTTAGTGCGAAGCAAGCATCGTTAAGGACACCAGCACCATCTTCACCTGATGTTCAAATCTATATCAATCAGGGAATGAATACAGCAGCTTCAACAATGGCAGGACAAATGTTGAATGGGATAATTGACAATATGAACATCAATGTTCGTACACAACTGCTAGATGGACTTGAAAAGCAAGGAGCAACACTAACGGCAAAACAAGCTGCAAGTCTAGCAACACCTATAACAAAAAGGGTTACAAATGTGAATGAAATTGGTACAAATAGTGCAAACGGAAATTCTCCTGTTTCCTTATTCCAACCATTATGGATGGGTAGTTTGGCGAGTGCCGCTATTATCTTTAACGCTGTTAGTAAAATATCCATTACGAATCGAAAAGAGAACTTTTTCGCAAAGCTGGGACAAATTTTCATCGGTGCGATTGTTTCTCTTGTCGTCGGATTTGGTTTAACACTTCTAGCAGACGAGATGTTAGGATTTCATATTCCACAGTTTACGGATACAGCTTTATTCCTAACGATTACCTCTTTTAGCTTTTTCTTAATGATTTCAGCGGTGCTTTCGTGGTTGGGGATTAGAAGTATCGCTATTTTTGCCTTATTACTTTTCTTTGGGGCACCTCTATTGGCACTCGCACCTGAAATGATGTCTCCATTTTATCGAGATTGGATTTACTCATGGTTGCCGATGCGATTTATGATACAAGAGCTTCGAGAGTTATTCTTCTTCGGGAATGGATTATCTTGGAATTCGCATATATCTAGTCTTGTATGGATTGGATTAGCAAGTATAGTAATTATACTTGCTTCTGCCTTGAAACTAAGTTCAATAAAAGACATAACAAAAAACGAAAACAACAAAACCGTTGGCCAAAGCGACTGATATCAGTTATAAAATAACACCAGCTCTTTGGAGTTGGTGTTATTTTCATGTGCGCCATGGTTATAAATGTTATGCCCACAAGGTTTATCCCCTGAATCCAATTAAGGATAAGGGATTTTTTTGTATAAACTCACAAATGAAAGATGGCTATCAATCCTGTGCATTATGAAAGGGTTCACGGATTTGAGCACAAACTTCCGGTTTTTCTCATGTTTTTTATTGTGAATATTAGGTTTATTCAGTATATTTAATGTAATATTAGGGGAGTGAGGGAGGTAAAATGAATCCATCCTATTTTTATTTAAAACTAGAAACACATCAATTACATATGCCTTATAAAAATGAAAAACGGCGCGTGCGTGTTTTATTGCCGAAAAATTATGATAAAGATGAGGCTGAAAATTATCCAGTTGTTTATATGCATGATGGACAAAATGTTTTCTACAGTAGTGAAGCTTATAGCGGGTATTCATGGAAAGTTATTCCGGCAATTAAACAAAACCCCGATTTACCGAAGATGATTGTTGTTGGTATAGATAACGCTGGACAAGATCGAATTAATGAATATACGCCTTGGAAAATTACTGAAAGCCCACTTCCTGAAGATATTGAACTAGGCGGAAGAGGCGAGGAGTTTGCTGAGTTTGTTATGACAGTCGTGAAGCCGTTTATCGATACACATTACCGAACTAAATCGGATAAATTTCATACAGCTATGATTGGCAGTTCACTTGGAGGAAATATTACGGCTTTTATGGGGATTGAATATAAAGATCAAATTGGTGGTTTAGGCATTTTTTCTTTAGCCAATTGGATTACAAATAAATCCTTTGACAGTTATATTGGTAAAAAAGATTTGGATCCTGAACAACGCGTGTACATTCAAGTGGGGACTCAGGAAGGCGATGATGCCGATCGACAATTGATGTATGGTAGTATGAAGCAGGCATATATCGATTGCTCGCTTAAGTATTACCAACAACTGATAAAAGGCTCTGTTCCAATTGATAGCATTCGTTTAAACATTTTTGCGGATGAAGAACATAATGAAAAAGCTTGGGCAAAACACTTGCCAGAATGTTTACGTTTCTTAAGTGAAAAGTGGTCTTGAATAAACTGAATAATTATATTGGACTGAACTTGATATGAGAGGAATCTATTACTTTTTTTGAATGTTTTTGAAGCTTAGATTGAATATCAATTGAAAAAATTGCACCTAAGTCCTGAAAAAAATAATGAATCTTTTGACTCTGAGGAAGGAGCTTTTTTTATGAATTATATTTTGATTTCACCCTATTATCCAGGTAATTTTCAGCCATTTGCTCATCGTTTAAAAGACGCAGGTGTCAATGTTTTAGGAATTGGTGAAGAGCCATATGACCAATTAGGTTCCGAATTACAAGACTCTTTAACAGAATATTATCGTGTGAATAATTTAGAAGATGTAGACGAAATGAAACGTGCTGTTGCATTTTTATTTTATAAACATGGTCCAATTGATCGCATTGAATCCAATAACGAATACTGGTTAGAACTTGATGCACAGTTGCGTGAGCAATTTAACGTGTACGGCAATAAAATGAATGACTTGAAAAAAGTGAAGTATAAATCTGAAATGAAGAAGCTGTTTAAAGAAGCAGATGTGCCTGTTGTAGAAGGAAGAATCGTTAGAACAAAAAAGGAGTTAGCTAAAGCCATTGATGAATTAGGACTGCCAGTTATCGCTAAACCGGATAATGGAGTTGGATCAGCTGCAACATTTAAATTAAGTTCAGAAGAGGATGTACACCATTTTGAAAAAGAGTGGGGAGAAGCGCAAGTGTACTTCTTAGAACCATATGTCGAAGGCGGCGTTCTTTGTACATTTGATGGTTTAGTGGATCAGAAAGGGAACATTGTTTTCCAAACAAGCTTTACATATAATGTGCCAACCCTGGAACTTGTTAATGGTCAGTTGGATTTAGCCTATGTGATTCAAAAAGAAATGGATCCAAAGCTTGAAACCTATGGAAAGGCGATTGTGAAAGCTTTTGGCATGAAAGAACGCTTTTTCCATATTGAGTTTTTTAAATTAGAAAATGGGGATTATGTTGCACTTGAATACAATAATCGCTTGGCTGGCGGCTACACGATTGATATGTACAATTTCGCGTACTCCATTGATTTATTTGCACAGTATGCTTCACTTGTGACAGGAGGAGAATTTAAGGAATCCGATGCCGAAAACCAGTTTTGTGTCGGTATAACACAGCGTGATGCGTATGAGTATAAACATGATACGAATGCCATTTATGAACGATTTGGCGACCGTGTGAAGTTTGAACGACGCATTCCAGATGCGTTTGCGGAACTCCAAGGAAATCAATTTTATGCGATTAATGCAGATTCGCATGAAGAAGTGGATGACATTATCCGTTTTGTACATGAACGAAAATATTCGGAGAAGGAGATTGTTCTATGCATATAGAACAGTTAAACCATTGGAGTGGCGAATTAGGACGTGAAATGCGGTTGAACAGATATGGACACAGTGGCATGCCAATCGTAGTTTTTCCTTCATCTGGAGGGACGCATACCGAATACTATGATTTTGGAATGATTGATGTGTGTTATGACTTTATTGAATCCGGAAAAGTTCAATTTTTTACATTGGCAAGTATAGATAGCGAAAGTTGGCTGCACAACTCCAAATCGGCGCATGACCGTGCATTAGCCCACGCGGCATATGACCGGTATGTGATTTCAGAAGCTATTCCATTTATTAAACATAAAACTGGTTGGTTTGATCCAATGATGACAACAGGTTGTAGTATGGGGGCCTATCACGCGTTGAACTTTTTCTTGAGACATCCAGATGTCTTCCAAACAACCGTTGCACTTAGCGGTGTTTATGATGTGCGTTTCTTTTTTGGTGATTACGGAAATGATCCGCTTGTATATGAAAATTCACCGAGTGATTACATATGGAATCAAAATGACGGCTGGTTTATTGATCGATATCGATCAGCAGATATCATTATTTGTACCGGGCTGGGTGATTGGGAACAGGATGGGCTGCCTTCATACTATACATTAAAAGAAGCCTTTGAAGAAAAACAAATTCCAGTATTGTTTGATGAGTGGGGCGAAGATGTTTTCCATGATTGGATTTGGTGGCGACGCCAAATGCCGTATTATTTAGGCAAATTACTAAAATAAAATGTTAAAAAACATCAGTACGGTTAAGGTACTGGTGTTTTTTGATAGGGGATATGTATAAAGGTGATCGAAGTTAAAAGCTCCCCATTTAAAAAGGAGAGCTTACTTTGTTTTCTTTACTAATTTGTCGGGATGATTGTTTAGTAGCTTTTATGAAATCACTAAAACAAAGCATTAGTTCGAACATTAGAAGAATTAAGACTACCCAAACGCCTGCGTTTAAAATTGTGTCAATCACAATGGAACCAATGAATAAATGGGTATGGATTAGAGATGTTAATGTATAAAACATGGCAAAAGTAAACACTCTACTCCACTGCGTAACATCATAAATAAAGATTGCCTTTTTGAAGCCATAGTGTTGAATCCGTTTAAAAAGTCTGTAGATTTCAATAGACTCAACTGTAATGAAAATAATCAGGGCTGCTCTCCATATCAATCTTATGGTATCAATACTAATGAGGCCTGTGACTAAGCAGGCAATCCCGGAAATAGATAAAGCCCCATGTAAAATACAATTCGTATTGTTCCAATCACTTTCAATTGACCAAGAACTTTGTATGTATCTATAGATAATTAAGAAAACACAAACAAGATAAAAACAAAACCCTATGAGTAGTAAGGATAGGTTAATGATGACCGGAAGGTCTTTGAAAACATTGTTAAGTAAAAGCACGATCGATTGTGTGCTGACAGTAGTAAGAAGAAGAATCCCATGGACATTCCGATAGGATTTTGTCTGAGAAATTTCTAGAAAGGTTTTTACACTGATCCCAATATATATAATCCACAGAACAATATTAATAACCGCAATAATGACCGAAATAAATCCCCATTGGAAAAATTGTTTATAAAATAAAATGCCATTAATAGATGTACCAGCAACCCATGTACCAATCCCAAAACGATTGATTAGATTGGAATAATGGATGTCTTTAAATTTTCCATCCAAACTGGCGATTATAAAAGAAAGAATAAAGGCAAACCAAAGGGATAGGTTAATAATGCTTAGAATTTTTCCGAAAATGTGTTGGAAGAACTGAATTCCAAAATAGTTTAATAGAACACCCTGTGTAACAATCCCCAATGTCATAACCACGGCCATGGTTGAAGTTCTAATATAAAGTTTTTTAAAGGTGAAAAATAAAATAATACAAACCATAAGGAAAATCAATGTCAATAAATAAACCACATTTATCACCGTTGCTATAGTAGTATTTAATAAGTATACCATCAAAATATCCGGAGGTCTGCACATTTGATCAGGCTTGATTTTGATTGTGATCAATATTTGTTTTTATGCCCATTTTTAAGATGGTATACTTGTAATAGGTTGAGTTTTTTATAAATGAGGGATGACAATGGTTAAAAAAGGGAAACGAGTGGAATATGAACTTAATCCAAACGGTATTAAATCTGTTCCAGACAATGAAATTAAAACTATTCTGCGGGGTGCAGATGATTTAATCATGAGTGGCGGCCGAGCTATGCTTGCTAAAATCCTTGCAGGCTCGAAAGATAAAAAGTTATTAGAGCTAGAATTGGACTACAGCCCCGTATACGGGGCGTTTAAGGGGATTTCTCAAAATGAGATCCTTTCAAAAATAGACTGGCTGATTCTTCATCATTATTTAGCCATTGAGTATAATGGCAGACTCCCTATGCTAGTCTATACCGATAAAGGTTGGGACATTGAGCGCGAGACCTTTGCAGATGAATTATTGAAAAAGCTTATTGAAGCTGCCGAAAGTAGCAGATATGAATTTGTTGAAACATTAAAAGACCGGGACCGCGGCTTGATACACCTTTTATTAGAGAAAATTTCAGATTTAGGCAATAAAGAATTAATCATAATCCTGGATGCGTGGCAAACGATTGAATTTAAAAAAGTTAAGACAAAAATTCAAGAAGTTATCGAAAAATTAGAGAAAGTAGAAGAAAAGCCCAGAAGAGAAGACCAAGAAGTAATCTCTTTTTCTGCAAATAAACAATGGCTTTCAATTCCTGAAAATATACGTAGACAATTAGAACAAAATGTTTGGTGCAGTTATTGTTGTGATGTTGTGAAGATTGAAAGCTATATAGTCAAAGAATTTTCAACCGGAATAGCATTGGAAGGAAAATGTAAAAAGTGTGGGAATAATGTCGCAAGAGCTATTGACTAAAATACCTATAACTTCAACCTTTTAGAAAAAAGTGTCAGATGCCTTTCAATAATTGGATGGTGCCTGACACTTTTTATTTCTGTAATTGAAACTATATTTTTTTCTGAAGGATAAATATGCGAAATCTCTCAATTTTAGTAATCAAATAGACAGGTAGTTTTTTCCTTTTAGATTTGCAGATTCGTTGAATCCTTTTACAATGAGCCATACTGCTAAAATCATTTCATTCGCTGCGACTGGGAGTGCCAAAATACCACCCCAAACAGAAACTTGTTGAATGACACCGAACATTACTAACAAGGCACAAATAAAAACAAGAGTTGCCCCTGTCATACCCAAGATGGAGATGAATCTGGGTACAAGTTTGGATTTATAAAATATATAACTGTACATCATCGTGTTGATACCCAGCATGAAAAGAGGACCAAGCATAAATGTCCAGTCATGTACTGCTATTAATAAAGTACCAGAAGCTTGAAAAGAGGTGGAATCCGGGACTCCTGATGCTACAAACTCCCGGCTTAAGGTCAATAGGGACAGTACGCTGATTACACCAACAGTAATAATAATGGCTTCAAGAAACCTGAAGCAAACATGCCAAAGAGCTATTGTCTCATTATATTTCCTTAAAATCGGAAACATTGTAGTTGCAGTCCCAACCGCTGAAACAACAAGAATTAATTCCATAAGCGCTCCGAGTAGTACTTGGTTGGCGTGTTCGGAACCTTTAATCAAGTAATCGGGACCGTTTAGAATAGGATTGTATAAATTTAGACCTACTATCGCCGTAACCGCTGCGAGCATAAACAGTACTCCCACGATTTTCGCAGCTTTTTGGTTTAAAATCATTTTTATCTCCTCCATTGAATAAATTCAAAAAGCAAAACCAAAACATTCAGAGTTCTTACAGCTTTGTGTTGTCCCCATAATAGAATACCTCTTCCAACTGTAAGTTAAAGGCGTGAGCAATACGAAAAGCTAGTTCTAGCGATGGGGAGTAGTTTCCCTTTTCTAGAGCCACGATGGTTTGTCTTGTTACGCCAACCTTGTCAGCTAATTGCTGCTGAGTCATTTCATCATGGTTGAATCGTAATTTACGAATGTGATTGCCGACAAGCGTTTTGCCCACTGTTACACTCCTTTCCGGTAGTGATAAAATTTTGTAAGTGAGCCGGTCACATCAGAAATGAATCCAGAAATGATTAGGATAATGAACATCACCTGGGACGGCTGAAAGATGATCAGCGATCCCATTGCTAGAAGAAATCCGATGATAAACACAAAAAAAGAATTTCGGGCCGCTTTCAGGTCAATTAACTTATCCAATTCATCCGCAAATTTTGGTTCCTTTTCTCTGGTCGTCATTCGAAAGACGATGTTAAAAATAATGCTGATTATGATATGCGCGACGATTGAAAATAAGGTCAGGATGAGGACGAAAGAACCCCAATAGCGAAAGGTTTCCAATGTCTCCAACCCGCCACCGGGGTAGCGCGGGTACATGTACAAGCAATAAGTTCCGAAAATGAGGATGGCGCTAATCAACGATACAATACTTCTCTTTTCTTGATAGGTCATGTATACACCTCCAGTATGGTCGATTTTACATCGAGTAAGGTATTATATGCATCATGTAAAGAAAAGTTTACATAAAGTAATGTGAAATTTACATTTAATAGGCCGGACCGCCTTTTTAAAATCGCAACTAAATAAAACAGAAAAAGGTTCCCCAGCTTAAATTTTGCTGGGGAACCTTTATATACGCAGCAAAAAAATAATCAAAAAATGACTTACTTTACTTAAGTTTGTATAAAGGAAACTAAATCATCTTGATCACTCTTCCAAAGTTGAAAACATCTTTAAATGTAATAACCTGTTCATCTTCCATTCATAAAGCGATTATATACTAAGGATGTCAAAAAGAAAGAGAGTGGAGGAATAAAGATGAACATTGCATTTAAAGAAATGAAGAAAAATAAAATGAGGTTTGTCATTTTGGGTTCAATCGTTTTTCTCGTTAGTTTATTAACGTTTATTATATCTGGTTTGGCCAATGGATTATCACAAGACAATGCTGCATTAATTAAAGATTTACCAAACGGACAATTCTATATGACCAAAGATGCAGAAGAAACGTACAATCTCTCTAGGATAGATAACCGTATCCAAGATAAATTGTTACAAAAACAGAAAGATGCTGCAGCATTTTCTATTCAAATGGGATTTTTAAATGATCGTGCCGGGAAACAACGTAGTGTTGCCTTTGTGACATCGACCGATTCAAAGTATTTTCAACATGTTAAAAAAGGCGAGATTGTACTCGATCGCTCCCTGGAAGATGAGGGTATTAAAATCGGTGATGCCTTAACGAATAATCAATTCAATAATAAGTTTATTGTCAAAGGTTTTGTGGATCAGAGTAAATATAGCCATGCACCTGTCGCTTACATTAGTATGGACGATTATAAAGGAATGTACCGAGTTAATGAAATGCAATTGATTTTCGTACCAGGAGGGGATTCACCACAAGTAGTAGAGGGCTTAGAATCCTTTTCGAAAAAACAGTTCCTTAATACCATTTCAAGTTATAAAGCGGAACAGATGTCCTTAAATATGATCGTTTGGTTTTTAGTTGTCATCAGCGGTATGTTGTTTGCTATCTTTTTCTATATGATGAACGTTCAAAAAATGGGTCTCTACGGAATTCTAAAAGCAATTGGTTTAAAAACAAGTGCGTTGTTCAAAATGATGTGGACACAGATGGTTTTTATAACCGTCATTGCAATTGGTCTATCAGTTGCACTTAGTCAAGTTTTTAATATGATCGCACCTAAAGGAATGCCTTTTAATTTACCACCTGAGACGACCGTACAATTATCCATTGTCTTCTTAATTATTGGGTTTATTGGTGCTACGCTATCAGGTATGCAAATAAAAAAAGTCGAACCATTACAAGCGATCCAACAAGGAGAGGTTTAATATGACCATATTTTCAATCGATGAAGTTAGAAAAACCTTTACGAATGGCGAAATAAAGGAAGAAATACTAAAAGGAATTAATCTTAGTCTTGAAGAGGGAGAAGTAACAGCCTTAGTGGGTGCCTCTGGCTCTGGTAAAAGTACTCTTCTTACTATTGCTGCGGGACTTCAATCCGCATCAAATGGTCAAGTTGTATTCGAAGGGAATAATATGACTAGCATGAAATCTGAACAAGTTCGAAAAATACGGGCTAGTCAATTTGGTTTCGTCTTCCAATTTGCCCATCTCGTTCCTTTTCTCACCGTAGAAGAGCAGCTACTGTTAATGTTAGATGTATCTGAGTCTAAACTAAAGAAACGGGAACAAAAGAAGGAAATAGATAAAATCCTAAAATTAGTCGAAATGGACCATCGGAAAAATGCCTATCCAGCGTCGTTATCCGGGGGAGAAAAACAGCGGGTTGCCATTGCTCGTGCCATTATTCACCAACCTAAAGTGCTGTTTGCAGATGAACCTACTGCAAGTTTAGATTCAAAAAGGTCAAAAGATGTGATGAGGTTAATCCGGGAATTAACTAAAACATTGAACATCACAACACTAATGGTTACCCATGATGAGGAGATGCTTTCCTACGCTGACCATATCATTAAAATGAGCGATGGCATGGTTTTGCAGAATGAAGCGTGAAATTTAATAGTAAATAGGAAAAAGTGTCAGGCATCATCCGGAAAATTGGATGTTGTCAGGCACTTTTTTCTGTTAAACCATGTTAATCATTAGTGATCATAACTTTTATCGCTTGTTCCTTTGATGCATTTGCAAATACATTGTATGCTTCCAAAATATCATTTAGCTTGAAGCGGTGCGTAACTAGTTTTTTAGGTTCTATTTTGTTGGCTGCAACCGATTTTAATAACATTGGCGTTGAATTTGTACTTACAAGTCCAGTTGTTAAAGTAATGTTTTGAATCCATAGTTTTTCTAAATGAAGCTCTACGCTTTTACCGTGAACCCCAACGTTGGCAATATTCCCTCCAGGCTTGACGACTTCCTGGCAGATATCAAATGTGGCTGGAATACCCACTGCTTCAATGACGACGTCTACACCTTTTCCTTCTGTTAGTTCCATTATTCTCTGTACAGCTCTTCCATCAGCACTGTTGACTAATTCTGTAGCACCAAATTTTCTGGCTATATCTAGGCGATTACTATCGAGATCCACCATAATAATTTCAGATGGAGAGTAAAATTGAGACGTTAACAAGGCGGATAAGCCTACTGGACCAGCTCCGATAATTGCGATGGTATCACCAGGTTTCACACGTCCATTAAGTACGCCAATTTCAAAACCTGTTGGAAGGATATCACTTAACATAACCATGGCTTCCTCATCACTTCCAGGAGGTATTGGATACAAACTTGTATCCGCATGAGGAATCCGAACAAATTCAGCTTGTGTTCCATCTATCGTATGACCAAGAATCCAACCACCATCTTCACAATGAGCATATATGCCCTTTTTACAATTTGGACACTTACCACAAGAGGTTATGCATGAAATCAACACTTTGTCACCTAGTTTGAAGTTTTGTACTCCCGGCCCTATTTCCTCAATGATTCCAATACCTTCATGACCTAAAATTCTTCCAACAGCAACGGTAGGTACGTCTCCTTTCAAAATATGTAGATCCGTGCCGCAGATAGTAGTTTTTAATACCTTAACAATGGCATCTGTTGATTTTTGGACGGTTGGCTTTGGAGCATCAGCCCATTCTTTGTTACCAGGTCCGCGATAAATGAGAGCTTTCATTGTGGTTTGAGTCGTTTCAACTTTTTCTTCAACTACTTCGTAACTCATTTTAACCCCTCCATTTGATTAATAGAGTTCCTCTAGGCAATCCCCTATTAAAATGATTTTCCCAACATCCCCATGTCGGTAATTTGTTAAAACATAAAAATGTAAGCCCTTACAAATTCCTCCTTTCCAAAATCCCCACACATCTATTATAGTTCATAGATGGTTTTGAAAAATCTGATAATTTTGTCAATTTTGTTACAAAACCTTCTTGGGGTCAATGGAAGTAGAAGAGCACTGCTTGTGACAAAAAACGAACATTACCTTTCTAAGGTATGTTTCAATGCAGCATGGAGAAAATATTTAAAAGCTAAATGTAATAGAATAATATGTATACAATGACAAGTGATTTTCCAAATTGAATTCACGACATCATAAGATTCTTAAAAAAGTAAGATTCCAGAACTAAGGGGACGGGTTTAGGTGGCGTTTTTTGGTCACCTAAGTAACGAAAACTACCATGAGAACCTTCCCTCCGGTATATAATAATAAGAGAAATCAGGTAAGGATCAGATGGGGGGAGTTTTGTAAAAATGAGCATCATTCAAAAAGCCATTAATTTTGCAGCAATAGCACATAAAAATCAGTATAGAAAATCAACGGATATTCCATATATCACACATCCGTTTGCAGTAGGTATGATTTTACTGGAAGCAAAGTGTACCGATGCAGTAGTTGCTGCAGGTATTCTTCATGACACAATTGAGGATACACCGACCACTTTTGAGGAATTGACAGAACAATTTGGTGCTCAGATAGCTAATTTAGTCCTAGCTGCATCAGAACATGATAAAAGCTTACCTTGGAGCGTAAGAAAACAGCATACAATTGATAGCTTAAAAGATGCCAATTTAGAAGAAATCCAAGTGATCACAGCGGATAAATTACATAACTTGTCAACTATCAAGGCGGATCTCGAACTGATAGGTGAAAAGGTATGGGAGCGTTTCAACCATGGGAAGCCGCAGCAACATTGGTATTATGCCAGCATTGTTAAAGAGTTATCTACAAGAAAAGAAGAATTGATGCTCATTCGGGAATTAGAGAAAGAAGTCAAAAAGGTTTTTGGATCACTAGAAGTGTTAACTGATAAAGATTTATAACCAATCGTTTTTAAGGTAGATATTGAAGCTTTGCATACTTGAAAGGGACATGGAATCGTACCCTGTCCCTGGCTTTCGACATCTAAATCGACAAGATTATTATGTTTTTTTGAAGTGCTTGATAATAGGTCTGCATTTCTAAAAGCAAAAAGCAATCGCACCGATAATGATTAATAAAATAAACAACACGATAATAATAATAAAATTTTCACATCCACGAACATTAACACAATGTCCCTGATCAGGATAGGCATATCCGTAAGACATTGCATGCTGGGGAATAGCATTTGAGTAGTCAGTAAGTTGTGGGATTGAGTTATTATACATTCTAACACGACCTTTCAATTGTATAGAGAGTAATTAGGCCAATACCCTATATAATATACTCAGAGATAAAATTGGAGCCCGTATATATAATATTTTAGAGGGAGTACCAGTCATCATCCAAATTCCGAGATTTATAAAATGAAAAAGAATAAAATGTAGATAATTCACATAAAATGGAGAACGAAAAATGTTAAAAACTTTGAAGGAACGGGAATGTTTATACATAGAAGAAAAATCAAATGCATCTCAGATGAATATTGGTACAAAATCGGTTGTTTAAAAACTTCTTAAAGCCGAACAATACTCTAATGGGGGAATGTATAATGAAAATTCTTAAACCTGAATGGCTTTCATTAAGCATAGAAATAAAAGTGAAGCTGATTCGTTTAGCGGTATTGGAAAACCAAAGAAGATACTCATAATAGTTAAGAAAACATTAGATGGATGACAGTTTGTTTAATTTAAATTATGGATTAGAGTGGAAATTATTGATATGGAGTTCTTTTTTGTTGACTTCATAAACTGTAAATAATAAAATTACATTAATCTTCTTGAGGAGGAAGCATCCAAGTGAATAGTGATTTTACGATAGCCGTCCATAGTTTAGTTTATCTAGCATATTTACCAGATCATATGGCTAGCAGTGAGTCAATCGCTACCAATGTTTGTACCAATGCGGCGCGGATTCGCAAGATCATGAGCTGTTTGCGCAATCATGGGTTTGTTAGGACTAAAGAAGGGATTGGCGGTGGATATATTCTCGACTGTAACTCTCAAGAGGTTTCATTGGCAGATATTTATCGTACCGTTTCACGCGGAAGCCTGAAACCGAATTGGTGCACAGGTGATCCAGAGCAAAAATGTATTATATCGTCAAATACACAGGTTGTTATGGATCAAATATTCAATGATGCTGAATTGTATTTTGAAAAATATTTAGAGAATATTACCCTCAGTTCGGTTCTAGAAAAAATTAAACATTGTCCATAATTTAGTTTTTTCTTTTCTTTATACTGTATATTATTTTATTACAGTATATTGCGATATGGATGATAAACTTTTTTCATTAAAACCAAACTGTAACTTTTTCTATAACATTTAAGGAGTGTAGATGACGATGGCCGATAAGTATCAATTTGAATATGGAGATTGGGTCCAGGGGAGGTCCAGGGATGGTGAACTAATTCATGGATATGTTGAAACCGTTGACTCCATTCAAGAACTTGTAAAAGTAAACGTGGTCGAATGTGATAATGAAAAAGCGATTGGCAAGTCGATTTGGCTCCATCATAAATCGGCAGAAAAGTTGCTTGATCTAACAGTTAATGAGGAAAGTCAGCTATTACCATTAATCGATCTGGCTCTACAATCAAATGATGAGCATTGGTTCATGGAATTATCAACGAAATTAGCAGCTATTAAAAAAATATCAAAAGTGAAAAACATGAAACATGAATTTCTAATTAGCGGAAATAGAATGAAGAATTTTGATGTAAAAAGGTAATTTTCCACTATTCGTCTGAGAGTACAATAAAGTTTTTTTAAAAATATAAAATGATAATGATAATGGAGGAATAAATAATGGCTATTTCACACGTAACAGATCAAACTTTTGCTACAGAAATCAAAGAAGGATTGATTTTGGTAGATTTTTGGGCTCCTTGGTGCGGCCCTTGTAAAATGATTGCACCTGTGTTGGAGGAAATCGATGCTGAAATGAGTGATAAAGTGGGGATTATCAAACTGAATGTTGATGAGAACCCGGAAACAACCAAATCATTGGGTGTCATGAGTATTCCAACGTTAATTCTTTACAAAGACGGTGTTGAAGTAGATAAGGTGATTGGCTTCCAACCAAAAGATGCGTTAACAGAATTAATATTAAAGCACTCTTAATCTGAAGGAATTTGCTTTGATTGAAACGGTAAACTATAGAATGAAGTTGTCAGTGGGCAGAGAAAAATTTTGCCTACTTTACCTAATGAACTAGGCGGAGGAATAAAGACATGTTAAATGAAAACTATGCACCCTTATTTAAGTCCTATACGATAGGAAAAGGGATCCAATTAAAAAATCGTATTGTCATGGCACCGATGACAAATTGGTCATCCCATCCTGACGGGAACGTCACAGATGCGGAGGTCAAGTACTATCAACGACGTTCCAATGGTGTTGGAATGGTCATAACCGCATGTACCAATGTGACCAGGAATGGAAAAGGATTTCATGGTGAATTTGCTGGAGACCGAGATGAGATGATACCAAGTTTGCGTCGTGTGGCATCAGCGATTAAAGAGAATGGGGCAAAAGCGATTTTGCAAATCTTCCATGGCGGGCGCCAAGTTCCACCTGAATTAGTAGATGGTGATGTGGTAAGTGCTAGTGCAGTGCCTATGGAAGGTGAAGGAAAAACCGTTCCCCGGGCATTGACTGAAACAGAGATCGAATCGATTATTCGTGATTTTGGAGAGACCACACGACGAGCCATTGAAGCAGGTTATGACGGTGTTGAATTACATGGTGCCAATGGGTACCTGATTCAGCAATTCTTTTCCCCTCATTCTAATCGCCGGAATGATCGCTGGGGTGGCACGCTTGAGAAACGGCTTACTTTTCCGTTGGCGCTTGTTGATGAAGTCAAGAGAGTGGTAGCTGAATATGCGAAGGAGCCTTTCTTGGTAGGTTATCGTTTTTCCCCTGAGGAAGCTGAAACACCTGGTATCACGATGGCTGACACACTAGTATTAATAGATGCACTTGCAGAAAAAGACCTTGATTATCTCCATGTTTCATTGCAGGATTTCAGGTCTACGCCAAGAAGAGGAGTGGAGGATACACGTTCACGACTTGAAGTCATTCAAGAGCGCGTAGGTGACCGGGTTCCAGTTATCGGTGTCGGTTCCATTTATACAGCTAATGATGCCTTAGAAGCATTGGAAACAGGAGTCCCATTAATTGCATTGGGACGTGAATTGATTATTGATCCTGAGTGGGTACAAAAAGTAGAACAAGGTAGAGAATCTGAAATTGTCACCAAAATAAACAAGAATCATCAGCATGAACTGGAAATACCTGATCCTCTCTGGCAGGTAATTATTAATAGGCCAGGGTGGTTTCCGGGAATAGAATAGATCAGATAAATAATTTAAGAAGAAAGAAACTCCCTCCGATAAAAGAGGGAGTTTCTATTGTTTGGAGTAATGGGAAGATCTTGTTGGTGTTCCGCTTGCTTGTTGTTGAGCTGGAAAATAGATTTCACCTTATTAGGTTTTCACCTATTTAAACGCTATCTTCCTTATAGTAACAGGGGTTTCCTTGTAGGCATCAAGGATGCCAAGTTTCTCTATTTGGTCTTTTCTTACAGCCCTAAAAGGAAGTCCTACTTCTAGTTCACCTTTCAGAGGGGAGAGGGAGAGCGAAACCGTTTCTTGGTTTTTCCAATGTGCATCGATGGGTTTGTCCGTAACAAATGGAAATAACTGTGGAAATCCATTTTGGAAAAAGGGATGTATTTTTTTATTATCTCCAGGTTCATTTAAACAAATATACAGGGAAAGATAATCACAAAATTTTAACAGATCCAGGTGGTACATTAAAGTTTCATTCATTTTCTCGTTTCCCACTATTTGCAATTCCTTTACAAGCTGCTCCTGTCTTTGCTTTTCTTCATTCAAAAATTCCATGACTTCGGGCTCTGTAGGATCCTGAATGAATGATGAATAGTGTAAATTGCATAACAGTCCAGCATACTTGCTCATTTTTTCAACTTCATTCAATCCCTTTTTATAAAAAGAAATTTTAAGCACGATCGGGTAGTCGATAAAAGAGTATGGCTTTTCCGTTTTATCATTCCATACAGGGGACGTATCCAGGTCAATCCAACCTCTGTCATGTTCTCGGATTGCCAGTTGCACTTCTTGGGTCCGTGTAAGATCAAAAAAATAATCATCTTTACAGTTTCGGGCGATATCCCCTGCAATTTTGGCGTGATCATTCTGAGTTACCATGAAATAGCTATGTTCCCTTTCAACAATAATCATATTTTGCTAATCCTCTCTTTGCAAAACTACATTTTTTGTATCTCCCTTGTTTAATTTTTACCACTTAAGTGTCAGACCATTACAGTTTTGGAGAAAATAGTTTGATATGATTATCCCTCCAAATATAGATACAAATTAACCTAGTGGGAGTAAAAGCCCCATTAGAGCTGTCAGACAATAGGTTCATCAACGTATTCTGCTCTAAAAAGGCACAACTGCTGAAAGGAAGTAGTTGTGCCTCAGTGATTTATTTTGGAAAGGATCTTTCCGGGAGATTATTGTTTAATTGCGAAAGTTCGCAGTGTTGGCCTGCAGATTATCCTAATTCTTCTCGTCGTTTTTGCCTATTTCTCTGTAATTCTCCTTGTTTCCAAATGTACTTTTGTATATATAACTTTAAAACATCATTCATCGTCTTTCCATTTTTTTCTACTGAGTCCTGAAAAACATCTCTTATATGACGTGGAACGTCGATGCTTAATTGAACAGTTTCGATCTTTAATCCCTTTCCCCTGTTTTTCCCCGTGTTTCCCTGCAGCATTACTATTACACCCCTTTGTGTTTAAAAAAAGAATAGTTTAAAAACATTAAAAATTTGTAATATTCTACTGATAAAATTACCAAGTGAAAGCGAATACATAAAAGAGATATTTTTCGTCAAATTTCGACATTCATTTGTGAGTCCGTTCCTAAATTACAGTAAATGTAAGTAATTAATCTCTACAAAAATGAATAGGGAGGAAATATAAGTAAATTGTCGAATAAGGAATGGTAAAGGAATTTTGACGTTAAAGAGGGGTACACTTTTATGATTCCAAAAATAGATTCCATTTCAATCACGATGATTAGAGAAAAAGGCGTTTTATCCATCGTCGATTGGTTCGATCTTCAAAAACAATCGTTCTATATACTTGGTTGGTCCTATCTTAGGAATCACCGGCAAATGGAAGATCTTTTTTACCGTTCCATTATCAAAGTCCACAAGGAATTGCCTCGATTTAAAAATGAAACATCATTCGAAACGTGGGTTACATCCATTTTTATACATACCTGCCGTGAGCTTTCTGATCATAGAAGTCTACAAGTTTCAGAGGAAAGTGAACAACAAAAGGATTTATTTAATGCACTTGATCAATTGAATGAGTCCGAGAAAGAAGCGATATTCCTTAGATTTGTAAAAGGATTTTCTCAGGAGGAAGTGGCTCACATTCTCCAAATTTCAGTGGAAAAGATGACAGAGCTCTTGTTTTCCGGAATCCAGTCACTTAGAAAAGTAATGGGGGATGGATTAACCTTTCATGGCTGTAGACAGTATCATAAGTTTTATATTGATTACTTAGAAAGAACCCTAGATCGGTCGAAAAAGATTGATTTAGAGAAACATATTTATCATTGTCACGACTGTCAGGAGGATTTGGGAACCTTTCAGGATGTCATGTTAACCCTGTTAAATTTTTCTGATAGGCTGGAAAATACGCAAGTTCCATCTGGTTTTATGGAGGCCGTCAGGGATAGGCTGGCAGAAAAGGAAAAGCTTAGACTACAGAAGAATAAGAAACGTGTAAGAAAAGGACTTTTTATTGCAGGTGTATTCGCATTATTAATAGGAATCGATTTTTTTACGGGAATCTCTTCCAAACTATACTATACTTGGACAGAAGAAGATCCGGAATTACGTGGCTTTCTTCAACAGGACTTGGGTGAAAGGCTGAATCTGGAATCAGAGAGTAAGGGGGTGAAAATTAAGATCAAGAGTGCGATTGCTGATGATGTTCAGACGCTTGTTTTTTATGAAATTGAAGATATAGATGAACCCAATCAATATGTAATGAATTATGATGATGGATTTTCGGTAGAGAACCAATATGAAATCATGAGCCCTGAAGCAAATCCAAGGTACTATCCACCTGACCTTAAATCCGATTTAAATAAAAAGGAAAAGAATGTGTATCAAGGGAAGATTAGTCTGCTGCCACTTAAGAAAGATAACGGGACCATCCAACTAAAGATCACAAAGCTTCAGAAATTGATTCGTGATTCCTCTGACCGGAATCGTATTACGGCTTACGAGAACGTTGAAAATGTAACAGGGGAGTGGAACTTTGAGATTCCTGTAACCAAACACCCCTCTATCGAATATGCATTGGGTAAAGAAACAGAAGTTGAGGGAATTCCGGTTCGATTTGATAAACTAACCATTGCTCCAACAGCGACGGTTTTGCAATATGGTATTAATAATGAGCAGTCAGAGAAGCGGATAGAAGCTTTAAATTTTGATAATTTAGTAGTGAACAAAAAGAAAATGAAAGCTGATTTGTATGGCGGCATCTCGTATTCAGAAACAAGTCAAGACATGAATTGGAGTACTTTTCAAACCCACTTTGATCCACTTTTTGGAGAAAAACCAAAAGAGGTCAACGTTCAATTTGAATCTGTTCAATTAGCGTTTGACGACCATAAAACCATTGAACTGGATGCCTCTAAGGAATATCCTCAAACCTTTGAATATGCGGGCAGCACTATCTCCATCGACAAGGTGGAAGTTGGACAGACTACCAATGTTGTTATCAGCGATCATGAAGTGAAGAATCGAGCATATGAGACGCTTCAATTCCAAATTGTGGGTGAGGATGGAAATGAATCTAATAACATAGAGATGGATTCGGAAGGGGTACTTGTTGATAAAAACGGGATGGAATACGATATGAATGTAACCCCCGTCGACTATGAAAAAATCGAGCAGCCTCGTTTTTTTGTAACCGTTCAAAGAATGAAGTTAGAAGGTATCAATACTGGAGAGAAAGTAATTCCTAAAAAGCTAGAGATTTTTGGATATAATGCCATGAAATATTTGGATGATGTTGTTAGAATTTCGTTGGAATGACATTTTAAGAAGAGAGTTCCTTCAACATTAGATTTAATCGAGTTAGTTTAAATGATCCCTCAAACTGATGTTTGAGGGAAGTTTTGTGTTTTACGGCCACCCCAAAATTAGATTTTTCGGATGCAGCTATCAGCGAGGATATTGCTTGTATAAACAAACCAGCAAAACTAACATTACTATGTCTAAACGAGCACCAAAAGCGAATGGAAGAAGGCCATTGTGCAGTAAGGGAACTTTTGTTAAAAGAAAAGCTGCGATAATAATCCCAATTAAAGGTACCACTGCATTTTTTACAGCTTTATTAACCAATAGTAGAATTCCGCAAACTATTTCTATTAAAATGACAAGCTTTAACATCATGTGGGGATAGGGCAGTCCTAATCCAAGAAAATGATTCGTTAATTCAGTACCCATTAATTTCATAAGTGCTGAGGTAATAAAAACATAAGCAACAGTCATTCTAATAAGTTTATTTGTAAAAAAAATAAAAATCCCCCCTTTGTCTATCTTTATGCAAACAGAGGGACAGACATTTCAAAAAACTAACATACAATAAAATACCATGTCACTTTTACTTTTGAACCTTCTTTGCATCACTATGATGCATAAAAGGTTCATTTTTTTAAAATCCAATCCTTTCCGAACTCTTATTTTGGCAGTCAGAAAACAATAAAACATAATCAATGCAATGATAGAAGGATCCTCTTAAAGATATTTTGCTCTTGGCACAGTAATTGCACTATAAATAGTGAGGGTTTCAACATGAACTTTGAAAGGAGTGATCAAAATGGCCCAATTTAAGTACTTATTTACTAAAATTACAATTGGGAATACACAAATTAAGAATAGAATTCTTAGCACTGCTCACCAAACAAACCATGTGGCAGACGGTATTCCAACATCAGATATGACTGCCTATCATGTTGAACGCGCAAAAGGAGGAGTAGGTCTTGTCATACTAGAAGCGGCTGCCGTACATTCATCTGGGATGTTGACCAGTCATACCATTGCTGGGTATGACAAGGCGGTTATCCCTGCTTATTCGGGGATGGCTGCACAATTGCATCAGTATGGTACAAAGGTATTTGCGCAACTTTTTCATGGTGGAAGGGAGTTTATTGCAAGCGATTACCGTTATGCAGCATGGGCGCCCTCTGCAGAACCAAGTTTACGATTTGGAACCATGCCAAGGCCAATGAGCTTGGATGATATTGAAGAGGTTATTGATGGTTTTGTTATATCTGCTCAGCTGGCAAAAGAAGCAGGATTGGATGGAGTGGAAATTGCATGTTCACATGGATACTTACCGGCTCAGTTTTGGTCAAGTAATACCAATCATCGAAAAGATCATTACGGAGGAACGTTTGAGAATCGAATGCGTTTTATACTTGAAATTTTGCAGCGAATTTGGAAGACGGTTGGTGAAGAATTTACTGTAGGAATCAGGATCAGTGCGGATGAAATGACGATGGATGGGATTACAGTAGCTGATGCAGTTAAAATTGTTGAATATTTGGTGGAAAGAATTCGAGTTGACTTTATTAATGTGACTTCAGGGGATTCAAGTACCTATTCAGGTTCTACTCATATAGCACCGGGGTCTCCAATGAAGCATGGATATAATGCACTTCATGCCTTTAAAATTCGAATGGCGGGTGCTGTCCCTGTATTTGTGGGAACTCGTGTTGTCGACCCTATCGAGGCGGAACAGATCGTAAAAACCGGTAAAGCTGATATGGTCGGAATGACCCGTGCATTAATCGTTGACCCCCAAATGCCTAATAAAGCGATAAGGGGAGAACTTAATAGCATTGATGCTTGTATTGGATGTCTCCAGGCTTGTATTGGCCACTATCATAAAGGTCTCACAATTGGTTGTGTCCAAAATCCTATAGCAGGTAAAGAGAAAAAGTTGAACTCGCTTAGTCAAAAGATAAAATCACAACAGCATGTCGTCGTAATTGGTTCAGGTCCGGCTGGCCTTCAAGCTGCATTATCAGCGGACATTCAGGGGCATCAGGTCACACTTGTAGAGCAGCAATCAGTGATTGGTGGACTTCTGCAAATCATGCGAAAAGCCCCTATGCGGCAGGAACTGGCTGAAACCATGCTAGATAACTATTCTCGTAAATTAGAAAAAAGCAATGTTAAAGTTCAATTAGGAAAAAGAATCAGCTGCGGTGATTTACTAGAATGGAAGCCTGATGTCATCATTTGTGCGGCAGGGTCCAGACCCTATCTTCCACATGTGCAGGGTATCGATGATCAAAGAGTAACCACTGTAGATAATCTATTTAGCAGTCATCCAAAGAGAATTGGAAAACGGGTATTCGTGTTTGATTTCTCCGGAGACTGGCCCGGAATCGAAGCAGCTCTTTTTCTACAGGAAAAGGGCCATGAAGTAACTTTGTTTTCTGTAAAGCTTCACATCGGACAGGAGGTTCATCAGTACCTAAGAAATGAATATTTAAGAAAGCTTTATCAATTAAAGGTTAACATGCGTCCGCATTTTGATTTAGGAGGGATTGCTCAGGACAAAGTGATCATAAGAAATTTATTTTCGCATGAAAGGGAAGAAGTGGGTGATTGGGATTCAATTGTTTTAGCTTATGGACGAATTCCTAATACAGAATTGTTTGAAGAAGTAAAAGGTTTAGCTCCTGTAGTTCAGCAAATTGGTGATTGCCTCGCTCCACGTACACTGGAGGAAGCGACATATGAAGGGTTAACCACTGCCCTAAATCTAGGTTTAACAGAAGTTAAAATACTAGGTTAGGGAGTGTGATCTTTGGAATTCTTAAAAATGTGATGATTTTTCTGAAAATTCAGCGTATTATTGTTAGTGATGAAAGCCCTTACAATAATTAATAGGCTATATGCTAACCCGTTTTTAAAGAAAAATAGGGTGGTGAACCTGAAAATTTGGTAGTGTACCATTCAATCAAAAATTTTGGATGCCGATCTGATGGGA
This sequence comes from Bacillus sp. AFS006103, assembly GCA_002559145.1. Taxonomy (GTDB): domain Bacteria; phylum Bacillota; class Bacilli; order Bacillales; family Cytobacillaceae; genus Neobacillus. The sequence goes on from NTXX01000003.1 coordinate 71,649, forward strand.
TTTGATTATGCTTGAAAGGGGAAAAGAATATGACTGAACAGACAAATGTTGAAACTCATCCAGTTCCGGAGCATTTAGCCATTAACTCAGATTTACCTATAAACGTTGAAGGAACGAAGAACTTGAAGGATATTTTAGTAGAAATGGCCGACGATACGAATCTTGGAGATGATTTCAGCAAGAGGGATTACTTCTACCTCGCACTTGTTGGACTCATTATTCCATTCATTTTAATGATTTGGGGGTGGTTCTTATGAAGGTAAAAAATGTTGAGCTATCCATTTCACAAGAAGTTGCCCAAAGTAGCTGGCCCTTACCGAAAAACCAAAGAACATGGTCTTCATGGGGATTAATGGGAGTTGCCCTCAGTGCAGGAGTTGCAGCGTGGAGTTATTCCATAGGCGGGTTTGTAGCTTACTATTTAAATGCAACAATGGGAATGATCGCCATGATTGCAGGTTGTTTAGTCGGAATGTTTTTTGTCGCACTTGCTACAGTTCCGGTTAGTATAAAATATGGGGTAGAAAACATCGCTTCCAGCAAACCTATTTTTGGTCAAAAGGGTTCAATATTTGCCATTTTTCTACAATATGCATCGATTGTTGGCTGGAATTGTTTGTTAATTATCTTATTTGGGAAAGCTGTAAGTGAAGTTTTAATAGCCTCAGGTTTACTACAATCATCCTCTCAGCAAATAGTAACAGCCGTTAGTTCTCTTACCGCACTAGCCATTAGTTGGATTTCTTTGCGAGGTGGTTCAGCTTCAGTAAAAAATACTTCTCTTATTATCAGTCTCCTTGTTGCGTTGACTGGAATTTTAATAATGTATAAATTAATCAGTACTGTTGGAATTAGCAAGATTTTTAATGCAAAACCGCTTGCTTCTTCAGGTGACCGCCTTTGGGATTACACGGCTGGTTTTGAAATATTAGTAGCAAGTGTTCTTTCATGGTGGCCTTATATGGGTGGTATTGTAAGAATGGTTCCAAGCTCAGGAAAGGCTTTATGGCCAACGATGCTGGGAATGGGATTGCCCACGGGTGTCATTAGTCTAATTGGATTATTTTCTGCGCTTGCTACCGGTAACTATGATCCTACTAAATGGTTCGTAGAGGTAGGCGGAATTGGCTTTGGAATCATCGCACTATTGTTTTTAGCTTTGGCCAATATCGGCACGGCCATAGTTGGAGCTTATACGACAGGAATTGGTCTAAGGCAAATTAAATGGATTGAAAAGAAAACAACTTGGAATCAAACTACGCTTATTGTCCTGCTGCCGGTTGCGATTATCAGCATCTTTATACCTAATCAATTTTTAAATTCCATTCCATCATTTCTAGCCTTTCTTGGTGTTGCTTTTGCACCAGTCATCGGTGTTCAAATTACGGACTATTTCCTTTTAAGAAAGCAGCGAATTTCACTGGAGCAGCTTTACAAGGATGATAAGAAATCAGCTTACCATTTTTGGGGCGGGGTGAATGTTGTTGCGTTTATTTCCTGTCTGGTAGGGTTTTTCGCTTATATTTATTTACTTGATCCGATTAGCTATGAATCAGCAACAATCTTTAAATATACTAGTGCTTCAATCCCGGTCATGCTATTGACTGGACTTAGTTACTACCTTCTTACCAAAATCGTTGTTATTCCGATGAAAAAGGGTGGTTACGATCAATAATCACTCTGAAGGGATGCATTCTGAAATAAATTTATTGAAAACTCTGTTTTTAAAAATAAGGAGGTAGTCGAAATGAAACAAACCGCTTCAACAACTTTATACTCTAGGACGTTTATTAATGGAAAATGGATCGATGGTGAAGGTGACCTCGTCACACTTAATAGTCCCGTTGACGGAAGAGTTCTTGGTTCCTATCAAAATAGTTCATTAGAACAAGTGGATTTAGCGATTATGAGTGCAAAAGAGGCACAGAAAAAGTGGGCTGAGGTACCCTTGTTAGATAAATTAGATTTACTGCAAAAAGCCCATGAAATAGGTATGAAATATGGAGAAGAGATGGCTCGTACGATTACGTTAGAAATGGGGAAAACGATTACCGAGGCACGAGAAGAAGTGTATGAACTCGGGATTTCCAATATTGAACATACGATTGGAGAAGTTCAGCGTTTTAGGGGATGGACCTTACCAAGCACATTTGAAAGAACTAATAATAAAAGAATTTATGTTACACATGCTCCAATCGGGGTAATTAGTGCGATTACACCTTGGAATTTTCCCATTTCACTTGCAGCTGAGATTATCCCTTATGCCTTGGCAGTCGGCAATACCATCGTCTTTAAACCATCTGAAACGACTCCGTTTAGTGCAGAATGGTTTGTCCGGCTTTTTGATGAAGCAGGTTTTCCGCCGGGAGTGATCAATTTGGTCCAAGGGAAAGGTGACGTGGGTCATAAATTGGTGACGCATCAAGATGTTCGAGGTGTCTGTTTTACAGGCAGTGCGGCTATTGGGGAAAAAATCGCTCAAGCTGCAGGGTTGCGAAGAACGTTGTTGGAGCTGGGCGGAAACGGTCCGCAAATTGTGATGGAGGATGCTAATTTGGAAGAGGCTGTGGAAGCAGCGGTTAATGGCTGTTTTTATAATGCGGGCCAGGTATGTACAGCAGCAGAACGCATTTTAGTTCATGAAAGTGTTCATGATGAGTTTGTTCAGTTATTAATCGAAAGAACGAAGAAAATCAAATCGGGCAATCCTTTAGAAGATGACACGGAAATAGGCCCTTTATCAAGTCAAACGATTGTGAATAAGATGAATGAGCATATTGAGGATGCCGTCAGTAAGGGCGCCCATGTCGTTTACGGGGGCAATCATGAAGGTCTCTACTACAAACCTACTATTTTAATCAATTGCAATCAATCAATGCTTCTCGGAAAGGATGAGACGTTCGGGCCAATTGCTCCTATCATTAAATTCAGAACACGGGAGGAAGCGGTTGAAATCGCCAATGATACACAGTATGGATTAACCTCCTCCGTATTTACATCAAACCTGGAAGATGCCTGGTATATGGCGGACCAACTTGAGCATGGTACGGTTCATATCAATGAATCTACCAACTATTGGGACTTCCTTGCCCCATTTGGCGGGATGAAAAATAGTGGAAATGGAAGGAATTTAGGTCAATGGGTTTTTAACCACTTAACTGAAATTAAACAAATTACCTTTGACCCATCAAAATCAAAGAAAAGGTAAGTATCCCTTTTTTAAGAAAATACCAGTTAGATCCACTAATCTGTGTGGAGATAACTGGTGTTTTTCCATACTTATTAAAGCTACATAAGTTAACCATTTTATTTTTCAAATCCTATCTAACCTTGAAAAAGCGGTAAAATGTGGGGGAATAGCCATGTATCTTGAATATCAGAGGATTAACACCTTTTATTGTCAGACTACATTAAGAGAAGTGAAAAATTCACTCAGCAATATCTCTTTTCCTTTAGTGATTGAAAATCAAAATCACGAAATCTTGGGGGTTCTAAGCGAGCAGCAATTCTGGAAAGGGGCTGCCCTAAATGGCTGGGAAGAAAAAGTAGAGTTATTTATTGATCCTGATTTTAGAGTTTATGACTCATGGAACCAACTGGCATCTGAAAATGGTCAATGGTGTACCTTTTCGCTTTTAAAAAAGGATCATCAGTTTCAAATTTATTCAAAGGCATTTTTAATTGAATATGTATTTGAGAAATGTAAAAAGGATTTTGAAATAGTTACCGCCGCACTTGCAGAGGCATATCAGGAAAATAAGGAATTTCTTCAAATCATAAACGCATCCTATGATGAAATTTTCGTCACAAATGGCGAAGGGGACGTCTTATTTGTTAGTGAAGCCTGTAAAAAAGTAACAGGGTATCCACCGGAAGTATTTGTAGGTAAGAATATGGTTGAATTGGTCGATGAAGGGATTATTTCTAATTCTGTAACCTTGAAGGTATTACAATCCCACAGGACTGAATCGGTTCAGCAGGAATATCAAAATGGAAGAAAAGTATTCGTAACCGGAAAGCCTATTTTTTCAGATGATGGAATGCTTCATCGCGTGATTATCAACACTCGGGATATTACGGAATTAATCGAATTACAAAATAAGCTCGAAGTGGCGCATGCCATCATGAAAAAAAAGAATATTTCTTTTACCAAGGAAGGGAATTTGATAACGAGATCAAAGAAAATGATTAGAATTCTTGAATTAATTGATAGGGTGGCTCCTCTCGATTCGTCTATATTAATTGAAGGAGAATCCGGGGTGGGGAAAGGGGTCCTCGCAAAATTAATTCATGAATTAAGTCCAAGAAAAGATAAAGAGTTTGTTCAAGTGAATTGTGGTGCAATCCCTATATCCTTACTAGAATCAGAACTTTTTGGATATGAAGGGGGAGCTTATACAGGGGCAAAAAAGGGTGGAAAAAAAGGTTTAGTTGAATTGGCGGATGGCGGGACTTTATTCTTAGATGAAATTGGCGAGCTTCCATTGGACGTCCAAGTAAAATTACTGAATTTAGTTCAAGATAAAGTCTTTAAACGTTTAGGCGGGAATGTAAGTAAAAGAGTGGATATTCGTATCGTTGCCGCCACGAACAGACAATTAAAAAGCATGGTAGAATCGGGGAAATTTCGTGAGGATTTATTTTATCGTTTACATGTGGTACCAATTAACATACCTCCTTTAAGAGAAAGAAAAGAAGATATAGAAATGTTGGTGCATCGTTTCCTCTATAAATACAATAAAGAATATCATTTAGATATTTCTTTTGGTGAAGATGTATTTGATGCTTTAAATGAGTATAACTGGCCCGGTAATATAAGGGAATTAGAGCATTTAGTAGAGCAATTGGTTGTTACCTCACAAAGCCAATTGATCCACCCAGAAGACTTACCCGCTTATTTACAACCTCAGAAAAAGGAAGAGACTGTATCCGCACAAGGAATTATTCCACTAAAACAGGCGGTGGAAGAGGTCGAAAGGCAAATCCTGCGTCATGCATTAAAAAAATACCATTCCTCAAGAAAAATCGCAAAAGCTCTTGAAGTGAATCAAACGACTATTATTAGGAAGTTGAAAAAATATAATTTAAATGATCAAATAGGCGAATAAAAAAACCTGAACGAGCTCCACAGTGACGGTTCTTATGGTTTTAAGTGTGGTAATTAAGGAGAGAAATAGGTAAAATAGTGCAAGTAAAGAGCCGATACAATGTACCACCTCCAAGTTCTTTTCAAAAGGAGTTAATATGGAAGAAAACAAAAGCAAATTTATAACGATTGATGACTACATCTTACAATTTCCACTTGAGGTCCAGGAAATTCTAATGACGTTAAGGAATGTGATCAAGGAAACTGCACCAGATGCAACAGAAAAAATCAGTTATCAAATGCCCACTTTTGTTTTATATGGAAATCTTGTCCATTTTGCAGCGTATAAAAAACATATCGGATTCTATCCTACTCCTAGTGGAATCGCGGCATTTCAACAGGATTTATCGGAATACAAAAGTGCTAAAGGCTCTGTTCAGTTTCCCTTAGATAAGCCCATCCCCTATGAATTAATCCGTGAGATTGTAAAATATAGGGTTGCTGAGAATCTAAGGAAGGCAACCGGAAAAGTGAAACAAAAGTAAAGTCATTTATTAAAACAACTTTGAATGTACAAGAATATGGAGGAAAACAAATGAAATTTCCAAATGATGCTGATGGAGATGCGTTACGTAGTCTATATAAAGATGGAGTAAATTTCAATAAACCACAATCAGTGGAATTTTTTGTAGCCGTACCTGATAAAGTAATAGGTGAAAAATTATCCCAAGTACTAAAAGGGGAAGGGTTTAATTGTTTCTTAGACCAAGACGACGAAACTGAAGAATGGGCATGTTGTTGCTCTAAAAGAATGCTGTTAAATTATAATGAATTAATTAAAATACAGAATAATTTAAATAACCTAAGCAAACCACATGGTGGCTATTCAGACGGATGGGGCGTTTTTGTGGATTAATAGTAATTGAGGAGAACAAATGTAGTTTCATTACAGAAGGAAGAGGACTATTTTATAGTAATAGTCCTCTTCCTTCTATTCATTCTTTTTAAAAACCTTAGCGTTGCAATCTGTCAATAACAGTACATTCTCTTGCACCTCTGCGGATTAAGCGCCGTGCTGCTGCTAATGGGATTTCGACTAGAACGGCTTCATCTGTGGCGTTTTCTACATCAAATACTGCAAATGCCTCACCGTCTACAATCAAGATGCAAATAAATTCTACTTCTACATCATCCGATCTTGGAACACGAGTTGTAATTTCACAACGATGGACTCCTGCATCCAACAGTGTCCTAGCTTCTTGTCGTGATACGCGAATAAACACGAATTCCTCGAATGCAACATTCCCTGCTTCCACTTCAATTTCTACTAAAAGAAAAAAGCGATTTCTAATTTGAACAATACAATTTGCTCCTATTGAAATAACGTCTTCTATACTCAAATCATTTCACCTCCATTTATACATTAAATGTAGGAATAAATTGGAAGGTGTGGACAAACTAAAAAAATAAATAATATTTGTCTGCTGTTTAAAATATTTCAGTATATTTATTCAATAAAAATAATTTATATTCCAATAATTTTTTCTTTTGCTCTTTTTAATATCTGTGGTATATTAATTAAGTAAATTCATTCTATTCTGCAAATGGAAATAATCTGACAACAAAGGGGAAATTGATATGAAGAAGTTTGGTTTATTTAGTTTGTTTTTAATTCTTACTATCTTTATCGCTGCTTGTGGAAGTAGTGACGCAAAAAGCGGGAAAGAGGAAAAGGCTAAGGTGTATAAAGTAGGTGTAGATACGACCTATCCTCCGTTTGAATTTAAAGAAGGAAACGACTATAAGGGTATCGATATTGAGTTAATCAATGCCATTGCAAAAAATCAAGGTTTCAAAATTGAACTTTCACCAATGGATTTTGGTGGTATCATCCCAGCGATGCAAGCTAATCAGCTAGATGTGGCTATTGCAGGAATGAGTATTACAGAAGAAAGAAAGAAAATAGTAGATTTCTCCACACCATATTTTGATGCGGGGTTAACATTAATTGTCAAAGACGATAATTCAACGATTAAATCTGTCAATGACCTTAAAGGCAAAAAAGTTGCGGTTAAAAAAGGTACTTCTGGTGCAAAATATGCAACAGACAATGCTGCTAAACTAGGAATTTCTGTTGTTCAATTTAATGATAGTCCTGCTATGTTCCAAGAGGTTTCTAACGGAAATGCGGATGCACTTATTGAAGATTATCCAGTAATTTCGTATGCTATTGCCCAAAAAGACCTTGGATTAAAAATCGTAGGTGATCGTTTAAATGGGGATCAATATGGAATCGCTGTTCTAAAAGGAAAAAATACGGATCTTTTGAAAAAAATCGACGCTGGTCTTGCTGAGTTAAAGAAAGATGGAACCTATGATAAAATTATAAAAACTTATCTTGGTGAAAAATAGATTTGTAAGCTAGAGGCGCGCTTATAGCGCGCTTTCTTGTTGAAAGGGGATGATAAGGATGGATATTATTTCTGCGGCTATACCAATGTTATTAAAAGGACTTCAAGTTACTCTCTATATTTTTGTAATTGCAATTATTCTAGGTTTTCTTATTGGTTTAGTCATCGCCTTATTGAGATTGGCTCCGAGTAAGATTTTAAACTGGATTGCAAAGATTTATGTGGATGCAATTCGAGGGACACCATTTATTGTCCAGTTATTTTTTATCTACTTTGGCGTCAATTCTTTACAAATAGTGTCCTTGAACAGCACAACAGCAGGGATTGTCACTGTTGCCATTAATGCTGGGGCGTATTTTGCGGAGATTATCAGAGCGGGAATTCAATCGATTGATAAGGGACAAACAGAAGCGGCAAGATCGATTGGTTTTACAGGTGCCCAAACGATGCGCTATGTGGTGCTCCCACAGGCATTTAGAAGAATGCTGCCTACCATTACGAATCAGTCGATTATTAGTTTAAAAGATACTTCTCTTTTATCAGTTATTGGGATTGCCGATTTAACACAGCAAGGGCAAATTCAAGCCTCCGCAACGTTTGAAGCTTTCAAGATTTGGCTAGTTGTGGGTGTTATTTACTTTATTATTATTTATTTATTAACCATTCTAGCTAATTTCATCGAAAGGAGGATTCAGCTTCGATGAGTATGATTACTGTTAAAAACTTAAGAAAATCGTTTGGTAAGGTAGAGGTTTTAAAGGATATCAATGCAATAGTACAAGAAAAAGAGGTAGTTTGTGTTATTGGTCCATCTGGTTCCGGAAAGAGTACGTTTCTTCGCTGCTTAAATCGCCTCGAGGAAATTTCAGGTGGCGAGGTAGTCATAAACGGACAGGATATAACAGACAATAAGATCAATATCAATAAGGTTAGACAAGAAGTTGGAATGGTTTTTCAGCATTTCAATCTATTCCCTCATAAAACCGTTTTAGAAAACCTCACGATGGGGCCTATTAAAATTCGTTCGACCGAGAAATCAGCTGCTGAAAAATTAGCCTATGAGTTGCTCGATAAAGTTGGTTTAAGAGAAAAGGCAAATAGTTATCCAGGCGAACTCTCTGGGGGGCAGAAACAACGTGTTGCCATTGCTAGGGCGCTAGCAATGAATCCAAAAATCATGCTCTTTGACGAGCCGACTTCTGCACTTGACCCTGAAATGGTCGGAGATGTATTAGAAGTCATGAAACAGCTTGCTAAAGAGGGGATGACAATGGTGGTTGTTACCCACGAAATGGGCTTTGCACGTGAAGTTGGCGATCGGGTTATTTTCATGGACGGCGGCTATATTGTTGAAGAAAATGAACCGAATGAGTTATTCAGTAACCCTCAGCATAACCGAACCAAAGCATTTTTAAGTAAAGTGTTATAGACGATAAGTTTTTTCAGGTTGAATTGGAAAATATATAAGCCATCAAATACTAGTGAGCATAAATCTAGTGTTTGATGGCTTATTTTAAATGGTTGAATTGTGTTAAGTAGAGTAAAAACTACCTATGATTGGGTATACTCTTTTTGAGATTGTTATTTCATTTGGTGGATATCTCCATAACATCAAAAAGCGTTTAGACATCTAAGAGGAGTGAAGTTATGAAATGCCCACAATGTGTTTATTCCAACCCAGAGGGAGTGAAGTTCTGCTTAAGCTGCGGTGAAAAATTTATTAAGGGTAACTCGCAAGAGGAGGATAACAGCTTTTTTTACGAGTTTGCCCACTATGTGGACATGGTTCCAAAATTGGAACAATCGGTTGAACCAAAAATGCAAAATATATTTTCTCGTGTTTTCCGAAATCATAGTGAACTAGAAGCTGAGCGGCTGTTTATCGTTGGGACCGCTCTTACGACACCGAAAATTTCCGAAGTAAAAAGCACATGGCCAAAACCTTGGCTATTTGCAAGGGTATTCATTATTTCGCTTCTCGCGTTCGTCGGGCTGCACATTGGGTTCAGCTATTTCAGTAATATCAATTTTATACCCGGACTTATTATAGTGGGTGCTTTTGCTGTTCCGTTGACAACACTTATATTCTTCTGGGAAATGAACGCTCCGCAAAATATTGCCTTTTATCGAATTATTTATGTCGTGCTCATCGGCGGGATTGTCTCCTTGTTAGTTGCACTTGTTTTTTTTGATATTCTTAAGAATATTATTAATCCGATTACGATTGGAATTGCTGAAGAGCTTGCCAAAGCGATTACCGTAATTAGTTTTGTCAAGTATCGAAAATACAGGTATATTCTAAATGGTCTACTCATTGGTGCGGCCGTTGGTGCAGGCTTTGCCGCATTTGAAACAGCTGGCTATGCCTTAAGAGCATTGCTATCCGGGGATACACAAAATCTCTATACCACAATATTATGGCGCGGGCTCTTAGCACCTGGCGGCCATGTCGCCTGGGCGGGCTTAACAGGTGCGGCATTCTGCAGGGTACAAGGGGATCAGCCCTTTAATCTTAACATGTTATTTAGAATTAAATTTTTACGTGTCTTTATCCTCGTCGTATTGATGCATGCGCTATGGGATACTCCCATAACTGGAATGTTTCCTTATGGCCATATTTTTTTAATGATCACTTCATGGATTGTTGTTTTCCTGCTTATTCGTGCCGGACTAAAGGAGATTAGTGAAAAAATTGAGCTTCAAAGGGATGGTTCTCATAGTTACTGATGTGGTGAAGTTGTCCACGAGAACCTTCCACATGGTCTCAGGGATAAAAAAAAGACCATCTATCAGATGGTCTTTAAACGCGTTTGGTTCCAACGTATCTTGGATGCCAATATGGATTGTTTGTGCTTGTAATCATGACTCCTCTTGATGAAGAAGCCATAATCATTTTTCCATTCCCAATATATATCGCGACATGTGTCGGTCGACTTGCTTTGGTTGGAGCGAAGAACATTAAATCACCCGGTTGGATATAATTATAGATACGATATCCGTTTCCATAATACATTTGGGCGGCGGTACGGTTTAGTGTTCTTCCAGCTCTAGCATAAGAATACTTCACGAGACCAGAACAATCAAAACCGTTAGTTGACATTCCGCCCCAACGATAAGGTACTCCTAAATTAGACTTTGCAACCGCCACTGCCTTTGAATTATAATAAGCTGCTTCCGCTTTATCACCTATGTTAGCAAACAAAGAGCCAAAAGAAACGATGATGGTAAATGCTAGAATGAATTTCTTTAGCATGATTGTTACCCCCTAGTGTGATTTGATAGTTTTAATATACTAGAAAGCTGTAACAGAGACGTCTCAGTAAAATTACAATTTCATTACAAAGTTATATTGAAATAACTTGGGGTAAAGGAAGCATTTAAAAGAAGTATAGATGATATCGTAGAGCTGGTGAAAAATACGGAAGAGGCGGCGCTTTTCATTAAACCTTCTGAAAACGAATGGTCTGCCATGCAAGCTAGGAAGGGTATACCCGTCCTAGCTTTTTTGTACGGAAAGACTAAGTGTCCCTCTTAACTTTGATTTACTTTAAAATAAATAACCAACCTTGATTTAAGTCAATTAATAATGATAATTATTATCATATAATGAGTGGGAATAAACGATTGATCCTTTTTATTTATATAAATTTGAGAAGAGGAAAAAAATGCGCACTCTAGTATTTCAAGGATATTTGTGGGGTTATATTTTAAGTAAAGCAAACAAAACATTTACGATAAATAAATTAAAGAAAGCCGGTAAGAACAAAGAAAAACTAGAACTAATTAATAAGTTGATTTTAAAATGTACAAAAAAATTAGTGAAAATTTCTGGTGCCGACCTAACAATAACAGGAATAGAAAATGTTCCATTAGATGAATCCGTATTATATGTTGGAAACCATCAAAGTAATATGGATATTCCACTTTTATTTTCAACAGCACCACAAACTATGGCGTTTGTCGCTAAAAAGGAAATGGAAAAGATTCCATTATTGGGTTTTTGGATGAAAGAGCGAGGCTGTGTGTTCATCGACAGGGAAAATGCGCGCAGTTCTTTAAAGTCTATAAACCAAGCGATTGAAAATTTAATACGGGGTCATTCAATGGCCATCTTCCCGGAAGGAACAAGAAGCAGAGGTCCGCAAATGGGTGATTTTAAATCTGGTAGTTTAAGGATCGCTATGAAATCAGGAGTAAAAGTTATCCCTGTTTCCATCAAGGATTCTTATAAATTAACAGAAAAGAAAGGGAAACATACTGCTGTCAAAGTATCTGTACATTATTCTGAACCTATTGATTCAAAAATCTTTAAAGATACAAACGAACTAGCCGCAGCAGTTCAGGCTCAAATTAAAAACCATTTGTAATAGAAGTGGATATAAGTGAAGAGAAAAAGAAAATGTTCTGATCATTATGAGCAAATTGTCTGTCATTTAGAAAAAGTTCAATAAACACGAGGGCTGGTGTCAGGCACCACCCGGGTTACCAGGAATTAAGACATGAAAAAGAGTGTAGTCACTATTCCGCATGGAATGGTGACTGCACTCTTTTTGTAATTATTGGTTCAAAAAATAAGTTTCACCCAATATTTCCTTCACTTGATAACTGCTTTTTGAAAGTTCTTTTTTGGCAAATGCGATGATTTCTGTTTTTTCAAGATCATACATAACTTCAATCTCTTTGGAAAATAAGAGCTTTTCTTTTTCAAGCAGGCTAGAGAGGGCAGGTTGTTGTTTAGGTTGGAGAGTCTTTGAATCCAAAGCTTGTTTTAGCCCTGCAACGTAGTATTCTAATGGGCGAGAACCAACCATCTTGACACCTCTATTTTCCTCATTGATCATAACAATCGTCGGAAAACCTCTGGCACCTAATTTTGCAGCTAGCACAAAATCTTCGTTTAATAATTGCTGTCCGCTTGGCTGCTCCGCTTCTTTTACAATTGCTTTACCATCAAGTCCAAGTTTATTTACAATATCAATTATTATTGAATGCTCTGCAATATTTTGATTGAACGCAAAAACGGCTTCTCTCACGCGACGTAAAAACACACGAGCCAATGCTTCATTTTGTTTTTGAATGACTTTGAAAACAATGGAAGGAGGATAGGATGAGTGAATAGGGTTGTCATACCAAAGTGAGCCATCAATTGGCATACGTGCATATTCACCAACTCCTCTCCAGTGTCCCGCCACATCAGACGGTTGTCCAATTCCGTTTGCTGGATCGACAGGTCCATCCCCCCATTTTTCTAACAATCCGCCCATAACCGTATGAACTGTAAAGTGATCGCCATACTGTTCTTCAAAACGATGGAGAACTGGCTCTAATGCCCAACAGTGAGAGCAGATGGGGTCGGTAACGTAATAAAGCTCAATCGCTTTTTTTGGTTGATTAAAGTCAAGCATTACCATTTCCTCGTCTCCTGCACTTCCACAAACCCCTGTTTCCAAATCGCACATCATATTATTTTTGCTATTCATTTTATTCCTCCTATTATTTTTGATTAAACATGATCTTTAAAATCAATTGCCCAGTTCTGGATCGGCTGAAGGGCAGAAACAAGTGCTTGCCCTTTTTCGGTTAATTTATATGAAATCGTTACGTGTGGTGTATCAATAACGTCTTTCTTAACCAAACCATATTCAATAAGTTCAGTTAACCTCATGGATAAGACTCTAGGGGTAATGTTAGAAATTGCTTGAACCATTTCAGTAAAACTGGTTGAGTTGTTTTCACAAAGAGATAAATAGTGAATGATTAAACCGTTCCACTTTTTACCTAGTATTTGAAATGAGTATTCTAAATATGGACAAATTTTAATAACTATCACCTCTACAAGAATAGTACTAACGATATATAAAGTATACCAGATATATAAAGTATATCAATAGGTGAGTGTCAGGCACCTGTTCTTTAGAAAATCCAATAAATTTTCTGATATAATGAAAATAAAAAAAGGAAGATTTTTAATAGAACGAATGGGAATTTTATTTTTATTTTCTATCATTCTCATTCCGCGCTGTAGAGGATTAAAGCATTATTTGGGGAGGGGGAGAACTTATGCCGTTAGAAATTGTTCGCCATGATATTACCAAGATGAAGGTGGATGCAATTGTGAATGCTGCGAATACATCACTGAAAATGGGTGGTGGTGTTTGTGGTGCTATTTTTCGCGCAGCCGGTATCCATGAGTTGCAAGATGCCTGTGATAAAATGGGAGATTGCAAGGTTGGAGAAGCGGTTTTGACAGATGGCTTTTACTTGGAGGCAAAATATATCATACATACACCCGGACCGATTTGGCGTGGTGGTTCACATCAAGAAGCAGCACTGTTAAAGGCATCCTACAATAACTCCTTGGAGCTGGCAAAAAACCATCAATGTGAATCGATTGCCTTTCCGTTAATTTCGACGGGCATTTATGGTTACCCTAAGGAGGAGGCATTACAGATTGCGGTTTCCACCATTAGCTCCTTTTTATTGCATCATGAAATGCTCGTTTATCTGGTTGTTTTTGATAAAAATTCTTTCGGTTTAAGCCAGAAATTATTTACATCGATTCATCAATTTATTGATGAGCATTATGTGGAAGAGGTAGAAAGCACGTTTGCTCGTAATAGGGAAGAAGATTTTATATGGGAATTCCGGCAAGAAGTCGAAATTTTTCATAAGGATCAGTTAAAAGAGGCAGAGAGTTCCTTAGTAAACCTGTTGGACCAACTCGATGAGTCTTTTTCCGAGCGGTTGCTTCGTTTAATTGATGAAAAAGAAATGACAGACGTAGAGACGTATAAACGGGCGAATATTGACCGACGCTTATTCTCTAAAATCCGTAATGGATCCGAGTATACTCCGAAAAAGAAAACGACGATTGCTTTTGCCATTGCTTTACGTTTAAATGTGGAGGAAACGATGGAGCTGCTGGCTGCTGCCGGCTATACCTTGTCTCGCAGCAATAAATTTGATGTGATTATTGAGTACTTTATTCAACAGGAAAATTTCAATATTCATGAAATCAATGAGGCCTTATTCGCTTTTGACCAGCCCTTACTCGGTGCCTAAAATGTCGCTTCCCAAGCGACCATTTCCTCATCGATATTTGTTATTCTTTGTTTATCACATAACAAGGGATGATGAATATGAAAAGAAACCTAACAGAATTAGTGTTTATTTTAGATAAAAGCGGCTCGATGGCTGGACTTGAGGCCGATACTATCGGTGGTTATAATGCGATGCTGAAGAAGCAGCAAAAGGCAGAAGGAGAAGCTGTTGTTACAACTGCATTATTTGATCACGATTATGAATTATTACATGACCGAATAAATATAAGGGGCATTTCTCCTATCACTGAAAAAGATTATGAGGTTGGCGGAACCACTGCATTACTGGATGCGATTGGTTTTACGATTCAAAAAATCATCAATGTACAAAAGCGAACGAGTGAAGAGGAACGCGCTGAAAAAGTCCTTTTCGTTATTACAACCGATGGGATGGAAAATGCCAGCCGTGAATTTACAACGGACAAAATCAAAAAATTGGTTCAACACCAAAAGGACACCTATGGTTGGGAATTCCTGTTCCTTGGGGCTAATATCGATGCCATTGCAACAGCTGCCCGGTTTGGAATTGGTGAGGACTTTGCAGTTGAATATCACGCGGACCATGAGGGAACCCAATTAAATTATGAAGCGGTGAATGAAGCCGTGGTCAACCTTCGGAGTGGCAAAAAGATTGATCGCAGCTGGAAACAAGGAATTGAAAGAGATTATAATCGCCGTTCGGGGAATAAATAAGTTAATTTCTACTAAAGGGACACCTGCTGTTAAGAGTAACAGCAGGTGTCTTTTACCTTCTTCAAAGTTCTTTCCGTGATTTAAATCACAAATTCGCTTTGTTGTTTGCACTATACTAATAGTAGAAACTACTTCTATTTAGAAAAAGAGGGAATGAATGATGACCATTGGATTGGAACAGGATCAAGTGAAAGAGTTGGTTGACCGCTTTTATCAAATAGTGGCGTAAAACCCCTTTCTTCAGAAATGGGGATATAAGCCATATTTTTTTCTTTTTACTATCAATTACTATTCCATAGGAGTATAATGAACACATAGAACAAACGTTCCATTTGGAGGTGAAAAAGAAATGGAACCCCATAAAAAGAATATGAAAGAACAGAAGAAAAAAGAATCGAAAGGAGATATTGTCATTCGGAAATTTCCACTCCGTTTAACCGACGAGGAGAGAAGATTAGTCGATACTCTACGTAAGGAAGCAGCAAATCTGTGGAATGACTGCTTAGATCTCCATTGGTGGCTATATGATGCCTATCATGTTTGGACAAGTGCCTCTGAAAAAAAGAAATGGTACAATGCCACCACCCATAAATTACACTCGCAAACGATTCAATCGATCATAGAGCTACATGAAGAAACCTGCAAAAGAACAAGGGCCATACGGGCAAAAGGTGAGAAACAGTGGAGGTACCCTTGGAAATACAAAAAATTCTTTTCCGTTAAATATAAAAAGACCGCGATTAAATCGTACGATAAAAAACTCAGGTTTAGCAATGGAAAACAACAATCCCCCCTTGAGATTCCTCAACCAAAGTACATTGATTTCCATACCATAAAAAGTGCCGAAATCGTTTGGCATAAAAATCAATACTGGATGCATCTAGCAGTGGAAGTACCAAAACAAAAGCAGGTTCAAGGTAAAAAGGAAGCCGGCTGCGATTTAGGGATCATTCATGCGGCCGTCTTAAGCGACGGAAAAAGTCACTTGATTGTAACAGGAAGAGAACTTCGTTCATTACAGCGCTACCGAAACAAAAGGTTGAAAGAATTCCAGAAGCTGATTAGCAGGAAAAAGCCAGGTTCGAATAAAAGGCAAAAACTCATTTTGCGTAAACGCCGTTTTTTAGAAAAACTGGAACGGAGAATGGAGTATCTATTGCATTCTATTTCGA